>JAZJZE010000007.1:0-1114 GCA_040390065.1 bacterium | reverse complement strand
GCCTGCGCTCCGTGTGGAGCCGCGAGCCGACGTTCAAGGAGACCAGCGTCGAGAATGCCGAGATGAAGGAGTTCACGGCGTCCCAGTGGTTCACAAACGGCTGGACCGACCCCCGCCAGCTCTACGGCTCGAACATCTAAGGAGCCACCATGGGTATCAATCGCCAAAGCAGGCTCTCAAGCCCGCTCGCAATTCCGGGGTACATCCTGGCGCCCAACGGCGGCAAGGTGTTCTACGTCTGCTCGCTCGGCATCCAGGACGACACGACCGCCGATCTCGCAGGCAGCCTGAGCACAACGTGGAACGCGGCGCTGGCACAGTGCCGGGCCAACCGCGGGGATGTCGTTCAGATCCTGCCCGGCCACGTCGAAACGGTGGTCGGCACCGACATCCTGTCGAATCAGGTGGCCGGCGTCCGCACCGTCGGCATTGGCTTCGGCACCGAGCGGCCGACGTTCACGTTCACGGGAGCGACGGATCAGTTCCTGCTCAACGATGCGAATTGCAGCTACGAGAATCTGATCTTCAAGAACGGCTCGTCAAACACCACGCTTGCGTGGGACGTGACGGCGGCCGGCGTCAGGTTCCACAACTGCTACGTCCAGGCCTCCGACGCCTCGAACAAGCTCACGAGCGTCATGCGCCTCAGCTCGGGCGCGAACGACTTCGTGATGGAAGACACCGACATCATCGGCGGCTCGACGGCGCTGACCGACACGTTCCTGACGAACGCGGCCGTCGCTCGCGTGCGGCTGGAGCGGTGCTACATGGCGGCGGCTCTCGGAGTCGCCGAGGGTCTCGTCACCATGGCAACGGCCGCTCCGACGAGGATGCGCATCTACGACTGCACCTTCGAGAACACCGTCGCCAGCAGCACCGTGGCACTGAAGGGCATTGCGGCGGCAACCGGCACCATCCGCGACGTGCGCCTCGGTATCACGGTGGCGGACGGCGCCGGCGTGGGCGTTGCCGGGTTCAACACCAAGGGCAACTTCAACATCTACAACGTGACGACCAGCAGCATCGGGCTCGGTCAGGTTGCGTCAGTGGCGGCGACCACAGCGTAAACGTCGGCCGGGCTGGCCTCCTTGGGCGGCAAGCCCTTTGCCAAGGA
>JAZJZE010000006.1:0-109343 GCA_040390065.1 bacterium | reverse complement strand
GACCGCCCCCGCCAGGATCGCGAAGGCCGGAAAACGACGCAGGCACCCTGGAAGTGATGCAATGACCTCTAGGCTGGAAGTCGTACGACGCCCGTCCAGTACTGCTCGATGCCGCCCATGATGGCGACGTAGTCGTCGAGGTCGATGGGCTTCTGCACGAAGCCGTTGGCCTGCAGGCCGTAGGCGCGGTCGATCTCGGATTGCTGGTTGGACGACGTGAGCATCACGGTCGGGATGCCGCGCAGGTCGGGGTCGGCCTTGATCTCGGAGAGCGTCTGCAGCCCGCCCTTGCGTGGCATGTTCAGGTCGAGCAGGATGAGGCCGGGGCGAGGCGAGCCCTTGTAGGGGCCTTCGTGGCGCAGGAACGCCATGGCTTCGACGCCATCCTGGACGGCGTGCAGGCGGTTCGTGAGGCGACTGCTCGTCAGGGCCTCCTCCATGAGGGCAACCTCCGTGGGGTTGTCGTCCACAAGCAGAATCTCAAACATGGGTTCCATGGCGGGTCTCGCCTGGCGATTCAAGCCAGCACGTCGACGTACGGCGTCCGGGGTCATCCAACCGTCGGCACCCGAACATGTGCCCGTCGGCGCGTCAGCCGGCATCGTGCTGGCTCTTGCTGAATCAGGCCCCGAAGCCGACGAAGAGGATGTCGTACAGCGCAAGAAGGGCGAGAAGCGACAGGGCGCCGGCCACCACGATGGAATCGCGCATGCCTCATGCTCACCGGCCGGCCTATATGGGAATGGTGGGGCAAGATTCGCCGACCCTGACATGTCTAGCGAGGGAAATGGACTAGCGTCTGCAGAGCAAGGTTTTGTCGTGGCCACGGAGCCCCTGCCGCCCTCGCTGTTGCAGCGCGTCGAGCGGGCACGACGGATTGTGAGCCACTGCAGCCAGGCTGCGATCCGCGCCTACGACGAGGAAGCGCTCCTGTTCGAGGTGTGTCGAGCACTGATCGACCTCGGCGGCTACTGCTTTGCCTGGTTTGGTGAAGTCAAACCGAACACGGAAGGCATCGTCCCCATGGGCTACGCGGGGACCGCGCCATCCGGGGTCCGCGGCATCGAGGTCCCCTGGACGACCACCCCTGGGCGACGCAGCCCGACCATGCGCGCCATCCAGGAGCAGTGCCCCCAGGTGGTGCGGAGCATCTCGGCCGACCCTGCCCTGCAGCAGCGCATCCCCGAAGCAGGCCCGCTGGGCTTTGCCAGCATCTGCGCCTGCCCCATCCAATTCGGGCCGCACGGCGCTGGCGTCCTCACGATCTACGCGCGCGAGCCGGACGCCTTCGCTCCGGAAGAGGTAGCGCTGCTGCGTGAACTCGCGGGAGACCTTGCCGTGGGTGTTGCCGGGTTGCGCGCAAAGCAAGCCAGCCTCGCCCTCGAGGAGAGGTTGGAGGAGGCCGAGAGGCGCTTCCGTGGCCTCGTGGACGGCGCTCCCGTTGGGATCTTGCAACTCGGCCTCGACGGCAAGGTGTACATCGCGAACCAGGCCTGCGCGGACCTCCTGGGGTACGCCGCCGCCTCCGAGCTGACCGGCCGGACCGTGACCGACCTGTCGCGCCACTTGGACGCTGCCACCCATGAACGCGTCGCGCAAGCGCTGGCGGCCGGCCCCCCCTATCCCCAGATGGACCTCGTCGTCCGGCGCGGCGACGGCACACAAGTCTACGTGCAGGTCCAGGCGCAAGCCGGGAACGGCAACGCCCAGAGGACCATCGAGCTCTTCGCGCGCGACCGGACGAACGAGCGCGCGGCCAAGTTGGCGGCGGCAAGGCTCGCCGCGGTGGTCAACGCCTCGGACGAATCCATCATCGGCATCGACATGCACGGCGTGGTCCAGACGTGGAGTTCCGGTGCCGCGAGCCTTTACGGCTTCACCGAAGACGAGGTGGTTGGACGCGCCCTGTCCGAGATCTGCATGACAGAGGATGGCCGCGAGGAGTGGAGTGCCGTGCTCGCCGCCCTCCTGGCCGGACGTGCCGTCGAGCGGTTCGAGACGCAGCGCGTGACCAAGACCGGCGAAATCAGGGAGGTCTCGGTCACGGTGCAGCCCATCCTCGACGCGGATGGCCAACTGGTGGGCGCATCGACCGTCTCGCATGATGTCGGCGAACGGAACCGGGCCCAACTTGTGCGCGACGCCAACGAACAGCAACAGCGCGAGGTGCTGCAACTGCAGGACCTCAACCGCATGCGCGCCGAATTCATGAGTCGGGCGTCACATGAGCTCAACACGCCGCTCACGCCGATGCTGTCTCAGGTGCAATCCCTGATGGCAGGCGGGGGACTGGACGTCACCCAAGAGCGCAGCCTCGCCATCGTCGAGCGCAACGTCATCCGGTTGGCGGCGCTCGTCAAGGACCTCCTCACGGCGTCGACGCTGACGCACAGCCAGGTGCACCTCAAACCCACCCAGCTCGACCTGGAAGGGGTCGTCGCCCAGGCCGTCGAATCGTTTGCAGCGGAAGCGGGCCGCGCTGGGGTGAGCATCACGTCGAAGACCACCGGATCCGTCGCGGCCTTCGCGGACGGCGAGCGCATCATGCAGGTGCTGTTCAACCTCATCGGCAATTCCCTGAAGTTCACGCCGCGGGGCGGCAGCATCACCGTCCGTGCCACCATGCGCCGCGGCGAGGCCTTCGTCGAGGTCTCGGACACGGGACTGGGCTTTGCCGACGCGGACCGGCCCAACCTGTTCAGGCCGTTCGGCCGCTTGCACGAGGACGTGGCCGGGGCGCCGGGCGGCACGGGCTTGGGTCTCTTCATCTCCAAGGGGATCATCGAAGGTTCGGGCGGCACCATGACGGCGGAAAGCCCGGGCCGCGGCCTGGGTTGCAAGATTGGCTTCACGCTGCCTGCCCGGCCCCCCGTTCGGGCGGGCAAAGGCATCCTGAGCGCCCGGGGCTTCGATGCGCCCCCCGAGTCCGCGCCGAGCGATGCCCTTGGCGAGCCCGCGACCTCAATCCTAGCGGCCGACGCCCGCGCCGAAGCAAAGCCTCTAGGGCTGATGGACGCGAAGCAGGTAACCTCGGCGCGACCCTGACCTCGACGACAACGGGTCGAAAGAGTACTCCAAGCCACCGTGCAGGACCTTGACACGACCCGTTCGTCCACTCGCCCGGGCCTTGCGCGACGCAACCTTGAGCGGCGCATGGGCAAGGCTCGGCAGGAGGCCGAAGAGTTCCTTACCTACAGCCTGCACCGATGACAAGTGGTACGCCTTGATGGCGGCGTCGTTCCAGAACGCCACCCGGTTGTCGGCGTTGCAGGCGATGAGCACGTCGGAGGACGTGTCGAGCAGCAGCCGCAGGAAGTCATTGGCACGCCGTGCCTCCTCGCCGAGGCCACGCATCTCGTCCTCCATGGACGACATCGCGTCGTTGAGGCTCTGCAGTTCCTCGTTGACGGTCTCAAGTTCTTCGTTCCGGCTCTGCAATTCGTCGTTGAGGTCCTGTTGTGCAAGCAGTTTGGCCGCCGCAGTAGGCGGGGGCCGGCGCCCCGCGCGGACAAGGCCCTCATAGGTTTGGGCCACGGGCATGGACACCTCCGGCCGCACCTCCGAGCCGAGAAAGACCGTCGAGCCCGCAGCGGCGCCGGGGAGGCATTCGACCTCGAGGATGCGGCGGCCGCCGACGCCCGTGCACTCCACGGGGACCGCCTGCTGCGGCACCGGGTTGCGCATCGTGGCGCGCAACTGGCGAGCGGTCTCATCCCCCACGGCCCCCACAAGGGGCTTGCCCATGACCTGGGCCTGGCGTTTGCCGAACAACGCCTGGGCGGCCGGGTTCCACAGCTCGACATTCCCCTTGCGGTCGATGGCCACGGCCACGATCAGCGACGACCCGGCAAGCGGCCCGCTCACGTCCGGCGCGCGACGGCGCCGCGGGGCGGCCTTCTTGGAACGAGCAGCACGAGCGGGCATGGCAGACGGCAGGCCCTTTCGCATGAAAAGGCTGGTGCGGCCCACGCGGTCGTGGCTGGCAAGCGGTCCCGGCGCCTCGCTTCGCCCGAGGAAGAGGAAACCTCCGGGAAGGACGGCCGACGCCAGCCGCGCCAAGGTCCGTGATTTTCCATCCGCCTTGAAGTAGATGAGGACGTTCCGGCAGGCGACCACGTCCATGGCGGACAACGGTACATCATGCAAGAGGTCATGGCGCCCGAACACGACGTGGGCCCGCAGGGCCTTGCGGACCCGCCACGCGGCGCCCTCGCGCACGAAGTACCGTACAAGGTCGGACGGCGGGATTGCGCGCACCTGGTCACGGGAATACCGCGCGGCGCGGGCGACCTTGAGCGCGCCGGCGTCAAGGTCGGTGCCGAAGACGGTCCAGCTGGCGCCTGGCCCCGTCCCCAGGCGCCGGGCAAGCAGGACCGCCAGCGTGTAAGCCTCCTCGCCGGTGGCGCATCCCGCGCTCCAGGCGCGTCGCGGCCGCCCCGGGGTAGTGGCCCAGGCATCCACCCGGCGGGCCAGGACGGCCCAAGTGGCCTGGTCGCGAAAGAAGGAACTCACTTTGATGAGGAACGCCGTCTGCAACCGGTCCACCTCCGCCTCGTTCTCGTTCAGGATCCGCAGGTACTCGGCCATGCTTCGGCACCCCGTGGCGGCCAAGCGCTGCTGCAGCCGGCGGTGCAGAGTCGTGGAGCGGTAGCTCGAGAAGCGGGCGCCCGTGCGAGACTGCAAGAACGCCAGCATGCGTTGCCACTCCAGGTCGCTCACGGGGACACGCCGCGTCAAGCCATGCAAGAGGAAGGCGGGAATCTGCGTGACGGGGAGGGTCGCATCGAGCAGGCCCGCGCGCCCGGCCGCCGCCGGCATGAATGGGAAGGCCGCCGTCGACGCGTGCTCGGCGACAGCCGTTCCACCTCGCGCCTTGATGAGCGCGACGCCCGCCGCGCCGTCACTGCCCGTGCCGCTGAGCACCACGCCGACGGCCGCCGGGCCGCGATCCTCGGCGACGGACGCAAACAGGACATCGATACTGGGCCGCGAATAGTTGACACGAGCCGCCTGGGTCAGCCGCATCTTGCCGGCGCGCAGTTGCAGGTGGTGGTCCGGCGGCGCGAGGTAGACCGTCCCGGGCTGCGGGCGCTTTCCGGCAAGCGCCGTACGCACGCGCAGCCGCGTCCGATGCTGCAGGATGGGGACGGCTTGGCTCTCATGGTGGGGATCCAAGTGCAGGACCACCAGGATGGACGCGGGGAAGCGCTCCGGCAACCCGGCGAGCAGGATGCCCAGCGACTCCAACCCGCCCGCCGACGCTCCGACGGCGACCACTGTGCCGCTTGGGTGACTGGGTTCGGCGCGCGACATCCGCTCCCTCTCGGGACGGCATCGGAAGGGGCTTGCTGTATATGGTGGCATGTGGGCGAGCCGGCCGAATGCGGTCCCCGCGCACTGACGGGCCCCATGCGGCGGGTGGGTCGCGACGAACAGGTCTGCCTGCCGACTGGGCTATCATTCGCGGGCCATCCATGGAGAGTGGCCATGCTCGACATCCCTGACCCCGCCCCCGCCTCTGCCTTGTCGGAGGTTTTCTTCGACAACCAACCCGTCGCCCTGGCCGGAGAGGCGGCGCCGCAGGTCCTGGAAGTGGTGCGCGCCGTCGGGGCCCGCCCCAGTGAACTCGAGATCATCCGCGTCCCGTCGGCAGCCTCCACGAGCGGCACCCACCTGCACCTCGAAGACATCCTCGACCGCAAGGCGGATCCCGTCAATCCGATCTACCTGATCTCCCGCGAGCGCCGCTCCGTGCTTCGCAGCGAGGGCCGCGTGCGCCGCGCACAGCCGATGGGCCGTATCCCACCGCAGAGCCCGGATCCCGCCCCCGGGGACGCGCTCACCCGCTCGTGGGCGCCGACCGACCCGGAGTGGAAGTTCTAGGCCCATGCTCCTCGGCCCGCGTCATCCGGCCGCGTCGGCCTTCGATCTGCCGCGGCGTCTTGCCTCAAGTTCTCTGCTGAGCGACGCCTACCTCCGGCACTGGTTCGGAGGGCGCACCGGCGCGCGTCGCTTTTCCTCCCGGCAAAACCGCAACGCGCGGCCCTCGCATGCATCGCCATCGCTGCCCGCGGCGGCAGCCGGAAACCCCCCCGGTGTCGTCCCTCAACCCATTCAACCGGGCACCGACCGCATACGGGGCATGCGCATCACGTTCGTGTCTGCTTTCGACCCCAGCCCGCCCCCCGCGAGCGATGACGCGGCCAGCGGCCACGTCGGCGGCGTGGAGCGCGTCTTTTGCGAAATCTCACGGAAACTGGCCCACCGCGGCCACGACGTGACGCTCATCTGCTCCACCCAGGGCGGCCGCGAGACGACGACGGAGCATGGCGTCCACATCGTGCGCGAACCACGCATCACGACCTTCCTGCGGGCGCCCCTTGCGCCGCTGTCGCGACACATCCCGCACGACTCCGACGTCGTCCACGTCGCGGCGACCTATCCCTTCACGACGTCGAAGGTCCTGCGCCGCGCCCACGAACTTGGCATCCCTTCCGTCCTGGACTTCCATTTCGAGCCTGACCCCGGAACCCCGGTCGGCCGACTCGCAGCTGGAGTCTACCAAGCCATCGCGCCGCCAGTCTACGATCTTGCCAGTTCGGTGCTCGTGCGCTCCGTGGCGTACGGCCGCAGCGCCGCAAGCCTGGACCACATCCCCGAACAACGCTGGCGCGTCGTGCCAAACGGCGTCGACCCGGCCAAGTTCCGCCCGAGGCCAAGCGATGGCCCTAGCAACTACCTCCTGTTCGTCGGGCGCCTCGTCCCATACAAGGGCCTGGACGTGCTCCTGCGCGCCTTGGCGGCCTCGCCACCCGGCATCCCGCTCCTCATCGTTGGCGACGGACCGCTGCGCGGCCAACTCGACGCGTTGGCCCGCCGCCTTGGCGTCGATGCCCGCTTCCTCGGATGCGTGGCCGACGCAGACCTGCCAGCCCTGTATTCGGGGGCGAGCCTGACCCTTCTTCCCAGCGTCACGCGCCAAGAATGCTTCGGCATCTCCATCCTCGAGAGCATGGCCTGCGGCACACCCGTCGTGGCCTCCGACCTTCCCGGTGTGGCCGACCTGGCCCGCCTCGGCGGCCTCGTCGCCAAGCCCGGCAACGTTCAGGACCTCTCGGCGCAGATCCGACGCGCCCTCGAGCCGGAACGCTTTGCCCGTGGCCCCGCCCTCTCGTCACGGATCCACAAGGAATTCTCCTGGGATGCCGTCACGGATCGCCTCGAGGCCGTGTACGGCGAAGTGGTCGACCAGGGCCGCACTGCCCCGATGCCCCAGACGCGGTGACGGGCTTGCACATCCTGGCCGTCACACCGTACTACGATCCAGAAGGAGGCGGATTGGAGCGCTATGCCAATTCCATCCTCGGCAGCCTGGCTGACCGCCTGCACGAAGTCGAAGTGCTCACGCTCACGCGGACCGGCGCCGCAAGCGGCCCACGCCGCGGCGTCGGCGTGGAGCGCATCCCGTCGCGGTGGGCCCTCGGGAACTCGCCAGTCGAACCCGCCTTCAAGAGCGCCGTGGCAGCCGCCATCCGCCGCTTCTCCCCAGACGTCGTCGTCGCCCACACACCGGTCCCGTTTGCCGCCGAGATGGCGTTCCTTGCCGCCCGCAAGGCCGAGACGCCGTTCGTGCTGACCTACCACGCCGGCCGGCTTTCTGGCTCCTCCCCACCGTTGGCCGCCATGGCCGCGTTACACCGCTCCACCATGGAACGCTGGATGATTGCGCGTTCAGCTGGCCTCATCGCCGTGTCGCCCTACGTGCGTGATCATGCGTTGCACCGGCACCGCGACCGGGTGCGCGTGGTCCCCCCCGGCGTCGACGTGCAGCGTTTCGACAGCGACAGCCCGGCATCGGGCAAGGGCATCCTGTTCGTCGCGCCGCTTGCCAAGTCCTATGCATGGAAGGGCGTGGACGTCCTCGTGCGGGCGTTTCGTATCCTGTTGCGGCAGGTCCCCGCCGTGACGTTGACCTTGGTCGGCGACGGCGACCGCCGCGCCGAGTTCGAGGCCTTGTCCCGCGAATTCCACGGTGCCCTGCGTGTCGTTGGCCGCTTGCCCGAAGCCCAACTCATCGAGCAATACCGCCGGGCGGCCGTCGTCGTCCTTCCCAGCACGAGCGAGGCCGAATCCTTCGGCATGGTGCTTGCGGAGGCAAACGCTTGCCGGCGCCCGGTCGTGGCGTCGCGCATCGGTGGCATCCCGGACTTCGTGCGTGACGGCGAGAACGGCCTGCTTGCCAAACCCGGTGATGCCGCGGACCTCGCCTCGAAGATCGGCTGGCTCCTCGAGGACGAAGACCTAGCGCGCCGTCTCGGCGAGACCGGCCGGACCCGCGTCGCACGGGACCACGACTGGCGCTCGCTTGCCATCCAGACGCATGCCATCCTCGAGGATGCCGTGCGCTTCCACGGGCCGTAGGGGCCCCGGTGCCCCGGCCCTCCGCCTTCCCGTTCAGCACCATAGGCAAGGCCAAGAAACGGGGGTACAATGGCCCAGGCGTGGCGGACGCAGCGTTGCAAGAAGCCGTCCAGCCGTCACGTGCGCGACTTGGGATGGTGGGGTTTGGGGTCGGCGTGTTTGCCTTGACGGCGCCGCTGGCGATCGCCGTAGGTCTCCTCGTCTGGAATCATGGGATAACCCCGAATCTGCTGGGCTGGGCAAATGTCGTCGGGTTCTTGTTTGGGCTGCCCGCCATCATTCTTTCCAGGCTTGCGCTACGTGGCGCCCGGAAGCCCCTGTTGCCGCGTCTTGGCCAAACGTTTGGCGTCATCGGCATGGTGTCGTGGCTGGTTGCGTTTGGGATCGGATTCAACAGCATCATTCCCGAGCCGGGTACGCACGTCGGCCCCGGTTCCTGCGAGAGCGACGCATTGGTGGCGACGCTGTCCTCAATCCGCGTCGTTCACAACGTCACGACGAACAGCGGCGACGCGACGGCCCAATTCACGTTGAGAAACCTACTGGCAAAAGGCAATTTGACTTCGTATCTGGGCGGTGGTTCGGTTACGATTCGTGCTGGCGGCGGCGATGTGCACGCTCCCAGCAAGGAGTGGAAAGTTGGCCCTGGTGCATCCATCACGGTCAATTTCGCTCTCGGAACCAGTATCCCATCCGGCCCGTGGACGTCCTTCGACATCCAATACGGGACGCCGCGCCTGGAGAAAGGGGAAGGGGCCTACGAATTGCGGCAAATGTCGTGCTCGCTGGAAGGCGATGGCGCGCCGGCGGCGTTCGAAAACCCCTGAATCGGGGCGGATGGGGGTCGCCATGCCGTGGCTCGCCGGCTTCGGGGGCCGCGCCCTTGAGCAGTTCACGCTTTGGTCGTGACCGTTTCCTCGGCTGTCGCAAGCATGCTCGTCCCTTCTTGTCCGGCCGGCGTCGGAACTCCCAGCAGCTCGCACAACGTGGGGAAGACGTCGACCAGCGGCCGCAGTCCGAGCTTGCGTGGCGCCGTGTGCCCGTTGCTCGACGCGAGGATGGCAACACCGTGCGTTTCCGAGCTCTTGTCGAGGTATCCGTGCATCCCGACAATCGTCGAATCCGTGACGTGGAAGTAGTCCGGCCAGAACAGGACGCCGGATTCCGCAGCAAGCATGCGGTCGCCCCAGCGGCGGTCGAGCGGGATGCGCCGGGTGCGGCGCTCGGCCTCGTCCACGACGTGGGTTCCCGGAATCCCGGGAAGCGCTGCCTCGATGGTCGTGCGGCCCTTCTCCGTGAGATACCATAGGACGGCAAGGGTGCTGTTGACGAAGACCACGTAGTCGACCGCCGGCTTGACGTCCAGGGCCTTGAGCGTCGAGAGGATGTTGATGTGCTGCTCGACCGGTGCCATGCCGTGGTCGCCGCAGATGAAGAGGTCCCATGAATCGTAGCCCGCGGCAAGGGCGGCATGGACGCCTGCGAACTTGCCGTCGAGGTCGCGCAAGTGGCCCTTCTGCATGCGGTCACTGAAGGGGCCGTCGGTGTGGCCTTTCTGGTCCGTGACGCTGAACTGGGCGACGTACAGGTCGTAGTCGGCGCCGGAGCGCAACTCGCGCACCAGGATCTTGTGGATCTCCTCGTCGTCACCGCTGACGGGGTGGGCCAGGTACCGGAACTTGAGTCCGTGCTCGCGGCACAGGTCGAAGATGCTCGGGGCGCCGAGGGCGCCGGGGTCGTACATTGGCTTCATGTCCTCGCACATGGCGAAGAACGGCATGAACTTGGGCGGGATCCAGGCAGGATCCGTGTGGAACGCGCCGGTCTTCCACTTGGTGATCTTCTGGATCGCCATGCGGGTCGGGTAGAGGATCTTGCGAGGCTTCACCAAGTTGCGAAGCGGGCCGAGCGACTTGACCCACTTGAACGGCGAGGCCACCGGGTCGAAGACGAATTGGCTGAAGTTGCCAGACGTGTCCGGGTAGCGGCCGGAGAACAGCACCGTGCGCTGCGCAAAGCCCGGCGGGCTCTCGAAGGACCCTTGGATGCTCTGCTGCATGAGGCCGTGCGAGAACGGCATCGTGTCGGCTCGGACGTAGTCGGCGCGGCCGGCGTCCATGATGATGAAGACGGTGGCGTGCCGCTTGCCTGGGGCCGCAGCCGGCTTGGTGGCCCCGGTTGCGACTTGGGCGGGCTCGATGGAAGGGCTGGAAGAGATGCGTGTGGACAGCTTCACGACTGGCGGTTGCCCGGCGGCAGGCAAGGCAGTTGTGGGACGAAGACGGGGCCCCGCAGCAGGCCTGCCCGAATGCAACATTGTGGCCCGCACCCGCGTCCCCGCAAGCCCTAGGCCTGCAGCGAGGAACCCATGCCGTGAACCCGGGTTCTGTAGGTTTGACGTGGGAGGCGATTGCAGGCCGCGGCGGCGTCATCGCGGCCATCCCCTTCCTTCCCGCGGGCAAGGGCGCCCTCATCCTCATTCTCGGCGGCTTGGCGATGCTCACCGTGTGCGTCCTGTTCGCTCGCTTCCACGCCGGCCCACAGGCGGCGCACGACCAGTCTGGCCAGGCTCGCATGGCCAGCCCCCCTCCGCGCCGCAACGCCCGGCCGCAAGGCGCCACCGTGCGCAGGGTCGCGCCAACCGCGCCGCTGCCGCCATCACCCGCCACCCCCGGCGTGGTGCCCCGCTGGGTCGCCGGATTGGAACGCGCCGCCGCCGTCATGCACCTTGGCGCCGGCCGGATTGTCAGCGCGGATGACGACCGCTGCCTGTTTCTCCTCAGTGGATGCGGCTCGTGCCGGATGGGCCGCAAGGGTGGCCACGGCTGTGACCGCGAACGCAAGGCGATTGGGCGAGCGCTTCGGTCCCAGGCTCCACGCGTGCACGTGTCCGAGGCATCCTGCAACGCCTCCGGTGCGGGCGCGTGCTCCTTCGAGATTCGCCGCCTTGGATACTTCTAGGCCAGACCTCCGCGGCCATCGCTCCCCGGCTCGCGGGTCGCGTCCTGGGGGGCGCCTGGCCCAGCCACTGCGTGGATTGACGCGGGCAAGGAGCCGGCATGGACCTGCGGCCGCGACGACAAGGAAGCAGGACGATTGACGACGTCGAGCCCCCATCGGGTGGCCCGGGTCATGGCACGGCCGTCGCGAGGCGTGGTCAGGGGCGCGGTGCCGGGCACCGCACGGGGCGCGGGCGAGGGGCCGGCATGGCCCGGCGTTTGGACAGATGGCGCGGCCCGGGGTCTCAGATGACTCTCAAGAGCAGCAGGACGAGCAGGATGACGAGGAGGACGCCGAGCCCACCCATGGGCCGGTAACCCCATTGCCGGCTGTGAGGCCAGGAGGGCGCTGCGCCAAGCAAGAGGACGACGATCACGACGAGCAGGACGATGCCGAGCAGGGACATGCAATCCTATGAGGGCGCCCACGGGCTATTCCTGTTTGGCAGGCCGCACATGTGCGCCAGCGCCCGCGGAGCGACCCGTCCATCCCATGCATTTGGCACGAGGCGTGTTCAGGTCGCGACGGCAAGAGCGCCGACTGGCGCCGGCGGGGCCTGGACGCTGCCAGGCACCTTCAGGAGCCGGACGCCAAGCAGGATGAACCAGGTTGCGATGAAGCCCACCATGATGCGCTGCGCGAAGGCGGCCAGCTCCATGCTGTTGAGCGTCGCGACGAGGTACGTGATGCCGCAGGCGCTCACCAACATGCCGATGACCAGGGACGGGTAAGCGAACGAACGCCAGACCGGGCTCTTGCGGAACGCCGGGGCAAGGACGATCATGGCGATGCCGAGGAGCATGAACATGGAGAAGGCTGCGCCGCCATGGATGGCGCCCGCCATCGTCGGGGCTTGGTAGCCGCCGTCCATCGGGAAGGTGGTGAGAAGGATGGCGCCGACGACGGAGAGCCAGATCATCCAAAGCCCGGCGCGGCGGAACAGTCCGTGCTCGAGGTGCGGCCGGATGGCGAGGCTGAGGGCGGCGCCGCCGATCGTGAAGCTGAAGATGGCCAGGTTCCAGAGGAGCGCGTAGCGTGTGTTGGCGAACTGGCTCATGTGTTCCGGTTCCTTGCGAAGGGCGGTCAAGTGAAGGACCAGGATGGCGGCCGTGAACTCTGCGATGCCGACCAGCCCAAGCCAGGCAAGGACACGAGGGCGCAAGCGGAACCGCGCGGACAAGGATGGGCGCGTGTTCGTTTGCCCATCGGCCGGGTCCGCAACAGGGAACGCGGCCATGCCTAGCGCCCCCGCGTCTGGGATACATCGCGGGGAGCGATGAGGAAATCGTGGAGGTCATCGTTTCCCGGCCCTGAGTCGGGGCGGGCACCGAGGGCGTTGGCGGCGACGCGCACGATGGCAGATCCAGCCAGGACGAGGATCCCGGCGGACAGGACGCCCAGGGCAAAGGAGCGGCCGACGCCGGCGGAGAAAGACATGAGGATGGCGCCAGCCACCATGAACGAGATGCCAACGACGACGAGCCAGACGCGGACGACTTGCATAAGTCGGCCTTTGCCAGGGCGAAGTATCGGGCTATTGGGACAAGGTCCGTTGGCCTAGCGCAAGGGCAAGACATGTCGTGGCGACCGGCGGGGCGACGACGCGGCAGGCGGGGAATCAGACGGTGCAGCCGGGGTGGCCGGCGTCCGGACCCGTTGCTTGGATGCGTGCGACGTGGCTGCCGTGACATCCCCGAACGCCGTGGGCCGAGATGCCGTACAGGAGGTCCTGCATGTGTTGCTCCGCCGTGACGAGGCCGATATGCGTCTGGCGCAAGGCGATGGCGTCGGCCTCGGGGGAGCGGGGCACGCGAACCGCGCGCAGGAGGCGGCCTGACCGCGGCGTCGGCGGCGTCTCAGGGTTGCTGGGTTGGCTGTTGCGGGTCATGGGAATCAACTCGAGGCCACACCGATGGCGTCGCATGCGGCTGAATGAAGGAGAGCGTGGTCAGGATTTGACCCGCCTGCTGCGGCGAACATGTCCGGAGAGGGTGCGTGCAAGAGGTGCCGGGCAAGCGAGCCGGCTCTGGGGTCCGCGGCGACGCGGTTAGTCGCCCAGGAAATCGGATTCCATGTTCTCGCTCCAGTTGTCGAAGGCGTCCTGGCACGGCTCGCGGGCCTGCAGGTGGGCCATGAAAGCGAGGTGGACGGGCTCATCGGCCGTCTCGGCGATCTCTTCGTGGCAGAACATGCATTCCTCGTTGTCGACGTCCATGGGCAGGTGTCTGGCCGCGGCCCACTTAACCGTTCGAGGACATGCCTCGGCGCTGGGTCGCAAACGGACGTCGGATCTGGACGATGGGCGGCGCGGACTCAGGTCGCAGGCCGACTGCGCGGTGCCCGGTCGGGGCGGACGCGCCGATGGGTGCCATGCTGCGTGGCAGTGAACGTTGCGAGCGTGGCGGGGATGCCCGCGATGCCAGCTTGGCCGGACAGCAGGAAGTACGATGGTGTCGCCGCGGCGGGGCGAAGCGACGCCGGCGCATCGGCGAACTGCATGGCAATCCTTCTCGTGACGGGGTCGCTGAATCCCAGGATGTGCAGCCGCCCGCCTGGCGCTAGGACCCGCACGGCGCAGCGCCAGTATGCGCGTCGTTCCGCTGCAGAAAGCCCGTGGAAGAAGCCGCTGTCGATGATGGCGCCAAACGCATGGGCAGGCAGACTGGCCTGCAGCGCATCGCCGACGCGGAATGCAGCGGACGAGCCGCGCGCCTCGGCCTTGCGGCGGGCTTCTTGGATCGCTCGCGGCGCAAGGTCGATGCCAGTGACCTGCAGACCCAAGCCAGCCAGGAACAACGCGTTCTCGCCCGTTCCGCAGCCAAGGTCGAGCACAGGGCCCGCAAAACCACGGTGTGCTGCAGCGGCAACGATGGCTGGTTGCGGGAACGGCACGTCCCACGCGGCGCGACGGCCCTGATACGCGGCGTGGAAGAACTCTCGCTGCATGCTAGCCTGCGCACGGCCAGGGCGCCGGCACCGTCGCCGTGGCGTGGCGGCCTCGCAGCCGGCCGCCAGAAGGCGCAGGGCAGCGTGCGTCGGTTGCACCCTTGGCAAGCGCCGCCATTCAGCGGAGGCCGACGGTGATGAAGCCGAAGAACAGGAGGACGAGGACGATGACGACGACAAGACCGATGGTGCTCATAGGAAACGGTCGACCCCGCGCAACGTTATCCGTTTGGGGACAAGACCCGCAGCCCGTCGGCACGCCGACGCGGGCGATGGCGCCGCCTCCCAAGGAGGAGGACATGGCGGCGAAGAAAAGGGGCGAACAAATGGGAGGAGGGGGGAAGGGTTTGTTGGGTTGTGTTTACAGGCCGGCGGTGAGGCTGCCTGCGGCGCTGCCCTGGGCGGCGGCCGAGAGGGGGCCGACCATGGCGGTTGCCGAGCCGGCGACCTGCGTTGCGGCGGAGACCGTGCCGGCGACGTTGCCGGTGAGGCCCGCGTTGGCCGCCAAGTCCGCGGCGACGTGCGTCGCGGCGTCCGCGTGGGCGCCGACTGCGACGTCCGTCGAGGCGTCAACCTGGGCGTCCGCGTGGCCAGTGATGGCCGCGACGGCGCCAGCGGTGACCGAGGCAGTCGCCTGCGCGGCTGCCGAGGCGCCCGCGGCGATGCCGGCGCCGATTGCACCGAAGAAGCCCAAGACGTTGCCCATGATGCTCGCGTCGGCCTTGACGTCGGCCTTCGCATCGGCGGCGACATTGGCGTCGGCCTTCGCGTCAGCGGAGACATCGGCGTTCGCGTCGGCCGTCAGCGTCGCGTCAGCGGCCAGGTCGGCCTGCGCCATTGCGGCGTCGACGGCGGCCTGCGCCGAAACATCGGCGGACAGCTCAGCGCCGGCGTCGGCGGAGGCGTCGAGCTGGGCGTCCGCTTGCGCGGAGCCAGCCACGTTGGCCATGCCAGCCAGATCCGCGGTCGCACTCGCCGCGGCACCCGCGTCGGCGCCGAGGCCGGGCAGGGCATTGACTGAGCCTGCCACCAAGAGCAGGAGGCAGCCGGTCAGGAGCGGCGCCAGCATACGGATGCTGCGGCCGGGTTTGTTGTCAGGGGTTGTGTTGCGGGTCATGTGAGACACCTAACACTCACTCCACGCCCACGACCATAAGCCAACGCGATACCACGGGAATATGACGCAGTGCTGTTCGCTTGCGGCGATGGCGTCTACGTCGCGCGCGACCTGTGCGTGCGCGGGGGCGATCGGTCCGCACCGTCCACCGGACACGCGTCGTGCGTGACGGAGGCCCGCTCGGCTTTGCCCCTTTCGGGCTATAACCACCGGTCTCGGAACCAAGGGTGATGCCGAACCGAACGTGTCGCTGGCTGCTGGGCCTTGCTGCCCTTGTCTGCTGCCCCGTCGTCGCGGCCCTCTCCGTGGGTCAGGACCAACCGTTGCAGGCCGTCGACCCTGCCGTCGCGGCCGTGCCCGTGCTTGCCGACGGCACACATCTGAACACTTCCCTTCCCGCCGCCGTCGCGGACCTTGGCGTCGCGGACGTCCAAGTGCGTGCGACGGGGCGGGTGACCGTCTTGGCAGCCCCCATCGACGTCACCACTGGAGACTCGCCCTCCCCGTCGGCGGCCAGCCGCCCGTCACTTGGAGACCAAGTGAGCGCAGTCGCCGTCCCGGTGGCCGGCGGCGCCATTGCTGCCTTCCTCCTCGCGGCCTTGGCGTATGGCATCGACGGCGTCCGGGCCGGCCAGGCTCGCCTCTCCGGGCTCTTCGGCCGCTTGGGTCGCGCCGCCGCGGGTCTCGTCGTCGGGCTGCCGCTCTTCTCCCGCATTGCACGCGGCAAGCTGCTGGACAACCCCGTGCGGGCCCGCGTCCACGAAGTCATCACACAGGACCCCGGCCTGTCCCTCAGCGACGTGCGTACACGCACGGGAATCGCGTGGGGAACGGCCGTGCATCACCTGCGCCGCCTCGAGGACAATGGCATGGTCGTGTCGGTCAGCCAACTGTCGCGCCGCCGCTACTTCGCCGCCGACACGCCAGCCGCGTCGCAACGCACGGCAATGGCCGTCGTCATGCATCCCACGGCGCGGCGCATCGCCAACCTGGTGAGCCAGCAGCCTGGCCTCGACCAGACCGCCATTTGCCAAACCCTCGGCCTCAACAATCCGTCGGCCTCCAAGCACCTTCGCCAATTCGCTGGACAGGGACTCGTCCTCGTAGAGCGCGACGGCCGCAGCCGGATCTACCGCCCCACCATCGCCATGCATTCCGCCCTGTCCTTGCTCGACCCAGTGGCCGCCGTCGTGACCATCCGACCCACCGCCTTGGCCGCCACGCCCGTGCCGGGAGCGTGGTAGACGTGGCGCCAACCTCCAGGCCCGCACGGACGACGCGCATGTCCACCGGCATCGCAGCGCCTCCCTCGGGTATGCCCGCGGCCTGGGAATGCGGCGATTGCGGCTGGACGATGCGCCAAGACCAGTTGCCCCCCGGCGTGCGCCTGCACGACGTGTCCAGCGACCACGGCGAAACGTACTGCGGCCGGCCGCCGGCGTGGTGAGTTGGCCCGCGTGATGGGCCCCCAATCAGCGGTGCACGCCGCCGCGGCCCGACATGTTCGCCCATCTTCCCGGGTTATTACCGCCCCACCGTTGGGCCTGACATCGCACGATCGCCAAGGCTGCCCGTGACTCCCGTGAAACTCCCAACGCTTGCGACCGTGTACCTCGACAATGAACCCGTCGGACTGATGGGCGACCCGCGGCCGCGCGTCTCGAAGATTGTCGTGGCCGGAGGAAAACGGCCAGAGTTGGTCCAAGTGCTTCGTGCACGGTCCGCCAACGACCCCGGCGGCCAGCCCGTGGGATTGGAGGAGGTCATCGATCGCACTGCCGAACCGACGGTTGCGGTGTATCTCACTTGCGTCAGCCGGGCGCCAGCCCGTCCGACCCCCACGAACCTGCCGGCCCCGCCGCGCGCCCCTTCCACCGTCGGTTCTGCGCCAGAGGTTCCCGTCCCAATGGATGGCAACGAACCGCGCCTGCCGTCACCCATTGCGCCACTGAAGCCGTAACCCCGGCGCTTGACGGGACCCGACAGGTTTGGGCGTCCAGACATACTTGGCCTTCTGCATGCATAGAGGGTGTACCACCATGCACGGAATCATCAAGCCCCGGCAGACCGAACTCCTCGTCGCAAACAAGCGCGAGGACGTCGGCCCCGAGGCGACCACCCTGCACTTCCTGAACCAGGCGCGGCACTCCGCGCTGGGCCACTTCGACCACCCGAGAACCCTCTTTGCAACGTGTTTCACGGCCCGATGCGACGTCCCGGGGCGCGCCGGCGCCGAGGCCTCGACTGGCTCGATTGTCGTGCACGTCAGCCATCCGCTCTTCAAGGAGTGGGCCGCCACGGCCACGGGGTTGCCTGCAGCACGCCGGGCTCACGTCATCGAGCAACTCGGCCTCGTCCTGCAAGACCTGTCCGACCACGACGTGCACGTCGTCCTGGCCTTGACCGACGCCCAGTGCGAAGTCTACGGCAAGGACCTCATCCAGCTCGTCAACGAGAGCCTGAACCGGACCACGTTCGCCCGCCTTGGCCGCAGTGCCAAGGTGCACTGGGAAGGCACGCTCGTTCAGAGCATGACGCCGCCGTCCATCGTGGCCGTCGTCAGCCTGGGCTTCTGACGGGGCCGCGCCCCCCGGAGTCGTCCCAGAAACCTTGTGTCGTTCGAGGGCAGGAGCCAATGTGCGCGTGGACCCCATGCCTTCCTCGGAAGGCCCGGTCCGCTGCGCGTTGGATGCTTGCCATGAAAACAGAATTTTCGGTCGTATACCTGAATGACGTCCCCGTCACGCTGACGGGCGACCAAGCGCGCCCACGGCTGTCCCGCGTCGTTCGCGACGGCGGCGGACAACCCGACGACGTCGAGGTGCGCTGGCTGACAAAGGCCTCCGATCCGACGGGGCCGCTCCTGCATCCCGAAGCCGTCATCGACCGCACGGCCAATCCGACGCAGCCTATCTATCTCTGGTCGGTCGCCCGCCGCGCACTCCACGACGCCGAGACCGCCGCCACCCCCGGCACCAGGCAGCAAGAGGCCACGACGTCCCAACCTGATCCTGCCATCGAACAGCTGGGCCTCGTGCCACCCGCCCTCCAGACGCCGGACCCCATCGCCGACGACCCCATCACGGTTCGCCTGTTCCGGGGCGAACGCGCCGCGGAGGCGCAGGCCCTGGCCGAGGCCGAGGCGGAGCAGCGCCAAGAGGAGCAGCGCGAGGGAGAAGGCATCCAGCAGGACGAGCAGGAAGCCCTCGACGAGGCCGAGCAAGACGGCGACATGTACGGCTGAGCCGACGCCGTGTCCGTGTCCCCCAGGTCTTGCCCCTGAACGGGTATGTCGCACGCAAGCAGATGCGACCTCGTGGCCGATTTCTTGGGCGACATTGCGATGACCGACGGACGCTTGGTCGCGGTGCGCCGCCTTGGCCGCTCCGACCTGGCTGGCCTGGCCCATGCCATCCCCATCAGTTGGACTGCACCCTAGCCGGCCGTTCCTGTCTGGTCGACGCTACGGGCATCAACGAGGAGTGACGAAGGAAAGCCATGAACGATTCCACGAAGCAAGAGGCTGCAATTCCCGACGATGCCGACGGCCGCGCCTTGCGTCTGTGGCTACGGAGCCTGCGCGACATGCACCGGCCCGAAGAAGACATCGTCTGCCTCGACATGTAGGACGCCGGCAAGGCGCGGCCGCCTTGGGCGGAGCGAGGCGGCCCATGTATCCGCAGATGACGCTGATGCCGAGGCATCCACCCGGGTTCGCTCTTGCACGTCTTGCACGCACGCGGACTGGGAGCAGATTCCGCCGATTGACTTTCAGGGCTGACTGCTGACCAAGCACTGGACTCACCGAGCCCATTGAAACGCCCCAGAGCCTGCTTGTCGTAGGAACCTGCCCACTGACGCAGGAGACGGACCGGGCCTAGCGCGCCAGGCGTCGCACAGGCCGCTTGCGGCGGCCCGCTGGGATCCGCAGCCGGATCGTCTGCCTAGCTCGCCGTGCGGGCCCGGCGTCTGCGCCGCTCCTGCAGGATGAGCGCGAGTTCGCGGCCGGTCTGGCCTCGGATCGACGTGTTCTCCGCGGCGCGCCGCGTGAGGTACGGGACGACGGCTCGCACCGGACCGTACGGGACGTACTTGCAGACGTTGTAGCCGTCATGCGCAAGGTTGTAGGACAGGTGGTCGCTCATCCCAAGCAGCTGGGAGAAGAAGACCCGTGGGTCGTCACGCTTCAGTCCGCGGCTCTCCATGAGGCGGGTGAGCAGGAGCGTCGAGGCCTCGTTGTGCGTGCCGGCGACAAGGTCGATGAGGTCGAGGTGCTCGACCGAGAACGCCAGAGCCTCGTCGTAGGCCGCATCCGTCGCCGTCTTGTCGGGAAGGATGCTGGGCTCGACCCCAAGCCGGGCAGACCGGGCACGCTCCTTCTCCATGTACGCGCCGCGTACGAGCTTGAGGCCGAGCCGGTAGCGGCCCTCGGTGGCGTGCCGCAGACTCTCGCGGAGAAACTCCAGCCGTCCCCGCCGGTAGAGCTGGATGGTGTTGAAGACGATGGCCGTCTGCGTGTTGAACGTGGCCATCATCTCCGTCGCGACGGCGTCGACTGCGTCCTGGATCCACGACTCCTCGGCGTCGACGAAGATGCGCACGTGCTTTTCGTGGGCGCGGGCGCACAGACGCCGAACGCGGGCGGTGACGCGCTCCCATTCCGCGCGCTCGCGCGGGGCAAGCGGGCTTCCACCACTGACTTGCTCGAGCAGCCCAAAGCGCGCCACGCCCGTGAGCTTGAACACGCAGAACGGGATGGATGGATTTCCGGCGGCAAGGTCAATCGTGCGTTCGACCTCGTCCGCCGTGCCATCGAACTCCGCCTCCTCCTCGCGGCCTTCCACAGCAACGTCGAGGATTGTGCCGATGCGGTAACGCGCGAGCGCCTCAATCGTGGGGCCGCATTCTGCGATGCTCTCACCGCCGCAGAACTGGCGGAACATCGTGCGCTTGATGAGCCCGCGGACGGGCAGGTGGAGGGCGAGGGAGCCGCGTAGGAGCGCCGTGCCCGTGCGCACGAGCCAGGGATGGCCGAACGCGCGGAAGATCCAGGACGAGCGGCGCAGGGCGGCATCGGTCTTCGACTGGAAGGCGATCTCGGTGTTGGTGAAACTCAGTGCCATGGTCCCGTGGATGCGCCGGGAGGGCACCGCGCGTGGAAAAACGGAACGGGTCGCAAGGCGGGGCATCCCGGGGCGCGCGATGGGGATTCGCGGGGCGGCTAGCGCAGGCCGTGCCTCTCCAGTTCGCGGTCCAGTTGGCCGGTGAGGGTGACCCAGACGAGGCGCCAGTCGGCCAAGAACGACTTCACGGGATAGCGGAACGTTGCTGGACGGTTGTGCTCGATGGCAAGATGGGCAGTCCAGGCGAAGCCGTACCCGACGACGACGGCGGCCAGCAGGAGCCATGGATTGCGCCAGCCGATGGCCAGCATGACCAGGAGGAACGACAGGATGGAGCCGGCGACGTGCAGTGCCTTCGTTGCCGGATGGTCGTGTTCCCTCAAGTAGAACGGCCAGAACTCCGCCATCGTGCGGTACTCGGTCATCGCAGCACGACCGCCGGCCCCGGATTTCATCGTTGGCATCGCCCGCAATAGAAGGTACTGCGCCCGCTCTGGACGATTCGCCGCACCGACTCGCCGCAGCGCGGACACGGCTCGCCCTCGCGCTGGAAGACGGCGAGGTCGGCGACGAACTTGCCTGGCTGGCCGATGTGGTCCACGTAGTCGTTGAAGGACGTGCCGCCGGCAGCCAGCGAATCCTGCAGCACCGCGACGATGGCGGCGTGCAGTGTCGGGACCTTGGCCTTGGGCGTGGTCCTCGCCTTGCGTCGCGGACTAAGCCCGGCGCGCCACAGGGCTTCGACCGCGTAGATGTTTCCCAACCCCGCCACCTTGCGCTGGTCCAGGAGGAAGGCCTTCAGTGGCGCCGACGACGCCGCGAGAAGGGAGGCAAGGTGCTCGTCCGTGAACGCCGCGTCGAGCGCGTCGAGTCCATAGCCTCGCAGGTCTGGGACCGGCCCCTTTGCGTAGACCTTGAGGGCGCCAAAGCGGCGCGGGTCACTGAAGCGCAGCTGCCGGCCGTCGTCGAGGTCGAGCACGAGGTGGGTGTGCGGCCGTTCGACCTCGCCAGCCTCCGCAAACAGGATCTTGCCCGTCATCCCGAGGTGCACGAGAAGCGTGCCGCCGCCAGACAGACGCGAAAGGAGGAACTTGCCGTGGCGGTCGATGCGCAGGACCGTCTGGCCTTCCAACTCCTCGAGGGGCCGCTTGCCGACGGACCGCAGCCGCTTCTCGGGGCGGAAGTCGACGCCGTCGATGCGATGGCCGGCAAGCAGGCGCTCCAGCCCGCGACGGATGGTCTCGACCTCGGGAAGCTCCGGCACGGGTGGCGTGGCGACGACGCTGCGCCGAAAAGAGATTTGCACCGCAGGTCATTTGGTGCAGGCCCAGAATGGACGCGCATGGCAGACCCCGGGGACTGGATGGGCGGATGGCAGAACGTCGCCATCATGGGAACAATCATGGGGGCCATCATCGTCGGCCTCCTGGTCTGGGGCATCGTCGCCATCGTGCGCGCCGTGGCCGGCCGCAACAAGACCGTGCCCGGCGGTCGCACCTGCAAGAGCTGCGGCATGATGGTGAACCCGGGCAACACGCAGTGCCCGACGTGCAAGGCGCAGATGGATTGGAGCTAACGCGACCGCCAGGCATCGGCCTTCGGCAACCCACCGCTCGTCACGCACTCGATGCGCCGCAGCGTGCCGCCCTCGACCCGCCCACACACGACGGCCCAGAAGCTTCGGCGGCGGTATCGCTTACGGATTTCCCGCAAGGACGGGCCGACGGTCAGGTCGGGCCGCGTCACAAGCGCGGCCGCCGCCTCCGTCCCATGACGGAGGCAGCCCATGGCCAGGACGACCTGGTTCTGCGGCCGCCAGTAGTTTGGCAACCGGACAAGCAGGCCGTAGTCCAGGCCGTCGGTCAGATCCTTATCCATGGTCGGTTCGAAGTGGCCGATCGGGGTCTGCAGAACGGGGAACTCGATGCCGGTTGCAAAGCCGAAGCGATCGCCTTGCGCCGCCAACCAATCGAGGTAGCTCGCGGCCAGCGGATTGGGGATCGGCCCGCCGACGACGAAACCGGACCCGCCCCAGTGGTCGTGGTCCACGGCCTCGGCTTCCTCGGGCACCAGGGCCTCCTTCCTTCGGTGGCGGGCCACGGCGGCCAAAAGGCCGATGCTGACCATGCGATCGTTTTGTACGCCAACAACGATGCGGGCGCCGTCGGGTTCGCGGCCGTCGATGGCCTTGAACCGGTCGACGTTGCCCTGTCGACTGGTGCCAAAATCGCCGGTGCGGCCTTCGAGGACGGCACCGCGCGGAAAGGTATCCTGTAGGAATCTGGCGACCGGGCGCTTCTGCTCGGAAGTCGCAACATCCCACTGGTCGCGCGCTTGCGCCACCGCGGCGGCGATGTCCTGGCGATGGCTCCACAACCCGCTGCCCAGCTTGATGCCGTCGGGACCGAGCAGCCAGCGGGCTCCCGTGAGGACGACTGGGGCGACCATGACAAGGGCATCGAAGCGCTGCTTATCGACCCACCGCCCCCAAGCCTTAACGGCCGCCTTCTGCTGGGTGATTCGGATGGGAGGCGACGCGGCGAACGCCATCGAGGTCAGCACCGTGCCGGCTGCGCCTGCCGCTCCGCAAACGTTGGCTTCAAGCTCACGTGTCGCCCCGGCTACAGGACCGGCTGCAAGCCCTGCTTACCGCGCCTATTTCGAATCCCTTCACGCCGATGCCATGCGCTGCTACGCCATCGCCAAGCAAGCACGGCGCAAAGGCAAGGATCCGACACTCGAGGTCGAGATTCCGCCGGCCGAAGACCTTGCCGCCCGCGTCGAGGCCCAAGTCGGACCGCCCGGCGTCGCTCAGCGCGTCCGTGACGCGACCGCCCGCCTGGGCAACCGCGAAGTCGTCTCGTTGCTGGTCGCGCAGGACATCGCGAAGGAGATGACCGAGCGGGGCGAGGCGCGCGAGAAGACGCTGGACCAGGCCGTCCGCACGGGACTCTCCATCCTCACCGAAGGCGTGCTGGTAGCTCCACTCGAGGGCATCGCCGCCGTCAAGATTGGCGCCAACGCCGACGGGACCGAGTACGTGGACCTGTACTTTGCCGGCCCCATCCGCGCGGCCGGTGGCACGGCCCAGGCCATGTCCGTCCTCATCGCGGACCTGGTGCGGCGGCCGCTTGGCATCGGGACGTTCAAGGTCACGGAAGAGGAAGTGGAGCGCTACAAGGAAGAGATCGCGGCGTACAAGGTGGAGGCGCACCTGCAGTACAACCCGACGCCCGCGGAGATCGAACTCATCGCGCGTCGCTGCCCAGTGTGCATCAATGGCGAGGGCACGGAGCGCATCGAAGTGTCGGGCAACCGCGACCTCGCGCGAGTCGAAACGAACCAACTGCGCGGCGGCGCCTGCCTCGTCATGGCCGAGGGGATGATCCTCAAGGCGCCCAAGATCCTGAAGCACGTCGAGGCGCTCAAGGTCGAAGGCTGGGAC
Organism: bacterium; assembly: GCA_040390065.1. Taxonomy (GTDB): domain Archaea; phylum Thermoplasmatota; class E2; order JACPAO01; family JAHFTW01; genus JAHFTW01. The sequence goes on along the minus strand of JAZJZE010000006.1, from coordinate 85,291 downwards.
TTCCTCACGGGCCTCATCAAGAAGGAGAAGGCCGCCGAACTTGGCGCCGACGGCATCCCAGAGATCCCAGCCAACCACAAGTTCATGGCGGAGATCCTTGCCGGCCGGCCAGTCTTCGCCCAACCCATGCGCCCCGGCGGGTTCCGTCTGCGCTACGGCCGCGCCCGCACCGGCGGTCTCGCCTCGACGGCGTTGCATCCAGCGACCATGACGGTCCTGGACGATTTCCTCGCCGTGGGCACGCAGCTCAAAGTCGAGCGTCCCGGGAAGGGGACCGTGGCAACCCCGTGCGACACCATCGAAGGGCCGACCGTGTTGCTGCGCAACGGCAACCTGGTACGCATCGCATCGGCAGCCGAGGCCATCGAGCGCCGGACCGCCATCGCCGAGATTGTCGACGTGGGCGAGATGCTGGTCCCGTACGGTGAGTTCGCCGAGAACAATGCCATCCTGCCCGAAGCGTCGTGGACCTGGGAGTGGTGGGTGCAGGAGCACCAAGCCGCGACACAGTCGAACACCGATGTCGGCCAGTCCGGCACGCTCTCTGGCTCGGACATGGTGCGGCTTGCCGAGACGACGGGCGTGGCGCTCCACCCCGACGGGACCTTGCTTTGGCATGACGTCACTGCGGTGGAGGTGCGGTCGCTCGGCGAGGCCGCGCTGCGCAACGGCTGGTTCGAGGACGGCGCGCTGTGGCTGCCGAACGAGGCGGAGCCCAAGGAGACCTTGGTCAAGCTCCTGTGCCTGCACACCGTCGTGGACGGTCGGCTGCGCATCGACGAGCGCCTCGCCATTCCGCTCCTGCGCGGCCTCGGCCTCGGCGTCGGCGACGACGACCCCGAAGGCGGCCGGCCCGTCGTGGACACGGCACGTCGCGCCATCCTCTACGACCCGTGCCAGCCGGACCTGCCGGGCCGTCACCCGACGGTCGAACTCGTGTCGCGACTGTCGGGATTCAAGGTCATGCCACGGGCCCCTTGCCGCATCGGCGCCCGCATGGGCCGCCCCGAGAAGGCCGACGTCCGCCTGATGAAGGTGCCCGTCCACGGACTGTTCCCCCTCGGCGAGGCGGGTGGTCTGCAGCGGCTGCTTTCCGACGCCATCGCCGTCGGCACGGTGCAGATTGGTGTCGGAGAGCGCACCTGCACGCGCTGCGGCAAGCCAGCGTGGCGGACGTTCTGCGACTGCGGCGGCCACACCGATGCGAAACCGGCGCCACGTCGCGAAGGCGCGTTCCAGGAAGAAACGCTGACACCGCTTGCCCTCGTCGCCGAAGTCGAGCGCGCCCGCACCGCCCTCGGGCTCGGCATCCCCGAGCAGGTCAAGCTCGTGAAGGGGCTGATGAGCGTGACGAAGGTCCCCGAGCCCATCGAGAAGGGCATCCTGCGGGCGCGCCACCGCGTCTACACCTTCAAGGATGGCACGGTGCGCTTCGACATGACGGATGTCCCGGTCACGCACTTCCGGCCGCGCGAAGTCGGCACCCCCGTCGCGCGCCTCGTCGAGATGGGCTACACGCATGACGCCGCAGGCGCACCACTTGTCTCGCCGGAACAACTTCTGGAACTCCGGGTCCAGGACATCATTGTGGCGGAGTCCTGTGGCGATTACCTGGCGCGCGCCGCCGACTACATGGACGACCTGCTGCAGCGCTTCTACGGCCTGCAGCGCTTCTACAACCTGCCGTCGACGCGCGTGGAGGGCTTCGGCCAGCAAGGCGGCGACCTCGCCGCGCGGCGCCAGGCACTGGTCGGGCACCTCACCATCGCACTGGCACCGCACACCTCGGGCGGCGTACTGTCACGCATCATCGGCTACACGTCGGCGCAGTGCCACTTCGGCCACCCCGTCTTCCACGCAGCCAAGCGGCGCAACTGCGACGGCGACGAGGACGGCGTCATGCTCCTCATGGATGGCCTCGTCAACTTCAGTCGCGCCTACGTTCCCGACAAGCGCGGCGGCCTCATGGATCTCCCGCTGGTCCTGTCGACGCGCCTCGACCCCAACGAGGTCGACAAGGAAGCGCACAACGTCGACACGCTGACCCGCTACCCTCTGGAATTCTACGCCGCGACGCGCCGCCACGCCTCCGCCAAGGACGTTTCAAAGAAGATGGGCCTCGTCGGTGACCGCATCGGCAAACCGGCCCAATACGAGGGTTGGGGCTTCACGCACGACACGACGGACATCTCCGCCGGCCCGGTCGCCTCCGCGTACAAGACGTTGGGCTCCATGATGGACAAGATGACGGCGCAGATGGAACTCGCGCGCAAGATCCGCGCCGTCGACGAAGCCGCCGTGGGGGCCGCCGTCATCGGCACGCACTTCCTGCCCGACCTCATGGGCAACCTCAAGAAATTCAGCAAACAGAGTGTGCGATGCCCGAAGTGCAACACCAAGTTCCGGCGCATGCCCCTCAAAGGCGTCTGCCTCGCATGCGGCAACCCGAACCTGACGCTCACCGTCCACGAAGGGTCGGTGCGAAAATACCTGGAGATCTCGAAGACCATCTCATTGCGGTACAAGATCGACCCGTACACGCATCAACGCATTCTTTTGTTGGAGCAGGCCGTCGAGTCGCTGTTCACGAATGACAAAGTGAAGAAGCCGAAACTTTTCGATTTCAAGTAGGCGTGAGCGGCCAAGTGTGGGAGGCCTTGGAATTCCAGGGATTCTTGGGATTTCGGGGAATGGCATCCACCTGCTTCTCAACGTCCGACGGCAGGTCTTCCACTGCGCCGACGTCGACCGCCACCACCAAGACCTCAAGGTGGATTTGGGAATGGATGCCGCCGGCCGGGGCGAGCGAGGCGCGCAAGGCGCCGCCGAGCGAGGGCTTGGCAAGCAGCCGCCAAGCGCAGCGATGGCGGCGTGCGAGGGCCGCCGGCGGCACGAAGGGCTTGTGATTGAGGCCCGGCGGCCTGGGGTTGCGAGGATGCAACGGCGATTCTCGGGACTGGGCTGCAATCCCAACAATCGCCGCTCAGGTTCCCCGAAATCCCAGGCCGCCCACACTTGGCCAAACAGGATTCCGTCGTGGCCGTCGCGCCGTCGGAGGTATGACGAATCCGTCGGAGGTCTTCGACAAGCAGGAATTCGCGAACCGCGGCCTTCGTCCGGAAAGTGGACTATGCGCCGCGGGGTTCCAATGCCTTCACGCGCAGGTCGGTGCGGTGGCACTTGCGGCACCGGATCGCCGTGTTGGCGTTGGTGACGTTGCAGTGCATGCAGATCTTCTTCTTGAGGCGGCGGGAGACGGCTTCAGCGAAGGCCATGGACGTTCACCTGATTGATGCGGCCGACAGGGAGGGGGTATAAAGAGAATCCTGCGCCGCGGGCTGCCTCCGGAAGAGCGCGCGCCGGCGCGTGCAGGCGCGGGAAGAAGGGGGGAAAGGGCGTTTCGAACGGTTACGTCGTGCTGATGGTGCAACTCCAGTTGTCGCCGATGAGGTAGTCGCCCGTTGCGTTGCAGATGGCAATCGTCATGTCCAGGGCGACAAAGGCGGTGCCGACGCCCGTGGAGCAGGCGATGGAGTACATGTTGCCGACGTAGGTCTCCGTCATGCCGACGATGCCGGGGCCGCCGCCGATCACGGGGGCGCAGCTGAGGATGATGAAGTTCCCGACTGAGGCGCCGCCCTCGGACGGGGGGGTGCAGCCGTTGCAGATGAGGATGGTGCAGGCGCCGCCGGTCAGGTACTGGGTCGTGGCACCGCAGGCCGCCTGGACGGCCCCGCCACCGAGGGCGACTTCCTGCTTGGCACCGTTGCACACGATGGAGGCGACATCGCCCGCATAGGTGATGGTCTCGCCGACCACGCCGCCGACGCCGGACGGCGGCGGTGTGCACGTGTTGATGAAATTGCAGGCAGAGGTCAAGGGTGGGGCACAGGCTAGGGGGCCGTCCGCCGCCGCCGGGGCGGGTGCAATGGACATGGCCGCGAGGGCCAGAAGCGACGTTGCAATCAGGGGTTTCATGCGCATGGTTCTCAACTGCCCATCCATCGAGGATGGACCGCGTCGCATGGGCCCCTCCGTTTTGAATCTCGCGTTGGATAGATTGGGCCCGACCGGAAAAGGCGGTCGCGGCGGGCCGTCCTGGGGGGCGCGGCTCTTTCAGGGCGGCGCGGCTGCGGCGCCGCATGCATGGGCCGGCCGGAGACATCTTCGACCAGCTCGCCCTCACGTACGACCGCGGCAATCGCGTCGTAAGCCTTGGCCAGGACTTGCGTTGGAAACGCCGGGCCGTGGGCATGCTGTCCGTGCACGCGGGCGGCGTCTACGTCGACGTGGGCGCCGGGACCGGGGATTTGGCCAAACGCATCGTCGCCGCGGAACCGGGAGCGCTGGCCATTGCCATCGACGCGAGTCTGCCCATGCTGCGCGCCGGCCACATGCCCGCGGGGATCGACGCCGCGGCCGGCGACGCCGAAGACCTTCCGCTCGTTGCCGCGTGCGCCGATGGCGTCGTGACGGGATTCCTGCTGCGCAACCTGGCCGACCTGCCGGCCTTCTTCGCCTGCGCGGCCCGCGTGCTGAAACCTGGGGGGCGCCTCGTCATCCTGGAGATCGCGTATCCGTCCGGCCGCCTGCGCCGCGGTTTTTTCAAGGCCTACTTCCACGGCGTCGTGCCGATTCTTGGCGGCCTTGCCACGGGCCGGAGAAAGGCGTACGCGTACCTCAGCCGCAGCCTCAAGACGTTCCCGACGCCCACCAGCCTCGCCGCAATCGCGGCCGGCGCCGGGTTCGAGCCGGTCGAGCTGCGCCACGGCGCCTGGACCGGCATGTTCCTCCTGACCATGCGGAAGGCGTGATTGCAACTTCGCGCAAGTTGTTTCCTTCGGCCTTCCTTATACTCGGGGGGCGATGAGAGGAGGATGGAGCCACCCTCCATGAGCAACGATGACTTTGTCCCCACCGGGGACGCACAACTGGATGCCATTGAACGCTTCTTCCGCGAGGCCGAGGTCGGCATCACCATCGCCGACAACTTCCGCGCCGGCGTCGAGGTCGAGGAGTACGAGAACGACTCGCTCTACACCGGATTCTCGAAGGTCGCGCGCGCCGCGGGCTACGAAGACCTTGCGAACCTGTTTGCGAAGGTCGCCGGCGAGGAGAAACTGCACGCCATCTGGATGCGCGAAGCCGACCCCGAACTGACGGCGAAGGCCTTCGCCGCCGACGCGCCGCCGTCCGAGGCCGCGAAGCAGATCCGCGCCCAGATTGCCGAGCAGGAAGAACTCGTCGCCGCCGTGTCGCGCCGCGTACACAACGAGCCCGCGCTGCGCCGCCAGGTCGCCGAGCGCATGCTGCATGTGGCCATCTCGGTCGAGAACATCGAGTCGACCAAGACGTACCCCGAGTTCGCGCGCGCGGCCCACGCCGCCGGCCAGGTCCGCTTGGCCGCCATGTACGAGTGCGTCCAGGCCAGTGAGGCCCAGCACGCCAAGTGGTACTCCGAGGCCTTGGCGAAGCTGAAGCTCGAAGACCCGATGGTGGCTTAGGGCCCCCGCCCGCGGGTCAACAGATGGAACCGATGCCACCGATGTCAACGCGAATATCGGTTTCATCCGTTGAAACGCCGTCGTGGCGCCGCTGGCTGCGCGCCATCGACCCGCCCATCTACGTCGTTGGCCTGTTGCCGCCCCTGGTTGGCGCGGCGTCGACTCTCTCCACCGCTTCCCCCTTTCCCCTTTCGCTTTGGTTTTTCCCCATCTTGGGCTTCCTCCTTCTGCATGGGGCCACGAACGTCGCCAACGACGCCTTCGACGCGGCCACGCGCGCGGACCGCGTGAAGCGCCACAGCATGGCACGGCTTGCGGCTCCGAACTCCCTCCTCGCCGCCGCGGCCATCCTCGTGGCACTCGCCGCCGCCTGCGGACTCTTCCCCTGGCTGCGGCACCCGTCGTGGACCGTGCCTCTGCTGTCGACCGTCGGCGTCGTTCTGCTCTACGTCTACCATGGCCCGCCGCTGCGGCTCAGCCATCGTGGATGGGGCGAGCTCGTGACGTTCTTCGGGTTCGGACCGATCCCCCTCTGGGCAACGGCCGCTCTGGGCGATGGATGGATTCCTGGCTCCGCGGTGCTCCCAGGAATTCTGGTGGGCCTGGCCGCCGTGGTCGTGCTCGTACACCATAACCTTGCGTCCCGGGAGTCCGATGGGGCCGCGGGAAAACGCACCTTGGCCGTGCGCTTCGGAACGTCCGGCGCCGAGTTGTACGCGTGGGGCCTGGAGGCCGCCCTGTGCCTCGGGGTCGCGAGCCTGTGGTCGGGCACGATCGCGGCCGTCGGCGTCGCCATCGTCGTGGGGCTGCTGGCAGTCGTTGCACACGTGCAAGTCTCCACGGGCCGACGCATGGCTCGGGCGGCAAGTCTCGGCCTATACGCAACGGCATGCGGTCTGGTTCTCCTCCACCTCGTGCAACGGGGCGGCGGCCGTTAACTACTCCTAGTCCCCACCACTGGGCACTTCGCCTTGAGCGTCGAAGAGAAGGTCGCCCAGCTTCGCACCCGCAAGGCGGAGTCCCTGGCCGGCGGCGGCGCCGAGCGCGTCGAGAAGCAGCACCAAGCGGGCAAGTACACGGCCCGCGAAAGGCTCGAGATCCTCCTCGACCCAGGCTCCTTCGTCGAACTCGACGCCTTGCGCGAGCACGACAGCCACGACTTCGGCATGGACAAGAAGCTCTTCCTCGGCGACGGCGTCGTGACTGGCTGGGGAACGGTCGAGGGCCGCGTCGTCTACGTCTTCTCGCAGGACTTCACGGTCCTTGGCGGCAGCCTCGGCGGCGTGTACGCCGAGAAGATCTGCAAGGTCATGGACCTCGCCGTGCAGAACGGCGCACCCGTCGTCGGCCTGAACGATTCCGGCGGCGCCCGCATCCAGGAAGGCGTCGTGGCCCTCGGAGGCTACGCGGAGATCTTCTGGCGCAATACGCGAGCCTCGGGCGTCGTGCCGCAGATCAGCGCCATCCTCGGCCCTTGCGCCGGCGGCGCAGTCTACTCGCCGGCCATCACGGATTTTGTCTGCATGGTCGAGGGCACGAGCCATATGTTCATCACCGGCCCGGAAGTCATCAAGACCGTGACCGGCGAGGAGGTCACCTTCGACGAACTCGGCGGAGCGCACACCCACGCGGCGACGTCCGGCGTCGCCCACCTTTCCTTCGAGGACGAAGAGGCATGCCTGCGCGGTGTTCGCGAACTCTTGTCGTTCATGCCATCGAACAACCTCGCCGAACCGCCACTCGTCGAGGCCAACGACTCGCCCAACCGCATGGACGAGAACCTGCCCCGACTCGTCCCTGATTCCCCCGACAAACCGTACGACATCACCGCCGTCGTGCGCGCCGTCGTCGACAACGCCAAGTTCCTCGAGATCCAACCCGACTTCGCCAAGAACATCGTGGTCGGATTCGCGCGCCTCAACGGCCACAGCGTCGGCATCGTGGCAAACCAGCCCAACCACCTCGCCGGCGTCCTGGACATCAACGCCTCCGTCAAGGCCGCGCGCTTCGTCCGCTTCTGCGACGCCTTCAACATCCCGCTCGTCACCTTCGTCGACGTCCCCGGCTTCCTCCCCGGCGTGCAGCAGGAACTCGGCGGCATCATCCGCCACGGCGCCAAACTCCTGTACGCGTACGCGGAGGCGACGGTGCCGAAACTCACGGTCATCACGCGCAAGGCGTACGGCGGCGCCTACGATGTCATGTGCAGCAAACACGTCCGCGCAGACTACAACGTCGCCTGGCCGACGGCAGAAATCGCCGTGATGGGGCCCGAAGGCGCCGTCAACATCGTCTTCCGCAACGAACTCAAGGGCCTGCACGGCGCCGACTTGAAGCGCAAACGCGACCAACTCGTCGCCGACTACCGCGCCAAGTTCGCAAGCCCCTACGTCGCCGCGCGCAAGGGCTACATCGACGACGTCATCGAACCGCAGGAGACGCGGCCGGCGCTCATCCGCGCCCTCGAGACGCTGGTCAACAAGAGAAGCGACGGGCCGAAGCGCAAGCACGGCAACATCCCGCTGTGATGCCATGCAGGGCAAACCGAAAGGGGAACGCGCCAAGCCCCCCGGCCTCGTCAAGGCCTACTTCGCAAACGGCCAGCTCGAATCTGTCGGCCGCTACGTCGCGGGCAAGCGCCACGGCCCGTGGAAATTCTATTTGCGCAACGGGAACTTGAAGGCGTGGGGCCGGCTTGTTGCAGGCCAATACGAGGGAATGTGGAAATGGAACGCCGAGAACGGCACGCTGCGGCAGTGGGGTCCGTTCAAGGACGGCCAGCAGCATGGCATCTGGACGCGCTGCTTCGGCGGCACGGGCGTCGTTTGCGACAAGGGCCTCTGGAACCACGGCAAGCGCATCGGCCTGTGGAAGTTCTATGGGAAGGACGGCCAACTCAAGCGGACCAAGACGTTCCACTGACGGGGTGGATTCGGTGCGCCCGGCGGGATTTGGCGGCCCGGCCGAACGAGTTCGGCCGGCCCGTTCCCATCGCGCCGCTTTGCATGGCGCTTGGCAAACCCGCCAGTCGCAACGGCGGGCCGTGCGCAGCGGCGCCACGGCCGCCTTGTCCAGTGCGCCCGGCGGGATTTGGCGGCCCGGCCGAACGAGTTCGGCCGGGCCGTTCCCATCGCGCCGCTTCGGCGGGGCGCTCGGCAAATCCCGCCGTCCGCAACCTCAGCAGCCATGGGCACGGCCGCGGGCCCGCCTCGGCTCGCTTCAGTGCGCCCGGCGGGATTTGAACCCACGCTTTTACCTTGGCAAGGTAAAGTCCTACCACTAGACTACGGGCGCGTTGGGTCGGCCCAAAAACCCGCGATATAAGAGGACGCCGGTGGCAGGTTGCGTCGTTTCTCTACGGCACCAGGCTGTTGACGTTGAGGACGAAGGTTCCCTGATTCGGCGCGCCGGTGGAGGTAATCGCGATGCGCCAGTCCCCCTGCATCGGCTTGGACACCTTGACTTGGCCCGCGTCGTTGGACGTCGTGAACGTGGCTTGGGTTTCGGCGGTGGGCGTGAAGTGGTCCGAGTCCTGGAAGTCGCACACGAACTCCGTGGCTGGGGTGCCGCCCGGCACGCTAGCGGTGATGGTGACATTGAACCAGACCGCCGTCGTGTTCTCAGGAAGCGTGAAGGTGACGAGGGAGCCGAGGGCGCCCGACGACCCGGCCGCCGTCGCAGTGAATTGGTGCGTGACGTTCTGCTGGCTCCAATGCGGGCCCGCAGATGCTGCCGACCCGCCGCCCGGTCCCGGGTCGGTCGGGCCGCCGCTCGTGCACTCGGTGCCGGCGCAGCCCGAGCCGTCGCCTCCGGAGGTGCCGGTGTCGTTGTTGCCGCCGCTGCATCCGGCAAGCATCATTGCAAACGCCGCCCCCATGGCCATGATCATGCGCATGCCTCCGCGTCGGCCAGCCGCGGCGATAAGGGTTGTTGTCGGTTCCGTGAAGGCAGAAGCGGTTGCCCTCCTCGGGGACATGCCTGGCGATGCGTGCGTCCGCGCGAGCGCCCGGGGGGCGCGAGCTCTCAGGGGGTCGCGGGGGCGGGAGCGCCCCCGCGCGGGGGGCTAGGGGCGGGGGGCAGCGCCCCCCGCGGTTCTGTGGGGCCGAGCACGGCGAGGCCCCACGCACAAATGATCGACCTGTTTGCAGGTCGTGCCGCTCAGCCCGCCCGTCTTCTCGTCACGGTTCAGTCGCGGGAGTCATCATCATCGCGGCGCCCCTTCGATGCCCACGGCGCTTACATAGGCGCGCCTGGTCGAACTGGTTGTGGGAGACGTCGAGACCGCCTTGGCCTTCGTGGCGCGGCGCAGCGGCCGCGCCGCGATGCCGGCGGCGGATTGGGCTCACCACCTGTCCCTCGGCCTGGGCTGGATGGCGCCGGGGGAGGCGCGCACCTTCGTCACGCGAGCCACCGCGGCTGGCGTGCTTCGCGTTGACGGCGAGGCCTTGCGTTTGGCATTCCCTGCGGATTCCGTCGACGCGCCGCGGGGTTTTCGCCCGGCAGCAGCCGCCCCCGCCGAGGCGCCGACCGCCGCAGCGGACCCCTTTGCGACGTGGCTTGACAAAGTCGCGCAACGGACCAACGCGGGACGACCCGCGGTTCTTGCGGCCGTCGCCGAACGCCAGGCGCGCATGGGCGGCTTGCTCACGGCTTGGGCGGCGCTTCTGTGGCTTGCCGCCGAGGCTGGCCTTGACGTGGGCGAGGCGGCGGGCATCAAGGCGTAAGCCCGAGTTGCGATGCCAGAAGGGGCAGCGCGACGCACGCCACGAGGTGCACGCGGCGTGTCCCGAGGACGATTGGCAGAAGGCCGATGGTTGCCGAGGTGGCGAAGAGCGCGAGGCCCGATGCGCCGCTCAGCGTGATGACGAGCGCGACGAGGAACGCAAGCGCCAGCCATTCCGGCAGGCGATGGGGCAACCATGCCAGACCGCGGCGGACGGCTCGTTCGATGCGCCGCACGACCCACCATGCGAGGAGGGTGGCCAGCAATGCGGCCACGAGGAGGTCGAGCAGCTGCGGCGGTGGTCGACCGACCGTCCATGGGTCGACGCCGCTGGGCCCGGCGACGCCGGCCGCCAGTCCCGTGCGTGCATGGAGGGTGACGAACAAGAGGCCGACGGCGAGGGTCTGATGCGCCGTGGCCGTCGCCGTGAGGGCTGCGAGCGCCGGCCTCGGGTCGTCGCGTTGCCGTCCGTAGGCAATGCTGGCTGCGACGGCCGGGGTCAGGCCGGGGACGGCGACCGTGCACAGACCGGCTGCGACGCCGCGCACTCCGGCCGCCGTGAGGCGACGGCTCACCGTCGGGTTGGTCTCGACGACCGCCGTCGGGATGGGGCGCGCGGACGCGAGACTGGCTGCGAGGCCCGCTGCGCCGAAGAGGCCGGCAAAGAGAGGCAGAAGTTGTGGCGACGGCATGGCAATGAGTCCACCCATGTGCATGCCGCTTGCGAGAAGTCCAACGCAGCCCGCGGCGAGTTGCACGCCGGCAGCCCAGGCGACGCGGGGCCAGCCCTTGCGGCGTTCGCCCAATAGCAGCACGAGCAGACTGGCGGCCAAGATCCAGGGAAGGGCACCTGCGATGCGGCCTGCTAAACCCACGGGCTCGGCAAGCAGCCACTTGGCCGGCAGGAGCACGACGATGGCCAATACCGTCGCCAACAACACGGCGTCCGTACCGATGCGGACCGCTTCGCGGCCGCGGCCGTCGCGTGCCAGGCGCTGGGCGGGAAGGACGGCGATGGCCGTGTCATCGCCCGGGACGCCGACGTACGTCGCGGGCAGGACCGCAAAGACGGCATGGGACGCGGCTGCCGCCACGAAGGCGAGGGCGGGGCCGGTCCCGGTCCAAGCGGCCGCCAAAGCGAGCGCGACCAAGGTGTTGACGTGGAAGCCCGGGAGCAAGCCCGTCGCTCCAGCAAGCGCGCCCAACGCGGTCCAACCGGACACGGCCCAGACGTCCATCAGGTCAGGCGCACCAGAGAGGCGACCATGCGTTCGCACAGGCAGCCGGCCGCGTACTCGATGAAGCCGGTGGCTTCGACGGCGCCGACCTTGGGCCAGTCCCCGGCGCCGAGTTGGATGCGGTGGCCGTCTTTGTCCGCGAGGCTGCCCCGGTCGATGTCTCCCGCCAGGCGGATGCGTCGGTCATGCCAGGCTGACGGTGATGCCGCCAGTTGGGCCCATGACGGCGTCTGCGGATCTGGCCCGGCTTCGGCATGCACGTCGTCGGCGGACCCGACGGCGAGCGTGAGCCGTCCGCCTTGACGCATGACGCGGCCCTGCGCGGCGACCCAGACACCGTCGCCCAGCGCCACAGGTCCATCGACTTGCACGGCGATGGCAGCACCGTCCGCGCGAAGCAGGAATCTGGTCGAGCCCGAAGGGGCCGGCGCAACATCGGAGGCCATGCCCGCGATGCGCACGGGGCCTTGGCCTTCGAAGCCCGCGGCATCGGCTGGCGCGATGTCGAGGATGGGGCTGCCGTGGGCCAGCCATGCGAGGCCCGCTAGTTCCAGGATTGCCGCGATGAGGAGGGGACGTAGGCGCCAGCGCACATGCAAGGAACGCGCGTCGTCTCATGGCCTGATTCGGTCAGGCCTCGGCCTGTGCGTCACGGTAGGCGTCGCAGGACGGCGGGAATCGCGTTGGCCACGTCGGTCGCGGTCGCGCCGTAGCTCCACATCTCCGCGGCCTGCTCGCCAGCGCAGCCCACGAGATACGATGCCGCGCAGGCCGCATCGAACGGCGCTGCACCTTTGGCCATGAGAGCCGCCGTCGTGCCCGCGATGACGTCGCCGATGCCGCCGACTGTCAGGGTCGGATGGCCGCGGCGGCACCATCGCATGCGAGTGCCATCGGAGATGATGCGCACGGCACCCTTGCACAAGACGGTGACGCCCGACTGGGCGGCGTAAGCCTGCACGTTGCCGTCCGTCGCCGGTTTGCCCGTCAGGTCCTCGAACTCGCGGGTATGCGGCGTGAGGACCATCTTGTGTCCATGCCGGGCAAGAAGCGCAGGGGTGATGGCGTCGAGTCCGTCGGCGTCGACCACGATGGGCAGGTCGCGGCGGGCCGCATCCTTGAGGACTTGGGCCACGGCGCGCCGTGTCCGGGCGTCGTCGCCGAGTCCCGGACCCACGAGGACGGCCGAGGCGCGGGGCAAGAGCCGGCGGATGTTCGGGATGGCCTCGACCTGCAGCCGCGGGCCCTTGCAGACGTCGTGCACGATGATGTGCGGCCCATAGCCACGGATGGCTTGGGCGGCGTCGAGAGCCGTCGCGACGTGCACCAGGTCGCAGCCGGTCCGGTAGGCGGCGGTCCCCGAATAGAACGGCGCGCCCGAGTACGGGATCGAGCCGGCAATCATGAGGAGCACGCCGTTTTGGCCCTTGTGCGAGTCGGCGGCCGGGACCGGATAGCCGACGACGAGGTCGCCGAAGCCGACGTCCGTCTCGGCGGCGGGCGGGATGCCGATCTCCGCGACTTCGATTGCGCCGCAGTTGCGGTCATGCATGCCTTCCTTGATGCCATGGAAGGTGATGGTGCGCGTTGGGCGTACCGCGGGCTTGTGACCGAGGCCGCTTGGCACGTCGCAGGAGATGACCTCCGTGCCGGCCTGGCGGCGGGCGTTCATCCACTCGATCATCTGCGCGTAGGGCGGCCGGGGCGGGCCCGACAGGCCGATGCCCAGCAGGGCGTCGACGACGACCGGCACCTTGGCCCAGCCGGGCGCGGGGCGACCGGTCCACACCATCCAGGAGCCGGGCTTGAGGCGCTTGAAGAAGGAGGCGGCCGGCCGCGACAGCCGCTCGGGGGGCTCCGCAAGCACGACCCACGCCTTGCGGCCGAGGCTCTGCAGCTCGACCGCGGCGGCCAGCCCGTCGCCGCCGTTGTTGCCCTTGCCCACCATGACGAGGGCCTCGCCGCCCTTGCGCACATGATCCATGACGGCTTCTGCGACGGCCTGGCCCGCGTTGGCCATCAGGGTTGCGACGGGGACGCCGAGTTCCTCCGCGTTGCCGTCGAGGCGGCGCACGTCGCGGGCGCTCAATGGGATGGCCGCCGGTGGGGCGCCTGTCACGGGGCGTCAAAAACGTCAAGGAGGCTTGAGGCTTGGCCTTTGCAATGGCGATGGGAATGGACCCCCGGGCGATGGCGGCTGCGATGAAGCGCATGGGCATCGACGTGCGCGACATCGAAGGCGTCGAGGAGGTCACCATCCGCACGCTCGACAGGGAGTACCGCTTCCGCAAGGCCCAGGTCTCGGTGATGAAGGCGCAGGGCCAGGAGACTTGGACCGTCGTCGGCAAGCCGGACGTCTCCGAGCGTGCAGGGTCGGCGCCCGCAGCGAAGCCCCAACCGGCGGAGGCGCCAAGCCCGGCATACGCCCCCACGCCGGAGGACATCCAGACCGTCATGCAGGCGGCAAGCGCATCCGAGGCGGCAGCCCGCAAGGCCTTGCTGGAGACCGACGGCGACCTGGCGCAGGCCATCCTGAACTTGTCGTAGCGCCCGTCAACCCCAGCGCCGGTCGTCGGCGCGCCGCCCCTTCTTCTTGGGCGCATGCCCCGCGGCTCCTTTGCCATGCGGCGGGAGGGTGGGATCGTCGGGCGCCTCTGTCGGCATGACGCCAGCGGCCGCATCCAGTTCCATGCCGCTCACCGCCAAGTTGCGCGCCCGCCACTTCGACTCCTCGCGCTGCTTGCGCAGTCGCTCCTCGGCCTCTTGCACGGCCCGCTCCTTGTCCTGCTCCCACGCCGCTGCATCCTCCCAGGGCTCGATGGCCCGACCGCCGGGCGCAGGAGCCTTGCCACGGGGCTGCACCACTTCGTGCGCCGGCATGGAGCGCGCCTCCTTGACGAGATGGCCCAGCCGACCCCGGACCCCGGCGTCGGCTGCGGGTGCGGGCGGTTCGGCCGGCGTCGGCAGGAGAGGAACGGCGGCGGGCACGGCCGCACCGGCGGCAGCGGCTTCGGCCTCCGCCAAACGTTGCTCGAGGGCGAGACGGGACCGCGCGGCCTCGCGGCGCACGGCCTCGACCTCGGCGGCAAGCGCGGCCTCCGCCTTGGCCCGCTCTTCCTGCGAGCGCCGCAGTCGGGCCTCGGCATCGGCGCGCTCCCGCTCGACCTGAGCCAACGCCCGACCCCGCTCCGCCGCGATCGCCTCCTGGCGGCGCAACGCCTCCACCTCGGCACGTGAGGCCTCCTGCTCTTCCCGGATGGCAACAGCTGCCTCGCGCTGGGCGGCCAGTTCGCGCCGCGTCGCCTCGCTGTCCAGCTGCAGGCGTTGGGCCTCGGCGATGCGCCGCTCGACCTCCTGCGCCGTCTCGCGCCGGCCTTCGACGGCCTCGCGGCGCTCGCGCTCGAGCTTGGAGATTGCCGTCGCCTGCTGCGCGGCGCGCGCCTCGAGCGCGGCCTGGCGCTTTGCCGCCTCCGCGGCCGTCGCAGCGAGCCGCTCGGCGTCGGCGGCGGCTTGCCGGGCCTGCGCCTGCAGGTCGGCCACCCGCTTCTGGTGCTCCGCCGCCTCCCTGCGAGCCGCGGCCTGTTCGCCTTGCATGCGATCGACGACGACGCGGCTCGCTGCGGCCTCGTCGCGCAGGCGGGCCGCAGTTGAGCGCAGCTCCTCCATTTCTCCTTCGCGCGCCTTCCGGAGGGCCTGGGCGCGTTCGAGCTCGGCGCGGGCGCCCTTCACGGCCAGCTCCTGCTCCCGCAAGCGCCGCTCGGCGTCCTGGCGGTCGCGCTCGCGGGCCTGCGAAAGCTCCTGCACGCGGGCGCGTTCTGCAGCAAGGGCGCCTTCGGCGGCGGCTGCAGCCTCGGCACGCGCGCCGGCCTCGGCAACGGCCTCCTGGGAACGCCGCTGCGCTTCCTCGCGCAAGCGAGCCTCCTGCGCCAAGCGGTCGTGCTCGCGGCGCAGCGCCTCGGCCGATTGCTGCAGGATCGCTTCGCGGTCGCGGATACGCTGGGCTTCCGCGGTCACCTCGCGTCGTTGGGCGGCGGCCATGCGGACCGTCAGCGCTTGCCTCTCCCCCTCCAGTTCCTTGCGCTGCGCCTCCACGGCATCCAAGGCAACGCGGGCCTTGGCCGCCTCATCGTGGGCCGTTCGGGCCTCACGCATGGCGCGCCCGCTCTCCCCCTCGAGGCGCTTGCGCTCGCGTTCGCCCTCCAAGACGGCCTTCCGGCTTTCCTTCTCGCGCAAGCGGTGCTCATCCGCAAGGGCCTGCAGGCGCCGCGCTTCCTTCTCCGCCTCGCCGCGCGAGGCGTCGGCCTCCTTGCGCTGCCGCTCGGCCTCCTTGCGGCGCTGCTCCTCGTCGGCTCGCCGCTGCTCCTCGCGGTGGCGCCGGCGCTCTTCCTCGCTGCGGTGGCGCTCGGCTTCCGCGGCGCGGCGCTGCGCCTGCTCCAACTCCCCGGCGAGACGGGCGCGCTCCTGCTCGAGGGCCGCCTTCTCGCGTTCGAGTTGCCGCCTCTCGTCGTCGCGCGCGTCCGGCGGGGGAAGTTGGAGGGCGGGCTTGGACTTGCGCGCGGTAGGTTTGCCAGGCTTGGCTGGCCGGGCCTTCTTGGGCGCCGTCACGAGGGGCTCGGGCTCCGGCGATGCGTGCCACTGCGGGACCCGGGGGGCCGCGGTCACCCTGGGTCGGGCGGGCTGCGGCGGCGGGAGCGCAACGGCAACCGACTCGCCCCAGTCGGATGGCGCGTCTGGCGGCGGCGGGGGCGGCCTCGTGGCTGAAGGGGATAGGTCGGGGGCGGCCTCGCGGACCTTTCGCCCCATCATCTTGCCGAAGAGTCCGCCGCGAGCCTGGCGCGCCGCCGCCTTCTCCTGCTTGGCCTTCCCCTTGGCCTCACGCTTGGCCTGAATCTCGCGGGAGCGCTCCATCGCCTTTTGCCAACGCGCCTCCGCCTTGGGGTCGGCAACGACGCGGCGGATGGGGCCCTCAGGCGGCGGGGGCACGGGGTTGGCGACAAACGGGCCGGTTGATGAGCGTAGAGGCTGGCCCCTGCATGCCGTCTGGCCGGCAAACCCTTGTGGCCACGGAGCCTCGGCCGCTCGTGCAGGAACGTGGGGCCATCCTCTGGGAATACCGGCCGCCTCGGGCCCATCCCATCCTGTACGCCGGCCTCATCGTGACGCTTGCCGTCTGCGCCATGGGGTCGCTGGAGAACGCCCTCCGGGACAACCGTCCGCTTCTGTATGCCGTGTACGCTGCCCCCGTCGCGGCCGTCCTGCTCTTCATGATCGCCCTCTGGCGTAGCCCGATCCGCATCCATGAGCAGGGCCTCGCCCCCAGCCGCTTCCTGGCCGCGCGGTGGCACCGCCCGTTCGTGCGCTGGGAAGAGGTTGCCGCTGCCTTCCCCGCCAGCTACGACGTGACCGGCGCCTTCGTCTCGCCGTTTGCCTCGTCCGACGGGAAGGTAACCCAGACGGGCCTCGGCCTGGAACTGCGCGATGGATCGTTCGAGACCGTCCGCTTCACCCCGACGCGTTTTGCCGAGAACACGCGCCGCAGCCGCGGCTACCGCGAGGGCATGGATGTGGTGCGGGCCATCTTTGCCCAGCAAGGGCGTCCTCTCGTCGCCACCGCCGAGCACCTCGACGCGGCAAGCCGGGACCGTCTGCTCGCCGAGGCCCGCCGCCCGTTCCTGCCGTTCTTCGCCATCGTCTTCCTCTTCGCCTGCGCCGCCCCGGTGCTCTGGCTGCTGGCTGGCGCCGCCCACATGCCCCTTGCGACCGCCCTGCCCCTCGCCCTCGTCCTTCCGCTGCTGACGAGCCTGCAGAGTTGGCTGCGGTCGCGGCGCCGCAACGCCATCCTCAACCGCCTCGCCAAGGTGGCCGAGCACGAACGCCAAGGGGGCGCCGCATGAGCAAAGTCGCGATGGACCGGCCGCGGCATGTCCTCGTGCAGTTGGCCGCGCAGACGCCCGTCGGGCGCCGCGCGTTTGCCGCCGCCCTACGCGAGCAGGCGCTCGCCGACGGTTGGCTGGAGGCGGACGTCCCGCAACTCACGCGCTTTGCCTGGCCGCACGCCGCCGTCCGCGTGCCGCACGAGCGCCTCGCCGCCGCGCGCCGCTTGCTGCCGCGCATCGCGGCAGTCAGGGAAGGCGGAGCGCGGCATGCCCTGACCGTGGTGACCTTGTCGACGAGCGGAACCCTTGCCGCGCTGACACGACGGGCCGGCGTCCTGGCGGACCGGGCGGACGGCAAGTCCTGAGGTCAGGCCTTGCGCCGTGGCGGCGCGGGCGCCGACGGCTTGCTGGCGGCGGGTGCCGGTCGAGCCGAAGGCGTCGCGGCCGCGGCCGGCTTGTCCTCGCGCGACGCGAGCTCGGCACGGGCCGCCCTGCGTTGTCGCACGGGCCTTTCCTGCATCCACACCAGGATGCTAGAGAGAAGCACGGTCGCGAGGATGATGAGAAGGGCCAGGTTCAGGAACATCTGTTCCCACGGGTTGAACTGCTCGTAGAAGTGCGTCCCCGGCTGGTACTGCACGGCGACGAACGGGAGCGTCGCCAGCACGGCCGTGCCCAAGCCGTGCCCGAAGACCGGGATGAGGCCGCGCGTGGCCGGCCGGATGCGCACCGAGATGAGGCTGATGCAGATCCACCGGGCGGCGACGAACCAGGCCACGACCAGGATCGCACCGATGGCAAACAGGGCGCCTTGGTTGTTGAATGCGGACAGGATGGGCAGAGCGGTCGTGACCGGCCACGTACCCGTGACCGCCAGGGAGAAACTGGCGCCCAGGTACAGGAAGAAGACCGTGCGCACGAAGAAGCTGATCTCGTCGTGGAACGCCTCGACGCGTTGCGACCCCGCCGCAGAGCCGGGCTCCGTGCCGAAGACCTTGGCAAGGGCCGACCGGTTGCCGACCATGAGACCGAACAGCAGCACTGCGATTGCGCCCGAACCGCCGAGGAACTGCGTGACCCCGTACAACCCGAGAAGGACCGCCAACGTGAGCATGTAGGCTTGCGGGTGGTTGCCAAGGCGGCGCAAGGCAAGGATCCACGCCATGCCGCAGGCGGCGCCGATCACGAGCGAGATGGACGCGAGTTGGAAGAAGCTGCGAACGGACGCGCCGACGGCCTCGCCGCCCACGCCACCGGAGAAGGAGAAGAGCGACACCAGGATGGGGATGCTGATGAGGTCGTAGAGGGCCATCTCGAGGAAGCCGATGGCCTTCGTCTCGGCCGAGAGCGACATGCTGCGCATGAGCGCCGCCGAGACCGTCTGGCCGACGTTGGAGAGCGTGACGCCGAGGACGACGGCAACGAGGCTCGGCATCCCCAGCACCCAGTGGCCGATGGCGGCGATGCCCGCGACGGTCACGAGGAAGATCGGCAGCGTGTGCAGCAGCGCGGGGCCGATCGACGAACGGAAGCCGCGGAACTCCAGTTTCAGTCCGGACTCGAAGAGGATGACGACCAGGCCAAGACCCGACATGTAGGGGCCGACGGCGCGGAGTGTGTCTTGGCCGATGGCGTGGTCGAGCCAGGGCAGTCCGCCGCCGTTTGCCACGGCAAGGCGGTTGACGGGCCCAGCCAACAGGCCGATGCCCAACAGCAGCGGGATGTCTGGGAATCCCGTGCGTTCGAAGATGCGGCCCGCGATGAAGCCGATGAGAGTGATGCCCGCAACGGCGAGGAAGACCGCGGCGACGTCCGCCATTGCGGGCAAACGTCCCGCATGCCCTATAAAGACGGTTGACCGAGGTCGCACGGGCGGCACGACAGCGCTTAAGAGGCCATCCCCAAGGTGCCGTGGCATGTTGCGCCGCGCCGGCCTTGCCGCCGTCGTCCTTCTCGCCCTCGCGATGCCAAGCGTATCCGCCCAGCACGAGCACGGCGCCGCGACCGCGGTGGTCATTGCGCATGACGCCAATGCGGACGGCGTCGAGTTCGTCGGCAACCTCGCCCATTTCGGCGTGCTGGACCTGGGCGACGACGTCGTCCCGGACTACCACCAGCAGAACCACATCAAGGTCACCTTGAACGGCGTGCCGATCCTCGAGACGACGCCGGACTCGGGCCACGACTACGACGGCGTCAACATGTTCGACGTCACCTTCCCGGCCGCCGGGACGTACACGGTCGCGGACTACGACGAGGCGGGCACGATGCTGGCCATGTTCAATGGCACGGTCATGGACGCGCCGGAGGACCCCGTCTTGCGCTACCCAACGTTGCCCCTGACCGGGCCGGAAACCTTCACGCCCGGCGTCCCCTCGACCTTCACCTTCCAACTCCTCGACCACGGCCGAACGCTCAACCACACGGACGCGTGGTTCGAGGTGCGCGACGCCTCCGGCTTGCAGTTCCGCACCAAGACGCACACACACACGGAGGCCATGGAGGTCTCCTACCTGTACACCGGCAACGAGCCGTCGTTTACCGTCACGGTGACGGGCTTCATCGCGTTCCCCGGGCCCGGCACGACCCTGTTCGAACCCGTGACCTCGTCGAAGCTGGTCACGATTGCCCCGGGCGTCGTCGGGACCGCGTTCATGCCGGGGCCAATCGTTCAGCCCGACGAGCCGCAAAGCAATGCCGTCGTGCAATCCCCGGCCGGCGGGCTGTACTCCCTCGTCGGCACGTACGACCCGTGGACCACGGTCGGCCCGCAGACGCAGATGCGCCTCACGGCACTGGCCATGGACCCGATCACCCATCACCCCGTGCCGCACGTCAACGTCGTCGCGACCCTGACGCAACGCGGCACCGGGTACACGATCTTCACTTCGAAGACGCTGCATGAGTACGACGGCATCTACGAGTTCACGGCCGTCGAGCCGGTCGGCGAGTACGTCCTGTCCGTCGACGCCACCCGCGGCAACTGGTCGGCCCACATCGACCTGCCGTACGCCGTCGTCCCACCAATCGATGCGGCCTTGCCTGGACAAGGGACGGTCCCGCTGTCGCTTGCCTCACCCATCGAGTACGTCGACATCTCCGGCCTGAACGGCCACGCAAACGGCATCCCGTTCAAGCTGCACCTGTTCATCCATGACGCCGCCGGAAACCCGCTGCAGCACTCGGAGGTCGACTATGCGATCCGTAACCTCCTGTCCGGGGACAACCGCTTCATCACGGTGGCTGCCGGCAAACTGCACACGCACGAGACCGGCACCTTCGACGTCAACGTCAGCCTGCCGTCTGGACTGTACCAACTCCTGCTGTCGCCCTTTGCGCTCGAGCCGCGGCCGACGATGACGTTCTACGGCAACCAGTGCAACAGCGGCGGGCCAGGCGAGATGTGCCCGCTGCAGCTCGTCATCTTCGACGTCGGCGGGGGACCGGGATACCCGATGGCGGCGGCGCCGACGCCTCCTGCAACCGAAGACGGCCAGGCCCACGGCTCACCTGCGCCCGCGACGGTCTTCGCTCTGGCAGCCATCGCCGTCGCGTTCGCGGCCCGGCGGCGCTAGCTAGCCCGTCAAGCCGATCTGTATCGCGATGGCGCCCCGGCCGAGCAGGTTCAGCCGGCGCGTTCCCGCGCTGCGCTCGGCGCGGTCGAATCCGGGTTTGCTACCGCAGCCCGATGGATTTGGCGATGATCATGCGCTGCACTTCGGACGAACCTTCGCCGATCTCACACAGTTTCGCGTCGCGGAACATGCGCTCGACCGGATAGTCCCGTGTGTAGCCATTGCCGCCGTGCACTTGGATGGCCTGGGTCGTGACCCACATGGCGACCTCGCTGGCGTAGAGTTTGCCCATCGAGGCTTCGCGCGTGTACGGGAGTCCCTGGTCCTTGCGGGTGGCGGCGCGTTGCAGCAAGAGGCGGGCGGCGTCGATCTGTGTGGCCATGTCGGCCAACTTCCATTGGATGGCCTGGTTCGCCGAGATGGGCTTGCCGAATTGCTTGCGCTCCTGGCTGTACGCGAGGCTCGCGTCGAAGGCGCCCTGGGCGAGGCCGAGGGCGAGGCTGCCGATTGCGATGCGGCCGGCATCGAGCGTCTGCATGGCGCCGACGAAGCCTTGGCCGACCTCGCCGACGACGTGGTCGTCGGGGATCCACAGGTCCTCGAGATAGATCTGGCTCGTGATGCTGCCCCGCATGCCGAGCTTGTCCTCCTTCTTGCCGAGTCGCAGGCCCTTTGCGCCTGCGGGCGCGACGAAGGCCGAGATGCCTTGCGACCCTTTGGCCGGGTCGTTGCGGGCCATGAGCGTGAAGACGGAGGCGACGTGCCCGTTGGTGATGAACTGCTTCTGCCCCGACAGGGTCCAGCCGTCGCCCTCGCGCACGGCGGTCGTGGCGAGGCCGGCGGCGTCGGAGCCGGAGCCCGGTTCCGTCAAGGCCCAGGCGCCGATCTTGCGGCCGGCGGCAAGGTCCGGGATGTACTTTGACACGAGCTCCGCTCCGCCGAACCTGTACAGTTGGCTGATGCCGAGGCCGTTGTGGGCTGCAAGCGACAAGGCCAGCGAACCGGAGACGCGCGCGACCTCCTCGATGGCGATGTTGTAGGAGACCGTGTCGAGACCGGACCCGCCGTCCTTCTCGGCGACCGTCATGCCCATCAGCCCAAGCTCGGCCATGCGCGGGACAAGCTCGGCCGGCCACCAGTCGTCCTCGTCCATCTTCGCCGCGATGGGCTTGACCTCGTTCTCGGCGAAATCCCGCACGGTCTGCCGGATGAGCTCCTGCTCCGAGGTCGGCTTGAACTCCATGGACGCCGTAGCGACGAGGCGGGGGGTTTTCAGGGCTTTGCCCCGGCATTTCGCAGATGCCTTCCAGTTCGTCATCCATCTGGATACCCGCAGATTGACCATGCCGGTTTGACACAATCTGCGTGTTCTGCCCCTCGTCGGAGTGCGTGCAAGACGTGCAAGAGCTCACCAGCACCATGCCAGATGTCTCAGCGGAATCTGTGGATGAGCGGGGCCTTTCCGACGCAGCAACACTACGCGGAGCGCAACTGCGCCGTGAGCGGGAGGCGGCTGCGCGCCCGCAGTCCAAGTCCCCAACCGACGGCCATCGCGACGACCGTGACAAGGACGGCCAGCACTGCAGTCGTCCACGTGATGGTGAAGCCTGCTGGCAACGGCGTCCCCTTGACTTGGGCGAGGACGCCAGGGAGGATGGCCGCGGCCGCAAGGGAGACGACAAGCGCCACGCCGGCGCCCACGGCGGCAATCAGCAGGACCTGGAAGGCGAGCGCCTTGCGCAGCGTGGACGTCGGCACGCCGATGGCCGTGCACACGGCAAGTTCACGTTGCTGCATGGCCAACTGCCGCGAGATGCCGTGGCTGACGAGGAAGGTCGGCAGGAAGAACAGGAGCGCGCCGACGAGGAAGACGACGGCGGAGAGGACGGCAAGCAGCTGGCCCACGTAACTGCCGGCAAAGTGCTCGGTGCCCTCGGTGGCCCAGTGGTGCTTGTCGGCGATGGCTTGCGCCGCCGCTGGGCTGCCAGATTGGACCAGCAAGGCGTTGGCGATCGGTTCATCAGCACCCCGTCCCAGAAGCTCGCGCACTTGCGGCGCGGCCGCGACGAGCGTCGTCATGTCGAGGACGTCGATGCCCGTTTCGAAGAGGCCGACGATGTCGACGGGCCGGTCGACGAAGGGCTCGTAGTAGGATCCCGTGCGCGTCTTGCCGGCCGTGATGTCGCATGGCGTGGACTTGGTCACGGCGTCCCGGTGGCACAGGGCCGACAGAGGCGGTGGGCTGGGCAGGCGGGCGCGTTCGTCGGGCGTCAGGAGGCCCTCGAGGCGGCGCACCGACATGGCGACCTCGACGGTGCCGTCCGTCGTCGGCCGCGGCAGGCGCCCGTCGATGAGGTGCTCCGCGATGCGGGTCGAGGCGTGGTCGCCGGCCTCGATGCCGACGAGACCTCCCACGACCAGCGCCTTGTTTGCATCCGTGCCCCCGCTGCCGGGGGTTTCCACGGGAATCTGGCCATTTTGCAGGAACTGGTCGATGGCGCTCGCGATGAGGCCTTGCCGACTCATGACGAACTGCGCTTCGACGCGCGTCGAGACGGTGAGACCGCTCGCCTGCAATTCCTTGGCCGCGCCGGGGCCGGCAGCCGATGCATTGAGGGCGAACCACCCAGCCGGCATGGCACCTTGGCTGACGGGTGTGATGCGAAGGTCGCCCGTGTAGAAATCGGACACTCGGTCCAGGGTGACGTCGCGCGTTCCATCCAGGATGCCGGCCGTCCCGACCATGGCGATGAGAGTGCCAGCCAGGACGAGGGAGGAGCCGAGGGACCAGCGGCGACCGTCGCGCAGCCAGCCACGGGCCAGGGTCGATGCCGCGCCGCGGCCGTGCCTCATGCGGAATCCTCCCCAACGCATGGCGGCCCCATGGTCGGCACAGGGGTTTTTCGCTATTTAGGTGGAAAGGACCGCTTCGTGCGACGGGGGCATCGCGGCCCGCGAGGCGCTGCGACGCGCTGGCGTGCCTACCGAATGGTGGGGGAGGTGGCCCGGGAGGGCCCGGTGCGATGGCCGGCGCAGCGGCGCCGGGCGACGCTGCGCCGTCCGCTGGGGGGTCTTAGGGGCTGACACCACCCTATGGCCCAAGTGGAGCATGACACGAACGGCGCCCCCTAGTGCCCTGGCTTGGCATCGCCCAGAATGGGTTCCGTCGGCGGGCGCGCGGCCGAGCGCGACCGCCGCACGAACCCGTTCTGGGCTATTCGAGTTCCCCGGTCGTGCCGCAAGTCGGGCACGTGACCGGCAAGGGGAGAGCGCCGACGGCCTGGAACGGGTTGTTGCAGGACGGGCAGCGCACTTCGTGCACGGGCAGGCCGGTGGCCTCGTCGATGCCGAGGAGTTCGGGGTTGGCCGACTCCCAGCTGTAGGCGGTGCCGCCGGTGGCTTCGAGCTTGGAGCGGCGCTTCAGGATCACGAAGATCACGAGACCCGACAGGATGAGCGCCAGCGCGATGCCGGCCAGAATCCAGATCCACGGCGGGACGACTCCCGGTGTCTGGTCCACGAGGCCGGCGTAGCCCTTCACGGGTTCGCCCTGCGTGTGCGGGGGGGTCGCGAAGACCATCGTGACCTTGTACTTCGAGTCGGCGGTGGCGCCTAGGCTCGTGTCCCAGCAGTGACCGCTCTTCAGGTCGTCGTACGAGCCCGACAGCGGGTGCGAGCAGATCTTCGGGTCCGTGTCGGCGAGGTTCAGTTTCGTGAAGATGCCGTGGTCCTCGCGCCAGATCTCGACGCCGCTGATGTCCAAGCCGGGAGGGGTCGTGTCCGGCGGCAGCGTCCAGGTGACGTTGTTGAGGACGACCGTCTGGCCGTTCAACTCCTGCTCCTGGCGGAACGGCTCGGTCTTGACGAGGTCGTTGGCCGACTCGATCGAGGCGACCGTCAGCGGGGGCAAGCCGACCACGACCTGGTAGTGGGCCGTGAGCGTCGAGCCGCCGCCACTCATGGCCGCGACGTGGAAGTAGTACGTGCCGTCGCCCGGAGCGAGTTGCGTCACCTTCGTGTCCTGGGTTGCACCGTCGGTGGCGAGAACCACGTAGTTCGGGTTCGTGTTGAGCGCGTAGTGGTACACCACGGTCGACTCGGGCTCCTGCGCCTTCGTGATGGCGTTCCAGGTGAACGAGATGGTGTTGCCAGCCGTCGGGACGCCGGCGGGGTGCGACGGCGACTTGATGGTGATGGTGCCGGTCGGCGGCGTGACATCGCGCGTCGTCGTCCCGGACGCCACCTCGGACAGCGGCGACAGGTTGCCGAGATCGTCCTTGGCGTAGCAGGCGATGTAGTACTTGGCTTCCGAGTCGAGGCCTGCGATGCGGACGGTCTGCGTGAGGCCCGGTCCGGCAAGCGACGACACCGGCGGGTCGTACGAGAAGCTGATGCGGTTGTCGTTCGTCTCGTTGCCGAGGATCGTGCGCGTACCGACGAGGCACGTGTAGCCCGACACTGGCTTGCCGGCCGTGCCGTCGTCGGCAGGCGCGGTCCAGCTCGCTGTCAGGCTGTTGGCGTTCGTGAGCTCGGCCACGATGCGGAAGTCGGACAGGGCGCCGGGCGCGGCGGTGTCGTTCTCGGGCACGAGCGAGCGCGGGTAACTCGGCACGCATTGGCGCTGCGACGGGCTGACCGACGGAGCGACCTCGTAGATGCGACAGGTCCTGGCGGCGATCTTGTCCGACGTCTGGTCGGAGACCGTCAGAAGCTGGCCGAGGTGGATGGTGGAGTTGCGGCCACCGGCCGTGGACTCCACGGGCTCCGTGCTGGAGAAGCCCGCCACGTCCTTGGCGTTCTTGTCGAAGTACTGGAAGTCGTCGCGCACCAGGCCACTGTGGCTGCCGTCGTCGACGGGTTCGCTGAAGCGCACGTCGATGTGGTTCGTTCCGGCGAAGCCCTCGATGCGCACGATCTGTGGACCGGCGCGGTCCTCTTCCTGCACGGCGAAGGTGTCGAAGTCGACCATGCAGTTGTTGATGGACGGCCCGCCTGGGCAGCAGTTGGCGGTGTTGCTGGGGCAGATCGGGTTCGGCTTCAGGAGGCCGGCGCGGTCCGCCATGTGCAAGTGGCCGTTGGGGCCGGACGCCGTCAGTTCAGGCTTCGTCTCCGTGTCGTACGCGGCGTGCAACTCCTTGCAGCCGTCCGGCTTGGTGAAGATGGTCTTCGCCGGCGTGAACAGCAGGATGAACTGGTCGTCGCTCTGGCCCTGCGAGATCTGGTCGTTCTGCAGCGGGTCGAACGGGTTCAGCGTCGTGTCCCGCGTCCGCATGAGGGCCTTGCCCGGGATGACGGTGTCGATCGTGACCTCGTGGTTGACATACGTCGTCTTGCCCGGCTTGCTGCAGCCCGTCGGGTTGGTGAACTCCAGCGTGTCGTGGCCCGCCACGTGCCAGTCGGCGGCGACAAAGCTTCCGTCGTTGACCCGTTCGCTGAAGGTCAGGCGGTAGCCGTCGATGGTGCCGTCGCCGAACAGGTTGTTCCAGAAGTTCTTGGTGTCGGGGATGCCGTTGACATCGAGGACAGGCGTGTCGTACGTCTGCGCCTTCCAGAGCACGGGCGGCGCGCCGTCCGTCACACGCACGGAATCCACCGTGATCTGCGTCGTGTCGCACGCCGCACTCGGGTGGCTCTGCACCTGGTTGTAGGTGCCCGCCTGGCCCGTCATGGCGCGCGACTCGAACTGGCAGATGCGCGGCAACTGGTTGGGGTTGGCAACCGGCGGCGAGTTGGGCGGGCTGAAGATGTCCGAGTTGTCGTGGAACGGATGGGTCGCCAGATCCGAGAAGAGGCCGGGCACCGGGGAAGTGATGTGCAGGAGCGAATCCGTCGGCCAGCGCTGCAGGGGCCGCGTCGCGCCGTCGCCGTTGGGGGCAGGCGGGTTTGGCAGGCCATCCATGCGGACGCCACGGAAGTATTCGTTGCAGTCCTGCGGACGCGTGATGTAAGAGCCGTCCTGCTGCGTCAGTGTGCGCACGTGCAGGATGGTGCCGACGTTGTCGTTGGACAGCGTGCCCGTGTCCCACTTGAAGCCGTCCGTGTAGGGCGTGCCCGTGTCGGTGCCGTCCAGTGTACCGGACGAGGCGAAGCACTCTTCCTCGTGCACGTCCGTCATGGCGCGGATCATCTCCTGCGAAGTCCAACGCGAGAACGTGATGTAGCCCGTGCCGGCGCCGGATTCGGTGTCAGGGCAGAAGTTGGGCGCGGCCTGCGCGGACGGGTCGTTGCCGCAGTAGCTGCCGTCGTCGATGGGCTCGCTGAAGGTCAGCTGCACGCCGTCGAGGTAGCCGTTGTGGTCGGCATCGACGGTGCGGGCCTCGAGGATGCGAGGCGGCGTCAGGTCGACGATGTCGATGTCGGGGCGCTGCACGACGCCGCCAAAGTCTTCCTGCGGACCGTAGTACTGGTCGGGGTCGTCGCAGGGGATGGCGCCGACCAGCGGGTTGACGCCGGTCGTGCTCGGGTCGAGGCTGTACTTGCTGACCCAGCCCGGGGTTGCGAAGATGGTGTTGCAGACGAGCTTGACGCGCGCTCCGCTCAGGGAGACGTCGATGGGTCGGGCGGCGTAGTCCATCTGCAGGACTGCCTGGTCGTTGTCGCCCATCAGGTAGTAGGGCGCCTGCGTGGCCGTGCTGCTTGAGCCGGTCGTGGACGGCGGCGCCGGGCCGAAGAAGCCCTGCGGGCCTTGGCCGAGCTCCTTGCCGGTGGCGGCCTTGATGTCGAGGTTGCAGGCGAAGAACGGCTTCGCCGTCTTGCCGCTGCCGGTCGTCGTGTCGCACGAGGCGGGGCCGTTGGGGCCGCGCACCGGGCCATTGAACTGCAGCTTCAGCCAGTAGTGGCAGGCAACCGTGTCCGTGAGGTCACCGGGACCGACGCCCTTGCCGGGCGTGGACTGCGGGCAACTGGGGTTGCTTGAATCGACGGTCGCCGACTTGACCATCGGGAACGTCACATGCGCCAAGGCGGGCGGGCGCGGGTAGGCCACGCGCGGCAGGCCGGTCGGGTACCAGGCGCCGTTGTCGTGCAGGTCGCGGACGTCGGCGTTGCACGGGTCGGTGCCGAGGATGCCTTGCTCCAGCATGACGGCGAAGCAGCCGCGCGTCAGTCCGTGCGGCGCGACGTTGACCGTGATCATGTCGCCGTTGAACGGATGCACGTCGGCCGAACCGTACATGAGTCGGTTGTTGGTGTCCGTCGGGTTGAGCATCGTCAGCACGCGCATCTTCCAGCCGTCGCCAGCCGTGCCGACGGAGCTGGCACCCGGTGCCGGCGTGTGGTCGACGAGGTCGAAGTAGCGGCACTTGGGTGCGGGCTGGCAGACGGCCGATGTCGTGTCATACGGCGTATCGAGGGAGAAGCAGCCGGTGCATGCGCCGATGGGCGCCGAGCATCCGCCGCTGAAGTCGATGATCATGCCGACCGTGACGCCGATGGCTGCGAAGTTCTTGCTCGTGTCGATGAGCCTGGTGGCGCCGCCGCCGGTCGTCGTTCCCGATGTTACGGTGCCGATGTAGTAGATCTGGCCGGCCGTGATGACGGGGCCCGTCGCGAAGTTCAGCGTGTCGGACGGATTGATGGTCGTCGTGATGCTCGTGATGACGCGGCCACCCGAGGGCAGGTCTGGCGTCGGCTTGCCGATCACGTCGCCGGCACCGCCGGGCGAGACATTGTCCATGTAGCACAAGTCGTTGAACTGGACGGGGCGCGTGCCGCAGGTTGCGGGCGGGCCGGCCTGCGGGTCGTTGCAGCCAGAGCCCATGACGTTCTCGGAGAAGAAGACCTGCAGTTCCGTCTGCGCGTAGGGGACGCCACCGTTGTGGGCGGCGTCGAGTGCGTACGTCGAGTAGAGGATCGGTGGGGCGCGGTCGACGGCGAGGATGGTCGTGCCAGTCATCTTCTTGAGCGGGTTGCCGGCGCGGTCCGTGGCCGTCGCGGGGCAGAGGTCACAGGGATACTTCAGGTTCGGCGTGTCGCCGGAGTCCATGAAGGGCATCTCCGCCACGAGGAAGTCGACGCGGCACGTCGAGCCAGGGTACGTGATGCGAATCGGCGTGAGAGGCGGCGTCTGCGCGGGCGGGGTCGTGAGCCCTTGCAAGCACAGGCCTTCCTCGGGGCCGGGGCCGGCCCTCTGCTGCTCGAAGAAGGCGTTCGTGATCGTGTAGGGGCGGTCGCGGCCCTTCGTCTGGATGCTGAACTGGCGGAAGTCGAAGGTGTTCGGGTTCAGCGGCTCGGTGAACGAGACGATGAAGCGGTCGATGTGGCCGTTGTGGTCGACGTCCTGCGAGAAGAAACTGCAGACACACGGGATGGGACCGCCGTTTCCGGCAGCCACGCGGGCGTCGCCGTTGGACGTCTCGTGGACTTCCGGCGGCGTGTTGTCGACGCGGATCACGAGGCCAGGAGTGCCGGTGCACAAGCCGCCCGGGACACCGCAGTCGACGGACGAGAAGCGCGGGTCGGCGATGAACTCAGCCGGGAAGTTGACGGGCGCAGGTCCCTTGAACGGCGGGTTGGTGTAGACGCAGGTGAAGGGGCTTTGCGGGTTGCCGTTGACGCCGGTGGCCGAGTTCCATGCAGGGCAGGTCGTCTCGAACGGGATGTTGGGGTTTCCCGACGGTGTCACGTTGATCTGGACGTGGAATTCGTCGGCGGGCGTCTGCGGGAACGTCTGCATGCCGTCGTCGCCAGAAGGCGTGCCATCGATGGAGAAGGCAAGCACGATATCGAGGGCGTTGGCGAGGCGAGCGTCGCCCGGCGTCGTTCCCAAGAGCAGGCTGGGCACCGGGTTCGGCACGTCGGACGTGAAGCTCATGATGCGCGCCGGCGGCGTGTCGTCGCCCATGGCGCACTTGATCGGGTCGTCGCATTGGCTCTTCTTCGCGTTCTCCGCGTTGACGCTCACGGCCCAGCCAGGCCGGGTGGCGTAGGAATACTCGGGGCGCCAGCGCAGCATGCCGTGGTCCTTGCACGGGTCCATCGCGGCGGCCCAGGCATCCACCGGGGTGTTGCTGCAGACCGGCGTCGAGAAGGCGTCGCGGGTCGGGGCGACGAAGTCGATGCGGGTCACGGCCATGTCGTTGAAGGCGACGCGCACCGTGCGCTGGAAGCAGCCCGGACACTTGCCGTCCGGGTCCTGGTGCTTCGTGTTGACGTACACGGTCGCCGGGTTCTTCGGATACGTCGCCAAGGGGTTGTTGACGACCTGCGGCGGCTGCGTCGTCGGTCCGGGCGGCTGCGCCTGCCACGGGTAGAAGATCGACCCGGTGGGCCCCATCTGGTCGTAGTTGGGGAGGTTGAAGTCGGGCTCCGTGGTGATCAGGACCTTGCCTTCCGGTCGGCTCGTCACGGCAGCCTGTGCTTGCGGTGTCACCGTCGCAAGGACCGTGAAGACCATCAGGAACGCCAGCACCAGGGGACCCAGCAGCTGACCCATTCGGCTCGACTTCGATGCCATGATTTGACCTCGTCTTGAGGCCGGCGTCACCAAAAGGCGCACCGGTCCCATGGTTCTCCAATCTGGGGGGTATTAAAAACGCCAAGGAACAGATTCGGAGTCAACCGAACGGGCATTTCGCAGATGCCTTCCCGTTCGCAATCCAGCTGGATTCCCCGCAGATTGCCCCTCCTGGGCGACCCCCTGGTTGGCCCCGGTCTGGCGCCGGCCCGGCCGCCATAGCCCCCCGGAGCTGACCCACTCTCCCAGGGATGGCGGGCAAGGCGTCGGCGCCCGGACGGACAGGAAAGGACGAGGGAAAAGGAGGGAAAATGGGGGTTGTGGCCTACTGCAGCAGGCCCGAAACACCGCAGTTGGGGCAGGTGATCTGCAGCGGCAGGTTGCCGACCGCCTGGAACGCCGTCTGGCACGAGGGGCAGCGCACGTCATGTGCCGGCAGGCCGGTCACGGGGTCCATGCCCGCCGCGGTCGATTCCGAGGGGATCTCCTCGAAGGCTGCAGCGTTGGCGCGCTTGCTGCGGATCACCAGGAAGGCGATGCCGGCCGCCACGAGAACCAGTAGGACAGCGGCCAGGAGCCACCAGAGCGCGGAGTTGTCGTGGCCGGGTTGTTCCTGGATGGCGGCGAAACCCTGGACGCTGTGGCTCCCGCCGGTCGGCGTCTGCGTCTGCGCGTTGGCGAAGACCATCTCGACGCGGTAGCCCGTGACGCTTCCGGCCGTCGCGCGGTCGTCCGTCCACGTGCCCGACTGCAGTTGGTCGTACGTGCCGGTGATCGAGTGGGCGTTGACGACCGTGCAGCCCGTCGAGGAGCCGCATCCTTCGATGGCGTAGATGTCGACGCCCTCGAGTTGGCCGCCGGGGGGCAGGAGCGCCTGGTCCGGCAGGTGCCACGTCACCGAGTTGGTCGCGCCGTCGCGCGTCGCGTTCGTGAGCACGAGGTCGTTGCGTTCGCGGATGTCCGCGGGGTCGATGGTCGGGCGGTCCACGATGATGGTGTAGTGCGCCGTCGCCGTCGAGCCGCCGCCGCTGAAGGCCGCGACGTGGAAGTACCACGTGCCGCGGCTCGGGATGGGGATCGAGACGCTCGGCAGGTTGGCAGCGCCCGTGTAGACCAAGTCCGTGACGAGGACCTTGTACTGCGGGTCCGTGTTGAGCGCGTAGTGGTAGTTCACCGTCGACTCGCCGTCCGTCGCGTTCGTCCAGCTGAAGATGGCGGTCATCTTCGGGTCGGGGCGGTTCGCCGGGTGCGTCGTGCTTGCGATGACCGGTGTCGGGACCGGCGGCGTCAGGTCGATGCCGGTCGCCGTGGAGACGTCGTACTGCGTCGCGGCAATCGAGACGTCATCCGGTCGCATGCCGGAGAAGTGGCGGAAGTCGACGCGCTTCGTGTTGGTCGAGGGGCAAGCGGCCACTGGGGCGGCAAACGTCGTGTGACCTGCATCCGTCGTGTAGCACGGCGGCAGCGTCGCGGCATCGAACGCCTCGACGGCGAAGTGGTACGTGGTCTGGGCCTGCAGGCCGATGATGGTCGCCTGCTGGTACTCGCCAGGACCGGCCAGTCCGCCCGCGTCGGGGCTGAGGATGGCGTAGACCTGGTCGCCGCGCAGCCGCACGATATTGGCGCTGCCGTCGGCGTTGAGGGTGGCGTTCGGGTTCGAGTCGCCAAGGCCGTAGCTGCCCGGCGCCGACGAGACGTTGAAGTCGCCGGGGGCGATCTTCTGCGTCGACACCTTGATGCGGTAGCCGCGCACCGAGCCGAAGCCGTTGCCGTCGTTGCCGGGCGCCTTCCAGCTCAGGGTCACCGAGTTGGCGGACGTCAGCTGCTTCACGACCTGGAACTGCGTGACGTTGGCGGGGCGGAAGATGTCGATGGCGTTGCCGAGGTGGTGGTTCTTCACCGACACGGACTTCTTGGAAACGACATGCGGCGACGGGACGCTGGGGGACGTTTCCCAGATGGAGTTCAGCTCGGCCGAGATGGTGTCGTTCTGGATGTCGTGCACCTGCAAGCCGATGTTGCCGCAGTCCGGCACCGTCTTGGGCGCGTTGACGGGGCAGTTCAGGTGCGCAATCAGGTTGTCCGTGGCGGCGAAGTGCACGACTGCGTCCTGCGAGGACAATCCGGAGACGCCGTCGGGCAAGTGGTCGATGTTGAAGTACAGCAGGCTGGAGCGCCCGAGGGCGCCTTTCTGGCCGTTGTCGACGGGCTCGCTGAAGCGGATGGTCACGTTGTTGCGGCCGAGGAAGCCCTCGACCAACGTGATGACCGGTGCTGCATCGTCCTCCTCGAAGCCGTCGATCGGCTGCAGGGGCAGCATCTGGACGCCTTGCAGATCCTTGAAGCCGTACGTGGGCTGCGACGGGCCGAAGTACGTGAGCTTGGGCCGCTCGCCGGTATCCGGGTGGTCGCCCGGGGCAAAGAGCAGCGTGACCTCGTTGTCGACGTTCGTGAGGCCGGTGAGGTCGACGACGTTCGGGTCGCGGGTGCGCATGCCGATGACCTTGTGGCCCTCGACAGCCCACTCCACCGAGTTGCACAGGTAGACGGGGCCGGTCTGCAGGTTGTTGTGGCAGAACGACTTGTCGAGCACGGGTTCGCTGAACGTCATGCGGTATCCGTCGAGGTAGCCGTCCCCTTCCAGGTCGTTGACCGTGGGGGCTCCAGGAACCGTGAGCCGCGTGTCGACCGTCAAGGCCGAGAGCAGCACCGGCGGCGCGCCGTCCAGGAGCTTGACCGAGCCGAGGCATCCGGTGGGGCAGATCTGTGCCATCTGCTTGGCCTGGGCGTACGGCGGCTGCGTCGGCGGCCCCGGATGGGACAGGTCGGAGAACAGGCCTGCGGCGGTCGTCGTGATGGCCGTGTCGGCCGGGTCGGCAGTGCCGAGGCCGATGGGCTGCTTGAACGGGTTCACGAACTTGATGATGCCAAAGCGGTCGTTGGGCTGGCCGTTGCCTTGGTCGACGCTGATGGGCGCGCCAACGCCTCCGGGGCTGGCGTCCGTGTCGAAGACGTACTTCGTCTCCGGACCCGTCGCGTCCGCGGGGTGGTGGTACTTGCCCACCTGCAGGCCGACGCCGCCGGAACCGGGGTAGCATTCGGCCGGGGGCGGCGCGTTGCCAAGCTGACAGAACGTCGTGTCGTCGACCGGCTCGTTGAACTCCAGGAACAAACCGTCCACCTGGCCGTCGCGGTCCATGTCGACCGTCTCGGCCTTGAGGATGGCGGGCAGAACGTTGTCGATGAGGGCCACTCCCGATCCGCCCGTGCCGTCAGGATCGCCGCACGGCACGAACGCCGCCTGCCGCGTGCCCTTGATGGCATTGCACTTGATGCCGATCTTGGTCGGCGTGTCGTCGACGTCCGTCGGCCGGACCTTCTTGTCCAGCGTCAGGATGGCGCGCGAGGCGCCGGCCCGGTGCAGGATCTGCGTGATGCCGCCCGGCCCCTGCGAGTTGCTGGGACCGTCGGCCGAGATGACGGTGAGGTCCTGCAGCGTAAGGGGCTTGTCGTCGCCGGAGGCGTCGCTCACGGGACCGTTGAAGTTGAGCGTGACTTGGAAGGTGTCGATGTTGACGACCGCGTCGACAACGAGGGGCAGCGACGAGGTTGCGCCCTTGATGCCGTTGGCGCCGCCGCCGGGGCCGGCGCCGGCGTTGCACACGTTGGCGATGCTGCACGGAGCCGTGGGGACGCCGCGCAGGCCGGTGGCGTCGCGTACGAGGGCGCCGCAGGGCAGGAAGTCGATGCCGGGGCAAGTGATGGAACTCACGGGTTCGGAGGCCATTGTGTTGAGCGCGATGACATCACCGAGCGCCTGCTGAGCGTCGCCCTTGCCGACGTAGCCCTTGACGCCTTGCCCCTTGCCGGCCACATCGCAGCCAGGGTCCGAGGCGACAGCGATGACGGGCAGCGTCACCGTGTTGCCGTTCGTTGGGCCAGGCGTGTGCATGGAGACGCCGATCTCAGGGGAAAGACCGGATTGCGCGGTGATGCAATTCGTGCCCGACATGTGGCTGAGGCCCGTGGCCGGGTTGCACTGGCTGTCGCTGCTGAGTTTTCCGGCGCAGCGATCGTAGTAGAAGAAGTCGGTCGTCCGGACGCAGCCGAGACCACCGATGCAGTTGTCGACGTCGCCGGCCTGGGCGCCCGACTTGGGGCCCGAGCCCGTGACGGGTTCGCTGAACGTGGCGATCATCGAGGTGGCGCCCTCGAAGTCGAAGACGCTCACCAGGACGGGCTTGGCGCCGTCGACTTCGGTGAGGTCGGAGTTCGTGATGTTGGCGAGAGGGTTGTGCGCAAGGTCCGAGAACGTCGCCGACTCGCCGGCCTTCGGGTACGTGACCTCAGGCAAGACGCCCGTGTCGTACTTGTAACCCTCCGCGAGCGACAACTTCAGGGTCTTCTCGAGGTTGACGCAGGCATTGGCGGGCGGTGAGGCCGTGGTGCATGCCGGGTCGGAGAAATGGCCGTCGTCGCTGCCCAGTCCTTTGACCAGGCTCTTGCCGTTGGACGGGAGCACGGAGTAGGGGATGGGTTCGCCGCTGGAGCTCGCGTTGACGGCGAACGAGGCGGGGTTCAGCGTCGTCGGGTCCATCTCCTCGTCGAAGGTGAGGACCATCTCGTCCAAGAGACCGTTGAAGTTCGTGTCGCGCGTGTAGGCCGAGATGACGTGCGGCGGCGTCATGTCGATGACGATGCAGATGCTGGCGTCGTTGTCCACCTTGACGGGGAACGTCGCGGGCGTGGTCGTCGTGGCCGGGTCAATCTTGGTGTAGTTGAGCGCCGTCGTCGGCGTGATGGAGGAGCCGACCAGCTTGTCCGTGAGCTTGAGGTGGGTCGCGTCCTGGATGCTTGCGACCTTGTACTGGTGCGCGTCGCCGCTCACCTTGAAGGTGTTGCCGACGGCGAAGAACTGCGTGAAGGCCGTGCCGGTGCCGACGACGTCCTTGCTGCCTGCGGTGACGCTGACCTTGCCGGCGCCCAGCTGCGTGTAGACGTCGGCCGCGGGGCTTCCGATGACGCGGAACGCGATCGTGAAGACTTGGCCGGCGAGGCTGAGGTGCGACAGTGTGCCGCCCGAAAACGTGAGGCGGTTCAGGTTGCCGGACGCTGCGCCGTTGGAGACGGAGATGCTCGGCCAGCCGGCGGCCTTGCTGCCTGCGGTGGACGTGCCCCATTCGATGCGCTGGTTGGCGCCCACACCCGTGCCGGTGCCGACGACGTAATCGAAGGTGACTTGGTTGACGTCCGTGGAGGAGATGACAGTGACTTGGCGGACCTGCCAGATGCCGTCGTCGTTCTGCGCCTTGAGGGCGGGGTTCGTCGGCGTCGTCGGACAGTGCGGGAACGTCTGCGATCCGGCGTCGTCGAAGAACGGGCCGGTCATGAGCGTCGTGCTGCCGGACTGCGCTGCGGCGGGGCCGATGGCGGGCATCAGGCTGCCAAGGAGCAGCACGGCGGCGACCATCAGGATGCGCGCCGGGGCGCGGTACTTTGGCTTCGGGGAACCAGCCACCATGTTGTTGCCTCAAGGCACACCGACGCGGCCCTCGCGGCACGCAATCAGCGTTGCTGGTCCGTCCCATCCCTGGACGTATTTAAAACAACAAGCAACAGATTCGGACCCGACCGAACCGCGGGCTCCATTGCGCAGATGCCTTCCAGTTCGTCATCCATCTGGAGTGCGCCGATTGACCAAAACGGTACGCCAAAATCGGCAAAATGTGCTCCCAGTCCGCGGCCTCGCAAGATGCGCGTGGGCCAAACCGGTCCTGCACGGTATTTCAGGCAAATCCGCGGACGCCGTAGGTTGGCGGTGACGGCACGGGGGGAAAAGGGGAGAAAAGGCTGGACCGGCCTAACGGAGCGTGCCGCGGACACCGCAGTTCGGGCATTGGATGGCAAGCGGCTTGACACCCATGGCCGTGAACTCGGTCGTGCACTTGGGGCACGTGAGGTAGTGCTTTTCGGCCGAGGCCTGTGGTTGCGCGGGCGGCGGCGTCTCTGCGGCGGCGGCTACGGCGGCCGAAGCTGCGGCCGCATCCGCGGCTGCATCCGCCGGCGGGGCATCGGGCGCTTCCATGGCAGGCGCCGCCTCGGCACCCTCGTCGACCGCGGCAAAGCCTCCGTCGTCGTCTTCCTCGGCGAAGTCGCCGCCCTTGTTGCGGCGGCTGCGGACGATGAGGAGGATGATGAGCAGCAGCAACAGCAGGCCGACGGCCGCGATGATGATCCACCAGATCATGGGGTCGAGACCCAGGAAGTTGGACGATGCGCTGGCCTCGTGGAGGCTCGAGAAACCCGGGATGCTGTTGGGGTCGCCGTTGGCGGCAAACCCGCTGGCCGCCGTGTTGCCGTAGTAGACCGTCCCGCGGTACTTGTCCGAGGACGAGCCGGGGTCCGTCATCGACTTCAGGCCGTACTCGGGGCTGAGCGACGAGATGGTCTTGACCAGCGTGTACGGGCCGCCGTTCGTGGACTTCCAGATCTGGATGCCCTCGGCCGCGTGCGTCGCGTCGCCCGGCGGCGTGTCCCAGGTCAGCGTGTTCGTGCCGCCCGAGTTCGTGACCTTGAGGGTGTTCGCGAAGCTGGTCTCGAACGCGGTCAGTGCCGCGACGGTGAGCGCGTTGGGGTCGGAACCGATCGTGATCGACGCGGGGGTCGACGGCGTTCCGGTCGTGCCGAGGTTCTTGCCGGCGACGGTGATGTAGTACGTCGTGTCGGCGGACAGACCCGAGATGGTGGCGCTCTGCGGTTGGCCCGGTGCTCCCGGCGTTCCGAAGCCGAAGCTCAGGTCGCTGCTGCTCACCGGGACACCGAGGCCACCGGGCGAGGTCGTGATGCGGACATCGTAGCCCGTCACGGTGCCCGTTCCGAGGAGGCTGTCCTTGGGCGGCGCTGACCATGAAAGGTCGACGCTGCCGAAGGCCGACCCGGCCGTGACGGCGAGGTCGACGATCTTGGCGGGCGTCCCACCAGGAGCCGACGGCGTTGCGGGGACGGCGGCGCCGAGGGGACCGACGTTGGCCGTCGGGGTGGCGTCGTCGACGGCCTCGACGCTGATGAGGTACTGCTGGCCGGGCTGGAGGTTGCTGACCGTCAGCCCCTGAAGCGTCGGGTTCGCTTGCGGCGTGGCGGGGCTGAACGACAGGCCCGTCGTCGCGACGGCTGCATCGAACTGCGCCTGCGAACCGATCGCGGTGCCCGTCGAGACGGCAACCTTGTAGCTCTTGACCTTGCCCGCGTGGGCGGCGCAGTCCTCGAACGGCGACTGGAATGTCAGGGTGACCGAGTTGCTGGTCGTCGTGCCGACCGAGAGGTCGGTGATGGCGCAGGGCGGATCGGTGTCCGGCGCGGCCGGGACATAACCGTTGATGCCGTTGGAGTCGGCGCCAGCCAGGCCGTCCGAGTCGATGGCACGGATGCCGAAGCTGTACGTGCTGCCCGTCGTAAGGCCGGTCACCGTGAGCGACGTGGCCGAGGCGGCGGGTTGGCCGCCGGTCGGAGCAACACAGCCCGCGTGCGACGCGGGGAGCGTCGGGGCCTGGCACACGAAGAACTCGTAGGATGCCAGGGTCGCGCCACCGGATGTCGTCGGGACCGTCCAGGTGAACTTGGCGCCCGTTGCCGTGTCACCGGTTGGGTCCTTCGTGAGGACCGGGGCGGTCGGCGGCGCGTGGCTCTTGACACCTGCGAGTTCGACGCTGGACTGCGTGATCGCGATTTCGCGGTAGCACGAGTTGGGCGCCGCAGGGCCGACGATGGGGTAAGCGTACGGGGGCGTGTGGGCGCCGCAGTTGAACTCCTTGATGTTGCCCGGTGTGAAGACGATCTTGTCTCCGCCGCTTGCCACATCGGCCGAGTTCAGGTTGGCATTCAGCGTGAGCGTCAGGGTCGAGCTGCCGACGGCGTGGCTGATGCTGTTGATGCTGGAGGCACCGCCCGAGGCAGTGTTGACGTACGCCAGGTCGGCCGTGCCGATGGCGCCCGTGCCCGTCGCACCCGTGCCGACGTTCTCGCTGAACTGGATGGTGACCAGGTTCGTGCCGGGCGCAGCCGTGATGGATACGATGGTCGGGGCAGCGCCGTCGCGTTCGTCGGAGCAGCCGACGGTCGGTGCGTTGCACGCGCCGGGACTCACCCCGCGAAGCAGGTTGTTGTTGAGGTCCTTCATCGAGCCGGAACCGAAGTACGCGACGTCGGGGATGGTGGCCGAGCCGTAGCGGCCCGTGCCGCTGTCGAGCGACGAGGCCTCGGCGAAGGTGAGGTAGATGGTTGCGTCGTCGACTTCGCCGGCCGGCGTCGGGACGATGGAGCCGCTCTGCATGCCCGTGAGCGCGCGTGCGGCGAGGTTCCATTGGCCGACCGTGAACGTGCTGTCCTTGACCTTCTCCGAGAACGTGACCTTCAGCGCGTCAATCTTGCCGTTGCTGTTGAGGTCAACCGTCTCGACGCTGACGTCGGACACATCTGCGGGGCAGGTGGCCCCGGCTTGGACCGAGCCGACGCGGCAGTTGTTCAGGATGACGGGGCGAGCCAGGTCTGCGATGGTGACCGCCGCGGCGAGGTCCTGCAACTTGTTCGTCGCCATCTGGACGTCCGTGATGCGGCTTGCGGGGGCAGCGGCGGAGTACAGCAGCGAGCCCGTGGCTCCCGTGCCCAGCGTCTTGGTGCCGCCGTTGGCGGTCGCCGCGTCGGGGTTGAGGCAGAGGAAGATGGTGTCGTCGAAGAGGCCCTTGCCGAATCCGGTTGCGGGCGTGACCTCGTCCGGGTACAGCGCGAAGACCGTCTTCACGGCGCCCGTGCCCGTCGCGAGCGAATACGTGTTCTGGCAGACGCCCGGCCCGTCGACGGTTTCGGTGCCGTCTTGGCCCGTCGTCACGGCCTTGATGGTCAGCGCTTGCGTTCCGATCTTGACCGACCAGTCGGCGGCCGTCAGCGGAGCGTCGTTGACCATTTCGTTGAACTTGACCTGGACCGCGTCGATGATGCCGTCGCCGTTGGCGTCGATGAAACCAGCGCTCGCGATGCTCGGAGCTTCCGCGTCCGTGAGGCGCAGGGCCGAGGCCGGCGTGTAGACGGTCGCGTGCGGAGCCGCCTTCTCGACCACTTGGCCAGAGATGGCGCGGACGCTGTCGAACACTGTCAGGCATGTGCCGCCGCCGGCGAGGAAGACGCCCGTGACGGGGTTCGGCCCCACGTCGAAGGTCGTGATGGGCCCGTCCGTCGTGAGCACGACCGTGTGCGTCTGGCTGAGCGTTCCCGTGGGCGCCGTGCCGCCGGAGACGAGCGATGCAAGGCTCGCGGCGCCGCTGGGGCAGTTCGTGTTGGCCGCACCTGCGTTGCCGTTCGTGTAAGCGAAGTCGGAGACCAAGAGAGCGTTGCCACCCGTCTCGGTGACCGGCTCGCTGAACGTGGCCGTGATCGTCTTGGGCTGCGCGCCGAGGATCGGCAACGCGCCGGTGGCAACCGTGCCGACGAAGGCGGAGACCAGGACTGGCTGCGCGCCGTCGACCGTCGCCTGGTTGTTGAAGACACCAATCACGCCGCCCGTCGAGTCAAGCAGGGTCGATCCCATGTAGCTGAACGTCGGGACCGCGCCCGTGTTCGGGATGAGCTTGCCGGCCGCGTCGCGCAGTTCCTCGAAGCAGATGTAGAGGATGTTGTCGTTGGCGACGTTGGCCGTCAGGATCGTCGAGTCGTGGCAGGCGGCGCCGGTGGGGGCGGTGCCGAACGTGTTGGAGTGCGTGCCG
The DNA here is from genome assembly GCA_040390065.1 of bacterium. Lineage (GTDB taxonomy): Archaea > Thermoplasmatota > E2 > JACPAO01 > JAHFTW01 > JAHFTW01. The sequence goes on along the minus strand of JAZJZE010000006.1, from coordinate 45,166 downwards.
GGGCCGGTGGCCTGGCCGCTGCTCACACCGCTCACGATGGCGACGCCGGACGGGAAGGTCACGGACCAGGCGCGCGAGTCGGCGCCGGACAGGCGGAAGTCGCCGTTCTCGACGTTCGTCGTGCTTGAGCCGCCGACGTCGTTGTAAAGCAGGTCCGTCGCCGTGGGAGCGCCACCGCTGCCTGGGCCACCCACCCGGCGCAGAGTGCCTCCCGTGACGCCGGTGAGGGTATTGCCGCAGTCAGCGTCCGCCGTGCCGACACAGACGACCGGGGTCCCTGCCTTCTTGTTGATGGCGGCCGTGCCCGGCATTCCGGAGTAACGGAAGTCTCCGTCCGCGACGGTGGCCGTGCATGTGCCGCCCACGTGGGCGTAGAAGCGGTCCTCGGGGCCGACGGTGCCAGCGGCAGTCGGAAGGACGTCGACGCGGCAGACCAGCGATCCGCTGATGGCCTTGAACGCGGCGCCACAGTCCGCGTCACCCGGACAGGCGGCGGCCACGAAGGCCGGTGTCGCCGCATTGGTGACGATGTCCTTGACGCTCGACGTGAACGTGACTTGGATGGCGTCGAGGGAGCCGTCCCTGTCGGAGTCCATCGTGACGGCGCCGGAGACCGGCGAGGGTCCAGTCGTGAACTTGACGCAGGGAATGGTTGCGCCGTCCGTCGGGTAGCCGACGTTGCCGATGCCGGTCGGTGTGGCCGGGGGCGAGACCCAAGGCGCTGCGGGGACCGCATCGCGGATGCCTTCCTGGGCAGACGACGTGGGAATGCGCGACTGGATGCAGTCGGCGAGTTGGTCCGAGCTGCTGAGGCCGCCGCCGTTCGGGACGTTGAGGGTGATCTGCCACTTGCGGCAGTCGCTGCTGATGGAGCTCACTCCGGCGATGCCCGTGGCGCCACCGTTGGAGTTGTCCTGGTAGTCGAAGTCGGAGGCGCGCAGGAAGCCTTGGCTAGCCGCCCATGTGCCACCGGCCGCCGGCGTGCCGCAGGTTGCCGGAGGCGCACCGCCGCCCGAACCGAACACTGGCTCGCTCATCGTGACGTACGCCGTGTCGGAACCGACCGTGCCCAACGTCAGGGACGGGATGATGACGGGGGGCGCACCATCGTTCTCGCACAGCTTGTTGTTGGTGAACGTGTTGCCGTTGCCGCCGAGCGTGCCGTCCGCTGCGCAGACGCCAATCGACGTGTCCGCCGGGACGTTGTTGGCCAGCAGGCCGCCCGGTGTGGCGCTGGACTCCTTGACGAACTTGGCGCCGCCCGTGTACGTGACGTCGGGGACGCAGCCCGAGTCGCCAACCGGGTTCGTGACCGGGGTGGCCGCGAGGTTGAGGATGACGTCGCCTGCGAGTGTGCCGAGGGTCGGCAGCGCGGGCTGGGTCTGCGGGTTGGAGTTGGTCGTCGTGACGCTCGTCACCGAGTAGGTGAAGCCGACGGCGCGCGGGCAGCGGGCCGCGACGGTCCAGGCGGGGATGACCGCCGTCCACTGCGTCGCGTCGACCGTGGTTGCATCAATGCCCTCGGAGAACTGGATCTTGATTGCGTCGAGGTAGCCGTCGTTGGGGGCCGTGTCGCGCGTCGAAGCCGCCACGATGACAGGCTTGGCGCCGTCGACCGTCGGGGCGCGGTAGATGTAATTCTTGAGAGCCATGTTGTTGCCGGCGACCATTTGGCTGCCAGTGTTCAACAGGCCCGAAAAGTCCTTGGTCGATGTGAGGCAGGCGCCGGAGCGCGAGACATCGATGCCGTCGCAGAAGGACACCCGGGGCAGGACGCCCGTGTTGCCGTAGGGCGACGGGGTGGAGCCGGTGCAGGTCTCTCCCGCAAGGAAGTTGAGGTACGTGTACTGGTCGTTCGCCGCGCCGGCGCCGGTCGTCGGCTCAAGCGACTGCATCGTCGGCAGCGTCTGCACGACCTCGTTGGGGAAGAAGACGCGCCAGCCCGTTCCTCCAATCGTGCTGTCGTCCATCTTCTCGTTCCACGTGACCTTGATGGTGTCCAGGCAACCGTTCTGGTTGGTGTCCTCGGTCATGAACTGCACGACGCGCGGCGCCGTGATGGAGCCCGAGACCCCGGCGGGAGGCGTCGGGACATTGACGGGGTCGTTGAGGCAGAAATCCTCCGCGGTGTTGGTGAAGACGCACGGGCCGACCGGAGTGCCGGTGGGCTGTTCAGGAATGCCGGTCGCCTTGAAGCCGAAGATCTTGTTGGCCGCGATGCGGATGCGGGTGCCCGCGTTGGCGGAACCGCAATCGGTCGCCGACTGGGTGATGTCGCACTTGTTAGGCGGCGAGCCTTGGGCCGAGACCTGGACGCGGTCGGAGCCGCTCGTGTGGAAGCCCGTGCTCTGCAGGCCGGTGAGGCCGGAGCCGGAACCCGTGATGACCTCGAAGGTGCTCTGAATCTGCGTGATGTCGGTCGTGCCGTCCCAGACGGGGCCGTTGAACTCGATCACGAGGGTCGCGTCGCCGGCGCTCGCATAGACGCGGTTGACGAAGGGCGCGCCCGTCGTGACCGTGCGGCCGGGGACGATGTTGCCGGCGGTGTCGACGATGTTGGAGGTGCAGGTGCCGCTGCCGACGCCGACGGTGACGGCCGCGGGGTTGGCAATGGGCGCCGTGAGCGTCAGTTTGAAGCCGCGGTTGGGCAGGCTTCCGGACGGGACGGAGACAGGGGGGCTGCCCGCGAGTTGCGCGGCGCCGGTGACGCAGAAGTCCGTGGCGGCCGGGACGGTGCCGGCGTTGGCGCCGACGCCGACGTTCTCGGAGAACAGGACGGTGATGGTCGAATCGCCGGTCTTGGCGTAGGCCGCGCGCAGCGTCGGCGCGGTCGCGTCGAACCGGCAGGTGCCGGAGGCGCAAGCGCCAAGCGACGCGAGGTTGATGCCCGCGACGGTGTGCGCCGGTGCCGCAGCGTCAGGGTTGTACGTGATGGCTGGCGGGTTGTAGGCCGTGCCGCCGTTGTTCGTGGGGCCGCCGTCCGGGTTGAGGCCTTCAGGGAACAGGAGGGTGAAGCACGAGTCGTCGATGCCGGCTCCGGCGGGGCAGCCGTTGGCCGCCGTCGGTTGGTTCGTGCCGGGAGAGGACGGTAGGCCTGCGGTGACACCGGCAACGCAACCGGCGGCGGGGTAGCCGGAGCCGGGGACGGGTGCCGTCGTCATGAAGCCGTTGGCGGGAATGCTGATGGTGCCCGTGCCGAGGGCGTAGGTGAGGGTGAAGTCGGAGGGACGGATCGAGTCGTCCTTCATCGCCACGGCGGTGCCGAGCGGGTCGTTGAAGACAATGGTGACCGCGTCGACGTGGCCGTTGCAGTCGAGGTCCTGGTACCATTGTTTGGCGACCACGGGCGGTGCAGCGCTGACGTTCGGGGCCAGCAGGGGGATGACGAAAAGCCCGGCGACTACCAGGAGAGACGTCAGGGTCAGGGCCGAGAACCTGTTCAGGCGGCCGGTGGGTTGCGTGCGCTGCATCGTGGGACCTCGATCAATTGGCCCTTGGGATGGTCTCCCTAGGGACAATGGCAGGTTGAACCATGATGGGGGTATTTAAAACGCCACCGAAGGAGTTTGGCCGATGCTACGCAACTTGCCGATTGGGCTGGCAACAGGGTGGCAAGCGGCCGGTGGAACGCGCAGCGAGGGCAGTTTCGGCTGGTTTCGGCCGATGAAGCGCCTTACTTTCGCCGCAGCATGAGGAGCATGAGGGCGAGCATGCTTGCGATGACGAGGGCTCCGGCGATCATGAGGACGGGCATGCTGCTGGTGCTGCCGGCCGTCTTGGCTTCGACGCCATTCATGGGGCGGTGGTCTTCGCCGATGGTCTGCGGAGCGCCCGCGGCATCCACGAGGTCGCCGTTCCAACGCGACTGGTCATCAGGGTAGGCGTCGCTGGAGTCGGGGACACCGTCGCCGTCGCGGTCCTTGTCGCAAACATCGCCGATGCCGTCGCGATCCAAGTCGACTTGATCCGCATTCGGCATGAGCCAACAATCGTCGGCGGCATTCAATTTGCCGTCGCCGTCCGCATCCGCATCGCAGACGTCACCGAGTTTGTTGTGGTTGGCATCGAGTTGCTGCGCGTTAGGGACGAATTGGCAATTGTCGGCACCATCGAGGATACCATCGCCATCATCATCCGCATCACACGCATCGCCGAAGGAATCCATGTCAGTGTCCTTCTGGTCTGCGTTGGGGACGGTCTTGCAGTCGTCGTTGGCATCGATGACGCCATCGCCATCCTGGTCATTCGTATCCGTCACTTCCGGCCCATACGGTTGATACTGCACGGGGCCCGCGGAACTGGGCGACGAAGAATCATCCGGCAACGGCGTTGGCGGAGGATCCGGAATGTCATACGCCTTCAACAGACCACGACCCGTCGTCTGACGAGCAACCGCGGCGTCCGCGCTCGTCGACATGCCGGAGGTTCCGGTCGGCCCGGCGCAAGTGCCGACGCAACCGTCGCTGTAGGCCATCATGATGCGTCCTTGGTAGTCCGTCACGATGTCGTTGAAGTCGAGGAGGTTGCGGCACGTTGCGCCGCCGCCGTAGGGCCAGATGCCGCCGCGCTGCACGGGGTCGGTCGTGACCTTGTCCACGGTCCACGTCTTGCCCGCATCGTAGGTCAAGGCGACGTAGAGGTTGAAGATGTGCGCCGACGCGCCGCCGCCGCAACTGTCGTAGTCCGCGGTGGATGCCGTGCTGCCAAGGAAAGCGAAGGCTGCGCGGTCGTCGTCGCCGACCATGACGTCCGCCATCGTGGCCTGCTGGACGCCAGCGAGGGCGCCGACGTTGAAGTATTTCGTACCGGGGCAGGCTCCGTTGCCGACGCCGACGTCTTCCCACGTTGCGCCGTTCGTCTTGCTCATGGCGATGTAGGCGCCGCCGGGCTGCCCGGCCGTCGCGCCCTGCTCGCCGGCGCCGAGGTAGATCCAGCCGTTGTCAAGGGACGGCGCGATGGAGGGGTCCATGTGGCCGGGGCGCAGGATGGGGCCGGCCGGGGGCGGGTTCGTGCTGCAGTCGGTCGAGCTCGTGTCCGGGCGCTCGCGCTCGATGAAGGAAAGGGCGTTGTCCTTGCTGTAGACGAAGCCGGTCTTGCACGGCAGGTTGCCGGGGTTGACCTTGCAGGCAGGCGGCGTGGGCGGCGTGGAAGCCGCGGCGGCCGCGGCAGACCCGATGCTGCAAGCCTTGTCGGGCAAGTAGGCGTAGCCGAGGCCGTCCTGCGGGTCGCTGCCGGATTCGCCGACGTCGTCGCCCTTGTACATGCGGCCGATGCGCATGTGGCCGTGGATGCCGGTGCAGTCGTCGTTGCTCGGGTCGTTTGCGAGGTTCGTCGGTGAGAAGGTGACGCCGCCGTCGTACGAGGTCCAGCAGGCGATCTCGCCGACTTGCGCGCAGTAATAGACGGCACGCGAGCCGGGGGCCGCCCAGCTCGGGGGCGGGAAGGCCCAGGGTCCACCGCTGATCGTCTCATGATCCCACGAAGGCAGGGCGCAGGCGTCGGTGACGGGCATCCAACCGTCGGAGCCGTCGTTGGTGTCGGTGAAGGAGAGTTCGCTGCAGCCGTAGGTGCAGCCGGCGGGGTAAGGCAGGACGCCGCAGACAATCGGCGTCACCGGGTTGGCCGGCGGGGGCGGGTTGATGACGAGGCCGCCGGCGAAGGTGCGGCCGCCGTCGAAGTCCGTATAGAGGATCGGGTCGTAGTTGGGCTGGACGGCGCCGCCGCCGTACGTGGCGCCGTAGTTGTTGAATTGCGACGTGCAGCGCGTCATCGTGAGCTGCGGCGGGACGCCAATCGGCTGGTTGTCGTCCCAGGAGAGGCAGAAGGTCTCGGTCATCGCCTGGTAAATGGCGTCCTTGCCGTTGCCGTGCACCCAGTCGACGCCCATCGTGGGCTCGCAGCCGCAGGCGCCGCTCGGACCCGCCTCTCCGACCGCCGTGACGGTCGCAAGGTTGTAGTTGTTCCAGATGCGCGCGCCCGACATGCCGAACTTCGTCGACGTCGGGGTGGCGGTCGCGTCCGCGGGCGAAACGATGTGCGATGGCGGCAGGATGAGCGCGGATGCCAACATCACCAAGGCGACGGCGACGATGGGCAATTTGCGAAGGGATTGGACAGCGACCACGTTGTGCACCACGGTGGCCCCGGCCCGGCATGCGCCGTTCCGGAGCAAGTTGCAGGGACCCTGAGCCACTATAAGCTTTCTGATGCGCCCCCTCCGTTGCGGAGAGTCGTTTGCGGGCCTCGGCGGCTGCCCTCACGGACAGTTCTGGCCGCCGTAATTGCGGCTGGAGACGGAGCCGTCCCATCCGAGACCGACATAGGAGCCCAGCTTGTCGGAGCACTTCGTCCAGACGAAGTCGCCCGCCTGGCGCGCGTTCTGCATGTCGCCGCCCTTGAACGGGTTGGCTGGCCACTCCTTGTTGGCCGCGATGCGCTCCAGCTGCAGCGTCTGGGGGTCGACGGAATCCGGGACGCTGCCGCGGCGGTCGGTGTAGTCCTTGATCAAGTCCATGATGATCTTGTGGCCGTTCTTGGCGACGGTCTCGCCGGCCACGACTCCCTGGATGTCCATGGCGTTGGCTGGCACCGTCAACGGGAAGCCGAGCTCCCCTCCGGCATGAAACGTGAATGGAGATTCACGTGTTCCTTGGGCGACCATTCTCGCCCATACCGCCGTGCCGGATTGGACGCCAAGGTCGATGTGGAGGACGAAGGAGACACCGCCCCGGGCCAGGACACCGACCACGGTGAAGTTCTGGCCACCGTCGGCCATCGTGACGGCCATCGCTGGATCGTTTGCGACGTCCCTGAGGTTCCACAAGGCGAGGAAGGGGGAGCCGTGTGCCGAACCATCGAGCTGTCCGGGGTATTCGGCGCTGACCCAGCCCATGCCGAGATTCGAGCCGTAGGATTTGCCATCGGAATACACGTTCATGCGATAGAGCCCGCTGTGCGGGTCAGCCGAGAGCACGCCGAACGCGCCATCCCCCCAGGCGATGGTCGATTCGGTGACCGTCTCGAACGGCTCGTCGGGCGTGACCTTCACGAGCATGGAGGGGAAGTGGACTGCGGCGAGCGCCGCGCGGGCATCGTCACCGGCCTTGGCCGACGGTGCTCCGGCGCAGCCGGCGACGAGGGCCGCAAGGACGACGGCCATGACGGCGGTCCGGACATCCACGCGCAGCGACTCGGGTCGGGAGTCTTCAGGCTTCTGCATGTGGCCTCGCATCAGACAGTGAAGTTAGCGTCGGCCTTGCCGGCCACCTTGTCTTGGCCGTCGAGGGGGCCGTAGAACAGGAAGTCGACGTGGTTCGGCGCCACCGATTCCGGGAACGGATAGGCGACCTCGGCTCTCACTTGCGTCCCCTTGGCGGCGGATTCGACGAGAATGCCGTAGTCGATGCTGCGCGTCGTGGACAGAGTGAAATGCGGCAAGTAGAACCCGAAGGAGGTGCACGCCGACTCGCTGTCGGCGGGGGCGCGGCTGCGCGTCTGCGGGTCGAAGCACAGGACACCCGGGCGCGTGAAGTCGGCGGCCACGGATTTCTGGAACGTGATCTTGGGCTCCGGCGTGCCTTGGGGGTACTGGTAGTGTACGCCGAGCGCCGTGCTCCAGCCCTGCACTTCGGACGTCTCCGGCACCGCGCGCAACGTCAGGTACTCGGGCAACTGGATGCCAAACGACTGCAGCAGCACGGAATCGGAATAGGTGCCGTCGACGTTGCTCACGTCCACCGGGACCCACGGTGCTTGGCCCGGGTGCGCGGCTGGTGCGCCCCCGTAGAACTCGGCCCAGGCGTGGAAGCCGTTGACGTTGCCGGCGACGTAGCCGGAGACCAAGCGAGCGGGGACACCGGCCGCGCGCAGAAGGCTGACGTAGGTGGCGGCGAGGTCTCGGCAGATGCCTCCCTTGACACCGTTGCCACTGCCGTCCATGACGAGGCCGTCGCAATCCGGCGCCTTGCCCGAGGCGTCGGTGCAGTCCCGGCCAGCCGAGTCTTCCATGTCGAGGAGGACTTGGTGCGGTGTCAACAGGTGGTCATTGTCCAGGCGCGACGTGTCGTAGTGCAGGTTGCGCATCATGTACTTCAGCAAGGCGAGCGCGCGCTCGGCGCTCGTCATGCCGGGCGTCACTGTGGCCGCGACGACGCGCTGGACCTCTGCGTCGGCCGGTGTGACGCCATATCCGGCTCCGAGATCATGCCCGCCGGTGGCCGCCGAAGCTTGCGCCACCGTCATGTACGACGCCGGGTCGGTGATGTCCCACAGGATGAGGTCGTTGGAGTACCGCGCCACCACGCCGAACGTGTACTTGCCCGCCGGCAGGTCGACGGCGGAGCCGACGCGGACCTGCACGGTCGCGTTGGCGTAGTTCCCCGCTTCGTCCCGCGCGGAGACCAGGTACGCCGAGACCCCGTCGGCGAGGTTGTTGAGGTCCACGGGGAGGCTCGTGGCGATGAGGGAATTGTCACGCAGGTCCATGACGCGCGTCGAGGCTGCGCCAGAAATCGTGACGCCGACGCCGAGACGGTAATGCCGCCCCGAATCCGCGTTGGCCAGCGCCTGCAGCCCCGTGATCGTCGGCGGTGTGGTATCCACGCGGACGCCCGAGTACGAATTGCAGCGGTTGCCGTGGACACTGTAGGAGACGTCCCACGTGCCGTCGGGCATGACGAGCGTAGCCTTCTGCTGACCGTCCTGTTGCACGAAACGGCCGTCCGACGCGGTGGCTTCGATGTGCACCGGCTCGTCCTCGGTGACTTCGACGCGGAAGCGGTTGTCGGTGGTGAGGGCGTTGTCGCTGATGGGCGTGATGGCCACATGGTAGCTGCATTGGGGGCCGAAGCCGAAGCAGCCGGACAGGGCTGGAGCGACGAGGAGCATTGCCAGGAGGAGGACGCGCAACGCCGATTGCACGGCGCAGACGTTGAAACCTTTTCTGGCCTGAGCCCTCAGTCGGTGGCGAGGACCTCGGGCACGAGGTGCGCGGTCGCGTCGCGTTTCTCCTTGTGGGACTTGAGGAAACCGAGAAGCAGGCCCGCCGCTTCACCCTTGCACTGGCCGCAGAGCCGCGCACCGCTGCGGCATTCGTCATAGACGACCTGCAAGTGTGCGTCGTCGGTGGCCAAGTGGTACAAGTACATCTCGTAGACCGGGCAGACCGTTGGGTCGGCGCCGAGTTTGCGCTGCTCCTCCGCCGTCGCGCGGCCGCCGGTGACGGAAGCCTTAAGCTTCCTCTCCGCCGCCTTCGGATCCTCCGTGAGATAGATGGACGTCTCCGGTTTGGACGATGACATCTTGCCACCCTGCAGGCCCGTCATGAACCGGTGGAACGTTGCCGCCGGACGCAACAGGGCGGTCTCGTTCCCCGCAGCGCGCTCGGCCCGCGCCAAGGCCAAGTCGATCCGCCGCTCGTCCTTCGCCGTGCCCCCGCGCACCTCCATCGTTCCGTACGCGTCGTTGCGCCGCAGTTCGCCGTATCCGTTGTCGCGCAGCGCCCTCTCCGCCAGGTCGAGCGCGGCCTTCTTGTCGCCGCCGCGGCGCACGCTCACGGTCAGCTGCGACCCGCCGTCGCCCTTCATCCAGGTCACGCCAAACCAACGCCAATCCGCTGCGATGTCACGCGTCAAGCGAACGTGCGGATCCTGGTCGACGCCGACTGGGACGAGCACGGGCCGCGCCCCCGCCTCGTCGCCCTGGACGTGCAGGATGTCCGCGGCCTGGATGATTGGGGCCAGCACGTGCGCGACCGACGTCTCGCCGGCAAATCCGTACAGGGCCTGCATCTGGGACAGGTTGACCTTCTGCGCAAAACGGTGCGCCAGATCGGTCACCCGTTTGCGCTTCGTCTGGAAGTAGAATTCCGCATTGCCGGGCGAAAGGCCGAGGGCCAACGCATTGCGCACGTATTGGTCCACGGCGACTTCGCGGGCCTTCTCCAGGGTAAAGCCGCGCGCAGCCACGGCCTCGAAGTCGGCCAAGGCCAGGTGGACGTCGGCCCCTTCCGCTTGATGGGCGATGACCTGTTCCAGGACCATCTTGTGGCCCATGTGCAGATCGCCGGACGGCATGAAGCCCGTCATCACGGACCATGCGTCCTGCGCCTTGACGGCGTCCGCGACCCGTTCGAAGTCGCGGTGGCCAAAGACGACGCCGCGCCTGAACAGGTTGTGCGGCTTGGCGAAGACGCTGTACTCGGCGACGCCGAAGGCCGCGATGCCGAACTCGTCGCGCAAGCGCGCGTAGTCCTTCACCTGCCCGCTGCCCCACGGGTCGATCTGCACGCGCAAGCCATGCCGGCCGGGCTTCAAGGCCCCTTCGAATGACGGCGCAACCCCGCGGCTGCGACGGCCACGCCCACCACGGGAAGGTCGACGGGGATTGGCCGCGTAGCTTCCCCTGCCGCTCCGCCGCTCCACGATGGGACGTAGGCGAGGCCGGGTTGTGCCGGGACCACTCGGGCGATGGCGATCCACGCACGCGACGCATGGCTTTCGGCCTCGATGCGGTGCCCGCCGGCCTGTAGGTGCACGACGGCGGCCTCCCGGTCTGCCGTCGATGCGACGTGCGCGCCGTCGACCGCCCACTCCGTACTCGCCCCGCCCGTCCCGGCGGCGACCAGCCGCACGTCCCCCGGCTCCGCCAGGACCGGATGAAGGATGACGACGGCAACCAGGACGTGCATCATTGCGCGACCAACGTGAACGAAGCGCCATAGGTTCCTGCGGCCAATCCCGCGGGGACATCGACGAGATGGAAGCGCAGCGTCGCGTGACCGTGCGGCGCGAGGGGCGAAAGCGCCGTCAGGGGGTGAACGTAAGCGATGGTCTGGTTGCCTGCATCCCAGGTCACGCGTACATGGCCCTCGGCGGGAAACGCCAGCCCGCCGGACCCCGCGAATCCGGAGACGTCCAAAAGCGGCGTCACGTCCGCGTCGCCGTCGTTCGTGACGTCGACGGCGCCCACGCCCGTGACCTCGGACTCGCCGGGGGCGGCCTGACCGAACTGGAGCGCACCCGCCGGGATCGTCACGACGAGGTCCGTGTTCCGCACTTGGATGATGGCCGCGGCTGCGGCACTGGCCCCGGCCGCATCGGTCGCCGTCAGGTTGAGCACCCAGGCCCCGGGTGACGGGGGCGCCGCGAGGTGCAAGGTCCGGGTTCCTGTCGCAGTCCCAGTTGCGAGGATCCCCTGCCCTGACGAGAGGCGCCACGTGACGACATCCGAGGGGCCGTTCGGGTCATCCACGACGAACGACACGGCGATGCTAGAACCGGGACGAGCGCTTACCGGCGTGGCGGCGAAGGCCACGGACGGTGCAACATTGGCGACCTCAATCGTGAGCGATCCGCCGACGGCGCCGGGGGCGCTGCCAGGCGTGGGCGCGCCGGGTGCCCAGGCACTGCCATCGAGCTGCAACGATTGCCCCCGGGGCGGCGCGGCGGGGACGGATTGATTGCCAAACCCTGGCGGCGGTACGGCCGACCCGTAGCCCACCCAGTCGATGGTGGCACCTCCACTGTCGACGAGGCTCACGCCATCGCCTGCATTGTTCCAGACCGCGGAGTTGCTCCACGCGGGCCCGCGGCCGTCTCCGACGCCGCCACCCCAGACGACGACCCGGCCGTTGGGGGGCAGGCTCCATGGCGGAAAGGTGAAGGTGTTCACCGATCCCGATGCGGTCGCGGCATCGTGCAACTTCCAGCCCGCCAGGGCGACCGCCGATTGGCCGGTGTTCCACACCTCGATGAACTCGCGCTGGCCCGCCGTTGTATCCGGATCGGACATGATCTCGGAAATCCGCACGCCCGACGGCTGCGCCTGGCCGCCGACGGGGATGGGCGGGGCGATGAGCAGGACGGCGGCGAGGACGGCAATGGACACGCGCATGATGGGCGCAGGCACCGGCCGGCCTTAGGGGTGAAAGGACCGGCCAAGGCGTGTGCGAGTTTGGCCACCTCCACCCCAGCCTCAAGGGGATGCCGCGTTACGGTTTGAACCAGGCGAGCGCGACATACTGCACGTCTGCCGCGGCCAGGGCGACAAGGAACGTCTTGCGCACGCCATGCGCTACACGGATGGCCCGCGCGAGTAGCCTCCATGGGAGCTCGTCGTCTGCATTGCAGCAGGTCACGATCCACTCAGCGTGCCCGGCATCCGGGTCTCCTCGGTAGCCGCGCAGGTGCGTGCCGAAACGGAAGCCGGACCGCACGACGATGCCGCGGGCTCGGAGGGACGCCAGGGTCGCCGCGACAGTTGGCGCCGCGCCGTCGTCTGCGCCGCCGGCGACGTCCAGGATGCCTCGGCCCTCCAGCCATGCTGCCTCCGCGCGGGAGAGAACGACACCGCCCAGCCCCGCGGCCCCCACGAACGCCGCCGTCATGGCCTGGCAGGCAGTGGGGTCGGTGACGAGCACCTGGCCACCGATGCGCTGGCCGGCCGTTTTGGGAAAACGCGGCTCGACCGTCGTTCCCTCCGGGGATGCCGTCGTAGCGCGAAAGTACGTGACTGCGCCGTCGGCGTCTACGATGGCGTGCACCATGCCGTTCGACACCCACAGGTCTGTGGCGGGGATGCCATCGTCCTCGGAATGCGGCCGCACGACGAAATCCGGCTCGCCGTCGATCCCTTTGCCACGAGGCCATGCGGCAAGGCCGGCGGCAACATGGCGCACGACGAGGCCACGCTCGCGCAGGTCACGATAGACGGCGTATTGGGCCGCCGCCGTGAGGTCCCGATTGGCTGCGAAATCCAGCAACGTCGGCAAGCCCAACCCCTTCCCGTCTTGCTGCACGACGAGTCGCCCCTCGGCCACGGCCCAGGAAGCTTCCGTGAGCGTCAGGCGCAACGTGTTGCCGGGCTGCGGGGCGCCGAGATAACCGCGGTTGTGCAGGCGGTTGGCCTGCGCCTCGTCCTTCACGACGACCGCGTCGCCTTGCACGACGCCTTGCGCCGGCCGCGGCTTGGCCATCACGCACCGTCCCGCAGGGCTGCGACGGCTCGCGCCGCGAGTCTCTCGACGACGGCGACGCGGCCGCGGCGGAGAACATACCACCAGTAGGACCGGCCCGACAAGCCAAGGTCGGCGCCTGAGGCGTTCGGGTGGCCGCCCCCGGAAAAGTCGCGGGCGATGAGATGGCACACGTCGGCACCCTTGCGGCTGCGCAGACTGACTTTGCCGTTCGGGCGCACGTTGACGGCGACGTGGCAAGCATGGTCGTGCAGAAGTTCGTGCAGGCCCGTGTTCTTCGGCAGCCAGCCGTAGATGACGCCGACGCGCGTGGTGCCCTCGCCGAAGTACCGCGCCTGGCCGAGCAGGCGCGCGAGCACACGTGCCTGTCCGTCGCGTTCGCGCTGGGCCGCCTCGGCGACGGCGGGCAAGACAACGGCCGATGGCGCGGGCGCGGCGAGGTAAGCGGCCACGAAACGTTTCGTCCCCAAATCGCTGAGGGCGAACTCGAGCGTCTCGGAGTCAGGCGTCTTGTTCCACCACAGGTCGCGGTCGCGCACGGTTTCGGCCAGGCGCGCAAGGAATGCGTCCTTCGGCGCCGTCGCCTTCTGCTGCAGGCTCGCTCCGGACTCCGTCGCATCGGCGTTGACGTCCAGCACCACGAGCTGCGCCCGAAGCCGCGACAGGTCGAGGCCCTCCCACTGCTTGTGATGGTGGTCGCGCCACTCGATCCTCCAACCGCCCTCGCGCAGGCGCCGGCACGCGGCGACGATGCCGTCGTACTGGTCCGGCTGCAACGAGAGGTCGGCAACCAGCAGGCGGCGCCCGCCCCCGGGAACGCTGGCGAAATGGCTCAACACTTCGGCCATCTCTCCGGGCTGCACGTAGCACACACCGACCCCTGCGGGGCCGAGAGTGCGCAGGACGACGAGGGCCGCGCCGACGCCGTCCAAGCAGTTGGCATGGCTCACCAGCAGGACGGACGACGCGGCCGCTTCGGCGCCATCCCACGCGCCGCGGCGCTTCGCGTTGCGGCGGCGCGCACTGCGCGGGATGACGTGGTGCGGCCAGTAGAGGTTCACGCCGAAGGCCCGTGAGGTGCCGCGGTATTTGGAGGCGGCGCCTCACGGGCTGGATCCGGGCTGGGCGGACCCGATTGGACGCTTACGGCAGCGACGCCACGGTGGCGGCTGCGGCCGCGACGGCCTGGCCGACCATCGGCGCGGAGACCACGATGGGGGTCTGCGGGTTGCCGCCGACGATGGGCGTGAGGCTCACAACGAGTCCCGTGCCGGCGGCGTTCGTCGCCCACCAGTTGATGGCCCCCGTGTTGTCCAGGTCGACGGGCTCGAAGGGTCCCGTCGGGCCGACGCCCACGCGCTGGTTCAACATGGTGTCGTCGTGGAAGTACTGGACGTGCACGCGGATGTCGACGGACGGCACGTCATCGGGGTCCTGGTTGAAGATGGAGCCCGCGGGGATGCCCGGCGTGCTGCCGATGGGCGTCGGGGGCTGCTGCGGCAGGAGCGGACTGGCCGGGCCGGCGTCGACGCAGACGGGCACGGGGGGGCCCATGACGGGGGCCCAGATGACGCACCAGCGGTCGATGGGAAGCGGGCGGTATTCCGTGCTGAGGTAGCCGAGCAGCACGCCGTTGGGCGGGATGTCGTTGGGCGGCAGCACGACCGGGGGCGTGGGGATGCCGGGGACCAGCGGCAAGACCTGATCCGCGACGATGTCGGTCGCCGCACAGGAGCCGCACGGGGCGGGCGGCGTCGCGGGGACCAGGAGGTCGCCCGTCAGGTCGCCGTCGGGGTCGCAGTGCAGGACGTTCGGGGGAAGCATGTTGATGGCGTTCTTGACCGCCGGGAAGCCGCAGACGAGTTGTTCGGCTGCGTCCGGGATGGGGTCGCTGTCGGGGAAGGTTGCGGACGCCGGGAAGGCAGTCACGAGCATGCAGGCAGTCACGAGGACGAGTGTTGGTTTGTTCATGCGGTTCACCATGGTTCTGGGTCAAGGGGAGAAGGGGGGTGGATTGGGTCACGGCGGCGGGTAGTAGTCGCTCCCGACGCAATGGCCGTCCAAGGGGGTCAAGGGGTTCTCATTGGCGCAGAGGAAGGGTTCCTGGCTGTCCGCGACGCCGTCACCGTCATCGTCGGGATCGCACACGTCGCCGCTGCCGTCTGCGTCCTGGTCGCCTTGACCGCCGTTGGGATCGACGGGACAGTTGTCGGTGGTGTTGGGGACGCCGTCACCATCTGCATCGTCGTTGACGGGGTCGCAGGCATCCCCTTGCCCGTCGCCGTCGGCGTCACTTTGGCTCGCGTTGGCGATGGTCGGGCAGTTGTCGGCTCCGTCCGCGATGCCGTCGTTATCGTCGTCGGCATCGCATGCGTCGCCTTGGCCGTCGGCATCGAGGTCCGTCTGGCCGGGGTTGGCGTCCAGGTCGCAGTTGTCGACGGAGTCCGGCACGCTATCGTTGTCGTCGTCCGTGTCGCAGACATCGCCTTGGCCGTCCGCATCGTTGTCGCCTTGCCCGGCGTTTGGCGTCGTGCGGCAATTGTCCGTGTCGTCCATCACACTGTCGCCGTCGGAGTCGTCGCAGGCATCCCCGATGCCATCGCCGTCGACGTCCGCCTGGCCGGGGTTCGCCGTGAAGACACAGTTGTCCGCTGCGTCCGCCTCGCCGTCGTTGTCATCGTCCGGGTCGCATGCGTCGCCCGTCGCGTCGCCATCGTTGTTCGCCTGGCCGGCATTGGCGATGAATGGGCAATTGTCGGTGCCATCCGCAACGCCGTCGTTATCGTCATCAGCGTCGCAGGCATCTCCCGAACCGTCGGCGTCGTTGTCGGCCTGGCCCGCATTGGCCGTGAAGAGGCAATTGTCCGTGCCGTCGGCAACACCGTCGTTGTCATCGTCCGGATCGCATGCGTCGCCCATGGCGTCGCCGTCGTTGTTGGCCTGCGCGGTGTTGGCTGCGAAGGGACAATTGTCTGCCGTGTCGGCGATCGTGTCGTCGTCATCGTCGCTGTCGCAAGCATCCCCGGCACCGTCTGCATCGTTGTCGGCCTGGTCGGTGTTGGCCATGAACGCACAGTTGTCCGCGCCATCCGCGACTGTGTCATTGTCGTCGTCGAAATCGCAAGCATCACCCGAGCCATCGGCGTCATTGTCATCCTGCGCGATGTTGGCCAAAAAGACGCAGTTGTCGGACGCGTCAGGAACCGAATCGTTGTCGTCGTCGCTGTCGCACACGTCTCCGTCACCGTCTGCATCATTGTCGGCCTGGCTGGCGTTGGCATCGCTTGGACAGTTGTCCGTGGTATCGGGAACGCCATCGTTGTCGTTGTCGAGGTCGCACGCGTCGCCGATGCCGTCACTGTCGGCGTCGGCCTGGCCCGCGTTGGCGTCGGCAGGGCAGTTGTCGACGTTGTCGAGCACGCCGTCGCCGTCGCTATCGGCGAACCAGTCGGTGGTGTAATCGCTGCCGGTGCAGTCGACGCTTCCCGACTCCAGGAGCAGACACTGGTGGTATGGGCCGGTGGCGACCTGCAAGACGTCGCCGCCCGCGTAGTCGTTTGCCTCGCCGTAATCGTTGTACCCTGTGCAATCGACGTTGCCGTCGCTCTTGAGGATGCACGTGAAGCCGTTCGAGGGCGAAGCTTGGATGGCGTCGCCGCCGGCGTAGTCGATGGCCTGCCCGTACGTGTTATCGCCATCACACTCGACGCTGCCGCCGGTCGTGACCACGCACATCAGGCCGTTGCCTGCGCCGACCGCGACGGCATCGCCGAGGGTGTAATCGTTCGGCGAGGATCCCCAACAATGCGCGTCGCCGCTCGTCTTGAGGATGCAGTTCTGCCAAAGATGGACGTCGAGTTGCACGGCGTCGCCGCCCGTGTAGTCGTCGCTGATGCCGAAGGCTGACTCCCCGTAGCAGTCGACGTTTCCCGAGGACTGCAGGACGCACGAGTGGTGCACGCCGGCGCCGACGCCGATGGCATCGCCGCCCGTGTAGTCGGCGGCCTCGCCGTATCCGTTGTCGCCCCAACAGTCCACGTCCCCATCATCGGTGCGGATGCACGTGTGGACGTAGCCTGCGGCCACCTCGACGGCGTGACCCCCAGTGTAGTCTGCGGCCTGACCGTGGTTGTTGAGGCCTCGACAGTCGACGTTGGCTTCGTTGGTAAGGACGCAGTCGTGCGCGCCGCCGGCGGAAATTGCGGTGGCGTGGACCGGGCCGGCCTTCGCTCCGGGGACCAGAAGGGCCACGAGGGCGGCCAGCGCGAGGCAGTACAGCAGATTGCGGCGCGTCCGGGGTCGGCCAGAGGTACCTGGCGAGAGCGCACCCGCGGCGCGGACGGAGATGTTCCTTGGCGTCATTGAATCACGCCCTACGGGTGCGGCGGCGTGTAGTCGTCGCCGACGCACGTGCCGTCTAGTGGCGTCAGTGGATTCTCGTTGGCGCAGACGGTCGGCTCCAAGTCGTCGGGGACGCCGTCGCCGTCATCGTCAGGGTCACAGGCGTCGCCGACGCCGTCGCCGTCCTGGTCGGCTTGGTCGCCGTTCGGGATGCCGGGGCAATTGTCCACCGGGTCGGAGACGCCATCGTCATCCGCATCGTCGTCGACGGGTTGGCAGTCCGGCTGGAAGCCGACGTCCGGCGGGGTGCACGGAACCATGCAGTCAGGCTCGAGGCCGATGGCCGGGGGAGTGCACGGGACGGGCGTCGTACCACAATCCGGCTCGAATCCGACGTCGGGCGGCGTGCACGGCACCATGCAATCCGGTTCCAGGCCAATCGCTGGGGGAGTGCACGGGACCGGCGGGGTCACGCAGTTCGGCTCGTAGCCGACGTCCGGCGCGGTACACGGAACGATGCAGTCCGGTTCGAGACCGATGGCAGGCGGGGCGCATGGAACCGGCGGCGTGACGCAGTTCGGCTCGTAGCCGACGTCCGGGGCCGTGCAGGTTACGATGCAATTCGGCTCGATGCCAAGTTCTGGGGGTGTGCAGGGCGTCGGCGTGGTGTTGCAGTCGGGTTCGAAGCCGACATCCGGCGGCGTGCACGGAACCATGCAGTCCGGCTCAAAGCCGACGGTCGGTGGGGTGCAGGGGACCGGGGGCGTCACGCAGTTCGGCTCGAACCCGACGTCCGGCAAAGTACAGGGCGTCACGCAGACGGGCTCGAGTCCCATCGCAGGGGCCGTGCAAGGCTGCACGACGCAGTCCGCCGGCCACGGAATCGTGTGGGGCGACCCGAGGAAGTCATTGATGCTGCCGAAGCCAAGGCACACGCACAGGGCGTCGAGGAACGGGTCGACCGAGCACGCACCCGGGTTCGGCGGGACGCAGTTGCTCGGCTGGAAGCCGTCGTGCAGCCAGTCCGCGTTGAGCAGGTAGAGGAGGAGTGACACGGAACTGCACGAGCCCGGGACACACAGAGGCACGCCGGGGCCGGTGTCGCCGGGCGGGCACGGCGGCAGGCACGTCACGATGGAATCGATGACGACGCCCTGGTCGGGCGGCGGACAGAAGTCGACCTCATGGCAGACCGGGTTGCCGAGCACGACGACGCCGAGGTCGCCGCCAGGGCATGGGTCCAACGTCCCGGGCTGGATGCAGATCGGGATGCCCTCGATGCGGGCGACCTCGACCGTCCCGACCGCGCAGGCCGCGACCGTCGAGCACGTGAAGATGGAGTCGTCGACGGGACCTACGATTGTGTCGAAGTGGAAGGTGGGGAAGCAGCGGACGCCCCCATCCGGTGTCGGACACTGGTGGAAGCCGCCACCATCCGAAATGGAGCCGACGATGACGGGCAGCGCATTGACGCTGCCTCCCGCGTTGACCACGTTGTTGGTGCAGTCCTCCGTGCACGATCCGGCGGTCTTTGCGTTCGCGGTGGCCACGGAGGTGACCACCTTCACGGCCGTCGCGCCGTCGATGCAGACGTGCGGGTGGTCCGGGTCGATGCAGACCTGCTGGTCGGTGATGCCATACGACGCCGGGCCAAGGGTTCCGCTGGCACCTGGCACACCGACTTGGCAGTCTTGGCTCAACTGCACGTACGGCGGTGGCGGCGAAGCATGCGCCGCAGGCACGACCATGGACATGAATGCAAACAGCAACAGCGTAGCGACAGTGGACATCCTTCGAGTCATTCCAACCACCCAGGCCGAACTCTCGGCCGACTCTTCGCATTGCGTTGGGGGATTAAGTGGTGCTGGCTAGTTCGGGCCCGATTGCGCGTGGATCGGAGTGCCGGCGCGGATGCGCGCGCAGAGAAGCGTCCGCACGGGCGGGCCGCATGAGGCCTTCCAGCTGGGTGCCCGAGATATCGATCGTGTCGTCCAACGACTATGGGTGCGGCGGCGTATAGTCGTCGCCGACGCAGGTGCCGTCGAGCGGGGTCAGGGGGTTCTCGTTGGCGCATAGCGTAGGCTCCAAGTCGTCCGGGATGCCGTCGCCGTCATCGTCAGGGTCGCAGGCATCGCCGACGCCGTCGCCGTCTTGGTCGGCTTGGTCACCGTTCGGGACGCCCGGACAATTGTCCACAGCATCGGAGACGCCGTCATCGTCCGCATCGTCGTCCGCTGGCTGGCAGTCCGGCTGGAAGCCAACGTCCGGCGGCGTGCACGGAACCAGGCAGTCAGGTTCGAGGCCGACGGCAGGCGGCGTGCACGGAACCGGCGGCGTCACACAATTCGGCTCGTAGCCGACGTCCGGCGCCGCACAAGGCACCATGCAATCCGGCTCAATGCCAATCTCCGGGAATGTGCACGGTACGGGGGTCAGGCCGCAATCAGGCTCGAAGCCGACGTCCGGCGGCGTACACGGAACCAGGCAGTCAGGTTCGAGGCCGATGGCAGGCGGCGTGCACGGAACCGGCGGCGTGACACAGTTCGGTTCGTAGCCGACGTCCGGCGCCGCACAAGGCACCAGGCAGTCCGGCTCGATGCCGACCTCGGGGAGCGTGCACGGCGTGGGCGGCCCCGCACAGTCGGGCTCGAAGCCCACGTCCGGCGGCGTGCACGGAACCGGGCAATCCGGCTCCAGGCCAATCGCGGGCGGCGTACACGGAACGGGCGGCGCGAGGCAATTCGGCTCGTAGCCGACGTCCGGGGCCGTGCATGGGATGATGCAATCTGGTTCGAGACCCAATTCAGGGAAGGTGCATGGCACGGGCCCCGGCACGCAAGCCGGCTTGTAGCCCAAGTCCGGCGGCGTGCACGGGACGATGCAATCAGGCTCCAATCCGAGCTCCGGCAACGTGCACGGAACCGGCGGCGGAACGCAGGCCGGTGACCCCGGACCGATGTCGCCGGGCGGGCAGGGCGGCAGGCAGAGCATGACGGAATCAATGACGACGCCCTGGTCAGGAGGCGGACAGAAGTCGAGTTCCATGCACAGGGGACCGGCCGGCGTCACGGCGCCGAGGCCATCAGGGCAGTAATCGAACCCGGGCGGCCAGCACACCAGGGGCGTTCCCCACAGCTCGATGCTTGGCGGTCCGCCGCCGCAGCCGGACACGGCACACGTGTACGGATTGTCGAAAGTCCCCACCGGCGTGACGATCACATATGGCGGCGGGCACGACGTGCCTCCATCCGGCGTTGGGCATTGGCTCCACTCGGTGTGGTCGGAGACGAACGCCTGCACCAGGGATCCGAGGAGCACCTTGAGGACGGATTGGGTCTGCATGTGGCTGCAGCCTTCGGTGCACGATCCGGAGTAGGCGGTCGCCTCGTTGAGCAGGATGCCGGAGGAAATCGTTCCGGTCGCGGCGCCGTCCACGCAGACGCTGGGTTGGTCGGGATCGACGCAGACCGCCATGTCGGTCCAGACGACGTTGAACGGTGTCGCGCTCACGGAACCGCCGTCGATTCCGGCCTGGCAGCCTTCGCTCAGTTGCACCCATGGCGCCGCTTGGGCGTGGGGCGCCGCCAGGGGCATGAAGGCGAATACAATCACGAGAATCGCGCTAGCAGTGCGGGCACGCATGACAACCACTCCGGCCGACTCCTCAGCCAACCCTTTCCATCGCGTTGCGACATTAAGTGGTTCTGGCTACGTTGGGCCCGGTTGCGCGTGCAACGCTCCGACACCTCATGGCGGTGGGAAGTAGTCATTGCCCACGCAATGGCCGTCGAGTGGGGTGAAGGGATTCTCGTTGGCGCAGATGAACGGCTCCTGGCTGTCGTCGACGCCGTCGCCGTCGTCATCGGGGTCGCAGGCGTCGCCAAGACCGTCGCCATCGCTGTCCGATTGCGATGCGTCTGCGTCGGCCGGGCAGTCGTCCGCCGCATCGGACACGCCGTCGCCATCCTGGTCGTCACCGACGCAAGCGGGAGGGGTGCCTTGCTGCGGCGGCGGACAGACGGGTGTCGAGGCCACGGCGGATTGCGGGTTGGAATTCCCCGAAATGTCGCGTGCGCTCACCCAGTACCGGTAGGGTCCGCCCGCGGGCGGGTGATCCGTGAACGTGGTCATCGTGGGCGCGACCTGCCACGTCGCCATCGCATCGGATTCCCAGGGGCTGTCGCCGCGCCAGACGTTGTACACCACGAGTTGCGAGTACGTGTTCGCCGGTGGCGCCGTCCATTGCACGGTGACGAGGCCACCCGGCAGCACCGTCGCCGTGACCGGAGCCACAGGTGGGCGCGGTGCATAGGTGGACATTCCGACGAGGTCGTTGCCGGTTGCCGTGTCGCGTCCGCCTGCCATGCCGATGTAGACGTAGTCGAGGATTGGCGTGATGGGATACGTCGGGCTCAGCATGTGGGGGCCGTTGATGGTCGACCACGCTGCCATGCCTTGCCGCTCGTGCGCCATCGTCACGGCCATGGCGGTCGCGGTCCCCGTCACCGGGTCGTACTTCTGGATGCGGTCTTCCGCGACGCCACCAAGGACGAAGATGTTGACCCGGTCGCTCGCGATGCCGGCGGATGCGACCGCATACGCGAGGGCAGGCCGTGGCGTCAAGGCATCGGCTCCCGGGTCGAAGGAGTACACGTGGTCGGTTGGGGTGCCGCTCGCGTCTTGGCCGCCCATGACGAGGATGCGGCCGCCGAAATCGATGGCCATCAGGTCCGTCGTGGCCGTCGGGAGGACTGCCGGATCCGTCGCCACGGTCCCGGACGCGGGGTCGAAGCGCAGGATAGATGACAGGGGCGTCCCCGAACCATCCTGGCCGCCGAAGATGTAGACGAAGGGACTCATCCACACGGCGGCGGCATGGCTGCGCGCCACGGGCATCGTCGCGGCCGTCGTCGCCGTGCCGGCTGCCAGGTCGAGCCGCGTGATAGTTGCCCGCGTCCCGGACGTGTCCTCGCCTCCGACGAGGTAGATGCAGTGTGACAGGTGGCCGCAGTGCGCGTCGGGGACTGCTTGGTACTTGCCGTCCGTGGCGGGCCCGATGAATTCGAACAGGGAAACGGCTGCACCGTAGGTGACCGCAGAGGCGAGGCCCGTCGGCTCCGTGTGGATGTCTTCCATGAGGCCGAGCACACTGTGCGGATAGACGTAGGCGTCCGTCCCGCTGCCGATGACGGCGAAGGCGTAGTGGCCCGTGTCCTGGTTGGGCGGGCCCAGGTAGTTTCCGACCCAGGCTCCGGTCAGGCCGGGACCGGCCGGGGGCGTGCCTGATGTCGCCTTGGCGCCCGGAGAAACCTGGGCCCCCGCCAGAACGAGCACACCGAGGAGCATGACCACCTTGCTGAAACGCAGGACTCCACGCATGCCCGACCATCGACGTCCCGGTCATGACCGCTGTGGATAGGAAGGGCCCGAATCGCCGGGGGCGGCCAAACGCGCCATGGCCGCCCGGGGCCTGTTGGAGCCAGCAATCCTTTGACACCCCCCGGCGTGGGCCCGGCGTGGGCCTGCAGGTGTTCAACGTCCGGACCCGCCGCAAGGAGCCATTTGCCCCGCTGTCCCCCGAGGGGCCCATTGGCATGTACGTCTGCGGCCTTACCGTCTACGACCACGTCCACATCGGCCATGCCCGCACGTACGTGCCGTTCGAGGTCATCCGGCGCTGGCTCGAACACTGCTACCCGGGGCGCCTGCGGCACGTGCAGAACGTGACGGATGTGGAAGACAAGATCCTGACGCGGGCTAAGGAGCGGGGAGTCTCGCCCCGGGCGCACGCCAAGGAATGGGGCGAGCGCTGCGCCGCCCAGATGGTCCGGCTCGGCATCCGGCCAGCGCATGAGACGCCGCACGTGACGACGTCGGTGCCCGACATCATCGCCTTCATCCAATCCATAGTGAAGCAAGGCTCCGCGTACGCCACGCCGGAAGGCAACGTCTACTTCGACGTCCCGGCCTACGAAGCCACGGCGCAAGCCGCGTTCAAGGCATGCGGCTACGGCTCGTTGTCGAACCGCGATTACCGCGAGATGGAGGCCGGCACGCGCAAGGACGTGGAAGGCGACAAGCGGCACCCGGCAGACTTCGCGTTGTGGAAATCTGCCGACGCCGGCGACCACCTGGATGCGAACTGGGAGTCGCCTTGGGGACGGGGCCGCCCCGGTTGGCACATCGAGTGTAGCCTCATGGCGACGCGGGCGCTGGGCGACCAGATCGACATCCACGGCGGCGGCCAGGACCTCATCTTCCCCCACCACGAGAACGAGATCGCGCAGAGCCAAGCCAAGACCGGCAAGGCCCCCTTCGTCAATGTCTGGATGCACACGGGGTTCCTGAACGTCGACGGCGAGAAGATGTCCAAGTCGTTGGGGAACTTCATCACGCTCGAGTCCCTGCTGGACGAACTCTCCAGGGCCGGTACGGACCCCGCGGCGCTGCGCCTCTACTTCCTGCAGACGCATTACCGCTCCAAGATCGACTTCTCGCGAAAGGGGCTCGCCGAAGCGATGCGCGCCCACGAACGGCTGGAGCGCACCAGGCAGCTTCTCTCGGAGGCCGCCGCGACACCGAAGATTGGCTGCGCCGACATCGACGGGCCGCTGGGGGACGCTTGCGCCGCTCTGGAACGCGACGTCGAAGCCGCGATGGACGACGATTTCCACACGCCCGGCGCGATTGCGGCCTTGCACGCCTTCCAGCGCTGGGCCAACGCAGCCCTGGACGGCCAACGGCCGGACAAGCCCCTCGGCTCCGGCGCCGCCGCGCAGGCCCTGGCGGCTTTCGAGCGGTGCGGGCGATTCCTGACACTGTTCGACAAGCCCTTGCGGGCACCGGGCGAGGCGACGGCCCTGCTTGCCGTCGCGTCGAAGCTTGGTCTGCGCATCGAAGGGGACGCCAGCGAGTCGACGTTGCAGC
This sequence comes from bacterium, assembly GCA_040390065.1. Taxonomy (GTDB): domain Archaea; phylum Thermoplasmatota; class E2; order JACPAO01; family JAHFTW01; genus JAHFTW01. Next base: position 20,925 of record JAZJZE010000006.1, on the reverse strand, counting down.
GCCTGATCGCCGATGCGCGCGTCGAAGCTCGATCGGCCAAGGACTGGCCGCGCTCGGACGCCATCCGTGATGCGGTCAAGGCGGCTGGCTACCTGATGGAGGACACGCCGACCGGCGTGCGGTGGCGCAAGGCATGAGCCCGCCGCTTCTGCGTCGCCGTGTGCGCGAATCGAAGGAGGGGACCTATGACCGCAGCTTCGAGCGCGGCGCGCGCTGGCTGTTGGAGCGCGGCGTGCATCCGAACCACTTCACCTTCCTGCAGCTGCCCGTCTTCCTCGTCGAAATCGAAGCCGCCCTGCACGCGAGTTCGGCCAACGAACCAGTCTGGCGCTGGATCTTCGCGCTCTCGACCATCCTCGTCATCGTCCTCGACGGCGGCGACGGGATCCTGGCCCGCGTCGGCAAGCTGGAGTCGAAAAGCGGCGCGGTGCTCGACGCAATGTTCGACACGCTGGGAATCGCCATCATCCTGTGGGGCGCCAGCCAGTTCGCGACGGCCGACCACCCGGAACTTGCGCGCCTGTACACGCAGTGGCTGATGTTCTTGTTCTTCGCCAACATCGTGCTGTTCCTGCAGAACGCCCTGCTGGAGGAGAAGGTCATCGGGTACCTGCGAGGGCCGGTCGTGATGGGGGTCGCCATCCCCGAACTCCTCGTTGGCGGCCTGGCCGTTCCATCCGTCGTCATCGGCTTCCTCGTCGTCTGGCGGACCCCGGCGACGCTGCGCGTGCTCGCCAAGCGCGTCCCGTTGCCATAGGGTGCCCGCAGACGACCGTTTTTCCCTTGGAGTTGCGTCCCAGCGCCGTTGGCATCCTCCCCGAACCCGTCCGCGGCCCCGACGGAGCTACCACACCGCACCCTTGGCCGCCAGCTCTGGCGCATCGTCCCCTTCGTCCGGCCGTATCGGGGCCGCGTCGCCGTGGGGCTTGCAACCAACGCGATGGCCCGCGTCTTCGACCTTCTGCCGATGCTCATCGTCGGCTTCATCATCGACCGCATCTCGCAGCCCGGCGGCATCTCCAACGTCCCCGTGCGGGATTTTGCCTGGTTCGGGGCCGCCATCTTCGGCACCTTCGTGGGCCTGGCCGTCTTCCAGTCCGCAAGCGACTACGCCTGGGACACCCTCGCCCAGAAAGTGCGCCATGACATCCGCACCAAGCTGTACGCCCATCTGCAGCGGCTGGACGTGAGCTACTTCGAGGACCGCCAGGCCGGCGACATCATGTCCGTGCTGTCCAGCGATGTCGACAACCTGGAGAACTTCCTGAGCGACGCGACGACCTCCATCGTGCGCCTCGTCGTGACGTTCGTCGGCATCTACGGATTCCTGGTCTGGCTGGATTGGCACCTCGCCCTCGTGCTGCTCGCCCCGCTGCCAATCGCCGTGTTCATCGTGCGCTTCTTCGCCAAACGCGTGCAACCTCAGTATCGCCGCACGCGCGAAGCGGTCGGCACCATGAACGCCATCCTCGAGAACAACCTGCAGGGCATCGCCGTCATCCAAGCGTACACGGCCGAAGCCCAGCAGCAGGAACGCATGACGGCTCGCAGCGCCGAGTACCGCGACGCCGGCATCGCCACGGCGGTCACGCGCACGAAGTTCATCCCGTGGGTCTACGTCGTCGCCGGCCTCAGTTTCGCGCTCATCATCGCCATCGGTGGCTGGCTCACCTTCTCGGGCGCCGGGCCAAGCCTTGGTGACTACGTGACCTTCATCCTGTACGCCATGCGACTCATCATGCCGCTCTTCATCCTCGGCATGCTCCTCAACCAGATCCAGCGCAGCGAGGCCTCGGCCAAGCGCATCATGGACCTCCTCGACACGGCACCCAGCATCAAGGACACGGCAGAAGCGCAGCCAATTGCCGGCCCGCCGTCGACCATCGAGTTCCGCGACGTCCACTTCGGCTATGCCAAGCGCGAGGCCGTCCTGCATGGGGTTGCCTTCTCGATCCAGCGCGGCCAGGTCCTCGGCGTCGTCGGCCCGACCGGGGCCGGAAAGTCCACGCTCATCAAACTGCTGCTGCGCTACTACGAGCCGACGCGCGGCCAGGTCCTCGTCGATGGCAAGCAGCTTCCGGCGTACACCCTCGCCAGCCTGCGCCGGCACATCGGCTACGTCAGCCAGGACGCCTTCCTGTTTTCTGGCACCGTGGCCGAGAACATCCGCCTAGGCAGCCCGGATGCTCCTGACGCCAAGGTGGAGGAGGCGGCCCGCATCGCCGGCGCCGCCGAATTCATCAAGGAACTTCCACAGGGTTATGCGACGCTCATCGGAGAGCGCGGCCTCAAACTCTCGGGCGGACAGCGCCAGCGCATCAGCCTGGCACGCGCCATATTGCGCGACCCGGCCATCCTGGTCCTGGACGAGGCGACGTCCGCCGTCGACACACGCACGGAGGAGCTCATCCAGCGCAACCTGCACGAGTTCCGCCAGGGCCGCATCACACTTGCAGTGGCCCATCGGCTGAGCACGGTTCGCCAGAGCGACGAGATCCTCGTCATCGTCGACGGCGTCATCGTCGAACGCGGGCCGCACGACGCACTCGTCAAGAAAGGCGGCGTCTACGCCGACTTGTGGAACGTCCAGAGCGGCGAGAAGGGGAAGCCCGTGCACGCCGTCGCGGCGTGACGGCCCCAGCCGCCGGAGAATGCACGCGACAGGATTCGAACCTGTGAAGCACGAAGCAACCGATCTTGAGCCGGTTCCCGTTGGCCGCTTGGGTACGCGTGCGGCGGAGCTTGCGACGCCCACGTCGTACAAAAAGCCGGCCACGGGAAACGGGTCAGCCGCGAAGCGGGCGGACCGTGCGGCCCCGCTTGCGGAGCCGTAGGGGGAGCCGGTTCCCGTTGACCGCTTGGGTACGCGTGCGCAGATGTCTCGACAAGGGTTCTTGTTATGAACGCGTCGGAGGTCGGCGTGGCAATGGCCTGGGATGGCGTCCTCGTCCGTTTCGGCGAGATCGGCATCAAGTCGGCCCCGGTGCGGGGCGCCATGCTGGAACGCCTGCGGGCCAACCTCGTTGACGGACTTCTGCGCCATGGCGTCGAGGGCGACGTGCAGCGGCGCGGGGCGCGGTTGTGGATGCAGGGACCGGACGCCGACGCGTTGTGCCGCGTGGCGACGATGACGTTTGGCGTGGTCTCCGCGAGTCCGTGCCTTCTGGTGCCGGCGAAGATGGAGGGCATCTGCGAGGCCGCTGCGAACCTCGCCCTGCTGTCGCCTTGGACGACGTTTGCCATCCGGGCCCGCCGTGAGGGGCAGCACACCTTCTCCAGCCAAGATGTGCAAGTCAAGGCCGGCAGCGCCGTGTTCGTCGCAGCGGAGGCCGCCGGGCGCAAACCAAAGGTGCAGTTGACCAAGCCGGACTTTGAGCTTCACATCGACGTGCGGCAGGACAAGGCGTACCTCTTCACGCACGAGCTTGACGGACCCGGGGGCATCCCGCTTGGCACGCAGGGCAAGGTCGTCCTCCTGCTCTCCGATGCGGCATCCTGCGTGTCTGCGTGGCTCCTCATGCGGCGCGGGTGCCGCATCATCCCCGTTCACGCCGGCGACACCGGATCCGTCCCTGTCGACGCCGTGGCGTCGCTGGCGCGCTGGGGCATGCCGAAGGACATCGACTTGCTTCCCGTATGCACGGGCTCCGTCTCCAAACGTGTGCTTCTCGAGGCGGCCTGCCGCGTCGCGCAACGGACGCGTTGTGACGCCGTCGCAACAGGCGAGACGATTGCCTCCGAACTCCTCATGGGCCTGCCCTTGCCAATCCTGCGGCCCGTCTGCGGCCTCGACGCGCGGGAGGTCGCAATGGTGGGCGCGCGCCTCGGCCTCGAAGGCATGGATTGGCCGGCGTCCATCCTCGACGACGCATCGCGTGAGACGGTGGACTCCATCACGTCCATGCACCGCACGGTGTCGCCATGAGTGGCGGCCGCGACCCGCGCGACATCCTCGTTGCCGGCGCCGGCGCCATCGGCCAATTCATCGGCGCCCGCCTGCAGCAGGGCGGCCACCTTGTCACGCTGCTGACCCGGGAAACACACGCTGCCGCGATCCGGAAGGACGGCCTGCAGATCCACGGCGCCACCAGCCTGCACGGACACGTCGAATGCATCACATCGCCGAGCCAGGCCACGCGCCGGTACGACGCAATCGTGCTGACGTGCAAGGCCCACGCCACGGCCGCGCTCGCCAAAGACGTGGCCGCCCTTCTGGCGGACGACGGCGTCGCCGTCAGCCTGCAAAACGGCTTCGGCAACGGGGCCAAGCTCGCGCGCTTCGTGCCGCCCTCCCGCGTGGCCGTCGCCATCACCAGCCACGGCGTCATGGTCGAGCGGCCGGGGGTCCTTGTGCACGCCGGCGTGGGCGGGACCTTCGTGGGACCGCTGGACGCCGCGTCGACGGCGGCGGCCGAACGGGCCTCGTCCCTCTTGGCCGATGCCGGACTCGAGCCAGTTTCGCAGGCCGACATGCGCTCGGCCGTGTGGCGCAAGGCCCTCGTCAACCACGCCGTCAATCCACTTGCCGCCATCCACGGCCTGAGCAATGGCCAGGTCTTGGACGGATCTTGGTGGCGCACATGCCATGACCTGGCGCAGGAAGGCTTCGCCGTTGCGCGCGCAGCGGGCGTTCCACTTCCGGACGTATCAACTCCCGCCGGCCTCGTCGAGGTCGTGCGCGAGACCCTCGGGCGCACGCGCGCCAACCGCAACTCCATGGTGCAGGACCTTGCGGCCCAGAAGCCTACGGAGGTCGAACAGATCAGCGGCCGCCTCGTGCGACTCGCCCGACGCCTTGGGCATCCGGCCTTTGCGTCCGAGGACATCTACCACCAGCTCAAGGACGTCGAGGCGCGCTACCTCGGCGGGGCCACATCGCTGCAGATGACGAAGGACGAAGTCGCGTGGGAAACGGAATCATTCTAATGCGCCCCGGCGGTCGAGATCTTGTGCTGAAACGGATGTCGATGGCAGGCCTTCTCCTGGCGATGGTTCTTTCCGGTTGCGGGGCAAAGGCGCCAATCAGCCAAGACGCATCCGCCACCGATTTCCTTCCCCTGCCTGGCGAGGCCCCAGGCTGGCTCCTGGTCGCGGCGTCGGATCCGTCCGTTCGCGCTGTCCTTCCAGATGCAACCACCAATCCAGGAACTGGCCATTGCGCGGCCATGGGGTCCGACCCTCCAGACCAGGTATTCGGCGCCTTCTATGGCAAAGCAGGCCACAACGCAACCCGGATGTGGGCCACCGTGGCCGACCTTTCCTCGGTGTCGGGCTCGGGATTCTGCTCGGCCGCCAAGTTCGAGTGCCTGGGCGGAACCGGCCGATTCGATAATGCCCTCAGCAAGGGAAAGTGGTACGTTCTTTTCGGCCTGGACCGCGGTGACGTTGCGGAACAGACGGCGGTCGATGAATTCCAGGCCATCGTGGCCGCCATCGGGCAGCGAACCGGGGCGCAATCCCCGTGCGCCTGACGTGCTGCCCAACATGAGCCGGTCCAGCCCCTCTCGAAAGGGTCATCTGGGCCATCTGGGCTTCCCGGGCATGGCGGGGCGGGGACACACCAACGAGCGCGCGCAAGACCATCCGTTTGGAGCGGTCAATCCGCCCATCGTGCGCTCCAGCACCTTCACGTATCCCACGGCCGCGGAAGGAGCCCGCCGTTTCGCCGTCGCAGGCGGCGCCGAGGGGGAGCCGGGCCTGTTCTACAGCCGCATGGAGAATCCGACGGTGCGCGCGCTCGAAGACCACCTTGCCAAGCTGGAAGGCGCCGAAGCCTGCATCGCGACTGCAAGTGGCATGGGGGCTGTCCACTGCGCGCTCATGGGACTCCTCAAGCCCGGGGCCAAACTCGTCGCCGACCCGTGCGTCTACGGCTGCACGCACACCCTCATCAAGAAGCTCAAGGCCTGGGGCGTCGACGTCATCGAGGCCGACACGTCGGACCCGAAATCCCTGGAACGCGCCATCGGCTCGCACGTCGACGTCGTCTTCATCGAGACACCCATGAACCCGACGCTGCGCCTCGTCGACCTGCAACGCGCCGCGCAGTTGGCCCACAAGGCTGGCGGCCTCGTCGTCGTCGACAACACGTTCTGCACGCCGCTTGGCCAGCGCCCCCTCGACCTCGGATGCGACCTCGTCGTCCACAGCCTCACGAAGGGCGTGAACGGCCACAGCGACCTGCTCGCCGGCGCCGTCATGGGCAAGGCCAGCCTTGTTGCCAAGGCGTGGGACTGGCGCAAGGATGCTGGCGCCATCCTCGACGCGGACACGGCCTGGCTTTGCCTGCGCGGCGCCCAGACTCTGAAAGTGCGCTTCGAGGCCGCCGTCGCGTCGACGATGGAGATCGTCGGCACGCTGTCCGCCGAGGGCCTCAAGGTCAGCCACCCGCTCCTGACCGGGCACCCGGACTACAAGGTGGCGCAGAAGCAGATGGCGGCGGGCTGCTCCGTCTTCACGCTCGACCTCGACTCGCAGAGTGCGGCCATGCGCTTCCTCGACCGGCTGCAGGTGTTCGCCCGCGCCGTGAGCCTCGGCGGCTACGAGTCGCTCGCCTGCCACCCCGCGAGCACGACGCACAGCGCGATGAAGGAGGAGACGCGCAAGAAAGCCGGCATCACGCCCGGCTTGGTCCGCCTGAGCGTTGGCATCGAGGGCACCGACGTGCTTCTGGCGGATATCCTGCGCGCCCTGGAAAGGCGGCCGGTGCACAAGGTCGACGTGCGCGGCAAGAAGGCTGTCGCCATGACGCGAAAGGCCTAGGCTACGGCACGGTCTGGCGCACGTAGTCGTCGTGGATGCGGTGCCCGTCCAAATCGTCGACGTACGCCACGTGGGCGTTGCCGTCGCCGTCGAGGGCGATGCCGATCATGTCAAGGCTGTAGCGCGCGTAGGGGTCCGTCCCCGTGGATTCGCAACTCGCACCCGTACAGATGCTGCCGACGTGCACGAGTGGCACGACGCGCGTCTCGACCCACGTCGGATTGGCTGCCAGCGCGTCTTGCGTTTCCACCACGTACAGGCTCCAGTTTCCACCATTGTCTCCAGGCGGGCGGGCAACGTCGCTGCCGTAGAAGGCGACGGCCACGCGACCACCTGGCGCGGCCGCGGAGTAGCTGAACGCGACGGTCTTGGCCGTCGTGGGGATGGCAAGTTGCTTCCATGTCGCCGCCTGGTCCGTGCTGCGCGCCACGACGAGACCGTGGCTGCCGTCGGACCTCTTTGGCTCCCCCGTCGTCCAAAGCACGCCGTCTGCCGCCGCGATCCACGGGATGGCGGCCGTATCCGGAACGCCAGTGTCCTGCCAGGTCACAAGGCCCGTTGCGTCGTCGACGCGCGCGACGCTGAGTTTTCCCGCGTAGGTCTCGACTTGCCAGACCTGCTTGTGCACGGCGTCGTAGACCATGTTGCCGGGTGGCCAGGCGCGGTCGGTCGTCGTGCCGTATGGCGCATACGCCGTGCTGCCGTCCGTCGTCGCGAACCATGCCTGGTAGTAGAAGTAGACCTGCGGCACGAGGTAGGAGTAGAGGTTTGGCTCCAAGCCGCCCAGGTATCCGGTCTTGGCGTCGACGCCGACGGTCCACATGCGGTCCGTCACGCCTGGCATCGCCGCGGCGTCGCAGGTCCAGGAGTCACCAAAATCCGTCGAGGTGCAGCCGAGGACGTTTGTCGTGTCCACCGTCGATCGCGCGTACCACAGCGAGCCGTCGGGCGCCAAGGAGACGGACGAGTCGGTGCGCGTCGTCGGCAGCGGCGACTTGAGGTTGGCGCCAATGTCCTGGAAGGTCCGGCCGCCGTCGGTGCTGCGGTAAGGGCCAGTTCCGTACGAGTTGGGCGAGTAGAGGACGCGGCCCTTGCCGTCGACCACGAGTTGCGGCTCGCTCACGTAGCCGCCATCCGGGTTCGCGACGACGGTCACGGGCGCGCCCCACGTCCGGCTCGGGCCGACAGGCTGAGAATGATTTGCCGGCGGTGTGATACTGGGGTCCGTGGTCGTCGGGGGCGCAACCGGCGTTGAGGGTTCGAGGATGAAACGGATGGTCTTTGGGCCGTCCACCGTCAGCGTCACCGTCTTGTCGACGAAACCGGCGGCGCCGGCTTGCAGGGAGCCTGACGCTCCCAGGGCGACATCCTGCGTCGCGACGCCGTCCGCCGCGACGGGGACGCGGACGTCGAGGGTTCCAAGGCGGAACTGGCAATGGGCTTGCCCGATGGCCGCGTCGCGGGCATCCACCACGACGCAGCGCACGGGGAAGGTGGATGCGGCAGGCACGGCGGAGGTTGCCCTTGGCCGGGACTCATGCGACCCGGAGCATCCTGCGATGACGGTGCAAGCCAAGACAAGGATGGCTCCGATGCGTCCTGCGTCCACCACGGCCACGACGGGGGTTTGGCGCATCATAATCGTTCCGGCGCAGCGCCACGCCTGCTTCGAGGGTCAATCCCATCCACCGAAAAGCTCATGCCGGGATGCCGGGACTGCCGCGCATGCTTCGCCTGGCCGCGGTCGCCATCGTCCTGTTGTTCGCCATGCCCGTGACGGGCCGGGCCGCGGACGCCCCCGCTGCGCCCCCGGGGGCCCTGCGTGTCCTCTCCGACAACGCCGGCGACCACGTCATGCATGCTGCAGGCCAGCCGACTCCCGTCTCCCGTTGGGATGCCGCCGACCTGCTGTCGCTCGACGTCTCCGAGCAGGCGAAGACATTCACGGTCGTGCTGGGCGTCAAGGCGCTGGCCGACAGCACCGAGCCCATCGTGGACAACGCGTACTACACCGTCGACTTCACGGCGCGTGGCTCGTTCTACCGCATCCACGCCGCCTACAACGCCGACAGCGGCACCTCGTACGGCTACCTCCAACAGAAGGACCCGACGTACGGCTACTACACGGGCTCCGAGGGTCTCCCGGCCATCGCCAGCCCCACCAACAACACGATCACGTTCCTCGTCGACCGCCACCTCCTCGTCGGCGTCGACGGCGCACCGCTCCTGCGCGGCGACACCCTCTCCGAGTTTGCCGGGACGGGTCGCACGACCGGCGACGACTTTGCCAATGCGTTTAGCGGCGGGACTGTGAGCGGCCTCGACCTGATGCCCGACAACGGTGTCGGAACGACGCCCTGGGTCGTGCTCTTCGGCGGCAGCGAAACGGGCACCGTGCTTGCCAAGATCGCCGACCCGGTGCGCATCTCCAACGGCGAGGCGACGACGTTCCTATACGAGGTCAAGGTCCGCAACAAGGCCGACCACCCCGACACGATTGAGGTGCGCACAAACAGCACGCCGCCGAACTGGACGCTCACGTTCCCGCAGAAGGAGGTCAGGCTCGGCGACGGCGAGGAGACGACGGTTCCGGTGCTCGTGACCGTGCCATTCCAGCACATCCACGGCGCGTACTATTCGGTCAACGTGACGTTCCAGTCGCGCAGCGACCCCCTCAGCCACGCCAACATCGAGTTGGGCGTGCGCTACACCAAGGTCCCGCAACCGGCCGGCCACCACAACAAGGTCTACTGGCACACGGGGTCGGGCGCCCCGTTCATCAACACGCTCGAGACGGCAGAGGTTCCCCCGGATGAGAAGACGTCGCCGCCGAGCAGCTACACGTGTGGCTTCAGCGGCGGATCCGCGAGCGGCGAAGGCCAGATGGTGCCCCTCGTCCCCGACCTCGGCATCGGCGTCGACGTCGACATGAAGGGCAACGGCACGGCCATCGTGAATCTCATGAGTTCGACACCGTCGCCGGGCCTCTACTCTGTCGGGGGCTACTTCGTCGTGTGGTACGGCGACGAGGCGCCGAGCTCCTGCGTCTACGAGGCGCCGAAGGAAGCCATTGCCGCCATGCAGCGTAGCGCGCCGTTGCAGATGCAGGCGAACACGCCGTTGCAGGTCACGCTCCCGGTGCGGCCGCTGGCATACGGCGACCGCCTCGAGTACCGCCCCGGCATCCACATGGCGCTCATCATCGCCTTCTACGAGGAGGTCTCGCCGCCCTTCTTCGGCAACGGCCTCCTGTCGCCGCCGACGGTAGCCGACGGCACGCTCTTCCAGTTGCCCTTGGCGGAATACCACGACAAGGTGAACCAGTACTTCGCGGCGCTCTCCGGCGTCGACCTGTACGCGACGGGAGGCCAGCAGCAACTCGTCAACCCGGGCAAGACCGCCCTTTTCGAGGTCACGGCCGAAATGGCGGGTAAGGATGGCGCCGACTTCAACGTGGAGCTTGCGGGGACGAACGTCGAGTGGGCGCACATCGTCGGCGACACGACGCTGCACCTTTCCGCCGGCGACAAGCACGTCATCGCCGTCGCGGTCACCGCGCCTGCCGACGCCAAGGTTGGGTCGGTTGCCGACCTGACGCTCAATGCGGTCAAGAGCGATGACGCAAACGTGCGCAGCCTCATCCGCCTGCTTGCCACGGTGGACAACGCCGCCGTCGTCCCGGACCAGGCGACCAGGGTCTCGGACCTCGAGGGGTCGGCGAACGCCAAGCACACACCGGATGGCGGGTGGCTCGTGGCGGTGGCCCTTGCAGGCGCCGTCGTGCTGGTGCGGCGCCGGAAGGACGACCAGGCGTAGGGCCGCGCGCAGCCGTCGCCGACAAAACGGTCCGATGCGTGGGCCGCCGGGAAGCGGGGAACGTGCGAGCGCATCAGCGCGAGCGCTTGGGGGTCGCGGGGGCCCAAGGGCCCCCCGCCGGGGGGCTAGGGGCGGGGGGCGGGAGCCCCCCGCCGCGATGCCGCGAGGCGAAGCCGACGCACGGCATCGCAAATGATCGACCTGTTTGCAGGTCGTGGGGCGCCGGGAGGCGGGGAACTTGCGAGCGCATCAGCGCGAGCGCTTGGGGGTCGCGGTGGGCCAGGGGCGGGAGCCCGCGCGCCGGGAGGCAACCGACCTGAGCGGCGCTACTCCCATTCCACCGTCGCCGGCGGCTTGTCCGTGACGTCGTACACGACGCGGTTGACTTTGTCCTTCAAGGCCGGGTGGTTCGTGATGCCGCGGGCGATGCGGCCGAGGACGTCGTAGGGGACGTGGCATGCGGTGCCCGTCATGGCGTCGAGCGAATCGATGGCGCGCACCGCCACGGTCTCGCCGTACGCGCGAAGGTCGCCTTGGACGCCAACGGAGGGCGTGTTCGTGAGGACGGCGAAGTACTGCCATGGGCGCTTCATCTTGCCCGCGGCGACGGCGTCCTCGATCTCCTTCTCAACGATGGCGCAGGATTCACGGGCGATCTCGACGCGGCGCGGTGTCAGGCTGCCAATGACGCGGACGGCCAGGCCCGGCCCGGGGAACGGCTGGCGCTCGGCGACTTCCACCTTGAGGTGGCGCGCGACAGAGCGCACTTCGTCCTTGTAGAGGTGGTACAGCGGCTCGCACAGTTCGAGTTTCATGTCCTTCGGGAGGCCGCCGACGTTGTGGTGCGACTTGATGGTGTCGCGGTTGCCGCCGCCAGACTCGATCCAGTCGGGCGCAATCGTCCCTTGCACCAGGACGGCGGCGTTCGTCTTCTTTGCCTCGCGCTCGAAGATGCGGATGAACTTCTCCCCGATGACTTTGCGCTTGGCCTCGGGTTCCGTGACGCCAGCGAGGGCGGCGAAGTACTCGTCAGCCGCGTGCACGACGGTGAGATTGAGCCCCATCCGCTTGTACATCGCCTCCACTTGCTGCGACTCGCCCTTGCGCATGAAGCCGGTGTCCACGTAGACGGCGTGCAGTTGTTTGCCGACGGCCGTGTTGACGATGGCGGCCGCGATGGTCGAGTCGACGCCACCGGAGACCGCGATGACGGCCGTGCGGCTGCCGACCTGCTTGCGCACGGCGTCGACCTGCTCGGCCACGAATCCGGCCGGGTCGAAGACCATCACGTCATGGGTCATGCGGCCGCGACCTTGCCAAGCGGCATAAGCGTTGGCCCGCCCCACCAGGGACGGCCACCGCCCAGCCCAAAGCGACTTTCAGCGACACCACTTCCCCAAGCACTGCCTTGCCGAGCATCCACCCCGTGGCCACGGCCATTCCAGGCAACGTGCTGCCGCAGTCGGAGTTGCGGGCCGTCGCCGAGGCCATGTTGCCAGAGACGCGGGGGAAAAGCGCCATCCTCGACGTCTTCGACAATGGCCGGATTGAGTCTCGAGCCTTGGCGATGCCCGTGCCATGGTACCTCGAGCCGCACGGCTTCGCGGACCGGCAGGCGGTCTATGCGGACGTGGGCCTCGCCCTCGTCGAGATGGCTGCGACCCTGGCCCTTGGCCAAGCCCACCTGCAGCCCTCCGACGTCGACGGCATCGTTCTGGCCTCGACGACGGGCATCTCCACACCGAGCCTGGAAGCGAAGTTGTGCAACCGCATCGCCTTTCGCCCCGACTTGGTCCGCCTGCCGGTCTGGGGTCTCGGCTGCGCGGGTGGCACGGGCGGCCTGAATCGTGCGGCCGACCTAGCGCGCGCCGACCCAAAGGCCAACATCCTCGTCGTCGCCATGGAATTGTGCTCCCTCTCCTTCGACGTCGGAAAGGCGCTCCAGCTCACGAACGCCACCGGGGAAAGCGGGCCGGACAAGAAGAGCCTCGTCGCGGCCAGTCTTTTCGGGGACGGAGCGGCCGCCTGCGTCGTCTCGGGTGATGCCGCGGCGCCAGGGCCGCTGCTCCACGTCGCTGGCAAGTCGCACCTCTTCCCCGACACGGAGCGCGTCATGGGCTGGGACGTCCTCGACCACAACCTCGACGTCGTCCTGTCGCCGCGCATCCCGCAGATCATCCTCGACGAAATGGAAGGCCTCGTGCGCCCCTTCCTGGACGCAAACCTTGGCAAAGGCAAGAGGCCGGACGAATGGGTGCTGCACCCCGGCGGCGCGAAGGTCGTGGACGCCTACCGCGACGCGCTCGGCCTCACGGACGCGCAGTTGCAGTGGACGTCCGGCGCGCTGCGCGACCATGGCAACATGTCGAGCCCCACGGTCCTGTTCGCCTTGCAGGCGGCGGCGCAGGCCGGTCGTCTCGGCAAGGGCAAGACGGCTCTCATGGGGTCGCTCGGTCCCGGTTTTGCGAGCGAACTCACCCTCGTGCGTGGAGCATAGATGCAGGCCTGGTTTGGCGCGGCCATCGCGCTTCTTGGACTGCAGCGAATCGCCGAACTCCTGTACGCCCGCAATACGGCACGACATCTGATTGCGCGTGGCGCCGTGGTCGTGCGACCCGACGGATACGCCCTGCTCGTCGTCGTGCACGTTGCCTTCTTCGCGGCAGTCGTGGCCGAATGGCTGTGGGCTCCTTGGGCGGGCGGCGCGGCACTCATTCCCGGCGCAATCCTGTTTCTTGCCGGCGAAGGCCTACGGCTGGCATCCATGGTGGCGCTCGGCTGGCGATGGAACACCCGCGTCTTCGTGGTGCCAGGGGCGCCCCTCGTGAGGCGTGGGCCGTATCGCTTCCTGCGGCATCCAATCTACGTCGGCGTCGTTTTGGAACTTGCCGGCTTTGCCTTGCTGGATTCCTTGTACGCGACGGCCGCATGCATCACCATCCTGAACATCGTGGCCCTGCGCTTGCGGATACGCATCGAACAAGAGGCGCTGTCCAAAGCTTGAAGGTAGCCTGATGCGCTGCCGTGCCATGGCCGCGTCGCCCGCAACGCCCGAACAGGTCCGCCCCTGGATCGAGCGTGGCATCATCACCAAGGCGCAGGGCGAGGCCATCCTCGTCCACGACGGCGCCAAGCCCCAGCGGCTCGAGTGGTCCCCCACGAACGGCAACGACGTCGTCGTGGCGCTTCTCATCATCCCCTTGTCGCAGATGCTTCTCGTCACGATCAGCATGCAGAAGTTCTGGGCCGGCAAGAGCCTGGCCATCCTCGCCGCCGTACAGGTCTGCGCGGCCGCCCTCGCCCTGGTCGCCGGACTCGTGCTGCGCTTCCGGCTCGAACACCGGGCCGAACTGTTCGTCATCCTGGCTGCCGGCTTCGTGGTCGGTGGCCCCATCTGGAGTTCGGAGCCGCCCGTCTGGCAGGCCCTCCTGCCGGTGCTCCTGCTGCCGCTGACTCTGCTGGTCCGGCTGCGCCCCGAGACGCGCTTTGCCTTGGCGGCGCTGGCTTGCCTGACGGCGTTTGCCCTGCTGGGCCGCATCTCGGCCGGGCTCGGCGATACCAACGTCGCCGCCGCGGGGGCCTTTGGGTTCCTCGTTGCGACGTGGTTTGTCTTGCCGCCTGGAGTCTGGCGCACGGCGATTGCGGCATCGACGGCGACGGTGGCGGCCTGCGTGCTGGCGGTGGCCCTCGGTGTCGCCATCATCGGCCCGTCGGCCCAGAGGATTCTGCTCGTCGGAATCCTCGCCTGTGTCCTGGCGTTGCTCGTCGCGATGACACGGCACCCCAAGCTGCAACTCGCAAGCCTGCCCTTTGCGGGTTTCGACCCCGACGCCGTGCCCCAAGTCTGATTTCGTTGGCGGATGGTTTTTCGGCCGATGTCGGCTCCTGCCCGCCGTGAAGCGCATCGGCGTCGTCGTCATCGCCGACGAGGTCCTCGGCGGCCACGTGCACGAATCAAACTCGCATTGGCTTGCCAAGCAAGTGAAGCCCATGGGCATCAAGTTGGCGCGCGTCGAGATCTGTAGCGACGATTTGCCGGACATCGTGGCGTCGGTGCGGCGCTTCGTGTTCGACTTGGACCTCGATTACGTGGTCACCTCGGGCGGGCTCGGGCCGACGCCGGACGACCGAAGCATGCAGGGAATTGCGAAGGCCATCGGCAAGCCCCTTGTGACGACGCCGCAGAACTTGGCGTGGATGGAGGCCCGCACGAAGGTCGGCTTCGAGCGCGGCTACTTTTCCAGCGCCACGCCGAACGCGGGGCTGCTGAAGATGGCGAAGCTTCCGGAAGGGGCCGAGGCGATGCCCAACGACATCGGGACCGCACTCGGGGCCATCCTGACGGTGGGACCGAAGCCAACGATCCTGTTCACCCTGCCCGGAGTGCCGCATGAGTTCTACCGCATGTTCGACGAGTCGGTGCGGCCGCGCCTGTCCCCATCGCAGGCCATCCACTCCGAGGAATTGATCCTGTATTCCGAAGAGTCGCGCTTCTTCGAGACGCTGACGGCGCTGGAGAAGGAATTCTCCGACGTCGTGCTCGGGTCGTACCCGGAGCGCGGCCGCATCGTCATCCGCGCCACGGGGGCCAAGCCGCGCACCGAGGCGCTCATTGCCAAGATGCGTGAGGCGGGGAAGGACTACTTGGCGCCCCGCGCGCCGCGCTAGACGCCCGTCCACGTGATGCGCTCGATGGTGCCGCCCCAGTCGACGAAGACGACGGGCCCCGGTTCTCCGGTGGTCCGTACGAGGAAGTCGCGAAACTCTTCGACCTGCAGGCGGCCATCCAAGGTTGCGGCGCCGTTCGTGCGTGCATCGTTGAGGTAGTCGTCCAGGTTGCTCGTCGCCTTTGCGGCCTTCGGGTCGATGGGATGGATGGTCGCGTTGGCCGCGGCCGCAGCATCCAGTGATGACTTCGTGAATTCCATGTGTGCCGGCGGCAGCTTGGATTCCTCGATCTTGTAGGCGACGACGATGACGGCAGCGATGAGGGCGACGGCTGCGAAGAACAGGACGATGGGCTTGCCCGAGACGCCGTACGGTTCGGGTGGCGCGTCCATCAATTGAGGTCCCCGCGGGGCTCGTCCGTCGATTCCTCCTCGTTGGGGCCGAGGAAGGTGTCGTATTCGGGGGTGGCGTCCTCGGATTGGCCGACGGCGCCTTGCACGAGCGTGTACAGGTCATCGAGGCCGGTGCCCGTCATGCTGCTCGTGGGCAGGAGCACGTTCTCGAGTTTCAGGGTGTCCAGCAGGCGCGTGACTTGGGTGGCGAATTCGCGGCTCATGTTGGGCTCCTCCGCCAGAATGTCATGCTCGAGGGCGTCCGCGTCGGCGGCCCAGGCACGGATGGTGTCGAGGCTCTCGGGGTCGATGCGGTCCGACTTGGACAGCAGGTAGACCATCGGCTGCTGGAAGCGAAACATCGTGGTGGCGCCGAGCATGAGTTGGCTGGCAAATCCGGTTGGAGTGCGCGCCAGGAACGGGTCCATGAGGTAGGCGAGCACGCTGCGCTCGGGGTTCAGGGTCTCGACGATGTGCTTCCCGCTGGCGCGGAAGACGAACAACTCGATCTGGCCCGGGGTGTCGATGAGGATCTGGTCGGCGCGGAAGGCCTGCAGTTCCTCCATGACTTCCTCGAGGTTGAGGGCGATCATGTCGGCGGCGGCAATCTGTGCGCCGTTCGGGCCGAGGCCGTGCTCCTCCATGATTTCCGACAACTTGACCCAGTCGCGGATGTCGACGTCCGGCGTGTACGGCAATTTCTCGGCGCCGGGGTCCATGTTGACGAGGACGGTCGAGATGGCGTGCTGCTTGGCCCACCGGTCATAGGCGGCGACCATCGTGGACTTGCCCGCGCCGGCCGTGCCGACGAAGTAGATGGTCGTCTCGTTTCCGGCTGCCACGTGGGCGCGGAGAGCCTCCGGCATGAATGCGTTTGGGTGCGAGGCACCGCGAACAATGAGGCGGCCGGGTGGCACCCACCGGTCAACCCGAACTAGCCAAGAAAACCGGAGAAACCAAAGTAACCCAAGTGACCGGGTTACCGAAGTAACCGACGTGACCAGGTTACCAAAGTGACCGCAGTAGCCGATGGTCAACAGATCATGACGAAATCCCCCCGGCGAGGGGCCGAGCCGGCCGAGCGAAGCGAGGCCACGCGAGTGGGGTGTGGCTCAAGCCCGCCCGCCAAAAGGCGGCGGGCCGGAGGCGTGGGCCGCCGGGGGGGCTATTTCGCACCACCGAACCCCGCTCTGCCCTTGCACGGGGGGCGCGGGTCTGGCAGGAGGTTACTCCGGGCCAGGTCGATTCTCGTCCGAGTCCAGCACCGACACAGATCTGCTGCCGTCGGGACCCACCCTCACCGTGTAAGGCCCCGATACAAAATTCCACTGAGACCCCGCCAGGAAGAAATGGCTGAACTGGAAGTGGGCGTAATGGGCCGGGAGGTAGGCCGCGGCGACGGGTGAGTTCAAGGCGCTCGATGAAAGTGCGAGCCCCTGATAGATCGCGGCATTCCATCGAGGAGCAAAAGGGTCTCCCGTGATGACAATGGACGTGGAGTAGACATAGACCGGAAGCACCTCGTTCGTGGTGTCGCTGTGATACAGGAAACCCCATACTGGGGCCCGACCGTCGCCTGGGACCATGTCTGGTGGCAAGAACACGGTTTCGTGCACGTTCTCCAGGTATGATACGTGAAAGGGCACCTCACCGAAGGCGACCGGGTGGGCAGGAAACGCGGATTCGAGTGCAATGGCCCCGACGGCGGTAGCGTTTGCGGACCAGGCCTTTGCAGAACGATCCGCCAAGGCGCGGGCCCGTCCATAGTCGAGGTCGGGGCTGTTGACTGCAGTCGGACCAGCGTCGCTGGAGCCATCGTTGGTCAGACTGATCTCAAAGCGGGCGTTCGTCACGGCATCGATGAAGTGCCGCACAGCGGTCCCGTTATCGTAATAGGTCGTCGTCACAACCCACGTGGTGGCAGTTGACGTTGCCGTCAGCCAATAATTGACGGTGGTATTCGTCGCCGTGCTCGACACCAGTGGCCGAAGATTCTCAAGTGTTGAGTTCAATTCGGAAAAGTCGGATGGCCCCGATCCTGGTGACACGGGATGCAATGCTAGCCCGAGGTGGGGCGGCGCACGGACCACGGTCGTCCCTGCGCCCGGGACGCCCCATGTCACGGTCTTCGCGTAGCCGTCCGTCGCGGAGTAATAGGCTAAGGTGGCGATTCGCGAGTGGATGACCGGGCTTGATGAGTATGAATCCGAAGCCATTACGCTCACCAACTCCCAATGGTGCGGCGACCCGGCTTCGGTTGGGGAAGGCACGGGCGGCGAGCCGCCGCCGAGGCACCCCGCATAGCTGACGACCAGAAGAACGAAGATGGATGCGGTTGCACCTGATTTCATGGTCATTCCCGGCGGTCGCCCGCCATTCTAGAATACTGCCTGCGCCCGAGCTGCCCTGCGTGGCGGCGTCGCGCCTGCGCGCTCCTCGGCCATGTGCGCCACCCGCTTCGCCAGCAACTCCGCCGTCCCGATGTCATGCCGGACGTACAGGTGGTCGCCGTGCACGTGTTTGAGCGCCGCTTCGCAGAGGGCGTTGGCTTCCTCGACGGTGGCACCTTCACCGAGCATGGCAAGGCTGCGGCTCGGCATCGTCGAGAGCGAGCCCGAAGTGAGTTGCTCGATGTTGGCGTAATACACCGATGCTCCGCCGCGCTTGACGTTGAACTCGTCCACTTGCACGAAGCTGCCGCTGCGGGGGTTGCCTTCGCCGTAGCCCTTCGGCACGACGTACTTCACGACCGTGGCGCGGGGGCGGAAGGCGAGCGTGGCGCCGCCGAGCTTGCCTGCAATCATGGCGCGCAGCACATCGAGGTAGTTGCTCTCCATGAGGTGCAGGACGTTCATCGCCTCAGGGTCGCCAAAGCGGGCGTTCACCTCGATGACCTTCGGGCCCGCCGCCGTGAGCATGAACTGGCCGTAGATGGCGCCGACGTACGGCGTGCCGTCTGTGCGCAGGGCGGCGACGATGCCTTGCAGGATGTGGACCGCCTCGTCGTAGTCAGTCTGGGTCAGGAACGGAAGGAGGCCATCGCCCTGCGAGTACGACCCCATGCCGCCAGTGTTCGGGCCCTGGTCGCCGTCCTTGAGGCGCTTGTGGTCCTGCACGGCCGGCATCGGTGCGAGGTTCGTGCCGTCGCAGAACGCCATCACGGTGAACTCTTCGCCGCGCGCGAGCTCCTCGAACTGGACACGGCCACCGCCGACTTTGCCGGTGAAGATGGAGCGCGTGTAGGCCTTCGCGCCGACGTTGTCGGTGAAGTGGTCGCCGTGCACCTGCACGCCCTTGCCGCCCGTGAGGCCGACGGGTTTGATGGCCCACACCGGCCCGTGCTCGTCCAGGAAGCGGAGCGCCCCCTCGAGGTTGTCGAAGGGATGGAAGCCCAACTGGCCCGGCAGGTTGTGCTTGGCCATGAGGCTGCGCATGAACGACTTGTCGGACTCAATCTGGGCGGCTGCCCGCGACGGGCTTGCGACGGGGATGCCGGCGTCGGCCAGCGCATCGGCGAGCCCCGCGGCAAGAGGCCCCTCGGGCCCGATGACGGCGAGTTCCACTTTCTGGCCGCGGGCCCATTCGACCACAGCGGGAACGTTCGTTTCTTCGAGCAGGCGGAAGCCCGTGGCGAGCTTGACGATGCCCGGGTTGCGGTGCTTGAGGACGGCGTAGACCTCCGCGTTGGAGCGCCGCAGCGCCATGGCCATCGCGTGTTCTCGTCCGCCGCCGCCGACCAGGAGGACGCGTCCGGGCTGGCTGCGATGCGGCGGGCCTTGGCCTTGCGCGGTGCGGCCGACGTAGACCACGGTGTCGCCGTCCGACGTCGGCGGCGCGCGCGGCGTCATGCCGTAGTCCTTCGCCGGCTTGACGGAGGATTCGCCCGGCTTGCGCACGTAGAGTTCCGAGTCTTCGCCGGAGATGTTGGCGCGCGACGGCATGATGCCGCCTCCCATGGCTGCGCCCGCTCCGGGACGGCTGCCGCTGCCGCCGCCTGTCATGGACTTGAAGTTGAGGCTGCCGTGCGCTGCGGTCGGTTCGGGGCGGCGAGGCGAACTGGTGACTTCCACGTCGTCATCCTCGTAGAGCGACGTTTCGCCCGGCGGCTCGCCCGGTTTCCCGGATGCGGCGGCCGGCTTGGCGGGCGCCACGGCCGGATCGACGGGCTTGCCGCTTGGCGTCACCCAGCCGGCTCCGCCCTTCTGCGGCGAAACGTAGACCTCGGCGTCCTCCTCAACGGTGCCCGGGCGCTGCTTGGTGAAGTCGTCCGTTGCGGGTGCTGCGGACTTCTTCCCCTTGTTCGGGTCCTCCGACGTCGGGCCGGGGGCGCGGCGCGGAGTACCGGGCAATTCCTCGGCGCCGCCGACCACAGGGCCGTTCTGCGGCGCGTGGCCAGCCTTCTTGGGATTGACCGTGAGCTCCGTCCCGTCAGTCGAGGCAGCGGTCGGCTCCTCCGGCTTCTTGGTCTTCTTTGGGCCCACTTGGAGATCCCAACCGGTTCCTAGGCCAGACGCGCCGGGTGTGGTCATGCGGCGCCTCCGATGGCGGCCTTGGCTTCCGGCGTTGCCAGGAGTTCCGAGACGGAGACGAGCGGGTGAAGCCTGACCTGCACGGCGGCGAGGGCGGCGGGGCCTCCGGATTCGCGGTCGACGACGACGCACGCGTGCTCGACCTTGGCGCCGGCCTCGCGCAGGACCTTGACTGCCTCGACCGTGGAGCCCCCGGACGTGGTCACGTCTTCCACGACGAAGACACGCATGCCCTTCGGGTCGCGGCCTTCGATGCGCTTGCCGGTGCCATGTTTGCGTTCGCCCTTGCGCACGATCAGCAGCGGCAGGTTGGACTCGAGGCTGACGGCGGTCGCGAGCGGCACGGCGCCGAGTTCCATGCCGGCCACGGCGTCGTAGGGCCCCGTCTTGCGGGCAACGTCCGCCATGGCCTTGCCGATGCCACGCAGCGTCTTGGGGTCCGTCGCGGCGGCCTTCACGTCGACGTAGTACCGCGACTTGGCGCCCGAGGTCAGAGTGAAGTCGCCGAAGCGTACGGCGCCGCACGCCAGCAGGGACTGGGCGACGGGGTTCATCCAGGGTTGGCCAGGGGGAGGCGGGTGATAAAGGCCGGCGGGTTGCGTGCCTCTAGAGGTCGTTGCTTAACCCCCAGGAGGCTTGCGCGCGCCGGATTGCAAGGAGGGCTAGGAGGATTCGGTGACAGCGTGGCAGCGCCACGCCGAGTCGGATCCGACGACGCCATCCGCCGCAAGGCGGCGCGCCCTTGCGGGTCGTTGTTC
>JAZJZE010000005.1:245169-449520 GCA_040390065.1 bacterium | reverse complement strand
AGCACTCCTTGCAAACCGGCGCGCGCAGACCTCCTGGAGGTTATGCAATGACCTCCAGGCCGAGCACTGCTACGTCAGGATCTCGGCAAGTCGCCCCGACGACGACGCCAGGCGAATCTCTTTCGCGATGCGCCTGCCCGTCGACAAGCCCGGCTCGATCATTTCTGAATACGGCGAGCCGCCGATGAATGGGTTCGTGCCGGCCACGATGCGGGCCGAAATCTCGAAGACGCGGAATTCGAGCTTGTCGGTGACGACCGTCTCCAGGCAGAAGGGTCCCCACAGTCCCCCGAAGCGCTTGTGCGCCTCCTTCACGACGGCTTCGCCCATGCGGAACACCTCGGGCAGCAGGCTTTCGCGGATGACCATGGGGATGTTCCCCGTGACGACGAACGTCGGCGGGATGCCGATCTCGTCCATGTCCTTGAGGGAGCCGAGGCGGTTCATCTCGTCGATGTTGGACTCGTCGCGGCGGTCGATGGAGAGCATCTGCAGTGTCGTGGTCGCGACGGTCTTGCCCTTGGCGTCGGTGAGTTTGACCTGGTAGCCGTCCTTGACGATCGGGCTGTGGAAGTAGTGCAGGTAGTAGCGCGTGCCGAGGACGAATTCCTGGATGGTGTACGCTTGGTTGTCCTGGATGTGGCGCTTGAAATCGTGGTAGGACTTCGCGATGAAGAAGCCGCGGCCACCCTTGGCGCCGTGGTACTTCACGATGACTGGCTCCACGATGTCCTTGGGGTCTGCGATCTTGCGCGGCATCTTGACGCCGGCCGCCTCGAGCCATTCGCGCTGCTTGTCGCGGTCGGATTCCCAGTGCAGCACGTTGCGGTTGCCGTAGATTGGCAATTCCAGCTTGCTGTAGTTGTCGGCGCCGAGGTATTCGACGAGGCTGCCATGGGGAACGAGGATGACGTTCTCCTCGCGCAGTTCCTCGGCCAGGTTCAGCAAGTCGCTGTATTTCTTTAATTGCAGGATGCGATCGGGCTTGGCCTTCGGGAACGCGTCGTAGTACCGCACATCCCGGTCACCGGCGCTCACGGCCAGCGTCTTGAAGCCCTCGAGTCGGGCGCCGTGGAAGATCTGCAGGCTGGAGTGGCTCACCGCGGTCGCGATGGTCAGGTCCTTGGGGTCGTAGCCGTCCAGGTACGGTGCTGCGTTGCCCTTTCCCATGGCGGCGCTAGCCGAATCCCGCTCAAGAGATTGCCGGCGGGATGTCAGTGCCTTGCGTAGTGGACCGTGGCGGTGACCGCGTAGTGGGCCTCGCTGGGAGAGGAGGTCACGCGCAGGTTCCACGACCCGACGAGTTGGGCGGGGTTGTCTTGTTCGAGGCCGTCGAACTCGAGGGCGTTGTCTGGGCCGGAGCCACCCGCGACGCTGCCGGAGGCGGGCCGCGATGCGTAGCTGAAGCCGTTCTTGCCGCCGCTCAGGTCGTAGCCGAAGTTGACGGCCTCATAGACCGGGGCGCCGTTCAGGCCGCCCACGATGAGTTCCACGGTGAATGCGGTCGCGTTGGGTCCGGCGTCCCATGAGTAGTCCTTGGTGACACCCTGTGTCATGTCTGCCTCGTCGTGCAGGTCGACGGGCGCCGTCGACGGGCCATCGGGTCCCGGCTCGCTCGTCGCCGCGGTGGGCGTCGGGGCCGAGGAGCAGCCGGCAAGGGACAGCACGGCAAGGGCCAGGAGCAGGAAGGACCGGCGAGCCACGGTTGCGCGACGCGGGGCCTTCTCTTAGGCCCTGCGGGACCCTCCCACCCTTAAGGGCTCGTCGCGGTGGTGGTGGCCGTGCCCCAAGACAAGGCAGCCATGCGCGCAGGCATCTCGGCCGCCGTGGCCGCCTTGCCACCCGCCCGGCGCGCCCTCGAGGAGGAAGTCGTCCAGGCGGCCATCCAGGACACGCCGGCTTGGCGTCAGGCCACAACCGTGGCGCTCTACGCCGCCAAGGCGCCCGAGTTCTCGGTCGTGGCGTTGACGCTGGCGGCGTGGCGCGACGGCAAGCGCACGCTCTTTCCGCGCGTTGCCGGGCCACGCAAACTGGAGTTCTGTCCGGTGGCCGCCTGGCACGAGTTTCAGACCGGTGCGTTCGGCTTGCGCGAGCCAGCCGCAGGTCCGGGCGTGTCGTTGTCCGACATCGACCTTTGCATCGTTCCGGGCGTCGCCTTCGACGAGGGCCGCCGCCGCCTCGGCCGCGGGAGTGGATTCTACGACGCCGTGATCCCCGCGCTGGCCACGTCGTGGGGTGTCGGCTTCGATTGTCAGCTGGTCACTGCCGTGCCGTGGGAGGCACACGATGCCACAGTCTCGGACGTCTGGACTTGCCGACGAAAACGGCTTCTCGATAGTTGACATGTTCGCGTTTGTATGATATGTTCGCTTCCCGCCGACCTTGCGTGTCTCCATCATCGCTGTCCGCCGATGGCTCCTTCGATTGGTTTATCGCTCATGGGCGGCCTGCTTCGGCTCCCCGGTGACGGCGATGCACTCCCCCCCGACCCCACCAAGCCACAATGCCATGCAATCCGTCATTCGGCGGCAGATTGGCATCGACGCGTTCGCGCTCGACGGCGACGACTCCGAACTCTGGGAGACGTGGGCCGACCGCCCGCGCACCAGCCGCCGGCGTTTGCCGCCGATGGCCCCCTAGACTAGCGTCTTCCGCATGAGTCGCCTGACGTCCGGCTGCACGGAGCCGACCGTCCGCGGCGTCAGGCGCCCTTGCCGTACCTCCAGTACGGCCGCGGACGTCTTCCTTGCGGCCGGCACGCTGCGCGATACCCGGACGGACAGACGACTTCTGCTTCAGACTCTAGGCCTTCGAGAACGTCCCCATGAGTTGGCCCTTGCCGAGGGCACGTCCCTTGATTGCCGCGCGCAGTTCGTCGACTTTCGCGCCGCGCGGCAGGCCGAGCATGCCGTCCAAGGCATAGATGGTGAAGAAGTAGCGGTGCGTCCCGCTGGGCGGGCACGGGCCGTGGTAGCCCTGGGTCCGCGCCGACGTCGTCCCGAGGACCGCTCCCAGCCGCGTGACGTCCGCCCCGGCGGCCAGAGACATGACCGTCGGCGGAAGATCCCACAAGGTCCAGTGGGTCCACGTGCCCCCCGGCGCGTCCGGGTCGTCCAGGATGAGGGCGACGGCGCCCGTTCCATCGGGCAGGCCTGTCCACGAGATTTCAGGGCTTGCGTCGCGGCCCTTGCACGTATGCTCGAGGGGAATGGGCTGGCCGTTGCGGAATGCGGGCGAGGTGATCTGCACGTGCCACCTGTTCGCGCTGGATGCGCCCCCTGGACCTCAAGGTTTCGGCGGCGCCACGGTGAACGTGACTCGACACCAACGACTGTCCGACGGGGTCTATACGTGCGGCTCCAACCGATATGAGCCTAGCGGACAGGCCAAGGCCTGTGCGACGGCGCATGGGAAAAGCCTCAAGCCCCCCAGGCTCCCACGGGAGCGCGTGGACCACACCCCGTCGGCCGGCGCCGGCGACGACCGCCCCCTGCGCCTTCTCGAGCGCACCCCGGTGGCAGCCGACCACAAGGAGAGACTCTTCCGCCTGGTACGCCGCGCCCAAGCCGCAGCAGCGCAAGCCGGCAGCGAGTTGCAAGCGGAATTCGGCCACGACCACGTCGGCCTCATCGTCGGCTGCAACCAGTTCACGCGGCTGTTCCGCGGCGGCCCCGCGCCAGGCGTCGTCGAACTTCTCCTCGACGCACCCGGCAAGAAGGCCCTCGAGGATGCCGGGTTCACGCTTTCCCCACCAGACGGCGCTGTGTTCCGACTCTTCGGTTGGGTGCGCGTCGATCCCATGCAGGGCGACCTGGGCGCACTCGAGTCGGCCGTCGACGCCGCCTTCGCCAAGGCGCGCGCCGCCAAGGCAACCGCCAAACCCGTGGGCTAGCCGAACAGCAGGTACAGGGCCATGGCGGCCATGCCGAAGTCCTCGACGAGTGTGACCTTCGTGAGGGGGACCTTGAGGAAGGTCCCCAGGCAGGCGCACTGGAATTTCTCTCCCTTCGCCAGCTTCAGCACGACGCCGATACCGCTGAACGTCATGACGCCGACTTCGGCCCAGAGAAGCGCTGGCTGCGTGATGCCGCCGAGCATCGCAAGGCCAAAGCCGAGTTCCACAAACGGATACACGAAGCCGTAGGCGTACACGGGTCGCGCCAGCAGGTCGTACGTGGCGTAGCCCTCGGCAAATCCCCGCAAGTCGAGGAGCTTGAAGGCGGCAAACGCGAGGAAGAAACCCGTCATGAAGGTCGCAACGACGGCCTTCGCCGCCAGGTGGCCAGCCGCCGCATCCCGCCATGCGACGACGCTCGTCGTGGCCAGCAGCAACCCGACGACGACCATAAGCGGCAGGTAGCCCCGCCAACCGGTCGGTGCCTCTTCCGAGGGTGCTTGGGCGGCCGTGTCCTCGACGAGACGCATCCCGCACGTCGGGCAGCGACCCGGTCCCTCTTGGCGCACATTGGGGTGCATCGGGCAGACGAACATCGAACCTCACGAAGTCTTGCGGGGCTTTCCCGTTTTTCGTGCGGGCGGACGCCGCAGCGCGGGCGGGACCGGCAAGCCCTTCGTCGCCAACCAGGCGCGCAGGGCAGGCACGTGTTCTTCGCCGACCATGTACCCACGGCACTTGGGCGAACCGCAGCGGCAGCGCGGCGGCGGGTCCATCATGGGGAAATTGTAGTCGTAGGTAATCTCCTCGCCTTTGCGAATGTGGCGCAGGGCCACGATCCAGATGTGCCAGCCGCCGTCGTTCTCGGCTTCGCAGCTCGGGTCGCAGGACTGGTTGGCAAGCCGGGCCAGGTTCCACCGAGGCGAGCCGTCGATGTCGAAGCGCCGGCTGAGCTCGAACGTGTACACGCGTCCGGTCTTCCACTGTGCATCCGTGCGCCGGTCGCCTTCCTTCTTCGGCACCTTGACACCGCCGTATTCGAGGACGCGCTCGCCTTTGCGAAAGTCGCGGGCGGCAAACAGGCCCCGGCCATGGACGTTGGAGCGCCGGACGACGACGCCGCCAAAGTCGGGCCGGACCTCGCGCGCGGCCATGGAGCCTCCTAGCCTTCGACGTACGCCTTGAAGCGGCGCAACAGGTCGTCGTCCTGCTTCTCGACTTGGGCCATGATGGGTCCAGTCAGGAGCGCCATCAGGCCCTTGCCTTGGCCATGGCAGGAGTACTCCACCTTGGTGCCCTTGCCTTCGGGGGCCAGCGCGAAACGCAACTCCATGCGAAACGGCTTGGCGTCGACGTGCAGTTCCAGGGTTCGGTCCGGCTCGGCGGCGACCACCAGGATGTCGGCGACGAGGGTCCGCTTGCCCGCCAGCCGGGTCTCACGCCACACGTTTCCCACCGCCACCTTGGTGCCCTTGACCCACTCCGTCTTCTGGATGGCAGGCATCCACTTCGGTGCGTTGTCGAGGTCCGTGAGGACGGCGAACACCTTGGACGGCGGCGCGGACAGCGTCATGGTGCGCTGGAATCCCTTCATGCCGAGCCGACCGGAGCGGTCCACTTGAGGCTGTCCGTCGCGCGGCCGAAGTGGAGCGTCCCCTCGGCATGGTTAACAGGCGCCCGGGGGTGCCGCGCGCGTTGAAGCTGGCGACCATGCCTGACCGGTCCCGCGATGGCCATCTCGTCCTCGTCGACGACAAGGCGGGCAAGGTCGCATTCGTGCCGCCCGGCATCGCGCCGAACCTGCGCACGGCCCTCGAGGACTGGGTCCGAGTCGAGCCCGAACTGCGCCGCATCGACCGGCAACTCAAGGAAGGCCGATGGCCCGAGATTGTCCCTCTTGCCGACTGCGAATTCATGGCGCCCATCCCGCGCACGACGTCGTGGCTCGACGGGTCCGCGTACATCCAGCACATTCTCCTCGTCCGCAAGGCGCGCAACGCGGAACCGCCCGCCGACTTGCGCACCGTGCCCCTCATGTATCAGGGCGTCGGGGATCCCATCCTCGGCCCGCGTGACG
Source organism: bacterium (assembly GCA_040390065.1). GTDB lineage: Archaea > Thermoplasmatota > E2 > JACPAO01 > JAHFTW01 > JAHFTW01. Next base: position 443,548 of record JAZJZE010000005.1, on the reverse strand, counting down.
ACATCCGGTCCGCCTCGGAGGACTTCGGCATCGACTTGGAGGCCGAGATTGGCGTCATCCTCGACGATACGCCCATGGGGACGAGCGCAAAGGAATCCGCGCGGCATGTCAAACTCCTCGTCGTCATGAATGACGTCAGCCTGCGCAACCTCATCCCACGCGAGATGGCCGCCGGTTTCGGGTTCTTCCAGGGCAAGCCTCCCTCGAGCATGGGGCCGTACGCGGTGACACCCGACGAACTTGGCGCCGCATGGCGCGACGGCCGGCTGCACATGGACATCCTCGTCGACGTCAACACGCGGCGCATCGGCAACCCGGACTGTTCGGCCATGCACTTCTCGTTCTTCGACCTCGTCGAGCATGCGGCCAAGACACGGCCCCTTCCGGCGGGGACGGTCATCGGCGGCGGCACCGTCTCGAACGAGGACGCGGCGCGAGGCTGCGCCTGCCTTGCCGAGGTCCGCACCCGGGAGGCCATCGCGACCGGCAAGCCGGTGACGCCCTTCCTACGGTACGGGGACCGCGTGCGCATGGAGGTCATGGACTCCGGGCGCTCGGTGTTCGGCGCCATCGAACAGCAGGTCGTCGCCGGCCCCACGACGGGCCATTGAGTCGCCCTGGCTGAATAGAAAACGTATTGGATGGCCCGAACAGTGCAGTCGCGGGATGGCATGAACGCCCTCGACCTTCTGACGGCGCGTCTGTTCGACTACGCGGGGACGTTCCCGCCTGCCTCGCTCTCGGTCAAGGACGCGCTTGCCGAAGCCGCCCGCGCCCCCCGCCTCGTCCGCCCTGCGATCCTCGGCACCGACATGGTCGTGGCCAGCGCCGACCTGCGCTTCATCACACCCAAGGCCGTGGAACGCGCCGGCTTCGGCGACACGGCCTGCTCCATCGCCCTCGTCGGCCTCGACGCAGCCTCCCTGAAGCGCACCCTGCCGCGCGTGCAGGCCTTCAACGCCAAGAACGTCGGCTCCGCCGAAATCGTTTCGCTCGAAGTGCACGGCAAGCGGTTCTCGTCGCGGGAACTGCAGGCCGCTGCCGAAGCATTGGGCCGCGTCCGGCTGTTCGTCGAACCCATCCTCTCCGACCGCGCCTGGGCGGCTTCCGGCTGGTCCCTCATCGCCATGCTCGGCAAGTTGCGCGGGGTGGGGGCCCAAGTCGGCCTCAAAGTGCGCGGCTCCGGGCCACACGCCATCTCCAACCGCAGCCTCGTGCAGCTCATCCCACACGTGGTCGCCCAGAAGGTGCCGCTCAAGGCGACGGCCGGCCTGCACCACCCGCTTCTCGAGGCGGAGCACCAGAACGAACTTGGCTTCGTGAACGTCGCGGCCGCCCTGCGCCTGCACCAGATGCTCGGCGAGGGCTTCGACGGCGAAGCCATGTTGGGCTGTCTCTACGAGCGCGAGGCCGACGCCTTCAGCTTCGACGGGGAACTCGCCTGGCGCGGCCACGCCGTGAGCTACGAGCGCCTCGGGGAGGCCATGGACGACCTCGCCTTCAGCATCGGAACCTGCAGCCTGCAGGAGCCGGACCAGGACCTCTACCGCCTGTTTGGCCCCGCCAACCTCTCGGAGGCAGCCGACGCCTGGCTTGCCCCGACAGAAGGGGTCGCAGGCGTCTAGGTTATGTGCAGGAAGGCGGTTTGGTCCTTGCAGCCAACGCTGCAGTGAAGACCATGAACGTCCTCAACCCGAAACTGTACGCCAAGATCACGGGCTTCGCGCTGCTGGCGACTGCGCTGCTCGGCATCGTCATGGAATTCGTGGGCAACCCCCACGGGAACTTCATGCCGAACTTCCTCACCTTTGACTGGACCCATGACATCCTGCACGTCGTGTTGGGCGCGATTGCCCTCGCGGCCGGGTTCCTTGCCGGCGGCGCCTACGCCAAGATCTACGCCCGCCTCTTCGGCATCGTCTACACGGGATTGGCCATCGCGGGCTTCGTCAACGGCTACGTCATAAACGCCCTTGGCGTCCAACTGGAGCTCGGCGAGAACCTCGTGCACACCGCGATCGGCGTGTGGGGCCTGGCCGCTGGCTTCATGGGCACTACGGACGAGACGACGACCACGCCGACACGCCGCACGGCGTAGGTGGGTCCGCTCCCTTTTCCCCTTCTCCTCTATTTTCGGCCTGGAAGCTTGACGATCCAGCCCCAATCGTTCGTGGCGGCCGCGTAGTTGCAGATGGCGATGGCCGTGGCCTCGACGTAGGGCGCCTTGCTCGACCCGCCGACGTCGGCGACGTTCCAGCCGAACTCCTTCAGGATCTTCGACGCCTGCTCCTTGGCCTTGGCATCGTCGCCGCAGATGAGTTGGTCGCCCGGCCCGGTCTTGGGGTTGACCATCTGGCTGACCGGCGTGCAGTTCCACGCCTTCACGAACTTGGCCTGCGGGGCCGCGCGCTGTGCCACCTGCAGGCATGAATCCGGGATGGCCTTGTGCTTGTGCAGGCCGTCGGCCCCGAAGTCCAGCGGGTTGCTGGTCTCCAGGACGAGCTTGCCGGCCAGGTTGGCGGGCCCGGTCTGCTTGACGGCGTCCTCGATGTTGGCGCCGTGGACGGCCATGACCAGGACTTCGCCGTGCTTGGCCGCCTCCGCGAACGTCGTGATCTTGACCTTGGGGTTGGCCTTCGCGAAGACCCCCAACGGCGGATTGCCCATGGCGTCGGGCTTCGTCTTGGCCAGAGTCGCCGTCGGGTCCCGAGTGCCGACGACGACGTCGTGGCCCTTGCCCGCAAAGCCTGCGGCCAAGACTTGGCCGACGCCACCGCTTCCAATGATGCCGATGCGCATGGCCCGCGCAATCGGGGACCCGGATAAATCCCGGCGCGTCTGGGCAGAACGCGTTTCAGCGAACTGGCGCCAACCTTCATGAAGCATCGCGGGGGGTGGCAAGGGTGCGCGCGGCAATCCTCATCGTCCTTCTCCTGTTGTCGGGTTGTTCCGGCTCCACGGATACCGTGCCGGCCGGTCGCGAGACGACGACACCCCCGTCGGGCTTGTGCATCGACGCGACAGATACGCCCACCAACGGGACGTGCGGCGGCGTAGACCGTTTGCCCGCGGTCACCTTCGCCATGGATTGGGATGGTAACCTTGGGATCGACGCCTTTGTCTGTCAGAATGCGGTCGGCTGCTACCCGGACGAGGCCATCGTGGCGGGCACCTCCGAGCGGCTCGTCGATGCAGCGGGCTGGAACCTCACGGCAGCCAACCTCACCGTCACGTGGACGGCCCAGAGCCCCGCGACGGCCGAGATGGGCATTGCCGTCATGACCATGCATTGCGAGATCTGCAACATGAGCGACGAGGGCGTGAAAGGGGCGTCGCCGCTCGTCCTTCACCTCGACGGGCTGCACGCCGCCGTCGGCGCAGGCGGCGTCGTGCACGTCTATCTGTACCACACGACATCGGCGTCTCCAGGCGGGGGGGCATTCGTTTATGGTGGGCCGGACCAGGCCTTCCACGTCTCCGGCCAACTCACTTTCGAAGGCAAGGCGGGGACGCCACCACCGGCCGCTCGCAGTTGACACACATCGTCGCCGGCAGCACCCTCATGACGGATGTCGCCTTGCGCAATGCGTGGCCTTCACCACGCAGGCCTTCACCTTCCTCGGCCAACTCGAGAAACACAACCGGAAGGACTGGTTCGAGGCGCACCGCGACGACTACGAAGCCGCCATCCGGACACCCGCGCTCGCCTTCATCGACGAGGCGGCCGAGTGGTTCGAGACGGCGGGCCTGCCCTACGTGGCGGAGGCGAAGAAGGTCGGCGGCAGCCTCGGCCGCATCCATCGCGACATCCGCTTCAGCAAGGACAAATCGCCGTACAACACGCACGCCCACATGGGCTTTCACCACAAGGGCGCCAGCGAGGCCAACCCATTGCCCGCCATCGGCATCTGGTGGGACAAGTCGGGCGCCTCCGTCGGTGGCGGCTGCTGGATGAACGGCACGCCCACGCTCAGCAAGATCCGCGACCGCATCGTCGACGACCCAAAGGGCTGGGCCAGGGCGAAGAAGGGCGTCACGTTCCATGACGACTTTGCACCGCTCAAGACGGCGCCGCGCGGCTACGACAAGAACCATCCTCTCATCGCAGACTTGAAGCGCACGACGTTTGCCGCGGACGTACCGCTCACGAAGGCGCAGTTCACAGGCGACTTGATGGGCGCCTTCCAGACGCGTTACGCCAGCATGGAGCCGCTGTTGGGATTCTTGGGCAACGCCCTGGAGTGACGTGGTCAGTCGCCACCAATCATCATCCATCGGCCGCCCACGACGCGGTAGAGCCCGGAGAAGCCGTCACCCGGCTGGCCGGGCTTGAGGGGAATGTAGATTGCCTGGTCGCCATCCCTGACACCGGCTGCGCCGCAACGCGTGTAGAACGGCACGTCGAGACCGCGCTTGACTTGGATGTGGTTGATGTCGTACACGTCGCCGGCGTTCGCGGTCGAGGGTTCTCCGCGGGCGTTGGCCAGCATCTCGCTCTTCGCGTGCTTGACGCAGCCGCCGAAATCCCACCAGTCGTCCAAGAGGAACGACGCGTATGTGTCGACGTCCCCCGCCACGAGGGCCTCCGCTTGCAGCCGAGCCGTCTGCGAAGGCGACGCAGCAGACGTGGAACCGCCCAAACAGCCAGCCAGGAGAAGGACGATGACGAGCAGGATTGTGGTGCGGCTCACGTGACGATCTCCGCCAAACAATCCGCCTCGACGGCCCGCCTTACCTCGAGCGCCACTCGCCGGCCGGTGCTCATGTTCGTCCGCCACAACGCGTTGCCGTACGGATGTCCGACGGCGACGTGCACGTTCGTGCCGCCCCCAATCCTCGGCGCGACGTCGTAGATGTGGAACTTCATGTCCTTGTCCACGCAGGTTTGAAGACAGAAGGGCCCGATGATGCCGGGCGCGTAGTGCTCCCTTGCGGCCTTGACCCATTTCTCTCCCAGTTCGAACACCTTGCCGAGCAGACTCTCGCGGACGGTGGCGGTGTTGTGGCCGACGACGGTCATCTCCGGCACGAGTTGGTGCGGCGGCAAGGTCATCTGCTGCGGCGCCGGGATGCGCACGTGGCCGTCGAGGCTTGACTCGAAGCGCCAATCGATGCCGAGGAGTTCCAGCGGCTCAGCCGTGCGCGTCTTCTTGCTGACCGGACTGTAGAAGAAATTCAGGTTGAAGACGGGGCCGATCACGTACTCCTCGATGTGCGCCGTCGCAAGCGACTCCTTGTCGATGACCCCTTGCTTCAGGAGGGTCGTCGCCTTCGCGTTGAACTCCTTCGGGCTGGCACACGTGAAGAAGCCGCGCTCGAGTTTCTTCCTGGCGTGGTGCAGCTTGACGATGGCGAGTCCGTCGATGTCGGCCGGCTCCTTGATGCGACGCGGGAACGGCAAGCCTGCCTTCTTGAGGAGCCAGTAGTAATCGCGCTTCTCGCCGCGGTTCTCGGAGCGCAGCATCGAGCGCGAGCCCAGAACGGGGACCGCGAAGTCGGACTCGACGCCGTCGATGGGGCAGTAACTCGTCCAGGCTCGGTTCGGGACCCACAAGGCGTTGCGTGCACGCAGCTTGTCCTGCTGCTTGGGCGTCATGATGCCGTCGTACTTCGGGTACGTCCACGTCTCATCGACGCAGCCGCGCAGGCGCCGGCCCTTCCCGTCCCGCAGTGTCTTGAAGTACCGCGCGTACACCTCGTGGCGACCCTTCTGAGCGACAGCGATGGAGGTGTAGCCTTCGTCGGCGGCGCCATCGTAGACGTCCAAACCCGAATGGCTTGCGACGCAGGACAGGGCCAGCCGCTTGGCGTCGTAGGATTCAACCGTCTCCTGCATCCGGCGCCGCTCCATCATCGCATCCGGGACAGGCTGGCGGCCCTTAAGTCGTCCGGGCACGCGCCTGCGCCCCGCGCCACAACGGCTTTGCGGCAGGCATCCGTGGCCCGGTTGTGCGGTTGGCCGTCCTCGTCGTCCTGGCAGCCCTTGCCCTTCCCGGCTGCGCCACGGACGACGCGACGCCGCAAGACCCGCTCTTCGGGCTTTGCCCGCAGTGGCAGGACGGGCCTGGACAAGTGGTCGGCGCGGCCGCGTTGAACGCAAGCGCGCGCCAGGCCAGCGAGATCGTTGGCCCGACGTCCATGACGTTGGATGGCCATGGCTTCGACATGGTCCGCGTGCGCATCGACGTCATGCAGGTGCGCGGCGGGTCGCTGCATCTGCGCGCCTTCTCGACGCAGGCCAATGGCACCGAAGGCCGCCTGGCGTGGCGCGACTTCCGCCCACAAGTCCCCACCATCGTTCCCGAACTCGTCTTCGATGGCAGCCTCAACGAGACGGCCCACGTCTACGAAGCGTACCTCACGTCGATCACGCAGGCCGAGGCGCAACGGCCGGCCCCCGTCGAGTTGCGCTGGAGCCTGGAAGGCAACGGAAGTGCCGCGGTCCAGTACACCATCACGTACCATTACCGGGTCTGCGGCGCCGACGTCTAGCGCGGCGAAAGCCAAAAGAGGGACGCCATCGTCCGCCTGTGCATGTTCCTGCGCCCGTTCGCTGTCTTGCTCCTCCTCTCCGGACTGGCGGGATGCAGTGGCGGCACCGACGGCACGACCTCGCATGGCCAGACGTGCCCAGGCTGGCAAGTGGGTTTGGGCCACAGCGGCGTGCACTGGGACCTCGACGAACGCCTGCCCAACAATCCCACGAACGAGACGCTCAATCCCGACGTGACCTTGACGGACAGCGGGCATCCGATTGACGTCTACTACATGCATTTCGACGGCGCCAGTTCGTACAACGCCAGCCGCCAACAAGTGATCCGCGCCCTGGACAGCCGGCTGACCCTCAGTTTCTACCGCGCCGACAACCACGTGCCGCTTCTCGCCTACGACATGGCCAAGGGAGCGCCGAGCGCCAAGAACACGGGACAGTACCACTTCACGTACGGCCCCGGCGAAGCCCACCCGCTCCTGGAGATCCGCTTGTCGCAGCCGCCGTCGCCGCCGACGCCGACCGCCTTGGTCTTCGATGCGCAGTGGGAGACCAACCTCGACGGCAACGCGAACACCATCAGCACCGCCACCATCGACGGCACGGCGCAGTTCGAATACCGCGTGTGTTAGCCCAGCTCGACCAAGCCCTTCGACACCATGATGCCGAAGAAATGGCCCAGCCGCTGCGCCATCTGAGATTCGTCGGGGAACTTCGCCTCCAATGCGGCCTTGATGGCGGCGACCGTGCGGGCGCCGTCGATGAGACGCCACACCTCCGACCCCAGGGGATCGAGGTTGACGCGCAGCATGGGCGGGACGCCAAAGATGCGCAGCAGGCGCGGCCGGATGGTTCCCTTGCGCTTCTTCAGCACGACGACGCGGCCCGCCTCCTCCTTCCATTCGACGACGGTGTGGCGCGGCACCATGCGCGAGATGTCAGGGATGCGGTCGGCCTTCACTTCTTGCGGCCGATGAACTTGCCCGCCGCGAAGAGGATGGCCGAGACGAGAGCGGTCGCGCCAAGGACGTAGAGGACCATGTTGTCGGCCTTGCCGGCCGAAAGGAACGAGGCGACCACGAACATGACCTCGATGACCGCGACGGAGGCGACGAGGTACGCAAGCAGCACGAGGCCGTGGCCTTTCGGTTCGGTCTCTTCGTCTTCCTTGGGCTCCACTTTACGGGGCTTGGAGCGGCGCTCGGTCTCTGCCATGCAAGCGGCCGAGACAGGGTGCTCTCTTAGCGCTTTTCACGCAGCGCCGAGCGTTGGTCGGACCTCCTGGCGCACCGCTGGTCGCACCGCTTATATCCGAGCCGGCTTTGGGCGCGACCGTGAGCCTTTCTCCTGGTGTCCACCGGGCAGGTCCCTGGGTCGTCCTGGGGCTGTTCGCCGTGGCCGCCACGCTCTTTGTCGCCCCCACTGGGCTCGGCCATTCCTCAGGGATGTTCAAGGACACGGGCGATTACCCGGGCGACTTTGCCGCCAAGGGGTGCACGCACTGCCACGGCGACAACAAGTTCGCGGCAGGCGGAGCCGACAAGCTCCAGGTGTCCATTACGGACGCCGGCCAACCGCTCGTGGGCAACGCATACGAAAAAGGCAAGACGTACACGATCAACGTGACTCTCGTCGATGAACAGTTCTCCGACAAGGACAACCACGCGGGCTTCAACCTGCGCGCGACGGCCGGGAAGCTGTTGGTCGGCTCCGACCCGAACGTCCAGGTCTCTACCGACCAGTCCCAGGCGACCCACAAAGCCGCATCGGCGACGCGCTGGTCCGTGAACTGGGCGGCCCCCGATGCCGGCCCGGTCGTCTTTGACATCTTCGTCAACGACGTCAACGGCGACCTCGGGAATGACCCGGGCGACAAGGTGTACCGGGCCGACCCGTCACTGGCTGGGCCGGAGGGGGCCGTCGCCGGGGCCCCCGCTGAAGTCAAGGAAGTGCAGTTCGGCATCAGCCTGCAGCAGTACTGGATTGGCCTCATCGGCCTCGCGGGCATGATCTTCGTCATGGTCGCGGGCTACGTGTACCTCAAGTACGTGACACCTCACAACACGGACCAAAAGGACCGGTGAATCGTTGGGCCTCGAGATCCAGACGGGGAAGACGCCCGGAGTCGTGGTCCGCCGCACGCCGGCGCCGCGACCCGCCATCGTGGGCGCGATGATCCTCGCACTGTTTCTCATCCAACTCATCTTCTTCGGCCTCATCGCATCGGCCCTGTGGCAGGACCTCATCTCCGACCCATCGGCTGACCCCGTGATCCCGGACGCCAACAATGCCGCGGGCCACGACCCGGCAATCGACAACGCGCCGCTTGGAACGATGTTCAAGAACGAGCAGACCATCATCTCGTTCTGGATCTCGATGACTTTCTTCTGCCTGTTCTGGATGATTTTCCTGTACCAGCGCTACTTCAAGGACCACGTCACGATCTACAAGAAGCGGTTCAGGAAATGGGAAGATGAGGGAGTCCAGTTGCATGCCTGACGCCGTTTCGCCGCCACTGCCCGGCATGCCGCCGAAGAAGGAGTCCATCCTGTCGCGCCGCGAGTTCATCCGCAATACCGTGCGCTTCGCCGTGGCCGGCGCCGTCATCCCGGGCCTGCTGACGCAGCTCCTGCCATCCGTCGCGCCCGCAGCGCTGTCCGGCGGCGGCCCCGGACCCATCATCAAGCGCGACCCCAAGAGCAACGCGAAGATCCCCGTCACCATCGAGGACTTGGCGGAGCAGCCGGGAAACAACCCGTTCGTCGGCGAATACTCGTTCCTGCCGGCCATCGCGTACAAGGTCCGCGTCGACGTCCTGCGCGGATCGTCGCAGACGCGCGGCTTCAATACCGCCCAGCACGCCGTGGAAGTCCCTGGCGACGCCAAGCACGCGGTCCTCGCCTACGTCGGCAAGTGCAAGCACCTCGGCTGCACCGTCGGGTGGAACGGCGGCTACGGCGGCAGCCTGGACGTCGAGGACTACGACGGCGACGGCGTCAACGACGGCCGCATCCTGTGCCCGTGCCACGGCGGCCAATATGACATCCACAACCTGGCGCTGAATGTCCCGGGCACGCCGCCGCCGGCCCCCCTCAACGTCATCCGCTTCAACGTCGTGGCGAACTACCCCGGCGACGAGGCCCTCAAGATCCCCGCCGCAAAGAACGCCCTCATCGGCGTCGAGACATTGGCGCAACTCGCCTACCGCGACGCCGACCGCTCCTCGCCCGGCAGCGCCTTCAAGCTGCGCAAGGCCGACCACCTGGTCAAGCCCAAGGACTATTCCTGGGAGTCCTCCGCATGAGCGACGAGGCCCCCGAGCCGCCCATCACGACAGCCTCCGGCGACCCCAGCCGCCCACACAAGCAAGGAAAGCGCGCCTACGAGAAACTGGCGAAGGAGAAGCGCCTCGGCTTCATCGCCCGCTTCTACCTCATGACGCTCGCGTACCTCGACGACTCCATCCGCATCCGCAACCACGTCGATGCGGCCAAGGCGGCGGCCCTGTCCATCCAGCGACAACTGCCCCGCAGCCACACGGAGCGCTACAAGCTGCGCACGATCTGGTACTGGTACCCGCTCTACTGCCTCGGCGGCCTCGCCTTCATCGCCTTCATCATCCTCACCATCTCGGGCGTCGTCCTGGCACTGTACTACGTTCCCAACTACGTCCCGCAAGAAGCATTCGAAGCCAGAGAATCGGTCCAGTTCATCATGGAGAAGGTGACGCTCGGCTACATCCTGAGAGGTGTCCACCACTGGGGCGCCCACCTCATGGTCGCCTGCGTCTTCCTGCACATGATGCGCGTCTACTTCGTGGGCGCCTACAAGAAGCCCCGCGAACTCAACTGGGTCCTCGGCGTGACGCTGCTTGGCATCACGTTCTTCTTCGCGTACTCCGGCTACCTCCTGCCCGCTGACCAACTGTCCATCGCCGCCGCCACCATCGGCCAAAACATGTTCGGCTCCATCCCCATCATCGGCGACTACGCCGCCCGCCTCATGTTTGGCGGACAGAACATCAACAGCAACCTGATTCCACGCATGTACATCCTGCATGTGTGGATCCTGCCGTTCATCCTGTTCGGCCTCATGGTCATGCACATGTTCATCGTCTGGCTGCAAGGGATGGCGGAACCGCACTGAGGTGACTTATGGGACGAATGAAGGAGCTCACCAACCTCTACGTGGCCACCAAGGCCCGCATGGAAGCCGCTCGCGGCCCGCCGAAGCGCCAGAAGGCCGTCGAAGGCATCAGCCTCGGAGACGAACTCATTCGCGACGGCGCCATCATCGCGTTCATGTGCGCGACGATCTTCCTCCTCATCTCCATCGTGCCGCCGCCGCTGCACCCGCACTACGACATGTCCAAGCCCCCGAAGTACGTCAAACCCGACTGGTACCTCCTGTGGTCCCTGGGCCCCATCGTGCTGTCCAAGTGGCCCATCCCGAACCCGGGCCTGCCGTTCCTGCCGAACCCGCTCATCGACACCAAGTTCCTCGGCACCATCCTCGTCAACGTCATCGTCCTCGGGCCGATGTTCATTCCGTTCTTCGGCAAAGGCAAAGCACGCCGCCCCGTCGAATCGCCGACCAATGCCGCCATGGGCGTCTTCGGCTTAGCCCTCGTGTGGTGGCTCTCCGTCACCGCGATCTTCGACATTCTCTTCGCCTACGAGGTGCAGCCCTTGCATGGTCATATCCATTGGCTGCTGGAATCCAACATCATCCACACCTCGAGCGAACTCATCAACATCCTCGGCCTCGTCACGTTGCATCAGACCCTGCTGTGCACGTTCATCGCGTTCTGGTTCTTCCAGAGGCACCGGCCGAAGTACGAGTCGAAGCTGAATGCGACGTACTACAAGGTCAGGTAGCGGCCGGCGCCAACTCGACGCAAATTGTTGCACAACACGAAGCAATTGGGGTGATCCGGGCGGTGCATCCCCATGCAAGACATCCCAGCGAAAGCTTCGTCGCGTGTAAACAATCAACCTCTAGCACACCTCGAATCAAGTGCGCTTGAGTTCGTACCTTCCGAACCACCCTTAATTGCAGGACAAGGTTCGGATGGCACCATGAGGCCGAAGAGCCCGGTTACAATCCTACGCGCCAAGGTCCGCCGTGGAGAGCCGCTGACAACCGATGACCGAGACCAGTTGAGGACTTACTACTCCCGGTACTATCGCGTCAAGCAGGGCGTCCACCTCAAGGGAGACCGCGAAGAGAGGTGGCGTGCCTTGGCCGCGGCCCGAGGCATCGGGCTCGGCCCGTGGATGCAAGAGATGGTCGAGCTCGCGTTGCGCGGGCCCGGTCAACGCGAGCGCGAAATGGCAGAGGAACTCCAAAAGTTGCGCGACGCGTACACGTGGCTGCAAGGGTCCAACGCGGAAGTCGCCGCCAAGAACACGCGCCTGGAGGTCCGGCTCGCGGAGATGGAGGCCACCCTCATGCGCGCTGTCGCAAAAGGCATCGCGTTGGTGGAGGCGACTGCATGAGCTGGATGGAGCCCCTTAGGAAGACTCCGGCCCCACAGCGCCGCGTGTGGGCCAGCAGCGACGAAATCATCACGACCTGGGCAGACGCATTGGAGCACAAGGGTTCGGCTCAGAGCGTACTCGAGCACTACCCCAAGGAAGCCAAGGCCTTCGCACGCCTTTGGGGCTCCACGCTCCTTACTCAGCTGGAAGCTCACGACGTTGAAACGGCCATCCAACGCCTCGAAGGCAAGTGCAAACACCTTCGGGGGGCGGACCCAAAGTGCAACGTCGGTTTGGCCGTCCAGTCATGCCCCCTTCTGACCGGAGCCGCGCCTCAATCATGCCCGCGCTACGCGCCCCTCGATCCGACCGGGGTGCGCTCGTACCTTCGGACCATGAATGCCCTCTACGAATGGCTGTTGATGGAAGGTCACGTCGCAGTGAATCCGATTGCCGGGCCCCGCGCGTCCTTCGAGCAGCGCCACCGGGAGCTGTTCGCTGAACGAAGCCGCAACGCTCGCACCCGCGAACTAACCATGCCCGACGTGAAGCGCATTGTGCTCGAATCGCCAGTGCAACACGGAACGCCCTACCTCGTGCAGGCGAAATGCTTCGTCCGGATGCACGAGGTCCTGAAACTCGACATGGTCCCAGGAATGTGGAACCTGGAGCAAGGCTGGGCTGAGATTCCACGGAACCGCGCCATGGGGGGCAAACGCCTAGGCAACCACCGCATCATCTTCGACCGGGAACTCAAGACTTGGCTTACCGACCGTTACCTGCCATGGCGTGACGACCACGTGCAACGAGACGACGATGGCAAACCCGTCACAACACGGTTTGCCATCACTCAACGAGGTCTGCCTTGGGGCAAGGGCTGGCGGGGCAACTACCGCACCACCCTCCACAAGAACGCCAAGCGCATAGGCCTCATGACTGGTCGCGAAAAGAAGCGGGAGGAGCGATTCAACAGCCATTGCTTCCGCGGCTTCTCCACCACGTACGCCCTTGGGACTGGCATCAACGATTTGGAACTCAAGATCCTTCGGGGTGAAAAGTACCGCGGGACGGCAACATTGATGCCGTAGAGGTGTGCATAAGCCGCAGCCATTGCTTCGGCTGCCGCCTTTGATGCCGCATAGGGCGACAACGGCCGAGTCGTATCCGCGTCCTCATGGAACGGCGTGGAATTGTTGCGGCCGTACAGGCTTGATGTCGAAGCCAACAGGAAGCGCTTGATGTCGCGGCTCCGACACAGATCCAGAAGGTTCAGGGTCCCCGCAGCGTTCGTCCTAAGGTGGCCCCATGGGTCGCGTAGGCTTGACCGGACTCCACCGAGGCCCGCCAGGTTGATGATGCCGTCCCAAGAGCCGGCATCAAGAACCTCCCCGATTGCCGCCCGGTCGTCGATGCTGGCTTGTACAAACGAGAATCTGTCCAGCGGCCGCAGTTGTTCAAGCCGCCATGCTTGGAGTGCGGGGTGTGCGGTGCCGTTGAGGTTGTCGATGCCGACGACGTCCGAGCCCTCGCTCGCCAGCAGACGGCAAACCGTGGATCCGATGAATCCAGCTGCGCCGGTCACCAGAAACCGTTCAGGTGCCTGAGAGCCGGGGGGAAGGCGGGCTTCCACTCTTCCCGTGGGCACAGGCGGGGCAAGGCGCCTAGCGCTTGAAGGTGTTGTTTACGAGCGGTTGCTCGCATGCCGCCAGCGGCCTTCCCCCCAATTCTGTTTTCCTTGAGCCACGCCCTGGTGGCGGAAACCCCTGGCCGGGACGACGAGGTCTCGCACGGAACACCGGGGTCGGCGGGCGGGCCCGACGTAGCCCGAAAGCCGTCCGTCTGTTTGCGACCCAATCCTATAATTAGCAATCACCAATCGTCGGAAACGGTGACAAATCGATGAAGATTGGGTTTGTGTCGGAGCACTACCCGCCAACCGATGGGGGGGTTGCCACGAGCGCCCAACGCGTCGCTCGGGCCTTGGTCAGGCAAGGCGTCGAGGTCCATGTGATCTGCTTCGACCATTCGCGGGATGTTGCCTCGGCGGACTACTGCATTGAAGAGCTCGACCAGGGCGTGCAGGTCAGTCGGATTGGGCCGTTCTTTCTGAAACAGCCGGCGCTGTCCGCCGACCAGGTGCCCGAGAAAGTGAAAGCCACGCTGAGAAGGCGCGCTTTCGAGGCCATGTCGCAGATTCTGAGGCGCCAGGGCGTCGACGTCATCTTGGCATTCTATCTTCTGAATGCGGGATTCCTTGCCCAATATGTGGCCCGTCATCTCCGGGTGCCGTTCGTTGCCGGTATCCGCGGCAATGATCTTGGGCGCAACATGTTTCATGTTGAACGCTTCGGCGTCATCTCGTGGATTGTCCAGGGTGCGGATACCGTGGTCTGCGTCAACGACCACCTGCGCGAACGGTTGTTGCTGGCTCATCCGAATGTGGCCAACAAGACCCTGGTCATACCGAATAGCGTCCGTGGGGGAAGCACGCATTCACGCGCGCAAAGCCGAGCAGCCCTGGCCCGTGCAACAGGTTGGGACGAGTCCGCGCTTCGCATCGTCTTCATCGGAACCCTTCGCGAGAAGAAGGGCGTTGCGCCGCTCGTCGAAGCGCTGGGCGCTCTGGGGCCGGACTCGCCGGTACGCTTCCTGGTGGTGGGCCCGGATTTGGGCTCCATGGAGCTTCGACTTTGTGGAACCGCTTGGCAAACGCTGAAAGACCGTGGCCACGCATTCGTGTCTGGGATGGTGCCGCGCGACGACGTGGCCAGCTGGGCCGCCGGCTGCGACGTCGTGGTAATGCCAAGTCTGGATGATGGAATGGCAAATGGCCTGCTGGAAGGAATGGCCATGGGGCTATGTCCGGTTGCGTCGCACTTCTTTTCAGATGTGATTACCGACAATGTGAACGGCTTGCTCGTTCCGGCAGGGGACTCGGATTCCCTTGCCGCTGCCTTGCAAAGGCTGAATCGCAACCGGGAAGCGGTCCACCGGATGGGCCAGGCGGCAGCTGAAAAAATGTTGCAGCGGACACCCGACGATGAGGCACGCGACTACGCCGGCGTCTTCGCTCGCGTGCAGGCGCAGGGGAAGGATCATCCATGATTCCCCTCGTGAGGCCTGCGCTTCCACCCGAGGCCATCGAGGCCGTTCGACGATGCCTGAGCTCGGGCTGGATTGGCTATGGGCCCGCATCTCGCGCGCTTGAGCAAGGCTTCGTCGAGGGCCGTGGCGGCTGGGCCGTTGGCACGTCGTCTTGTACCGCGGCCCTCTTCACGGCCGGCCGTCTCCTCTCGCCGAAGGTGGGAGATGAGGTCATCGTGCCCGCCCTGACGTACGTCGCGACTGCAATGGCCTTCAAGGAAGCGGGCTTCAAGGTCAGGATTGCGGACGTCGATCCGGTTAGCCTGATGGTGACCCCGGAAACGGCGGCGGAACAAATCACGGCGAAAACACGTGCGATTGTCGTGGTTCACTTGTATGGGCAGCGAGCGGAAACGGCAAGCTTCAGGCAGCTGTGCGATTCGCGGGGCCTCGTTTTGGTCGAGGACTGCGCCCACCGACTCGACCTCCTCGACGCTCGCGGCCCGCTGGGCGACCTCGCATGCTACAGCTTCAACGGGGTGAAGGAAGCACCTGGAGGGGAGGGCGGAATGCTCTGGGGCCAGCACATGCTGGATGAAGCCCGCGCCCGCAGTCTTTCCAACCTGGGATTAGAAACGGATACTATGACGCGTACCTCCACGCCGGTGCATGCCTCGGAACATTATTCTGGGGAGTCGGGGCTCAAACTGCGGTTGAACGACATCGCGGCTGCAATCGCCCAGACCGGAATCGATTCCCTCGCCGCAACCCGGGCGCGCCGACAGGAAATTGCGCATCGTTTGGACCGGAGGCTTGGGATTCTGGAACCCCATGTTCGTCTGCTGCCCAGAGGGCCCGATGACTCGCGCCTCATGTATGTCGTCCGAGTGACGTGGGGCCGAGACCGACTGCGCGCAGCCCTGGCCAAAGCGGGAATTGCTTCCGGTCTGCATTATGACTCGCTGTCGAAACACCCGCTCTTTGCTGCGTTGGGCAAGAGGTGCCCTTCGGCCGAACAAGCCGCGTCGGAAATCGTGACGTTGCCCGCCTATCCGGCGATGAGCTTGGAAGAGGTTGACACCGTGGGAGCCGCCGTATGCGCTGCCGTCCAACCCGCGCGGGTCGTTGCATGACGGACGGAGTGCCATTCCAGGAATTCCCGACCAGCGGCGTTGTGGCGACCGGGGTCTTCACGTTCCTGGAATGGCCACGGCCTGACGACGTCTCTTCCATGACGGGCCTGCGCAACTCGCCGGCCGTCCGGCGTTGGTTCATCGATGACACAGTTCTTGGTGAGGAAACGAACCGCGCTTGGATTCTTTCGGAAACGAACCGGCCATGGGAGGCCATTCTATGTATCAGAAATCGAAGCGACGGGCGATTTCTCGGCACGATTGGATGGACAGATTGGGATCCGGTCGATCGGTCGGTAGCCGCCGGTAGGATTGCAGTGGTCGCGACGACCGCGGCACCGGTTGCTCTGGCCACGGGTGGCCGGCAGGCGTCCGCAGCCTTCGACGCCGGCGCATCCCTGGCGGACCGCTTTCTACGACATTTTGACTTGTCCAGCGTGCGCACGAGTTACGTCGTTGGGAACGAAAGAGCGGCGCGACTGAACGAGGCCCTTGGAATGCGGATCGTGGGACGTTCGGTCCGCACGCGACCAGACGGCAGTCCGATTGAGATCGTTGATCTTCGAATGTCCCGGCAGGAATGGCAATCCCGCCGAGAAGGTTCGTGAAATCGTGCCGTATCGGGACACCGCCGGGAGCGCGCCCGTGACCGCCATGTCGGAAAATGGGCGTCTGAGCATTGCATTGGTCACGCACCGTTTTCTCGAACCGACGCATCACGGCATGGCCATGCTGGTAGCACGATTGGCGGATTGCGAGTTTCACGTCTATGCAAAGGAATTCACAGATCACTTCACATTTGAAAACGTGGTCGAGCGCGTCCCTTACTCGCGCGGCCCACTGACCTTCGGCCCAGATGCCTTGGACGTAGTGCACGCGGTCTATGATGGCCGGACGGCCCTGCGAGCGGGTCGCGCTGCCGTGGCCGCCGGGCTTCCATTTATCCTTAGTTTTCACGGTGGTTTTGACACCAATGCCAAGATTTTCGATAGCCGCTACTCACCGTGGACTCGCGCGGTCGCAACCCGGGCCGATGCGCTTACGGTGGTCGGGCCCTCGGACGTTCAACGTCTGCGCCGGCTCGGCGTCCAACGTCCAATTGTCGTGTTACCCGTTGCCATCGATTTGCACCGGCTGCCCAGGCCCTCAAAGCGGAATCCTTTTTCGCTCCTTGTGGTGGCTAGGCTCGTCCCAAAAAAAGGGGGTCGACATTTCCTTGGCGGCACTTTCTCGTCTTCCCGCAGGTTTCACTATGACGATCATAGGCGATGGACCCTGCCGGCACGAGCTTCAGAAGCTGGCTTCTGACTTAGGGGTTGAACCTCGGGTGACGTGGCGTGGATTCCAAGGATTGGACGCCACCCTGGCTGCGATGGCGCAATCCGGGATCCTCGTCCATCCGGCGCGCGTAGCGGACGATGGGAACGCCGACGGCACTCCACAAACAATCTTGTGGGCACAGGCCATGGGGCTTCCCGTCGTCACCACCGCGACCGGGAGCATTCCAGATATTGTGACGCACACGGATTCGGGCGTTCTAGTTGAAGCCAACGACCCCAACGCTTTGGCGGACGCCGTCCTCGGGCTCGTCGACGCAGACGACTTTCAGGAGCATCTTGAGCACGTCGTGGCCCCGCGCGTCCGAGCCCGGCATTCTCTTGATGCCGTGACGAGCCGCCTCCGTGCGACCTACGAACAGGCGGTGATGACCTTCCGTGCAGACAGGTAGCGACCAAATTCGCCACGCGGCGCAGCATCCTCGAATTGCCGCCCGCCTGACGGAAGCCTTCCGTGCAATTGACGCGGAATGCACGTCCATCCGCCAGTTATCGGTTGGCGGGCAGGGCGCACTGTTCTTGCTGCGAATGAAGACAGGGGATGACGTTGTCGTGAAGGTCCCGGCCTATGCCGGGAGAACGGCCCAAGAGGCGGCAGCCGCCGAATCAACTCTGCGTCGAGAAGAGATGATCCTCGGCGCCCTTCGGTGCGACGCCGTACCCCGCCTCGTTGCCAAGAGCCTAGACGGCGGGTTCCTCGCACGCGAATATGTGCCCGGGATCGCGCTGTCAGATATTCTTCATGGGGCGACGTCTGCCAGCCGCCGAGTCAAGTTGGTCCGAAGCCTGCTTGAAGCCGCCGTGCAACTATTCCCAAGGTTTCACGAGAGCCCAAGGGGGGCATTTGTCATGCGCGACTTCAAGCCCGCTAACCTCGTTGTCGACGACCGAACTGGGCGCACCGTCTTCGTCGACGTGGGTAGCGTCCGGTCCGAGAAAGACATGGTTGCGCGCACTCCAGCGCCGTATCGCTTGGGTTCAGGGAAATGGGTACATTGGGCCCCTGAACAAATCATGGAATGCCGCAACATTCTGGACCGCCGCGCCGACTTCTTTTCTCTCGGGTCATCAATTTTCACTGTTGCTACAGGGCGCCCACCCTACACAAATCTGATTCATCCGCCCCAAGAGGCGTGGGACGAGTATGCCAGGACGCATGCCGCCATTTCTGAGGAGGCGCTCGCCTCCTCTGCCCTTCAGGCAGCGGGACCAGGGGTTCCTCAATTCGTCGCGGCCGCCCTCGCCCCAGACCCGCACCTTCGCCCGCCGCATCTACCTCCAGTGTGGCAGGACGCCACGCCCCGCGCCGCCGCAGCCCCCTTTGCGTAGCGCCCCGGTCGAAGAAACCGCCGGGGCATCGGTTTAACGAGGGGTAATCCTACCTTTGGCTATGAACGACCACGACGGCTTCGGAGGTCCGCAATTCCGGAACGTGGTCATCGTGGGAACCGGCCATGTCGGCCTGGTCACAGGGGCGTGCCTGGCCGAAAAGGGACACAACGTCACCTGCGTCGACATCGACCCTGGCCGTATCCAGGCGCTGCTGGAGGGTCGGCTTCCCTTCAGCGAACCTGATCTTGGCCGCGTGGTGCGCGCCGCAAAGGCTCTCGGTCACCTCAAGTTTGACTCTGCGTTGGCGCCAGCCTTGTCGACGGCCAGCATCGCGATTCTGACCGTGGGCACCCCCGCCGCTGCCGACGGGACCGCCGACCTATCGTTCGTGCAAGCCGCCGCGGTTAGCGTGGCGGCAGCGGCCCCACGCGGAATCGTCTTGGTGATTTCTAGCACCGTGCCCCCGGGAACCGGCGACTTGCTAGCCGCCCAAATGCAGGCAAGTGGTCGCCAGGACATCGAAGTCGTGAATTCACCAGAATTCCTGGCAGAAGGCACCGCTGTCCGTGATTTCTTGGCACCCAGACGGCTCGTCTTCGGCGGCCCTCTCGCTTCCGCGAGACTCGTGGCCTCGTTGTGGACCGACATCCGCCCAGAAGCACCGCGCCACTTCGTCGACCGGCGAACCGCCGAAATGTCAAAATATGCCGCAAACGCGTTCCTGGCCGTTCGCATCAGTCTCATTAACGAAGTCGCCAACCTGTGCGATGCGCTTGGCGCCGACGTGCGCCATGTGGCCATGATTCTAGGTGATGATAGCCGCATCGGACCAGAATTCCTGCGTCCGGGAATTGGGTACGGAGGGTCGTGCTTGTCCAAAGACGTCCGCGGCCTTGCCGCTGTTGCCAGAACCCATAATCTAGGGATGCCGGTGGCGGAGGCCGCCGAACGAACCAACGAGGCCC
Source organism: bacterium (assembly GCA_040390065.1). Taxonomy (GTDB): domain Archaea; phylum Thermoplasmatota; class E2; order JACPAO01; family JAHFTW01; genus JAHFTW01. The sequence goes on along the minus strand of JAZJZE010000005.1, from coordinate 423,727 downwards.
AATGGCGGCGTATCCTCGGCAAGGTTGAGGGCGCGCTTGACGGAAAGCCTATCGGCAAACGCGTGGCAATTCTCGGAATCTCCTTCAAGCCTGGGACGGACGACTCACGTGGCGCGCCCGGGCTCCTCCTGGCGGAAGCGCTGGTCTCCAAAGGGGCCGCCGTCACGATGCACGACCCCATCGCAATCCTGCCGAACGCATCGCAGATTGTCGGCGTTCGGCAGGCGGCGCAGGTGACCCTTGCCGTCCAGGACGCCGATGTTGTCGTGCACATGACGGAATGGCCCGAATACGCCTCATTGGACTGGGGCGGCCTTCACTCGATTGCGAAGGCGGCCCGCCTGCTTGACGCCAGAAACAGTCTGCCCTTCGACGACCTTGTCAAACATGGTTGGCAGGTACAGGGGGTCGGCGTCGCCCCAGGCTACCCGACCGGCAACGCCGTTGGGAACGGAGCCGAGAAATGAAGGCGGTCATTCCAGCGGGAGGCTTGGGTACTCGCATGCTCGCTGCGACCCATTCCATGCCGAAGGCAATGCTGCCGGTCGTTGACAAGCCGGTCATCCAGTACGTGGTCGAGGAAGCCGTGGAATCAGGCTGTGACGAAATCTTGATTGTCACGGGGCCGGGGGCGCGCGCCATCCAGGACCACTTTGGCCGAACCGTTGAAGTTGAGCGGCAAATCGGGCGCAACCCCGAGGTCGGTACAGCGCTACGCTTGACAGGTGGTAGTCAGATCGTCAACATCCACTACGTGCAGCAAGATGCACCGCGGGGTCTAGGTCATGCTGTGCTGTGCGCTCGGAATTTTGTTGGAAATGAGCCGTTTGCCGTCCTCCTGGCCGACGACATAGTTCGCGGTCCGGTACCCGCAACGAAGCAACTCATGGATGTCCATGACCAGACGGGGCTATCGGCAGTTGGTGGGGTTCGCGTTTCGGGCGCGGACATCAGTCGATACGGCGTATTCGGCTTGAACGAGGAATTTCGGCCTGGCGTTTATCGCGTACGAACCTTGGAAGAAAAGCCTGCGGCTGCCAAGGCTCCTAGCGATCTCGCGGTAGTTGGACGTTACGTCTTGACGCCGAGAATTTTCTCGATACTGGCTGCGGCGGCTCCAGGCCTCGGTGGGGAAATCCAGCTAACCGAGGCGTTAGCTAACCTTGCCATCGATGAGGGAATGTCGGCCGTTCTTGTTTCGGGGCAGCGGCTCGATGCCGGCGATACGTGGGGATGGCTGAAGGCCAACATGGAGGTTGCGTGGGACACGCCAGATCTCCAGCGCCATTTGTCGTCTTTTATCTCTAGCCGGGAACGGCAGGCACATCAGAAAAGGGTGGCAATGATTCCGTGGCAACGTGACAGCCTGGAATGATTTTTCTCCCCTCCGGGACAGTGTGCGCCGAAGCAGATGCCACATGGGGAGCCCGCAATCATGGCGCCGCCAAACCAGGGGTCCTTGAGCTCGGCCTCCCACGCCGGAAACAACTAGCCGCACTCAGGTATTTTCAGGGGTAGTCTTCGTACGGCAGCGTCGAAAACGGATTGCAGAGCCGAATGCGCTTCATGGTCTTGAGCGAAGCCAGGAAAAAGCCGTACTTCTCAAACGCCAGGATGCTGAACGTCGAGCATGTGGGGTAATGCAAGCACTTGTGTGGCTTGTCGGCCGTGCGCTTCTGATAGAGTCGTACCGTCCAAATCGCGAACCGATTGAGCGGCCATCGCCCTCGACGGCTAGCCGTGGATGATTTGGGAGTAGGCATTGCGAACCTCGACGCCTTTCTCACGCGTCAGAATTGGAATTGCAATCTCGTTACCGGATGATCCAATCATGAGCTGGAAGGATTTCGTTCCCGAGCAACCGGCTTGGCGGACTTCCGTTACTTGGACAACCGATACCATGGCCAATGGAATTACCCCGTCTTTTTCGACCGTCGTCTTTCGATCCTGGAGACGAACCAGGGCCTTGTACATGAAGCGCTTGTTCGTCATCGCGACCCAGTGTTCGTCGCGCGGCGCGGAGCTCATGCATCCGCCTTTCTGCGCTACGTACGAGAAATAGCGAACCTCCTCGCCGGGGAGGAGCTGCGACACGACATCGGCCGGATACCTCCCGCCGTAGCTGGCCGCTCGGTTCGGTGGAGGGACCGGTCTTGGCGTGCTGGCAGACGCCGACGCCGCCTGCACCTGGCCGGTGTTCATGCAGGCAGGGCAGACGAGTCTGCCTTGAGCGTCCCTAAGGGGCGCGACCGCAGATCGGCAGTACGGACAGACGACTTCTCCCGCCACGATTCTAGACGAAGGCGAGCGTACAAGGCTCTTTCCAGTTGACCGTCGCCCGTCAAGCGTAGTAGTAGATTGAGAACGTGCCGTCGCAGTCGGCAAATGAATTGTCGCACTTGATGATATAGGCGTAAGATTCGACGGGCAGGGTGGCGTGATCTGTGACGCTCGCAGCCTGTCGATTGATTGCCCAACCATTAACGGTCTGGCCTTGCTTGTATTCAGCAAGGTCCGATGCCCGGATGAATCCCGTGTCAACGGCGCTGTCGTCCGAGCGCGTCCACTGGTAGTATGTGTCGACGGGTGCGCCCGTGATTTCGAAGGAATAGGAACCTACGGTACCCGCGGCTACGGCCGCAACGTGATTCTGCACGATGTAATGCAGCGTGGGCTGGGCCGGAGGTGGGGGAGGTGGCTGCGGCTGTGCCGGTTGGGGCTGTGCCTGCGGCTGCCCCTGCTGGGGTTGGTACGTGGATTGAGGCTGGTAGCCAGAGTTGTTGGCACATCCGGCCAGGAGCATCGCCGAAAAGACCACAACAAGCAAGGATGCCGCGAATACATTTCTGGCCATGCCTCCGGCACAGGCATCGTCCACTTCAGCTTTTCTTCAACGTTGGCGTTCCAGCGCTACTGACCTTTGTACCGAGGCGATTGGAGGGACCCAATGAACCCGATAATGCCGGAGATTAGCGCCAGGGGCAACCCCCAACTGAGGAAATCCGAAAGTTGCAGACTCGTGTTTCCAATCTTACTCTGAAGCTGACCAAACTCTACCAGGACAATGACGAGCCCCACGGCAAAGCAGGTTGCCGCCACACCCTTCCTCGTCGAGGCCTTGTTTGCGAAAAGAAGCGTCAAGCCGGCCGCGGCTGCCAGCCCCGCAATGAACCAACCGTCGCCTTTTGTTCCGGACACGCTGAAACCCAAGATCTCAATCCATGGGCCCAGCGCCCCGATGGCCATGAGGCCACTGCAAACGACGGCCGTCTTCTGCCCGCCTGAAAGCCGAGCAAACCCGGACCCCTGACTGGAAGACGCAGGTGGTGTCCAAGCGGGCGGGGCGGGTTGCCACTGCGCCGGTGCTTCGGGGACTTGTTCCCAAGACGGAGCCGATTCAGCAAACGTGGTGGCTTGCACCGGGACCTGGGGGGCCCAGGCCGATGCCGCCGGTTGTTCGGCTAGAACAACGGGCGGAGGTGGCGCGGGCGCGGGGTTGGCTGCAACGACGACAACCGTCGATGGCGCATTCTCGCGCACCACGCCCGTATTGTCGCAGACGGAGCAACGCAGGGCCCCAGAAGCCATGCGATTCGGGACCATGGTGCTCTTGCAAAATGGGCACCGGCGCTGCGCTTCCGCCACGCCCTGTACACGCTGGCCGTATGGCATAAGCATGCCGCCGGAGCGCTCCCAGAGCGCAGCCGAATGAAGCTCGCCCCGCGCCCTCTCCTGACGGGGAACCCCAACCGTTATACCGGATGGTCCTGTCTGTTGATTTGCTTGCTTTCTGCCTTGGTCCGGGGACGCTGTTTCGGCGCTAGCCTGGTCCAGCTGCCGCAGGAGTTGCAGGTCGCATTCGGGCCCGCAACCCGGGAGTCAATGTCATGATTCCATTTGGCCGCTCAGATCCTTCGAAAAAGTTGGACAAATTGTCGCTTGACAAGCTAGCGGACGAGGAAACGCGGCTCGGCGTAAGGGCGGACGGTACGAACGCCCAACTCAAGCAGCTCCGAGCGCAGTACGATGCATTGCTTTCCGGTCGACGCCCCGAGGAAACGGACAACGACGTTCGCTTGCGAGCGAGCAAGGCACGCCAACTGCGCCCCCAAATTGAACGCCTCCAGCAGGATTTCGATGCTTTGTTGGCCCAGCAAGAAACCGTGACTGCTCTCATTGAGCAGCGCCGCGGGACCGAGGCGGTGCGCGGTGCGAAGCGACTCGACAAGGTAACTGGAAAAATGTCTGATCACGAGCTTGGCAAGGCTCTCGAGGGCCGCCAGAAGGAAGTGGAGAAGGCCCGGGCACAGACGGAGCAGCGTCGCGGCCGACTTTCTGAGGGGACTGGAGCTGGTTCCGGGGAACTGTCGGAGGAAGAGCGCATGATCAACTCGGCGCCCGCGCCGACGAAGAAGGCGGAAGAGCCAGCCACCAACAAATCTACCAAGACAAAGCCACAGGGACGGGAGTGACTACATGGGCCTCTTCGGAAAAAAGACCTCTAAGAAAATCGAGCAACTGGATGACCTGATCTTCGACTTGAATGCGGACATCAACATCAAGTCCCGTCAAATCGAGCAGGCCGACAAGAAGGCTCGCGACCTCATGAAGAAGGCCATCGGCGCGCCGAACTCCTCCAAACAACTCATTGCCGCCCAGGTCCAGGGGTTCTACAGCTCCGCCCGTTCAACGCAGCGTGCAGTTTCCTACAAGATTGCCGTCTATTCCGCGGCCACGGCCATCAAGAGCAGCTACGAGGCCCAGGAGCTTGAGACGGAAGGTGCCCTGAAGGCCCTCAAGAAAATTGTTGGTGCGAAAACGATGAGCGATCTGAGTCACAGCATCCGTGACTTGGCGAAGGGCGAGCAGAAAATTGGCATTCGCCTTGCCGGACTCGCGGAGCAAATCGAGCAATCGCAGGACGCGCTCTCGGCTTCTTCCGAAATGAACAACTCAAACTTCATGAGCATCATGACGGAGCTGGAATCCCTCCCGCCGGAGAAGATTGACGATGCTCTCAACTCGCGCCTGAAGGTTGCCGACCCTCTGCGGAGCTGAGTCCGCGATGGGCATGGAGGAATTGGCGGTCTCCATCGCCGAAGAGAAGATGCGGGCGGCCATTGCGCGCGCGTCGTCACTCGAAGGGCACGATCCTGCCGGTGCCGCTAATGCGTATGACGAGGCGGCTGCCCAAGCCGACAAGGTCGCAAAGCTCGCTCGCACGGCCTATACGCAAGGACAAGCAAGAATTCGTGTTCAACAATTGCGAGACCGAGCCGCTAATCTCCGTAGCCCTCCACGACCTCCACCCGGAAATTCCAGGACCAGGACTCGTGACGACAAGGCGGGCAGTCCTGCATCCGAGGAAGACGAAGACCAGGGAAGCTTGGATCGCCGCATTGAAGCGATGATTGAAACGTCCAAGACCCGCTGGGAAGACATCGCTGGTCTCGAAGAAACCAAGCGCACCATTGTGAGCGCCATCCAGATGTTCTTCCGTGAAAAGCCAGAAGGCCTGAAAATCGGAGTACCAGACAAGATTCTGATGTACGGTCCGCCAGGGACCGGCAAGACTCTCTTGGCGAGCGCGGCGGCTTCAGCGAACGGCATGACGTTCTTCAACGTCAACCTGGCCAATCTTGAATCAAAATGGGTCGGTGATTCGGGAAAGCTTCTCACCACCCTCTACAAGAAGGCGGAGCAGCGGGCACCGAGCATCGTTTTCTTGGACGAGTTCACGCGGCTAGGCCGCCATACGGAAGGCAGCCATGAGGTTGCTACCCAGCTGCACGATACGTTCCTGCAAATGCTGGACGGCTTCTCGGCGAAGGGAGGTCCGCCCAAAGTCATCACGATTGCCACCACGAATCGGCCTGATGAGATTTCGGACGCAATCCGTAGCAGGTTCAAGAAAAAGGTGTACGTGCCTCTACCCGACGCGGCGGCGCGCCAGCAGATTGTCCGGCTAGAAACCCGGGGACACGAACTTGCCTTCGACCTAGCCCAGCTTGTCTCAAGGACGGAGCGCTATTCCGGTCGGGACCTCAAGAACCTCTGCGACGACGCCGTGCATGCCATGCTGCAGGACGCGAATCCGAGCCTGGGGGACGCAAGCGCCGACTTCAAGTCAGGCGAAAAGTTGCGCACGCTTCCCTTGACGTGGGCACACTTCGAGAAAGCGATGCGAAGTGTTCCTGCCGCGTTGAAACCCGAGCAGTTGCAATACTACGAGAACTATGCATCTTCGCAGTCATCGGGAGGCAAGACATGACACTACTGATTGGAATTGGACAAGCTGGCGGAGCCATTGTGGATCAAATGATGGACCCCCAGCATTTCAAGCACTTCTCCAAGGCGCACAAGCCCTTGGCAATCAACTCCACGATCAAGGACCTTCAATCTCTCAAGCATATTCCGCGTTCCAACTGGCTGGGCCTTTCTGAAACCAAGGGAATCGTTCCAGGCCCCACTCCTGGCATCGAATCGATGGTCGTTGGCGGATTTGGAAAAGACCCGCGACTGGCGCAGGAGCGCATTGGCAAGAACATGGAAGCCCTCATCGCCTTCTTCAAGGATTTCGCTGCGCGCGAGACCGGCGCCGCGAACCTGACCAGCAAGACCAGAAACGTCGCCACTGACGGCGATGAATGGGAGGTGACCGAGCAGGACGTCGGTACGATTCCAGACGCCGTTCTGTTCCTTGGTTTTGGGGGCGGCACCGGGTGTGGCACCGCCGCATTGATTGCCAAGGCCCTGCGAGAGGCCTCAGCCGGCCGGACGACTATCATCGTGGTCGGCATTCTGCCGGCGACGCACGAAGGTTCCGAGGACGGTGCCCGCGGGACCCACCGTCAGGCATGGAACACGATCTTCGCCCTCGATGAACTGGAAAAGGTCGCCGACGGTTTCATCCTAGTGGATAACGAGCGCCTCGCTTATGCAGGCGAAGTGGAGCGGCTTTTCCCAGACTTCAATGCCTACGTCGCGCGGGCTATGGCCGACTTACTTGCTGCCCACCTACTGGACGACCTCGACTTGGCCAAGGCTGGCAACATGTCGCTCAAGGTGACGGATGTACGCGACATAGCAAGCGCAATCAGCTTCGGGACAGGAGACCGGGGCCGCCGTCCGGGCTACGCTAGCATCGGCTGGGCCGCGGATACCACGCGAAAGTACCGAGGCTACCTGCTGCCAGGTCTCGGCCGCCGGAATGTGGACTGCACCGCCCTCCTCGAGGTGGCATTGCGAAAGCAAAGCATTCAGGACGTACGTCCGGAGGAGGCCCAGAAGAACCTCGGCCTCGTGCGACTCCCTCTAAATCTCGCGAAGAACCCGCGCTTTTTCCCGCAGACAGGGCAGGTTGAGGCGAAGCTTGGGAAGATGTCCCGGCTACAAGAAACCCATTTTGGCATCACCATTGGCCGTCGACCGATTGTGAGCGTCAACACGCTTCTTACCTTTGAGCGCAAGCAGCTCACGCGGTTGCAGCAGATCAGTGACCTCGCAATGCGCTACAATGCGGGGGGGGTCCTTGGTCTGTGACGAAGGGCTGGCCATTTTTGGGATTCTTGCTGGGAACGGCGGCCTTGGCTCTGCTCCTACTGCTCGTGCTGTCGCCCCTGCATCGGCCGGGTCTAAGCGGAAACGGACCGGACGAAATTGCTAGCGAATCTCAAGGCCAGGCCGACGCCCAAGGGGCGGCCGACTCTCTTCAACCTGCCTGGATAGCATGGGTTGTGGGCGCCTGCCTCGGAATCGCCGCTGGCTTCGGGCTTGCGGGCCCTCTGATTGGCCGACGCTTCAAGCGGGAATTGGAGGCTGGAAAGTGAACCGTGTTCGGCTCGCCCTGCTACCCCTCTGCATCTTGTTGGCTAGCGCAGCCGTTGTTGGCGGCAGCTCGGGTCTTCCGGCGGTGACGGCGAACCTTGCAGTCCAGCTGGATGGCTTCCCGGGTGGCCAGCCTCTCGAACTCGTTGTGGAACACCGCGGCACTGCAAATCAAACTCTCCCAGTTACCGGGACATCAATGACGCTTAGTCTCGCTCCGGGCGTTTCTACCTTGATCATTAGGAACGGCTCGAACGCGCTGGCCATCGAGCAAGTCGCCGTGGCGGCCAACAATACGGTATCGACCTTGCCGCTCCGGCCGAACATTCCGTACCTGGTCAGCGTCGATGCGCCTCCGTGCCCGTTCACGCGGGGCGGGCAGGCTGAGTTTACAATACACGCCGGCAACTTGGTTGCAAGGCTCGATACAGAGCTACACGTCGACGCTGTGGGGACATGGAAGGGCTCCACGCTCCAACAGGTGGTTCCCCTAGCGGCAAACAATGGGACGAGCCGGGTTGCGATTCCGCTGTCGGGTGGCAGCGCAACCTCCGGATCCGTCGAGTTCCAGTGGCGTGCCACATGGAACGGAACATCAGTGGCAGCGGGCAAGATCACATCTGCTTCCTGCCCGTTCGCGGATTGCCCGTCCGGAACGGAAACTCTCGCACTCGCCTACCCGGTTGAACGGGCGCTTGGAAAGGCCCCCTTCTGTATTCCTTCCGGTGATCGCGCTGCATACGGAGAGCTTCGCTCCCTTGTTGAAAGCCTAAATTCCACGGCCGCAACTGCCATCCACGACATCAGGAACAGCAGTAACGCAACCATGGCCGAGAAGGCATGGCGAACATACAACAAGACCGTGCGAGCACCGACCGGAACCGTGGCAGCCATTCGCTCAAAAATCGAAGGTTTCCAGATGGACCAAAGCCCGCTGCCAACCTGGGACCAACTGGCGACGGTCAAGACGGCGGTTGCAACGATTGATTCCGAGGTCGACCAAGCGTTTCGCGAGACCTCACAAACTCGCTTTGATTCCGCAGAGACCGCTCTGCAGGGGGCCCGTTGGCAACTGTCCATGGGCATTGGCCTTACCGCTGCAAGCGGTGCCCTGGCAGCGACGGCGGGCACGTGGGTCTGGGGGCGCCGATGGAAAACCAAAGTTGCCCGATGGATTGGCTACGACGCGGGCTTCCGTGCCCTCGACGCCACCAAATTCGCGGCAATCGGCTGCCTTGTCGCCCTTGTTGTCGGGGCAGCCATTGCCTTGCCGTTTGGATTGCTTCGCCTATTCCAGGTTCTGCTGAGATGACCCCATGAACAACGAAACGAAAATCATTGCTGTATCCTCGGCAGGCACGGCCGTGGCGCTCCTCGCCCTGGGCGCCTTTTTCATGGACACCGGGAACAAGATCGCCGGGTTCGCTTTGCTGGGAAGCCCCATCTTGATCGGCGTTGGGATTCTGCTGATGAAGCGAAGCATGGTCTCGATGAACAAATACAGTCTTCCGGTTCAACTCAAGGCCCGGGAACTAGCGGAATTCATCCAGCAATTCAACGCTCTTGAAAGTCGCCTGGGTTCCGCAGCCCGTTTGCTTGGGGCAAGCCGCGAAACCCTCCCCAGCTTGGCCCCCATCCGCGCGGACCTGGAGCCGTATCTGCGCCAATCGGAACATGCCGATCAGCCCCTCGAAGCTAATGCCCGGCGCCAGGACGAAATGGATCTGGCGCTTCTCAACCGTCAACGCACGAAGCTGGCCGCCGCACGAGCGAATGCTGACGTCATCATCCGGCAGGGAACGGATGCCCTGCGGTCCGCCGCGCAACCCCTGATTCGTGACCTTGAAAAAATGGGGTGGGGCAAACCGCTCCCGCCGGCGAGCCAAGTTGCCAGCGACCCCAAGGACGCCCTCGAGAAACTGCACGGTGCCTTGCACGAAATCGCCCGGTCTGCAAATGACGGCTTGCAAGGAGCAATTCGCTCCGTGGAAGCCGAATACAAGGAATCGGCATCGGCAGTGGCACTAAGGGAGCAAGCTCTCAAAGCCATGGAATCAGGAAATGTCCTGGCGGCTCTAACCTATCTGCGCGATGGCGGGAGGGCCCTCGAGGGGAGACTCAAGGAAGGCTTCGATCGCGGCCGCAACGAACTCTTGCGGGCGCTCCTAGAACTCAATGAATCCCCCGGCCGCCCGCTCTTGGCAAGGGCGACTCAGGACCGAATCCAAGAACTGAGCATGGCCATTGACTCCCTCCATTCTCCCCTGCAGGTCGGTCGCATCCCCACGCTGCGTGCCCAACTCGTGGACTTGGCGGGCGCTGCCCTTGCAGAACTGGAAGCGCAGGTTTCCAAGCAAGAAGGCGGAACCGAGGCCTGGGGCCTCTACGTGGAAACCTTCGGTGGTCCCGCGGCCCTGCCCATCGCCGGCGGCCCGGTCGCGCCTTACCTGAACGACTGGCGACCACGTTTCGAACAACTTTCGTCGGGATTCCGCGACACTCTCAAGGACGCAAAGCTGCGTCCCCTTTACAAGAAGCTCAAACCCACGATTGAGGCCACAATCAAGAGCAAGGGTCTGGTAACGGCCAAGGACCTCAAGTTGCGGGATGCCAGCGAGGTGTTCGAGCAATTTGCGCGGGAGAACCCCACATGGATGCTCAAGAATGGCAGCCTCGTGCCCGCCGCAGCTGACGCGCCCACCGGCGAGGCAAAGCAGGTCAAGAAGACGGCACCGACGAAGGTCAAGGGGAAGGTCCGCGATGGCTGATGAATCTGGGGTGGCAGGCCGGAGCCGGCATAGCCGCTGGTCCGTCGTTGGCTCGGGAGAAGGGGGGACGCGCATTGCTTCCCTGTACTTCTCGAAGACGCAGCACCCATCTGTTGGCAATCGAATCCTACTTCTGAATTCCAATCCAGGCGACCTCGCAAATATCCTGGACGAACTCCGCATCCGCCTCGATGATAGTGCGGGGTCGGATCGCATCGATGAAATCAGTAAGGGACACGTTGTGGAGTTCGGCGAGCACCGCGGTGCCGGCAACCTGTTTACCCAAGGTGAGGACTATGCGGTCATGCACTTTGAAACGAACATCAGGCGCAAGATGCTGGCCGTAGGCATCGGGCAGGGAGACGCTTTGATTAGTCTGACCACCCTTGGCGGCGGCACCGGAAATGGCAGCGTCCCTTACATCATCCGCTCCATGAAGAGCAAAGGAGGCCTGGGACTAGACAAGGTCCACCATTTTGCAGTGGCCGCATGGCCCTTCGAGAATGAGGACAAGCACCGCCATTTCAATGCCGTTGCCGGCCTGTCTCGCCTACTCATGCAGGAGGATACGGGGATGCCTAACGCCGACTGGGTAATGCTCTGCGACAATTCGCGATTGGCAAGTCTAGGAGATGCGGGGGAGGCGGCCGAGGCTGACTTCTACGACATCAATCGGCGCATTGCCGACGCCTTGGACCTGCTAACGGCCGGCGGCCGACGCGCTGTCAACGTCATTGACGTTGAGGATCTCATCCGGCTCCCCGGCAAGATGGGGCTCACGCATTTCACGTGCGGGCTTTCCCTGGGCAACGATCCCGACATTGTAGAACTCGAATTGGCGCTCGACTTCGCGCTGAAGGAATCCTTCGTCGAAGTCGATCCAAAGAGCGTCCTCGTGGCGTACCTCATCGTGCGTGTACCCGAGGAGCTGCTCGGCAAACATGACTTTACGGCGAAAGGTGTCCTGGACACGTTCACGAAATGGCAGCGCAAGAATCTGAGTACCGTTGTCGGAATGAGTTCGCTAACGGTGAGCGATCAGGACAGCTCAGGCTTTGACGTCCTGCTTGTGCTGGGTGGATTTGATCTGCGCCCCCTCCTTCGCAAGCCGTTGAAGCACTTCGACCAGGTAAGCCAGATGCTGACCCTGCAGCCCGGAAACGAGGAGCTCGGCCGCAGACTGAAGAAAATCAAGGCCAATCTGGATGGCTATCTCGATCGGGTGAAGCGCGCCCAGGCCCTGATGAAGGAGGCGAAGTAGTGCGCGTGGGGCTCCCGTTAGCGATTGGGCTCGCGATCGGCCTCCTCTTGGCCTCCGGAGTGCTCGTGTGGAACTGGAGCTCGGGCCGCATTGGGGGCGAGGCCACAGCAAGTCTCGATCTCTTCGGCGAGCTTCACTTCAAACCTGGCGACACGAATGAAACCAAGGGGTACGCGCTCGACGACTCCAAGACCTACACCCTAGAGTTCGATTCAGTCGCCGACAAGACGGCAAGCCCGCTAGGCGCTGTGTCAGGGCTGGCGCCATCAAATGGTCAACTGGATGTCTCACGCGCCACCTTGAACGATCACGGGGTCCATGTCGCGAACGGGAATACCTATCGATTCCGGGTTTTCCAGGATGGAGTCGCAACTGCACAGCCACCTTCCCCTCCCGGCGGGGGCTATGAGGTAGCGGCGGGCATGGTACTGCCCGGCGGATTCTGGCTGTGGACCCTTTCGCTGGGCTTCGGCCCCGCGGTCATCTTGGTTGGAATTTCGGGTCTCATCAGCGTGATTGGCAGCCGTTCCGGGAAAACTTCCCGCGCGCCCGACCGAAATCCTGCCGCCCGCCCGCCCTCCGTCCATAGCAGGCCAGTGGCGCGAACTGTTGCGGCGGAGCCGACAAGGACGGCGGCACGAGGCTCCTTGCCGACCTACCCCATCCCTGCCGCCCCAGTTGCCCGGCGGGCCTCCACGCACGAATTTAGCATTCAGGTCGTAGACAGCGGAGACGGGCGCGCTATCTCTGGTGCATCTGTCGAGCATGCTGCCGGGGAAGTTCCGTTCAGCCATGCGACGAAAGGGAAAGACGGCGTCCTACACTTCACGGCGCCCCTGGCCGGTCGTGCCGTCGTATCGGCGCCCGGATACAGGCCAACGGAGGTGCGCCTGCAGGCCGACGGCGTCCAACGAATCGCGCTGACCGCTGACCGAGTGTCGATCGCCGTACGTGTCGTGGGCGAACGCACGGGCGCGGCATTGCAAGGAATCCCCGTTTTCCTCCAGCGCGGGGAACAAATTGTGGCCCAACAGAAATCCGACCTGGAGGGCCGGGTCCGATTTGACGTCGAGACGACCGTGGACGGTTGCCTTGTAGGCACGGCAGTGGAACGGGAAGGATTCGAAGACACCGTCGCAGATGCGGCGTCGGGCGGCAACGGCACGATTCAGCTTTCGGTAGGATTCCGTTTCCAGCCAACTGGACCTGACGTTGACGCCTTGGTGGCCCTCCGTCAGGATAGCGAGCGGTTGGTCCGACAATGTGCAAGCTTCGACCCTGAAATGGGCGCCCTTGTCAATCAAGCAGCCGCGCCCTTTCTCACTGGTCTACAGGGCTTACCCGAATGGGGTGGCTTGCTTCTGTCAAGTCCGTACGCCCCGGTCGCAGTTCACCGCGCCCTTGTTCGGGAAGGCCATAACCTGATTGCCTCTTTGCAGGCGACTCTGTCCGAAAAGGCGATCATTAACAAGCTGACGTCCTCACGGCGCAACCTTGCTTCGGCCCCACGCCTGGAGATTTCCTCTGATGCTGCCCAGATTCTCCTCCGGGCGTCCTCAGACCAACTCATCCAGGAGCGCCAACGAGTTGGCGCGACAATCCAACGCCTGGACGAGGCAATCACGAAACTGGCAGCCGGGCATGACGTCCTGCTGCCCTCGACTCTATGGCAGGCGCTTTCGCAGGCATTTCAGGAAAGGCAAAGGACTGGCGCAGACCTTGTAGCTCAAGTCCTTTTTCTCCAAGTCCAGGCGGCGCTGGTGAGCACGGTGGTTCAAGATCCGGCGTGGCGAGCGCGGATGACCTCGTGAAGGAGTCGTGGGAACCCGCCAGCCCGCCTCCGAAGCACCACCAAGTTGCGACCCGCGGGCTGAAAACCTCCGCCGGCATTCAGACCACATGGAACTGATTGCGGCCCTCGGCTGGGCCATCGCCGGGCTGGTAACACTCGCGTTTCTGCTATCGATGTGGGTGCGGTACCTCCTGCGTCGCCTGCGCAAAGTGAAATTCGATGGGCGCAGTCAGGCAACGCGTTACGGTCAGATTACGGAAAACTTCGCGCCGTTTATGCAATCGTGGCCGTGGGATCCCAAGCAGTTCCGCTTCATTGGAAGCCCCATTGATGGCGTACAATTCAACGAGGATGGCGTGGTGTTCGTGGAAATCAAGAGCGCCTCAAGCCGACTCAGCCCGTCGCAACAGCGTGTGAAGGCGCAAGTCGAAGCCGGACACGTTTCCTGGCGTGAGATTCGCGTCAGTTGATTTCTGTCCCCAGGCATGGTGGGAGCTAGAGGGCTACGAAAGTCGCCGTGACTTGCGAAGCCGTTTCTGAAGTTCCTCGTTCTCACGATCCAAATCCGGTTGGGCGGAGGGCGAGCTGGCAGGGACAGTCGAGGATGCAGATCCCAAAGGAGACCGTGAAATTGCCAAGGCAATATCCATCTGGCTTTCCAACTTTGACTGGCTTTCAGTGAGGACCTGCAAGTGCTCGGTGACACCGGCTAGGTGCTCCCGCATTTCCGCGCCGGTGCCCTCTTTGCCGACGATGGTGCCAATTTCACGGTACTTCTCAATGGTTCCCTGTGTGAAACGGATATTGTCCTTCAAGTTCTGGAGAATCGCCATGATGTTGTTGATCTGGCGCCGGCGGTCCTCGATTCTGGCCATCCGTTGTTCGGCTCGGGCCGCCCGGTGTCCATCGTTGGCGCGGCGACCGTGTTCCAAATCTTCGCGTGCCTTCTCCAACTCCTGGCTCCAGTAGCTGTATTCCGCGTCAATCTCTTTCATGACGCCAGCAACTCGTTGCTCAACTTTGCTCTCTTTTCTGCGAAGGGGCATTTACCTTCCTCCCTTTGGTGAGTTGAACAACGTGAACCCGAGGGCAATTCGCTTTTGGTCATTGGCGAAGCCAATGGTCTGGATGCATACATGGACGCCGATAAGCAGGAACAACAAGATCCACATGCCAAGGACAATCTGGCTAGCCAGTTGAGCGCGGCCGTACGTCGCCTGCATTGCTGCAAGGGTTTGCTCCGTTTCTTGGGCGGACCGAGTATCACCGGCCGCCTTGTACGCGTCCATTGCCGCAACGTAATGCGCCTCCGTGGACGCACGCGATTCACGCAACGCGCCATAGCCCAGGGGATTCCAAGCAACTGAGGTGTCTCCGATGTGAGCAAAAAGCCAGGGATTCGTCGGCGTCCCTGTCGCCTGGTCCAACTCTTCTGTTGCTTGGCTGCGCAATTCTTGAATGCGCTGACTCGAGGACTCCGCCAGCTGGTCTTCCTCCCTGGCCTGTTCTGGCTGGCTTAATGCCCTATAGATGAGGCCGAGCCCAGCATGGGCATCGAGCAAGGTTTGTTGATTTGCTCCTGGCCCCAACTGTGCCTTGAAGTTGTCACGCGCCTGATTTGCAAGGGCAGTCCAGTGCAGTGTCAGAGCGTCGGTAGCCGCCTTGCAATCTGACGCGGCATCAGCCAGTTGGACAATCTTGGAACATTGGTTCCTAATGGCTCGCGTCGCCGCAGCCCCCCCCAGCAAGGCCGTGCTGGCCCCTGCAAAGTCGGATGCGGCAACCTTACCCTGGGCATCGTTCAGGGTTCGCGTTGCATAGGCGAGGGGTTGCAATACTCCGACCAGCAAAGCGGTTTCACCTTGCACGTCACTGCATCCGCTGCCGCCCTGCGTGTGACTGTCCGCGTCGTTACGAAGAGCGAGAAGGTGATTGCGCAGGGAGGAATCGTATCCTTCGATGCCAGAAGCCGCCGTCTCCAATTCGGCCTTGTATGCCGTCAGATCCTGGAAGGATGGCTGGGCTCTGAATTCGAAGAGCTGCGTGTACTGCTGCGAACCTGCGGTGGAGCCGACGACGCGATAGGACCAGTTCTCGGCCTTGCAAACGCTGGCCCCGCCCCCCGGGGTGAAAAGGACCCCGAAATCCATGGTGGCGCTTCCGCCACCCAAGATTGTAGTTGCAGCCGGCGCCACCGCAAACGAGTTGTGCGCCAGATCATCGGCGGACAAGGAGATCGCGCGGTATCCACAGGACTCGCGGAATTGCGCCGACTGGGATGCAGCGCGTTGCATTTCGACATTCCCAAAGTCGTGGCTCAGCGCCGAACCGGTCTGAACAAATCCTGCGTTGTCCAGGAACGACACTTGGATTGGGATGGTGATCGTAAAGGGAAGACTGGCCGAGACGTCGGGTCGGGTTCGCGTCGTGGAATACGAGATTTGGAGCCCAGCTGTACCCGAAAGCTGAACGCCGGAATTGCGCGAGGCAAAGTCAGAACTGATGTCGACTCGATATTGGAGAGAGGTTGCGCCGCCATTCGCGCCAATTGACGAACTGCCTGGCGAGGAAAGCGAAATTGTCACCCCGGACGCCGTCGTCTGGGTCAAAGTGGGATTGGAGAACAGCGACACGGCCGTGGCCCCGCCATTGGTCAGTTGGACTGTGATGTAGGTGGACGAGCCAGTCGTGCTTCCTGGACAAGGCAGAGTGTAGACCGCGGGCGTAACCTGGGCAGAAAGCCGGCCGGCGTCTTGGCGGGTCACGGCCAAGTTCGCAGTGTACGTGATTGTGCCCGCCGCAACCGAAATAGGGATGCTCACCGCGCCGCTGGCGGGCGTCACAGAATCGGAAGCGCTAGCGGTGAACTGGTAAGTCCACGAAGTCGAGGACCCGGCACTTACAGTAGCTGTAGAACAACTGCTACAGTTGGCCGTGAGCCCGGACGGGAGGGAAAGACTCGCAGCCGCCGCCGGCGTGGCGGTTCCCGACGCGGTTCCTTGGTTGCGAACATTCACCGTAACATAGGCAGTCGCCGAGTCCGTGGCTGAATAGCGTGTGTCCAGCGCTAGGGATGACGTTCCAGAGGACGTCGTGAGCACAATGTCAGGCGCCGGCGGCGGTTGGGCCTGGCTCGAGGGCGGAAGCGCGGCGGCGAAAAGAAGGACTAGAAGGACGGTGGCAACGCGCAAAGGTCACGTCCCCGGAATGCCGCTTCCCAGGCTTGCAGTTCGAACGTCGCTTTGCCACCTGTAGGTTGCCCGCGTGCCCCAAGCACAAACAACGAGGGAAATTGCGAGGTAGACGGCCAACGACTGCAACAGCTGCCGTTGGGCCTGTGCGAGGTGGGCTTGCAAGCCGGTCAAATCTTGCTGGGCCTGCGCGGATCGCTGGGTTTCCCCGTGCGCCTGGAGTTTCGCCCCTGATGCTTGCAAGTCGGACACGGCAGCCCTCATGCCACCGTATTGGCTGATTAAAGGCACAAACCAAGCAATGGGTTCATCGCGAGCGGTTTCAGCTGCGCGGATGGCGTTGTCAGCAGCCTCCATGTCGGCAGTATAGGTCCGCGACATTCCATCAAATTCGCGTTGCATTGCCGCGGCGTTAGAACCTTGCCCCGCCTCTTGGTAACCTTCAATTGCCACCTGGAAAAACGCTAGACGATCCGCAGTAGGGACGGAGACCGTTGATTGGGCCGCGCTGCGGGCCATGTCCCCCGTGGAGCGGAGCAGGTCCAGCGTCGCCAGGAGCAACAGGTCCACCGTGTCCGGCTCGGCAGTGCTGGTCTGCAACTCGGATTTCAAGGCCTTGGCCGCAGCCAGCACACCCTGCAGGCCAACGAGTTGGTCATGCCCGGCACCCTGTCCAATGCCCTGCAAGTTAGTCCATGCCTGAGCATGATTGGATGCTAGCACCAGGAGGGCATCCAACTGCTGCTGGTCGGCAAGGGGCATGTTGGGAACCTGGAGCCTGGCCTCCAAATTGGTCTTGATGACCGCGACGGTTGGAAACGACGCCAGGTATGAGGCTTGATTGCTTCCGCCAAGCTGGCCGACGGCGGTTAGGAGTTCATTTTGGGAGCGGCCTGCAACGGGGAAAGAGGAAACCAGAAGGGCGGAGACGGCAACGGCCACCAGGATGCTACCAAGGGCCGCCCGCATGCAGTGTTCGAGTTGGTCAAAGATGGATAAAGGTTGGCGTCACCCGTGGAGCTCCGCCCAAGTGGTCAACGGGCAGGTTACTCTCTAGCCAGTGATGCCACGCCGGCGCCCGCCGGCAATCGGGGCTTTGCCACAGGTAGCCTCATTCTTAGGCCCGGGCTTGCACGCCAATGGCCGGCAAGCCGCGCAATCGCTCCATGCACTACAGGGAGGTCGCTGCGATGCTCCAGCCGCTCCTATCGCGTCAGGAAGGCGGTGGCGAGGTGTACGGCATTCACAAACGGTTGTTCCAGGACCTGAAGGTCCACGACCTGTGGTATCCGGTGGCAGTGCGGGTCCTAGGCGACTACCTGAGCGAGAAACCGGCGGACCGGGCGCAAGAAGCAGCCCGCGCTTTGGCCTTCATGGGTGTCTGGGAAGGACCTGTTAACCGGACGTGGCTGCTAGATAGGCTGGCTCGCCAGCTGAAGGGAAGGCCTCAGCAGGCAGCCGTATGGGCTGCGCACGGGCTGGCCACCATCGCCGGTCGGCGCCCACAGGTACCTTCGTGGGACGGCCGTTCCGTTGTTGGTCTTGGCGATGCCGGGGATGTAGAGGACCGACGTTCGTTCTGGGATTACTGGCTGTTGCGTGAGTACTCGCACGGAAGCGACCTCGCCGACGAGGACATCCGCAGAACCGTAGAGGCACTTGTGACGGAGATGTCTCGTGCGACTTCTAGGGACCCCAATGGCTACGTGGTCGACGCGGTAATCCGAGCGATCGGCTGGATTGGGTACGGTCGCCCGGAGCTAGTGGAGGGAACGGTCCCGGCGTTGCTCGAACGCCTTCGGAAGCGGGCCGGTCGCCCTGCTCCGCTTCTGTGGGCTTTGTCCAACATCGGGTTCAGTCGCCCGGACCTGCTGCCCGCAGAGATCCGCGCCATCTTCGGGGCCAAGAAACCGCCGGCTCGGGACCCAGCCTGCGAACTGGCTTGGCCGGTATGGCACTTAAAGATCGGTCGGTCGCCGTCGGCAATCCTCACGGCACTTGGCGCAGGCGAAATCCAGCCTGAGGAGGCCCTCGAGAAGCTGTCAACATTCCTCGTGGGAATGCATTTGTCAGGGTCGGAAGAAGTTCGCGACGCAGCGCTGGACATCCTTGACCGGCACCCGCGCGAAGCTGCAGCGTGGCTCTCTACAGAGCTCGAAGACCTACGAGACCACGACCACCCCGCACCCTACTATGCCGCTAGCGTTCTGTCGCTGGTGCAGGATCTGGCGGAACATCGACCAAAGTCTATTGCTGCCTTGGCGCCGGTCTTGTGGTCCCTGCTGACTGTGGCAGATCGTGACCACTATTGGTACGACTTCACAGCTGCCATTTTGCTGGAACTCAAAACGCCGCCCGTCAAGGTCAACGTCGCACGCGAGGGCGTGCGCGTTCTGCTAGAGGGCGAAGGCCGCGCCAGCGTTGTGGGAAGCCTGAAACGGTTGCGCGCGGAATTGCTGGGTTAGGACAGGAATTTGCCGCGACCTGGCGACGAAGGCGGGCTACAAGTCGCTGAGCCTTTGGATCCAGGACCGCGTCGTGAAGTCATTCGAGGACTCGCAGTTCGAATATGGCTGCCTTCTTATATTACAAGGTGACCAAAACTTCTACTATTGAGTCCTGCCTATTCACTTTCACCCAACTCGTATCAACGCTCTTATAGGCCTTCACTTCACATGGACTCCATGGCCAACTCAATGGTTGACGCTGGCCGCCCAGAGCCGGGGGACCTTTCCAAGCTTGAGCCAGGGTGGGAAACACTCCTCGCCGCCTCTCTCAATCCCACAAACACGGCCGAAGGCATCGTCAAAACGACGAAGGTTCTTGCCCTTCTTCAGATGGAAGGGTTCCCGATTCCGTACAAATTCACGCTTCTCCAGATGGGGCCGGCCACTATGGAGGTCGAGCGCCGGGCCCGCAAAGGAGAGGGCGCAGGAATTCTCCGGATTGAGAAAGTGAAGATGCCGAATGGCCTCTCGGACCAAGTCCTGTTTGCGCCTACTCCCAAGGGATCCGACTACCTGCATCGCGTGGTATTGCCGACCTTGGAACGGCATCCCAAGGCTAAGGAATTCAGCGCAATTCTCGCGACCGCGCCAATCAACCACCGCTTCAATCGCTCAGGCAGTCAGCTAGCGAAGTACAGCCACGAAATCTTGGCCCTGGACGATCCAAGCGAGTTTCGAGATCACTACGAAACGCTCCGCAAAGATTTCGAAGTCAAGCTCACGGCCGCCAGTAAGTGGAACATGCGCGAGAAGGTGAGCCTCTCTGCTGCCGCGGCCCTCGACTTCGGCAACCAGTGCCTCCTAGGCGTTCGCCAGGCCGTTCACGAGGATGGCAACGCGGACGCCGGCAAACACTTCCTCGTCTGGAATTGCGAACAAGTCGCTACCGTGGTCGGAGCAAAGGATGCTCTCGGTGACTCCAAGACGGGAGCCAAAGAGCTCGAACGAGAATTGGACCTCCGGCTCTCGGCCCTCGAGGAACTCGCAACTGTCTACGGGTACGCCTCCGTTCCGACGGACGACGATTTGGACGCAATCATCCAGGGGGTGGCTGCATCCCAACCCCCGGAACTCTCGTAGTGATTCCCGAAAGCAGCGCATTCGTGGCCCATGCGTTCAAGGAGCGGGGTTCGCGGGGCGATGGCAGTTTTGAGGCCATTGATATCTCGCGCCTGGCCCAGATGGTCGACAACAAGGATGGCGTTCTCGTTGCCTTTCCCATTATTCGTGCCGAGAGCCGCGCCGTCGTTCAGCGGGAGGCGCCGACACGACTCGCTGGCCATGGCTACGACAAACTCAACCGATTGGTGCGCAAGGTCCAAGCCGACCTCGAAGTGGCGCTGAAGCTTGCCAAGGAGGAGGATCCCGTGGTTACGCCTGCTGACGAACAGGACGCGGAGGACTACTTCCGATTAGTCGGAAAGAAGCTCCCCGATGCCGGGGGCAAGCCCAAATCTAGCATGCCAGACCCGGGAGATCGCATCATCATGATCCAAGCCGGCAAGCTCGTGGGGAATGGCCGCGAGGTCTACGTCTACAGCAAGGACGGCCATTTCGTGCACTACGCCAAAGAGATTCAGGACAAGTGGGGCTTCGAGGTCCGCAATGTGGTTGATTTGCCGGGCGAGTTGTTGCGGGCGGGATTCTAGCAGATGTCTGCCGTTACTTGCCGTCACTGCGGAAGGGTGGTCGGTGATTCAACGAACTACGTTCCGAAGGGCCCGCATGCATGCATGGATTGCATGAAGAGCGATCTCGCCGTTACGTTCAGCATGGGAATCGAAACCATGGTGGACAGCGTTGTTGGCGTGGCGACCCATGCCGGGACGCAGCGACTGGCGACCGTCATCAACACCAAGACGCCGCCGGCCTATTACGCCGTTCGAGGTTTCCTGGACACAGCCTGCGCTGATGTGTGGCCCCCGCAGGTTGGTGCCCTGGTGGCAGAGCCCGTTGGGAAGCAGATTCTGGACGAAGCGAAATCCCTGGTGACGCAAACGTGGACTGGGAGGTATGTTCGCGCTCGAGCCGGCTTGCTTCCGCCTTTAGCGGAAGACCCCTCGCACTACGGGCCCAACCCGAAGCCGACCGGCGAAGGCCGATACAACGGACGAAAGGAGCCATGCCTCTACCTTGCGGAAACGGTGGCCGTCGCTCGAGCCGAGATGCGCGCGTCTGCCACCGACGTGGTCTACATGCAGGCGTTCGAGCTGGACCTGTCTGAACTACGTTTCCTGGAACTTCCTCGAAACGCCGAGGCGACGCATCCGCACCTCAACGCCATCCTCTTCGTAGCCGAGCAGGACGCTAACCAGGACGAAACAATCTACCGCCCAAGCCACGTGGTTCGCTTCCTTCTTGAGACGCTAGGCATATCGGGCTTCCAGTACCCAAGTGTTCGGGGCGCTGGCGTAGGCAGTAACTTGATTCTCTGGGGGCCGGCGCTAGGTCGCGCCATGTCTCAGATGGCCGGCGTCCCCAAGCCGTGTTGAAGCCGCCTCTGATGCCTTGGCTTCAGCGTACGGCATTTTCCCTAAGACAATCCGCTTCTTCTGAAGCCTTGCCCCAAGGGCCCCCCTCGGCCTTCGTGTTGTAGCCGTGTTGTAGCCATCCGGTACCGGACCCACTACAAAGTTCGTTGAGCAAGACTGCCAGCGGGCCGTGGCGCGAGCCAGGCAACGTAGGAACATGCGTCGGGCCGGGGGTCAACCCTCGTTTGGCAAGAGCGAAGACGAACTGCCTTTCAGGCGATACGGTCATGCCGGAGCGATGCCGGACAAGCGGGCCACGGCGTCCCCCCGGGCGCGTGCACCATCCCCTCTCCTGGACGTCGGCGCCGATCGCAGCACCTGGCGCTCCTGGCGGCGCCGGAATCACGCCAAGGCGACTGGAATCTGGCTCGTGTATTGGCGCAAGTCTTCGGGCCGTGCGCGGATTGCGTACGATGACGCCGTGGAGGAGGCGCTCTGCTTTGGCTGGATTGACAGTACCGTCAAGGCCGTCGACGCTGCACGAACGGCTCAGCGTTTCAGCCCGCGCCGGGCGGGAAGCAGCGTGTCGGAGGCCAACCGGCAGCGCTTGCGCAAACTCGTGAAGACTGGGCGCATGCGGGCAGCCGGCCTGGCCGCGGTCGAAGGCAGGTTCGACCCGAGTGATCCTGAGGAGCCGCTGGAGCTGCAGCAAGATGTCGAGGAGGCCTTGCGCGCCGACGAAGCCGCATGGCGCAATTTCAGCTCGTTCTCGGAGGAGTATCGGCGGCTGCGTGTGGCGTACGTGGAGGCCGGCCGGCGACACGGTTCCCTGGAGTTCCGCAAACGCCTGGCAAACCTCGTGCGCAAGTCCGCTGCAGGGAAGATGTTCGGCTTCGTGCGGCCCCCCACCTAGGCCGCACTGCGACCGGGCCGTGAGGTCCACTACGTCGGCACCGGCGTGCGCGTGCCGCGCCGACCTAGTACGGCAACCGCCAGGCCAGCCAGCACGACTGCGGCCGCAAGGGCTTGCACGAGCTCGAGGGGTTCGCCGAGGAAGGCGGCGGCGCTCGCCAAGCCCACGATGGGGACGAGCAGCGCAAAGGGCGTCACTTGTCCCGCGGAATGCCGCAACAGCATGCGGTTCCAGACGGCGTATCCGAAGATGGTGCCGGCGTACGTGATGAAGAAGACGCTGCCCCACGTGAGAGGACTGGCGGATGCCAATGCGTGCCACGCGTTGAAGCCGCCTTCGAACCCGTACGACATCGCCAAGAGCGGCAGCGGTGCCGCGAGGCTTGACCAGACGACGAGTGCGAACATGTCGAAGGCGTAGCGCTGGCCGGCCACCTTGGATGTCACGTTGCCGACGGCCCACGAGATGGCGGACGCCAGGACGACGAGGAGTCCGAGGCCGCTGCCTCCGCCGCCACTCTTGAGCCGTTGGGCGACCAACGCGACGATGCCGAGGGCGGCGATGCACGCGCCCACGAGGTGCCGCAGGCGCGGCCGGTCCCGTGCAAACACCGCCGACAGGAAGATGGTGAAGAAGACCTGCACCTGGATCAGGAGGGATGCCAGGCCGGCGGGAAAGCCCAGGCGGATGGCCAAGAACAGCAAGCCGAATTGCCCCGCACCGATGGCGAGACCGTAGCCGACAACGTAGCGCCATGGCAGGTTCGGGCGCTTGACGAAGAACATGAGGGGCACCGCGGCCAGGAAGAAGCGGACGGCGGCGAGCATGAAGGGGGGCAGGTCGTTGAGGGCCCAGCGGATCGGGACGAAGTTCAAACCCCAGGCCACGGCGACGAGGACGAGGAGCCCCGTGTCTTTCGCGGTCAACCGTCCGGGCACAGTCATGCAGAGGTCTCCTGTGCTCTTCTACGTCTCCGTAGGCAGCCGCTGGAAGCTGCGGGGGCAGGGGCGCAACGTCATGGGGTGCGCAGGATGGATTCGAGCTTTTTTCCCTTCGCCAACTCGTCCACCAGCTTGTCGAGGTAGCGGATGGATTGCATCGTCGGGTCCTTGATGTTCTCGACGCGCACGCCGCAGACCACACCCGTGATGAGCTTGCGCGCGGGATTCATCTTCGGGGCCTTGGCGAGAAACGTCTGCAGGTCCGTCCCTTTCGCCACGTGCGATTCGAGGCCCTTCTGGGTGTAGCCGGTCAGCCAGCGGATGACTTGGTCGAGCTCCGCCTTCGTGCGTCCTTTGCGTTCCACCTTGTTGATGTAGACGGGGTACAGCCCCGCCATGCGAATCGCAAAGACGCGGGCAGTCGACGCCTCGTTCATCGCTTTGCGTTCGGGGGACATTGTGATGTCACCGCGTCGTGTTCACATCGTTTGCATCGCGTTGCCGCAACACGTCGGGGGCAACGCCGGCTTCGTGGCGAACTCCTTCGTCGATCCGCAGTCGGGGCAACGGTAGCGGAAGGCCTTGGCGGCCTGCGGCGGCTTCATGGCTCCGCCATCAAGGTCGAGGCCCTTTAAGGGTGGCGAATCCTCAAGACGAGGCGGGTGCCTGCCGTTGCCGTTGGACGCCAAGGACCTGCGCATCCTACGCCTCATGGGCGTGCAGCCCTTCGCCGATTGGCCGCGCGATGGCGACCACCTGAAGGCGTCCTACGCGGCAGCGGCGCTGGGCCTTAGCGGCGAGGCGGCCAAGGCGCGCATCCGCCGCATGGAGAAGGACGGCGTCATCGCAGGCTACGAAATCTACCCGAACTTCAGTTTGCTCGGCTACGTCTGCGTGGGCTTCCTCTTCCACTTGCCGCGGCCCGCCACGGCGCAGAGCATGTCGGACCTGCGCGCCGTCGACGGCGTCGGCGTCGTCGAGCGCTACTTGGGTCCCGCCATCCGCGTCGACTTGTTTGAGAAGAGCCCCGATGCGCTCGAGCGCCGCGTACAACTGGTCACGCGGGTCCTGGGTGCGACCGGACATTCGAGATACGCCGCATACCCCTCCAACCCCGTGGCGCGGCAGCCCACGCGACTCGATTGGCGGATCATCCATGCCTTGCGGGGACGGGCGACGCGACCGCTGGCCGATGTCGCGGCCGAACTTGGCGTCAGTGGACGTACGGTCAGCCGCCGCTATGAGCGAATGTGGGCCGAGGGCATGATCGACACAGTCGTGCGGCTCGACCAGGGCAACGTGCCGGGGCAACTTCTGGCGAACGTGGGCATCCGCTTCAAGGACGTGGCCCCCGCGGGCGTCACGCAGCGCCTTCACGAGGAATTCGATTCCCAGTGGGCCTTCTGCTGGGCGCCGCCCGACCGGCGTGTTGCGAACCTGGTCATGGGCCTGGTCTTCCGCTCTCCGGGCCAAATGCAGGATACGCTTGACCGCCTGCGGGCGATTCCCGACGTGGCGGACGCTGACGCCCTCCTGTCAGCGCAATCCTTCAGCAACGAGGCGTGGCTCACGGAGGAGATCCAGCGGGCCGCGCAGGTCGCCCGCGACGAGCCGGAACCGGTGGCGTTGTCCAAGATCTAGGGCACGACTTGCGAATCCAGACATCGGGCGGGTTGGAGTGTCGCGAAATCGGCCACCCGGCGCCAGCAGGCCCTTGACCGACCGCCCAATGGCCATGCGGTGAGCCCACATGGCAACCCAAACCACCACACAGACCAAGCAAGCCAAGAACAGCCCGCAGCCGATGTCCCGGGTGCAGCAGACCGAACAGGGAAGCTTTGCGAAGCCCGATGAACGTCGGGAATTCCCGAAGGGCCACGCCGAAATCCTGAAGATGGGCCAAGGCGAAGTCGGCCGCCTGGTGTTCCAGCCGGGCTGGCGCTGGTCCAACGACGTCAAGCCCATCGCCCGGACGGCCA
The DNA here is from genome assembly GCA_040390065.1 of bacterium. Taxonomy (GTDB): domain Archaea; phylum Thermoplasmatota; class E2; order JACPAO01; family JAHFTW01; genus JAHFTW01. Next base: position 398,077 of record JAZJZE010000005.1, on the reverse strand, counting down.
GCTGCGAGGCGCCGCACTTCCAGTACCACGTCTCCGGCCGACTCGGCATCCGCACGGATGACGGGCGCGAGTTCGTCGCAGGGCCCGGTGACGTGACCTGCCTTCCGAAGGGGCATGACGCCTGGGTCGTCGGCAACGAGCCCGCGGTCGTGGTGGACTGGTTCGGGGCCAGCCACTACGCCACGACGCCGGACGCGGCGGCCGGTTCCGGCGGCCGAGGCGCGGACGTCCACACGGCCGGCCTGGACTTGCTGGTGTCGGACCTGCAAGGCCTCGGGGACACGTCGTCGCAAGCGATGTACGTCTACCTGGATGACCGCACCAAGTGGTGCAACGACCGCTTCGCCAAACTGCTCGGATACGCAACGGCGGCCGAGTGGACGGCCATCGAGGACTCGTTCACCCGCGCCTTCGTGGACCCGAAGAGCCAGGCGACGCTGGTGTCTGCGTACCAGAACGCTGTCGAGCAGGGAGCTGCCCGGCAGATCCCCGTCACGTGGCGCCGCAAGGACGGCAAGACCGCCAAGACCCAGGTCATCCTCGTGCCCGTGGAACGCGAAGGCCACCGCATGGCGCTGCACTTCGTCACCGCCGAGTGAACCCCCGGTCTTGCGTCCCAAGATTCAGGCCCTCTTCGCCTTCTTCCTCCCGCTCGCCTGGCCAGCGATTAAGGCACGCCAAGCCTTGGCATGCCAATGGGCGTCAAGCGAATGGACAACGTTGGCATCGTGGTCGAGTCCCTCGATGATGCCATCCCCTTCTTCACCGAGCTTGGGCTGAGGCTCGAAGGTCGGGCCACGATCGAAGGAGAATGGGCGGGGCGCGTCACCGGGCTGCACGGTCAACGCGTCGAGATTGCGATGCTTGCGACGCCGGATGGTCACGGCCGGCTCGAGCTCTCACGATTTCTTGCGCCGCCTGTCGTCGCCGATCACCGCAAGGCGCCCGTGAACGCCCTTGGCTACCTTCGCGTCATGTTCACCGTCGACGACATCGACAAGACGGTTGCGCGGCTTCGAAAACGCGGCGCGCAACTCGTAGGTGAGATTGTCCAGTATGAAGACGCGTACAGGCTCTGTTACATCCGCGGGCCCGAAGGCGTTCTGGTCGGGCTGGCCCAGGAGCTCGCCTGACCATGATCTGGCCGAGCATCGCTCCGGCAAGCCACCAACGCCGGGGAGCAGGCCTATCTACGACGTCGGCACATGGCCATCGGGTTGACGCGCGCCAAGAGCACGGCATGCGTCGATCCGCAAGAGGCCAGCCCATGACGCATCAAGAAACGCCGACGACCGCGTTCGACGCCGAGACGTACAAGGCCACGACCAAGACGCAATGGGAAAAGGCCGCCGAGCCGTGGTCCCGGTGGGGCCCGACGCTGCACACCTGGTTGGGTCCGGCAACGCAGCAGATGCTCGACATGGCGGGCCTGCGTCCAGGGGGTGCCGTCCTCGACGTGGCCGCCGGCGCGGGGGAACAGACGCTGGCCGCCGCGCGTCGCGTCGGGCCCACCGGCAAGGTTCTGGCGACCGACATCTCGCCGCGTATCCTCGAATTCGCGGCCCATGGCGCGCTGGACGCCGGGTTCCGCAACGTCGCCACGCAAACGGCGGATGCAGAGAACCTCGAACACCCGGAGGCCAGCTTCGATGCCGTCATCTGCCGTCTGGGCCTGATGTTCTTCCCCGAGCTGCCGCGGGCGCTGCGCGGCTTCTTGCGCGTCCTGAAGCCCGGAGGTCGCTTCGCAGCCATCGTCTACTCGACTCCGGAGAACAACGGTTTCTTCTCGGTGCCTATCGGCATCGTCCGTCGGCGCGCGAGGACGCCGCCTCCACTTCCCGGCCAGCCCGGTCCGTTCAGCCTCGGCGCGAGCGGTGTCCTTGAGAATGCGGTGAAGGAGGCGGGCTTCCGCGACGTCCAGACCCTGTGGTTGCAGGCTCCGCTGTGCTTGCCGACCGCTGCCGATTGCCTTCGCTTCGCCCGCGAATCGTTTGGCGCCCTGCATCAGATGATGGCCACGCTCAGCGCGGCGGACCAAGAGGCGGCGTGGGCTGAGATTGGCATGGCGCTGCGCCAGTTCGAGACCAACGAAGGATTCGTGGGGCCCTGCGAGCTCATCCTCGTGGCGGGCACGAAATAGGACGGACCCTAGGTTGGACGCCGGCACTCACGGCGCGATGGGGGGCGCCGTTCCGTCCAACACGGGAGGTAGGCCAGACTTGAGCATCTTCTTCCATCCCATCTGGAGACCCTTGCGCGAGAACCAGCCCTTCACGCCCACGAAGCCGCTTTGCACCATGCAGATGCGGGTGCCCGTCGAGGTAGGTTCGAGCGTGAACTCGACGCGCACGGGGTGCGCATCCTGGTACGTGCTGTGAGCCCAGGTGTAGACGAGGCGCTTCTTCGGGACGACCTCGAGGACGTCGCCCGCGACGTAGCCGCGCCAGCCTCTTCCTTTCCTGGCTTCGAGACGATAGGCGGTCCCCACGACGGGACGGAAATCCGTCTTCATCTCTCCCGGGTCGTTGTCGAAGTTCATGAGCCACAGACCCAATTGCTCCGGCTCGGTGAGGGCGCGCCAGACCTTCTCGACGGGGTGCGGATATTCGACCGAGAGTTCCAGGCTTCGCGTCACGCGGGGCGACGACCCATTCGTTCCGCTTTAGACTTTCACCGCGCGAGGCGTTTTGCCGACGGGGTCTTTCGGCACGGGCGGGTGCGACGCCCTTGGGACTGGCCCGCCACCACGACGGTGCCCTTGCTCGCCTTGCGTCCAATCGCCCAGCGTCGCGAACCGCGTGCTTGCAGACGCGAACGCCTCCAGGCTGTCCGCACAAACGTGGTACGGCTCGTTGCTCCCCTTCGCCGGGCTCAGTCCGTCTTCAGGGTTTGAGTCGTCATGTCGACGTACGTGGGTTTCCCTGCCGCTTCGTAGACGAGGTGGACGGCGCCCCCGGCAAACGAGGTCGCCTCGACGAGCTTCAACCGGGCGGGGACGGCGCCGTCGCCGAACAGTCGCTTGCCCGAGCCGAGCACGATGGGGTACACCCAGAGGTTGAACCTGTCGACGAGGTCGTGCTTCAGGAGCGTCTGGACGAGGTTGGCGCTCCCGATCACGCGGACCTCCTTGTGCTTCTGCGTCAGCTTGGGGACCGCCTGGGCGACATCGCCTTCGATGAGTTGCGAGTTCCGCCACTCCAGCTTCTTGAGCGTGCGGGACGCGACGTACTTGGGGACCGAGTTCAGTTGCCCGGAGAACGCGTTCTTGGGCTGCTTGGGCCAGTACGCGGCGAAAATGTCGTATGTCTTGCGTCCAAGGAGCAGCGCATCGAACGTTGCAAAGCCTTTCGCCATCACCGCTCCGGATGCATCGTCGAAGAACGGGCCTTGCCAGCCGCCGTGCTGGAACCCGCCGGAGGTGTCTTCGCGCGGGCCGCCGGGCGCCTGGACGACGCCATCGAGGGTGGTGAACATGTCGACGACGAGTTTTCCCATGATTGGACTCCCGCGGGTCGCCGCGCAATCCAGCCAATGGCGTTTAGCCCTTGCCACGCGGGCGGACGACCAGTTGCAGACCATTCCGTTGCGTCCCTGTAGCCGCGCCAACCGTCGGCTCGATTGAACGGGCGGCATGGGCGGGCCAGCCCGCACGTCGCGTGGCAAAACATCATATTCATTATCAGACATATACACGTTTGTGCATGTTGCTCTCTTTGCGGTGCTCGCGGACCCCACGCGCCGGCGCCTCGTGGAGATCTTGCACGACGGCGAGCGTTCCGTCAACGGACTCGTCGCCGAGGTCCGCCTGGCCCAACCCGGCGTTTCGCGCCACCTGCGCATCCTCAGCGAGGCGAGGCTGGTGAGGGCGCGACCCGATGGCCAGCGCCGCATGTACTCGCTGCGGCCCGAGCCACTGCGCGAACTGGAGGCCTGGGTGCGCCGTTACGCCCACGCGGAGCGCGAGCGTCTCGAGCGACTAGCCGACTTTGTCGATGGGCCAATGTCCAAGAATCGAAGCAAGCATCCAAGGAAGTGAACCCCATGTCAAGCAACCAAACCACGAAAGTCCTCTCCGACCGCGAATTTGCCGTCACGCACGAATTCGACGCCCCCGCCGCCAAGATCTTCGCTGCCTACACGGATCCCAAGCAGATTGCCGCTTGGTGGGCCCCGAAGGGCGGCTCGATCCGCGTCGACAGGATGGATGTCCGCCCCGGCGGCGCGTGGCGTTTCCTGCAGCGCAACCCCGACGGCCGTGAGATGGTGTTCCACGGTTCCTACGTCGAGGTGAAACCGGTGACGCGCCTGGTCTACACGTTCGAGATCGAAGGCCAACCCCAGAAGGTCACCGCCACGGTCGACTTGCGCGAAGCCGGGGGAAAGACCCACCTCACGCTCACCAACGTCTGCGAAACGAAGGAACACCGCGACACCATGGTCAAGTACGGCGCACTGGCCGGCGCCCACATGGCGATGCAGAACCTGGCGACCTTCCTGAAGGAGGCCTGACCATGGCGGTCAAGGCCAAGGCGGCAGGCAAGGTCGGCTTGTCGAAGGAGGAACGGGATGCCATGAAGGAAACGATGCGCGAACGGGCGCGCCAGGCCGCAGGCGAAGACGGTGAGGCGGCCGTGATGGCGGCCATCAAGGCCATGGCGCCCGCCGACCGCGGGCTGGCTGAGCGGCTGCACAAGCTTGTCCGGTCGACGGCTCCGGGGCTGACCTGCCGCACGTGGTATGGCATGCCGGCCTACGCCGACGGCGACCGCGTCGTCGTGTTCTTCAAGGCGGCGCAGAAGTTCAAGGAACGCTACGCCACGCTCGGGTTCAACCAACATGCCAAGCTGGATGACGGCCGCATGTGGCCGACGTCGTTCGGCCTCACCGGGATTGGGCCGGCCGAGGAGAAGGCCATCGTCGCCCTCGTGAAGAAGGCGGCCGGGGCCTGAGTCTGCCTGGACGGGGATCCGTTGGCCGCGGCTACTTGCCGGCGGCCGCCCGTTCCAGGGCCTTGACGTCGATCTTCTTCATCTGCATCATGGCCTGCATGGCGCGGCCGGCCTTGGCCGGGTCCTTGTCGCCAAGCAGCCGCGGCAGCGCCTCCGGGATGATTTGCCAGGAGAGTCCGTACTTGTCGACGATCCAGCCGCACTGCTCCGCCTTGGGCACGGCGGACAGCTTCGCCCACAGCGTGTCGACCTCCTTCTGGTCCTTGCAGTTGACGTAGAGGGAGATGGCCGGCGTGAACTTGTACATGGGACCGCCGTTCAAGGCCATGAAGCTCTGGCCTCCCAGGTGGAACTCGAGGCCGAACGCCTTGCCGTCCGGGCCCTTCATGACACGGTCGACGCCGGAGTCCGGGAAGATCCCACAGTAGAAGCGTGCTGCGTCCTCGGCTTGGGTGTCATACCACAGAAACGGCGTGATGCTGGCCATGCGCGTGGACGCGGAGGTTGGGCTATGAGGCTTCGGGCCGCGGCGTGTGGCCCCGCGTCTGCCCCCGCGGAAACGTTTACATTATCATTCAACCTATTGGTTTAGCGTGGACCTGGACCGCACCTTCTCCGCCCTTGCCGACCCGACCCGGCGCCAACTGTTGGTGCAGCTGGAGCGCGGCGAGAAGACCCTGAGCCAACTGGCACAGCCGTTGCCCATCACGCTCATGGCCGTGCAGAAGCACGTCCGCGTCCTCGAGGAGGCAGGCCTCGTGGCGACACGCAAGCATGGCCGCAGCCGACACGTCCGTCTACGGGCGCACGGGTTGGAGCGCGCATCCGATTGGATCAAGCAGTCCGCGCAGCGCTGGAACGCGGCGTTCGACCGCCTCGAAGAAGCACTCGCCGAAGACATGGAGGAATGACGATGACGACGACCACCAAGCAGACGACGAAGACGAACGCCCCGGGCTCGGCCAAGCCGGCAGCAAGACTGACCCTCGAGCGCGCCTTCAACGCAACGCCGGAGACCCTGTGGGCCTACTGGACCGACCCGAAGAAGTACGCCAAATGGTTCAACCCCGCGCCGCTCGACCTGGTCATCCACGAATTCGACGTCCGCGTCGGCGGCAAGATCCGCTTCGACATGCCCCAGCCGGACGGCAACAAGAATCCGCAGGAAGGCGTCTTCCACAAGCTCGACAAGCCCAACGAGATCGTCTCGGGCTCGCCCGACAAGTCGTTCCTGATCCAGGTGCAGTTCGTGCCGATGTCAGCCAAGATGACGCGCATGATCGTCACCGTGACTGGCGTGCCCGGCGAATACCACGCCATGGCCACCAAGGGTTGGAACCAAGGCTTCGACCACCTCGAGGGCTTGCTCGGGACTGGCGCGGCCCTGCCGAAGGCCGCTGGCCCAAACGTGGGCTTCACCATCGAGCGCACGTTCAAGGCGGCTCCCGAGAAGGTGTGGAAGATGTGGACGACGAAGGAGGGCATCATGTCCTGGTGGGCGGTGGCGGCGCATGACATGGGCTATGCGTTGGCCGTGCGCAAGCTGGACGTCCGCGTCGGCGGCGAGTACGCCATCGAGATGAAGGACGCCAAGGTGACACTGGTCAACCACGGCCACTACACGGAAGTGGTCCCCAACCGCCGCCTGGCGCAGGAATGGCTGTTCGACATCTTCCTCGGCCCGGGCGAGAAGCCCTACAAGGTGGCCATCACCATCGACCTCGCACCCACGCCCGGCGGCGGCACGAAACTGACGTTCAAGCAGGGGCCCCTGGCGACGGCCGAGCACAGCGAAGGCTCGCGGCAGGGCGTCACGAAGAACCTCGAGAAGCTGGCCCTGGCTCTCGCCAAATAGTCCCCCTGGGGGCCAGCGGGGCTCCACAATCCTCATCCAGGCCAGTCGGCCTCGCGCGCTTATGCGCCTGACCCTTGGCTTGGCCCTCATGGGATTGCTCCTCGCCGGATGCACGACGGAGACCGCGACCACGACGACCACGCCCCCGGTGCAGCCTCTGCCCCTCGTCGAGGCCATGAACTTCACGACTTTCGACCTGCCAGCCATCCACCAAGGCCACGGCTTGTACGAGCCGACGATCGACGTGTCGCCCTCCGGCGTCTTGTACGTAAGCGCCCACACCACGGGCGTCGACGCCGGCGGCGCGCCAGCGTACTACAGCAAGGACGACGGCAAGACGTGGATCACCCTGCCCGTGGCGGCAAGCGGTTCGGTGCCGTCCAGCTCGCAGCAGGGAACGCCGCCGCCGAGCGACGAGATCTTCATCGTGGCCGGCAACGATGGCACGGCCTGGGGCGTCGACGTGACGCTCGCAAGCTACCCCGTGCACGGCTGGTGCAACAACGGCGCCGACAAGTGCTACTACAACCCGAACGGGTACGACCGCGCGGCAGCCCTGATGGCCCCCTGCAGCACGGCGAGTCTCAACGACCGCCCGTGGGCGGCGTACGCCAACGGCACGCTCCTCATGGTCAACAACCCAGGCGGTGGCCCCGTGCAAGTCGCCGCCATGAAGGTCCCGCCCGCGCAGCCGGCAAGCCTCACGACTCCGGCGACCGGCCCGACGTGGAACACCTGCGCCGGCAACGGCAACGGCGGTATCCCGGGGATTCCCGGCATGCGCAACGACCTGTTCTTCGCCGTGCCGCAGCTCCAGGGCGACTCGATGGTCGTCGTGACCGGTCACGCCACGAATGTCATGGCGGTCGAACAGCACACTGTCCTGAAGTTCGACAGCACGGCGGCTTCGTCCGTCATGGATTCCGGCCAGGTCACGTTCGACAAGGCCGGCACGATGTACGTCGCGGCGTTCAACAACAACGAGACCAGCGGCGGCGCGTTGGAGTTGGCCCACAGCACGGACGACGGGCGCAACTTCACGGTTGACCGCTTCGTCTTCCCCAAGCCGGTCGGCGCTCTGTACATCGATGGCAACCTCAGGGGCCCGGGCGCGCTCGTGTACTGGGGCCTCGTCGACGGCACCAAGGCAGACTACTACTTCGGTCACGCCTTCGTCGAGAACGGCCACGTCGTCCTGAAGGACGTCAACCTCGCCACGAAGGCTGGACCCGAGCCGTCGCGCCACGTGCAGGGCGCAGCGCTTGGCCCCGATGGCCGGGCGTACATGATCATGAGCGACGTGTCGGGCAACGACGACCAGGCGATGGTCCTGGCGGCGGGTTCGATGCCGCTGCACGTCGTCGTGCAGACGAGTGGGCCGCGCATGCCCATCGACCCGTAGCCGCACGCCACTTGGCCCCAGGGCTCGGCGCGTGGCGCATCGCTTAACCAAATCGTTAAGTATTGCCCTTGCCTAATGGTTAACCAGATGGTTAAGGAACAACGTGCGGACCTCGACGCGGTCTTCTCGGCCCTCGCCCACCCCATCCGGCGCTCCATCGTGGCGCGCCTCTCGGGGGGCGACTGCACCGTGGCCGACCTCGCCGCACCGCACGACGTCAGCGGCCCCGCCATCTCGAAGCACCTCCGGGTGCTGGAGGACGCGGGCCTGCTGGAGCAGACGCCGGACGGCCGGGTGCGCCGCTGTGCCCTCAAGGCAAAGCCCTTGTCGGCCGCGTTCTCCTGGATCGTGCAGTACCGCCTGTTCTGGGAGGACACGCTGGACGCCATCGCCGCCGCCGTCGAGACGCCGGCCCCGACGCCTGCACGGCGCCGTTCCAAGACCACCAAACCAAAGGAGACCTGAAATCCATGCCCGCCAAGAAGCAGACCCAAGCCAGCACCATGATCCCGCCCAAGGGCCCGCCGCCGTTGCCGACCGGGACGACCAACCTGACGCTCGGGGCCACGAAGGCCACCGTGACGAAAGGCAAGGCGACCAGCCTGCGCCTCGTGCGCGTCATCAAGGCGCCGGCGCAGCGCATCTACGACTGCTTCCTCGACGCCGATGCCATGGTCAAGTGGCTGCCGCCGCACGGCTTCACCGGCCACGTCGACCGAAGCGACCCGAAAGTCGGCGGCGGCTACCGCATGCGCTTCGCCACCATCAACCGCGCGTGGGGGCACTCGTTCACCGGGACCTACCAGGAACTCGTGCCCGGCAAGCGCATCCGCTACGCCACCGCCTTCGAGTCCGACGACCCCGTCATGGCCAACGCCAAGATGCAGGTCACGATCGACTTCAAGCCCGTCAAGGGCGGCACCGAACTCACCATCCTGCAGGAAGGCATCCCGGCCGGCCCCGCCGCCGACGGCGCCCCGTACGGCTGGAGCCAGAGCCTCGACAACCTTGCCAACCTGTGCGAAGCCGAGCTGCCCTTCTGAGGTGACGTCTTGGCTCAATCCACCACCAAGAGGGAGGAAAGCGCGCAGGCGTCACGCAGCGTCACGTCGAAGGACGGCACGCGCCTAGCCTACGAGATTGTAGGCAGCGGTCCGGCCCTGGTCTTCGTCTGGGGTGCCCTCGGCGTGCGTGACTCGCCGTTCACCCGCCGCATGCGCGAAGAACTGGCCAAGTCGTTCACGGTCTACGACTACGACCGGCGCGGCCGCGGCGAGTCCGGTGACACCAAGCCGTTCGCCGTGCAGCGCGAAGTGGAGGACCTTGCCGCCATCTGCCAAGCCGCAGGCGGCAAGCCCTTCGTCTGCGCCACGTCGTCAGGGGCGGCGCTTGCCCTGGAGGCCGCTGCAGCGGGAGTTCCGATGCGCATGCTCGCCGCGCACGAACCGCCGTACGTCACGGACATGGATCCCGAGTACGAGCGCAAGGTCAACGACTTGGTGGCCGCCGGCAAGCGCGACCAAGCGGTGGTCCTGTTCATGCGCACCGTCGGCGTTCCCGGGTTCATGATCCCCTTCATGCGGATGATGAAGTTCTGGAAGACCGCCGTCGCTGCGGCGCACACGCTGCCCTACGATGCGGCTGCCCTGAACGGGTTCAAAGTCCCGACGGCGCGGTTCGGCCGCATCAAGACTCCGGTCGTCGTCCTTTGGGGCACGAAGTCGCCGGCGTCGCTACAGAAGGCGGCGCAGGACGCAGCCGCGGCAATCCCGGGGGCTGCAACGAAGGTCTTGCCCAAGCAGAACCACGGCGTCAAGCCCGCGGCGCTCCGGCCCGCGCTGGTCGAGGCGTTCGGCCTGTGACGAACCGGCCATTTCCCTTCTCCACTTTCACCCATCCCCTCCAACAACCCAAGGCCTGATGCCTGAGCACGGCGTCAACGACGAGACCCGACGACCATGGATTCACCCGACCCCGCCCAGCAGACGATTCCTGCCCCCCCGGCCCAGATCGGCGCGGCCCACGCCGACGCGCGGCGCTGGCTCGCCTTTGGCGTGCTCTGCCTGGCGACCCTGATGAACGTGCTCGACACGACGATTGCCAACATCGCCCTCAAGCCCATCCACGACTCGTTGCATTTCTCGGACGCGGGCCTGGCATGGGTCATCAACGCGTACATGCTGACCTTTGGCGGCTTCCTTCTCCTCTCCGGGCGGTTGGGCGACCTGTACGGCCGCCGGCGCTTGTTCCTCGTCGGCCTCGCCGTCTTCACGCTTGCCTCCTTGGCCTGCGGCCTAGCGCAGTCGTCGACCGCCCTCATCGTGGCCCGGGCCATCCAAGGCCTCGGCGCAGCCCTCGTCACGGCGGTGTCACTGGCCCTCATCATGGACCTGTTCCCGGACGGGCCGGACCGCGTCAAGGCCATGGGCATCTTCGCCTTCGTGGCATCCGGCGGCGGGGCGGTCGGCGCCGTCGCGGGCGGCTTCATCACCGCGCACTTCGACTGGCACTGGAACTTCCTCGTCAATGTCCCCATCGGGGTCGCCGTGTTCATGGCCACGCGCGCCCTCCTGCCCCGCACGCCAGGCATCGCCACCGGCCGCATCGACGTCGCCGGCGCCATCACGGTCACTTCGTCGCTGCTGCTCGCCGTCTACGCCGTCGTCGAAGCGAAGGACTTGGGTTGGACCTCGCGCACCACGCTCCTGCGACTCGGCGTCTCCGCGGCACTGCTTGCCCTCTTCATATGGATCGAGCGCACCGTACGCAACCCGCTCGTCCCGTTGGAACTGTTTCGCAAGCGCAGCATCCAGGCCTCCAACGCCATCGGCATGCTCTGGGCTGCTGCCATGTTCGCCTGGTTCTTCCTGTCCTCGCTCTACATGCAGAACATTCTGCACTACGACGCGCAGAAGACCGGCTTCGCCTTCGTTCCAGCCGACGTCGTCATGGCCGCCTTCTCGGTCGGCCTGTCCGCCAAGATGGTGCACCGGTTCGGCATCCGCGCCCCCGTGGCCGCGGGGATGACCCTTGCTGCGGCGGGTCTCCTGCTCTTCGCCGTGGCTCCGCTGGACGGCCGCTTCCTCACGGCCATCCTTCCAGGCATGCTCCTGCTTGGTATCGGCGCGGGCATGGCGTTCAATCCCCTCTTCCTTGCCGCAATGGGCGATGCCAAGCCGGACGAAGGTGGGCTAGCAAGCGGCCTCGTCAACACCTCGTTCATGATGGGCGGCGCTCTGGGCCTTGCAATCCTCGCGAGCCTGGCCGCAAGCCGGACGGCCGACCTGGGCGGCGCCTCGGATGCAGCGGCGCTCAACTCGGGGTACCACGCGGCGTTCCTCGTCGGTGCCGTCTTTGCGGCCATCGCAGCCATCCTGGCAGCCCTCCTGTTGCGCAAGGCACATGGACCCCCTGCAGGCGGCCCGGCTCCCGTGCACGCGTAGAGGTCGGCGAACTCGGCCACACGCTGGCCTGAGCGTCGCCACTCTTGGTTGCAGGCGCGTTGGTCCTCCTCATGCGTGAAGCATACACCCTTGCGCCCGAGATTGAACGCGCCGTCGTCCGCATCGAGGAAGCCCTCCAGGAACTCAGGGCCGGTGCCGCAAAGCCCAGCCCTGCGCCTCAGGTCAGCAGCCCGACGTTTGCGGCGCTACGGCAATGGCGGACCGAGCAGGCTCGCAGCAAGGGCCTGCCGCCCTACATCATCGCCACCGACGCCGTGCTGCACGCCATCGAGGCAGCTATGCCGACCGACCTCGAGCAACTGCAGGCCATCCGCGGCATGGGCCCCGCCAAGGTCGCCACGTACGGCCCGGAGATCTTGGCCATCGTCTCAGGTCGGGAGGTGGCCGCCCTCGCCGTCCAATCTGCGCATTAGCACAAGGGTCATGGCTTGGCCCGCCGTCGCCGACACACGGACGAAGCCGCTGTCGACCAACCGCTGCGCATGCGCCGCGCCAGCTTCCTCGCAGGCATGGCGATGCTGCTGCAGATCACGGCCTTGTTCCTGACGTGGTGGGTCGCCACGAACCAGACATTCGGCGCCAGCGACGGCTTCGGCCTCTGGTCACGACCACCAGGGGACCTCAACCTCAAGGCCGTCTGGGTGACGGATGCCCTGGCCATCCTGCCCATCCCGTTCCTCTTCGTCCGCCTGGCGGCGAGGTCCATCGTGCACGAGCCCAAGGCATGGCGTCGCGATTTGGGTGTCGCCACGGCCCTCATGATTGGCGCCCTTGCATCGGCCTGGTTCTGGCCGCTCGATACACCGTTTTGGGGGACCAAGACGTTCGGCGCGGCGGACGGCGTCGACGCGCAGGTCATCGAAGCGCATCCCGGGCTGGGCTGGTGGGTCGGTGCCGCCGCAGCCGCGGCTGCCGCGTGGTCCCTGTGGCTGGGACGCCCACAACACCCGCCGGCTGGCGACGAACCCTCGCCTTGAAGGGGCTGTAGCGACCGCTTGCTTGAAGCGGGACCCACCCATGCCCACGCATGCCCGAGCCGCGCGTCCCCCACATCCTCCCAACGCCCATCGGTCGCAGGCGCCCCGCTGCCCTCCACTGGATTGCGTGGCTCCTCAGCATGGTTGCCCTTGCGGTCCAGGCCGTCGCCATGTTCGCGCAGGTGGGCAGCGAGGTGGCGTGGCGCCTCGCCTTCGTGGACGTCGCCATGACGGTCATCTTCGCCTTCGAATTCTTCACGCGTTCGGGATGGCGCAACCACCGCGCCCGGTACTTGCGTTGGCGCTGGTTCGACTTCGTGGCGATGGTCCCTGCGGCGCTCGGTGTCGTGCAGGGCTGGCCCACATGGATTCTGTGGGTCGTGCTGGGCTGCCGCGTCCTGCGCGCGCTCGACCGTAGCCTCGGGGACGGATTCGTACTCAAGCAAGTCCTCGTCCTCGTGACGGCCTTCGAGGAAGAGCTCAGCGACCGCGTCGTCGACCGCGTCCTGGTCCGCTGGCAGGCGGAAATCGCAAAGGCCGACTTCGGCCACACCGCGGCCGAGGCGCTGCACGTCAACCGCGAGCCAATCCTCAAGCGCATCTACGAAGTCCAACTCAAGACGGGGACGCTCGGCCGCCTCGTCCAGCTGACTGGAATGCGCGGCAACATCGAACGCGAAGAAGCCCTTCTCTTCGACGAGGTCGTGGCTATCATGGGATCTGCCGAGGTGGACAAGGCCATCCGCGACGTCGTGGCCGCGTCCTTTGCCAGCATCCGCGTGGAACTCGGCAAGAAGTCGTGGCGCGGACAGTTGGGGCACGCTCCGGCGGAGCCGGTTTGAGGCCGAGGCCGCTGGCAGGCCTGGACCGCCCCTCCCACAACCGACAAATAGCGCCCGGGCGTCGAACGAAGCATGCCCCTGGTGCTGTCGGAGCGCGACTACAAGCTCCTGACGCTGTTCACCAAGGTCGCGGGCGTCTTCACCTTCGCCGGGGGCCTCGTCACCCTCGTCGACCACCGCAGTCTCTGGGGCCTGCTGCTCATCGTCATCGGCACCGTCGTCACACTTGCACCGGTGCCCATGACCGTGATGCGGCCCGACACGTATCCGGCGGATGACGAGGACGACGGACAGTTGAGCGTCAACGAATAGGGCCTCGAAAGGCCGCTCGCTGCGCTCGGCCGTTTCGTCGCTACGACACCTTGACGGTCGGGTGGGTGCGCTGCTGCCCTTGTGTGCAGCAGCAACGCCCGCCGACCCAAGGCCGGACGCGCTGCGCGCGTCACCAGACCTTGACGGTCGGGTGGGCGCCCATGTTCTCGATGAGCGCGTCGGCGAATTCGCTGCACTTGAGGAGTTTCGCGTCGGTCATGAGGCGCTCGAAGTCGTAGGTGACGCGCTTCTGGTCGATGGTCTTCTCCAGGGCACGCTCGATGAGGTCCGCGGCCTCGCCCCAACCAAGGTGGCGCAGCATCAGGACACCGGACAGGATGACGGAACCCGGGTTCACCTTGTCCTGGTTGGCGTACTTGGGGGCGGTGCCGTGCGTGGCCTCGAAGATGGCGTGGCCGGTGAGGTAGTTGATGTTCGCGCCGGGGGCGATGCCGATGCCGCCGACCTGCGCCGCAAGCGCGTCGCTGAGGTAGTCGCCATTCAGGTTCAACGTCGCGATGACGTCGTACTCGGCGGGGCGCGTGAGGATTTGCTGCAGCATGGCGTCGGCAATGACGTCCTTGACGACGATGCCGCTGGGCAGGCGGACCCATGGGCCTTGGTCGATGATCTGGCCGCCGAATTCCTTGACTGCGACTTCGTAGCCCCAGTCGCGGAAGCCGCCCTCCGTGAACTTCATGATGTTGCCCTTGTGCACAAGGGTGAGGGACTTGCGCTCGTGCTCGATGGTGTACTGGATTGCGGCGCGGATCAACCGCTTCGAGCCCTCCTCCGACACCGGCTTGATGCCAAGCGCGCTCGTTTCCGGGAAGCGGATCTTCTTGACACCGAGTTCCTTGATGAGGAAATCGCGCAGCTTCTTGGCTTCGTCCGAGCCGGCCTTGAACTCGATGCCGGCGTAGATGTCCTCCGTGTTCTCGCGGAAGACCACCATGTCGACCTTGCCCGGCTCCTTCACGGGGCTCGGTACGCCTTGGTAGTAGCGCACTGGGCGCAGGCAGACGTAGAGGTCCAATTGCTGGCGAAGGGCGACGTTGAGGCTGCGGATGCCGCCGCCAACGGGCGTCTCGAGCGGGCCCTTGATTGCGACCTTGTAGAGCGTGATCGCGTCGAGCGTCGCCTGCGGCAGCCAGTCGCCCATCTGCTGGTACGACTTCTGGCCGGCAAGGACCTCCATCCAGGCGATCTGGCGCTTGCCCTTGTAGGCCTGCTCGACAGCGGCGTCCAGGACGCGCTTGGAGGCTCGCCAGATGTCCGGCCCGGTCCCGTCACCCTCGATGAACGGGATGATCGGGTGGTCAGGGACGGTCAGCTTGCCGGCAGCGACGGTGATGGCATTGCCATCCTTGGGGACCATCGGGGTCCACGCCTGGGCCATGATTGGCCCTGACAGGGGGGAATAGATGAAGGTTGGGGAAAACCTGGAAGCCCGGTTCACCGGCGTGGCCAATCGCGGCGGAGGGGATGGCCGTCGTCGAGGGTGGCAATCTGGTGCGCGCCGCAGAGTTCCGCGTGCCGTCGCCAAGCAGGCCCGTGGTCCTCGTCGTCGTCGAAGAGGAGTGCCGCCGCATGCGCGACCTCGTGACGGATTGCTTCCAACAGCAGATCGCCCTTGACGTGCCGCGACAGGAGGAACGGGCGGAGTTCCCGCCACGGCCCCAAGCCGACCGTGCGCGTCATGGAGAAGATGTCGGTGCGGTCCACGACGTCGACGCCGGGAAAGGGAGGCAACGTGTTGCCGTAGACGGCGTCGTTGATGCGGTCGTATTCATGGCGGAAGGCGTCGACTGCGGCGCCCGCGGTCGGGTTGGGCAACGGCCGCCCCAGGCTCTGCCGTGCATTCCGGTTTTCGTTTGGGGAGAGGCCCTTATGCCGCGGCTGGCCATGGCGCCGTGATGCGCCTCCGCTTTGGCCTTGCGGCCTGGTCGAATGCGCACTTCGAGCACACGCTGTACCCGCTGCGGACGCTGCACGCCGAGTATCTTCCGCGCTACAGCACCAAGTTCGACTGTGTGGAGGCGGACATCCTGCACCACCAGGCCGCCGAGGAGGGCACGCTCCAGGACTGGGTCGCGCAGACGCCGGAAGGCTTCCTTTTCCTGCCGAAGCTGCACAAGGATGCAACCCACGGCCCGACGATGAAGGGCGGCGGCCGCGTCGGCAAGCGCTACGCCTGGCTGCGCCCGCAACTGACGGAGACGCCGAAGGCACAGGAGCGACAGGCCGACGTAGACCAAGAGAAGACCAAGGAGTTCCTTGTCTCGCTCAAGCCACTGCGGTCCGCGGGCAAACTTGGACCCACACTCGTGCAATTCGCGCCAACGCTCGACCGGGAGGCAGGCTGGGAACGGCTTCTTGCCATTCTAGGCAGCGCGCCGCCTGGTACGTTTGCCGTCGAGCTTCGCCACACTTCCTGGTTCGTGCCCGCCGTCGAGAACATCCTGGAGGATTTCGACGCACCCCTGGTCTGGTCCACGTTCCCCAAGGCCTTCGCGCCCCCGTGGCGCACCGCGGCCCGGGGCTACGTGCGCTTCACGGGCAAGCACGTCAACACGCGGGGCCGCCACGTCACCGTCGCCGACCGCCTCGGCGAAGTCCTCGAGATGCGCAAGCGGCTCACGGATGCGTCATGGAAGGAGTGCTTCGTCATCGTCACGAACCCGTTCGAAGGCAACGCGGTGGATTCCTTGCCACGCGTCGCGGCCGCGCTCGGCGGACCAGAGACGGGAGCCCGCTTTGCCCGGGGGCCTGCAGCGCCGCTGTTTCCGGATGCTTGACGAGATTCATGCTGGACTTTCAGGAAATTGCGCCAATGGCTATCATCGCAATGGGCCGGTCGCCACGCCAAGCAGTCCAAGCGACTGCGACAACAACAAGGTGAACCCATGAAGACAACCACTAAAATGCTCGTTTTGGCAGCCTCGATGGTCATGATGGCGACAGTGCTTACGCCCACGGCCAGCGCGTTCGAGATCGCTGGGCAACACCTCGGCGCCGACAATCCGTGCGACGGCATCATCGACGACCACTGCACGTGTGGCTACGGCGTTTCGTACTGCCAGCAGGGCAACCCGTGCCGCGAATACGTCTTCGGCGTCTGCGTCCAGGGCTAAGCCCTCCGCCGGTGCCAACGGACTCGCATGATTCCCTCCTCCTCTTTGCCCTCGGATTCCTGCTGGACTTTCCCTACAGGGCGCAAACGGAGACGCCCACCGTCTTCATGCCGTGTTGGGGCGAGGGACACCCTGAAATCGCTGCTCCCGCTGCTCGATGCATGCCCAAGGCCGAGCTCGAAGCCGTCCCCATGAGCCGTTCCGCGACGACGATGTCGAAGCTCATGACGCCGGACGAGGCGAACGTCTACGGCAACGTGCACGGCGGTGCCATCCTGAAGTACATCGACGAGGCCGCCGCCGTCGCCGCGTGGCGCCATGCCCGCGTACCCAAAGTCGTGACGGTGAGCCTCGAACGCATGGATTTCCGTGAACCCGTCTACATCGGCGACATCCTCACGATCCACGCCACCGTGCGCCACGTCGGCAAGACCAGCATGCTCGTCGGCGTGCGCGTCGAAGCCGAAAGCCCGACGACGGGCGAAGTGCGGCACACGGCCAGTTGCTACATGACGTTCGTCGCCCTCGACCGCAACAACAAGCCGACGCCCGTGCCAGCCGTCGTCGCCAGCACGGCCGAGGAGAAACAGAAGATGGAGAAGGCCAAGCGCATCGCCGACATCATCAAGGCCAGTCGGGAACATGCGGCGGACAAACTGTAGCCAGAAAGTTCTTCGAGGATTGCACCGCTGGCCGCCGTCGTCAGCGTTTGCACCGGGCTCATCTTAAGCCCCGGCCGGAGTGTCTGCCCCCATGGACCGCGCCATCCTGCATCGTCCGCGCCACATCCTTGCCAGCGTCGCCGTCGTCGTCCTCCTGGGAGGAGGCGCCGGGCTGACCGTGGGGCTCGCAAACGCGAACGGCCAGCACGACCTCGCCGCCAATTTCGGTCCGGATTCGGCCGTCGCCTTCCAGATCCCCATGCCCAATGTGGGCGACCGCGCGGCGTACGCAATCACCTTCCCCAACCCGGCGACAATCCACGGCTCCGGCGACTGGGGCTACGACTTCACGTGGCTTGCCGACGAGCAGGTCCCGGGCTTGCACGGCGGGACCATGTGGGCCAACCATATCCTCACCAAGGACGTCCGCGGCGACGACTCGCGCGACGAGGACCACTTCCTTCCAGCCGGAAGCCTGGCCGCCGACATCCTGCGGGTGAGCAGTTCGCAGACCGACGCAACGCCCGGCTCGGTCCCCGACCCGTCAGGCCAGGTTCGGACCAACAATTGGACGAGCCTGTTCTACATGGAAGGCACCGCCTCCTTGCCGTGCGGCCTGCGCAACCCGTTCCAAGGCGGCGAGATCGCGCTCGGGCAGGTCGTCCCCGATGAACATCCCTGTTCGGACCTGCCCAACCCTGGCGAGACGAAGGACGTCGAGTTGCGCGTCGCCCGCATCGACAGCGGCGACATGCGCGTCGAGTGGTGGATGACTCTCGGCTACAACCAAGGCGTGCCCGATGGTCCCGCCGTGT
Organism: bacterium; assembly: GCA_040390065.1. Lineage (GTDB taxonomy): Archaea > Thermoplasmatota > E2 > JACPAO01 > JAHFTW01 > JAHFTW01. The sequence goes on along the minus strand of JAZJZE010000005.1, from coordinate 379,665 downwards.
ACGATGACCAGCCGACGAAGCAGGGCGAATTCGTGTACCGCGCCGGAATCCCGTACCCGGTCACCATGGAATTCCCCACGCAGAGGTGGACCATGACAGGCTTCACCCGCGGCACGGTCCTTGCGCGCAGCGCCTCGGACGCGGCCATGCCGACGCAGTGGGTCTTCCAGCCGCTCGACGTCGACGGTCCCGACGAGACCGGCGTCGTCCACCCGTTCCCATTGTCGGAGGCCTTCGCGTCCGCCCGCACCGGCGTGGACCCGGAGCTCGCGACGTACCTCGGCCAGCATCCCGGCGCCGTCATGGTGTGGGCGCGGCACATCGCCTTCGACGGGCACGTCGACAGCCCAACGCCGCTTCTGCCCGCCGACCAGCACAGGGAACGGTGGAGTTTCGGGGTGAGTGACGGCGGCAGCATCCACGAGACGGGCATCGAGCGGCGCTGGACCCACCAGATCGGCAACTCCGGCGCCCCAGCAGACGTGAAGGTCGACCCCGACCGGCCCTTCAGCGACATGCAGCCGGTCAGCCTCGACAAACTGCCCCAGACGATGCCGAGCGTGGCCAGCATGCTGGCCCAGTGGCGGCCGTGGGGCGACCCCAACCAGGTCGGCAACGACTGGGGATTCTGCTTCATGGAGCAGGCCGATGGATATCCCATCCAGATGGTCTGGGCGGGCGACGCCACATCGACGTCGACGGCCGCATTCCCTGGCCTGCAAGCCGATACGACGACGTGGCGGGCGACGACGATGACGTGGGCACCGGATGGCACGGCCAAACGGTTCGACCGCTCCGAGCAGACGGACCAGCCGGCAGGCGCCGCGCCCTTGGCGTCCACGCCGCCCGCCCCCGTCGCCCCCGCACCGGGCGTCGTCCCTGCCTCCACGTGGATTGCGCCCACCCCGGTGCAAGCCACGACCGTGGCCTTCGGCGCCCTCGTGGCCGGCCTCGCCTACTACCTGTGGCCTCTTGCCAAGGGCGGCGCCGTCGGCTTGTTCAGCAAGACCCGCGACAACGAACTCCTCGACAACCCCGTTCGCCGGCGCATCGTCGAGGCCGTGCAAGCGCAGCCCGGCATCCACTACCAGGCCCTCCTTCGGGTGCTTGGCGAATCCAACGGGACCATGGAGCACCATTTGGCGAAGCTTACCGAGGCGGGCCTCCTCAAGGCCGTGCGGGCACCTGGCTATACGTGCTACTTCCCGGCCGGAACCGATGACCGCTTCGCCAAGGCCGGACCGGCGCTGCGGGCACCGGCGGCGCGGAAACTCCTCGACCTCCTGCGGAAGAACCCAGGAATGACGCCGCAGGAAGCCGCCCGCCGACTCGGCATCGCGCCCGCCACGGTCTACTACCACTTGGAGCGGCTGCGCGCCGCGGGCCTGGTGGCTGCTGGGACACTGCAGCCGACGGAGACTGGGATGGCGATTGCGGCATCCGGGTGATTCGTCGGCCTGGAGCAAGGTATTAGAGAAACGCCCCAACTGGGCGTTAGCCATTAGAGAATCCCCCCGCGCTCCTGATAAGGCCAGGCGCGCCGTGTCCCTCCATGGCCCACAAGCCGATGCACGCCAAACTCACGCAGCCCAAGCACATCGCCGCCGCGGTACTCACGGCCCTGCTTGTCGGCGGTGTCGGGACCGTCATCGCCGCGGCTCCACACCCCGGCGAGTCCTCCGCCCCGCCTGCGCCATTCACCCTGGCGTGGCCAAATGTCGGCGATCGTGGGCAGTATCGTTTCGAGGGCAACGGAACCTACAGGTTCCCGCTTTCCGAAGGCGTGGATTTCGAGACCCTTGGCGACGTCATCGACTACCAGGGGACCTCCCCCGTCCTGGCAAATCGCTTCTCGTGGCGCCGCATGCTCCTCGGCGATGACCCAGGCGGGACGACCGTTGTGTCAGCCGCCGGATTCGGGTACAGCGGCGCCACACACTTTGCTGCGGGAACCGTCGATGGCACGGCCTGGAACCTGCGCACGGCCGGCGGATACTCGTACAATGAGACCCCGTTGCCTGGTCTGCCCCATTCCACCACTGGCGATTGGGACCAGACCGTCTTCGCCGACGTTCAAGCACCATGCGGAGGGCGGAGCGCCCTCCAAGGCCGCACGTGGGATTTGCAGAAGCCGCTTCCCGAACTAGGCGGGTGCGACCTCGCGACGATCAATACGACGCGCACAGCCTTCCTCATTCCGCGAGGCGAGGTTCCCAATGCCCCCCACCGGACGATTGTCGTGGACTGGTTCAGTTCACGATTCAACGGCACGGACCTGCGTCTCTGGTTCCAGGAGGACATTCCATACCCGGTGCGCATGAAGTTCGTCGTCGACCCGTGGAATCCGGAGCGTGGAGGATACTCGTATCGGTTGGTATCCTTCGAGCGCGGACGCGTGCCAATCGCCGACAAGTCTGGCGTGGCACTACCGTCGATGCCCCCAGTCAAGATGGCGCCGCGGACAGAGACTATCGTCGAGGATTCCGGCGTCGTTCACCCGTTTCCTCTATCCGAGGCGTGGGCCGAAGCGAAATCGGACGTGATCTACTCGGACGTTCGGACCTTCCTGGCAGCTCACCCCACCGCCTACCTGGGCGCCGCCCGGTTGTCGCAATCCACGAATGCATTCGGGGAGGTCTCCTACACGTGGCGGATGATTGCCGCCGATCCGAGAGCGCGCCTCGCTTTCGATGCGATTCGCACCGTGCCCGCCCTGGGAGGGCTCGGGCCCGTGCGGCAAGCCGGACACGACGAATTCCAGGGCGATGCGGAGTTTGGTCAGTTCTTCGACGGAATGCGGTTCCTACCGCGGGACAATCTGCCCGCGATGACGCCCACGGTAGCCTCGATGTTCGCGCAGTATCAGGCCTTCCGGCCAGGCGAAGTCCGGCCGGCGCCAAACGCGTGGGACTTCTGGCTCGGATGTTACGATGATCAAGTCACCAAGGCGTCCTGCACGCAGGCCCAGCCGTACTACCAGGCGGGACACAGAGAGGCTCACTACAACCTGACGGGCCTCGGGAGCTTCAACCCGCTGCAGACGACCGAGTCATCGGGGCAGTACCTCGAGTGGACCGTGCCAGAAGACGGACCGCACGCCTTCATGACCGTATCGTCGGGAGAGAAGACCGACGTCGCCCCAGCAGCCGCCCAACTTCCCGCCTCCAAGCAGCCATTCACGCCGCTTGACGCCGGCGCAGCGGGTTTCTGGAAATGGCCGAGCGTTCCGGCCGTCGAGGCCGTCGGAGGCCTGGCCATCATTGCCGGCCTCCTGTGGTGGGTCTGGCCTGCAGCCAAGGGCGGCGCCGTCGGGCTGTTTTCCCGCGTCCAGGCCGAGGACGTGCTCGCCAATCCTACGCGGGCCCGCATCGCGCAACTGGTTCAGCGCGAACCAGGAATCCACCTGCAGGAGCTCGTGCGCCGGGTTGGGATCGGCAACGGCGCCGTCGAGCACCACCTGCGCACGTTGGCGGAAGCAGGGGCTGTCGTTGCCTCCCGTCGGCACGGCTATACGTGCTATTTTCCACGCGGAACAGGCCGCCTTGCGATGGAGGCCGCACCGCTTGTCAAATCGCCCGTGGCGAAGGCCATCCTGGCGGCAGCCAGGGGGCAGCCAGGCGTGACATCGGCGGAGGTCGCCAGGCGGCTTGGCGTCAGCCCGCCTACCGTGCACTACCACGTTGACAGGCTGCGCAAGGCCGGCATCCTCCGGGCTGACCTCGCCGGCTTGATGCTGGTTGGCGGCCCATCCGCCGTGGCGGCCTGACCCACCCTTTTTCTCCCCTGCCCCCGTCGGCCCCGCCATGGCCAAGAAGGCAGTGGCTGCCGCCGAACCGGGTTCCGACTACGAGAAGGGCCAAGGCCCCGCGACGCGGACGGAGAAGGACTCGATGGGCCCGATGGAGGTCCCCATCGACGCACTCTGGGGCGCAAGCACGCAGCGGGCGGTCCTCAACTTCCCCATCTCCGGATTGCACCTGCCCCCCGAGTTCGTGCGCAGCCTCGGCCTCGTCAAGTGGGCGTGCGCCATGGCGAACAAGGACCTCAAGCTCCTCAAGCCCGCCGTGGCCGATGCCATCGCGCAAGCGGCGCTGTCCATCTACGAGGGCGAACACCTCGAGCACTTCCCCATCGACGTCTTCCAGACCGGCTCCGGCACATCCACCAACATGAATGCCAATGAGGTCGTCGCGCACCTTGCCACGCAGATCCTTGGCGAAAACGTTCACCCGAACGACCACGTCAATTTCTGCCAATCCTCCAACGACGTCATCCCGACGACGATGCACGTCGCCGCCGTCCTGCAATTCGAGCACGAACTCATCCCTGCCCTCGAGTACCTGCACGACTGCCTCGTCCGGAAGTCGAAGGAGTTCGACGACGTCGTCAAGGTCGGCCGCACGCACCTGCAGGACGCGGTCCCCATCCGCCTCGGCCAGGAATTCTCCGGCTACGCCCGCCAAATCGAGTTGGGAATCCGACGCATCCGCCAAGCCGAGGAAGGCCTGCTGGAATTGGCGCAAGGCGGCACGGCCCTCGGCACCGGCCTCAACGCCCATCCGGAATTCGGCGCCCGCGTGGCCGCGAAACTCACGGAGGCAACGGGCTTCAAGTTCGTCGAAGCCAAGAACCACTTCGAGGCCGAAGCCAGCCGCGACGCCTACGTCTTTGCCGCCGGCGCCCTCGACACCGTGGCCGCGAGCCTCATGAAGATCGCCAACGACGTCCGCCTCATGGGCTCCGGCCCCGACTGCGGCCTTGGGGAACTGCAACTCCCCGCCATCCAGCCGGGCTCCAGCATCATGCCTGGCAAGGTGAACCCGGTCATCTGCGAGGCCGTCACGATGGTAGGCGCCCACGTCACGGGCAACTGCGCCGCAGTGCGGATCGGCGGCCAGTGGGGCCAGTTGGACCTCAACGTCATGCTCCCGATGATGACGCACAACTTGCTCGAGTCCACGCGCCTTCTCGCGGCCGTGTCGCGCGTCTTCGTCGACAACTGCCTGGCCGGCACGAAGGCCAACGCGGAACGCGCCACCGCCGCGGTCGAACGCAGCGTCTCCATGGCCACGGCACTCAACCCGCTCATCGGCTACGACAAGGCGGCGCAGATCGCCAAGACGAGCCAGAAGGAGCACAAGACCGTGCGCGAGATCGCCTACCGCGACGCCGGCCTGCCGAAGGCCAGGATCGACGCCGCACTAGACCCGAAGAAGCAGACCGTGCCCTCCGCGGACCGGGTCTCCCCCGGCGGCGGATGACCTCGGCCAATCCCGGGTCGATTCGACGTTCCCTCCAGGGATAGCCCGGTGGATTCGAACCCTGCTCCACTCTACCTTTAACTACATCCCAAGGTGGTGCGAGTGGTGTCCAAATGACCCGACCTGCCCGCTTGGGCCGCCGCCTGCTGCCCGCCGTCTTGATCGCCATCCTCACGAGTTCGATCCTCGTCGGCGTGGTCGGCGCCGGCAATGCCAATTCGCAGACGTCCGCAGCCCGCCGCGACGTGCAGGTTCCTGTTGCGCACCTTGGCGACAAGGGCAGCTATTCGCTCGACCTCAAGGGTCCTTGGCTGGATGGACCGTTTGCCCATGGCGCTGCGCCGTTTGCCAACTTCAGCTTCGGCAAGGGCGAGCCCGTGCGCATGGCGGATGGGCTCGTGCACGCCACGGACCGCGGGCTCGTCGAAGGCATGCGCTACGACGAGCTCAACACGTTCGACTTCGACTTCGACGGCAAGCCCGACCACAACCCTTGGGAATCGTACCACGGCGCCATCCTGTTCGAGCAAGGCTCGTCGCAGGTCTGGGCATCGGAATCGAACCGGACGACGAGCAACGTGACGGACGGCGGCCTGCTGGGCTCTCCTCTCACGGTCGGCGGCCTGCCGGAAGTCATCCACAGCCAGATCGTCACGCATGAGAAGAGCCAGAGCCGCTCCTTCGGCGTGGGCGACGCCTTCTGCCTGTTCGTGAACCCGGCGCAGGGCCGCACGTTTGCCGTCGGCGCCTCCTTCCTTCTGGAGGACACGTGCACGATTGGCGAGGTTGCCACCCTGCCGGCGGGGACGTACCAAGCCAAGGCGTTGGACATGCTGGACGGTCGGCCCGCCTTGCGCTTCGATGCCAGCCGCGTCTTGACGGATGCCGTCATGGACTTCTCGTCCGATGAGGTCTCGCTGAAGGAGTACCAGGTCTCCGTGTGGTTTGCCTCGGGCATCTCCTCCCCTCTCAAGTTGGAGGCCCGCAGCACGGACGACAACGGCGACCACGCCACGATGGTCCTGGTCAGCTACGCCCCCGGCACGGTGGCAAGGACCCTGGGCCCAGCGCCGCGAGATCCCATCCCCGGCCTCGTCATGGCGCCCAGCAAGCCCTGGGGACCGGATGACAAGGGGCTGAACGTCCCGCTGTTGCCCTCGGAGGCGTGGAACCAAGCCATGACGGACCCGTCGTTCTCCGGCTTGCGCGATTTCAGGGCAGCGCACCCGAAGGCCTACACGACCGTGGCGTTCAGCGTCGATCTGCGTGGCCCCGCCTGGTGGTTCCATGAAGGCGACGGCCACGACAGCTACTCGGTCATCGTCTACATCCTGCATGCAACCGGCTTGCCGCCGCCGATGCCGCAACACGTGTTCTCCTACATCGACTTCGGTTCGTCGTCGTTCGATTGGCCCGTGCCCCCGGAGCCGAAGGAGCTGCCCACTTGGGTCTCGTTGGCTGACCGCTGGCGCGACTACGCGACGGCGGCGGACGGCGCCCATCCATCGAATGACCTGGCATACGCCGAACTCTGCGGGTTCCGCTTCACGAACGGGACCGTGTCGTGCTCGGTTGCGGTGAGCTTCACGCGCGCCGGATGGGTCGAGTCGACCTCCTCCGGCCGGCGCGTCGACACCACCACGACGCCGCCCACCATCGTCGAGGACGCCGAAACACGCATGAGCGCTCTGGCGATGGTGAACGGCGAACCGTCCGTCCTCGAAACCTCGCAGGAGAACAGCAGTGTGCGCAACGGCCTGCAGGGGGCAGCGGCGACCAAGCCCTCGGGCATTCCGCCCGCATCAGGCTCCGCGAACTCCATCCCGGGATGGTTGCCGAACCCTGCGCAGGCCGCCGGCATCAGCCTCGTTGGCTTGTTCGTCGGCGCGCTCTACTGGGTGTGGCCCATCCTGAAGGGTGGATCCATCGGCCTGTTCTCGCGCCTGCGCAACCCGGAGCTCCTCGACAACCCGCATAGGGCCAGGCTGGCCGCGCTCATCGAAGCCGATGCTGGCATCCACTTCCAGGAACTTGGCCGGCGCAGCGGATTGCCAAACGGCACGCTCGTCCATCACTTGTCGAAGCTCACGGAGGCCGGTCTGGTCGTGGCGCGGCCATCGGGTGGCTACACTTGCTACTTCCCGCGCGGCGCGGGACGCATGCAGATTGCGGCCGCCCCCGCCATGAAGTCCGACGGCGCACGCTCCATCCTCGCCGTCGTCGCGGCACAACCGGGCTTGACATCGCAGGAGGTCGCGCAGCGCAGCGGCCTGCAGGCATCGACGGTGACGTATCACGTCAAGCGCCTCATCGATGGCGGCCTCGTCGTCACCGTGCGCGATGGGCGGTTCCTCCGCCTGCACCCGAGTGCGCTGGCAAGCACGATGGCGCCGCACCAAGCCGGTGTGGCGGCGTCCTAGAGGAACCGAAGCGCCAGGAAGACCAACACGGGAAGCGCGGCGGCAAGCACGGCGCCGCGGACGTTGATCCGCGTCGACCGGGCTGCCGTCTTGTCGTCCTTGCGGAAATCCTCGTTGTACGCCACGAGCGCCGTCACGGCGAGACTGGCAGCAAGGAAGGCGTAGGCTGCCAGCATGAGTTGGTCGAACAGGGTCAAGCGGCCGAGGGTCGGCAGCGAGACGGTCTGGCTGATGTGGAAACCCACGGCCGCGATGAGCATCGACGTGCCGAGCGTCAGTCGCTGGGCGACCTTCGAGGCGTGCAGGAAGAACGACAAGGCGCTCACGATCATGAACGCCAGCGGCGGCAGGAAGGCGCGCAAGGTCGCCGACAATGGTTCGCGGCTGACCTGGACCTGGTACGCGAAGCGGCTGTAGGTCTCGCCGAACGCGTAGACTTTCGGGGCCACCGTCGCTCCTGCATTGTCGATGCGCCAGCCGGCGACGTGGATGTCCGGGTCGATGCCCGTCCCCGTCAGGGCGTCGCGGTAGACGAGTTCACTGTCGGTGTGCACGGCGTCCTCGAGTTGGAGGCTGAGGATTTGGGCGTCGTACGGGTAGTTCTCGAAGTGCGGCTCGGCGTACAGGTTCACCTGCAACCTGTACCACAAGTCGCGGATGCCGGTCGTGGCGTTGGTGTCGTCGGACTGCAGTTCCTTGCTGGCGGCCCGCCCATTGACGAACTCGAAATGCGTCGGGTCGATGCCGCCGCTGTGCATGGCATCGTACGACAGGTGGAGGTACAGGTCCATCGTGTAGGTGCCCTTGTTTGCGTCGTAGTTGCCGAAGCTGATGACCAGCAGGTCGACTTCGACGACGACGGGGTGGGCTGGCTGGGCCGCGGCGGCGGGGACGGCGAGCACGACGAGGAAGGCCAATGGCCACAGGCGCATGCGTCGGGGAGGGGCTGCCGTGAAAAAGGCTACCCGGCGCGTACCGGGTTGCGCACGCGGGCGACACCCACGATTTGGGCTTCCACGGTCTGGCCGGGCGCCATCGGTCCGACTCCTTCCGGTGTGCCCGTGAGGAGGACATCGCCAGGCTGGAGGGTGGTCCAGGTCGAGGCGTGCGCAAGCAGGTCGGCGGCGGGCCACGTCATGTCCTTGGTGGTTCCCTGTTGTCGCATTGCTCCGTCGACCGTGAGGCGCAACTCGAGCCGCGACAGGTCATGCCCCGTCGGGGCCACCCATTCCCCGAGCGGCAGGAAGGTATCGTAGCCCTTCGCCTGCGCCCATGGCGTGCCTGCCTTCTTTGCCGCTTCCTGCAGGTCCCGGGCGGTCACGTCGTTGGCCACGGTGAAGGCGTCGATGGCGCGCTCTGCTTCTGCCGCAGACGCCTTGCGCAGCGTCCGCCCGATCCGCAAGGCGAGTTCGACCTCGTGGTGGACGGCTCCGATTCCGGCGGGCAGGAGGATGGCATCGCCGTCGCCAATCACGGCCGATTCCGGCTTCCAGAACCAGATGGGCGAGGCGGGCGGAGCCTGGCCCATTTCGCGCACGTGTTTGGCGTAGTTGCGGCCTACGCAGAGGACCTTCACGCGACCACAGTAGCGTGAAGGGCCTTAGCCTCAGCGGACGGGAGGGCCCGCAAGGGCCCGGCTGGGAGGACCTTCATTGCGGCTTCACCGTCGCCGGCGTCTTGGGTGGGTTGGCGAGCCACGTCCGCACGAGGGCCTTGACGTCCTCGGGGAAGTCGCGGCGCAGCATCCAGTCCATGAACGACCGGGTTTCTTGCGACTCGAAGATGGCGTGGTTCTTGTGCGGCCCGAAGTTGAAGTGCACGATGCCCTGGCCGTCCGCGTAGAAGCGCCGGCCGTGGTCCAGCCAGTTGCGCTCCGCGCGCTCCGGGTTCCGGCGGCGGTCGAGGTGGGCAACCAGGAGGCCGTCGAGGTCCTCTGGTAGTTTGTCGGCGTGGGCCTTGCGTTGGCGGCGCAGCACCTCGACGCACGCCGCGGTGTCCGCCTCGCTGCGGTGCGCGCCGTCGAAGGGGGTTCCGACGTAGCGTTCGTAGGTCGCCGCGAGACTGTGCGAGTTGACGTAGGACTCGATCTGATGCGTGTCGATGCACGGGTGGTTGGGGGCGAGGGCGCGCTGGCCGGCGCGGGCCAACTCACGACTCAGGATCTCGAGGTCGAACTTGTGGTTGTGCGCGACGAGGACGGCGTCCTGCACGAGTGCCTGCACGCGCGAGGCAAAGGCGGCAAATGCCGGCCGGCTTGCGACCATGGCATCCGTGATGCCGTGCACCTTCACGGTTTCCTCCGGAATCGGCATGCCTGGGTTGACGAGTTCGCTCCAGCGCCCCATCTCGGCCAGCCCCGCATCGAGCTCGATGAAGCAGAATTCCACGATGCGCGCCTTCTCGCCGTCGAGGCCCGTGGTCTCCAAGTCGAAGGCGACGATGCGCAGGCCCGTGGGCACGGCGCCCGGCAAACCGGGACGAGCCATGGGGGCGGCGGGGGAGGGCGGTGAAGGGTCCATGGCGACCTCGACACGGGTCCGGCAGAAAAGCGGGACGGTCGCCGCCGCTAACGGTCGCCCTGCAGGTAAGACCAGATGGTCGGTGCCGGCGTCCAATAGAAGATGGTGACGTAGATGGTGAACGTCTTGCTGGTCTCCGGGAACGGGTACGTGGTCGGGTCGATGTTGAGCGTGTAGTTTCCGGTCTTGACGGCGCTCGTTCGCTCCAGCAGGGGGTTCGGGCCGGAGCCGCTCCATGCCGTCGTCTGGCCGTTGTAGACGCGCCAGTAGACGCTGCGGTTAGCAAGGTCCAGCGGGTCCGGGAACGGCTGCACGGGGATGATGCCGTCCTTGTTCATGGTGAATTCGAGGACGATGGTCTTCACGCCCTTGCCGACGGGGAGGCTCGCGTAGCAGCCGGCGCAACTGAAGTCGCTAAACCCGGTCATCGGATCCGTCGTCACGGTGATGGTGCCGTTGTAGAACAGCGTCTTGTGAAAGGGCGGAGGCGGCGGCGCCAGGGCCAGTTGCACCCACGTGTGCTGCGTCGTGTCGGCACGGATGATGACGGTCCCCGTTGCGGGTGCGTAGCCGTCGGCGCGGGCGATGATTCCATACGTGCCTTCGGGGACGTCCTGGAGGAAGAACGTGCCATTCTTGGCCGTGATGTCGAAGATGTCCGTGCCGCCCAGTTCGACGGAGGCCCCCTGCACGGCGACGTTGGCGGGGTTCGTGACGAGGCCGAGGAGGCTGCCGCGGCCGGACCCGGAAATCACGGGGTCGGGCACGACGACTTCGTCGCCACTGGGAATGGAGCGGATGACGTCGTCGTGCGTCGGCGCCGACTTGCCGCTGCATCCTGCCAGGGTTGCGGCGACCAGGATGACGAGCGACGCCAAGACTATCCGATTCATGGTGGATAGGCAGTCCCGGACGGGTTTAAGGAACCTAGTCAGGTTGTGGAAGTCTCAAGGTCGACCTTCGCCACCGTCGCGCCACCCGGGCCTACTCGGGAAAGTCCGCAGGCCACGGGAAGATGGCGGCGCTCGCTCGCCACTCGAAGTCCCCAACAGAGTACGGAACCTTGACATTCACATACAGTTCCTTGGCACCCTGCGAACTGGCTCCGGGCATGCCATTGGTCCCCGGGTAGTCGAGATGATCGGCGTACCCCCGGGGACCCATTCCGGCGTGCTCACAGCTATAGCCGCTGTATTCGAAATACGGATCGGACGGCTGCTCGCCGGGAGCGCCGATGGAGCTACGCCACTGATAGTCCTGCAAGTGGCAATTGTCCGTCGTCGCCCTGGCCGTCCACACGGCATAGGCCGGGTCCGCTGAGGGAACGGGTACCCTCCACTCGTAGTTGGCGACGGCCGTGACCGGCTCGTCCGCTTGCGGCGTCGTGCTCCAGCGCTGTCGGGCGATGGTGAGGGGCAAGGGCGACGGGGTGATGTCGACGTGCGCGGCACCGTTTCCAATCCTCACCGACCAACCTGGGACGGTCGTGGCGAAGATGATGGACTTGCCAAGCAAGTCTGTGTGCCAGACGCCATCACCGTAGTAATAGCCGACATTTCGGCGGTCGATTGGAAAGTCGCGGTCCTCTGGAAGGAAAATGGCATTTGCCTTGATGTGACGGTAGAAGCCATAGATTGGCACGACACCAGGTTTTCCCTGCTGGTCGCTGACGAAGAGAATGGTGGCGTTCGAACCAAAGTAAGGCCAGGTTCCATTGGCCTGGCCGGAGTTGACGGTGGTCTCATCAAGCAGGCCGGTGGGCGCATAGAGTTCGTGGATCAGCCGCACGTCCTGGTCGCCCGCGGCGGCCTCGAGCTGGACGTAGGCGACGCCAGTGCCATTGAAACGGATGGTGGCACCGTCGGGTCCCACGGAGACCAATCCGTGGCCGTCGAAGTGCGCGGAATCGGCCGGGGCAATTGGTGATGGAATCGGGTGGCCGGGTCCAAGGCAGCCCGCAATCACAAGGCCGGCCACCCAAAGGGCGTGGCGAAAACCCGTACTCATTTCTTGCTCCGCAACAGATTGAGTGCCGACCCCGCGCGGAACCATTCAATCTGGTCCTTGGAAAACGTGTGCCGCACTTGGATCGCCTCGCTCTTGCCGTTGGCGTGCTTGAGGATGACCGTGAGCGGCTTGGCCGGCGCCATCGCGGCCAATCCCGTGATGCTGATGCGGTCGTCCTGCTGGACCTTGTCGTAGTCCTTCGGGTCCGCGAACGTCAGAGGAAGGAGGCCCTGTTTCTTCAAGTTGGTCTCGTGGATGCGGGCGAAGCTGCGGGCAATCACGGCGGCCGCGCCGAGGTGCCTCGGCTCCATGGCGGCGTGCTCACGGCTGCTGCCTTCGCCGTAGTTCTCGTCGCCGACGACGATCCAGCGCAGGCCGGCCTTCTGGTAGTTGCGGGCGAGTTCGGGGAACAGTTTCGTCTTGCCGTCGAGTTGGTCCTTGCCGCCGCCGGCGGAGCCGGTGAAGGCGTTGATGGCTCCGAGGAAGCAGTTGTTCGAGATGTTGTCGAGGTGGCCGCGGAACTTGAGCCACACGCCGGCTTGGCTGATGTGGTCCGTCGTGCACTTGCCCTTGGCCTTGAGGAGAAGCGGCAGGTCGGTGAAGTCCTTTCCATCCCATGCGCCAAAGGGCGCAAGCAGCTGCAGGCGGTCCGACTTGGGGTCGACGGTGACCTCGACGGGTTTGCCCGACGGCGGCGCAACGTAGCCGGACGGGTCGGCGACGAAGCCCTTCGCGGGGACCTCGGGCGCCTGCTTCGGTGCGACGAGTCGGAACTTCTTGCCGTCGCTGCCGGTGAGTTCGTCCTTCATCGGGTTGAACGAGAGCCGTCCCGCAAGACCGTAGGCGATGACAATCTCGGGGCTGCCCATGAATGCGAGCGTCTTGGCGGAACCGTCGTTGCGCTTGGGGAAGTTGCGGTTGTACGACGTGACGATGGTGTTCTCCTTCTTCGTCTCGGACTCGGGGCGGTTCCATTGCCCGATGCATGGACCGCACGCGTTGGCGAGGACCGTGGCGCCGACTTTCTGGAGTGTTGCCATCTGGCCGTCGCGCTGGATCGTGAGATGCACCTGTTCAGAGCCGGGTGTGACGAGGAGCGGGGTCACGACCTTCAGCCCGTGCGCCGACGCCTGGGCCGCGATGTCCGCCGTGCGCTCCATGTCCTCGTACGACGAATTCGTGCATGAACCGACCAGGGTCACGGAAATGTGGTCAGGGTAATGCTCCGTCGCCACGGCCTTCGCGACCTCCGAGACGGGCCGCGCCAGGTCCGGCGTGTGCGGGCCGACGAGATGCGGCTCCAGGGTCGTGAGGTCGATCTCGACGACTTGGTCGTAGAAGTTCTTCGGGTCTGCGGCGACTTCGGCGTCGGCCGTCAGCAGTTCCTTGTGCGCCGCGTCCGCCAGCATCGCGAGTTCGCTTCGCCCGGTTGCGCGCAGATAGATGTTCATGCGTTCGTCATGCGGGAAGACCGACGTCGTGGCACCGAGTTCCGCCCCCATGTTCGTGATCGTGGCCTTGCCAGTCGCGGAGATGCTCGCGCAGCCGTCGCCGAAGTACTCGATGACGGCGTTCGTTCCGCCCTTCACCGTGAGGATGCCGCAGAGCTTGAGGATGACGTCCTTGGGCGCCGTCCAGCCGGACATCTTGCCTTTGAGGTGAACGCCGATGACCGTCGGATGCAACACTTCCCACGGGAAACCCGCCATGACGTCGACCGCGTCCGCGCCGCCCACGCCGGAGGCGAACATCCCGAGTCCGCCGCCGTTTGGAGTGTGCGAGTCCGTGCCGATGACCATCTGGCCCGGGAAGGCGTACTGCTCGAGCACGACTTGGTGGATGATGCCGGCGCCAGGTTTCCAGAATCCCATGCCGCAGCGCTGGCACGCCGTACGCAGGAAATCGTAGACCTCCTTGTTCGCCGTCGTCGCCTCGTGCAGGTCGGCCTTGGCCCCGACCTGGGCCGCAATCAGGTGGTCGCAGTGCACCGTCGTCGGCACCGCCGTCTGCGTCTTGCCCGTCGTCAGGAACTGCAGGATGGCCATCTGCGCCGTCGCGTCCTGCATGGTGACGCGGTCGGGCCGCAAGTCGAGGTATGACTTGCCACGCACGAGCTCCGCCTTCGCCGGGTCGTCCAGGTGCGAGTACACGAGTTTTTCCGCGAGGGTCAACGGACGGCCGAGGCGCTTGCGCACAATGGCAAGGCGCTTCGACATGGCGTCATACGTGGACTTGACGAAGGCGGGCGTGGACTCGATGGCGGTCGCCAATGCAATCCCTATGCGGCCCATGGACGGGCCTATTTGAAAGCCGTGGCGACAGGGGCGGCCAGGCGCGGCCATTCCCCCGCCTCCCCGGGCCAAACCCTTATTGTGGCGACCGGAGGTGAACCTGCGATGCGGTGGTGGCTCGTGGCGTTGTGCGCCTTGCTCGTGGCCCCGCCGGCGCAGGGCTTCGCGCTCTTTGCCGACACCGATCAGAGTGCGCCACACGCGGCCTGGCAGGCGCAGCGCTGGGCGGCGACCGAGTCGTCCATGCGCAGCGGCGGCGACCCTGGACTTGGCGGCGGCATCGAGTTCAGCGTCGACCCAGACTTCTGCACGATCCTCGCCAAGGGTTTCGTCGCCTCCGTCGGTTGCTCGGACCTGATTGCCGCCCTGTACGGCGCGATGGCCGCGTGGGAGGAAGTGAACCCCCGCATCCGCTTCACGGACGTCTCGACGGACGTCGACGCGACGCGCGACTCGTCCGGGCCATTCGGCGTCGGCTCTGGCTCCGAACTCGACATCTTCGCCGTCCCCGGATCGACCTCGACGACGGGGCAGGGCGTCGGGGCCGTCACGCAGATGCTCTACCGCGACGGCACCACGGTCGCCTTCACCAACGGGACGCAGGCCACCTCAGGGCGGTTCTGGCGCGGCGACATGCTCGTCTATGCCCGCACCAGCTGCACGACGACCACGGTGGCGGGCTGCTGGTCGCTGTCCGAATTGAAGTCGGTGTTGACGCATGAACTCGGCCACGCCCTCGGCCTGGCCCACCCGTTCGAGGAGCAGCGCATGACCGCCGGCGCCGAGCCCGACTGCTTGTCTCCCGCGGCGGGCGTGAGATATACGTCCGCCAACGCGGATTCGGTCATGAACTACGAGTTCCTTGGACACTTCAGCCCCGCGCCATCCGCCGACGACCGCGCCGCCATCAACACGCTCTACCCGCCATGCGTCGTCGCCACTCGCGGGTCGACGGCCGCCGTGGTACGCCCGCCAAACACCGGCGCGTCCGCCGCGACCCGCAGCGGCGTGAGCAACCCCGTCGAGACGCAAGCCTACAAAGTCCAGGGAACGCGCAGCTCCTTCCCGTGGTTGCTCAGCATCGTCCTCGGCATCGCGGGCCTCCTCGCCTGCCTCGGCGTGGCGGCCATATTCATCTTCCGCGGCGGCGCCAAGGCCCCGGTGCACCCGTTCTATCCGCCGGCGTTGCCGCCGCAATCCCCCGGAGGATACTACTGGATGCCGCTGCCGCCCGGATATCCTCCATCGTACCAGACATCGCTCCCGCCGCGCGCGTATGCCCCTCCCGTGCGTGCGCCTCCCCCGGGTCCGCCATGGCCGGCCGCCTGGGCGCCGCCCCCCCGACCACCGCCCCGACCTTCGGGACCGCCGCGCGCACCGCCTCCAGCCCGGCCGCTCGGCCGGATTCCGCCACCGCCGGCTGGGCCCCCGGGTGTTCGGCCCGCCAGCAAACCTCCGGCGACGCGCCGACCGCCAACTCCTCCCCGCTAAGCGGACATCACATCGGGACGGGGGACGAGCTCCAGTCCGGGTTCTGGAATGCGAGGTCGCGTCTCTCGTTGCGGCGCGCCGCGTTGACCCACCGCTCGACATCCTTCACGTGCAGCGTCGCAGGATGGATGCGTACGGCGTTCGCCTCGTTGATGCGCCGCAACGTGCGGTGCAACTCCGCCGGGTCGCGCGTCGCAAGGTCGTCGAGGGAAGTGCAGCCTGCGCGCACGAGAAGCTCGGCTGCCTGGGCATGCACGCCATCCAGGATCATGAGGTCGGCCATGGCCTTCCAATCTCGGGCCACCGGGGTGCGGGCCTGGACTGCGTCCTCGACGGCGGTTGGGTCGGCGCGGCGCAGGTCGTCGAGCGTCGTGACCCCAATCCTTCGGAGGCGCCTGCTGTACGTCGGGCCAATGCCTTCGACGACCACGACGGGGCGGCTGTAACGCGTCACGTTGGGAATGGGCGGTGCCGATTGGCCGGCCGGTGCCGGCGCCGGCGTGGGGGAGGGGTACGTCCACTCCCAGGCGTCCGTGCGTTCGCGCTCCACGCGGGCGAGGATGAGGGCCTGCTCGCGCAAGTGCCGCATGGCGACGCGGATGGTGAACAAGACGTAGAGAAGCCCCACGGCGAGGGCCAGGAGGCAGACGCCGATGACCCACGCGACGTCTTGGTGGAAGATGCCCGGCCCCGGTATTCCGGCGAATCCCATGAGGACGGCAGCGGCCAAGCATACGAGCACGACCGCGCCCATCCATGCATACGAGCGGTTGCGTGGTCGATGAGGATTGATGCGGCGCGCGCTCGTGGCAGTCCCGTGGGCCGACTCGGTGCGCGCCCGCCAATCGCCGGCAAGGGGTTCGTCCTGGAACTCCGCCGGCTCGCTTGCGATGCTCTCCTCGCTTTCGTACAAATCCTCGGCAACCATGGTGCCAACGATTCGTCCCCGGGCAGCCGTAAGCCTTGCGGGACAAGCATGGCGCCGCTACGCAAGCAGGCTGCGCGCGATGAGCATCCTCTGGATTTCGCTCGTGCCTTCGTAGATTTCCGTGACCTTGGCGTCACGCATCAGGCGCTCCACGACGTAGTCGGTGGTGTACCCGTTGCCGCCATGGACCTGCACGGCTTCACGCGTCACCCAAGTCGCCGTCTCGCTGGCAAACAGCTTGGCCCGCGACGCCATGGCAGGCGGAACGTCGCCCATATCGAGCGCTGACGCGGCTTGCAGGACGAGGAGCCGCGCCGCTTCGATGCGCACGTCCATGTCGGCAAGTTTCCATTGGATTGCCTGGTTCGTAGCGATGGGCTTGCCGAATTGGCGCCGCTCCTTCGCGTAGGAGGTCGCTTCGTCGAAGGCCCGCTGGGCGATGCCCACAGCCTGCGCGGCGATGCCGATGCGCGACCCGTTGAGAGTGTGCATGAGCTGCTTGAAGCCGTCGCCGGGGGAACCGAGAAGGTTCTCTTTCGGCACCATCAGGTCCGTGAAACTGAGGCGGGCCGTGTCGCTGCCGCGGAGGCCGAGCTTGTCTTCGTGGCCATCCCGTCCGAACCCGTTCCAGGAAGTCTCCACGGCAAACAGGCTGATCCCCCGGTGGCCGGCGGCGGGGTCCGTCTTCGCGGCGACGATGGCGCTGCCGGCCTGGTTGCCGTTGGTGATGAAGACCTTCGAGCCGTTGATACGGTAATCGTCGCGCTCGCGAATCGCCGTCGTCGTGATGGCCGCCACGTCTGATCCGGCGCCGGGCTCGGTCAGGGCGAAGCATCCGATCCACTCGCCAGAGGCCAGGCGCGGCAGGAAGCGTTCCTTGATTGCGGGCGAACCCCATTGCACGATGGGCGTGGCGGCAACGCTCGTGTGCACGCCCCACGTGACACTGGTCGACGCACAGGCCCAGGCGAGCTCCTCGAGGATGAGGTTGTACGCGACCTTGGAGACCGGCGAGCCGCCGTATTCGGACGGAATCTGTGCACCGAGCGTGCCGAGCCCAGCCAGTTCGTGCATGGCCTCCGATGGGAACGTGCCTGTACGGTCCAGGGCGGCAGCCCGCGAGGCAATAGGGCCGCGGGCAAGCTCTCGCACGGTCTTGCGAATCAGCGCCTCGTCATCGCTGAGGCTGAAGTCCACGGTGTGCCGACGTGTGCCGGCCTTTTCTCCGCTTCGGCCCCGGATGCAAGGCGCGCTGCTGCTCCAAGGCCGGCAGGACGGCTCCCAGGACGCGGTTCTCCCCGCCGCGTAGGCGCTCCTCGAACGCGCTTCGACCGATGCCGAGTCGCCGGGCGAGTTGCGCCGTCGTGGCATTGCGCGGCGAGCGGTAGTACCCGCCTGCGCTGGCCGCCAGGAGGGCTTCTGCCTGCTTGTCCGTGGGTGCGTCGAGGGCGGGCCGCAACGACAGGAACAGCGAGGCCAGCACGTCTTCGGCACCGACGTCGCGGCGGCGGACGACCTGTGTGGGCCACGACTTGGACAGCGCAGTGAGGGCCGCTTGGTCGCCGCCAGAGGCAAACGAGATGGCGTCGTAGTGCTCCCAGCCACCTTGCACGCGCATGGGCTGCATCCACAGGACGTGGTGCGCCTCCAGCGTCTGGCTGATGCTCGACTCGGGATGCGCTCGCGGACGCTCGGGCTCCCACACGACGATGCCGCCTTCCGGCACGCTCAGGATGCGTTCGGGCGCCAAGTGCCGTTTCGCGGCTTGGGCCACGAGGGGCCAGACGGCTGAAGCACAACGCACCTCCACGACCTCCAGGCGGTGGCCGCTCCAGCAATGGAAGTCTGCAGCGGGGACCTCGCGGCTGAGGGCGGCCATGGGGCAATCGTGGTTGACGCGGAACGTGACGTGGCGAAGTGGCCCGTCCATGGACGGGCTAGCATTCCGGCGCAGTCCTTTGCCTTTTCGGCCAAGGGGCGCGCTTTTCCGCCCCGGCCGGTTCGGTGCCGATGTGGCGGCGCCGACGCGCATCACGATTCCCTTGCCCTTCCCGCTGCGCACGGCCAACGCCTGGGTCTTCCCCGGTCGCGGCGCAGATGCAACTGGCCTTGTCGACTGCGGCATCGGAACCCGCGACGGGTACGCAGCGCTGCGCGAAGGTCTGGGAGATTCGGGCGCCGACGCCAACGGCCTGCACCTTGTCGTGACGCACGGCCACGTCGACCACGCCGGCAACGCCGCTCGCCTGCGCCGGGAATTCGGAGCCACGCTTTGGGCTCCGAAGGAGGAATCGCGTTTCGTCGAAACGTTCTGCAAGGATGCGCCTCGCCGCCTTGACGCCTTTGCCACGGCGCTGACGGCCCACGGCGCGCCGCCTGATGTCGTCGCCGTCATGCGTCTGGAAGGCGCCGCCATGGACGGCTTTCTGGAGGACTGCCCGATCGGCCACGACGTCCGGTCGCGCGAGCGCATCCAGCTCGGCGAAACGAAGGCCACCGCCTTCCACGCCCCCGGCCACACACCCGGATCCCTCGTCATCCTCACCGACGACAACCAATTGCTCTCGGGAGACACGCTGCTGGAACACATCACGTCGAACGCCATCGAACTCCTCGATGCCGACCGCGGCCGCTATGGGCAGTATCTCCGGACGCTGCGCAGTCTTCGGGCATTCGTCGGCTGCGACGTCTTGCCGGGCCACCATGAACCGTTCACCTTGACCGACTCTCTTCTCGACGTCCACCTCGCCAAACACGAGAAGCGCGGCCGCAAGATCCTCGAGCACCTCGACCGGCCGAAGACGGCTTGGCAACTCTTGCCGGAGGTCTTGCCGCATTTGGCGCACGACCAACGCTTCCTCGGCATGTGTGAGGTCGTCGGGCACTTGCATTTGCTCGAGCTTGAAGGGCGCGCCGCGTGGTCCGAGCAGGACGGCGCAAGGCGCTTTCGTCGTGTCTAGTGGCCCGTGAATGTCGGCGTCCGCTTCTCCAGGAACGCCTTCATGCCTTCCTTCTGGTCCGCGGTCCTGAACGACGCGCCAAAGCCCTCCGCTTCGAACTCAAGGCCTTCCCACAAGTCCGTCTCGAGGCCCTCGTCGACGAGCTTCTTGACCGATGCAACCGCCAGCGGGCCGTGTGCCAGAATCGTTTCGAGGAGTTTGCGGCATTCCGGGATGAGGGTGTCGTGCGGCACGACGCGGTCGACGATGCCCATCTGCAGCGCCACGTCGGCCTTGACCCGGTCGCCGGTCATGAGGAGGAACTTCGCGATACCGGGGCCGACGCGTCGGGGCAAACGCTGCGAACCACCGAAGCCGGGTACCACGCCTAGCGAGACCTCCGGTTGTCCCACGCTGGCCTTGTCGGACGCGATGATGATGTCGCAGGCCAGGGCGAGTTCGAGGCCGCCACCGAGGGCGTAGCCATTCACGGCCGCGACGACGGGGCCGGGGAAATCGCACAGCTCCTGGAATGCAGCCTGGCCCTTTCGTGAGAACGCTGCAGCCTGTTCGCCGTTCAGGTTCGCCATCGCCGCAATGTCTGCGCCGGCAACGAATGCCTTGCCCGAGCCCGTGACGAGGATGGCCTTTGCTTTGCCATGTAGGCCCTTGACCGTCGAGCCAAGGACGTCGAGCACGTCGGCGTTGAGGGCATTCAAGGCTTCGGGGCGGTTGATGGTCAGGGTCGCGATGCCCTTGTCATCGATGTCGCACAGGACGACGGACACGGGCTGGGCATGCTAGGCGGGATTGAAGCCTTTGGCCGCGACAACGCCGGCGTAGAGCTCGGAATCACTTCGAGGCCAGGGGATCCGCCCAGGCCCGAACATCGTCGCCACGCAGCGCCACGTGGAGTCCGTCCCAGACTCGTGCATTTCCCCAGTATTCGTTGTGCGCCATGATTGGGCCCAACGCCTGGGGATCGCGAATGTTTCGAACACGATTGCGCGATTGCAAGTCATTCCTCGGGGGCATGACATCGTAGAAGGAAAGTTGGTTGCTGATGATGTCGGCGCGAGAATGGACATTGACCCACGGAACCTTGCGGTACGTGGCGTAATCCTGGATGAGGGGTTGCGTGGCAGCCGCAAAGCCCTCTCGCAAGTGGTGCTTTCCACGCCCCAGGCTACCGAAGAAGAACGCCGTCTTGTCGAGGGGGGACCCAAAGGTCAGGAACATCGATGTCCGGGCAAGGACGGCGTGCGGATGGCCGTCGATCTCGTCGCGGGCGAGCATTGCGTTGAGTGCATCGTAGGCGATGACGGAGCCGAGTGAATGTCCGACGATGGCGACGCTTTCGTACTGCCGGGCGCCGTTTTTCGTCCGAGCGGCGTACAGGGCGACCGCGGCCGCCATGGTGCGCTTCTTGATTTCCCCGCGCTTCTCGTCGAACGCGTCCAGGTACTGCGGCGATACGTACACGGCGACGTCGCCGATGTAATCGACAATCCAGCGCCGGATGAAATACGAGGCCACGACCAATGGGATCCACAGCAGCCACAGCCAGAGGCCGGGATGGGCCAACGGCGTCGTTTGCGGGAACAGTCCCAGGCCAGCCGGACCCCGAGCCAGCGAGGCGATGCTGGCGGCGGCGGCCGCGATGACGGCCAGGCCCGTCACGTAGAACATCACGAGGCCAATCCAGCCGATGGCAGCCGCAGCGGGTCGCCATCGACCCTTTCGCAGCCAATGGGCTGGCAGGGCGAAGGCCAGGAAAGCCAAGATCGAGAAGGTCGCTGCCAATGCGGTCCAGTTCAGGTCGCGAAGCTGGGCCGGCGACGGCCATCCGTTGCCTCCGGGGACGAACATGGCGGCCGCCTGGACGCCAATCACGGTGTTCAGGGCGACGAGCGAGCCCAGGATGGCCAGGGTGAAGAGGACCGCGGCCCGGATGAGCCATCCGACGGACTTGGGGTATTGGACGGGGTGCTGGAACATCCAGCGGTGGAAACGCGCCGAGCGCCAGAAGCCCGTCCATCCGGCCCGCCACAGGAATGCCATGACGCCCCGCAGGTTGGTTGCGCCTTCGGTGACGGGTGCCCAGTATGCCTCGTACACGTGGACGTTGGTCAATGCCGGGTTGCCATGCCGGTCCATGGAACGGATGGCAAATTCCGCGCGCTGCAGTTCGGTGTCGCCGATGCGAACGGTCCTCGCCACGGGGACGGGTGGCACGGCGTGCTTCTCCCCGAGTTCCTCCTGGTGCCGCACGTCGGCGCACTGCAGGGCCGTCGTCAGAAGTTCGAGCGTCGACAGGCGGATGCCTTGACCCATGCCATGGACGACCAGCACGGCCTGCGTGCCGTCGGTGTCTGGTTCTTCGTCAAGCAGGGCAGGTGCCGCGACGCCAAGCGATGCCGCTTCCCCGACCTTGATGGCCTCATGCCCACGGTGCGTTCGCGACACGCCGGCAGGAGAAACGTCCGGGATTTCAATTCTTGTAAGCGATTGGATAGAATGGGCCCGATGCGTCGCGGCGCCGGCCCCCCGCGGGTGCCTGCCGCCGGAATCAGGCCTTGGGCGTGATCTCCAACAGCACAGCCGTCGCTTCGACGTTGGCCCCGTCCTGCACGTGCACGCGCTTGACGGTCCCTGCAATCGGCGACTTGAGGTCGTTTTGCATCTTCATCGCCTCGAGCACCACGAGGACGTCGCCTTCCGCGACCTCTTGGCCTTCCTTGACCTTGACTTCGACGATCTTGCCGGGCATCGGGGGCCTGATCTTGCCGTCGTTCTTGCGGCCGCCGGACTTGCTGCGTGCCAGTTCAGGGCGCTCGCGGCGGACCTCTAGGTCGAGGTTGCGCGGGCCCTCCATGACGATGCCGTTGTGGATGCTGAACTCGTACCGCTGGTGGCCGATTGTCACCTTGTAGCGGCCCTTGCCGAGCGCTTCCACCTTGGGGGCGAACGTCTCGTCCTCGACGACGTAGCGCGGGCCATCAGCATGTTCCTCGAGGTTGACCATGAAGCGGCGCCCGTTGAGTTGGAACGAGTATCGCATCAGTGCACCCGGCCCTGGCCCTCGTAGCGGCCACGGCGGCCCCACGCGGAGAGTTTGCGCCGGCCGAATTCGTCGACGCCGACATTCTTGGCCTGGCTTTGCTGGAACTGGTAGGATTTCTGGACGAGGGAGTCGATGCCGCCTGGTTCCTGGGCAAGTGCGGCTGCAAGTGCCGCGAGTTTCTGCTTCGTCGCGTGGTCGACGGCGGCCTGCACGCCCATGAGTTTGTCGAGGATCTTGCGGTCGTCCAGGAACCGCGTCGTCATCTCCCCTTTGCAGAACGCTTCGTCGTGGAAGATGACTTGGTGCAGTTCGCGGTTCGTGACGAGGTTCCCGAGGTCGTACTCGGCCAAGGCGCGTCGCATCTTGCGGATGGCCTCGTTTCGGTCCTGACCATACGTGATGAGTTTCGCCACCATCGAGTCGTACGAGCTTGGCACGGTGAACCCGGAGTACAGGTACGTGTCCAGCCGGACGCCGTTGCCGTTGGGCGGGAAGTGCCGGTGGATGGTCCCCGGCGTCGGCATGAACTTGTTGCGCGGGTCCTCGGCGTTGATGCGACACTCGATGGCCCAGCCCCGCCTGCGGCTGTCGACCCATTTCTGGTCGTAGCCGAGGGGCTCGCCTTGCGCGATGCGGATCTGTTCACGCACCAAGTCGACGCCGTACACTTGCTCCGTGACAGGGTGCTCGACCTGCAGGCGCGTGTTGACCTCGTTGAAGTACAACTGGCCGCCGCCGGGAGCGTCCGTGTCGAAGAGGAACTCGGCCGTGCCGGCGTTCCAGTACCCGACGTCCTTTGCGAGTTTGCACACGGCAGCGCCGACGCGGTCGCGTTCGGAAGCGGGCAAGATTGGGCTTGGCGCCTCCTCGATGAGTTTCTGGTGCCGCCGCTGCACGCTGCATTCGCGTTCGCCATAGTGCACGACGTTGCCGTGCTCGTCGGCGAGGAACTGGAACTCGATGTGGCGCGGGCGCTGGATGAACTTCTCGATGAACACCTCGCCGCGACCGAAGGCTGCCTTGGCTTGGCGCTGTGTTGCCGCGAGCGCCGCGGCGAGTTCGCCCTCGTTCTGCACCACCTGCATGCCCATGCCGCCGCCGCCGAAGGCTGCCTTGATGATGACGGGGTAGCCGGTGAGCTTGACGACGCCCTTGGCCTCGTCGAGGGTGCTGACGAATTCGTCCTTGCCGGGGACGACGGGCACGTTGGCCTTGCGCGCTGCGACCTTGGATGCGACCTTGTCACCGAGGATGCGGATTGGTCCGGGGGGCGGCCCGATGAACTTGATGCCGGCCTTGCCCAACGCTTCCGCGAATTCGGCGCGCTCGGAGAGGAAGCCGTAGCCGGGATGGACGGCGTCGGCGCCGACCTCCTTGGCCAAGTCGACGATGCCCTGGATGTTGAGGTAGTTCGTCGCCGTCGCCTCGTTGCCCATGAGGTAGGCTTCCTCGGCAAAGCGAACGTGCGGCGCCCGCGCATCCTGCGGGGAGTGGATGGCGACGGTCTTGATGCCCATCTCGCGCGCGGTGCGCATGATGCGCAAGGCGATCTCGCCGCGGTTGGCGACCAGGATCTTCGAGAAGGTGCTCATGGGGACACCCCGGCCAGCGGCGCGAGCCGTTTGACGGTATCGGCCGTCATCGCCGCCCCGCCTTCGCCTTGAGGGGCGGCGGGTCCAGCACCGGCGCGCTCACAGCGCACACCTTGCCGTCGACCATGAAGAAGCGCACACCGAAGCGGCCGCCTTGACTGGCAAACGCTGGCCCTTCCACGACGGCGCCGCCTTGGCCGTCCGCGGTGACGACGTGTTGGCGCAGGTCGGACTTGAGGCCGACGCCCGCGCGTTTGAGTGCGGCTTCCTTGGCGGTCCACATCGCCGTGGCTTCGACTTTCGGGTCGTCGCTTGCCAGAAGCGCCTTCAATTCGGCCACGGCGAAGGCCTCCTCGAGGAAGGAGCGCGGCCGCTCCTCCACGGTCTCGAGGTCGACGCCGACGGGGGCGGGGCTGACGGCAGCGATGGCGAGGCCGGCGCGGTGCGAGATGGAGAGCCACAACGCGGATTCCTGGCCTTTGAGGACGAACTTGGGACGGCCACTTTCGTCGCCGTGCACCTCGACATCCAAAGGCGAACAACCGGGATGGCTCGCGATGAACGCCTGCTTGGCAGCAAGGCGTCCGGCGCGCCACTCGTCGCGGCGCTTGTCCACCGGGAAGCTCGCGTGCTTCGCACGTTCGCCTGCCGTGAAGTGCGCGTCGTCCGCGGGACCGGACGTGACAGTCACGGCCGCGAACTGCACGTCGTCGACCTCGGGCAGCGCAATGGCCGGCTCGGCGGGCTTGGCGCGGGCACCGTTCGTGCCGTTGCCCGACGGGGCGACGGGAACCGGCCTGGCGCTTGCGGGCGGCGGGGCGGGGGCCGCCGGTGGTTGTGCAATCGCTTTGGGGGCGGGCCCGGTCTCGACCATGGCGTACCCCGTGAGCCGCAGGAGCAGGCGACCGTCGGCGGCGACGGCCTCTGCGTCAAACGTGCGGTTCCCCTGTGAATCCTTTCCAGTCGCGTTGCCGCGCAGCCGCACGTCCGGCGGCAACGGGCCGACATGCGTGCAGTCGACGCGGGCGATGCCGGCGGGCAGGCTCATGACGCCGTCGCGCACGAGCGACGACAAGCCGCAGACCTGGAACAGCGCCTCCGTGAGCATGGGCATGGCCGAGAAGGCAGCGGGTCCGGCGCCGAAGTGTGCCTCCGTCGGTGCCCGGAACATGCCGACCGCCTGCGGCGACAAGGGCCCTGCCGCCCCAAGCACCTGGAAGCTCGGGCCGTGGAAGAACGGCGGATAGATGTCGGCGCGTTTCATGGCCTGGTCGCAGGACGGGGCCGGGGCCTTGGGGATCGTGGCCAACGTCCCGAACCGGATGGTCGCCTCGAAGTGCAGGCGCGGCTCGCCATGTGGACGCCCGTCGGGGCCGACGAACTGCGTCGTGAGGCGGCAGTGCACGCGGGTCTCCTGGGCCCCGGCTCGCGACACGACCTTGGCGGAGAGTTGCGCCTTGACCGGCTGGGGCTTGAGTTGCTTGAGCGGGCTGGAGAAGCGCACTTCATCGGCACCGAGGAACGAGGCATCCTTTGCCGCAAGCAGGCTCGCGGCCTCGGCGAAGGCCTCCAGGCCGAAGACTCCCGGCATGTAGGGAATGCCATCCACGCGGTGGTCCGCCAACGCGGGGTCGCGGGCCGCATCGACGACGACCGTCGCGAGGAGGCTCTGGTCGGGGACGATGGCCTCGATGGATTCGAGGAGGCGGAAGCGTTCACGTTTGTCGGCGAGGACTTGGTTGGCGATCGCGAGTCCCAGGTCCCAGCCTTGGGCAACGACCTGCTTGTCGGCGTCGATGGCTCCGACCTCGCCTGCCACGACGCTTTCGCGGACGCCCGGGTGGCCGAGCTCGCGCAGGAAGTGGGCGACGCCGTCGGCGGTAGGGATCGGCGTCACGCCCGACTGCTCCATGATCTGGAGGATGCTGCCTTTGGTCGCCATGCCGACTTCTCCCCACGGGCCCCACGCGATGGTGGTCGCCGTCATGCACTTGCGCTTCGCGGCCTCCGTCTTCACGGCCTTCGCCAGGTACTCGTTGGCAGCGGAGTAATCTGTCTGGCCGATGTTGCCGAAGCGCCCGGCCACGGAGCCGAACGCGACCAGGAACTCGAGCTTGTCGTCGCGGGTGGCCGCCATGAGGTTGTCCCAGCCTTTGGCTTTCACGGAGAACACGGCATCGAACTGCGCGCGGTCCTTCGAGGCGAGGTCCTTGCTGATCTCGACGCCGGCGGCGTGGATGACGCCGTGGATGGCGCCGAACTGCGAGCGGCCCCAGGCGATGGCGTCGCTCACGGCCTTCGCGTCGCCGACGTCGATGGGCGCATAGAGGACCGTCGCGCCGAGGCCCGTCAGGCGGTTCAGGTTGCGGAAGACCTCGGCGGCTTTCTGCTTCGGCGCCATGGCCTTCTGGATGGCCACAGGTGTCACGCGTTCGCCGCGTGCCTTGAGGTCGGCCATGGCGGCTTGCTCCACGGCTTTCCATCCGGCGGCATCGAGCTTGGACCAGCTTTCGGCCTCTGACGGCATCTCGGTGCGACCGAGAAGAAGCAACTTGGGCGCCTGTGGGGCGAGCGCCGCGAGGAGCTCCACCGTGATGCCCTGGGCCCCGCCGGAGACGACGATGCCCTTCTGCTCCACGTCGACGTCCCCTTCGGGGATTTCCTGGGGCGCGACCTCGACGACGAAGCGCTGGCCGTCGCGGCCGTAGCAGATCTCGGTGCGCGGGCCTCCGGAGAGCAATTCGGCCATGGCCTTCGCGGCGCCGTCGGGCGTCTCGACGTGCAGGTCGATGGCCTTGACAGTCGCCTGCGGCAACTCCTTCCGGAGCGCCTTGCACAGTCCAGACAGGGCGGCCATGCTCGCGTCGCGTGCGTGCTGCAGGCCGTGCGAGCCGTCTTGGCGCGTGATCGTGCAGACAAACGAGCCCGTGCCCAGGTTGGCCCGCCACGTCTTGGCGGCGTTGAAGAGCGGCCCGATGCGTTCCAGCGCCGAGGGTCCGGGACGGTTGGCAACGGCAACGATGCCGACGGGCGTCTGGCCGTCCTTGAGAGTGTGTACGGGCTCGAAGCCGACCTCGGAGAGGGCGGAGCGCACGTGGTCGTCGATGTCGCCGAGCAGGAGCACTGGCCCGCGTTGCAGCGTGTTGGACTGGTCCGGCAGTTTCTGCGGCCGGATCATGGGGACGCGGCGGACGATGCGCGACTTCGCGACTGCCCGCTCGCCCGGTGCCGTCGTCGCGGTGGTGGCCGCCGGCAACGGTGCCCCGCTGGCTGCCGATGTGTGGCTGAGGACGAAGCCGGCAACCTTGCGGATGGTCGGGTAGTCCTTGAGTTGGATGCCATCGACGGGCGCGATGCCGAACGTGGTGCGGACCTCGCCGAACAGTTCGGCCTGCTTGACGGTGTCGATGCCGAGGTCGGCCTCCATGTCGAGGTCCGGGGCGAGCATGTCGGCCGGGTACCCCGTCTTCGCGGCCATGATCTGGACGATCTTGGCAAGCACGTCGTCCGAGGAAGCGACGGAGGCTGCTGGCACGGGTTCAGCCCTCATGGGCGGCGCCGACGCGGGCATGCTCACGGGCACGACGGTCTGAGATGACCCGGCAACTGGAGTCGTTCCCAGCCGGGACTGCACGTAGCCTGCGACCTTCGCCAGCGTCGGATAATCCTTGATCTGGATGTTCTGTTCTTGCGGCAGGGCGTAGGCGTCGCGGATGGCGCCGAAGAGTTCGGCTTGCTTCACGGTGTCAATACCGAGGTCGGCCTCCATGTCGAGGTTCGGATCGAGGAGTTCCTTCGGGTAGCCGGTCTTGTCAGCCACGAGTTGCAGAAGTTTCGGCAACACGTCGCCCGAATCGAGAGAGTGCGATGGCGCGATGGGCAAGCCTTGCGACGAGATTGCCTCCGGGCTCGGCGACGCCAGCGCCACTGCGGCTGCGGCGGCCGTCGTCGCGTGTGGGGGTTGCGCGTGGTGTTCGGCGTGGCCGCCACCAAGACGCGACGTGACGTAGCCCGCCACCTTGCGCAGCGTCGGATAATCCTTGATCTGGATGTTCTGTTCTTGCGGCAGGGCGTAGGCGTCGCGGATGGCGCCGAAGAGTTCTGCCTGCTTGACGGTGTCAATGCCGAGGTCGGCCTCCATGTCGAGGTTCGGGTCGAGAAGCTCGCGAGGGTAGCCGGTCTTCTCGCCGACGATGGCGATCAGTTTGGCGAGGACTTGTTCCTCGTTGGCCGACGGCGCAGCAACCGAGGCAACCGACGCAACGGAGACGGGTGCGGTCGGCTGCATCGGCTGCTTCGGTTGACTTGGGGGTGGCGGCAAGGGCGCGGGCATCTTGCTTTCGAGCTTCGCCTTCTTTGTCGGCGGCCCTTGATCGACGATGCGCAGCGTCCGGTTCACGACCTCCGTCTTTGCGCCAGTGAGTCCCGTGACCTCGCCCAGCCATGCCGCATAACGCGGTGGGTCGGCCATCTGCTCCGCTTCCTTGGCCACGAGTTCGCACAGGCTCATGGCGACTTGGCTGCCGAATCCAGCGGCAAGACGCAAGGCGTACTTCGCGTCATACCGGCCACCGTGGCTCAGATTGAGATCGCCGAGTTCGGGGTCCGGGTCGCGGAAGTTGGCGATTGGTGGCAAGCGGCCGCGCTGCAATCCCTTCAGCACGATGGCGTCCTCGATGGACGCGCCCTGGGGGTGCCCGGTGAAGCCCTTGGTGTTGGCGATGATGACCTTGTTCGCCTCCGTGCCGAAGGCGGCGCGAAGGGCATGGATCTCGGCACTGGCCGATCCCCCGCGCGCGGGCGTGTACGTCTCGTGCGACATGAACACGGTCTGCGCGGCGATACGGCCGGGCACGATGCCGTACCGCGCATTGGCCGACGCCAGCATGGCCGTCATCTCGCTCGCGATGTGGTCGACGTCCAGCCGGCTGCCGTGGTAGGCGGAGTTGCTGACGCGTGTGGCAAGCAGGCGCGCAATCGGGCGCATGCCGCGGCGAGTACATTCGGGGACCGCTTCGACGACCATGCCGACCGCGCCCATGCCGACGATCATGCCGTGCCTGCGCTTGTCGAACGGGAGGGCTGCCTCCGCCACGTCGGCCTTCGTGGTGGCGGCCCCGGCGGCGAGGAAGCCCGCCCCGATCCATTCGAACATGGCGTCGCTTGTGACGTCGTCCGCGCCGACCACGAGGACGCGGCGGCAACGGCCCGTGCGGATCCAGTCTTCGGCGATGGCGACGGCCTGCGTCGTGCTGGCGCATGCGGCGTTGACTTGGGTGTTCGGGCCGCGCGCCCCGATGAACTGGGCCAGCTGGCTGTGGCCCATCGACAGCACGTTGAACAGGAACTTGCGGTTGAACTCGTAGCGCGACGTACCCGACGCGGGCAAGACGTCCTGCAGCCGCTGGAATTCACGGTCGAAGGCGTCCTGCAAGTGGCCGCGCGTCTGCGGGTCCTCCGCGGAACCGATGAGGTCGTTGTACAGGGCCTGCAACTCGTCGCGCGTCTTGCCCGAGTACTTGTCCGCCAGGAACCGCGAGATGTCGCGGATCAAGTTGTCAAAACCCGGGAAGGCCGAGGCGAAGATGATGCCCGTCTCGTCACGTAGACTTTCGGGCAGTTTCCATTCCTTCGGCAGGAAGCCGCCCTGGCTCGTCTGCAGGTACGTGCGCTGCAGCGGAATGCCGGCGTCTCGCAGCGCCTCGAGGCCTGCGGCAATGGCGTACTGGAAGGTGCGGTCGAGCGATTCGGCGAGGTCCTTGCCAACACCGTACTTGGCGACGTCGAAGCCGCCCCGTTGTCCCGCGAGTTGGATGACCTGCGCGACGTCCGAGATGACCTGGAACTGCGCCGAGCCGCCGTCGCCCTTGACCAGGCGGACGATGTTCTTGTCGGCGAGTTTTGCGCGTTCGGCGGCGGGAAGCGCATCGATCATGTTCTCGCCGCGCAGGATGCGGTCCCAATTGTCGTCCGCAAAGAGTTCCTTGTGGGCGCCGGGCAGGCCGACGCTCAGGCCCGAGATGCCGACGTCGTCGAGGCTGAAGCCGAATGCAGCCATGCGGCGCCGGACCTCGGCGTCGATGACGTCCGCGGACGCAGGAGCCGCGAGCGAGGGCGTGGCCGCTACTGCGGGTCGCGGGCTCGGCCCTGAACGTACCTCGCTGCGCAACTGTTCGAGCACGGATGCCACCTGCTGCAGGCGGTCCTCCACCGACCCGCCCGAGGGCGCCGCCGAAACCGTCGTCATCCGGCGGAAGGGCGCGACCGGGTCCAGGAATTCCGGCGTGTACACCGTCCCGTCGGCCAGAGGCGCCAGGCGTGGGTTGAATCCCCATGCACCGAGGAATGCGAAGAGTTCGTTGGCGTGCGTCACACCGCCCTTCTTCGGGTGGTTGGACCCGATGGCGACGGCATCCGGCACGGGACCGCCGGCGCGGCCGGCGTTCCCTAGGATGTCGCGCACGAAGTTCGTGAGCGCGAGCTTGGGGCCGACCTCGATGAAGGTGCGCACGCCTTCGGCGTACATGCGCTCCACGATGTCGATCCACTCGACGGGGCTGGCTACCTGTGTGGCAAGGTTGTCGCGGATCCATTCGACGTCGTCCTGGTACGGCTGCGCGCCGACGTTGGACAAGACACGGACCTGCGGGCTCTTCACGTCGAGGCGCCCGAGGACCTTGCGAAGGGGCTGCGATGCCGGCGCCACGATAGCGCTGTGGAACGCGGCCGACACGGGCAGCGGTTGGGCTTGCATGCCCTTCTGTTGGAGGAGCGCGATGGCTTCGTCGACGCCCTTCGAACTGCCGGCGATGACCGTCTGGCTTGGGCAGTTCTTGTTGGCAGGGATCACGTACTCGGTCAGGCCGGCCAGCGCCGATTGGACCGCATGCCAGTCGCCCGAGACGCTGGCCATCTTGCCAAGGTCCGGGACTTCGACATGCGCCATCTCCCGGCCGCGCGCCGCCACAGCGTGCAGTGCATCGCCGAACGACAACACGCCGGCAGCGACCAGCGCACCGTACTCGCCTAGGCTGTGGCCCGCCACGACGTCGGGCTTCACGCCCCACTGGCGCAAGAGCCGCAGGATCGCGACGTCGGCAGCAAGCACCGCCGGCTGCGTGAATTCGGTGAGTTGCAGTTTCTTCTCGCTTGCGGCCTGTGCCTCGGGCGTGTCCGGCGTCGGCCACAGGATGTCCGTCAGCTTGACGCCGTCGAGTTCTGCC
This sequence comes from bacterium, assembly GCA_040390065.1. Taxonomy (GTDB): domain Archaea; phylum Thermoplasmatota; class E2; order JACPAO01; family JAHFTW01; genus JAHFTW01. Next base: position 347,930 of record JAZJZE010000005.1, on the reverse strand, counting down.
ACGAGCAGCCGGTCGGCTTCCTCGAACGTCGCCCGGACGACTTCGTACTTCTGCGCGAGGTCGCGAAACATGTTGACGTACTGCGTGCCTTGCCCGGGGAACAGGAAGGCCACCTTGCCCTGCGGCGTGCCCTTGTTGATGAACACGCCCTGGTTGAAGGCGAGTCGCGCCTGCGCCGGATTCGTGGCCGCCTTCTGCGCTTGCTCCAGTTTCTTTACGACATCGTCCGTCGAGGTGACCGCGATGCCGACGCGCGCCGAGCCGAGCAGGCCCGCGGTGGTGAGCGGATGGAGCACGTCGCGCAGGCGCGGTCCCGTGCCGTCGCTGGCGTAGCCGATCCGTGTCGACGCCAGTTGCATCGCGGCTTGTGGCGCCGTCGTGGCATCGAGGACGAGCGCCTCGGCTTCGAGTGCTGCGCCGCGCTGCATGCGCGTGCTGAAGCCGGCCAAGTCCACGCTCGTGGTTTGGACGGGTGCCGTCGGCTGGGTCTGCGACGCCGAACGAAGAAGGAGAGCACCGGGGACATATTCTTCGAGCACGACGTGGAAGTTGGTGCCGCCGAAGCCAAAGCTCGACACGGCGGCGCGGCGTGGGTGACCGGCCGGTCGTGGCCAGTCGACCTTTGTCGTCTGCACCTTGAACGGGGATGTGGCCCACTCGATGCGCGGGTTGAGGGTGCGCACGTTGATGCTGGGCGGGATGACGCCATCCTTGAGCGCAAGGGCTGCCTTGAGAAGCCCGACGGCTCCCGCGGCCGATTTCAGGTGGCCCATGTTGGACTTGACGGAGCCGACCGCGATGGAGCCAGGCGCCAGGTGGAGGTTTGGCCGCAGGGCGCGAAACGCCTCCTCGGCGGAGGTCAGTTCCACGGGGTCGCCAACGGGCGTACTCGTGCCGTGCGCCTCGATGTAGCCGAGCGAGGTCGGATCCATCTCGGCGTCCTGGTACGCCCGCATGACGGCCTTGACCTGGCCGACCGGATTCGGGGCCGTGATCCCCTTGCCCTTGCCGTCGGAGGAGCCGCCAACGCCGCGCACCAATGCGTAGATGCGGTCGCCGTCGCGCTCGGCGTCGGAGAGGCGGCGCAGGATGAACAAGGCGCAGCCTTCGCCCATGACGAAGCCGTTGGCTTCCGCATCGAACGGCCGCGAGCCGTCCGCCGACAAGGCGCCGATCTTGCTGAACTCGACGTACGGCGTGATGTCCATGCTGCGGTCGGTGCCGCCCCAGACGATCATGTCGCATTCGCGTTTGCGCAGGCAATCGACGGCGGAGTCGAGTGCGGCGAGACTGCTGGCGCAGGCTGCGTCGGTCGTGAAGTTCTTGCCGCCGAGGTCGAAGACGTTGGCGACCCGCCCGGCCGCCACGTTGGACAGCGTGCCCGGCATGGAGTCCTCGGTGATGGGCGGCGTGTCCGACTTGAACATCGTCTCGGCGCGGCGCAGGGTGACCTCCTGCTCCGCCTGCGGCATGTTGGCAAAGGACGGGTCGGAACGCAGCGCCGCCTCGACTTGCGGCCAATACAGCCGCTTCGTGTGCAGCTTCATGAGCTCGCCGCCCATGGCGTTGCCGAGGATGACGGCACAGCGCGAGCGGTCGAACTCTCGACCCTCGTCGCCCTTGAGGCCGGTCTTGTAGTTGGCGTCCTTCAGGGCCTGCCGAGTTGCGGCAAGGGCCCACTGCTGCGAGGGGTCGATCTGCACGACCACTCCAGGCGGCATGCGGAAGTCCAATGGGTTGAACGCGTTGTCCGCGACGAAGGCGCCGATCTTGGCGTACGTCTTGTCGGGGGCGGACTTGTCGGCGGACCAGAAGAGCGCCGGGTTCCAGCGCGTCACCGGGACTTCGCGGATGGATGACTTGCCGGCAAGGACGTTGGCCCAGAACGTGGGGACGTCGGGGGCATCCGGCAGGACGCAGCCGACGCCGACGATGGCGATTGGTTCCTTCGTGACGTAGTCGGGCATCTAGTTCACCAGCACGTGGACCGGTTGCGCGTGCTGCACCTGGACTTCCTTGCCCATGAAGGACAACAGCTCACGCAGAAGGACGAGGATCTGGTCGTCGAGCCAGCCGCGCTTGCGCCGGAGCCAGGTTTCGTCGAGCTCTGCCACTTTACTGACCAGCAAGTGGTGGGGCTGAAGGGCGGGTTGGCTGCGGTGGGTGAGCGTCGTGCGCATGGATTTCCATTCCTCGAATTCGCGGGCGCGGCACAAGCGGCGAAGGCTTGCCGTGAGGCCGGCCTGGGGCAAGGTGCGGCGGAACAGCTTCTCGACTGACATCGGCGTGACCTTGGCCAAGGCTCCGGCGTGGATGGGAAAGCGCGGCGCGTTCGTGAGGTGGCCGCAGAGGTAGGCGGAGAAAGCCAGGGCTTCGATGGAGGACAGGCCGTCGGTCAGGAAGTGCATAAGGTGGCTGTCCTGCACGAATTTCTCCTCCGGAGTGCGGCCGCGCACTGTGACTGCGAGCGAGCCCTGCAGCATCCGTTGAGCGTCGTGCATGGCGCGGTAGCGGTAGCCGACGGCGGCGAGTGCGTGCGTCAACTCCACGGTGGCGGAGGTCTGTGGCAGGCTGAGGGCTGCGTCCGTGACGTAATCGAGGAAGTTTGCCGGGAACGGCGGGGGCAACTCGATCTGCAACGTGCGGGAGGTCTGGACCATGGTCTCACAGCGGGATGATCCCGTGTTTCTTGGCGGGCCGCAGCTCGCGCTTGTTGATGAGCGGCCACAACGCCGCGATGAGGCGGGGCCGGGTCTCGCTGGGTTCGATGACGTCGTCGATCCAGCCGCGCTCGGCGGCCGCGTACGGGTTCGCGAACTTCTCCTGGTACTCTTTCTGGAACGTGGCCTGCAACTCCTTGGCCTTGACGGGGTCGCCTTCCGCGAGCTTCGAGAGTTCCCGTTTGTAGAGGATTTGCACGGCGCCCTCCGCGCCCATGACGGCAATCTCGGCGCCGGGCCAGGCGAAGTTCATGTCGGAGCCCACGTGCTTGGACGACATGACGATGTATGCGCCGCCGTAGGATTTGCGCGTGATGACGCACAACTTTGGCACCGTTGCCTCGCAGTACGCGTAGAGGAGTTTGGCGCCGTTGCGGATGATGCCGCCGTGCTCCTGGCCCAGTCCGGGCAGGAAGCCGGGGACGTCGACGAAGCTCACGATGGGGAAGTTGAAGGCGTCGCAGAAACGGATGAACTTCGCGGCCTTGATGCTGGATTCGATGTCGAGGGCGCCGGCCATGACGGCGGGCTGGTTGGCCACGACGCCGATGGGGTAGCCATCGAGGCGGGCAAAGCCGATGACGACGTTCTGTGCCCACCGCGGCTGGATCTCGAAGAAGGAGCCCTTGTCCATGACCATGTCGAGGACGTTGCGCATGTCGTAGGGCTTGTTCGGGTTGTCCGGGACGATCGTGTCCAGCGCCTCGTCCATGCGGAAACGGTCGTCCGTCGGCTTCGTCACGGGCAGTTCCGACAGGTTGTTGGACGGCAGGTAGCCGATGAGGCGCTTCAGGATCTGGATGGTCTCGTCCTCGTCGATGCCCGAGAAGTGGGCGACGCCGGACTTGACGGCGTGCACGGATGCGCCGCCGAGCTCTTCCTGGCTTGCATCCTCGCCCGTCACGGTCTTCACGACGTCGGGGCCGGTCACGAACATGTGGGACGTGTCCTCGACCATGAGGACGAAGTCCGTGATGGCGGGGGAATAGACTGCGCCACCCGCGGACGGGCCAACGATGACGGAGATCTGCGGTACGACTCCGCTTGCGTTGACGTTGCGGAAGAAGATATCCCCGTAGCCGGCGAGCGCCGCAACGCCTTCCTGGATTCGGGCGCCTCCGGAGTCGTTGAAGCCGATGATGGGCGCGCCGTTTTTCACGGCCATGTCCTGGACCTTGCAGATCTTGGACGCCGTGGCGTTGCCGAGCGAGCCGCCGAGGACCGTGAAGTCCTGGCTGTAGATGTAGACGATCCGGCCGTCGACGTAGCCGAACCCGGTCACGACGCCGTCGCCGTCGAAGCGCTGCTTGTCCATGCCGAAACCCGTGGCTTGGCTGCGCACGAACGGGTCGATCTCGACAAACGTGCCCGGGTCGACGAGCAAATCGATGCGTTCGCGGGCCGTGTATTTGCCCTTCTCGTGCTGCGCCGCGATGCGCGCCAACCCGCCTCCCATCATGGCCTGGGCCTTGCGTTCCCGCAGACGCGACACGGGGTCGAGGCCGGCGCCGTTGGTCTGCCCGCCGGGGGCCTTGGCGGCCGGCTTCGTGGTCGTCGCTTTCGCCTCCCCGTGGCCTGTCGTCTTGACGGCTTCGGCCTTGGAGGGGTGGGCAGGTGGATTCATCAGCGCCACGGCCAAGGTCCCGATATGTAAAGCCTTGTCCGGGTGGGCCATCTCCCCTTGTTTACTCCTGGAAAATGCCTCTATTGGCAATCCTCGAAGTACCCAACATGTCGGAAAAACGTGAACATGTTCGATATGACGTTGAACTGGAAGGGCCCATTACTGGACGAGGACGGACGCGACCATCCCCGAATGGTAGCGGCAGTGGTATGGGTATGTCCCGGCCGCAGCGAACGTGAAGGAAAACGTCGCGCCCTGGCCTAGGTCCGGCGAGTCGAAGGATGCGGGTGCGCCGCTCGTCGACGTCACGGTATGGTGGGTGCCGTCGTTATTGGTCCACCGCACCGCCTCGCCCCGTCCAATCGTGATCTGCGCCGGATCGAAGGACGAATCGTGGATGCTGACCTGGTGGACGACTGGAGCCGGCGGGCTTGATGACGACGAGGGACTGGTCGTGGTGGAACTTGACGTCGTCGAGGACGTGGTCGACGAGGGCGTAAACGGTGCGGTCGAACCGCCGCCCTTGGGAGGCGTTGAGTGGGACGACACGGGACCGGTGCCCCCGCAACCCGCGAGCAGAAGGGCCACGACGGCCAAGGCGGCGACCAGCTTCACGCCAGACGAAGCATCCCTCAGGTGATGAGCCTGACTACATCGTCATGTTCATGGCCGCGACGATGACGGTCATCTTCATCTGGCCGTGGATTTTGCAGTGGATGCCGTAGCTGCCTTCCTTCATGAAGGTGTGCGAGTACGTCTTGCCCGACGTCATGCAGATGTCCGCTGGCGGGCCCTGGTTGACCGGGATCGGGCCGGCGCAGTTGGGGTTGGAGTCGAAGCCCTCGGGCGCGCCGGTGTCGCTGGTGACGGTGTGCGCCGTCGTCGCCGGGTCGTTGTGCGTCCAGACGACCACGTCGCCGGACATCACCGTGAGCGAGGTATTGCCGAAAGCGTTCCCCTGCATGCTGACCTGGTAAGTCATGGCCATCATGTGGTCCATACCGCCCGACGACGACGTCGGGCTGGTCGTGGTCGTGGAGGACTGGTCGGAGTTGCCGGAGCAACCGGCGAGGGTCATGGCCGCGACGAAGGCGGCGACTGCGAGGACGCGCATGATGGGAAGGCTAGGCTTCGAGCGTAAAGCGTTTGGGGTCATGATGTGGATTTCCGGCGAACCTACATCATGCCCAGCTTCAGTTTGGCTGCTTCGCTCATCATTGTATTCGGATTCCATACGGGAAAGAGCACGATCTGCGCATCCACGGAGGAGATCGTGGGGATGGCCTCGAGCGCCTTCACGACGTCCTGCACGAGGACGTCTCCCATGCCGCAGCCAGGCGCCGTCAGCCCCATCCGGACTTCCGCATGGAAACCCGAACCCTCGGGCGTCACCTTGAGAGTGTGCACAAGTCCGAGGTTGATGATGTCCACCGGGATCTCGGGGTCGTAGACACCCTTCAGCTGTTCACGGGCCAAGGTCTCCAGTGAAGCCGCGTCGTGCGGCACCTCGGCGCCGGAAGGCAGGACACCGACCACGGGCTTGCCGATTGCGTCGCCGTCGCGCCCATTGATGCGGTACTTCGCTCCGCGTTCCGTCTGCACCGTATACGCGAAGCCGAGCGCCTGCGTCAGCTTGACCGGTGTCCCCTGCGCAAGCGGCGCGGCCTTGCCGTCGGGAATCGAAATGGCCTCGACGTCGCGGGCCAGAGGAACATATCCGGCAATCACTCCGTCGTCACCTTCTGTGCGGTCTTGCCCTCCAAGACGCTGTGCAACGTGTGCCAGCACAACGTTGCGCACTTGACGCGCGCGGGGAACTCGCCGACGCCCGAGAAGACCAGAAGTTTGCCCACGTCCGCCTTCGTTGGGACCGGCGGCTCGCGCGTGACAAGCCGCCGGAAGTCGTCGAACAGTTTCTGCGCCTGCTCCTTCGTCTTGCCCTTCACGGCCTCCGTCATGAGGCTCGCGGAACTAGTGCTGATGGCGCAGCCCGCGCCGTGGAAGGCGACGTCTGCGATGCGGTCGCCCTTGAACTTGATGTACAACGTCAGGCGGTCGCCGCACAGCGGGTTGAAGCCCTCCAGTTTGGCGTCCGCGTCCTCGATGGCGTGGAAGTTGCGCGGCCGCTTGTTGTGTTCGAGGATGACGTCCTGGTACAGGTCGCGAAGCGAATCCTCGGGGCTCATGCGAAGAGCTTCACCACCTTGCGCAGCGACGAGACAAGCGCGTCGATCTCGGAGCGCGTGTTGTAGAGTCCCAGGCTCGCCCGCGACGTCGCCGGCACGCCGAAGCGGTCCATGACGGGCTGTGCGCAGTGGTGGCCGGTGCGGATGGCGATGCCGTCGCGGTCGAGCAGGCTGCCCACGTCGTGCGGGTGGATGCCCTCGATGTGGAACGACAGGACCGCCGCCTTGTGCTTCGCGGTGCCAATCATGCGCAGGCCGGGAACGGCCTCCAGGAGCGGTGTGGCGTACGCCAAGAGTTGCGACTCGTGAGCCTCGATGCGCTGCATGCCGATGCCCTGCAGGTAATCCACGGCGGCGCCGAGGCCGATGGCTTGCGCGATGGCAGGGGTCCCCGCCTCGAACTTGTACGGCACGTCATTGTAGGTCGTCTCGGCAAACGACACGGAGCGGATCATGTCACCGCCGCCCTGCCACGGCGGCATGGCCTCCAAGTGTTCGCGTTGACCGTACAGGAAGCCGATGCCGGTCGGGCCGTACATCTTGTGGCCCGACGCCGCGAAGAAGTCGCAATCGAGTTTCGCGACGTTGACCGCGCTGTGCGGCACCGCCTGGGCCCCGTCGACGAGGACGGGGACATCTTTGGCGTGCGCCAATTCGACGATGTCCTCGATCGGGTTCACCGTGCCGAGGGCGTTGCTGGTATGGGTGATGGACAGGAACTTCGTCCGCTTGCCAAGCAGTTTGCCGAAGGTCACCATGTCGAGTTCGCCGGCGTCGTTGACCGGGATGACCTTGAGCCTGGCGCCCGTGGCCTGGCAGGCCATCTGCCATGGCACGATGTTGGAGTGGTGCTCCATTGCCGAGACCACCACGTCGTCGCCAGCCTTGAGGCGCGGACGGACGAACGCGTTGGCGACCAGGTTGATGGCCTCCGTCGTGCCCCGCGTGAAGACGATCTCCTGGGCTTGGCTTGCGCCGATGAATCGGGCAACCTTGCCGCGCGCGTCCTCGTAGTCCTTCGTGGCTCGCTCCGACAGGAGGTGCACGCCGCGGTGCACGTTGGCGTTGTCCGCCTCGTAGTAGCGGGTGAGTGCTACGAGGACGGCCTTGGGCTTCTGGGTGGTCGCGGCGTTGTCCAAGTAGACGAGAGGCTTGCCGTGGACCTTCGTGGCCAGAATCGGGAAGTCTTTGCGAATCGCCGCCACATCGTACGGTGGCTTGCGCGCCGCCGGCTTCGGGCTCATCCCATCGCCCCCTGGACCTTGCGGCACGCGAACCATTGGGCCAGCAATTCGTCGAGCAGGCCGCGCAGCCGCGCGGGGGCGTGCTCCAGCACGTCATGCGCGAAGGCTTGGGTCAGGATGATGCGGGCCTCCTCCTCGCCGATGCCGCGGCTGCGCAGGAAGAAGAGGGCGTCCTTGCTGATCTGCCCGATTGTGCTGCCGTGGCTGCACTTGACGTCGTCGGCGTGGATCTCCAGCTGCGGCGTCGTGTCGACGAGGGCTCGCGTCGACAGCAGGAGGTTTTTGTTCGTCTGCTCGGCCACCGTCTTCTGGGCGTCCGGCTGCACCTTGACGTTGCCAAGGAAGACGCCCCGCGACGCGCCGTCCAGGACGCCCTTGTAGAGTTCGCGGCTCGTCGTGTGCGGCACAGCGTGCTCGACCGTCGTGGCATTGTCGACGTGCTGGTTGCCCGAGGCGAGGAACAACCCGTCCAGGCGGACCTCGGCGCCAGGGGAGCCAAGCACCACGTGGGCCTCGTTTCGGGCCAACGCGGCGCCGACCGAGAAGAGCAGGTCGGACACGGACGAATCATTGTCTTGGCGGATGGCCACGTGGCCGACGTGGAAGGCGTGCAGGTTCTCGCGTTGCAGGCGAAGGTGTTCGATGCGTGCCCCACTGCCGGCGACGATCTCCGTGACGGCCGTCGTCAGGGACGCGTCGCCCATCGGCAAACCGACGAAGGACTGCACGACAGTGGCCCGTGCGTGCGGTCCGGCGACGAGCAGGTGCCGCACGTGCGACGCCCCGGGTGTTCGCGGGTCCGTCGAGACGTGCAGGAGGTGGATGGGCGGCTCGACCTCGACGCCGGCCGCGAGGTGGACGAAGCCGCCGTCCGCAAACGATGCGGTGTTCAGGGCCACGAACGGCAGGTCGTTGTCGGCGTGCCTTGCGAGGTGATGCTCCAAAGTTTCCGTTGGGCGCAGGAGGGCCGCGGCGAGACTCTGCACGGTCGCGCCACGCGGCAGCTCGAGCAACGTGGACAGGCCGGAGACGTAGTGGCCGTCGACGAACACGAGTTCATGCGCACCTTGCAGACGGTAGGCGGCAATCTCCGCGGCGGCGAGGTTGCGCGCCGGATGGGCAAGGGGGCGGAACGTGGTCGCGGCCAGGGCGCGCATGGAGGTGTGCTTCCATGCTTCCTCCCTCGTCGTAGGGAAGCCGCGTGCGGCAAAGGTGCGCAATGCCTGGGCGCGCGCCTCACGGACGAAGCCCGGCCCGCGCTGCGCGAGGTCGCTGCTCGCGTCAACGTAGGCCTGGTGAGGGGCGGCGGTCTGGGACTGCGCGGCTTGGGCCATCGCTACGCCTTCACGGTCTCGTAGCCCTTCTTCTCGAGTTCGAGGGCGAGGTCCTTGCCGCCGCTACGGGCGATGCGGCCGCCGGCCAGGACGTGCACGCGGTCGGGCACGATGTAGTTGAGGAGGCGCTGGTAGTGCGTGACGACGATCATGGCACGGTCGGGGCTGCGCAGGCGGTTGACGCCTTCGGCGACGGTCTTGAGCGCGTCGATGTCGAGGCCGGAGTCGGTCTCGTCCAGGATGGCGAGTTTCGGTTCGAGGACGGCCATCTGCAGGATCTCGTTGCGCTTCTTCTCGCCGCCGCTGAATCCTTCGTTGACGCCGCGGGCGAGGAATTTGTCGTCCATGCCCACCATCTTGGCCTTGTCCTTGACGAGGTCGAGGAAGTCCACGGCGTCGAGTTCGTCGAGGCCTTGCTGCTTGCGTTGGGCGTTGAGGGCTTCGCGCAGGAAGTACGAGTTCGAGACGCCGGGAATCTCGACTGGGTACTGGAACGCGAGGAACAGGCCGGCGCGGGCGCGGTCCTCCGGGTCGAGGCTGAGGAGGTCCTTGCCGTTGTAGGAGACGGTGCCCTTCGTGACGACGTAGCCGTCGCGCCCGGCAAGCACGTAGGCCAGCGTGGACTTGCCCGAGCCGTTGGGGCCCATGATGGCGTGCACTTCACCTGCCTTGACGGTGAGGTTGACGCCCTTCAGGATGGCCTTGCCGTCCACGTCGACGTGGAGGTCCTTGACCTCGAGCATCATCCCACCGCGCCTTCGAGCTTGACGTCCAGCAGTTTCTGGGCTTCAACGGTGAATTCCATGGGGAGCTTGCGGAAGACGGACTTGCAGAATCCGTTGACGATGAGGCTGATGGCGTCCTGTTCGCCGATGCCGCGCTGGCGCAGGTAGAAGATCTGGTCGTCGGAGACCTTGGACGTCGTCGCCTCGTGTTCCATGACGGCCGTCGGGTTCTGCACGTCGATCATGGGGAAGGTGTGCGCGCCGCACTTGTCGCCGATGAGCAGGCTGTCGCACTGCGAGTAATTGCGAGCACCATCGGCTCCCTTCATGATCTTGACTTGGCCGCGGTAGGTGTTCTGACCATGCCCCGCGGAGATTCCCTTGGAGATGATGGTCGACGTGGTGTTCTTGCCGATGTGGATCATCTTCGTACCGGTGTCGGCTTGTTGGTATTGGTTGCACACGGCGACGGAGAAGAATTCGCCGACGGAATCGTCGCCTTGCAAGATGCAACTGGGATACTTCCACGTAATGGCCGAGCCGGTCTCGACTTGCGTCCAGCTGATTTTGCTGCGGCGGCCGATGCACTTGCCGCGCTTGGTCACGAAGTTGTAGACGCCGCCCTTGCCGTTGGCGTCGCCGGGGTACCAGTTCTGCACGGTGCTGTACTTGATCTCGGCGTCGTCCAAGGCGACCAGTTCCACGACGGCGGCGTGCAGTTGGTGCTCGTCCCGCATGGGCGCCGTGCAGCCTTCGAGGTAGCTGACGTACGAGCCCTCGTCGGCGATGATCAGCGTTCGTTCGAACTGGCCGGTCCCAGCGGCGTTGATGCGGAAATAAGTCGACAGTTCCAGTGGGCAGCGCACACCCTTGGGGATATAGCAGAAGGAGCCGTCGGAGAAGACCGCCGAGTTGAGGGCGGCGAAGTAGTTGTCCGTCGTCGGCACCACGGAGCCGACCCACTTGCGCACCAGGTCAGGGTGTTCGCGCACGGCGTCGCTGAAGCTGCAGAAGATGATGCCCATCTCGCCAAGCTGCTTCTTGAACGTCGTGGCCACACTCGCGGAGTCCACGACGGCGTCGACGGCGACACCCGTCAGGCGCTCCTGTTCGTTCAGGCTGATGCCGAGCTTCTCGTACATCTTGACGAGTTCCGGGTCGACCTCGGCAAGGCTCTTCGGGCTGTCGCCTCCGGCGCGCTTCTTGGGCGCCGAGTAGTACGTGATCTTCTGGTAGTCGATCGGATCGTGGTGGATGTTGGCCCACGTCGGCTCGCTCATGGTAAGCCAATGCCGGTACGCCTTGAGGCGCCATTCCAGCAGCCACTCGGGTTCGCCTTTCTTCGACGAGATGAGGCGCACCACGTCCTCCGACAGGCCGGGCGGAACCGTGTCCGACTCGATGGGGCTGGAGAAGCCGTACTTGTAGGATTGCTGCGCAAGGTCGGCAGCGATCGCTTCGGTGGTTGCCATTGCCGTTTCTATCCCTGGTGATGCCACCAGATTGGGCTTCTGCAATGGGCCGGCGGCGCCGGCGGCTTGCGTCTGCCTGCTTTCGCCCATGGGGCGCGGTTATAAGCGTTGATGGGCCGGGGCGGTTTTAATAGCGTAGCTTGGGCCCTGGCCGTTACGGGTGGAGCACGATCTTGCCGAATTGGCCGGCTGCGGCCATCTTGGCCTGCGCATCGCGGACCTGCTCCAGGCGCCACACGGAGTCGATGGGGACCTTCAGGGCCCCCTGCTGCCACATGCCGACGGCGTCGGAAAGGTCCGATGGGATCCCCATGGTCGAACCGAGGATGGACAGCTGCTTCCAGAAGATGGGGCGCAGGTCCATCTGCCCAGCCGGCCCCGTCGTCGCCCCGCACGTGACCAGGCGGCCGCCGAGTCCCAGGCTGCGCACGCTGTGTTGGAAGGTGGCCTGGCCGACGGAATCGATGACGACGTCGAAGCCGCGCTTTTTGGTCGCGAGGTACGCCGCCTTCGACCAGTCGGCCTCGGCCTTGTAGTCGATGACGTGGTCGGCGCCGAGGGCCTTGACCTTCGCCACCTTGTCCGCGCCGCCGGTCGTGGCGCACACCCAGGCGCCAGCCTGCTTGGCCAACTGCACCGCCATGACCGCGACGCCACCACCAGCCCCGACCACGAGGACGCGTTCACCGCGACGGACCCGGGCCTTGCGCCGCACCATCTGCATCGCCGTGATGCTCGCGAGGGGAATCGCCGCGGCCTCGTCCCACGACATGGCCTTGGGCTTCGGCAGGACGTGCGTGGCCGGAACGACGCAGTCGGCGGCCAGGCCACCCCAGCGCGTCTCGCCGATGATGCTGACGTTGGGCGGGATGACCTGCTCGCCGTCAGGACCTGCGGCGAAGTTGAGGCCCGGGTTCACGATGACCTCGTCGCCGACGCGCACGCGCGCCGCGCCCGGCGCCACCTCGGAGACGACCCCGGCCAAGTCGGTCCCGCCGACGTGCGGCAGCGGCACCGACAGGCCAGGCCAACCTTCGCGCACGAACAGGTCGAGGTGGTTGAGGGCGCAGGCCTTGACCTTGACGCGTACGTCGCCCGCCCCAAGGCCGCGGCTGGGAAGCTCGCCGACTTGAAGGACGTCCAGTCCGCCATGGCGTTCGAAGAAGGCCGCCTTCACGGCGACGGCGAGGCCGCAGACGGTGATGAAACCGCCGCAATGCGGATGCGCGCATCGAGGGCCAGCGCGCCGCCACCGACCGCGTAGGCCACGACCGGGTTGAGGTCCAATTCGGCGATGTCCGGGAAGTCGGCTGCCAAGCGTGAGATGCGCAACACGGCGGCCTCGAGTGCCATCACGTCGGCCGGCGGCGCACGATGGCCGGCCAACAGGGCCCAACCGCGGATGGAACGCACGAGCCGGCCGCATTCGGCGTCGGATAGGGGCGCGAGGCCGACGGCCACGTCGGCAAGGACTTCGGCGTGCACGCCGCCAAGCCCGAAGGCCACGGCGGGCCCGAACGAGGCATGGTGCGTGGCTCCGAGGATGAGCTCTGTCCCTGTCGGGGCGTGCTGCATCACGACCGCCTCGTCCAATGCGATGCCGCGGCCTGCCAAGTCCCGCTTCATTGCGGCGAAGGCTGCGCGCACGTCGGCCGCATCCTTCAAACCGAGGCGCACGCCGCCGGTGTCGCTCTTGTGCAGCAGCCTCGGCGATTCGGCCTTGAGGACGACGGGGTAGCCAATCCATTCGGCCGCCTGGACGGCCCCATCGACGGAGGTGACGGCCGCATGGCGTGCGACTGGGATGCCGTACGCCGCGACCAGCGCCAAGGCCTCGTGCTGCTTCAACCACTCGCGGCCGTCTGCGACGACGCGGGCAATGATGGAGCGCACCGCGGGGCGGTCCTCGCCGATGGCCGGATGCGCGCCCGCATCGCGGCGACGGAAGCCGTCGAGGCGGCCGAGGGCGCCGAGTGCCGCCACCGCGTTCTCCGGGAACGAGTAGGTCGCGACGTGCGCTTCGAGGAGCGTCGTGTATCCCGGCGACCGCCGTGTGCCGCTCATGAACACGACGAGCACGCTCTTGCCGGCGTTGCGGGCGGATCCGACGAGCGCCTGGGCAACATCGGCCTCGGGCCATGACGCTGTCGGGGTGTGGATGGCGATGATCGCGTCGACCTCCGAATCCTCTGCCAGGGTAGCAATCGTCGTGGCGTACTCGCGTGGGCCGCCGCTTGCCAGCAAATCGATTGGATTGGCGAGGCTTGCAGCAGCGGGCAGGAGCGGTCGCAGGGCATTCTGGGTCTTCTCCGACAAGGCGGCTGGCGCCAATCCAGACGCGGCCAACGCGTCCATTGCCAGGATGCCCGGCCCGCCGGAATTCGTCACGATGGCGACGCGCGGACCATGGGGCATGACCGACCCTTCCAGCGCCTGGGCGATGTCGAGGAATTCCTCCACCGTTGCCGCGCGCAGCACGCCCGCTTGGGAGAACAGCGCCGTGACCATCGCGTCGGAGGCCGCAAGTGCGCCAGTATGGCTCGCAGCAGCGCGCGCGCCGGCCTCGCTTCGTCCGCTTTTCAGCACGAGGATGGGTTTCTTGCGGCCGACGCGGGAGGCGATGCGCAGGAAGTTTCGCGGGTTGCCGAGACTTTCGAGGTACAGGAGAACGGTCTTCACCATCGGGTCATCCTCCCAGAGCAGCAGCAGGTCGTTGCCCGACACGTCGGTCTTGTTGCCCATGCTTGCAAAGCGGGCCAGCCCCAAGCGCGTCGCCGCCGTGTGCTCCAAGAGCGCGATGCCGATTGCGCCGGACTGCGTCATGAGGGCCGCGCCGCCGTCGTGGCCTTGGGTCGCGGCGAACGTCGCATTGAGCCGGATGGACGGGTCCATGTTCATGATGCCGAGGCAGTTGGGGCCGATCATGCGCATGCCCCCGTCGCGCACGGCTGCGCGCAATTCACGTTCCAGCCGGGCGCCTGCCTCTCCGGCCTCGCGAAAGCCGGCCGAGATGACGACCACGGCCTTGACGCCGCAGCGGCCGCAATCGCGCACCACATCGACCACCCGTCCAGCCGGCACGCAGACGACGGCCAGGTCCACCGGCCCGGGGACGGCGCCCATGGTGGCAAAGGCGCGGGCGCCCGCGACGGCCGTGGCTGTCGGGTGCACGGCAAAGACGGTCCCCGTGAAACCGCCCGCCACGATGTTGGCAAGCACCTGCGCCCCGATGCCTCCGTTCGGGGACGCGCCGACCACGGCCACGACGCGGGGACTGAAACCTGCAGCCAGGCGGGCGTCTGGCTGGTCGCCGTTCATCGCGCATCGCATGGCACGAGGCCCGTCAAGTAGGTCGCGGCTTGCCAGGCAAGGCCAAATCAGGCAGGGGCCTTGCCCCGGCGTGCACGAGCAACTGAAGGACCTGCGCCTCCTGTACCTTGCCCACCAGTTGGAGGATTCCTTCGAGGGCTTGGAACGCGCCTTCGAGCGCCGCATCCCACCCGGGCCCATCCGCGAATCCTTGCAGCCCGTGTTCCAGGGCGGACCGGGTCATGCTGCGTTGACGGCCGCGCTGGGTCGTCTCAACGCCGACGTGAAGGCCCGGGAAGTTCTCCTCACTCCCCTCGACCTTCTGCAAGCGATGCTCGACTGCGAACGCATGGCGCAGGGCTTCTACCTCGGGCGCAAGGATGACCTGGCCGACCCTGCCTTGCGCGACCTGTTCGTCAAGCTGGCGGCCGAAGAGGGGCGCCACGTCCAAGTCGTCGAGAAGGCCATGGCGATGCTTGCCGCCACAAAGGGCGGGTAGTCACTCGAGCCACGGGTGGCGCTGCACGATTGCAAGCCCTTGCCACACTCGGCCCAAGCCGAGGGCGCGCCCCGCGTGCAGGAAGGCGAAGGCCAGCAGGACACAGGCGTACACGATGTGGTCGTCCAGGAATGGGTGGCTGGCGGCCGGTGTGACGGCCCAAGGCGGATGCGACAGCCACATGAACAGCATCATCGACGCACCGGCCACACCGGCGATGCGCACCCCGGCGCCCAACAGCAACGCGAGGCCGACACCGCACAGACCGGCCATGAACAAGACATCCGTCACGGGGTTGCCCGCGATGGCATGGAACTGGTTGGCAAAGGGGCCGACGGCGCCGGAAAGGTAGCCCTTGGTTGGGCTGCCGCCTTGCAACACGCTTCGCGCCGGTGGCGTCGCGAAACTGAAGCCGAAGAGTTTGTCGAGGAACGCCCACAGGAAAATTGCGCCGAGCGCGAGGCGCGCGGCTCCAAGGAAGCGGATGCCGACGTGGCGCCAACGGCCTTCCTGGTGATCGTACAACTCCGCCCTGGGGTGGGAGACGGCGGCGAGGGGCGGCATGGCAAAGCGACGGACAACAGGATGGTGTGGCGGCATAGCATCGACCTACCCTTGCTTGCCGTCCCCGCGGCCTTAATCCCCTCTGCACAAGGCTTAACGGCGACGGCCAGCCGAGCGCGGTCCGCCCCAAAGGCCATGAGGGGCGACCAACGTCCGGGTGCCGACGTGGAGAACGAGGTGGTCCCGTGCCTGGCATCTTCGTGACGGGGACGGACACGGGCGTCGGCAAGACGGCTGTGGCGTGCGGCATCCTTGGTGCCCTGCGGGAGCGTGGCATCCAAGCGGCGCCCTTCCGGCCCGTCGAATCCGGTTGGCAGGGTCCGTCGGCCTCGTTGCCCCCGGACGCGGCTGCCCTTCTGGCCGCTTCGGGCATGCGCCTGCGCCGCGAAGAGGTCGTTCCCTACGTGTTGTCCGAGGCCATTGCCCCGGCCGTCGGGGCCCAACGCGACGGCATCCACATCGACCTCACGGTCCTGGAGCGGGCCTATGAGTCGTTGACCAAGCGCGGACAGCTCGTCGTCGTGGAGGGCACGGGCGGGCTCGCCGTGCCGCTGCTTCGCGACCCATGGTTCACGATGGCGGATTTGGCCTTCACGTGGGGCCTGCCATTGGTCATCGTCTGCCGTGCGAGCCTTGGAACCATCAACCACACTGTCCTCACAGTCGAGTACGCGCGGCGGAAAGGTCTGTCCATCCTCGGCCTCGTCGTCAACGACTACCCGGATGACCCGACCATTGCCGAGCGCATGAATCCCGAAGTGATCGCCAGCATGACGGGCCTCCCGGTCCTTGGCGTCCTGCCGCATCGGCCCGACGTCGACATCGGGGCCGGTCGGTGGCAGGGCATGGTCCCGGCTGTGGCGCGCAACATCGACTTGTGGCGCATCCAGAACCTGGCGGCGCCAGCCCAGTTCCGCTAGGGCGCGCTCGGTGCGCAAGGGTCAAGAGGCGAATCGCCAATGGCGCAGCAGGTGGAGTCGTGCAACAGATGAACGTGGACGTGCGGGCGCGCGGCGTGCCCGAAAGCCCGGCAATCGAAGCAGCCCTGGCCGCGGCGCGGCGTGAACTTCTTGCGGCCCGCAAGGACCTGCGGGTGGCCGCGGCGGCCGTGGGGGGCTACGAAGCGGTTGGTCAGGAGGCGCCGGCCTCAGCAATCGAGCGCTTGACTGGCGCCCAAGAGGCCTGTCAACTCATCCAAGCCACGGTGGCCCGGCTCGAGGAGCAGTTCATCCTCGGCGACGAGGCAGAGATCCTCGTCACGGCCTGACGGGCAACGTCCGTTCTTCCAGGACGCGCCGCGCTGTGCGCTTCGTCCTCTCAGGAAAGTCCTCCTCCAGCATCCAGGCCAGGTAGTCTGGGACTTCGTGCGCCGCGCGGCCGGCGTGCTTGCCAAACCCGAGACGCACGATGCCGTCGGCATCCTTGAACAAGTGGCGACCGCGCCGCGGCCGAGGGTCGGGCCCAGGCCACCCGACCAAGTCCTCGAGACGTTGCGGCAGCTGGTCGGCATGCATCAGCCGTTGCGAACGCAGGACAGTCAGCATGGCGCCGACGTCGGCGTCCGCGGTGTGGGCGTTGGCGAGGTCGTGGCCGGTGTACCGCTTGTAGGTCGGCCCGAGGCTGCGGCTGGTGACGCGGCGTTCGATCTGCAAAGGGTCGAGGACGGCCATGTCGTCCGGCAGGGGGTCGATGCCGCACCGCGTGAATTCCATGTTGAGCACGCCGTGGTCGAAGCCGGCGTTGTAGGCGATGAGCACGCTGTCGGGCCGGAACAGGCGGCGAAGCGCAGGCCCGACCTCGTCGAAGCGCGGCTCGTCGCGCACCATGTCGTTGGTGATGCCGTGGATAGCCGTCGCCGAAGCGGGGATGGGGCGGCCCGGATGGACGAGCTGGATCCACCGCGACAAGGTGCGAAGGTCGCCGTCCAGTTCCTCGGCGCAGAACTGCACGACGCGGTCGCGGCCCGGGCCGAGTGCGCAAGTCTCGGTGTCGAGGGCGACCAGGTGCATGCGACCGCTGGAACCTCCGTGGCCCCCTAAGCCGTCGGGTGGGTCGAGTGAAGCTACTTCGCTGGCCGCACGAAATGGTAGGCGACCGCATGGCCGCCAAACGTGATGGGAATCATGTCCGTCTCCAACGCGACCTTCTTGCCGTCCTTGCGGATGCCCGTGAACTTGAAGCGCACCGGCCCTTGCAGGTGCCCGACGGCCTTGGCAAAGTTGCCAGCGAACCGCTCCTGGTCTTCTGGCGCCATGAAGCGTCCCAGGATGTCGGGCTCGTCGGCCCACTCCTTCGGCGTGATGCCTAGAAGGTCGGCGAAGCGGTCGTTGCAGACCGTCTCCCGGTCGCCAAGCCATAGGTACACACCCTCTGGGCACTCGTCCAGGACTGGCTGGAAGTGGTTGGTGAGTTCCTCAAGCAGGTCGGCGTGGCTGTGGTCGTGCACCATGGAATCATCCCGGCTAGCCCGGGAAATCCCGGCGGCGCGGAAATAGTTGCGCTATGCCTGTGCCGCCGCGCATGGGTTTCATCGAGCCCATTGGGTTCATCGTTTCTGCCCTACGCCTTCGGTGCGTTCCGTTTGCCGGCCATGGGGAGGACGATGAACCACATCGTGCCCAATGAACCCAATCGGCGTTCGACTCGACGGCGTGGCTAGCCGGCCCGCGGCGTCGGTACCGGAGCCGTGCGCTTCTCGATGGGCGTCCACTTCTTGCCGAGCGTTCCGGTGAACTCGGACAACGGACGAATCAAGCGGTTGTCGCCGTGTTGCTCCATGACGTGCGCCGACCAGCCGGCCACGCGCGCGACGGCGAAGATGGGCGTGTACAGGTCGAGAGGGATGCCCATGACGTAGTACATCGAGGCTGAGAAGAAGTCCACGTTCGCGTCGATGCCCTTCTCGGCCTTCATGATCTTCTGCAACTGCAGGCTCATGTCGTACCACTTCATGTTGTGCGCCTGTTCGCTGAGCGACTTGCTGAGGCGCTCGAGGTGGATGGCGCGCGGGTCGAGGGTCTTGTAGACGCGGTGGCCGAAGCCCGGGATCTTGCGCTTCTGCGACAGGCGGTCCTTGACCCAGCTCTCGACCAGCATGCCGGTCTTCTCGATCTCGATCAAGGCCTTCATGACCTCGATGTTGGCGCCGCCGTGCAGCGGGCCCTTCAGGGTTCCGATGGCCGACGTGATGGCGCCATGGTAGTCGGCGAGGGTGCCCGCCGTGACGCGCGCCGCAAACGTGCTGGCATTGAGGTCATGGTCCGCGTGCAGGATGAGGGCGACGTCGAAGGCCTTCTCCGCCGCCGGGGTCGGCTTGGCGCCATTGAGCATGTAGAGGAAGTTCGCGGCGTGGCTCAACTTCGAGTCGGGCGCCACAGGCGGCTTGCCGCTCCGGATGCGGTGGTACGCGGCGACGATGGTGGCCGTCTGGGCGACGCACTCGACCGCCTTCTGGCGGTCGATGACGACGGAGGAGGCATCGGCGTCCTTGCGGTCGGCGGCAAGGGCCGAGACCGTGGTGCGCAGGGCGTCCATCGGTCCCATCACTGGCGCGCACAGCACGAGGGCGCGCATCGCGGTCGCCGGCAACGCGCGGTGGGCTGCCATCTGCTCGGAGAACGCGGCCAACTCTTCCTTCGTGGGCAGGCGGCCCTCCCAGAGCAGGAACGTCGTCTCCTCGAACGTCGAGTTGGGGGCGAGTTCGTTGATGTCGTAGCCGCGGTAGGACAGGATGCCCTTTTCGCCGTCGATGAAGCAGATGCCCGACTGCGCGGCGATGATGCCTTCCAGGCCCCGCGAGACAGTGCTGGAAGTTGAGGAGGCCGCCATGGGGTTCCAACCGTTTCCTGGGCGGCCCAACCCGGGGCGCCCTTAATCCTTTATCCTGGGCGCAAGGAGTCGTTCGGGGTTGGCGCTTTCCGGCATGGTCAAAACGCATCCCCGAGTGAGCAGCGCCGTGGCGGGTCCCACTCCAGCGTTCGCCTGCGCCCATCGCGGCCTGTCCGGCGAGAAGCCCGAGAACACGCTGGCCGCCTTTGGCGCCGCCGTCGCCGCCGGCTTCCCCGCCGTCGAACTCGACCTGCGCACGACGAAGGACGGGCAACTCGTGATCCTGCACGATGCGAGCCTGGAGCGCACGACGGATGGGCGCGGCCGCGTCGAGACCCTCGTGCTGCGGGAGGTGCAGGACTTCGATGCGGGCGGTGGCCCCGTGCCGCGCCTCGAGGACTTGGTCACGATGCTGCGCAGCTGGGACGGATTGTACAACCTGGAGCTCAAGTCGACGTCGGCCGCCAAGCCGACGGTCGATGTGGTGCGGCAGCAGCGGCTTGGTGCGCGTGTGCAGATCTCCAGCATGGACCCGAAGGCACTGGCCGAAGTGCACCACTTGGCCCCGGAGATCGCCCGCGGCCTCATCTGCCTCGGGCCGCCCGACGACGGCGACGTTGCGACGGCGCAGGACACGGGCTGCACCTGGATCAACGTCGACCACGACTTCATCGACGCCCCAGGCGAAGTCGCCGCTTGGCAGAAGGCCGGATTGCGCGTCGCGGCCTGGACCGTGAACGACGCCGCGCGGGCCAAGGCCCTCGTGGCGATGGGCGTGCGTTGCATCATCACGGACATGCGCGAAGTCGGCGCAGCCGTGCCGGGCAAGGGCGCCTGGTAGGCCGCTGCGGCGCAGGCCGCCGCCCGCGTTGCGCGCTCTACGCCATCGTCCTGCGCGCGTCGATTTCGATGCCGTGCGCCTCGCCCGCCGCCAGACCCAACTGGTCTGCCAAGGCGGCGAGCATGCCGCGCTCCTTCTCGCTGACACTCCCGTCCCGAAGGGCGGACTCAACGGCGGCGCGGTAGACGTCCTTCTTGCGCACGGTCCGATAGTCTTCGTTGTCCTTGACCGTCGGCATGGCGGTGTCCGCGAACTTGCCCGCGGCACGTTCCAGGGGTCGTACGGCAAACATGAGAAGGCCGACGACCACCGCGCCCACAATTGGGCCGCCGAGGACGCCGGGCAACACCGCCTGCGCCAACTGTGAGGCGACGAAGAACGCGGCCAGGAAGAACGCCGCCAACGAGCCACGCCGGATGGTCCACTTCACCTTCAGGTCAATGTCGAAGAGTTGCGTCTTCAGGAGGCCGTAGGCGAGTAGGACGAAGAAGAGCAGGACGACGAAGTAGCTGACCACGATGTAGGCGTTGATGGATTCGTAGATGTGCTCCGGCGCGTACAACGCCACCACGAAGGCCAACGTCAGGATGAGGTTCTGCAAGTCATTGAAGAGGAAGGCGCCAAAGTAGGCCTTGGCCCGGGAGCGCGCCGGCGTGCCGGGCTTCGTGCTCCGGAGATTGGACAGGGCCGCGTAGATGCCGAAGAGGAAAAGCGGCAAGGGCACGAAGACCTGGTGCAGGATAGCGAGCTGCGTGAACTCGGCGTCGAGTCGCGCGTAGGGGGCCGGCGCGGTGCCCGTGACAAAGAGGTCGAAGCGCGACACGTACGCCACGAAGCCAACGGCCGCCAGGCCGAGCAAGGACCAGCGGACCCACCCCAAGCGCAGCCACCTCGTCGCCCGCGTGTCGAGGGTCCCGAGGAAGGCGAGGTAGGCGAGCACGTAGGGCCAGAAGAAAGTGAAGGCCACGCCTTGCAGGGCGTAGACGGACGCCGGATCGTCGAAGAAGAACATGACGCCCTGGGCGAACCCGACAATGATGGCTTGGAAGGTGATGACGAGGGCGAGAAGGCGGTTCTGCGAGCGCCCCGGATTCGTGAAGAAGACCCAGGAAGCCAGCCCGAGGCCGACGAGCATCACGGTGGTTCCCGCGGCGCCGTAGGGATTCCAGTAGAGTCCCACTCAATCCGCCCGACGGCGCGTGGCCACGACACTGGCACCCCTCGGCAGCCATAGGAGGCTTTCGCCCCCGGTGCGGCCATCGGCCGCTACATTCTTCCTGTCCGTCTCTTTGGCCTCCAGCATGAGCAAGACCGCCTCCGCCGCGCCGTCCGCGACGGCCACCCATGCCTCGGCCCGAGAGCGCTGGGAGCAGACGACGCTCAAGAAAGCCGTGGAGAAGGGCGGGGAGCGCCGCAAGGAATTCACGACGCTCTCCAACCACCACGTCGAGCGCTTGTACGATCGCCACGACCTCACGCGCGTCGGCTTCGACCCCGAGCGCGACTTGGGCTTCCCCGGAGAGTTCCCGTATACTCGGGGAGTGCAGCCGACGATGTATCGTGGCCGCTTGTGGACGATGCGGCAGTTTGCCGGCTTCGGCACGGCGCGGGAGACCAACGAGCGCTTCAAGTTCCTCCTGTCGCAAGGCACGACCGGCCTGTCCACGGCGTTTGACTTCCCGACGTTGCAGGGCTTCGACTCGGACCACGAGTACGCCCACGGCGAGGTCGGCAAGGTGGGCGTTGCCATCGACTCGCAGCGCGACATGGAGACGCTGTTTTCTGGCATTCCCCTCCAGGACGTGTCGGTCTCGATGACCATCAACGGCCCCGCGCCTATCGTATGGGCCTTCTTCCTCGGCGCGGCCGAGCGCCAAGGGGTGCCACTCACGCAGGTCTCCGGCACCATCCAGAACGACATCCTGAAGGAGTACCAGGCGCAGAAGATGTTCATTTTCCCGCCCGAGCCCTCCATCGAACTCGTGCTCGACACCTTCGAATGGGGCTCGAAGCACGCGCCGCGCTTCAACACCGTGAGCATCTCGGGCTACCACATCCGCGAAGCCGGCAGCACGGCGGTCCAGGAACTCGCCTTCACGCTCGCCAACGGCATGGAGTACGTGCGCCGTGGCGTGGCCCGGGGCCTGCCCATCGACTCGTTTGCGCCGCGCCTGTCGTTCTTCTTCAACGCGCACAACGACTTCTTCGAGGAGATCGCGAAGTACCGTGCGGCCCGCCGCATCTGGGCGCGCTTCATGCAGGCACAGGGGGCCAAGGACCCGCGCAGCCTGCTCCTGCGCTTCCACACGCAGACGGCCGGCGTGTCGTGCACGCGCGAGCAGCCGGAGAACAACATCGTGCGCACGGCCATCCAAGCACTCGCAGCCGTCATGGGTGGAACGCAGAGCCTGCACACGAATTCCTTCGACGAAGCCCTCGCCCTGCCGACGGAGAAGGCGGTCCGCATCGCGCTGCGGACACAACAGATCATCGCGCACGAATCCGGAGTGGCCAACACCATCGACCCCCTCGGCGGCAGCTACTACCTCGAGACGCTCACGACGGAGATGGAGCGCGAGGCCAACGAGTACTTCCGCCGCATCGACAAGATGGGCGGTGTGGTGCGCGGCATCGAGAACGGCTTCTTCCAGCGCGAGATTGCGGACGCGGCGTTCCAGCAGCAGCGTGCCATCGAGAAGGGTGAGCGCATCATCGTGGGCGTCAACGACTATCGCATCGAGGAGCCGCCGTACACGGACATCCTCAAGATCGACGAAGCCGGCGAAGCCCGCCAAGTCGCCGAACTGAAGGCGCTACGCAAGTCCCGCGACCAGCAGAAAGCCGCCGCGGCCCTCCGCCACCTCACCGAGGGCTGCCAACAGGAGCGTTCCGGCCGGCGCCCGAACATGATGCCGCTCCTGTTGGACTGCAGCCGCGCCTATTGCACGCTCGGCGAGATCCGCGAGGCCATGGTTTCCGTCCATGGCGAATACCGCGAACCGGCCGTGTTCTGATGGGGCGCACGATGCCCGCCTCGTTGGGCGCGGCGACGCCCTCCCTCGTCCTCGGCATCTTGTTCGGCGCGGCGATGTACGCCGTTGCCGCCATTCCGTCGGCGCATCAGGTCCGTGGAACCCTGCCCACCCGCACCGTCGAGCTGGCGTTCAATTCCCTGATGATCTGCCTCTTCGTCGTGCTCTGCCTCATCATGACCGAACAGCGCCGCGGCGGGGTCTGGTGGGCCCACGCTGTGATGGCCTGGATTGGCTTATGGGCCACCGTCTTCGTGCCGGGGGTGCTCTGGCCGGTCGTGGCAACGGGGGCAGTCACCTGGAACACCGATTGGTTTGGTCTCAAGGCGCTCTTGACCGTCCCGGTGTTGGTATTTCTTGCCACCGCTCCCTGGATTGGCCTCGCCTCGTTCCTTGGGTCATGGCTCGGTCGACAATTCCCGCCAATCCCCAGACGCTGGGGCCTGCGCCTCATCGCTGCGGCTCTCGGCCTATTCTTCTTGGCCTTCCTGATTTCAACCGTCGTCCGCGCAGAATCCCTGGTTCTCGCGGCGGCCATGTGGGGAATTCCCCTCGCGGCCGTCGGGGGACTCGTCCTCTTGGGTTATGGACGCGGCCAAGCGGGCGCAGGACCGCCCCTTCCCCTGTGAAGGCCTCCATCGCAGGGTTCTTGCAAAACCCCGTGGCGCCCTCTCCACCATCCAAGGCATTTTCCTTGACGGCAATGGGTGCCTTGCCACAAAGCACTCGTACTGGCGGTCGTTTGCGTGCTTATGTCCCTCCTAAACCGGGCCACAACTCTCTCGATGGCCCTCCTGACCGTGACCGTCGTGCTTGCACCGACGGGCAACGCCTGGATCCTGCCTACGGCCGCCGACCAGCCACGCGTCGCGCCGATGGACGCCGCGTGGACCACGCGGTTCTCGCCACCCATGGGGGGCGGCGTGCCGGACCTTTCTGGGACCGTCACCAACGCCGTGGCGTGCGCTGTCGGCGACCTCACTGGCGACGGTGTTGCCGACCTCGTCGTGCAGATCAAGGACCAGACCGGCCAACTGTTGCGGTTGCGTGCCCTGGCCGGCCCTGACTTCACGCGTGTCGTGTGGACACAGGTCACGTCCTTGCAGCGCATCCTTTCCTGCGCGCCGGACATCGACCTCGACGGCCTTGCGGACCCCGTCGTCCGCCTGATCGGTCCCGTGACGTCGGCCGCCGAGATGGGCGTCGGCACGGCCCAGCAGTCGTCGCAGCAGGTCCTGCAGGTCCTCAGCGGCGCCACCGGCCTGCCCGTGCTGGGCCGCCTGCACATGGACAGCCACAGCGGCGCCGGCTCCGCCACCGGAGGGGCCGCCATCGGGGCAGCCGACGACGCCACGTCCGCCCTCCTTCCCGCAGCCGCTGGGGCAGCCGCGTACGTCGAGAGCACCGTCAAGCAGTTCGCGGTCGTTCCCGTCCCCCTGCCAAGCCTGCCGGTCGGCGCGCTCACCACCACGGCGCAGGCCTCGGTCCACATGCTCCTGCTGGATGCGCAAGGGGAAGTCGCCGCCACGATCGACATCTCTGACCCGGCGACGCAAGTCCTTGCCATGGCGCCGATTCCGTTGGGCGGGGGCCTACCCGACGTCGCGGTCCTCACCAAGACCGTCGTGTCGCCGGTTGAACAAGTGGCGGCGTCCGTGCCCAAGATCGTGCTATACAACGTGGACGGCACGGTGGCGTGGACGCAGAGCCTCGCCGCCACGACCGGCATTCCCATGATCCTGCCCCGAGCCGGCGACCTCGACTTGGACGGGGTTCCCGACCTCATCGTCGAGACCGTGGAATCTGGCGTGCAGACCGCGCCCGCCGCCGCATTCCAGGTCCTCTCCGGCGTCGACGGCCACGTCGTTCTCGCTTCGGGGGCGGCCGTAGGCGGCCTTCTCGCGGTCGTGCCGCTGGGCGCCCTGCCGACGGGTGACGCCCTCGTGCAAGTGAAGCGCGTCGCCGGCGCCGCAACGATGGAGATCTCCATGCTGCAGGCAGTCGCCGGCGGCGCGACGGGCGCCGTCGGATGGACGGCCACAATCGACGCGGCCGCTATGCCCATCAACGCGGCGCTCGACGCCTACACCCAAGACGTCACAGGATTCACCGACTTGACCGGCGACGGCATCCCCGACGTGGGCGTCGCAGTCCAGACGGGCGCCGACCTTGCCATCCAGGTGCTGGACGGCGTGACGGGCAAGGTGAGCTGGAACGCCACGGTGCAAGCCGCCTCATCGGTCGTCCCGATCGTGCTTGCGACGGCAGGCCCAGCCGTCCGCATGGCGACGAATGCCGCCCCCACCGCGCTCCTTGTCATCGGCAGCGGCACGACGCCAGTCATGACGCTGCTCGACGCGGCAAGCGGACAAGTCCAATGGGCCGTGACGGGCGTCCTGTCGCAGGCGACGACACCCGTGGACATCGCCGTGCAAGCCGCCGGCGACGTCGACAAGGACGGGGTTCAGGACATCCTCGCGACAATTTCCCAGGTCCCCGCGGTGGCCGCCTCGGCCGGCGCGAGCGTCGATGTCCCCACGTCCATCGCCGTGCTCTCGGGGAAGACCGGAGGCACGCTGTACCTCAACGCAACCGACGCCGCTCGCCTGGGCGCCGCCACGAACCTGACGTTGACGCCCGGACCCGCCTACCAGGGCCGCTCGGTGCCCGCGACGGCAAGCGCCGAGCCCGCGAAGTCACCCGCCCCTGTCGCTGCCCTGACTGTGCTCCTGTTGGCGGGGCTGGCCGGGATGCGGCGACGCCGGACTATTTGACCCTGCGCCGAAACAGGCTTTAGAACCGGGACCGGACGAAAGGGTATGGCCCGCGCACCACACGCCCACCATGAAGGGTCGAAGGAGAAATTCGCCTCCTACCGACTCGACCAGGACCTAGAGGCATGGCTTGGCCACCTGAAGGACGCCGACGCGGCGGACCCCGAGCCGGTCCTGTTCGAACTGTAGTGTTTGCACCACAATGGATTCAAGCAGGGAGAAACGAGGCAACCCCATGAGCATTCAACACGAAGAGGCCAAGAACGCACGGGCAGACCTGCGCGACCCCGCCTTGCAGGAATGGCTCCAGAAGCTGCGGGCCATGCACCGCCCCGAAGAGGAGATCATTCTCCTCGACATGTGATGGGCAGGCTTAGGAACGCCGCTACAGGTTGCCCATCGTGCGCGACGAGGCGTTGATCCATCGGCTGCGGCGCGCCCGCGACCGTTCTCGGACAGTCCTCCTCGTCGCCTTCGTGGCCCTTCTCATCTTCGGCGTCGGCTTCACGGTCGCCCGCGTGCCCATGCGCGGCGTGCAGATTGGGAACTTGTCCATCGACCTCGCCAACATCCAGGCGGGCATCATTGTCGTCGCGGTCGCAGCGCTCGGCGCGTCTCTGGTCGCTTGGGCCTATTTCGGCTGGCGGCTGCACCGGGTCGCCGACCCATGGGCCTACGATCCCGACCTCGACGGGCCGGATCCGAAGAGACCCCGCGATCTGGGAGATGGCAAGCCTCCGCAGTAGCCCGCGCGGCCCGCCAGCCTTATCGCCGTGATCGTGCCGTCCACCAGCGTGGCAAGGCTGGCAGCCCCGCGCATCATCGACTTCCGCAGTGACACCATCACGCAGCCGACGGCGGCGATGCGCAAGGCAATGGCGGATGCCGACGTCGGTGACGATGTGTACGGCGAGGATCCGACCGTCAACCGGTTGCAGGACAAGGCCGCCCGTCTGCTTGGCACGGAGGCCGCCCTGTTCGTCCCGACTGGAACGATGGGCAACCAGGTCTCCGTCTGGGTCCACTCAGGCCGTACGGGATCGATGGTCTGCGAGGAGAACTGCCACTTGGCGCTGTACGAGGGCGGCGCGTCAAGCCTTCTTTCCAACGTCACATTGCGCACGTTCAGGTCCGCCGATGGCACGTTTGGGCCGAAGGATGTGGCCCACCTGTTCCCGCCCGACGACGCGCACTTTTCGCCAGTGAAACTCGTGGCCATCGAGAACACGCACAACTACGCCGGCGGCCGCACGTGGTCGGCGGCGCAGACGAAGGCCATCGCCGACTTGGCCCACGACAAGGGTGCCATGCTGCACGTCGACGGCGCGCGCATCTTCGACGCCGCGATTGCACGCAAGACGACCGCGGCCAAACTCACGAAGGGCTCAGACTCCGTCATGTTCTGTTTGTCCAAGGGCCTCTCGGCGCCCGTGGGTTCCCTCGTGTGCGGCAGCACGGAGTTCATCCACAAGGCGCATACGGCTCGGAAGGTCCTCGGCGGTGGCATGCGGCAAGCCGGCCACCTCGCAGCAGCCGGCATCGTTGCCCTCGACACGGGCATCGAGCGCCTCGCCGACGACCACGCCAACGCCAAGTTCCTGGCGAAGGGGTTGGCGAACCTGCCCGGCGTCAAGGTCGACCTCAAGACCGTTGAGACGAACATGGTGATGGCCGACATTTCCGGGACGAAGATGACGGCCGCGGCGTTTTTGGAGGCCTCGCGCAAGGTGGGCGTCTTGGGGAATTTTCGCGATGCGGGGCCGACCGTGCGCTTCGTGACGCACCGCAACGTGAGTCGGGCGGATTGCAAGGAAGCGCTGGAGCGCCTGGCCGGGATGCTGAAGTAGTCCGGCAGCGCATCGGCCGGCATGCAATCTGCGGCCAAGGTGCGACCGATCTGCAAAGCGTTGCAGCGCGCGGCCCGGCGGCCAACCCTCCCGGCCACGGCAGGGGAAATGGCAGTCCGCCCGGCAAGGCCGGCCCATGTGGCGGCCGGATGGGTCGTCGTGGTCTCGTTGAGCTTGAGCGCCCTGCCATTGGCGTCGGGTTTTGTCCTCAGCTCGACCGCGACGAATGGCACCCCCAACGACCCCTCTGATGATATCCAGTCGCCCCTGCGCTGGAGTGCCGCCACAGGCGCTCTCACGGCATCCGGCCAGCGTGGACTTGGCGGCGGCCTGGAGTATTCCATCGCCCCGGATTTCTGCGCCAATTTGCTGCCCCGCTTCACGTTGGAGCCGGAGCTCACGTGTGACCAGCTGCGCAGCGCAACCGAGCAAGCCCTCAATGTCTGGTCGCAGGGCCAATCCGCTCTCCACTTCACGGACGTCAGCACATCCCTGCCTCCGGCCCTTCCGAACGACACGACGTCCCTCGGTGGAGCCGAGTTCGACCTTTTCGCGATGGACCCGGCGCAGTATCCGGCCCTGGCATCCTTCGGCGCGTTTACGGCTTACTTCCCGGAGGCCGCGTCGCCGGTCCTTACCAATGGGGCGACGGGCAAGGGGGAACGCCTGGCAGCCGTCGACATTGTGTTTAGTACACGCAGCCCAATGTGCTTCGTCTTGGCCGCGGCGCTGGCGGCGGGCAACTGCAACCATTACGCGTCGCTGGTGACGCACGAGGCGGGTCACGGCCTGGGCCTCGACCACCCGAACCGGTTTCCTGACCGCAACTTCGACAATGACGGTGACCCGACCGACGTCCTGGCCATCGACTGCCAGGATCCCGCCGCCGGCTTGCACCTGTCCGCGCCAGCCGCCGCGACCCTGATGAATTCGGAAGCCCCGGAACGTGTCCATGCCAACCTGACCAACGACGATGTGGGTGGCCGCGACTTCCTCTATCCATGCGCCACCGGCCCGAGCCCTGCCGGCCCCCAACCCTCGGCGATGTCATCAAACCCGCCTCCAGCGACGTCGAACGGGACGCCGGGGAAGGGCCAGCCGTCGGGCAACAAGGCCAACGGCGCGTCAAGCGGCGGCCTCGCATCTCCAGCCAGGTCAACGCCCGACGCGGCCGCTGCCGTGCCCGCCCTTCTCGCGGCGCTTGCGTTCGTCCGGAGCCGCCGACTGCGGGGCTGCCCGCAAACGCCATGAGCCGCTATCATCTTGGCCCGGATGTTGCCGGAAATCGCTGCGTGCTTCGTCGACGTGCATATCTTCCGCCGCGGCGCCGGGGAGGAGGAGTGGCTCGTCCTCAAGCGCGCCCCGCACATCCGGCTTGCCGGGACGTGGCAGATGGTCTCCGGCACGATCGAGGAAGGCGAGAAGGCATACGCGGCGGCCGCGCGCGAGTTGTTCGAGGAGACGGGCCTTCGTCCGCTGCACTTCTACCAGGCGTCGTTCGTGAACCGCTTCTACCTCGCCGCGACGGACCAGATCATCTTGACGCCGGTCTTTGCCGCCGAAGTCGCCGGGGACGCCGCGGTCGCGCTGTCCGACGAGCATACGGAATTCCTGTGGGTTTCGCCCGACGAGGCGCAGAAACGGTACCCGTGGCCGGGGCAGCGCGAGAGCCTGCGCGTCATCCGCGAGCAGTTCATCCTCGGCGAGGCCCGACCCGAGAGCTGCCTCGACGGGCTCGTCGAATGCGCCCCGCCGGCCGGCAAGCGCCGACCTTAAGCCCAGGACCCGCCGTCCGGACCAGGCCATG
The DNA here is from genome assembly GCA_040390065.1 of bacterium. Classification (GTDB taxonomy): domain Archaea; phylum Thermoplasmatota; class E2; order JACPAO01; family JAHFTW01; genus JAHFTW01. Next base: position 318,124 of record JAZJZE010000005.1, on the reverse strand, counting down.
ACCCGCCTCGTCGTCATCGGGGGCAACGCCGCCGGCATGAGCGCCGCGTCGAAGGCCAAGCGCCGCGCGCCCGAACTGGAAGTCGAAGTCCTCGAGGCCGGCCCGGACATCTCGTACTCCGTCTGCGGCGCGCCCTACCTCGTCGAAGGCGTCGTGCCCGACATTGAGCAGTTGCGCGTGCTTTCCACCGAGGACGCCAAGAAACGCGGCATCACCGTCCGGACCCAGTGCCGCGTCATCAGCTTCAACGCCTACACGAAGGAAGTCGTCTTCCAGGGCGCCAAGGGCCGGGACTCGTCGCACTACGACAAACTCCTCATCGCGACCGGGACAACGCCGAAGAACCCGTTCAAGGGCGGCGACCTCGGCGGCGTCTACGCGGTTCGCCGACTCGACGATGCGGCTCGCCTCGTGGACGGCACGAAGGGCGCCAAGAACGTCGCTGTCGTGGGCGGCGGCTACCTCGGCCTCGAGATGGCTGCCGCGTTCAAGGCGCGAGGCGCCAACGTCCATCTCCTGACAAGGGGCAAGCGCCTGTTGACCGCAATGGACGCCGACATCACCGACGGCCTCACCGAGTGGCTGGAGAACGCGGGCATCACCGTTCACCTGGAAGCCGGCGTGAAGGGCTTTTCCGCTGGGAAGAAGGAGGGCCACCTCGGCTCCGTCGAGGCGAAGAAAGACGTCGCCGCGGACGCCGCCATCGTCGCGGTGGGCGTCCAGCCCGCCACCGAATTCGCAGTCAAGTCCGGCGTCACCACGACGAAGGAGGGCCACATCCTCGTCGACGACAACATGCACACGAACTACCACGACGTCTGGGCCGCCGGCGATTGTGTGGCTGCGCGGCACCTCATCACGGGTCGCCCGACGGCCATGCCGTTTGCCTTGCCGTCGAACCACATGGGACGCGTCGCCGGCGACGCCATCGGCGCCAGCACAGAGAAGATCCCAGGCCCTTGCATGTACTTCCCCGGCGTGCTCGGCACGGCGATCACGCACCTCTTTGGCCTGGCCTTCGCGCAGACCGGCATCACGCAGACGCAGGCCAAGGAGGAAGGCATCGACGCCGTCGCCGCCCTCATCGAGAGCAAGGACAAGGCCAACTACATGCCCGGCGCCGCCGACATGGCCGTCAAGGTCCTCGCGGAACGCGGCTCGGGAAAACTCCTCGGCGTCCAGATCGCGTGCCCCTCCGAAGCGGCGCTGCGCATCAACGCGGCCGCCGTTGCCGTGCAAGCCGGAATGAAGGTGCACAAGCTCGCAGAGATCGAGACGGCGTACGCGCCCCACTTCTCGCCTGTCTATGACCCGTTGATTGTCGCGGCCAGCGAGTGCGCCAAACTGGTGAAGAAATAGCCGAACGCTTGAGCGAGCTCACCGCAGGCATTATCCCGGGTCCGGCCCCGTACGCGGCCATGCGTGTGGGCTGGTGGGCATTCGGCGTTGTCGTCGTGGTGTTGGTATCGGGGTGCGGCGGGCCGGTGCATCCATCCGAGGCCCCGTTGCAGGCGAGCGGCGAGCCGAGGCTGCTTGACCGCAATGACCGGGCGACCGCCAGCTACCAACATGCGCAGGGCGCAACGTCCCTTCAGCCGGTGGAAGAGAACTGGACATTCGAGCCGCACCGGGTCTGGAACCAATTCGGCCAAGTCGTTGCAGCGGAGGTCGTCCGCACGACGGTCCATGTCGCCGTGGCCGTGGACGACTGCGGAACGCCTCTCTGGAGCCATTACGACAACGACGGTTCCCTCCTGCATGCCGTCCAACACGACGTTTGGCTGGTCGGGGTCGTGAAGCACCTCGATGGCACGTCACGGCCCGATTGGCTGGGGCCCGGTATGTCCGAGACCATCCTTGCCATGCAGACGTCGGAGCTTCCGACGCATCCCGCACCCGGCGGCGGCCTCGTCCCCGCATCCGCGCAGACCGTTCTGGAGCGCGGCATCGGCTTCCTTCACGTGGCGGCCGTTGCCGACCACTACTTGGCGCGGTGGAACGCCTCCCGTGAAAAAGACGAGTCCGCGGAGACGTGGCGCGGTTCCTACACGCTCGTCTGGCAATCCGGCATGCCGTTTCCGTCGCACGCCGGCGTGACAGGGGCGCTGCCTGGGGAGACCCTTGACCTGCAATCGTGGACCAACGACGGGGTTGCTCCGGAATGCCCCGCCGCCGGCCTGACCCACCCTTTGTCGACGACCGCGTGGACGCGGTGGGGGCCTGAGTCGGACCCGCCACTGGGTTTCTCGCTTGCGGCGCTGGTCAAGCAGGTGCGCACCGACCCGTTGCTGTTGGGCCTGCAGGCGTTCGAACTGAAACACCCCGACTACTACCTGCAGTCTGCCCGCACCGATTGGGTCGATGGCCCGTACGGGACGAGGTGGGTGCTCGACTTCGTCGCGCCGGGGGCAACGGATGGAATCGAAGAGACCTGCGACCGTCTTGACTCGGGCGAAGGGGCCGGCTCGTTCCTTTGCGCCTGCGAGGGATACTTCTACGACGAGCATGCGGCCCCGGAGTGGGCGCGTCCTGCCGTGCGCGTCGCGGATTGGAAACCGTACGAAGCCGCCTTCGAGCGAGTCGCCGGCCACACGGCCCAGCACGTCGAGGTGACGCTGTACAGTGCGTACGCATCAGGCCAACACAATCGTTTCACCGAGGAGACGTGCCCCGCACCCGCCGTCGCGCCCTTGGTGATGCCCGCGCCCGCAGGAGATCCGGACCCCGAGAGGTCCCGTGGCGTCGAGGTCATCCTCAGGGAAGCGGCGCTCGGTGGGCCGTGGATGTCCTGGAACGCGGACTGGCCAGGCAGCGGGGCCATGTGGAACGTGCCGATCGAAATGATGTACGCCACGTAGAGGCGGTCGTCGGCCCCAGGAAGCGAATCGACACCGGCGTCCGCCCGCCCCCCCGCCTTCCTCTTATCCCGCCAACCGGTCCCGCCCTTCGTGGACTGGACCGAGTCGCATCGCCCGCGCACCCTCGCGCAGGTGGTCGGGAACAGTCCATCGCTGTCGCGGCTCCGGCAGTGGGCGGATGCGTGGAAGGACGGCATGCCCGACCGCCGCGCCGTCGTGCTTGCGGGTCCGCCGGGGACCGGGAAGACGTCGACGGCGCTCGCGCTCGCCAACGACATGGGATGGAGCGTCATCGAGTTGAACGCCTCCGACGCCCGCAACGCCTCTACGATCCAGAAGGTCGCGACCGCGGGAGCCGTGCACCAGACGTTTGCCTCTGACGGCTCGTTCCACACCTCGTCGGAGGGCGGGCGCAAACTCATCATCCTCGACGAAGCCGACAGCCTGTACGAGCGCGCCGGCGCCGAGGGATCCGATGCTGCGGGCAACGACCTCTCTGACAAGGGTGGCAAGGGCGCCATCATCGACACCATCCGCCAGACGCGCCAGCCCATCATCCTCATCGTGAACGACTTGTACGCCCTCGAGAAAGGGTCCGGCGCGGCCCTGAAGTCTCTGACGGAGGTGCTGAAGTTCACCCGCGTCAACGTGCGCTCCATCCCGAACGCGCTTGCCCGCATCGCCCACGAAGAGGGCGTCCTCGTGGACAAGGAAGTCCTCGAAGCCATCGCAGTGCGCGCCGAAGGCGACCTGCGCGCCGCCGTGCGCGACCTCGAATCGCTGTGCGTCGGCCGCAAGCACGTGACCCTCAAGGAAGCGCAGAGCCTCGGCAGCCGCGACACGACGTCGACGCTCTTCGACCTCGTGCGCCACGTGCTGAAAGGCCGCAAGCTCGAGGACGTCAAGAAGGAGATCTACGACGTCGACGCGACGCCCGAGGACCTGGTGTTGTGGATCGACGAGAACCTGCCGCGCGAGTACAAGGATCCGGCCGACCTCGTCGCGGGCTACGAGCGCCTGTCGCGCGCCGACATGTTCCTCGGCCGCACGCGTTCGACGCAGGACTACGGCTTGTGGTCGTATGCCGGGGAGCTTGCGACCCTTGGCGTCATGACGGCGCGCACGAAGGAGTACCACGAGTATTCGCCGTACGGGTTTCCCCAGTGGCTTTCGCGCATGGGCCGCACGAAGGGACTGCGCGGCACGAAAGATGAACTGGCCCTGCACTTGGGCCGCGCGACCCACCAAGGCAAGCGCAAGGCGCGCGCCGAACAAGTCGAACCCTTCGCTCTGCTGTTTCGCACGGACCGCGAATTCGCCGTCGAACAGACGCGCGTCCTGGAACTCGCCGACGAGGAGGTCGTGCTGCTGCTCGGACCCGATGCCACGGGCAAGGCCGTGAAGGACATTCGCGCCGCCGTGGAGGCCGCCGAGCCCACCGGCAAGCCGGCCCCGAAAGCCGTCGCAGAGGTTGACGACGATGACGAACCGGCCGCCGTGGACGACAAGCCGAAGAAGCCGACGCCGAAAGCGGGCCAGAAGGGGCTGTTCGGTTTCTAGGCGGCCCCCAGGGGACGGCTATGTGGGGCCGACATGGAATGAGGCCCCACGACGCAACGTGATCGACCTTCGTTTGAAGGTCGCGGGGTAGAAGGGGCTGTTCGGTTTCTAGGCAGCCCCGAACGCGACGGCGACCTTCCATCCGGCGACGGCCATGAGCGGTCCGCCAAGGCCGTTTGCCAGCATGTTTGCCACGGCGAGGTCGCGGTGAGACGTGCGCCACAGGTCGACGGTTTCGACGGAATACGTGCTGAGCGTGGTGAACGCTCCCAGGAAGCCGACGACAACGAGCATCTTCACGTCGTGGTCGACGCCGGAGGGAAGCACGAGCAGACCAATCGCGAAGGCGCCGGCCAGATTGACGGCCAGCGTGGCCCACGGAAACGTCGCAAACGGGAACGTCTTGCTTGGCACGAGAGCGGAGACGCCGAAGCGCAGCAAGGCGCCGACGATGGCGCCGGCGGCGACGAGGACGATGGCCTTCCAGTCGAGCGCCACGCCGGCACGACCAACCCGACCGGCTTGACTCTTGCGACTTGCATTTATGCCGAACCAGGTTAGGCCCGGGCATGCCGAAACCCAAAGCGACACGCGAGGCCGTCGCCAGCAAGACCCGCAAGCAGGCCGCCATCGGCAGCGGCCGAAAGGAAGCCAAGGCGGCCGCCTCCAGCCGGCCTGCCAAGCGCGCGACCGGAATCCATGCCAACGACCGCACGGCCGCGTACCAGGCAACCGTGCATGCCAAGAAGACGCCACCCGCGCGGCGCCCGGGTCCGGGCCAAGTCGCCGTCGGCACCCCCAATGTTCCGGGCTACAGCAATTTCGTCGACGCCGAGAAGTATGCCGCCATGAAGGACGTGCTGTTGGCCGTCGTGCCCGCGAAGGCGCCAGGCATCACCCAGGGCGAGATGTTCGAGGCCGTGCGTGCGAAGGCGAGCCGCGCCAAGTTCCCCGGCTCCACCGAGCGCTGGTGGGCCAAGTGCGTGCAACTGGACCTCGAGGCCAAGGGTGTGCTGCGCCGCGTCGATGGCACCCCGCTGCGGTGGCACCGCACCTAGACATGTGCATCTTCGTGGATCAGTTCGGAAACGTGCGCTTCGCGTACAAGAGGTACAGCGTCGAGGAGGTCGGGCTCGACAAGCGGGGTGACGGAGCCTATCCCCGCAAGATCCGCCCCAACCAGCCCATCGACGTCGTGCACAACCGCGACGCCGGTGGCCCCGCCGCCTCCGTCGGGAATTGGGGCATGAACACGGGACGGTTCGATTGGAATGCGCGCGACGACCGCTTGGCCGAGAGCCCCCTTTGGAGCGCTATGTGGGGCAAGGCGGCGAGCCACGTCGTCATCCCCGTCTCGCATGGCTACGAGATGACGAAGCGCCACGGCGACCGGCGCTGGTCGTGCGTCGTGCGGGAAGACAATCCCGACGAGCCGTGGTGGGTGCCGGGTCTCGGTCGCATCCAGAACGGGAAGTTCCGCACCGAGTGGCACGTCACGATGGTCACCGTGGAGGCCGGCCCGGTCTTCGACCCGATCCATGACACGCCCCGCGAGATTGTGGCGCTCCGCGATTGGAAGGAATGCCAAACCTGGTTGGCGGGGGACGACGCCGCGTGCCGCAAGCTCCTGCGTCCCGCGACGACGGACTTGCTGGGGGCGTACCGCGTGCACGACGACGTGTTGCGCGACGCTTTCCCTGCTGCAAAGGCGCCGCTGCCGTGGCGGCCGCCCGGCCTGGCTGCGTTCTAGCGGAGGGCGCCAATGGCGGCGAGGTTGAGGTGCGCCAGGAGCGGGCTTGCCGCAGCCGCCGTGGCGCGGCCATGCTTGCTCAAACGGTACGACGTGCGTAGCGGCGGCCCGGCGTCCACGACGCGCTCGAGGAAGCCGCCTTCCGTGAGGGCGCGCAACTTGTTGCTGAGCGTCCGCGAGCTCGCACCGAGAAGTTGCTGCAGCGTGGAGAAGCGAGTCGAGCCGAAGGCGCCAACCAGCATCAGGATCTCCATGGTCCAAGGCGTGAACAACAGGTGGCTCTGGCGCAGCGACTCGCGCATCCACGCTCCGGTCTGCGCGGGCGGCTTCGTCGCGAGGAAATCCCGCGTGGCGAGGCTGAGGTCGGAGCCGGCCTTGAGCGCGGCACGGAAGGACGCCATGGCTGCCGGGTCCCGCAGGGGGCAATGGGCGGGGAGGGCACTTTCCCGCACGACAGCGACTGTCCGCGTGGCCACGCATCCTTTATGCTGTCCATCAGACATAGACTTTCCTTATGAAAGCAATGGAGGGCGGTCCGCCAAAGGAGCCGTCGGCCGCGTCCAAGCGCATCGTGGGCGCCGTCGTGCGCGGCTTCTTCCTGCGCGGCCGGCGCGGTGGACCTTGGCCTGTCCCCGATCACCTGTCCGCCGAACGGGTCACCCTGACTGGCAATTCCGGTGCGCGCATCGCTGCGTTGCACGTCCGGCATGATGCACCGCGCGGCATCGTCGTCCTCGCGCATCCCGACCGTCGCTACGGCAAGCACTGGTTCCTGCGCGAGGGTTGGGTCGACTGGCTCCTGTCGAACGGGTTGGAGGCCGTGCTCTTCGATTTCGCGGCGTACGGGGAATCCTCCGGCGGCTCGACGTACTTCCATGACGACGTCGCCGCCGCCTGCGAGTACGCGCATGAGGCTCGCCCCGACTTGCCGTTGCACCTGGTAGGCTTGAGCCTGGGCGCCTTCGCCTGCATCAACGCGTCGCCCCGACTGCCACCCATTGATGGCCTCGTGCTGGAGTCGCCCTACCCGACGTTTGCCTCATGGTACGCAGAGGCCCGTGGCCAACGAGCGCTGGGCGTCCTGAACTCCGCTTTCGGTGCCGTCGCGCGCACGACCTACCGTCGCATCGACGCCGGGGCGAATGCGGCGGCCGTGCGGGCACAGCGCATCCTCGTCGTCGCCAGCGCGGACGACGCCGTCACGCCCATCGGCCTGTCCGAGTCCGTCGCGGCGGGCCTGCCAGCCGAACGCACGCGGGTCATGCGTCTGCGGGGCGAGCATCTCGGGCTGTTTCGCGACGCCACCTACCGCTTGGCAATCCTGGAGACTCTGGCGCCAACGCCTCCGACGGCCGGCCAACGCTTATATCCAAGGTTGGCTGAGGGCGCCCTAACCCGGTGACATTCGTGGGAAACATCCGTCAGACCTACATCAAGCGCGTCGCGATCGACCTGGTCAAGAAGTACAACGACCAGTTCAGCGATGACTTCGAGCACAACAAGAAGGTTGTAGGCCAACTGACGGACGTCAAGACCACCGTGTTCCGCAACCGCATCGCGGGCTACGTAACCACGTACCGCAAGAACTGGGAAGCCGCCACCGTCGAGGCCGCCGAGGAATCGGGCACGAAGCCCGTCGTCGACGACGTCCCGGCCGCAGCGTAACCCGTCTTCGTCCACCCCTTCTTCCAACCCTTTTCTGAGTTCGCTGGCTTTTCTCTCCTGGAAAGCTAACCTACTCATTTTCTGCTTGCAACTCATTCTTGATATCCGTGGTCGTGCTCGCGGCCCCCGTGCAATCCCCCGTCGAGCGCGCAACGGCAGCCCTGCGCCGCGGTGACCCGGTCCTCCTGTTCGACTCCGACTCCCGGGAAGGCGAGACCGACCTGGTCATCGCCTCACAGCACGCGACTCCCGCCGCCATCCGACGCCTCCGGCAAGACGCCGGCGGCCTCCTGTGCACGACGGTCGCGCCGGAGCACCACCGCAAGCTGGGCCTGCCTTTTCTCGCCGACCTTCTGGCCGACGCAGCAGCTCGCCACCCGGTCCTCGCCGAGATGAAAGCGCACGACCTGCGCTACGACCCGTCGAAGTCCAGCTTCGGCATCACCCTCAATTCACGGCGCACGTTCACCGGCATCCCCGACGGCGACCGCAGCCTCACCATCCAGGAATTGGCCGCGTTCCTTGGCGACCTCGAACGCGTCGGGCCCGCGACGGCCCGCGAACGCTTCGGTGCACAATTCCGCACCCCGGGACACGTCATCCTTCTGAACGGCGCCGACGGCGGACTCGCAGCCCGCCAAGGCCACACGGAACTCTCCATCGAGCTCGCTCGACAGGCGAGCCTCGTGCCGTCGACCACAATCTGCGAGATGCTGGACGCAACGGGCAAGGCGCTGTCTCAAAAGGACGCGCGCGCCTACGCGGAGCGACACGGCTTGGTGTTCCTCACCGGCCAGGACGTCATCACGGCATGGCACCACAACGCAGCCCGCGCAAGCCCGCCGAGTCCGGCAGTCCCCGCGTAGCCGCGACATCGGCTCCCGCGTCGCCACGCGGCCTGCGCCCTCACGTTCGCGTCATGACGACGGGCGTCTTCGACCTCCTGCACCCCGGCCACCTCCACATGCTCGAGGAAGCCAAGAAACTCGGCGACGAACTCGTCGTCGTCATCGCACGCGACGAATCCGCGACGAAGGAGAAGCACAAGCCCATCACGTCGGAGGAGCACCGCCGCCGCATGGTCGAGGCCCTGAAGCCCGTCGACCGCGCCGTGCTGGGCCACCGCGGCGACTACTACCGCATCGTCGTCGAGCTCAAGCCCGACATCATCGCCCTCGGCTTCGACCAGAAGTACGACGAAGCGGCGGTCGCGGCGGAGTGCGAGAAGCGCGGATGGAAGTGCAAGGTGGTTCGGCTTCCCCATTATTTGGGCGACTTGGATGGCACGCGCAAGATCATCGAGAAAGTGGCGGAGAGGGCGGCGGAGCAGACCCTGTACGGGGGGAAGGCCGCGGGCTAACCGACCATTAGTGGCGGAAAAGCCACCAAAGGAACAGCAAGGCAGCGCCCGAGATGCCCGCTATGATGGCCCAATCCGTTGAACTTACAATCGCGCGCTTGTGGCTCGGAGTCTCGTACTGCGGGCGCGGTCGGAGCGGGGGGTCCGTCAGGTCGGCGCTCGCTGCAGCGTCTGGTTGGACGGTGGGGACTGCGGCCACCGCTTCCGGTCCTTTTCTCTTTTCTCCGCGGGGGGCGGGGGCCAGGGCCTCGTGCGCAGCTGCCAGCCGGGCCAATGCCGTCTCCTTCCGGTCTTCGGCATCGGCCAGCCGCGCCAGCGCGTGTGCCATCCTCGCCATGCTTTCTGCCTGGCTCGGGCGCCCTGGCTCATTTGTCAAGCCCCTTGCCAATCTCTCTTGGGCGCGGCTCATTCGGTTCAGGGCAGCCAGGATGAACCAGGGCCAAAGAAGCGTCATGACGAGGGCGGCAACGATAATCCACCCAACCCATTCGACGTTGGCTTGTCCGGCGGGCGCGCCGACTTGTGCTAGCAGCGTCACATGGACCCGACGTCCGCTGCCCGCAAAGAAGCTACGATTCCGTCCTCGTGGCGCAATACGCGGCCGCCTCCAGCCGCAGGCGCCAACCTCACCCTTTACATTCCCCAGCCGCCGTCCAATCCCCGATGAGCCTCATCTGGCGCCCCGAGGACGGCAGCCGTCCGCCCCCCAAGGTCATGGTCCACAAGGCCCAGCCGCGCCCGATGGGGACGACGGGCCCGCGCTACGGCATCGTCGACACGACGTTCGCGACCGTCAACATGGGCGACATCGCGGTGCGTACGTTGCAGGGCCTCGGCATCGCCGACAACCGCATCCTGCGCCGCACCGTTCCGGGTTTCAAGGACCTCGCGGTCGCCGCCAAGCAGATGATCGAGGGCGGCTGCAACATCATGCTCGCCTGCGGCATGGTCGGCCCGGAGCCCATCGACAAGCAGTGCGCCCACGAGTCGAGCCTCGCCGTCGGGCAGGCCCAGCTGCTCACCTCGACGCACATCCTCGAGGTCTTCGTCCACATGGACGAGGCCCGCGACGACGCCGAGCTTTTGCGCATCGTGCAGAACCGCGTCGCCGAGCACGCCGTGAATGCGCACTGGATCCTGGAGAAGCCCGAGGAGCTCGTCGCCCGCGCCGGCACCGGCCAGCGCCAAGGATTCTCCGATGTCGGCTCCGCAGACCCGGCGCGCCGCGAGACCGGGCACCTACGGCCCGCGTCGCGCTGAATCAGCGGCCCTTGTTGGGGAACCATTCGTCGTACTGCCGGTGGTCGACGACATCGAGGAAGATGACGCGTCGGCCTTCGAGGGTGTAGAACCCGCGATGGAAGTCCGCCAAGTCGACGCAGTACAGGTTGGCAAGCCCGTAGCGCCGAACATGCGCAGGAATCCGGCGCGGTGGAATCGGGTCGGCAAACTGTGCGCTCGTCTTGGCGCGCTGGAAGGCCGTCAGGAGCGATTTCCAGATGGCGGCCGACGGTTGCCGCCCGGCGGCGGCTTCGGCTTCAATGCGCCGGAAGGCCGCGTCGAGGTCGGGGTGGATGACGACCTCGCTGGCCCTGAAACTGGCCAGGTCACACCCGCCGGCCGGCCGCCGCCGCGCGCCGCAGCGCTGCCGAGCCGGATTGGGTCCACTGGATGCCGCGTTCACCTTCGATGGCAAGTTCGTGACTGCAGAGGTAGGCGATGGCCACGTTCAGCCGGGGCTGGTTTGTGGCGCGACCCGCTTCCTTCAGTCGCTCCAGGATGAAGTACCGACTGACAGGAACGGAGGCTGCCCGCAGGACCTCCTCGACGTTGTGCAGCGTCCCGACGTTGACATCAACTCTCTGCATCTGCATGAAGCCATACAGTTCTTTACACGATAAACATGTTTGTATGGGGTGGGTGAAACGGTCTTGCCGCGATGCGGGCGGCCCAACAGAAAGGCTTCAAGGGATGACGTCGTGGCGAGTGTTGGGATGGCACACGACAAGGCCGCCGAGCCGCACGGCAAGGAGCCGCCGCCGCGCGACCAGCCCGCCATCACGGACACCACCGCCGAGTTCGACGAGTACACGGCTCCGCCGCGGCTCGACGAGCACGGCAACCCGCTGCCCAAGTCCAAGGGCCTGCGCGCCGCGGGCTACCAATTCCCCCCGGCCGGCGGCCCACAGCCCCCGCTGACCAAGGCCAACTTGGCAAAGGGCATCGGCGTCCCCGAGGTCCCCCGCAGCGCGCCGACGGCCAAGTCGACGTGGCCGGTGCCGCCGCTTCCCGGCATGCCTGCCGTCGCCGCAGCCGATCCCAAGGTCGTCGTCGACAAGCCATCGCCGCCGCCCTCCGTCAAGGTCACGGAAGATCCGCTCTTCGAGGAATACCAGCGCCCGGACCTGAAGGAGCATCCGCGGACGGGCAAGGGAATCCGCCACGAGCCGCCGCCGCCCCCGAAGGCGCACGAGATCCTGTCCAAGATGAAGGAGCCGGACATCGAGGTCGCGACGCCCAAGCGTTTCGGCGTCATGCCGGTGAAGGAGGCGCCGCCGCCGCGCAGCCCGGAGGAAAAAGCGGCGCAGGAAAAAGTCGCCGCGCACGAAGCCGCCGTCGCGGACCAAGCCGTGCTCGACGCAGCCGCGGACCTCGCCTCGGCGCCCGAACTCGTCATGTCCAAGTCGTCGGCGTACGGCCCGAGCAAGACCGTCGTCGAGCATCCCGAAGGCGAGGACATCTTCGCCCCCATCCCCGAGATTCCGCCCGCCGTACACGGCGCCTCGCCGTTGCCCCATCCACCCGCCGCCAGCCGTCCCGCTCCGACCATTTCCGCCCCCGCCGAGGTCCCTGTGACAGCCACACCGTACGTCCCCCGCCCGCCTGCCGCCGTGCAGGTGCCCCGCGCCGCGCCGGCCCCGACGCATGCAGCGCCCAGCCACGCGCCGACCACGCACGCCGCGGCTGACGCTCAGCACAGCACGTCTGGCACGCCGCACACGAGCGGAGCCCCGCCCATCAAGCCCGGAGGAACGAGCCCGCGCATCGCCATTCTGCAGAGCGACTACCATTTCGACACGACGACGCGCATGGCGGAAGCCGCTAAGGCGCGGGCCCAGATCCTCGGCGCGCCCATCGCGGCGCACCACCATGTCCCCGGCGTCTTCGACGTGCCGCTCGCCGCTAAGCTCCTGCTGCGCCGCAACGACATCGACGCCCTCGTCGTGGTCGGAGCTGTCGTGCAGGGCGAGACCGGGCACGACGTCATCATCGCCCGCGAAACGGCACGGAAGCTTGCCGACCTGGCATTCGACGTCGAGAAGCCGGTCGGACTCGGCATCACGGGGCCCGGCATGACGGAAGCCCAGGCCCAAGCCCGCGTCAACGCCGGCGCCCACGCCGTCGACTCCGTCGTGCAGCAGCACCGCCTCCTCGTCGGATTGCGCGCGTAGGCGCCCAAGTTTCGGCGACTTAGCCATAGTCTTGAAGATGGGTCCCGCCCCCCTGGGCTTCATGCGTGTCGGCGTTGTCCTGATTGCACTCCTGGCGGGCCTTGCGGTCCTGAACGTGATGCCCGTGGCCCAAGCGGCCGGCGAAGGCACGCTGTACTTCGACAAGACCCTCTCCGCCACCAAGGCCACGGCGCCGTGCGCCGGGCCGTTCTACTCCGCGCAGACGACCATCCCTGCGGCGGGCAAGGCGTACTGGGGCCTCCAGGCTGGCACCTCGAACTGCGCGGCGAACTTCGACTACACGGCGAGCGAGGACTTCTCCATGAGCGGCGCCATCGTCTTCACCATGTACGTGGGCTGCGACGAACCCGCCGTTGTCCCCGCCGGCCAGACGTTGCCGGTCCTCGGCGACGTTCCTTCATGGGACTTCACGGTCTCTGTCGGTGGCAAGGCGCAGTTCTCGGGCCAGGGCCTCGACCAGGTCAACTGCTCCGGCGGAACTGCTTACACGAAGCTGACCGCCACGGTCACGCCCACGACACCCGTCAAGGTGGCGACTGGCGACCTCGTCAACATCAACGTCGACATCTATGGCGCAGCCAATCCACCCTCGCAGTCGCCGCAGGGCAACCTGTTCATCGCAACGGGTGACGCAGTCTCGGTTTCGGGCTTGACCGCGATGGGCATCCCGGGCGCCCCGGCCGTGGTGGGCACCGAGTCGCTCAACCTTGGCATCGCGAAGAGCACGGCTTCGGCCCTGCCCGGCAATTCCGCCTTGTACAACCTCACCATCAAGAACCTGGGCACGGCAACCAAGTTCACGCTGTCCACGAGCGGTCTGCCGTCCGGCTACACCGCCGCTTTCAACCCCCTGACGGGCAATCTCGCCGGCAACACGACGGCCGCCTCGCAACTCAAGGTGACCGTGCCGTCATCGGCGAGCGGCGGAACCCACGTTCCTTTCAAGGTCAGCGTCGTCGGCACCGCCGGCGCCAACAAGACGATCGACGTTTCGCTCGACGTCCTCAAGGCCGCGACCAACCCGACGCCCACACCTCCGGGCGGCGGCCCTGGCCCCGGCGGATCACCCGACCCGGGCACCACGCCCGGCGATGGCTTCACCAGCGAAGGCCAGAACCCGGCCGGCTCGTCGAAGGCCTCGCCCGGCATCGAGTTCGCAGGCAACATCCTCGCCGTCGGACTGCTCGTCGTGGGCCTGCGACGCCGCCAGTAGAGAGTGGGTTGCCGCAACGTTGAAGAACCCTCAGCCTACCTGCTTTCGCATGCGAACCAGTGGTATCCTGTTGGCCGCGCTCCTGGCATTCGGAGTGCTCGCCGCAACGCAGACGACGACCGCCCAAGCGGCGACCGGCAACGTGTACTTCACAGCGACCAACACGCCCGCGGCCGGCGGCATCTGCCCTGTCGAGAACCACTACGGCACGACGCTCATCGCGCCTACGGGAACCACCGAGGGCAAGGCCTACCTGGACGCCCCCAACCCGGGCTTCAGCTTCTGCTCCATCTACTTCGAGTTCACCATGACCGGCGACTCGACGCTTGACTCCGTCGTCCATGTCAACGTCTACATCGGCTGCGACGTCCCCGCAGCTGCCGGCGGTCTCACGACCACGCTGCGCTGGCAACTCTACCTCAACGGCGCTGCCCTCGGCGCCCGCGTCGACACGTTCGACCAGATCGTCTGCACGCCGGGTTCGCTGACGGCAAGCGGCGTCGACCTTGACCCCGCCGACACCACGCCCCTCGTGGCTGGCGACCTCGTCAGCGTCGGCCTCTCCGGCTTCTTCGAGACGGCAAGCCCCCCGAACGGCAGCCCACCCGCCCCCGAAGGCACGGTCTACGTCAGCACCGGAACCGCGGCTGCGGCCTCCGCCATGACGAATCCGGCCTTCATCGTCGAGGCCATCAACAAGGTCGGCACGGAGGCCGTGGGCTTGTCGTCCGCCAAGTCCGCCGCCTCCGCCCCCGCGGGCAACCCGGCGTTCTACAACCTCACGGTCAAGAACCTGGGCACGGCCACCAAGTACACCATGTCGACGACGGGCCTGCCGACCGGCTACACCGCGGCGTTCAACCCGCTCTCGGCCGACCTGGCAGCCAACTCGACGGCGACGACGGTCCTGAAGGTCACCATCCCGGCTTCGGCCACCGGCGGCACCCACGTTCCCTTCAAAGTGAAGGTTACGAGCACTGCCGGCGCCAACAAGACGATCGACCTCGCAGTCGACGTCCTAAAGACGCCGGGCGGCCCCGGCACGACCGGCCCCGGCGGCACCTCCGGCCCGGGCGGAACCGGCCCCGGCGGCGAGACGACCGATGAAGGCTTCACCGGCGAAGGCGAAACGGGCACGGCCAAGAAGTCGCCCGGCATCGAGTTCGCCCTCAACGTCCTGGCCGTCGGCATGCTCGTCGTCGCCATGCGTCGCCGCGTCGCCTAACGATGCCGCAACCTTGAAGTGGGTCGGGGTACAGTCCCCAGCCATGCGAACAGGTGGGTTCCTCCTCGCTCTAGCTTTGGCCTTCGCGGCCGTCTCCGTCCCGCACGCGGGTGCGCAGGCGCCGGCGGGGGCGATCTACTTCGGTAGCACGCTCAAGAGCACGGTCACGGCGAACGCGGCCTGCCCCGAGGCCGTCTTCGAGAACCACTACGAGGCAACCACGACCGCGCCGCCGGCCGGGACCGCTGCCGCGGCCGCCTCGTATGGCGCCGACTCGTGTTACAACTACTGGGACTACACGGCGACCCAGGACTTCACGTTCACGGGCGACATCACCATCCACGCCCTTCTCGGCTGCACGGCTGCGTGGGCGGCCATCGAGGTCGACGGCCACGTGTACCTCGACGGGACGGAGATCTCCAACTCCGGCGACCCGTTCGTCCTGTACCTGCCGCCGGCCACCTGTATCCCGGGCGGCTCAGTGCAAGTCGACATCCCCGTCGTCGGCTCCGCCGGAACCGAAGTGAGGTCCGGGCAAATCGTCTCGACTGGCATCATCGTCTTCTCCGAGAACCCGCCATCCAATGCCGCGGCCAACAACATCGTCATCATGACGGGTGCCACGACGTCGGCGCTCACCGCAACGGGGATCCCGGGCGCCGTCCAAGCCGTCGGAGGCGAGGCGCTCGACCTCGTGGCTGCCAAGACGTCTGCGTCGGCTCCGCCCGGCGAATCGGGCTTCTACAACCTGACCGTGAAGAATCTCGGCGCTGCGACCAAGTTCACCATGTCCACCGTGGGCCTTCCTAATGGCTACACGGCGGCATTCAACCCGCTGACTGGTGACATCGCCAAGGACGCTTCGACGCCGACGGTCCTCAAGGTCACGATCTCGTCGACCGCGACGGGCGGCACGCACGTGCCGTTCAAGGTCAAGGTCACGAGCACGGCCGGCGCCAACAAGACGGTGGACGTGTCCATCGACGTCATCAAGACGGCCCCGCCGCCGACGACGGGCCCAAGCGGCGGCCCCAGCGGCGACACGACGCAGCCGGCCACGACGACCGACGACAACGGCTTCACGCGTGAAGGCGACACGGGCGGTTCCTCCAAGGCCTCTCCCGGCATCGAATTCGCACTCAACGTCCTCGCCGTCGCCCTCGTGGTCCTCGCGCGGCGCCGTCAACCCTGACGGAAGCGCCGCACGGCAAGCCGTTCGAAGAAGTGGTTCTCCTCGAGCACCACGTCGCAGGTGTAGCCGAGCGCAGCCATCGCCGCGGCAAGCGGGCCTGGATCTGAAAGGGAGCTGTGCACGACGAGGACCGTGCGGGGGCGATGCGCGAGGCGGCTGAGCTGCTGGGCGAAGCGCAGCACGGTGCCGTTTCCGTCTTTGCCGCCGTCGAAGGCCAGGTTGAGCGGGCCGGGCACGACCTCGTCGGGGGCCGTCGGCAGGTACGGCGGATTGAAGGCCACCACGTCGAACGGCCCGGACAGGCCGGCCAACAGGTCGGCCTGCACGACATCCATGCCGAGGTGGTTTTCGCGGGCGTTGTGCCGCGCCGTCGCGATGGCGTGCGGATTCAGGTCCGTGGCAGTGACCGCCGCTCCGGCGTGGGCCGCAACGAGACTGACCAGGCCGGCGCCGCAGCCGACCTCGACAAAACGTTGGCCTGGCACGACTTCCTGGGCCACGGCCTTCGCCAGAAGGAACGTGTCGTCGCTGGGCACGTACACGTCGGGATGCGTGGCCACGAAGTAGGCGTGGCCGTCCGGTCCTTTCCAGTTCATCTCGCGGCACGTCCCAGGGCGTTTCCCAGTTCGGCGAATTCGCGCGGCGACAGGTTCTCCGGCCGACGCGTCGTCCAACCGAGATTGTCGAGGGTCGCAAGCGTGTGGTCCTGCGGGATACCGATTCCCCCGACGGCGGCGGGCAGACTGTTGCGCAGTTGCTTGCGGCGGCGCTGGAACGTGCCGTCGAGCACGGCTTGCCAGACGCGTTCGTCGTCGACGGCAAACGGCGGCGTTGCGTGTGGCTGCAGTGCGACGACCATGGAGTCGACGCGCGGCGGCGGATTGAATGCACCCGGCGCAACGTCCCGCACTGGCGTGACGCGGCACCAACGCGCGGCCTGCACCGTCAGCCGGCCGTAGTCGTGCGAGCTCGGGTGGGCAAGCAGGCGCTCGGCGAATTCCCGCTGATACATGAGGACGGCGAGGTCCCAGCGCGTGGCGGGCTTGGCCAGCAACTCGAGAAACGCAATCGTGATCGGTCCGGAGATGAGGTACGGCAAGTTGGCGACGATGCGGTGGAACCGGCCCAGCGCGGCAAGGTCCTCGCGCACGGCATCGCCCGCCACGACGTGGACGTTGGGCCACTTGCCTTCCAGGGCCGTGGCGAGTTCCCGGTCGGCCTCGATGGCGACGACCTCGCCGCTTGATCCGGCCGCCGCAGCAAGTCGGGCCGTCAGGTTGCCAGGGCCTGGCCCAATCTCGAGGATACGCTGGCCCGGCTTGAGTTGGGCTGCTGCGACGATGTCCTCCAGCACGCGGTCGTCGCGAAGGAAGTGCTGGCCGAGCCGCTGGCCCACGCCGTGCCCACCGCCTGCCGGGATTTCAACCGGCCCCCCGCCGCCACGAAACGATTGGCCCACATGGGTGAAATAGAGCGCCTGGACGTTGCAACAATCGGCCCATACGAGTGAAATACCGTGAGGCCCACTGGCGGGATGGTCGAGTCCGGGGGCCGCTTGCCCAAGTGCGGCAAGGCTCAACACTCACACCGACCGGACCCCCGGCTCGGCCTTTATCCCACGGGCGTTACGGTCTCCTGCGGGTCGTAGCCCGATGCGTCCGCCGACAATTCGCGCAGAGGGCGCGCTACGGGCCGCGCCGCGGCCCGCGCCATTCTTCCCTCTCCTGAGCAGGAGGGCTGACCTGCGCTACGGCCCTTGCGGGCCGTAGCCCGATGCGCCCTCCCGAGGAATCGGGGTCGAGGGCGCTACGGTCCCCTGCGGGGACCACGCCACTCTTCCCTCTCCTGAGCGGGAGGGCGCACGAAGATGTGATACTTTTCAGTGGGGTCCTGCAGTTCGTGCAGGATGCGGCCAATCACGACCTTCATCGGATGGGCGACCTTGCCGCGCGCCTCGAGGTCCTCGAACGACTCGAAGGGCTTCTTGCGCTCGGTGACGAGGTGCTCGACGGATTTCTTGCCGATGCCAGGCAGGAGTTCCAGGGCGTGGTAGCGCACGGAGATCGATGGCGCGTCGTTGAAGAACTTCAGGAAGCGCGCCGGGTCCGTCTTGACGACGTCCTCGATGACGTACGGCAGCTCGCCGTGCGCGGCAGGTGTCAACTCGTGGTATTGGATGCGGCCCCGGATCTTCTGGACCAGGGTGCGCTGGTCGACGTCCTTGCCGACGTAGGCGCGGTCGCCGATGGTGAACTGCGCGCCCGACTTGGGCACGAGCTCGAAGAGCGTGAACTGCTGCTCGCCGAGGCCAAGCAGCGTCGGCTCGCGCCGGCTGGGCGGCGAGTCGGGGCGGCCTTGGGGCAAGTAGTCAAGGATGTGGACGTAGTCTTCCATGGGTTGGCCTCCTGGGCTTACGCAGTGTAGTGCTGGTCCACGATGGCGATGATCTTGGCGATCTCGTCGTCGGTCAGGTCGTGGCGCGACTTCTGCAGGATGGCGCGCACGTCGTCGGGGTGCTGCGGCAGAAGGTCGGCGACGCGGATGCAGAACTTCTCCTCGAGGCCGGGCAGGGCCTTGCCGACGTCGGCCGCCAGCGTCTTCGCGGTCTTCCCGTCGATGCGGGCGAAGCGCTTGGCGTGCTCGAGGGCGATCTTCTGCTCGTAAGTCAGTTCGTCGCGGTCGACCTGGGCCTTCTCCAGCATCGCCTTCACTTCGCCGAGGCTGACGAGGCGGCCTTCCTCCACGGTCTCTTCAAGGATGACGTCGGCGTCGGACATGGTGAGGGCCTCCTTACTTCTGGGACTGGATCGGGATGAGGTGCTCGGCGCGAACGACGAGCGTCTTGGCCATGTTGCCGTGCATGACGTCGATGACGAAGGCTTCGCCTTGCTTGGCGCGCACGGTGCCGGTCAGGCCCTGGAAGCGCTTGTGCGTCATGCCGCTGTGCTGCGACGGCTCCATCTTGACGGCGACCGTCGAGCCGATGGCGAACTGCCGCAGGACGCGGTTGGGGGGCAGAACACCGCGCTTGCGCGGGTCCTTGAGGAGCAGGTGGCGGGTCTTGCTGCGGAGTCCCTTGGAGCGGACGGGCATGGTCAAACCTTGGATTGGCACGGCACCCCATGTAGGGCACCGCACTCGGTGGACTCACGGGACCGGTCCAGGTTTATAACCGTTTAGCCGGCGTCAGCGGGAGCCCCGGTGGGCGCCACGTCGTCGAGGATCGCCATGACGTCTAGGAACTCGACCTTGACGGGGACCCCGGCCAGGGACGAAAACGACGGCACCGTGCGGCCTTCGTCGCCGTTGACCATTTCCTTGATGTACGTGCCCGACTCGGCAAGCACGCGCAGCGAGAAGCGGACGCCCGGGTCCGCTGGCATGGCCTCGACGACGACGTGGTGGACCGTGCGGCGGCGCACGAGGTCGGCGCGGCGGTGGCTGACGCGTTCCGGGGTGCGCTGCTCGAGAATCGTGCCCGTGAGTTGCTGGCAGAGTGCTTCGACCTGTGTCCTGGTCAACGGCGCTTCGGCGAGGCAATGCGCCAGGTACTCCTTGTTGTACTCGCCTTCCTTGATGGCGACGACCTCCTCCCGGTTCGCCATGCGCAGGTCTTGCACGCGCGTGCCCGACGTCGCGGTCTCGGCGTTGATGCGGTTCTCCATCTCACGCAGGTCGGCGGCGCGGCGCTTCGGGTCCGCAAGTTCGAGGATGAAAGGTCGGCCGGTGCCAAGCATCAGGGCATCGATGTCCTCCCTGCCGGCGCCGTGGAAACTGAAGGAGGTGGCACCGAACAGCGGCTGCGTCGGATCACCGATGGCGTCCTCGACCGACTCGGCATACGTGACACCCGTATCGTTGCATTGCCAGCAGCCCGTTCCTTGGCAGCGCCGGCACGGCCAATGCGTCTGCGGGATGTCGCGGCGGAGCTTGTTGTACCGACCACGCACGAAGACGGGCCCGGCCTGCGCGTCGCAAGACCAGAACCGCGTGTCGACCGTGAGGACGAGGTCCGGGCGGCCGCCTTCGGCGACGGGCTTGGCACCGGTCGCGGCCGAGAATCCCGCGCCAAGCAGCCGATTGGCCTCCGTGCGGATGGTCTCGCCGACCTTGTCCTGCCCAATCGCCGCGGATAGCGCCTTCTCGAGTGCCTCGCATCCTCCGGGAAACTTGGTCCCGGCCTGGAACGTGGTGAACTCGTACGGCTTGGAGGCTTCCAGCGCCGCGGCGAGCCATTGCGGCGCATCGGCAAACGCTCCCTCGCATACTGAGCAGGAGGCCTCGGCCACCTCGGTCCAGCCTTCGGCCGTGCGGGCCGCCGCACCGGACGCCCGCTGCGGTGCCTCCCCTGCCGCGCCAATCAGCCGACGACCAAGGCATCGGTCGCACAGGCCCTGCGCCTGCGGGGGGAGGGGCATGGCTGCGGCGACGGCGACCCCGGCTTCAGGCTTCTCCCTGTCACGGCCCCGCCGCGCCCACGGCGACGGCCAGGACCAGCGTAGACATCGCAACGAGCAAGGTCAACACCAAGACGGCCACGAAGATCGGCGGCCAAGAGGCCCGGAAGATACCGGCAGGCGGGCTATGGTACTGCGGCGGCGGCTCCGGGATGTGCACGGCGGGAGCCTCATGCCCTGGCTCGCATGTCCGGCAGATGCGGTCCGGACGGGCAAACGGGCGCCCACATGTTGCGCACTTGCTTCGCCCCGGCATGCCCCAGGATTCCCCTCCAAAAGGCTTGAGAGTGCCGCCTAACCCTTATGTAGCCCCAGGGAGGCGCCAGGGTCTTGAGGGAGCGGCCCGTGGGCCGGTCGTTGGCCTTGCGCATCGTCCACCTCAACCCCTTCTACTTCCCTGCGACCTGCAGTCAGGTCGATCAATACGGGTGGGGCCTGCGGCTTTCCAAGCCTCCGGCCCCACACAGTGCTTGGGGGTTGCCATGAGAATCGTCCACCTCAACCCCTTCTACTTCCCTGCGACCTGCAGTCAGGTCGATCAACACGGGTGGGGCCTGCGGCTTTCCAAGCCTCCGGCCCCACACAGTGCTTGGGGGTTGCCATGAGAATCGTCCACCTCAACCCCTTCTACTTTCCTTTCGCTGGCGGCATCGAGCGACGCATCCGCAGCATCACGCAGCGGCTGGCCGCGCAAGGCCACGACGTGCACATCGTCACCGCCCAGCTCGAAGGCACGGCCGCCGGCATCGAAAAGGAAGGCGCCGTCACGGTCCATCGGCTGCCGTCCTCCTTCCCCCTGCAGCGCTTCTACAACCCGCCGCCGGTACGCACGAAAGGAGTCGCCGCGTACGTCAACGCCTTGGCTCCGGACGTCGTGGACTTCCACTTCCGCTGGTCGCCGAGTTGGAACAAGGCGTTCCGGGAGATTTCATGTCCGGGCGTCATCACGTATCACAACACCTACGGCGAAGGGAAAGGGATCCTTGGCTTGGCGAGCAAAGTCAACGACCGCATGTACATGCGGACCCTGCGCGCCGCTCGCCGCGTCGTTTGCGTCAGCGATCGTGTGCGCCGCGACCTCGTGCAACATGGCTTTCCTGCCGAACCGCTGCGCCTCAACTACAACGCCGTCGAACTCGACGAGATCAAGCGCATCGAAGGCCGGCCTGCGACCAGCCTGCCGCATCCGTTTGCCGTCGCCGTGGGCCGCCTCGTGGCCCTCAAGGGATTCGACGTCTTGATCGATGCCTGGCGTGACGTCCCCGAGCCCTTCGACCTCGTCCTCGTCGGTCGCGGCCCGATGCTCGAGGCTTGGAAGAAGCGGGCTCAACGTTTGGGGATCGCGCACCGCGTCAAGTTCCCGGGTTGGGTCAGCGAAGAGGAGAAGGTGCGGCTGCTGAAGGCCGCTGATGTCTACGTCCATCCTGCCCGGTTCGAGTCGTTCCCGTTCAGCCTGCTCGAAGCGATGGCCGCCGGTGCACCGCTCGTCTGCTCCGACGTCGGCGGCATCCCCGAAGCCGTCGGGGATGCAGGGCCGCTTCTCGGGCATGACCCGAAGGATTGGGCGCGCGAGGTCGGCAAGGTCGCAGCCGACGTCGCCTTGCGCGGCAAGATGTCGAAGGCGAGTGCGGCCCGGCTCGACTTGTTCAACTGGGACCGCATCACGGCGGAGTTGCTGGAGATCTACGGGGACGCCGCGCGGCGGGACCACCCGTCGTGATGACGGCTCCGCGGGCGAGCCTTGATACGCTGGAAATCCATCCTGTGGCGAGGGACTGCATGACAACGCCCAAGGCAACCGCAGGGACGGCCACGGCGCTCCGATTGGAAGCCCGGGCCATGGACAAGCCTGACGAGACGAAGAACGCCCCGCACTGCAAGGTCGAGATCACGCGCTTGCAGGGCAAGACCTTCACGCGGTTCACGTTCCTGCCGGGGTTCCGGTGGAGCAAGGACATGGGTCCTATCATGGGCGTCGACCGCTGTCCGGGAACGCACTTCTCCTACCAAGTGTCTGGCCGGCTTGGCGTGCAGATGCGCGATGGCGCGGAGATGGTGCTGGAGCCCGGACAGGCACAGGTCATCCCGCCTGGCCACGAGGTTTGGGTCATCGGCAACGAGCCGTTCGTGGGGATCACGATTGATTGATTTCGCGACTTGTCAGCGGCGGAACGCGGCGGGATCCAGTTTCGCGTCCTCCAGGATCTTCTTGACGAGGCTTGCGTTGATGTCGCGCGCATGGCGCGGAACTTCGGTCGACCGGCCGTCCGGATGCTCGTAGAAGATGTGGCTTCCCCGTTGGCGAATCGGGCGGAATCCTGCCCGGTGGAGGATGCGGTGGA
The DNA here is from genome assembly GCA_040390065.1 of bacterium. Lineage (GTDB taxonomy): Archaea > Thermoplasmatota > E2 > JACPAO01 > JAHFTW01 > JAHFTW01. The sequence continues at coordinate 295,029 of JAZJZE010000005.1, read as the reverse complement.
CCTTGCGGTAGGGCAACGCAGGAATCTTGGGGACCATGGGCATCCTAGGCTTCGACGGTCACGTGTTCGATGGTGACCTCGCGCCGCGTTGGCGCGCCCTTGACTTCCAGGTACAATTCGATGGCCTCACGGATGTTGGCCAGGGCTTCCTTCTTGTTCCGTCCTTGGGTGTGGCATCCCGGGAGTTCGGGGACGTCCGCGACGAAATCGCCGCTGTCCTCGTCCTTCTCCAAGACGACCAGGAAGTCCATGGTGCTTGCATGTGATGTGTTGATTCTTAACACCTCGGACGAGGGAAAGCGGGGGCTGCCTTGGAGTCCATGGTGCGGCGAGTGAATTCGGACAGTTGTTGGCCGTCGCGGGGTCGCCTCAGTCAACCGTGGCACATGATTGTGTGGTTCAGTTGTAGCACGACGTACTGCGTGCCGCCGTTGAAGGCGAAGCCCTGCTCCCCCATCCAGAAGCACATCTCGTAACCGCCCGTATCGGCCTCGACGGTGTAGTGGCCATGGTCAGGGACGGCAAGCGCAGCGCAAGCGTCGGGTGAAAATGCAAGCTCGCGTCCCGACTGGGTCTTCTCCTGGTCGGTGCGTAGGCGCCCGTTGAAGATGCTCTGGCCGTACATGTCCACGCGCCGGTCAAGACTCGTCTGAATCTCGACCACGACCTGGTCCACGCCAGGAATCTCGTGGCCAGCGCATCGCAGGTCAGGATCTAGCCGGGAGTTCCCGCTGCAGCCCGGGACAAGCAGACACGTCACGACCGCCGCAAGGAGTGCTGGCTTCACGGCCGTGTCAACACTCCTTCGTTCAAGGAGGTATGGCGATGGTTGGGGAAATCACAACTTGGCGTACGCCGGAATGAGCGGCCCCAACTCCAGCGTCAACTGCCACTCCGTGCGGCAGGAGCACTGCACGCTGTCGAGGCACTGTTGCAAGAATCGCTTGTCCTGCGTCGCCTTGTACTTCTTCAGGTAGCCGGCGACGTCCTCGTCGCACTTGCCGCAGTTGTGGGCGCCGCGGTCCTGGCCGGCAGCGATGACATCGGACTTGAGCATGCCCGCGAATCCGGCGGCTTCGGCGACGGTGCGTCCGTCAAGCAGTGACTTGACGATGGTCCACAGCCACGGCGGTCGGTACGAGCCCTTCTTGTAGAGCGCGTCGACGATGGTGTTGCCCTGCACGTTCGTGGGGTTGAGGCTGACCATCTGGCTGTACGGCGCCGCCGCGATGATGGTTGCCGTGGAGTCCGCAAGCGCGTCGGATTCCTTCAGGAACGGCGGCTTGCACATGAGGTACGCCTTGACCGAGACGCCGTGGCGCTTGCAGACGGCGGCGGCGCGCGGGAACGCCTCGAAGTCGTGCCCCTTGTTGACGGAATCCTTGAGGACACGGAAGTTGGACGACTCGACGCCGATGCCGACTTCCAGTTTTTCGCAGATGCCGTCGAGTTGGGCGAACGTGTCGTCCTGGACGAAGTTCGGCAGCGACTCGAATGCGACTTTCTTCGCGGCCTTGCCGATGGTGGAGAGGATGGCCTTCTGCGCGCCGGGCATGACCTCGAAGCGGTCGAGGAAGGAGCCGGAGGTGTAGATCTTGACGAGCTCCTCGCCAGCGTAGCGCGTCCATGCTCGCTTGAACTGCGCGACGAGCTGCTCCTCGCTGACCTTCGTCCACGCGGAATCGTTGGCGTAGCCGCACATCGTGCAGCCCCCGGCCAGGGCCCAGGTGCAGCCCCGGGTCTTCAGAATCACGACGAACGCCTTGCACGGCCGGTTGTCCAGGATGTCCTCCTCGGACCAACACTTCGTGTACTCGGTGAGGTCGCCGGGGTCCCAACGCATGGCGATGCGGGAACGCAGGGCGCGCGCCTCGGCGTTCAGGTCCTTGTTGACGACGTTGTAGTCGATGACCTTCAAGGCCGCTGGCTCGACCTGCATCGCCGCGGCCGCCTTGTCCGCCTCCGCCTGCGTCGTCGTCGTGACCCGCAGGCTCATGCGGCGACCTCCTGAGTGGCGGGCTTGTCGGCTTTGACGGGCGTGGCGGTGTGGCGCAGGACGACGGCGATGCCGCGTTCCATGTGGGCCATCTCCTCGGACGACATGGTGGCGACGCCGCAGGCGCGGACCTCGTCGTTGTGGACGACCACGACCTCGTCGCCGACGCGGATGTCCGGGTCGGCGGATTCGACGCCGATGGCAAACAGGCTCGACGTGCCCTTCGGGCGGAAGTCGCCGATGTTGACGCGGTGCGTCTTGTGCATCGCCAGCACCTGCGCCCCGTCCAGTGTCAGCGACAGCACGCCGCGGTCCGGCGTCGTCATGCCGACTTGCAAGCCGTGGCGTTCCAATTTGACAAAGGGCATGCGGCCATGGGCCACGGCTCCGTCGAGCAGTTCGTCCGCGACGGCGGCGTTGAACTGGAAGGTTGCGAGTGCGCGTAGGTCCTCGAGCTTGCGGGCCTTTCCGGCGGACCACGAATCGACGCCACCTACCTCGCGCTTGATGCGGGCGAGTTCTGCGGCCAGGCGCGCGAGGTCCTCTTGGCTCGTCGGGTGGTGCAGGCAGGTGTGCCGCGTGTGCTCGGGCAGCAGGTGTCGAAGGATGTCGAACGTGGCCTGGCCGCAGTGCACGACGACGTGGTCGTAGTCGTGTGCCGACAGGAGGGCCGCGAGTTGCTCCTTGACGATGGCCTCCTCGTCGCGCGTCCAGTGCCCCGTCACGGGGATGTCGTACTGGTTTGCCGGATAGACTTCCTCGAGTTCGCGCGGGACGAGCCCAAGCGGCGACGTCACCATGACCTCGTGCAGGAGGCCGCGGATACCGGACTCGTCGAGGACGCGGGCGAACTGCCGGTGGCTGCGGCTGGTCTTGTACGGTTTGCGCTGGCTGCACGGCAAGAGGACGAGGATCTTGGCGCTGCGCGGCGGCTGGTACGTCGTCCGCAGGCGGCGGCGGAACGCCTCGACCTCCGGCATCGACAGCGAATCCATCGTCATGGCCGGCAGCGGCGTCGTGCGGTGGCGCGGTGCTGCGGCTTCCAAGTAGGTGTGGTCACGGTCGAAGCGGCGCAGGACCTCGACGGAGGCGGCCTTGGAGTAGATGCGGCGTTCGACAAGGGCGCGCAGCGTGCCCGTCGCGATGGCGTCGCGGATGCGTTCGAGCTCCTGGCGCGCCGCTTCGAAGTTGTGCGCCACGATGCGCGTCTGGTCCCACGCCGTGCCGTCGCCGAGGATGCGCTGCGCGTCGGCCACGGCCAGTGTGCCGTCCGTCGTCAGGACTTGGCCGCGCGCACCAGCAAGCAGGAGCGGGCTGGCATCGAAGAGCTCGACGCCAAGGTAGACCCACAGCGCGTAGTCCTCCGGCGTGCCGAGGCCGGGCGCCCATAGGAGGCGGGCCGGTGTGGCCTCGCGGCGTGATTGGATGAGGGCAGGGACGAGGTTCTTGGGGTTGGATGCCCAGCCCGCAGCGTCGTGCAACACCGCGAGGTCGGTGCCCACTTGGATGGTTTGCACCGTCGTCGTAGGTGCCGGAATGATGGCCGGGACGACGAGGCCGTCGGTCGCCGCGTTGGGGTAGAACCACGTGCCGCCGGACAGGAGCTCGATGCGCCCCGGATCCTTGCGAGCGCGCAGGGTCAGGGTGGCCGTCGCCCAGGCTGGCGCCGCGGCGAGCGACGTGTCGGGGACGATGAGTCCAGGAAACGCGGCCGAGCGGCCTCCCTTGCCGTCGGGCATCCAGTCGCCCAAGCGGCCCCGGCCATCGGTGGCCCTGACTTCCAGCACAGTTGTGCCCACACCTTCTCCCCTTAGAAGATTGGGGTGGTGGCCGGCTCGAGCGGGCCGCGCTTATCGCTTCTTGCGGCCCGCTTTCTTCGCGGCCTTCTTCGCGCCCTTGCCCTTGTCGCGCAGCCAGGGTGGCGGGATGCCGTGGTCGGGAACGGCGAGCTTGGCCTTGTCCACCTTGACCTTCCGCATGTGGGAGGCCGTGCGCTTCCACTTCGCCATGCGCTTCGCGGTGACGGGCTGGCCGACGACGTTGACGTCGAGCGAGTCGAGGTACTTCGTGACCGTCTTGGCCATCTTGTCCGCCGGCTTGCTCTTGAGGTCGTCGATGCCGCGGATGCCGGCGCGCGCCATGGCTTCTGCGTACTGCGGGCCGACACCTTTGACCTTGAGGAGGTCCGCCTGGGCCTGCCAGCCCTTGACGGTCTTCTTCGGAGCCTTGACCGTCTTGGCGACCTTCCCTGCCTTGGCGACGGCGAGCTGGCCCGTCGTGGCGATGCCGGCCTTCTCCAGGCGCTTGGCATAGGTCGGGCCGATGCCCTCGATGTCGATGATCGGATGGTTGTCGCCGGCGTAGGCGAGCACGGTCTTCGGCTTGCGCGGCTTTGCGGCCTTGCGAACCTTGCGAGCGGGCTTGGCTGCCTTGCGGGCCTTGCGAGCGGGGCGTGCTGGTCGGCGGGCCGCCGGGCGCGGCGCCTTCCAGGTCTCTTCCTTCACTTCGACGCGCACTGGCGTGTCGTGGAAGACGACGCCGCCCTGGCCAGGGTCCCATGCGGTGGCCGCAGGTTCGGGCGCAGCGGCCGGCGCAGGTTCCGGCTCGCCGATGACGGCGGTCTGGTAGACGTGCGAGATGGAGGGGTCGCCCTTCCCGTCAGCGTGGAACTCAGGCTTCGGCTTTCGTCGTCCGAAAAAACCGAAGCGGCGGCGCGCCTTCTCCTCCTGGGGGGCGACCTCGATGACTTGGGGGGCCGTCGTCTCGGGCTGCGCCGGAGTGCCGACGACTTGGTCGACCATCTCGCTGCGGAACGCAACCTCCTCGCCGGAGGCATTGGCGAGTGTCAGGTTGCGGCGCGAGCCGGACTCGTACGAGCGCACTTCGGATCCGGATTCGGTGCGGTACACGGTGCGGCTGGTGCGGAAGGGGATCGGCGCAAGGTTGGCGCCGCGCGGGCGACCGGGGAAAGACGGGTCGGGGCCGAGGCTGTCGACGCCGGCATGGATGGAATAGAGACTGTCGCTGGGACCCGCGGGTGCACCCCGGTGGCTGCTGACCACTTGCATCGGCTCCTCGGCCGGCGTGTCGTCCTGCGGCACGGCCTCGTCGGCGGCGAAGACGATGACCTTCTTCATGCCGGGATCGGTGACGAGTTCCAGCGGCGCGTGCTCGACCGTCTCGACCGGCGCCTCATGCTCCGTGAACGGCACGTCTTCCTGCGCAACGACTTCCGCCGTCAAGGCGTCGTCGACGACTTTCTTGGCCATGTGGCGCCATGAGACCCCTCATTTAAAGTGTGTCCGGCGCCGGCCGCGTCCCTTTTGAGCCGACTGTGCTCGCGAGGGCTGTGCGCGTGCTCGTATGCAGCCGGGTCGACCCCGCGAGCGTCAACCTGCGCGACCGCTTGCTCGAGCAAGGAGACTGGGAGCGCACGAACCGCACCTTCCGCGGCCATGCGGTGTGGTCGCAAAGCGAAGCGATCCTGCTTGAAGTCGAGGGCCCGAGCATCCATGACGAGGCGCTCGACGGCGACTTGCACGCCCTCGGCTTGCCGTTGCGCGACGTCTGGTTCTTGTCGAAGCACCGCGCCGAGTCCGGTCACCCAAGCCTGACGGTCCATCCCATTGGCAACCATGGCGAAGCCAAGTTCGGTGGCCGCGCGCACACGCCAAGCCCGGCCGCCGCCCGCGACATGGGAGCGCTCCTGCGGCGCCTGCGCCACCACCGCGACGCCGCCGGCCTGCCGCACTCCGTGACGTATGAGGCCACGCACCACGGTCCCCTCATGTCGCTGCCGACGCTGTTCGTCGAGATTGGCTCCGACGAGGCCTGGTACACCGACCGCAAGGGCGCCGAGGCCGTGGCGGGAGCCATCCAGGATGTCCTGCGTGGCGAGGGGAAGTCGACTGGTCCCGTACTGGTCGGCGTCGGCGGCGGACACTACGCGCCGCGCCAGACGGACATCGCCCTCGCGGGCCGCGCCGATTTCGGCCACCTCGTCCCCGCCCACGCCTTGCCCGAGGACGCAACACGCGACGTTCTTGCCAAGGCCATCGCAGCCACGCCCGGGTGCGATGCCGTCCACGTGCACAAGAAAGGGCTGAAGGGGCCGCAGCGGTCGCGCGTGCTTGCCTGGTGCGGCGAGATCGGCATCAAGGTCTGGGACGGCGCAGCGGACTGACCGGGATTGCACCTGTGCCGGGTCGGCTTCTTGAGACGGGCCCGCCTGCCGCGACCCGTGGCGGACGACGCGGCACGGCGGCGCACGGGAATCGTGCTCGCCTTGGGCGCGCTCTACGTCATCTGGGGAACGACGTACTTCGGCATTCGGGAAGCCGTCGCCTCCATCCCGCCCCTGCTGATGGCGTCCTTGCGATTCCTTGCGCCCGGCGCAATCCTGTATGCGTGGACGCGGCGCAAGGCGGGACGCCCCACCCAGGCCCAGTGGCGGCGCGCCTTCCTCGTCGGCGGCCTCATGCTTGCGGTCGGCAACGGCACAGTATCCCTCGTCGAGACCCGCATGCCCTCCGGGATTGCCGCCTTGCTGGTCGCCATGGTGCCGCTCTGGACGGCGGTGTGGGAATGGGGGCTTGAGCACCGCCCGCCAAACGCCTTCGTCGTCGCGGGCCTCGCCCTTGGGCTGGCCGGTGTGGGCGTCCTGTCGCGGCAGGGCGAAGGGTGGACAGGCGGCGTCGAGCCGTTGTTCTTCGGCATCATCATGGTGGGCTCGCTCTGCTGGGCGTTGGGTTCGATCCTCGCGCGGCGTCCGGGACGACCGACGTCGGCGTGGCAGGACTTGGCGATGCAGATGTTGGCGGGCGGTGCGCTACTGGCCCTGGGGAGCGCCGCGCTGGGCGAACCTGTAGGCTTCCACCCCTCGCTCGTGCCGCTGTCGGCCTGGCTGTGGGTGCTCTACCTCAGCGTCTTCGGCTCGGTCGTCGCCCTCGGCTGCTACTTGTGGCTGCTGCGCTCGACCAGCCCGGCCGTGGCCACGACGTACGCATTCGTCAATCCGGCGGTTGCCGTGGCCGTCGGCAGCATCGCCGGCCACGAGCCCGTCACCGCCATCACCCTGGCCGCCTCGGTGCTCATCGTCGGCGCCGTCGTGCTGATCGTCTGGTCCAAGGCGCGTCGCCAACCAGCGGCCTCCCCCTCGCCCGAGGCATAGGAAAAAGCCGCCGGGTGACGGCAACGGGAGGCTCGGCCCGTGGCCACGCAACGCTGAAGTGGGATGGGCCAATGACGCGGCTGGTGCCTTGATGCGCACGATGCTCGTTTCCGCCGCCATGCTCACGACCCTCCTGGCTGTCGCCGCTTGTGCGCCCGTGGCCTCGGCCGGGTCCCCCTATTTGCCCCGCGTCGTCGCGGACCCTGAACACGGCACCGTCTGCGTCATCGAGACGCCGGGAGCGGACGTCGGTGTTGCCGCATGCGTCCAGGCCTACGACCCCGATTGCCTGGTCCTCGCCGTGTACGACACCATTGCCGGCCCGTACTCCGTCTGCGTCGTGCCGCGGCCGTAGGCAACGGCCCGCCGAAGCCGGATTGGCCGCCGCATTTCCTCCACAGGAAACCCCCCTTCGGGAATCATCACCGTTATCCCTCCTGGCCCACTCTTGGCCCTGTGAGCGAAACCCTGGTTCCCGACACGTCCGTCCTGGTCGACGGGCGCATCACGGAACTCTTGGCATCCGGCGAATTCCCCAAGGCGCGCGTCGTCGTGCCGCTGGCGGCAATCGCCGAGCTGGAAGCCCAGGCCAACCGTGGGCTCGAGACGGGCGTCGCCGGGCTCGACGAACTGGCCAGCCTGCAGAAGCTCGCGGCCGCCGGCCAGATCACCGTCGAATTCGTCGGCGAGCGCCCGCACCGCGACGAGATCGGCCAAGCCCGCAGCGGCGCCATCGATGCGAGGATCCGCGACGTCGCCGTGGCGCAGAAGGCCATCTTCGTGACGAGCGACCGCGTGCAGGCCCACGCCGCCGCTGCCCAAGGAATCCGGCACCACTACATCCGGCCCGTCGTGAAGGACATCGACCTCACGGGCCTCAAACTCTGGTCCTTCTTCGACGCGCAGACGATGAGTGTCCACCTCAAGTCCGACTGCAAGCCGATGGTCAAGCGCGGCCAGCCCGGCGCCGTCCGGTACGAGCCCTTCAGTGCCACGACGCGAGATTCGGGCCACGCGGAACTGCGCGCCATGGCGAAGGAGTGCATCGAGTTCGCCAAGCGCGACTACAACTCCTTCATCGAGATGGAGAAGCACGGCTGCACCGTCATCCAACTTGGCCCCCTGCGCATCACAATCGCGCAGCCGCCCTTTGCCGACGGGCTCGAGATCACCGCGGTGCGGCCCATCACGAAGAAGCACATCTCGGACTACAAACTCGAACCGATTCTCATGGAGCGCCTGGAGGGTCACAGCCGCGGCGTCTTCGTGGCAGGTCCGCCGGGCTCGGGCAAGTCCACCTTCGCAGCAGCCGTCGCCGAGCATTTGCACAGCCTGCACCGCGTCGTGAAGACCATGGAGCAGCCGCGCGACCTGCAAGTCCCCAAGGAAGTGACACAGTACGGCGCCCTCGACCGCGACATGAAGTGGACCGGCGACGTCATCCTGCTCGTTCGCCCGGACAACGTCATCTACGACGAGGTCCGCACGACGGAGGACTTCCGCACCTTCGCCGACATGCGCCTCGCCGGTGTCGGCCTCATCGGGGTCACGCACGCCAACCGCGCCATCGACGCGGTTCAGCGTCTCATTGGCCGCGTCGAACTCGGCATGATTCCCCAAGTCGTCGACACCGTCCTGTTCGTCGAGGCCGGCAGGATTGCCCAAGTCCTCGAACTCGAATTCACGGTCAAGGTCCCGTCCGGCATGCAGGACGCCGACCTTGCGCGCCCCGTCGTCGTCGTCAAGGACGTGATGGAAGGCGGCAAGCCGGTCTACGAGTTGTACACGTACGGCGAGCAAGTCGTCGTCATGCCCCTCGACCAGATCGGCACGACGCGCGACCCCGCCAGCCAACTCGCAGAGAAGCAGCTAGCGTCGATGTTACGAAAGTACGTGCAGGGCCCCATGGAGATCCGCGTGCGCGGCAACTCCGCCACAATCATGGTGAGCGAATCCGAAGTGCCTGCCCTCATCGGCAAAGGCGGACGAACCGTGCAGATGCTGGAGAACAAACTCGGCATTGGGCTGCAGATCAAGGCTCTGGACGAACGTGCTCCGCGTCGCCGCGAATCCAACGACGAACGCTACCTCGGCGGCGTGGTGGACGAAGAGCGGCCGCGGCGCGGCGCCGACTCGGTCCCGCGCGTGCGACTCAAGCGGACGAGCACGAACGTGTTCCTGTTCCTGAACGGCGGCCAGCCGGGGATTTATCGGGTGGAAGTGGAAGGCGCCGTCGTCGGCGAGGCGACTGCTTCGAAGGACGGGAAGATCCGGTTCAAGACGGAATCGCCCGAAGGGCAGGCGCTGTTGTTGGCGGAGAAGCGCGGGCTCGAGATTTCGGTTGTACCGGCGTGACGACGACCGACGGGTCAACAGATGGAACAGATGCAACGGATGACGGACGGCGTGGAATCGTCCTCGCGCCGGACGACGACTCCGTAGTCAACCGAAGCAACGGAAGCAACTGACCGGGCCAGGCGTCGGTCGGTTGCATCGGTTGACACGTCGGCGGGCGTCGTCTACTTCTTCGCCATCGGCAGATTCGCAGTCTTGCCGCTCTTGCCCGTCAACTTGCGCCACACGATGGCAATCGGGTCAAACCGCTGAGAGACAATCCGTTCCTTCATCGGAATGATCGCGTTGTCCGTGATGGTGATGTGCTCCGGGCAGACCTCGGTGCAGCACTTCGTGATGTTGCACAGCCCGATGCCGCCGTCGGTCCACGCGGCGTCGAGGCGGTCCGCGTTGTCGGCGGGGTGCATCTCGAGGCTGGCGATGCGCACCATGAACCGCGGGCCCTGGAACTCGTCGTGCAGCTTCTGCGTGCGAAGGACGTGGCAGACGTCTTGACAGAGGAAGCACTCGATGCATTTGCGGAACTCTTGCGCGCGGTCGACGTCGCGTTGCTTCATCTGGAATTCGCCGCGCGCCTTCTCCTCCGCCGTCATCTCGCGTGGCGTGAAGGGTTGGATGCGGGCGTTCTGCTTGTAGTTCCACTTGACGTCGGTGACGAGGTCCTTCACGACGGGGAAGGCCTTCATGGGGGCGATCTGGATGGTCTCGCCTTCCTTGAAGTCGGAGATGCGCGTCATGCACATGAGGCGCGGCACACCGTTGATCTCTGCGCTGCAGGAGCCGCACTTGCCGGCCTTGCAGTTCCAGCGGCATGCCAGTGTTGAATCCTGGGTGGACTGCACGCGGTGTACGGCGTCGAGCACGACCATGCCCGTGTCGAGGGGGACGTCGAACTCCTGCCACGTCCCTTCCTCGGAAGTGCCGCGGAAGACCTTGAGGTGCACGGACTTCCCAGTCACGGCGGACTCGACGGCCTTCGCCTTGCTCTCACGAACCATGGCGCCGGCGACGCCTGCGTCGATCTTGTCGGCCATTACGCCACCACCGCCGCCTTGTTCTCGATGGCAGCGACTTCGCCCTCGATGATGGTCTTCAAGTCCGCCGGCCAGGGCGGCAGGGGAATCGTGACGACCTCCATGCGGCCGTCCGCGCCCTTGCGGCAGACGATGTTCTGCTTCGACCATTGGCCCTTGTCGGTTTCGGGGAAGTCGCCGCGCGTGTGGCCGCCGCGGGATTCCTTGCGAAGGATGGCGCTGCGCACGGTGGCCTCGCAGGCGATGAGCATGTTGCGCAAGTCGAGGGCCAAATGCCAGCCGGGGTTGAACGTCGGGGTTCCCGGCGCTTTCACCTTGGTGGCGCGGGCCTTGAGGCGCTCGAGTTCCGTCTGCGCCTTCTGCAAGTCATCCTCGAAGCGGATCATGCCGGCGTATGCGTCCATCGTTCGCTGCAAGTCTTCGTGCACTGCGGCGGGGCGCTCACCGCCTGCGCCGCTGAGGGGGGCCACTGCCTCGGCGAGGGCTGCCTGCAGGTCCTCGTCCCGCACTGCGGGCGATACCGAGATTGTCTTTGCGTGCTTGGCCGCGTACTCGCCGGCCCGCTTGCCGAAGACGATGAGGTCGCTAAGCGAGTTGCCGCCGAGGCGGTTGGCGCCGTGCAGGCCCGCTGCGTTCTCGCCGGCAGAGAAGAGCCCGGGGATGTTGGTCATCTGCGATTCGGCGTCGACACGCACTCCGCCCATCGTGTAGTGCATCGTCGGGCCGGCTTCCATCGCTTCCTTCGTGATGTCCACACCCGCGAGCTCCTTGAACTGGTGGTACATGGACGGCAACTTCGCCTTCACGTACTCGGCGGGTCGCCAGGAGATGTCCAGCCAGACGCCGCCGTGCGGCGTGCCGCGGCCCGCCTTGATCTCTGACATGATGGCGCGGGCCACGACGTCGCGCGTGAGGAGTTCGGGCGGGCGGCGGGCCGTCTTGTCGCCGTCGAGCCAGCGCTTCGCCTCTTCCTCCGTCGTCGCGAAATCGTTCTTGAACATCTCGGGGACGTAGCGGAACATGAAACGCTCGCCCTCGGAGTTGCGCAGGATTCCGCCCTCGCCGCGGACACCTTCCGTGATGAGGATGCCGCGAACACTCATGGGCCAGACCATGCCGGTCGGGTGGAATTGGATGAACTCCATGTCCATGAGTTCCGCGCCGGCCTCATAGGCCAACCCGTAGCCGTCGCCCGTGTACTCCCACGAATTCGACGTCACGACGAACGCTTTGCCGAAGCCGCCGCAGGCGAGCACGATGGACTTGGCGCGGAACAGGTTGAGAGCGCCGGTCTCGCGTTCGTAGGTGAGGCAGCCCGAGACGTTGCCGGTCTGCGGGTCCTTGAGCACGCGCGTGACGGTGTGCTCCATGAAGACGTCGATGCCGGAGTGCACGCCCTTGTCCTGCAGCGTGCGGATGATCTCGAGGCCGGTGCGGTCGCCGACGTGGGCGAGGCGTGGGTACTGGTGGCCGCCGAAGTTGCGTTGGTTGATCCAGCCGTCCTTCGTGCGGTCGAAGACGGCGCCCCATATCTCGAGTTCGCGCACGCGAGCCGGCGCCTCCTGCGCGTGGATCTGCGCCATGCGGATGTTGTTGAGGAACTTGCCACCGCGCATCGTGTCACGGAAGTGCACCTTCCAGTTGTCTCGCGCGTCGGCGTTGGACAGCGCGGCCGCGATGCCTCCTTCGGCCATGACCGTGTGGGCCTTGCCCAGGAGCGACTTGCAGATGAGCGCCGTCCTAGCGCCCATTGCGGCGGCTTCGACGGCGGCGCGGATTCCGGCCCCGCCTGCGCCCACGACGACGACGTCGTAGGCGTGGGCCTTCACGTCGGAGCTCATGGCGGCAGCCCCCAAATGGACTGGATGTGGTTCATGCCGACGTAGCGGATGTAGACGTCCGTGAGCGCGACGGAGAACAGGCTCGCCATGGCCATGAGCATGTGGCGCTGGTTCAGCATCGTGACGCGCTTCCAGATGGAGTACCGCGTCTGGCTGATGGCGTCGCAGGAGAAGCAGTCCAGTTTGCCGCCGACGAGGTGGCGGAAGGAGTGGCAACCGAATGTGTACGCGCCAAGCAGCCCGACGTTTGCGACCATGATGACGTTCCCGATGCCGAAGTACAAGCCCGTCGGCGTCCAGATGCCGCGGATGGCGTCCCAGGCCAGGAACCCCGTCACGATGATGGCGAGGTAGAGGAAGTAGCGGTGAACGTTCTGCAGGATCATGAGGCCGCGCTCGCCCTCGTAGCGGTAGCCCTTCGCCGCCTCGACGCCGCACGCCGCCGGGCGCTGCACGAAGCTGCGGTAGTACGCCTTGCGGTAGTAGTAGCAAGTGAAGCGGAAACCGGCCGGGATGGGCAGGATCAGGAACGCCGGGTTCGACAGGAACGGCGCCGCGATGGGGCCGATGCCCGGCAACGTCTTCAGGAAGCTCGGCACGAACATGGTCAGGTCCGGCGTTCCGAACGGCGACAGGTAATGGTACGCATGCGCCCCGGTGCCGTCCACTTCGAAGAAGCGCGTCGCCGGGTTGTTGCCTTCGAAGATGCGGTACGTCGCATACACGACGAAGCCCGTCAGGATGGTGAAGATGAGGGCGGGCTCGACCCACCACATGTCCTTGCGCTGCGTTCCCCAAAGCCCCTGCGCGTGGGCGGTCTCCACCGGCGCCATTCTGGGTCGGGCGACAAGAGGGGCCATGAAAGCCCTTTTGACTCCGGGGCGACCGCAACGCTTGTAGTCCTGCTGCGGGCTGGCGAGGTGTGCGCGTCCTGGGGTTGCTGCTCGCCCTGGCCATCGCTGCCTCGGGGTGTTTTGGCGGGTCGTCCACGTCTCGCCCGCCGCCGCCGTCGACCTCGACCGGGGCCGACCTGTACGTCCACCAGGCAGACGGCACGACCATCCTCGCGGCACCCCTGCCAGCCGCCTTCGGCAAGACCCTGCGCTTTTCCACCGTCGCCACCGGCTTCGATGGCGCCGAACCCTCCGTCGGGGTGACGTCGAAGGCCTCCGTCTTCGTGGCCGCCTACGAGGACGTCCTGCGGTCGCGTGACGGCGGCAAGACGTGGCAGTCCGTGCATCGTGCCTCGGGGGGCCAGGACTTCGACCCCATGCTCTGGGTGGACCCCAAGACCGACCGCATCTTCGCCACGCACATCAATCCCGAAAAGACGTGCCGCACCATCGCCGTGAGCGACAACGACGGCGATGCCTGGATGGATTTCCCCATGATCTGCCCCGCACAATCCCTTGGGCAGGTCGACCACCAAAAGCTGGCCACCGGGAAGTACGCCGGACCGCAAGCCGCCACGGCCGCTGCATCGCCCTATCCCCAACTGGTCACGTTGTGCTACAACAATCTTGGGTCGACCCACTGTGCGGCGTCCCTCGACGGAGGCATCACGTTCCCGCAGGACACCAACGTGGACGGGTACCAGGGCGGCAGCGTCGTCCCACTGCCCGACCTTCTCACGCAGGCCATTGGCAACTGCGGCGGCCTGAACGGTCATCAGCACCACGCCCCGGACGGCACCATCTACGTGCCCTACGGCTACGAGTGCAAGGAATCGCGCATCGCAACCTCCACCGACGGCGGCCTGACGTGGACACGCCGCGACCCGAAGCAAGGGGAACTCGAGCTCGACCCATCCATCACGACCACGCCGGACGGAACCGCCTACTACGTCTACCGCGGCACGGACCATCACGTGTACATGCTGCGCAGCCACGACAGGTTCGCCTCGTTTGAGGGGCCGTACGCCCTGTCGCCGCCCGAAGTGAAGTCCAGCGTCTTCACGGCGGTCGTGGGCGGCTCTGACGGCCGCATCGCCTACGCCTTCCTCGGGACGACCCAGACCACGGAGGGCCCCGATGCCGCCGGGTCCCGCACGCAATGGAACCTGTACGTGGGCATGAGCCTCGACGCCGCGGCGGGCAAGCCGACGTTTGCCACGGTTCGAGTCAATCCCGTCAACGACCCAGTCCAGCGCGGCAGCATCTGCATGACGTTGCCGTGCAAGCACGACGACCGCAACCTCTTGGATTTCATCGACATCTCGGTGGGGCCCGACGGCCGGCCGTGGGTGTCGTACGCGGATGGCTGCACCAGCGCCAAGTGCCTGACCCCCGGGCAGACCGACGTGACATCGTCGCGCGATGACACGGTGTACGTGGCCTGGTTGTCGGACGGCCCGAGCCTTGTCTCCGGCAAGCCGCGCGTGCTCGGTTGACGACGGTGCGTTGACTACGGCGCACGGCCCTTGCGCATGACCTCGCGGTACCTGCACGCCGGGCAACGCCACACGGCCGTCAGAGGAATCATCTCGGCGCCGCACTGTTTGCAAGCAACGCTCTTGGTGGCATCCGCCATGGCCGGACCGACGATCCACCGCCCATACAACCCTTTGCCGTAGCTTCGGTTCGCGCAGGAAGGCCACAGAAAGGGCAAAAACGCCGGGAAAAGCCGTGCGACGGCGCACTGCGGAACGCTTTTCCCCACCGGCCCTGCATGCCCCCGCCATGGGCCGCTTCGCCAACTCCTGGGAGCTCACCAAGACCAGCTTCAAGGTCGCGTCCGCCGACAAGGAACTGCTCATCCTGCCTGTGCTGTCGCTGCTCGCGATGGTCGCGTCGTTTGCCTTGGTCATCGGGGTCGCCGCGCGGTACCACCTGCTCGGCCCGATTACAAACGAGCAGACCGGCGACGTCGCCCCGCTGCAGCTTGCGCTGGCCGCGTTTCTGTACCTGAGCCTGGCGTTCATCCAGACCTTCTTCGCCGCCGCCGTCGTGGCCGGCGCCATGGAGCGCCTGTCCGGTGGCAACCCCACCTTGGGCTCCGCCCTCAAGGCCGCAAGCCGAAAGGCCGGCCGCATCCTCGTCTGGTCCGCCGTGTTGGCGACGGTCAACATCCTGCTGCAGATGCTGCGCGAGCGCGGCGGCATGGCCGGCCGCATCGTCGCAGGTCTCGGCAACATGGCCTGGTCACTTGCGACGTACTTCATGGTCCCGGTCCTCCTGTTCGAGGAGGTCCCGATGGTCGGCTCGGTGGGCCGCTCCGGCGCGCTCTTCAAGAAGACCTGGGGCGAGCAAGTCATCGGCAACGGCGGCGTCGGCCTAGTCTTCGGCTTGGTCTTCATGCTCCTTGCCATGCTTGGCTACGCTCTTGCGGCGCCACTCATCCAGGCGCGGGACTGGCTCGGCGCCGTCCCCATCATCGCGGTCTTCGTGACCCTCGGCCTCGTGGTGCTTGCCATCCAGGCCGTCGTCCAAGGCGTCTACAAGGCAGCCCTGTACCGCTTCGCCACGACGGGAACCACGGCCGCCGGCTTCACGACGGAACAGCTCTCCGGCGCGTACCAGGTCCGCGGCTCCGGCCAGCAGCCCCCGCAGTAACCGGCTACAGCGAACCCGCGCGTTCGTGGATGCCGTAGGCGAACACGATGGATCCCGTCGCAACGCCGCCGCCGGTGCTCACCACCTGCCAGGTTCCGGGGATGCCGTGGAAAAGGTCCGTCGACACCGACTGTGACGACGCTCCATACGCCTCCTGGTGGTAGATGGCCTTGGTCGCCGGATCCATGTTGGGGTCCAGGACGGTGGTCTCTTGCGCGCCGTCGGCGGCGAAGGTGACGCGGATCATGAGGAGTTTGTTCTGGTCCGCCGTCATCGTGAAGCTGGCAGACGGCGTCGGGACGACTCCCGGGACCTGTACGTTCTGGAACTGCAGGAGGACGTCCCCGGTGTCGTCGAAGTACGGGCCCGTGTAGTCGTATGCGTGAGCCTCGGAGACGATGCGGGCGACCCATTGATCCGGCGTCGAGTCCTTCGCCGTATCGTAGACGCGCATCTCGGAGAACCAATGCGTCTTCGCGTCGTAGTCGTACGTGGCCACGAGTTTGCCCGCAGTGCGCATCTCCACGGCAAACGAGCGATGGCCCGTGGACTTCTGCACGACCGTGACGGGCAAGGTGTAGGCCTCCCCGCTGCCACCCCGCGAGACGAGCGTGTCCGTCCACGTGGCGTTGGCGAGCGGGAAACGGTACCAAGGCCAGTGGTTCGTGCCGACGTCGGCAGCCACGTTAGTCCTGGGGAAAACCCCGAAGGTCGGGAACAGGAAGGCGCCGTGGAAGGCCGCATCCGTCGCATTGGCCGCGGCCACGAGGACGCCCGTGGTGCGGTTCTCGGCAACGACCGTGCGCACCACGAAGCCCGCCGTGTCGTTCTTGCCGATGAACCAGTGGTGGTCCCACGATTCGCCGACTCGCCAAGGCAATGCGTCGACGGTGACGTTGGCGCCGTGGGGCCCGCCCGCGCGGCTCAGGTTGAATGGGTCGGTGGTGGGCGTGCTCGAGCCCGAGCAGCCGGCAAAGGCCAACGCGACGAAGGCAAGGGTCGCGGCGATGGCGGGCAAGCGCATGCCGCAACGAGGCCGCGGCTCCGGCATAGGCTTTGTGGGGGGAGGAAATCTTATCGGGTGCAATGCGAATCGTGCGCTGATGATGGTGCGCTGCCTCGTCGTCGCATTCCTTGTCGTGGCGTCGCTTGTGCCCGGCGCCGCGCAGGCGCAGACGCCGGCCTCCACGTGGGACCGCACCGACTTCGCCTTCACGAGTTTCGACGGCACGGTCCTGGCCGCCTCGGTCTGGGTCCCGAAGGCCACGACGCCGACGCCGGCCATCCTGATCACGAACGGTTGGAACAACCGGCACGACACGGGCACCGAACTCCGACTTGCCGAACGCTACGCCAACCAGGGGTACGTCGTCCTCGGCTGGACGAGCCGCGGCTGGGGCAATTCGGGCGGCGAGGTCGAACTCGACGGGCCCAAGGAACAGAACGACACGCGCGCCCTCATCGACCTGCTGTCGACGAATGCGGCGAAGTGGCACATCGAGATGGACGGCGCCAAGGACCCGCGCGTCGGCATGGTGGGCGAATCGTACGGTGGTGGCATCCAACTCCTCACCGCGCAAGGCGACCCGCGCCTCGACTCCCTGATTCCCCGCATCACGTGGAACAACCTGCTGTTCTCCTTGGCGCCGCACGACGTGCTGAAGATTGGCTGGGTGAGCGAATTGTACGCGACGGGCGAGACCGTGGCCCGCGGAGCGCCCGCGCCAAGCACGCATCCAGGCGACAAGCCGGACGCAAATGGGCCCAGCCAGAAGCTCAGCGAGTGGTACGCCGAGTCGTCCGCGCAAAACGGGCCCACGGATGAGATGGGCACCGAGATTGGCTGGGTCCGCAGCGTCCATCCCGGCGCACTGAAGGCGCCGACCCTGCTCGTCCAGGGCTGGGGCGATACCTTTTTCCCGCCGGACCAGGCCATCGCCACGTTTGCCGACCTGCGTTCGCGCGGCGTCCCCGTGCGCCTCATCTTCTATCCCGGCGGCCACGGGCAAAGCCTTGCGGACACCGACTCGGCCGCCATCTTCGTCGACCAGCAGATGGACCAATGGTTCAACGCGACGCTGCGTCACATGCCGTATACGACGCCGCCGTACCCGGTGCTGCGCTACCGCGACGCGGAGAAGGACTTCGCCGGCGAACTGCAGTGGCCGCCCGCCGGCAACACCACGTGGCGAGGCTATCTCGGTGCCGCAGGAAATGACGGACTTAGCGCCATGCCCCCCGCGGCGGCGACGACGGACCTGGTCAATCCCGTGTTCCCAGCGACATGCGTCGACGTGCCGAGTTTCCAGAGCCAAGCTGGAAGCAACTGCCCGTACACGACGCCGGAGTCGTCGGCTCTATGGGCTGGCCCCGCGCTTCCGGCAGACCAGGAAGTGACGGGAACGCCGATGGCGCATCTCGTGCTCACCTCGACGCAGCCCGGTGACGTGCGCGTCTTCCTTACCCTCGCCGATGTCGACGCCGCGGGGAAGGCCACGTATGTGGGCCGCCAAGTGATGCCCATGCGAACTGGCGCTTCGACGAGCCGGATGGTCGACGTCGCCATGCAAGCCGTGAGCCACACTTTCCCGGCCGGCCACCGCATTGCTTTGCAGATTGCCACGACGGACTTCGGCTTCTATGCCAGTCGCGAGCCCGGGAAGGTCACGATTGGTGCAGGTTCTTGGCTCGACATCCCGATGGTGCCGAAGGACAAGTGGGGGGACCGTGCGCCCCCCATCATCCAGCTGCCGCACCAGGGTCTCGTCGTCGTGTATGACCCCGGAGGCGTCGCGAACGTCAGCTTCACGCCGGCGCTCAATGTCACGGAGTTCCTCTGTCCGGGCAACAACCTGGAATGTCACAGTCTTGGCCCGTTCGACGGTCTCCAGCACCGGGCCTTCCACTACGTTCGAACCTTGCGCCAGTTGAACCAGACAATCCGCGTCCTTGCAACCGACTTCGCCGGGGGCCAGTCCTACGCGACGATTCCGGCCGGGCAGGGAACATGCAGCGGTGCGTCCTGCAACACGCTCGTCTGCAACGGCGAGACCACGACGGTTGCATTCCATGATGGTGACTCGGCACTTGCCTGTCCGCCCGCGCCAAAGAAGACGCCCGCGCTTGGCTTGGCTTTGCTCGCCATCGGTCTTTGCGCCGTTGCCGTGCGTCGCCGCCGACGGGCAGCATGACCACTGATGAAGGCGATGCGGCCCATGCGACACCGGTCGGTTGAATGGGTTGCATCGGTGGTTTGGGACAGGCGTCGTCAAGCCAGCGACTTCGCCCATTTCTCCACACCGGGCGCGACGCGCTGCATGAATTCGGCGTTCTGCTCGAGCCGCTCCTGCGCCCGCTTGAACGCCTGCCCTGCCATCTTCCCGAGGCGCTTGCGGTAGAACGCGAGGACCTTGGGTGCAAGGTCGGCGGGCAGCTCACCCGATGCTTCCACGATGTTGGCGACCCAGGCTTCGCCGAGCTTCGTCTTGATCTGCGTCCAGTTGCGTTGCACGTAGGCCCAAGCCTGACGCTGGGAATGTGGTTCCACGAGCATGGCACGAAGGATGGGGCCGACCGCCTGCGGCGCCACGTCGCCGCCCTTCAACGTCGCAAGGACCGCCTCGACGAGCTTCGGCTCCCGGAACGCCGGAAGGACGTACAGGTAGCGTTCGACGTCTTGCGGCGAGGCGTGCCCGTCGCGGCGTTTCTTGTACGTCGCCAAGTGAGTCTTGAGGGTTGCCGCGTCGCCCACCACGGCCTCGATGGCGACCGCCACGCCCGACACAGTGGCATCGACTGCTGCAGGTTTGCGCCGTTCCTTGATGGCCACGCCACGAGCGTCGGCGATGGCGGACGGGTCGCGCGCCACGGCGGCAAGGGCGCGCAGCAGGGCAGCACGACGCTCCCGCGTCATGTCGGTGTCTTCCTTGCCAGGCTCGGGGCCAAGCTTCCGGTAGCTTGCTCCCAGGCTCTTGGCGACCCACAGTCGAAGCGGCGTCAGGGCGGCATCCATGCCTGCAGTTTCGAGGATGCGCTCGGCACCGCGCATCAGGCCCACGGTCTGCTGCACGACGTCGTAGCGTGCCTCGCCGTCAGCGAGCTGCGCAAAGACGGCCAGGAACTCGTTGGCATCGGCCTGCCCGGCGCGCACTTGGAACCAGAAGTCGCGCACGAAGGCGATGCGCTCTTCCGGTCGTAGCCGCGATGCATGCTCCACGGCGCTGCGCCGCAGCCCGGCGTCGAGGTTGCATTGGTAGAACCCGACGTCTTCGGCGTTCGGCCAGAGCCAGTGCAGACGGCCGGAGATGGGAATGTCGACGATCTCCGATGGCCTGGACAGGAGGTGCCGCACGACGTGCACGCCGTCCCCGTCCTCGTACCGGATGACCATCGGGACGCGCCATCGCTGGGCCGTCGTCTTGACGAGCGGACTCGAGACGGCGCGTGCTTGGGTGACGCGAAGCCGTCCGTCCCACGCGCACGACAGGGCCGGGTGTCCGGGCTGGCCGACCCAGTCCTTCATGATTCTCCCGACGTCCTGACCCGCCGCCTTGCCGAGATGGCGCCACAGGTCCGCCCCCGCGGCGTTCTTGAAACGGAATTCCCGCATGTAGGACTGCAGGCCTTTGCGGAATGCGTCGGGGCCAAGGAACGCCTCGAGCATGCGCATGACGGCGCTCCCCTTGCCGTACGTGATGGCGTCGAACATCTCCGCCGCCTCCGCCGGCGTCTTGATGGGATGGTAGATTGCGTGCGTGCTCTGCAGCGTGTCCGTCGACAAGGCTCCCGCGGCGCGGGCCCTGAAGCGGTTCCAGGCGTCCAGGTCAGGGTGCTGGGCATCGACGACCTTGTGCGCCATCCACTCCGCGAACGCCTCGTTCAGCCAGAGGTCATCCCACCAGGCCATGGTGACGAGGTCACCGAACCACATGTGGGCGAACTCGTGCGCCACGACGAGGGCCACGTCGCGCCGGTCGCCCCACGATGCGGCCTTCGGGTCGACGAGGAGCAGGCTGGGGCGGAAGGTGACGAGGCCGGCGTTCTCCATCGCCCCGAAGGCGAAGCTCGGCACGGCCACCTGGTCGTACTTGCCGAACGCGTACGGCTGGCCGAAGTAGTCCTCATACCACGGCAGCATCTGGGCTGCGAGGTCGCGTCCGTGGTTGCCGAGGTTCTGCTTGCCGCCGAGGGCCCACACGGCAAACGGCGTGCCGTTGGCCTGCGTCGTCTTCGTGGAGGCAAAGGGTCCGATCACGCAGGCGGCGAGGTAACTCGCCATCGGCCCCGTCGGTTCGAACGTCGTGGTGGCGAGGCCGCCCTTGACCTTGCGTGAGACTTGCGCGCCGTTGGTGAGGACGCGGTGCTTGGCCGGCGCGGTCACGGTCCAGGCGAAGACGGCTTTGTGTTCCGGCTCGTCGAAGCATGGCAGGATGGCGCGCGCGTCCGTGGCTTCGCATTGCGTGGCCAGGCACACCTCGGAGCCGTCCTTGGACAGGTACAAGCCGGCCATGCCTTGCGCGACCTTGCCCTCGTAGGCCAAGTGCAGGACCGCCTTGCCTTTGGCGGCTGGCTTCGCAAGCGTGATTGTGACGCGCTCCGCTTTGGCGTCGTTGCTGGCACGTCCCGGCGTGGTGGCCCGTTTTTGCTCGAGGCGGGCGGTCTTGATGGCGAGGCCTTTGGAGTTGAGGACGATGCGCTTCGTCGGCTTTGCGATGTCGAGTGTCAACGCGAGTTCGCCACGAAACGTCGGCTTGGCCGGGTCGGCGTGCAAGTGCAACGCGTAGGACACGGGGAGGGCGTCACGGGGGAGTCGTCCAGCGCTCAAGTGGCGGCCTGGACGAGGGCCGTGGGCTTAGGCGTATCTACCCAGGTCAGGCCGTGGCCGCTTCGCTGCGCCAGTCCTTGCGGGCCTCGACGAATTGCTTCCAGGCGGCTTCGTCGTCGAATTCGAGGGGCAGGCCGTTCCAGCCGCACGCCTTGCAGTGGGAGCGGTCGAACTCGTAGCCGGGGATGCCGCCGCCGTCGAGGGCCTTGACCATGCGCAGGTCGAGGGAGCCGCAGCGCAGGCAGGCGGAAAAGCCGTGCATGCCCTGGTCAAGCCGTCGCCTGGACTTGAACCTCGGGGGTGGGGGCCTTGATGGGCTTCGCCCGGGTGCGTTTGGCGACCGGCGGCTCGACCTGCTTGCGCCGCGGGCGCTTCTTGGGCGGCGGGGCCTCGCGGATGATGCTCGCAAGCCACGCGTGTGCACGCAGCTTGTAGGGCGGTCGCACCGTGAAGCGGGCTTCCTGGATGTCGTCGATGCGCCAGCCGTCGCTGAAGGTCTCGATGATGTCCTGCTGGCCGACGCGGCGGGGGCCGCCCCAGTTGGGGTCCTCCCAGTCGGACATGACCATGAGGTGCAGGGTGCCGCCGGCGGGCAGGACGCTGGCCAGTTGTTGGGCGTACACTTGCCGTTCGGGGTCGGAGAAGCTGTGGAACAAGCCGCAGTCGATGACGGTGTCGAATGTGCGGTTCAGGTGCTCAAGTTCGAGGGCGTCGCCGACGAGGAACGTGCAGGCCTTGTCGAGGTCGCGCAATCGGGCCTTCGCCTTTGCCTGGTCGATGGCCATGGGGACGATGTCGACGCCCCAGGCTTCGTGGCCGCGTTCCGCCATTTCCAGAACATTGTCGCCCGTGCCGCAGCCGACGTCCAGGACGGACCCCTTGATCTGCCCCGCGTTGGCCAACTCGACGAAGGCGGGTTGCGCCCGGCCGATGTCCCAGGGGGGCGACCCGTTCCTGTACGCGTTGAAGAAGAGCGGGTCAGGCATGCAACCATCCTTTGTTGGCTGCCCGGGTTTAAGTGGTGCGCTCAAGGCTTATCTCGGGGGCGTTTGCGGGCCGCGGTTCACCCCCACGCCTAGATTCAAGGGTGAGGCGGGCATGGCCGGCCATGGCCAAGTTTGAAATGGCGACCCTCGGCGGCGGCTGCTTCTGGTGCGTCGAGGCGGCCTACCAAGGACTGCAGGGCGTGACCAGCGTCGTGTCCGGCTACGCCGGCGGCATGAACCCCAATCCATCCTACGAGGCCGTGTGCGAAGGCGACACGGGCCACGCCGAGGTCGTCCAGGTCACGTTTGACCCAACCGTCTTGTCCTACCATGAGATCCTGCAGGCCTTCTTCACCGTGCACGACCCGACGACGTTGAACCGGCAGGGGAACGACTCCGGCACGCAGTACCGCAGCGTCATCTTCACGCACTCGCCCGCCCAGGCGGACGAGGCGCGCAAGGTCATCGCGGAGTTGGCCGAGGACCAGGTCTGGGACGACCCCATCGTCACCGAGATTGCACCTTTCACGGCGTTCTACGCGGCGGAGGAGTACCACCAACGCTACTACGAACGCAACCCGTACGCGGGCTACTGCCAGGCCATCATCCGGCCGAAGCTGGCCAAGTTCCGCAAGGCGTGGCAGGCGAAGCTCAAGCCCGCGTAAGGTCGGTCGCCACGACGGCGATTTCGGCGGGCTGGTCGGGCGGCAGCGGTTCCTTGAGGCGGCGGTGCATGCCCGCGACGCGCCGGATGGCCTGCGTGATGCCGTCCATCGCATCGTCCCTGCTTTCGCCTTCGGCCGTGCAACCCGGAAGGCTCGGCACTTGCGCCAACCAGCGACCGTTCGGGGTCCGCAGCAGGACGACGTGGCGGCTGTCTGGCCGGGGGCGGCTCGGCTTGAGGTTGCGCATGACGCCGACGATGGGGCCTAGCTAAAGCGTCGCATCGGACAGGCCTTGGTGTGTGCGATTTGCGGGGGCGCTGCGCCCGTCACGCCGCGACGGCGGGGCCGCGCCGGCCGCCGGAGCGGTCGCGCTGGTCGGCCGGTTCGGTCGTCCCAACCGTTGACGTCTGGCCGGCCAGGGACAACAGGTAGCTGCGCAACCGGTCGGTCTTGGTCTCGAGTTTCAGCAGGAGATCATCCAGTCCACGCACGGCATGTTGCGCGTCTGGAATCAGGCCGGGGGCCGCCTTCAGGACGGCAATGTAGTTGCCCAGCGCCGACAGGATGTTCCAGTAGTCATGGAAGGTCTGCCGCAGGTCGCGCTGCAGGTCCCGGTCCGACGGGGGTGGGGTCTTGTGGGGGCTTGCGCCAAGGATCTGGAGCAGCAGGTGCTGGAGTTCTGCTGGCTCGAACGGCTTCGAGATGTACCCCCAGACGTCGTAGCGGGCCGCCGTCGTGGACAGGTCCTCGTTGGCGCTGAAGAAGACCAGCGGGATGTCCGCCGTGGCTGGATTGGAGCGCAGGCTGGCGACGAGGCCGGAGACGTTGAGGCCCGGCATCTTGAGGTCCTGCAGGATGATGTCAGGGTGCTCGCGGTCGATGGCGTCGAGGATGTCGGCCGCCTGGCCGCACGTCGCCGCCCCATAGCCGAGGGACTGCAACACCATGGCCGTGCTCTCACGGACGTCGTCTTCATCGTCAACCACGAGGATCTTCACGGACATGGGAGCCTGGTGCGCGCCGGGCGCTGGCACTAGGGCTCGGGCCCGGGGCTATTAGCGCCCGCGGGGCAACGTCCTAATAGCAGGTTTTCCAGGAGCATCCTGACCTTTAGCCGGTTCGGTTCGCCCTTTATTTCTGGGGGAGAAACGGCCTGTTGCGGATGCGGGGCGGACCCGGGCCGCCTTGGGATGATTCCCAACGGCGCCCCCCGTCCCTCGCCGCTTGAGTGGACGTCATGAAGACCCTACCGACAGGTATGCTGCTGCTCGCCCTTGCCGCGACCGCCCTTGCCCCGCTCGCCGTGGCGGCAGCTGAGCCGGCGCCCGGCCCGGCCCGACTTGTCGTGTCTTTCCACGCCCTTCCGTCGGACATCCACCCGCAATCGCACTACCTGGGCGCAACCGTCCTTGCCGTTGACGGCCCCCTGGGCTTCGCCGTCGTGCAAGCCGACGATGCCGCTGGTTTCCGCCAACAGGCCCACGGCCGGGCGGAGGTGCGCGCAGTGGAAGACGACCCGCTGCAGCCGCTGGCCGCCTTCCTCCCAAGCGACCCCGAGTTCGGCGTCAGCCAATATGGCCCGCAACTCATCGGCGCGCCCGCTGCCTGGGATGTCACCCTCGGCTCCGCGGATGTCACCCTCTGCATCGTCGACACGGGTGCGCGCATGACCCACCAGGACCTGGCCGCCCACGCAGCCGGCGGGATCGACCTCGTCAACGGCGACAGTGACCCCTCCGACGACAACGGCCACGGCACTCACGTCACCGGCATCGCCGCAGCAGTGACCGGAAACGGCGTCGGCATCGCCGGCATCGCCCAGTCCTCGTTCAAGGCCGCGAAAGTGCTCGACGCCTCCGGCAACGGCTACATGAGCACCGTCGCCACGGGCATCCGCTGGTGCGCCGACAACGGAGCCAAAGTCATCTCCATGTCCCTCGGCTCCACCACCCCCAGTACGGCGGTCGAGGATGCGGTCAACTACGCCTGGAACAAAGGCACTCTTCTGGCGGCGGCGGCAGGAAACGGCGCCTGCACCGGCTGCGTCCAGTACCCGGCCGCCTACGCCAACGTCATCGCCGTCGGCTGCGTCGACCAGAACCGCGCCATCTGCAGCTTCACCAGCCAAGGCCCCGAGGTCGACCTCGCCGCCCCAGGCAACGCCATCCAGTCCACGTGGTTCACCTCCGACACGGCCCTCATGCGCGCTGCGGGCACCTCCATGAGCACGCCCCACGTTGCAGGTGCCGCCGCCCTCGTCTGGGCCGCACACCCCGGCTACACGAACGCCCAGGTGCGCCAGGCCCTCGAGTCCAGCGCCCAGGATGTCGGTGCGGCCGGAAAGGACGCGGCTGCCGGCTTCGGCCTTGTGCGCCCCGACCTGGCCATCGCGGCCAACGTCACGGCCATGCCGCCGCCCCCGCCGCCGGCCACCCACGGTGTCGCCGTGAGCCCGGCCTCGCAGGCCAAGGCGGCGGCCGCAAAGGGCACCGTCTCGTACACTTTCACAGTGCAGAACACTGGGAGCGTGGCGGACAGCGTGAGCCTCACGAAGGTCCTGTCCCGCACGGGCTGGACGGCCAGCCTGAGCGTGTCCTCCCTGACCCTTCAACCGGGCGAATCTGGCACCGTCGTCCTCACCGTGACCGCCCCCCAGAAATCCCCGGCCATGACCGTGACCATCACGGCGGCCGCGGCCGGCATCTGTGCGACCGCCACGGCCCAGACGACGATTGGCAAGTGAAGGCTTGCCAACAGGTGGCGCGAAAAGGCCCTTGATATACGCGTCGCGGCAGCCCTATAAGTGCCCAGGAGCGCAGAAGGGCCCGTAAGGCCATGATTGGACAAGCGCGTCGTGCCGGGCCCGCCCCGGCCGCTGGGGGACTTCATGCGACGTGAACACGCCCGCATCCTGGGCGATGTCTTGGACAACCTTGACGGCTTG
The DNA here is from genome assembly GCA_040390065.1 of bacterium. GTDB lineage: Archaea > Thermoplasmatota > E2 > JACPAO01 > JAHFTW01 > JAHFTW01. The sequence continues at coordinate 268,663 of JAZJZE010000005.1, read as the reverse complement.
GCCGACGGCCGCGCGCCGCGGGTCAGCCTGGCGGGGTTGGCCGCTCGGGCCAATCTCCCCCACGACCGCCTCGTTGCGTACCTCGGTGAGCTGCGCCACCATGACCTGGTCGAGGAAGGCCGCCTGCCGCAGTTGACGTCGCGAGGCCGCCAGTTCCTCGAATGCTACCATGCCTGGATCCGCATCCAAGCCCTCTACGGCATCCACGACGGCGAGCCCGACGTGCCACTCGAATCCCTCATTGGGCTGCCAGTCCTGTAGCGCACGGGGACGGCGCGCGGACCCGTTTTCTTGCACCCTGCCGACCGCCGGCGGCTGGCCAGCGCACCCCCACCCACGATTCGTCCGCGACGCGAACGATACGTGCGGCCCCGTTAAGCCCCTTCACCGCCCAGCCTGGTCATCCAGCCTTGCGCTGCGATGGAACGTGCCGTCATGACTCCCTTGCCGAACAGGAAGGCAATTCGCGGTCCGAATTCCCGGAAACCGCACACGGCGGCCCGGCCGAAGGCTGCACCGCCCACAGCGGCGACCAGCGTTCGCCCGTTCTTTGTCTCCTCCATCCTCACCGGTCTTCTTTGTCTCTCGATTCTCCTTCCGGTCCCCCTGGCAGCCGCTCCGCCAGTCCAGTTCAACCCGGCTGCGGACCTCGACCAGTGCGCCAACGGCGCCCGCGGGCCCCCCATCGTCTCGGAAAGCCCCTGCAATTGGGTGAACGGCAACCTGAACCAGCACGACTCGCACTACGTCGAAGGCCAATCGGCCGCGTACCGCATGGTCCTGACGGGCATGTCGCCCGGCACCCACACCCTTGACATCGGCTTCGACATCACCCACGGTGGCAAGCACGCAATCGACTTCCTCACCTCGGCGAGGCGGATCGTGGAACTCGTGGACCCCTGTGACGGCGTCGCCCCGTGCGTGGCCGGTGCCCAATACCCGGTGCCCATCCCGGCCGGCTCGCCCATGCCCCTTGACAGCTTCAACGCCCTGCCCCAGGCCGAGCGCAACTTCACCATCTACAACGGCGCCATCGCCGCTGCGGTCTACACGACGCAGGGCGTCCTCACCGACGCCCAGTCGGAAGCCCGCGTGCGCATCACCTTCATGGCGGCATCTCCGACCGTGGTGCTCGCCTGGGGCGGCCACATCGGCTCGTCCCTCGACTGGCCATCGATTAACGCAACCACGGGCATCGGGGGCTCGCCGTATCACATGCGTCTCATCGCCCTTGATGGAACCGGCGGCAACCAGGACCGCTCCATGAAGGAAGAGACCGTGATCCCGGTCCATCCCCTTGGCGCATCGCTCACCATCGTGAAGACCGTCGTGAACGACGCCGGCGGCCTGGCAGCCCCGGCTGACTTCTCCATCCACGTCTTCGATGACCTCGGCGCGGACGTCACGGGCAGCCCAGCCCCTGGCGACCCGTTCGGCACGTCTTACGTCAACCTCCCTGCCGGCATGTACACGGTCGCCGAGGACGCCGTCGACGGCTACCTGGGCACCTTCGTCTCGGGCGACTGCGCCGCGGATGGGAGCATCATCCTCCTGGATGGCGACATCAAGGAATGCGACTTGCAGAATGACGACCAGCGCGCGACGCTGACCGTCACCAAGGTCGTGGACAACGGCGACGGCGGCACGGCCACGGTCGCGGCCTTCGACCTGTTCGTCGACGACACGCAGGTCGCAAGCGGTGTCGCCGCCACCTTCCCGGCGGGCGACTACCTGGTCTCCGAGACGGGCCTGCCCGGCTACACGGGAACCTTCTCGGGCAACTGCGCGGCGGACGGTTCCATCTCGCTGGCCGTGGGCGACCACAAGGCCTGCACGCTCACCAACGACGACATCCAGCCCCTGCTGACCGTCACCAAGGTGGTCGAGAACGACAACGGGGGCACGCTGCAAGTGGCGGACTTCCCGCTCTACATCGATGACCTTCTCGTGACAAGCGGCCAGGCCAGCGGCGTCCACGCCGGCACGTACACGGTCAGCGAAGTCGGCGATGCCGGCTACGCGGCCGCGTTCGGTGGCGCCTGCGATGCCAATGGCCAAGTCAGCCTTGCCGTGGGGGAATCCAAGGAATGCATCATCACGAACCGTGACATCCAGCCCATGCTCACGGTCGTCAAGGTGTTCGTCAACGACAACGGGGGCACTGCCGTGGTCGGCGACGCCCAGCTCTTCGTCGACGACACGTCGGTGGCAAGCGGCGAGGCCAACGGCTTCGATGTCGGGGACCACGTCGTGAGCGAGATCGGGCCCGCGGGCTACAACGAGGCCATCGATGGCGCCTGCACGGCTGACGGCCACGTGGCCCTCGCCTTGGCCGATGCCAAGACCTGCACGATCACCAACGACGACATCCAGCCCATTCTGACGGTCATCAAGGTTGTCCACAGCGACAACGGCGGCACCTTGGGCGTTGCCGACTTCCCGCTCTTTGTCGGCCTCGTCCCGGTCGGATCGGGCGACGCCAACGGCTTCAACGCGGGCGACTACGTCGTGAGCGAGACCGGTGACGCCGGCTACGCGGCCGCCTTCTCGGGCGCCTGTGACGCCGACGGCGAAGTCCACCTGGACATCGGTGACGCCAAGACCTGCATCCTCACCAACGACGACATCCAGCCCATCCTGACGGTCACCAAGCTCGTCACGAACGACAACGGAGGTCTTGCCGAGGTCGGCGACTTCCTGCTGTCCGTCGATGACCAATCGGTCCTGAGCGGCGTCCCGCACGGCTTCGACGCGGGCACGTACGCCATCTCCGAGGATGGTCCCGCGGGCTACGCCGCCAGCTTCGACGCGGCTTGCGCCGAAGGTTCCATCGTCTTGGCCGTCGGCGACGACAAGGAGTGCACGATCACGAACGACGACATCCAGCCCAAGCTGACCCTGCACAAGCTCGTGGTCAACGACAACGGCGGCGATGCGGTCGCGGCCGACTGGGACTACATGGTCGAAGACACCCAAGTGGACCTTGACGAAACCGTTGGCTTCGACGCCGGCACCTACGCCATCGGCGAGTCGGGGCCGGCCGGCTACCTTGCCTCGTTTGGCGAGTCCTGCGCGGAGGGGTCCATCCAGCTCTTCGTCGGTGACGACAAGCAATGCACTATCACCAACGACGACATCCAGCCCAAACTCAAGGTCACGAAGGTCGTCGAGAACGACCACGGCGGCCTGGCCGTGGCGGACGACTGGAGCTTCTTCGTCGGCGACGTGCAAGTCGTGCGCGGCGCGGCGACTGGCTTCAACGCCGGCCAATACCAGGTCACGGAACAAGGACCAGCCGGCTACGCGCTTGCCGTCAGCGGCAACTGCGACGCCGACGGAATGGTGGCCTTGGCCATCGGCGAGCAGAAGGAATGCATCCTCACCAACAGTGACATCCAGCCCATCCTGAACGTCAGCAAAGTCGTGGTCAACGACGACGGCGGCACGGCCCAAGTCGCCGACTGGGAGTACTTCGTGGACCTCGTCCAGGTCCAATCCGGCGTCCCGACAGGCATCGACGCCTCCCCGACGCTCTTCCAGATCCGTGAGTTCGGGCCGGCCGGCTACGCCCTCGCCTTCAGCGGCGACTGCGCGGCGAACGGCACCATCGCGCTTGCGGTCGGTGACGTCAAGCAATGCGTCCTGACGAACGACGACATCCGCCCGACCCTGGCCGTCCACAAGCTCGTGACCAACAATGACGGTGGCACGGCGGCCGCGGCAGACTGGACCTTCCTCGTCAACGACACGGTCGTCCAGTTGGACGCCGTCACCGGCTTCATGGCCGGCGCGTACCATGTCTCGGAAGCGGCCGGTCCCGCTGGCTACGCAGGCACCTTCGCTGGCGACTGCGACGCCGCCGGACACGTCGTGCTGCACGTCGGCGACGCCAAGCAATGCTGGCTCACCAACGACGACATGCAGCCCTACCTGCGCGTCGTGAAGCACGTGATCAATGATGACGCTGGCGCCAAGGTTGCGGCCAACTTCACCCTCTTCGTGGCCGGCGTGGCCGCAAGCCCCGCCAGCTTCAACGGGGCCGAAGGCGGAGTCCTCGTTGAACTGAACGCCGGTGCGTACGCGGTCACGGAAGGACCGGCGCCCGGATACACCGCCAGCTTCAGCGCCGACTGCACCGGAACGATTGCCCTTGGCGAACTGAGGACCTGTACGGTCACCAACAATGACAACCCCGTGGCGACCCGGACGCAGGGCTTCTGGTCGACCCACACGGCGTTCACGAACGCCATCCTGGCCACCAAGTTGGGCGGCTCCCTCACCGTCGGCGCGGCGCCCCACAAGGGCCTCGTGACCAACGCGGCCGGGGCCGGACAGAGCCAGCTCTACGGTGCCTTCTTCGCCGACATCTCGAAGATGACGCTGGGCGGCAAGCGCACGGTCGTGGAGCAGGCGCGCATGATCCTGGCCCAGCAACTCGTGGCCGCGAAACTGAACTGCGCGGCCTTCGGCTGCAGCCCGGCCAGCCTGGCGCTCATCACCGCTGGCGACGCCGCCTACGCGGCAGGCAATGCGGCTGCCATCACGGCCGCTGCCAGCGCCCTCGACGCATTCAACAACAGCCACGACGCCCTGCCCATTCCGGCGAGCCTGCCCAGCCAGGGCAGCGCCACATCGCAACTGAGCCAGAGCTTGGCCTACAAGGCGTTCTGGAACGCGCCCTGATGGCCTAGGGTCGCATCTGCTGCAGTGCGTCCTTGACGAGTTCCGTGCCGCGCCGCAGTCCTTGCTGGACCTGCTCGGGGGTGAGGCCGCCGCCTTGGGCGAAGTCGGGCTTTCCACCGCCGCGGAAACCGACCTCCTTGGCGACCTGCTGGAGCACGCGGCCCATGTTGAGGCGCTCATCGGCAAGATCCGCGCTGCGTGAAAAGACGATGCGGCCTCCCCCTCCGAGCAGGGCCACGGTCTTGGCTCGGGCGGCCAGCGCCTTGGCTCCAGGGTCCAGGGAATGGGGCGAGATTTCCAGCGACACCAGGTCGACGCCGTGGAACGCCTGGGCCGACTGCAACGCCTCCTTGGACTCGAACTCGGCCAGCTTCGCCTGCAGCGCCTCCAGATGCTTGCGTTGTTCCTTCCATTCGCCGAAGAAGCGCTTGGCCGCGTTGGGCACTTCGGCTGGTGCCACTTCCATCGCCTCGCCGGCGGCGCGCAACAAATCATCGGTCCCTTCCCAGCGCTCCACGGCGTAGAGTCCTGCGCTGTACTCGAAGCGCTCGATGCCATCCTGGATGCGCTCGGTGCGCCAGAGCTTGATGGGTCCGACGTCATGCGTCGTGTGGCAGTGTGTGCCGCCACAGTACTCGACGTCGAACAACGCCGACTCGGGCTCGCCGGCTGCGGGGCCGACCTCGACGACGCGCACGTCGCGGCCTTTCGGGATTCCGCCTTGCAGAAGCGTGAGTCCGTACTTCTTCTCGGCCTCTTCGCGCTTGAACCAAGTGCGGTTCACCTTGCGGCCGTCGAGGACGACGCGGTTGGCAAGCTGTTCGATCCTGGCGAGTTCTTCGCGTGTCGGCCGCCGATAGTGGGTCATGTCGACGCGGGCACAGTCGTGGTACTTCTGGGTCCCCGCCTGCCACGAGTGCGGCCCCAGGACGCGGCGCACGGACTGGTTCATGATGTGCGTTGCCGTGTGGCTCCGTGTGCAATCCATGCGGTACGTCCAGTCGACGTCGCCGTGGACGGTCGTGTTGACAGGGATGGCTGCGCTCACGTGATGGATGGCGTGCGCACCGTCCTTCGTCGTCTGGGTGACCTTGAAGTCGGTCTCGTCGAGGAGGCGCAACGTGCCGCGGTCGCCGGGTTGCCCGCCGGTCTCCGCGAAGAAGCACGTCTTGTCGAGGACGACGGCGGGCTTGCCGTCGACAGCACCGCTCCACAACACCTTCGCCGTGAACGTGCGCTTGTCCTGGTCCTTGTAGTATAGCAGGTCCGTCGCAGGAACGTCGAGGCGCAGGCCCTTCTCTTTGACCTTGGCGGCCTTGCTGTGCCGCGCTGCCACCATCATCTCGAAATCGTCGGGGATCTCGACCTTGACGCCGAGCTTGGCAGCGGCATCTGCCACCTGTCCAGCCCCGAGTCCGTGCGTGTCGTAGAGCTCGACGAGGTCGTCGGTCGTGAGTTGCTTCTTCTTCTGCAGCATGCGCTCGAGAAGCCGGATGCTCTTGTCCCTGGATTCGTGGTAGCGTTCGGTCTCCAACTCGGCGATTTCCCGTGCGCGCGGGATGGCGGCCTTGAACTCCGGGAACTCCCCGAGCATCCGTTCCATGTTCGCGGCCAGCAGGTCGCCAAGCGAGGCGCGGATGGCGAGGATGTCCATGAATCGCAAGGCGCGCCGGATGACGAGGCGCATGAGGTAGCCGGCCTTGACGTTGGACGGGACGATGCCGTCGCCCACCATGAAGGAAAGGCAGCGCAGGTGATCCGCCAACGCGTACAGGGATTCGATGGGCTCCATGACGGTGGCGAGTTCTGCCGCCGTCGTGTGGATGCCATGGCCGGCCAGGCGCTTCACGACCTCTTCGCGCAGGCCGTCGAGTTTCGTGCCGATGTCGAGGTTCAGGATGCCCTGGACGCGGGCGTGCTCGGCCACGATGCGCTGGGCCTTGTCGTCGCCGGCAATCGGCGTCGTCGCGAGGCTGCGAAGTTGCGCAAGCGTTTCTGGGAAGACGGTGTCGTACGCCGTCGGCGTCCCGGTGCTCGCCCAGGCAAGCCGCTCCAGCCCCCAGCCGGTGTCGATGATGCGCATGGCCATGCGGCGGTACGTTTCGCCCTTGATGACGAACTCACCGCCTTCCGCTTCCTCGAGGCACATGAACACGAGCGTTGCGACCTCGAGGCCGCCGGCAAAGACTTCGACCGCTGGGCCCGCGTTGCCGCCGCCGTTCCACGTGCCTTCCTTGAACGTGATGCGCTTGCCGTCGAGGCCGAGGACCTTGGTGAGGAACTCGACGCCGTAAGCGACGCACTCCTCCGTCCAGTACTTCTCGCCGTACTCCTTGGAGTTGAAGGCGTGGTGCCCCATCATCTCGAAGCACGAGAAGTGCCGGCCCGAGCGGCCGATGTTGGCAAGGTCGTTGAGCCGGATGCACGGCTGCGACACGACGAGCGGATTGGCGGGCGGCGGCACTTCACCGGAGGTGACGTGCGGCTGGAAATTGGCAATGCTTGCGATGTTGAGGTAGATGTCATCCCGCCAGCGCGCGACGACGGGATTGCGCGGCACTCGCGTGTGCCCCTTGCCTTGGAAGAACGCCTGGAACGCCTCGCGCATCTGCGCGACGCTCAGCGGCTTGGTGGTAAGCGGCTTGCCGAGGAAGGAGTACTCTTCGCAGTTGGAGTCGCCGCAGATGGTGCGCGCTGCGTCCGTCGTCCAGAACGGGTCCTTGCACGTCGGGCAGATGCGGCGCTGGTACCCGTTGTCGTGGAAGAACCGCAGGTCGAGCATTTTCGCAAGCTCGGGGTTCATGCCGCCAGTCTCGGGATGGGGCGGGGCGGCGGGGAGGGCGGACATGGAGATGGTGCTTGCAGGCCGAGGTTTCGGATAAGCGGTGCGGGCGCGCCTCTAGCGGGCCAGCCCGAGCGGAACCGGGATTGCAAGGGCAACGGCCGCGACGGCGACGTTGACGACGAGCCAAGCGATGGCAGCCTTGGGCGGCTCGGCTTTCCAGACGCCGATGGCGGCCAGGAATGCGCCAAGCAGGCACGCGATGGCCACCATGCCCGCCTCATTGGGGAAGGCCGGTTTCATGACGCCGGCGGCAGTCAGTGCCGACACGAGCGCGACGGTCGCGGCAAGCCACAGCGCGACGCCGCGCGACGCGGCCGTGAACGGCGTGAGGCTGGGCTCCATGCCGGGCGGATGGGGCGCACGGGATTCGAGCATTTGCACGGCGAACCTTCACCCGCCTCCGGTTCCCCTCTTATGGGGTCGACCCGTATGCGGCGCCATTGGATGCGCTGCCTGCAGGCCTCGACCCGCGTCTTCGCGTTCGCGCCCAGCGGGGCGCTTCATGGGTGCGGGAGCACGCCGCCGCAGGCCGCACCGTCACGGTCGTGCATCACATCGACGCCGACGGGGTCACGTCCGGGGCCATCGCCGCGGAAACGCTGAGTCGGGCGGGCGTTGCCCACATCCTGCAACCGGTGAAGGCGCTCGACCAGTTCCACCTGGACATCATCGCCCGAGTGGACCCCCAGGCGCTTTGGTTCTGCGACCTCGGCTCGACTGCGTACATGCATTTCCCCACGACGCCGCGGCTGGTATGCGACCACCATGAACTCGTGCGCGACGGACAGGAGGAGTCCTTTGCGCATGTCAACCCGCTCCTCGACGGCATCGAGGGCAACACGATCTCCGGGGCCGGGTGCTGCTACCTCGTCGCCGCGGCCATGGATGGGCGCAATGCGGACCTTCTCCCCTTGGCCCTCGTGGGCGCGAGCGGCGACCGCCAAGACCGTCACGACGGCGGCTTCGCCGGCACGAACGCGCTGCTCGTCGCGGACGGCCAGTCGCGCGGCCTCGTTTCGCAGGCGGTGGATATCACGTGGTTCGGCCCCGAGACGCGTCCGCTTCGCAAATTCTTCCAGTTATCCCGCGAGCCCGGCGTGCCCACGGTTTCCGGCGATGCCCGCAGCGCCGAACGCCTTTGCATGGAGCTTGGCATCCCCATCGAGGCTGGCGGCGTCGAACGCAGTTGGGGCGCTCTTGACGACCGCGAACGGCTCCTTCTGCGGTCGCGTCTAGCGTCCATCCTCGTGGACTGCGGGCTAGCCCATCAAGTGCCGGCCCTGTTCCGTCGCGTCGTCACGATCTGCAACGAAGCGCCCGCCACGCCGCTACGGGAGTTGCAGGAATTCTCCACGTTGCTCAACAGCACGGCGCGGTACGACCGGCCCGAGATCGGTTTGGCCGTCTGCCGCGGCGACCGCGGCGCCGCGTACCGCGAGGCCCTCGACCTCCTGCTGGACCACCGCAAGCACCTCGTGGGCGCCCTCGACGCACTCGTGCGGGCCGGCGTGACGCGGCGCGTCGCCATCCAGCACGTGCACTTGCAAGACCGCGTGCGCGACACCGTCGTCGGCATCGTGTGCGGCATGGCCCTCGGCGGCGGCGTCGAACTGGACCGCGACAAGGTGCTCGTCGGCCTCGCCTGGACGCCGGACGGCCGCACGAAGATCTCTGGCCGCGCACCGCACGAACTGCATGCCCGCGGCATCGACCTCTCGATGGCCATGCGCGAAGCAGCCGCTGGCGTCGGCGGCCAGGGCGGCGGCCACAAGGGCGCGGCCGGGGCGACGATTCCGCGCGACCGGGAATCGGATTTCCTCGCGGAGTTGGACCGGATTGCTGCAGGGCAGATTGGGGTGCGGTCCGCCCCCACGCCCCCGCGCGACGCGGCTCCGGAAGCCCCCCGGTCCCTGCCCGTCCTTGCCAACCGCGGGCAGCAGCGGCTCATGTGACCAAGCCGCGAAGGCTTTCCGGGGGTCCGCCCATCTCTCGGCATGGATTTCGGGCAGTGGGTGGGCGGCAACAGCGAACCGCTTGGGAAACTCGGGCTCTATGCCGGCGGCATCGCCGTCTACACCCTTCTCGTCACGCTGCTGTACGTCCCGATGGGGCACCGGCTCATGCTCGGCCGCAAGGTCGGCGACGACCGCGTCGTCACATCGGGCCGCCGGACGCTCTACTTGCTCCTGTTCCCTCTCATCTCCTTCGCGTTCTTCCTGGTCATTGCCGGAGCGTTGGCGCTGCTGGCCCCATTTGCCGGAAGCTCGAACAGCGGCCAGCAGTTGACGCCGGACGAAATCCTGCCCATTAGCATGGCCATCGTGATTGCCATCCGCATCGTCGCGTATTTCCATGAGGACGCGGCGCAGGAACTGGGGAAGATCATGCCGCTCGGCCTGCTCGGCGTCGTCCTCGTTGCCAACCCTCAGTTCAACACGGTGAAGGACGCGTTCCAGGCGTTGCAGCAGGTCTTCGCCAGAATCGACCTCGTGGCGGCGTTCTTCTTCATCGTCGTCGTCGTGGAGTTCCTGCTGCGCGGCATCTACGCTGTGATTGCCGGGCCCGGGGAACGGCGCGCTCGCGCCAAGAACGCGGCAAAACGTTCCGCCAATCCAGGGGCCCCACCGCCACGCACGAAGTGAGTCGCGCCCGGCCACGCCATCGATGCGGGCATGCCCACACTGCCCTTTCTTTATACGAGCGCTGACAATGCCCGGGACGATGACAACCACTGTGGGCATCAAGACCCCGGAAGGCATCGTCATGGCGACCGACCGCCGGGCCACTGCCGGGTACTACGTGGCCGACAAGGACGTCGTCAAGATCGAGCCCCTGGACACCGATTCCGCGATCACCATCGCCGGCTCCGTCGCGCAGGCCCAGGCTTACGCGCACATGCTCCGCCTCAACCTCGAGTACACGAAGTCCCGGCGCGGCTGGCCGCTCTCGCCAAATGAGCTTGCCAAGCTTGCAGCCCACACGATCCAGCGCTCGGGCGGCATCTACGGCCAGTTCATCCTGGCCACGCGCGGCAACGACGGCGTCCACCTGTGGGATGTCGGCGGCGACGGGTCGCTCATCCAGAAGAAGGACTTCACGGTCACCGGATCGGGCACCGGCCCCGCCGTCGGCGTGCTGGAATCGGCCGACTGGGCGAAGGTCAAGACCATCGCGACCGCCGTTGACCTTGCAAAGCGCGCCGTCCGTGCAAGCACGCAGCGCGACGTGGCGTCCGGCAACGGCATGGTCGTCTACACCCTGCCCAACACCGGCGAATACCAACTCAAGACGTTCACATTCAGCCAGGAAGTCACCGAGGACACCGCGGAGGCCATGAAATGAAGCCCACCGTCGACACCGCCTACCTGCACTTCGACGAGACCGGCAGCATCCCGGCCATCAAGTACGCCCGCATCACCCTCGGCATGGGCCTGCCCATCATCGCGGCGCGCAACGACAAGGAAGTCGTGGTCGCGACCGTCAACCGCGACGGCAACCCGCTGTACACGGGCGCCGACAAAGTCATCCGCGTCAGCCGCGACTGCGTCGTGCTCGTGACCGGCCACGGCGGCGACACCAACCAGGTCCGGCAATTGCTTCGCGACCTCGCCGTCAACCACAAGTTCGTCCTCGGCAGCGAGGTCTCGCCCAAGGAAGTGAGCCTTGCGCTGTCCGACTACCTGCACCAGCTCGGCATGAGCTACCGGCGCCCGCTCGGCGTCGGCATCATCGTCGCCGGCTTCGACAACCGCGGCCAGATCCCCGCCGTGTACCACTGCGACGTCGACGGCAACGCGACGGACCGCAATGGCATCGCCCTCGGCAAGGAAGCCAGCCAAGCGGAACACGTGCTCGCGGAAGGCATGAAGGCCAAGGGCAAGAAGCTCGAGGATGTCGTGCGCGCCGCCGCGGACGCGACGCTGAAAGGCATGAAAGAATCGAACGTCGACCTGGCGGGGCAATCGTTCCGCATCGATGTCGAGACGCTGAAGCCCCGAAAAGATGCTTGAAGGATTCCCCAGCGGGGCTATGTGGGGCCGACATGGAATGAGGCCATACGACCGCCGACGGAGCCGGGGCTCCGGCGGCGCTGATGCCGGTTCGAAAGGACCGGCGGACGCAACGTGATCGACCTTCGTTTGAAGGTCGTAGGCATGAAGGAATCCAACGTCGACCTAGCGGGGCAATCGTTCCGCATCGACGTGGAGATCCTCAAGACCCGCAAGGACGGCTGAGTCTAGCGGTTCACGGGCCGCTTCGCCTTTCGGCCGTTGGCGATGCCGAAGGCCGCAAAGACCAGCCCGACGGCGGTGAACACTCCACCGTAGACGAAGCTCTGCTGCGCGAGCAGGCCGATGCCGAAGAACAGGGCGATGGCGGCTGCCGCGTAGTACTGCCAGGCTGGGTAGACCTTCTTGGCCATGGCCCGCCACTGGCCTGGGGGCCATGAGGCCTGCGACCACGTTCGGTCGCAGGCGCACTCGACGCAACGGGCGCCCACTTGGCGGCCAGGCCCGGCGCCAGGCAGATCAGATTCGCACCGGCGGCGCCAGGGGCAACGGGTAGGCCAAGACCACCAGGTCGGAGCCGCTGGGCAGCACCTTCTGGATCTGCACGCCGGCCGCAAACAACCGCGTTCCGTCGTGGGAAACCGACAATCCCTCCACGACGGCGTCCGTCGCCGTGGGCGCGTACGTCGCCGCGGCCACTTCCTTGCCCGTCTGCGTTCCGATGGCGACGAGGATGCCTTGCGCGGGCTGGGCGACGCTTAGGCGTTGCAGGCCGAAGACCCAGAACTGGTGCGCAACGGGATTGATCGTGATGCCAGCGAACATCCCTTGGCCCTGCGGCGACAGGAATGAGAACGTCCACAGGGCCTGCCCTGTCGCGAGTCGCATGCCCGTCACTTGGGTTGACCCCGCGACAGCAAGCACGCCCAGCGGGCCATCGATTGCCAGGCCGACTGGCGGGTCGGCCGTCGTAGCACCGAGGGCGGGCTGGATCTCCGAGCTCCACGTCAACTGCCCCGTGCCGGCGGCCAGGCGCCCGACGACGACGTGGAGGCTCGGTGTGCCCGTGAACGTCCGCGCGGCGAAGACGACGCTGCCGGAGGGCGCGTCCGCGGACAGCAACGGTTGCCCGACGGGCGTCCCCGGGTCGGCCGGTTGCTGCCAGAGGATGGCGCCGTCCGTCATGCGGATGGCCGCGATGGACAAGCCCTGCTGGTCCGGACCCTGCGCGAAGAGGCGCTTTCCTGGATTGGCTGCAAGCGTGCCGTACGACGCCGCGCGCGCCCACAAGGTTGCACCGGTCTCTGCCCGGACCGCGCTCAGTCCAGGCGTTCCTGCCGGCGCAAGGTTGGCATGGTGCGCGACCAGCGTCTTGCCGTTGTCGGAGAGGACCATGCCGCCGCCAAGGATCGCGCTGCTCCACAGGACCGCGCCGGTAGTGGCACGAAGCGCCCAGACACCGGCGTAGGTTGAGGCGTACACGGATTTTCCATCCGGCGCCAGCCGGAGCGACGCCGCGACGCCCGCAAGAGGCATGCTCCACGCCACCGCCCCGGTCGCGCCATCGAAGGCCCGCACGCTTGCGCCGTCCTGGCCGTCCAGGATGACGTAGACGCGGTCGCCCGACGGCGATGCCAGGACGGGCGTGTCCGCCTTCCATGCAAGCTGGTCGCCGGCATCGGCGCGGTGCCAAAGTGTGCACGGGGCTGCATCGAGGGGCTGCCCGTCGCAGACACCGACGACGTGGAGGCCGGTTGCGGCCGAGGCCAGCATCGTGAGGAGGACAAGGGGGGCGAGCAAGCGGCGGAGCCGGGCGCGCGTGGTCTGCATGGGCTGAAGGGCCACCGCCGGGCATATGGCGTTTCTCATGCACCGGGGTTCAATCCCACATCGCCGCACGCTCAGGCCGGCGAGGCTGCGCGTTGCCCACGAAACCCGGTTTCGATCCGCCGCCCGGCCCAGGGCCCGCCAACAGGAATCGAAAGGAACTTTTCATATCCATGGCCCAACCCTGTTGGGTCGTGCACCTTCAGGACGGCATCGGGCGCGGCGGCTACCGCCTCTTGTCGGCCATCTTCCTGGCTCTCGGCATCCTGGGGCTCCTCACGACGCTGTACGCTTTCCGCGGCGCCAACGCGCAACCCCGCGGCGGCTTCTTCGACTGGCTCGGCTTCGGGTTGACCTTCGTGGCCCTGGCCGCCCTGTTCGGGACGCTCCTGATCCTCCTGCAGCGCCGCAACGTCGCCCCGGCTACGCCCGCCGCCCCGGCAGGAGCCCCGACGTTCACCCCGACCCGCAACCTCGCCTTCGAGTTCAAGGTCGACGACGAACCCGACGAAGACGACGAGACAGGCCACATCGCCATTCCGGTGCCCCAGGAGAAGCCGACGGTGGTCTTGCCGCCCAACCGCAACATCGGGCGGGACACGAAGGGCTGGCCCCAGCGCTCCGGGCCGACCGGGATTACGCGGGGTCAACTCAAGGAAATGCAGGCCGACGAGACGCCGCCGTCGCCGCGCGCGCCGCGCAGCGTGGGCCGTGCCGCCGCTATGTTCGAACCGGAGCCGAGCGTCCCCGTCGTCATCGCGCGCATCGGCGAGGCGAAGGACGATCCGAACTGGACTCCCAAGGGGATGGCCCGCGGCAAGTGCGGCGGATGCGGCGCCATCCTGCTCGCTCCACCCGAACGGCCGGTGCGGCTGCGCTGTCCCAAGTGCGACAAAGAGACGATGCTGCGGTAGGCGGACGTTTCCGGTTGGGCCCGACATCGCCACAATGCCTTTGTTCCGCCAGGAATCGCCAATCCCATGCGCCTGCTCGTCGCTGCTTTCCTCATCCTCGCCGCCGGTTGCGCCACGCCGTCCGAGCCCGCGCAGGTTTCGACCGATCCGCAGCCACCCGCTTGGTCGGGACCGGTGACCCACGCCTTCTCCTGGCAGGGCTACTTCCACACGGGGGCCCGCTGGGAGGTTGGCGGCCCATTGCCGGCCGGGGGATCCGTCGTTCCGCAGGGCACAAGCCTGATCCAGCCGTTCGATGGCAACAGTGTCACGCAGTTCGCCCTCAACGTGACATGGGCGCCGTCCAGCCCCACGACACAGACGCTCCACGTCTGGGTGATGAGCTACGATTCCTGCGGCAACGGGTGCTTCCAGTTCGCGGAGGGCCTTGCCTTCGACGGCGCCTCGCCGCTCAACGCCCGCGGCGACATCGCCAAAGGCGACCACGACGGCGTGGCCGTCTACGTGTTTCCCGACAGTCAGGTCCCCAACGGTGCCGCCTACGTCGCTGCCGTCCTCGACCAGGCTTGGTCCGTGGACGGCACCTTCGTGACCCAGTGACGCGGACCGTGTGGGCTAAACGCCGCGGCCTTGTGCCCCGGGTGTGCCCGTCTCCGTCAGCTACGACATCCGCGAACCGGAGACGCACCTCGTCCGCGTGACGGTGCGATATCCAGCCCACGCCACCGACCGCCGCTCGTTTCGCATGCCCGCATGGGTCCCGGGCTCCTACAGGATCCGCGACTTCGGGCGCAACGTGCAGGATCTTGGCGGCAAGGTCGCGGGCCACGCCACCCAAGTCGAGCAGGTCGGCAAGGACGAATGGGTCGTGTTGGGCTGCAAGGGCAAGGTCGTGGAGCTTTCCTACCGGGTGTACGCCCGCGAACTCTCGGTCGGGGCGAGCCACGTCACCGCGGACCACGCGCACCTGTTTGCGCCGACGTTGGTCCTGTACGACGAGCATAGCCGCGGCTTGCCGCACCGCGTAGTCATCCGGAAACCGGCCGGGTGGCGCGTCTGGTCGGGCCTCGAGACCGCACGCCATGACGGCACGCTCGATGTGGCGTCGGACTACGATCACCTCATCGACTGCCCGATCGAATGTGGTCCGCCAGCGGAGTACCATGTGGGTCGTTTCGATGTCGCCGGGCGTCGCCACCGCCTCGTCGTATGGAAGCCCACGGCACACGCGAATTGGCGTCGCATCCTGCGCGACGTCGCGTCGGTCTGCCGCACGACCATCAAGATCTGGGGCCAGGCGCCATACGAGCACTACACCTTCATCGCCCACGTCGCCGACGGCCACGGCGGCGGCCTGGAACACCGCAACAGCACGGTCCTCGGCCTGGACCCAAACTCGCTCGTCGCGGAGGAAAAGATCCAGGCCAACCTGCTGCCCCTGGTTGCGCACGAGTTCTTCCACACGTGGAACGTCAAGCGCGTGCTGCCGGCAGCGTTTCAGCCCTACGATTTGCAGCGTGAGACGTACACGGACCTTCTCTGGCTGTTCGAGGGCTTCACGAGCTACTACGAACTTCCCATCCTGCACCGCGCCAAGGTCGTCGACGCCGAGTCGTGGGCCAAGCAGGCCGCCGAGATGATGGAGTTCTACGAGAAGGCCCTCGGGCGCAGGCGTCTGAGCGTTGCGCAGGCAAGCCGGCTCACCTGGACGCTGCTGTACCAACCGCACGAGCACAACATCAACCGCAACGTGAGCTACTACACGAAGGGCCTGTTCGTCGGCCTGTGCCTGGACGCGCATCTTCGCATGCATGGCGTGGCCGACGGCTTGGACCGCGTGATGCAACACATGTGGCGCAAGCACGGCCGCACCGGCATGGGCCTGACCGAGGACGCCTTCCCCGACGTCGTCGAGCAAGCGACGGGCCTCGATGTGCGTCGCGTCCTTGCCCACTGGGTCGACGGCACGCAGGAATTACCCATCGAGAAGGCCCTGCACGACCTCGGTTGGAAGGTCCAGCATGGATGGAAGGAGCCCAAGAAGCGCAACGGCCTGGGCATCCAGTTCAAGGCAGGCACGACGCAGATCGAACGCATCCCCGAAGACGTCCCGGCGTTCAAGGTGCTGCAGCCCGACGACGAGGTCGTCGCGGCGCAGGGCTACAAGTGGAAGGCCGACCGCTTCGCGGACTGGGCTGCCGGCCAGAAGAAGGGAACGCTGGCCGACGTCGTGGTCTTCCGGGAAGGCCGGCTGCGCACGCTGGAAGTCCCGCTCGTGGAACTGCCCAAGGACAAGATTTCCATCACGCTTCGCAAGGGCGATGCAGCCGCGACGCGCCGCCGCAAGGCCTGGCTTGGCGCAGGAAAGTCGTCGAAGGCGAAGGGCGGGTCGTCGCCGGACAAGCCGCGGCGGACCGTCCGGTATTAGCGCACGCGAAACTCATCCAGCCACTCGGCGAAGCGTTGGGCGCTTGCCTGCTGTGCTAGCGCCGGATTGGCCGCCGCCGCGATGGGGCCGACGGCGCCTGCGTCTGGTTTGAGCGGGTGGCTCATCTCGTGGAACGTGGGTCGCTCCGCCTGGTACAGGAGGCCGACGGGCACCTTCTCGCGATTGTTGGCGATGCGCATGGCGGCGTCCCAGTCGGAGGTGTCGTGCTCGGCGACGGGGGCGAGGTTGTCCTTGAACCAGTCGTACGTGTTCACGAGATTGTACGTCACGCACGGGCTTTGGGCGTTGATGAACGAGAACCCCTTGTGTCTGATGCCTGCTTCGATGAGGGCGACGAGTTCGGCCTGCTTGGCCGCGTAGCCTTGTGCGACGAAGGTGGCGCCTGCGGAGAGCGCCAGTGCCAGGGGATTGAGTGGTGTTGCGAGCGGGCCGAGTGGGCTGGCCTTGGTGCTCATCGAGGTCGGCGTCGTCGGCGACGTCTGCCCCTTCGTGAGACCGTACACCTGGTTGTCCATGACGAGGTACGTGATGTCGACGTTGCGCCGCGCCGCGTGCAGGAAATGCGACAGGCCGATGCCGAAGCCGTCGCCGTCGCCCCCAGCCGCGATGACGGTCAGCTCCGGATTGGCGACCTTCACGCCGGTGGCCAATGGCAGGACGCGGCCGTGGATGCCGTGGATGCCGTAGGTGCGGAAGTAGGCCGTGATGTTCCCCGAGCAGCCGATGCCCGTCGCAAGCACCGTCTGGTCGGGGTCGAGGGCCAGGTTCGCCGCCGCCTTCTGCAGCGCCGTGAGGACACCGAAGTCGCCGCAGCCCGGACACCAGATTGGATCCTTGCCCTTGAAATCCTTGAACGACAGCGGCGCCGTCGGCAGCGCAGTCATTCGGCCTCCACGTTCTTCGGGTAGGGGCCGGCAATGGCGAACTTGCCGCACAGGCCGCCCGCCGTCAGGAGGAAGACGCCCGTGAGGCCGATGGCGACGCCGGTCCTGGGCTGCACGCCGTGCCCCGTCAGGAGGGAGCCCGTGAGGAGCAGGGCAAGGCCGAGCACGAGGAGAAGGGCGGCCGCCGTCATCATGCGGCGGACCCATTGGCGCCGCGTCATGCCTCGGGAGGCTCCCCCACGAGGGCGCGCAAGCCGAACCAGCCGCCAGCGAGGATTGCGAGGAAACCGAGGATGACTGCCCACAGGCCCGGACCCGCGTCGTGGTCGGGCCGCGTCATCCAACCCAACCCCCCGACGAAGAAGACCAGGCCGACCGTCATGGCGACGACGAACCAGCGCTTCTGCCGCGCCTTCCAGGACTCGGTCTCGGTCATCGGCGGGCGGGCGGCATGGGCGATGTCTTGCAGGTCGTTCATGGAGATTCCCCCAACTGGGCGAGGATCGTGTCGCTGGTGATCGGGCGGCCGTCGTATTGCAGGACGGATTGCGTGCGCGCGTGCACGGGCAACTCCGACCGCAGAAGGCGAGCCAGCTGCCCAAGCGCATTGGCTTCGACGACGAAGATGGGCGCCGTCCCTGCGAGCGCAGCGGCCACGGCCGCCGTCGGGAACGGCCAGAGCAGACGGATGCCGACGACGCGGACCCTTTGGCCACCCAACGCCGCCCGCGCGGCGGCTTCACGGCACGCCTCCACGCTGCTTCCCCAGGACACGAGGATCGACTGTGCGTCGTTCCCCACATGGCCCTCGACGACGATGGGACGTTGCGCTTCCGCCACGATTGCTCGAAGGCGACGCAGGCGCCGGTCCACCATGGCCACGCGCAGCCGCGGGTCCTCGTTGGTAAACCCGCTTGCCGCATGCTCGGTAGAGTTGCTGTAGTGTCGGCCGCCGGACTCTCCAGGAATCGCCACGCGCACGGGATGCTCGGAACCGTCGCCGTAGTAGGGATTGTACGTGCGGTCCCAGGAATTCGAGTCCGCGGGGAGCGTGTTGGACGCCCGCGAACCATGCCGCGCCGCCTCGGCCACGACATCAAAGGGGGCGACGGCTTGCTTGAACATGCTGGCCTGCTGGTCCAGGGCGACGAACGCCGGGCAGCGGAACCTCTCCGCAAGGCGGAAGGCCTCCGACGTCGCAGCGAAGGCATCGGCAACGTCCGTGGGCGCCACGACGACGCGGACGAATTCTCCGTGCCCCCCGTGGATCATGTGCCACAAGTCCTCCTGGCCGTGCTTCGTCGGCATGCCCGTCGACGGCCCCGGACGCTGGCAGTCCACGATGACGCACGGCGTCTCCGTCGAACCCGCAAGCCCAATCGCCTCCGTCATGAGCGACAAGCCAGGACCCGACGTCGCCGTCAACGCCTTGGCCCCAGCGAAGCCGGAACCGACGAGGATGTTGACGGCCGCCAACTCGTCCTCCATCTGCAGGGCCGTGCCCCCAAGGGCCATGAGTCGCGGCGTCAAGTACTCCAAGATGTCCGAGGCCGGCGTGATTGGATATGCAGCCGCCACCCGACAGCCCGCAGCCAATGCCCCAAGGCAGGCCGCCTCGTTGCCGGACAGAAACAGCGTCGGAATCTTGCGCGGCACCGGGATCGAGACGCGCGGCCGAGCCCCGAACCGCTTCACGGCCTCCGCGTGCCCCGCCTGCAACGCCGCACGGTTGAGGGCCAACACCTTCTCACCCTTCGAGCCAAACTGCTCCGCCACCGACGCATCCAACGCCGCCAACTCGACGCCAAGCAAGGCCGCCGACGCCCCGAGGGCCACCATGTTCTTCGCCCGCTCGAACCCCACCTGCTTCGCAAGCGCCGTAAATGGGAACGATTCGATACGCACGCCGCTTGCCGGAACGTATGCCGCAACACCATCGTCGACGAGGAGGAGACCCGAAGCATCCATGCGCTCATCGATGCGCGGCAGCACCGTATCATTGAACGCCAACGCCACGTCGATGCGCGCCGGCGGAACCAGGAAACCCTCCGGCGTCAACCGCACCGTGAACGTCGTGTCGCCACCGCGGATCCGACTAGGAAAATCGCGCTGCGTCGTCGGCCGATAGCCCAACGCGGCAAGAGCCCGCGAAAACGTCTCACCGCCAGCCTCCAAGCCCTCGCCAGCCGTGCCCGCAATGAGCCAAGCCACGCCGTGACGAACCTGCACGTCATCCGCCACCCATCCCACCGCCATAAGGGTAAGGGCCAATCGCCCCAGCAGCCGCCCGAACCGAGGCCCGAAACAGCCCATCCCCATCCCGACACCGTCGACAGCCAAGCCCCACCGTCGCCTTCATAACGAGGACGCCAGTCGCCCGACTTGCACCCGACGGGAAAGGTGCACCATTCCAGCGGGGTGGGGTAGCCAGGAAATCCCGACGGGCTCATAACCCGTAGACCAGTCGTTCAAATCGACTCCCCGCTACTAACCGGCTCTATCGCAATCCATACCGGGCTGGCTTTCGTCGTCGTGCGGAGGTGGTCCATGGGATGCACCAGTTCCATCCGAACAATATCGATATTATGAAAGTTTGGGAATTCAATTCGAAACCAGCCAGAACTTGCCGCAATCTTCCCGCCCCACAGGGCGCTTAATATCGATATAGTGGCTCAGCGGTAAGTCCGGAAGCGCTTCCCCGGCCATCATGGCCAACCAGCCGCGGATTTACTGCCCCAAATGCAGCGCCGCGGCGCGTCGCATCTACTTCCAGGACGCGTCCGACAAGCGCAGTACGACGAATTGGAGGACCATTGCGACGTGGGCCTACTGCGAGACCGACGACCTGTGCTTCGCCGTCGACGACTGAATTGAATCCAGAGCGGCATGTTTGCTGGGCTGGTTCATTACCATCGGCCCGATGTCTCCTGCCAATGTTACGCCAGCACGGTACCGGCGACCTCGACGAACTGCCGCGCCTGGAAGTGGTACGAACCAAGCAAACGGACCAGACAGGAGCAGCGCTGTACGGCCGCGTTTCTGGCCCTAAGCAAAAGACGATACCCGGCCAGCTTGATGTTTGCCGAGCGCTTTGCGAGGCCCGCAATTGGAAGGTCCGCTATCAGTTGGCCGATCAGGCCCTCAAGGGCGACGACCCAACGCGGCCAGGCTTCCAGCGCCTGATGGACCTCGCAGAGGAGAGGGCGATCGCTACGGTCGTGGTCTGGAAAATTGACCGGCTGGCACGCAGCCTTGCCCACGCGGTCGCCATTGAGGAGTTACTGCGGAAGAATGGGGTCGCCATCGTGAGTTGTACCGAACCAATTGACACGACCACGCCGATTGGCCGGTTCCTGTTTGGCACCCTGGCGAACGCTGCGCAACTTGAGAAAGACATCAACCGCGAACGCATCGAGCTTGGCATGTACAGGCAGGCTCGCGACGGCCGCTGGACGAGGTCCAGCGTCCCACTTGGGTTCCGCCTTACGAAGGGGCACTTCCTACGGGTAGAGCCGAAGGAAGCAGTGATGATTGTGCAGGTGTACGACTTCTTCGACACCAAAGGCAGCCTGAACGAGACGGCACACGGACTCAACCAATCGGGTGCCTATCATCCGCGAGGCGAATGGACCGCCGAGCGCGTGCGCCTCGTCTTCGAGAACCCCCTCTATTGCGGACGGGTGGTACAAAGTGGAGTCACCGTGGAGAAGGCTAAGCTTGCCATTGTGCCGCCAGCGCGGTGGGAGCAGACGCGGCAGCGGCTGGCGAGCGCCCCCCGTCGCGGGAGGCCGGCCAGCCGCTCCGCGCGGGAAGAGTCGATTGACCGCGTCTTCGACCAGTACTTCGCCAGCCTGACCGAGGACGCCAACCCTCTCTAAGGCAAAGTCGCCTGGCCGTCCGCCCGAGGCCGCGGCTTGTGTTTCTGGCCCGGGCGAGGCAACAGGTTCCCAAAGGCCTGCATTCGTAGGGCGCACCGCTTGCACTCGAACACCGTGCATGTCGCCGACGAGCGACGGACATCGATCTCCACGTGATCGTATACGCCGCACCGGGCGCAGAACGGGGGCCGATCGGACGCAACCTCCTGGAGTACCTCGTTAGGCGGCCAGATTCGCGTGTGGCCATTGCAGCACTCCAGGACATCCTTGCCCGGGTGCTCCGTTGAACTTGCGACCTTGAGCCGAAGAGGGGCACCGCAAGACTTTGGCTTGCCGTTGCGCCGCATGCCCAGGGGCTTCCCACATCGGATCATGATATCCTGGCGCCGCAACCTGACCCAGTATTCGATGGTCCGCGCCTTGATGGCCAGCTCTGTCTGGACTTCGCGCCTCGTGGTCCGGCCGGCGGCATGGAGGGCTTGGCATATGGTACTGACTTTGGAAAATGTGGCGTCGTCCGTGACCGCGATGGGCCGCGGATTGCTGGGCATCTCTGGATCGTCGAGGGCGACTCCAAACCGGAAATCGCCGATTGCCCATCGGAGCTGCAATTCCTCAAGAAACTCAGCTAGCGTGCGGCCGACCAGCCGCGCCAGAGTCTGGGCCACGGCGTATTCAGGGAACGCGACGAGGACTGCCGCAAGCGCGCGGTACGGAATGATGGGATTGGGGTTGACTGCCACCAGCTTGTGCGGGCGGCCGCGCCGCGTCGCGATCGCGGACGGAATGAAGATCCAATACATCGAATCGCGACCAGGCGAAGGGTGGATGCCCTTGCGCAGCAGGGAGCGAAGGCCGCGGCGAATCTTGGCGACGTGTTCGTCTAGGTCATCTGCCGCGTCTGCTAGGGCAATAACCGCTTCGACGATGTCGTTGGAGTCGTCCATGTTGGCCACCTGAAGGCGGCCGCGGCGTCGCGGAAAGATTACTGGGCACTGGGCGTCGCTGAGCTCGAAGAGGTCGAGCAGGCCGCAACGAACGTCACGGCTGAAGCGATTCATGTGCCAGACGATGACGCCGACCACCCCCTCGGTCGAGCCTGCCTGGATCTCGTGGGCTGCCTGTTTCAGGGCCGCGAGCCCTGGCCGCCGGTCCGCGCCCTTCGTCCCCGATTGGAGATCCCAAAAGATGCGAACCACCTCGAAGTCCTCGCGCTCGCACGCGCGAAGGATGTCCTCCAGCTGCGTGAAGATGCTATCCTCCTGGTCCTGGGTACTGCCTCGCACGTACACGAACACACGCCGCAGCGCCCGGATGGAGGCTGCCCGCGGTGGAACGACCACCCCGTGGATGCCGGCCGCGACCGCGCTTTTGAGGGCCGGCTCAAGGTTGTCCTTGAAGTAGGCCTCCGGCGACATATTTGAAGCAGAACCCGTGGGTTCGGCTATAGCCCCGCCCACGTTTCCCTTCTTAAAGGGTGTCGGCGAGTCGTTTTGTTGACTTGCGGTCGCGGCGGGCCCAGATACGGGCAGGATGCCCGTCTTCATTCGAGCACCACCGCGAGAAGCTCACGCTGAACAGCCAAGACTGCGACCCTCGAGCCTGGAGCTAGCTGCCCGCTTAACCGCAGGCTACCGCCAGTCACGCTTCGCTCAATCCCCCGGAACAGCAGGTGGATGGTTGCGCCGCCCGCATTGGCTTCATGGCGGACGTAGGGCAGGCCTTGCATCAAATCCAGCGGCGTGGGGCCCTCGCAGGCGTCCCCGGTTTGGATCGTGGTTCCAAACCCGCTCGCCGGCGTGGCTTCACTTTCCAGGGCATCGGTCATTCTCGCCGGCCTCCTTGTTTGACGTGCTCCGCCCATTGGATGAAGCACCAATCGGTGAGCTGTTCGTCGGTCGGGGTGTGGCCCTTCTCGTCTTTGTAGGTGCGGCGAAGGAATGCTTCGGCCGTCTCGAGCGTCTTGGGGTTCATGATTCGTCTCCTGCCCCGGCGGCGGGGGGG
>JAZJZE010000005.1:0-245159 GCA_040390065.1 bacterium | reverse complement strand
GGGTCCAACCCAGGACCCGAGCCACGGTCGTGATGAGCCTGGGTCGAAGGGAAACCATGGCGCGCTCAATTGCGTCCAATCGAACGATTGCGTTCTTGCGGCGGCGTTCGGCTTCAGCTCGGGCTTCGCCCAGCATGATTCCGCATCGTTCGCAGTTGACGGCCGAAATCGTGTTGCCACGGCCACACAATTCGCAGGCCCGGCTACCTAGGATGTCAAGCAATTCTGGTTCGTGGCTTTCGCGGCCGTGGTGTTTGAGGACCATGTGTTTGAAGTGCGGCTTGCTGTGGGTGTAGTGTGCCAGCATGTTGCTGCGCTTGGTCCAGCCATGGATGAGGCGGATGAGCTCCGGGTCCATTCCCTTTGCGACCTTGAGGGTCGCCGAGGTGTGGCGCAGCATGTGGCCATGGATGTGCCGCAATCCGGCGCGCCGCGCGCAGCGCTTGATGGCCTCGCTGATGGTGGTACCAGTCATACGTTTGCCATGGGATCGGTTGCTGAGGTTGACGAACAGGGGGGCACGCAGGTCATTCTTCCGCGGATGGTCGTCGAGCCATGCTTGCAAGGCCGGCTGAGCTGCGATGACGGGGACTTCGACTTCGCGTGGATCCGTCTTCAGGAAGGGCTCGTCCTTGGGCAATGTCAACCAGTAGCCCACCTCCTCCAGGTGGATTGTGTCCAGTCGGAGGGCGGCTGCTTCGCTGACCCGAAATCCCGCTTCGATGAGGACCAGGATGATGGCGCGGTCCCGTGTGGTTTCCGCGCCGGCCAGCAGCTTACGGATTTCGTCGGGTGTGAGGGCCAGCTCACGAATTCGTGCTTGCATGCCATCCTTCTTGCGGAAGGGAAGCTTGCGGAATTGCCGGGGTTCCTCGCCATCGAGGAGCCACCGGTAGAATGCCTTGAGGTGCATGCACCATTGGACCTGTGTTGAGGGCGCCAGCATCCGGCAATCCTTGTCCTTGCCTCGCAGCTTGTCTCCGCGTTGTGACGCGTGTTGGGTAATCAGGCGAATGATGTCATTTCGGTCGGCCTGCAGCCACGACCGACTATCCAACTCCTTGCCCATCGCTGCGATGGGGTCGAGATAACTGAGAACGCTCTGGGCCTTGACGCGGATGCCGGTCTCGAACGCATATGCTTGGACCTTGGCGCGATTGGCCGGGTCCGGGATGCCAGCAATTCGTTGGGCAATCAGGCGATGGAACTTGGAATCGGTCGGCAGGTTGGTCATTTTCTTACCTGGCGGGCGGGGGCCGCGCCGCAGGCTCGCGGCCCCGTCGCCCTTTCGAAGTGAGTTTCATGTCAAGCCTGCCTTAGAAATCTAGAGTATGATACAGTATGATATGGAGGGGCTCCCCTCAATAGAGGGGGAGCCCCGACTTCGTCGGGGAGCGGGGAAATGTCTTCTAGAGAAGACGTACTTTCCGCGTCATGGGCGCTCCCGTGGCTACTTC
The DNA here is from genome assembly GCA_040390065.1 of bacterium. GTDB lineage: Archaea > Thermoplasmatota > E2 > JACPAO01 > JAHFTW01 > JAHFTW01. Next base: position 243,702 of record JAZJZE010000005.1, on the reverse strand, counting down.
CGAGGGCAAAGGGGGCGGCGCGTGGCGACGCCTATCCGCCAACCACGTTTCCCGCATCGATTTGTGGCCCCACGCCATTTTCGATGAGGGCCTGGGCGTTGCGGCGATTGGCTTTCTCGCGTACCTTCGACCCAAGCCGGGGGTCGCGGCGCGGAGTCGCGTGACCATTCCGACTGCCGCCTTTGACTGTTCGGTGCCATGCCAATTCCTGGCTTCTGGGCACTACAAGGCCATGGCAGTGGCACTGCGAGCCTTTGCGTCCTTGCGCCCCGATCTCGTCACCTGCAACGTACGGCTCCTGACGCAGGACCAGGGGCTGAACTTTGTCCTCAAGAACTTCGAATCACCGAACGCATCAAGCAACGTCCGCCATGACTTGGAGGAGGATCGAAACGATGTGCTTGATGCATCGCGGCCCTATCGGTCGTTCTTCCGCTACCGCTACTATTCCAGTGGAGACCGCCCACTGCCGCAGCCCCTGGTGGCGAGGCGCGACCGTATGGTGGCGCCGTTGCGAGAGCGCCTCCTTAGGACGCAATTTAATCGCACGACCGAGCCGCGGCCGGCTAGACTGGTAGTGGATGTAGATGAGATTGGGCGCTTGGTCCGCTCCCGCCAGTCCCGCAACGCAAAGGTGCCATCTCCACTGGAAGCAATTGTCGGGCACCTCAATGGGAGGGGAATTGGCCACGCACGCATCGCCGCTGCCCTCGCCCAAGATCCGCGAGCTATTCGAAACGCCCTCGCCCGATGGCGCCTCGGGGACCGCAGCCAGGCGCCGCCCCCTGGAAATTCGCAGCCCAAAGTTCCCTGACGGCGAAGGGGCGGCCCAAACGGGTATCCTGGCAGGGCCCTGCAACGGGCCGAAAGGCCCCAGCGGCGGGTCAGGCTCATTGTACTTCGCCCTGGCGACCATGCCAGCTGGCCAATGCCGCCTCAAGGCGAGTAATCGCCTCCCGAACGGCCTCAGGCACCTCCCCCAAGGATTGCGTCGATAATTCCGAGAGACATCGACCCGTAGCTTCTGCTTCGTCAAGCAGCGTCCAAAGGCGTTCGCTTCGGAGGCGGATATCCCGTAGGCGGCTCTCTTCTGTGTACATCATGCACTTTCCCGGGCGCGGCCGCCCCGGACCGGAGGCGGGCGCGCCCCGCGATGGCCGGGACGGAGGCGTTGGTAGGCTTCTGCAGCGCGGTGCGACGTTGGACATGCGCCAACCTCTAGGGAGCAAAGTTCTGGCCTATTCGGGATGCCACGCGCCCGGGCAGCGGGCGGCCAATAATCTGAAATCTCGAATCGCGGCCCGTCAGCGCGTAACCGTAATGGGCTTGCCGGCCAATTTCTGAGGCGTGGAGTAAGCCGTTGCCCTGCCTCTTCGTTCCTGGGTAACCAACCCGGCTTTTTCGAGCGTGTACAAGCGATCCTGAACGGCGCTCCGACCGAACCCCCGTGCGGCCATTGCGCGGACGATGTCCCCTTGCGTACTCGGGCCAAGGCTTTCAACCACATCAAGTAGGGTTCGATTCCTTTCGTCCCTAAGGAGGGCCGTTTCGCGCCACGTTACGTCGAATTTTCCGTGGTTCTCAAAGAAGCGGACTGAGTTGGCGGACCGATGCTGAACCACCAAATCTGCTCGGGCCAAAATCAGGAGATGGCGGGACAGATTTCCTTGATGAAGGGAAAGGGCGTTGGCTATCTCTCGGAAATTCGCGCCCGGATTCTCCTGGATGAAGGAATAGATGCGTTGTCGGCGCGAACTCTCAAGGACAGGCCTGGACAGAAGCCAAGCCAGGAACTTCCATGCCCCGATGAGTCCAACTACCGCCGCACCCGTGGCAAGTGCCACCGTTGACGCGGGCCCATCACGGAACAACGGCACGTTGCTCTCGTCGACGAACGCGTGCCCGTCCTGCTGGGAAACGCTACCCCTGATGTGACGTTCATCGACCCGCCGGAGATCCGACAGCGTGGAGTTCCCCTCAAGGGTCACCGTTCCATCGCTACAAGGGTTGCAGGGTCCGGAGGTTGTGGCCGACGGGAGGCGGGCCCAGCCCCGAATCGCGATGGATTCACTTGCGCCGCCCACGACGGCGTTTGCTCTCGGGATGTCAAAGGTCAACGCACCGCCTTGCGTTTGAATTTCCTCGAGCGACATCTCGTAGGAGTGAATGCCCGTCGGCGAAGCCGCATATTCGCGTTGGCCTCCCCCATCAGGGCACCGTGACACCGGGTTGGAGCAATTGACGCTTGCACCCGCCCACTGGACATAGCGCAAGCCATGCGCCACAATCCGAATGTCTTGAGCCGAGGCATCGGCAAGGGCAATCGTCCCGGTGGGCGCCTGATGGTCGACGAAATTCGTGTACTCTCGGTGAGAAATCATCCTGCCCATGGATAACTCGGCTGGCACAAACAACGAGGCATCGGCGCTCGCCGTCATCTCGATGGAATCGGCCTCAATGAGAAGGTGCGCGCTTCCGCGGGCGCCGAAACCCAGTTGGCTGGTGGTGGGTCCGCTGGTCCAATTGTCGTACCGCGGCTCGCCGGGGTTTCCGGTCCACGTCACAATTGGGGATTGGTCGATTCGGACCGCGATGGGCTGGGTCCTGTTGCTAACGGCAGCTGACGGCCATGTCACCGTTCCATGGCCCTGGCCGGTCTCCAGAATAACGAAAACCCACGTGGCGTTGTGAACAGTGATTTCGCCGCCCAGTTGGGCGGGGCTGAAGAAGGAGACGTCGTGACCTGCTGCGACTGAAGGGGCCGCTGCAAGGACTGCGACTAATGCTAGAGCGGCTGCTCGCATTTGAAATCCTTGAAAGCGTGGAGTTCTGTTTCAATCGATACGTTGGATTGAAGTTCACCCTGGCCAACGTACGGATTGGGTCGCCCGGTGGGGTACAGCATGGGTGGCTCCATGCGGCCCGTGACAACCTGAACGTCAGGCGGGACCGAGTAGGTCTCTTTGAAGTCCATGTAGGTGATGCCTTGGCCGTTTGGCCATGCAACGCGCAGGATGTAGGCGCTGGGAGCTCCCGCCTGTCCAGTGCTGTTGAAGGAAACGACGCTCTCGACGGTAGCGTTCTCCGGACGCCATCTCCATTCGTGCGTCTCGAGAGCGGCTCCGGCAGCAATCGTCATGGTGATGGGGCCGGCGATGGTTGGCATGTGGTAGGTCGACCGCAGCCAACTCGCTACGGCGGTGTCGTTCACCCAGAAGCTGTTGAGAATGAAAATCAGGTTGTGGTTTCCCTCGGCACATTTCGGAGGGGCCTCGGCCTGGTCGTGGCCTTCAATCACGATGGAGAGGGGGCGCTCATAGGGGCCGACGCGTATTCGGGCGCAAGTCTCCCATTCTGTGTAGACTTCCGTTGATTCATGGGGAGAGGGATCCCAATCCGGTGGGGCCGTGCCTGGGCCGGTATTGAGGGGCCACTTTGCATTCGATACCAGCCCTTGGCAGTCGCTGCCCACGAGTCCAATTGGCAAGACCGGCAACTCGCTCGATGTGGTTGTATTGGCCATGTCCGTCGTAGAATGGCCCGTAGTCGTCGCCGAGCCCCCGCCACTCGAGGATTCGCTGCTGGTGGGCGCCGACGAACAGCCGGCAATCAAGACCGCCAACGCGAACGTAGCGATGCGGAGCATTGAGACCTCACAGGATGCCGGCTGGGCACTGCGCACGGGTACTCGTGCCAACACAGGCGAACCAATGGCCGCCACCGCCGCCCTTACCCTCATCCGGGATGTTTACCATGATGACATCGTGACCGGTCTGCGGTAGCTCAACGTACTGTGTAAGAGGCGTCGCGTCATAACCGGCATTGATGTACGAGGCGAGGAGGGCCTGGACGCAGGTGAGCGGCGTGCCTACCGGCGGGTCCTGACACCGTTCGATCGCACTCATGGCTTGGAGGCACGCGGTGTAAATTGCTTCAGCACCATCATCGTTAAAGTGGTCACACGGACCGACGCCGGCCGAAACTGGAGCGGGGGACACGAGGAAGGCGGATAACACACACAACGATGCAAGTAAAGTGGCCTTCAAAGGAAAACTCTCCCCATCGAGATGGGTCGACGTTTTCACCACGCCCGTCCCCCTATCTAAGCCTTGTCTGCACCGGAATTTTTCGGTCGCGGGCATCGGCCGGGAAATGCACTCCGCCGGTTATCAAGCGCCGCCATCTCGTTGCGCCTGCCCCCTCCAACGGGGGCTTGGTGAAAAAATGTTGAAACAAATTCGCGCCATCGCCATAATTCTCGTGGCGACCGCCGTGCTAGTCACGCCCCAGATTGACGCCCTTATCGCGCCTTCCGGAACCGCAAAAGCTCTGCCCGCTACGAAGTGCGGTCCAAACACAACGGGCGCCGACTGGACGGCAACCGCGTCTGGAAGTGACACCGCATCAACCGACTGGAAGGTCACTACGAAGATCGACTGGACGGACTCCACGAGCTCTGGTTCGCAATCTACGACAGACGCATTCACTACTGCGCCTGGGGAGACAAAGACGGCAAAATCGCTGACCCCTTACTGTGGTCCTTGGAAGTCCTGCCAGGCGACATCCGTCATCCAGCGTTTTGACACCGCGACCGGCCAATGGACTCCGGGCCTGGCCCTGGCACAACAACAGTCGGCGGCCCAGGTGGCGCTTTGCCTGCCCCCGGTCCCATCGATTCCGTGCGTTTCGCTTCCCAACCCCATTGTGACTGAGACTGTGAACTGCGTTTGCGCTCTCTATCCCTCGGGTACCGTCGATGCGGCTTGCTCCTGCTACAACTCCCTTGGCTGGCCCACGGACCCAGCCTTCGTAAACCAGGTGGTCTTCTGCGTCCAGGGACTAAGCCCCTCCGCCCCGCATGCGCAGGCCACGACGACTCTGGGGAGCCCGACCTGCACTGGAAAGACGTACACCCACGAAGTGGAGCTTGGAGTCGAGACCGGCTTCAAGGTGGGGCCCATCGCCATGGGCGTGAGCCTGAAGACTACGCTCCCCGTCGATACGTGGTACACCTGGAGCTGCACCGTCGATTGGGGAATCGTCGCCACCGGCTGGGGTGGAGTTGCCCGGACTGTCTGGGCCATCGCATACTACGAAGACTGCGGCACCAACGTCGCAGCCACCACGCCTGCCGGCAGCGCCGGCCCGGGCATGTTGCTGACCCAGCCCTGTCCCCTGAAGGACCACAGGCAAGCGGCATGCGGCTACGACGGGCTAGCTGCCAACGGTTGCGCAAACCCGTCCGTGTATGTCGGGACCTCCAGCTTCAGCGGACACGGAAATGTTCTCGGGGCCGCAACGCAAGCGCCAATGTCGGTCAACCTGTGCGTGGAGCCGGAGAATGCGCAGGCCTGGAACGAGATGAACCCCTACACTGGGCTTGGCACGGTAGTCGCCAACGCCTCGAACCACCCGTGCACACCTGCGACCATCTCATACACCTAGGTGCGCCATGAACTCCCTTCCCCCCTTCTCCATTTGGCTCTTGGTTGGGGCGGCCGCACTAGCGGGTCGTGCCACGACGCCCCAGTATCGGAACTACACTGTGAACGACGCGTGCCCTTCAAACCTAGAGGGGCATTGCCATGAAATCGGGGGGGTCCTCGCGCAAGCCACGACCACCATCCGGAAGCCAATCTGCACCGGTAGCACCTATACCCACGAATTGGCGGTCGGCGTCGAGGCCGGCTTCGATGTCGGTCCAGTGAAGATGAAGGTAACCGCCCAAACCACCCTACCACTCGACACTTGGTACACTTGGAGTTGCACCGTCGACTGGAGCATCATCGCGACCGGTCATGGCGGAGTCGCCCGAACCGTGTGGGCTGTCGCGCAGTACGAGGACTGCGGCACGAATGTAGTAGCCACCACCCCGGCGGAGAGCGGAGGCACAGGCAGGTTTTTGACCAACTGCCCCGTGAAGGACCACCGGTTGGAGGCATGCGGGTACGACGGGGTGCAAATGAATGGCTGCGCGAACCCTGCAATCGGCGTCGGCACCTCCAGCTTCAGCGGACACGGAAATGTTCTTGGAGCCGCGACGCAGGCACCCAATTTGGTGAACCTTGGCGTGCAGCCGGAGCGTGCGCAGTCCTGGAACGAGATGAACCCGTACACCGGGCTGGGCACGGTCAAGGCAAACGCCTCCAACACCCCGTGCACGCCTGCAACCATCTTACACGTAGGCCCGTCATGAAGTCCCTTTCCACCTTCTCCATCTTCCTCCTCCTAGCGGCGGCCACCCTGTCGGGTTGTGCCACGACGCCCCAGGATCAGAACTACACTGTGAACGACGCGTGCCCTTCAAACCTGGAGGGGCACTGCCATGAAAGCGGGGTGGTCCTCGTAATCGGCGGACTCACCGTGTACAAACCCAATGGCACGGCCGGACCTGCTATTCGAATCCAAAGCGCCCGGAGCGTCCAAATCCGCGATTCGAAAATTGAAGGAGCAACCTTCGGCATCGAGGTTAGCGGTGGTTGCCCATCTTGTACCCTTTCGATTGACAACACAACCGTTTCCGCCCAATGGGTGGGACTACAGGCGTCCCACTACACTGGCAACATTGTAGTTCGCGGCTCGTCCTTTTCTACCTGGGGGCAGGGCAACGTCACCCGTGGCCCTTTGACCGCTTCCGACCCTGATGGCCAAACAGTCACGGGGCCAGCAATATTCGTTCGGGACCCCGCGTATGCCATTGAAATCGCCAATAGCACCATGGGAACCGTCGCGATCCACGACTCAACTTTGGTCGCGAGCCGCGCAAGTGTCGGATGGGCCATGAACACCCATGGCTCTCAACTGGACACCTTGGTCCTCGATCACATGCAGATTGCCGGATACCGGGTGGCCTATGAAGGTCGATTCCACAGCGGGACCGCCCATCACGTCCGAATCCAGTGCGATGAATCGGCCATCATCCAGTCACAGGTTCCGTTCCGAGACCAGGCTCAAGCCCCATCATCTTTCGAGGCCGTTTCGCTAGACACGTCGGAATGCTCGCAGGGGGCACTTCGCCTTGATGACGCCAAGACCATCAAGTTGAACGGATTTGCCGCAAGCGGCGGCCAGGCGACGATTGACGTCAGGTATGGGTATAGCATGGCACTCTCCAATTTTACCCTGAACCGTGCACAATATGGGCTACATGTCCAAGGTGACTCCACCGGCCGGGTTTCTCTCTCGCTGGCCCAGGGGACGGTCGCCAACATGACCTATGCGGGAGTGCAAGCCAAGTTTCTGAACGTTGACGTAACGTCCGTCCGCTTCACGAACAACGGCCGCGGATGGCCGGACCCGAATGCGACCACATTTCCAGGTCCCCTGACATCCCCCGTCCAGTTTTATGGAGGCCTGGTGTGGCAGCCATCGCCCCTCCTGGCAGAGGAAGCCACGCAACTGACGCTGGCCGTACATGGCTCCAGTTTTTCCAAGAACGTTCCCTACGCGGTGACCGCTATCTACGCTTCTTCCGCTGCCGACTGCACGGGCAACTGGTGGGGAAGCGGGGACGGCCCCCAAGTCTACGTGGGCCCGGGGTCGGCCGCCCCATCGCCCCCCGTCGGCGCAGGCGGCCACGGTGACAACGTCACGTGGAACGTCAGGTTCATCCCGTTCCTCACTTCTCCGCCATAGGTCCGCGTTGCCCACCGAGCGATTGAATTTGGTACGGGGGACTTGGTCTCCGAGATCGGTAGCCTCTCATCAAGCCACCTTGCGCCTTCAGACGAGGTCAGGGTGAATGACGGGGCCGGCCCCAGCCCCTGCGGGACGCTTCATTGGGAGTTCAATCGTGACGGTGGCCCCTTGTTCGGGGCCTGGGCTTTCGATGCGGATGGTTCCACCGTGCGCATCCACGATGACTTTGGACAGGTGTAGGCCAAGTCCGCTTCCCTGCTGGCGGCCTTCGTGGACTTGGCCGAATGGTTCGAAGAGGCGATCGAGTTGTTCGCGGTTCATGCCTCGACCCGTGTCCTGGACGACCAATTGGGCGGATTCTACCACGACGTGTGCCGCGGCGTCCTTGTGCCCGACGCGAATATCCACGGAACCGTGGTTCGTGTAACGGATGGCGTTGCTGACGAGGTTCACGATCACTTGCGTCAGACGTCGTTCGTCCGCATCCAGAATGACGGAGTCACCCGTAATACGGAGCTCCACGCCCTTCAAGGCTGCTTGGGGCGCGAACATCTGGACGACTTCGTCAGCAACGGCGCGAAGGTCGACCGGCTGGACGTTAAGAGTGAATTTGCCTGCCTCGATGCGGGCCAGGTCCAAGAAGTCGTCGAGGATCATCTCAAGGCGAGTGATACTTCGGTCGACGATTGCGACGGCCTTGGCCATGCTCTCGGGCGTGGCCCCGGGCATCTTGAACAGCGCCAGTTGCAGCTTCATGGTCGTCAAAGGCGTCTTGATGTCATGGGTGGCCATGTGCATGAGCGTGGTCTTGAACCGGCTTGCCCGCTCAGCCTTTTCCCGCTCCACGTGCACGAGTTCCAGGATGCGCGTGCGGTCGATGGCGAGGCCAACGCGCTCCGCCACTACCTCGAGGAGTCGCACTTCTTCCGCCTCGAACTTGCGACCGCTAAGGCAGCCGGCGGTGAGGACTCCTATGGGTCGCCCGCCGACGCCGATTGGCACGGCGACGAGGGACTTGATTCCCATTCCGACCAGCAAGGGATTCGCGACGGTGGCCGCGTTGACGTCGTACAATGTCTGCGACGCACCTGACGACATGACGGCGCCAGCAATGCCTTCGCCTAGGGGAATCCTGATCGCGACGTCCACTGCCTGTTCCAGCCCGACGCTGGCCGTCGCGTAAAGGTCCTTGCCGTCCGCATCCAGGAGGAACACAGTCACGGCGTCGCATTCAAGAAGGGTGCGGACCCGGGACAGGATGAGGGGCAACAAGCGGTCCAGGGGCATGTTGCTTAGGGCCGCATCGAGGACCTGTTCGTAGTGGCGAATCGTGATGGCGCGACGCATTTGGCCCTCGGCATGGCCCGCAGCCAACTGAGCGCCCGGTGCATCGGGATGCTTCATGGATTCCTCCTGCGCCTGGTGGAGGTGCTTCCGTTCCTCCTTGATCAATTCGCGCGTGGGCGACTCAGGCATGGCCTACCCCCATTCGCGGGCCGCCCGAAAATCGGTTTCGAAACCTGGGCTCTCTCGTGAGATGCCGTTCTGAGCCGCACATGCGTACGGATAGAATTCCAACGTCGTTGAAGGAATCGCCGTTGCCTGCCGTCTAGTCGCTAATGCAAATCCGCTGTGCCGGGGAATGAGACCGCGCCTCAGCGGGGAATTCCCTTGGCTTCCTGGATGTCGGTGGAGAAGCGCGGTCGGAAGGTTCCGTGTTGCCGGACCACTCCCGTTGTCAACATGCGTTGGAGATGCCGGCGGACCGCGGGCTGCGAGAGTCCTGTCTTGGTCGAGATCTGCGCTACACTTTGGCGACCCTGCGCAAGGGCATCGAGGACCCTGCAGGCGCCCGCGTCCTGCAGGAGGGCAAGCCACGGCCGGAAGCGAGCGGGGATGCCTATTGGGAAACACTGGATGGCGCCGCGCTTGCGCTCGAATTGGACAAATCCTCCTTTGTGTAGGACGTGCAGGTGGTAGGAGACGGTGGTCCACGCAAGGCCGGTCTGGCGGCGAAGTTGAGCTTTGTTGATTCCTGGCCGGTCGCGTAGGGCGGTAAGGATTCGCTGTCGGGTCTGGGCGCCGTTACGTTGCACGGGGCGAGCCCCTATGCCTCGGACGTGCCGCGCCGGGCCTCATCCAGAATGCCGAACAGCAGGGGATTCGCCGACGCATCCGCCCGCATCTCCGGCGCCGAGGCAAGGCAAGCCCGCAAGGCTTTCACCGCAGCAGGCCGGCGCCCCTGGCCAACGGCGGCGCACGCACGGAGATAGTCTCTCAGGGGCTGCAGTGCGCCCGTCCAGGCGCCCTCCTCAAGAAGCTTGGAAGCGGCGCCGAACTGCTGTTGGCGCACAAGGCCAATCGCCTCGGCGACAAGCGCCTCTTCCCCGCGAGGATGGCGCTTCCGGATGGCTCTTGCCAGGGTAATGGCCTGGCCCGATTCCCGGCTCACCATGAGGCGGTCGAGGGTTCGTAGGCGGCGCGCGTTCTGCGCTCTGGCTCCCGCGGCGAGGGCCGCCGGAATGGCCACCAGCGCTAGCACGCCGAACCCGAACCAATGTGGAGAACTGCTGGGGACGCGGACAGCTCGACCGTCGAGTTCGGCGGCCGTTGGGGCAATCGGGAAGGCAAGCGCCAAGGAATCGCCCCGACCCTGCAAGGTCATGGAAAACGGCGCGACTAGGTCCAAGATCTTGCTGCCTGATGCGATTTCCCCTCCATCGACAGGATTGATGCCTGATGGGTTTCCAACCTGTATGTGGCCTGACTCCAAATCGACCTTCACGCTGGATGCAAATAGCTGCAGTCCCACCTGTCGCGGGAGCGTCACCGCGCCCTCGATGATGTCGAAGACCGCCTCGCGCTGAACGTGTCGAGAAACAGGACCGGAAGGCAAGCCGGCAACCGGCTCATCAACTGTCCCCGTTCGCACGGCGTAGTTTCCCGTGGAATTTTTCAGGGTGAACGTCGCGTCCCATACAATGAAGCGGAAAGAGCCGACAATGGTAATAGTCGAATTGTAGTCCCCCTGCAGCGCAACTCCACCTGCACTGGGAACCGTCCAGCCGCCCGCTGCGGCTCGGGCCCGGAATTCGCGACTATTTGGCGCGGGCACGGCATTTAGGTCCGCGGCCTCAGCATGGGCACGGGTCCCTGATGGCTCCCCGACAAGGATGAGCCTCACTCCGGAATATGGCTCAAAAGACGTCGCAGTAGCCCCCCTCAGAGCAGTGGTGTAATTGGATTGCTTGGCAGGGGTAAGACCGATCTGGCCTGCATAGATGTCCATCGTCGCTTCAGTGAGAGTCATCTGACCCGTGTCTGCGACGAGGGTGACCAACGCCGGATTGAGCAATGGTACGGCATCGAGGTAGGCTCCGGCGAAGTCGACCTCCATGCCACCAATGCCCTCGACCCGCACTTCGTTCGCGCTCAAGGCCGGGACTTCTGCCTGGACCGTCGCCGGGGTGAAGAAGAGGAAAAGAAGCGCTAAGGGCGCCAGTCGTGCCATGGCGATGCCACCCCCTGGTTCGCTATGGGCGTTGTCAAATCTATAGACAGTCGGGATCCAGCTGGTAGCCCGGCTCCGGTTCGAGCCAGTACCAGAACACGGCGCATCCGCCTGTCCCATAGACTGTGGCGGGGGGGCAGATATCGCCCATGCATTCCGCGGTCGCCGCGGGTGCAATCGTCGGGGCAGCAAGCAGCAGGACCAGGCCTGCCAGAGCGTACGCTAGGGTTTTCATGTGGTTCACCAGGCCGCCTTCGGCGGCTGTGAACCCCGTAATCGGGCGTAATCGGGCGCGCTATTGGTTCGTTTTCGTGACGCATCGGCAGGAACCGGAAGTCTACGCCTCATTGGCCTCGCTTGGTGGGACCCGTTGTGCACGTTCCAGGGTACGTCGTGACTTCAGTAAAGCCGCATTCGTGATGGAACGGAGGGTTCGGCAACATTCATCCCGTAAGCCAAGACTTGGCCCGCATCCTTGGTACAGATTGCACCCGCCCAACAAACGAGGCGCTGGACGTGCCCGCCAGACCGGCAACCGTTCGCCGCGGATTTACTGGGGGCTTGTTTGGACTACGACGGAGCCCGGGTCTCGAAGGCTCAAGTGGACGGCATGTGAGCCAATGAGACGCATCGAGCACCGGCAACGCACTCTAGGTCTGTTCAGGGCCATGCTGGTGGTGTCCAGCTTTTCCCCCGTTCTTCTCGTGTGGGCCTTGCGAGGCATGCCTGCGGCCCCCTCCATTCGCTTGGGCAGCTGGCATCTCGACGGCGCATGGGCCGCTGCATCTGGGGTTTCCCTGGCCATCATGTTTCCGTTAACAATTGTCGTCGTTCGATGGCTTCGCGCTGCAAAGGAAAGAAGCTACTCAACATTCACTTTTGAGCGCGTGGAGGACGACAGGGCGCAAGTTTTTGACTATCTGGTGGCGGTTCTACTCTCCATGTTTTTCGTCGATGTGGCGACGGAACGCGGCCTTCTCGCGGGCTTGACTGGATTATTGCTGGTCATCTGGATTTTCATGTTCCTTGGCTTGCACCACGTCAACCTGCCCCTTTCATTTCGGGGGTATCGCATCTACATGGGCTGGCCTTCCAACTCTGGAGCCAGAACCGTTCCAGTCGTCGTTCTTTGCAGGTTAGGACCACCGCCAACTGGACAGCCGCTACGCCTGCTCCGACTTGATGATCACCTGTTTGTAGAGGAGATGCCATGAAATTCGATTTGAACGCCAAGGACTTGACCATCGAACTCGGAATAAGCCGGGAGACCACGGATGCGCGGGAAGAATTGGTTCGCGTTCCAGCCGATGTCGGTGTGCAACGAGTTCTCCACGAGATGGCCGTCGACACATGGAATCGAATTGCCGACGCCGAGGATATTCCCGAATTGGACATCAGTGAACTTTATCCAAATCCCTACCCCTGCCACTTGCCCCTAAGCTCAAGCCTCGCGGGCCGACCTCGTGACTTGCTCAAGGCGCAACCCCCGGTCGTTGCAACCGCCCTAAGCGATGTTCAGGCCATCGGCTACTACTTTGGCCTGTTCACAACAAGGAACGGGCACCGCCTGATCGGCGTACGGCGCGCGTCACAACTAAAGGGCGTCAGCAAGAAACGCCTTTTCACTGGAACGCACGACGGGGCAAAGCTCCTCAAGGGCAAAATTTTCGCCTTCAATGACGTTTTCGACTACCTCATTGAAGCTGGAAACGTCTGGATCCTTAACCCAACTGGCTTCCATGCTACCGCCGATACACAGGACGCCGTCATGGCGGCGGCAGAAGCGAATGCGACGACCGTTGCAGACCGAATGCCGTTCGTTGACTCCGTACCTCTGGCGGCGTTCTGCCAACAGCACCCCAGCGCTGCACGCATCCTCGCCAGCATCAGGCATCGCCAAGACCTAGAACAGACATCGGTCGAGCTGCTGGAGGAAAAACTAGATGAGGACGAGGTTGCGTTCGTCAAAGCCAAAGGGCGCATCGGTCCAAGGCCCGGCAGCGAAATGGCCTTCCTCAAGGTCCTCGACCGGCGCCGATACACCATTCAACTCGTCGAAGGCATTCCCGAACACTACGAAGCGGCGATGCGAAGGCAGGCGTGAGTATCGTGGGTTCAAGCAAGAAAAAGGAAACAACCGACGAGGTGATGGACCGGGCAATGAAGGAATGGGTCTTCATTCCCATCGTAATTGCGGTGATTGCGATTGTGGCCGTTGGAATCCTTCTTGCCCTCGTTCATTTGGAGAATGGCTTGCCACGTTGGGTGTATGGGCTGCCGGGGATTCCTGCCGTGCTCATCTACTACGCCATCAAGCTCCGACATCTCTGGAATGGGGAAGTGAAGCCAAGTTGGAATGCCAGCTTTGGTGGTCAGGTCGGTTCACAACGTCTTGACCGGGGAAGCGTGGCGCCCATCATCAAGGGCAAGGGGAACACGACGAATATCATTATGCAAGGGACCCTAGCAACAGCCGAACCCCGGGACTCCTTGCCGGCCCATTATCCCGCCGGTGCCGTTTTTCGCGTTACTGACGTCTCGGCGGCCCGGTGGGAACACGCTGAGCAAGGCCGGACCTTGGCATTCAACTTCGAGGCCATCAACTCCGGAACCGCGGGAAGCGCGCCGCATGAAGTCGAAGTCTACTGGCCGGGGCACGATCACCAGAAACGAGCGTTCTCCGGGCGGGTGTTGAGCGCTGCCAGCCACAACTTGAACGGCGGTCTTCTCTTGCCTGCAGGCGACCGGGCGACATTCACGGCGCACGTGAAATTGCCGAATAGTGAAACCCCACCCGCAAGGAGGGCATTCCTGGTCGTACGGCCCGTTCGCGGTCTGCCGACCGACCCATTCGGCTTTGAATGGCCATGAAAGGACGCCGGCGCGTGAGGCTTGGGGGCCAGGGTTTCCCAACGCGTGCGGAGTGGGTGGCCTTCTTGGGAACGGAACTTGAGCGAAGGGACCGGTCGCATCGCCTTGGTCGTACATGTCCAATGAAGCGCCTGATTCGACAAGTGCCGACGCAGCCTAGCCGGCGCGTCGTCTAGCCATGGGGCGGCCGTCAGGGCCCGGCCCCATCCCTACCGCGAACTCGGCATCTGGATTTGGTAGACTGAAACGTCCATCATGTCGGAGTTGTTCCTCGCCCAATGGCGGCCGTGCCTGAATGACTCCCACATCGACCCCCGCCAAGCAGTTCTGGGAGCACGTTGCGCCGTTCGCCTCCGACCTCGGCCAGTTTGATATCAGGGCTTGGGTTTCAGAGAATGCTCAAGCGGCCCCCAATGCAGGTTTCGTTGTCGTGTTGACCTGCCGCTCTTTACCCGCAAGCGAGGCCGGAACCAACCAGATCCCGCCCAGCGCGGGCCCTTTCACGTTCCATAGAACCCTCATTCCGGCCAACTCCCTTGGTCAGTTCCTGGACGACCTCGCGAATGGTTTTGTTCGCCTCGAAGGCAGGAACTACAGCCTGCTTACGAAGGAAGGACGACCTCCGGCCTTCTATTATGCAATCCGTGACGCCCCAGGATCCGTCCATGGTCTCGGGTTCCAGCTTGCAGCCCAGCCCGACCGCCCTGACTCCGCGCGCCTCCAGCTTGAAGAGATGGACCGAATCCTGCAAACGGCGAACCCGCCATGGGACGGCGTCGGCGAGGTTCTATCCGAATTCTTCCAATACGGGATGCAAGCCCACGAACTAACCTACCGATCGCACGTCCTCATTGAAGCCCGGCCCGGTGTAGGGATTATCGGTGGAGCATTGACGGGGCGCGAACTTCGTCTCTACGTCTCAGCAACGGAGAACACGGACGTGAATCTCATGTTTATCGGCTACATCGTACCGCCATCCACGATATTCGATATGGACGTGATCCGCGGTCGCCTCCCTGTTCGTTCCGTCTTGGCGGGACAATCCCCAAGCGACATCGTCATGTCGATTGAGCTGCCGCGGGAGGCCAGTCGGGCAAAAATCGTCGTAACTTATCGCGGGTGGCCCGTGGCCACTGCGTCCGTCGTCACGGCACCGGTCGGCGCCGCGCGGAGACATGGAAGATCGTTGGTTGCCCTAAAGGAGAACGAGGGGTTTCTCAAAGACATGATTGACCAAGGCCTCAAGGGCCAAGGAATGCTGGAAACCTGGACCGCGCTTGCCTTGCACTGTCTCGGCATGAGAGTAATGCCGGTTTGGGCGATGAAATGGGATGCGCCGGATGTCCTGGCCGAGGGGGACGGGTGGCACCTAGTTGTCGAATGCACGACCGGAACGCCAGACAAGGACAACAAGCTGGCCAAACTCGTAAGGCGCCGAGCAGAGATTGCAAACGCAGTGGGCCAACCCATTCTAGCGGCCCTGGTCACTCCGTTGTCGCGCAAAGCCATCTCGGAGTCAGACCTAGCGACTGCGCACGGCGATGAAATCAGTCTTCTCGGTCACGAAGACATGCTGGAGTTGTCGACTCTAGCTACCTCGGCAGCTGGGCCTCGCGATTTGCGCGAGTTTCTCGAACGACGGGCCAGGTAGGTCTTCTATGGCAACCCCGCGTGGGTCTTCCGTTCCTGTAACCGGGCCCCGATGTGCTCTGCAATCAAGACGATTGTCTGGCATATGCTTCCCACGTCGTCTACGTCGAAGGCCATCTCGGTGCCCGGGGGGAACTCGCGCACCTCTTTGATCCGGCCGACTCGAACCTCCTCGCCAGCCTGGGCCATCCCGCCCTTCTTGAGCCGGCGCGGCGCATCCAGGCGGCCTGCTAGAATGGCGAATTCCTTCCACTGCACAACGAGACTTGGTCTTCCCTTCAGGTCAATCGGGTCGACCGTACCCCCCCGGTGAGTAAGGCAGTTGCGAGCTTGCTGGAGGCTCGCCGCCATCAATCGGGCTTCTTCCTCCAACCCGAATGCATGCTTCGATTGGAGGGCAGCCAACTTTTGGGGAAGCCCCATTCTTGCAAATGCAGCGTCCGCCTCCGACAGGTTACGATTGACATCCTCGGATGGCAAGACCTTCCCATGCATGCTCCAGATGCCAAGTATACGTCGAGCATCGACGAGGGAGTCGGAGAGCAACTCGACGGCGTCCCGAACGGCGCATCCGAGAATCCACCGTTCCGTCTGGCCTTTCAGGGCGTCCAGCGGCAGCATCTGATTTTCGGCAGTGTGTACGTGAAGGAACGTCCCCGGGACTTGCGGGTCATAGGTTTCGAGGGCGCGAGCGCCGAGCAACGCCAGGCGCGCCCTATCCAGGATGAGCTGCAGGGCCATTTGGATGGGCGCAGCGAAATGCTCCAGGTTTGTGCGAACGGCAATGATGGCATCTGGCCCGCCGGGCGGTGCCTCCTGGAGTTCGAGGAGGAGTACTGTACGGGGAGTTTCGGCGTTTTCTGGGGGCACAACCATAGGCATGGTTCATGGGGACTTAGCGGCGCCGGGGTGTGGCGCGTAACGTGGCGCTAGCACGCTTGGCTTCCAGGTGCTCCTTTCAAGATGCCGGGGCCAACGGAATCTTTCATGAGAATCAGCCCCGAGAAGTCGTTTCTCTGGGCGCGCAAGTAGTAGAATCCATTCGCATGCCTGATTAGGATGTACGTGGCGTTGGCTTCACCTCGGTCGTGTGGTCCCGCAGCGCCTCTACCATGAGGCAGGGCTGGCCGATGAAGGCGCCAGCAAACAGGAGCTTGCAGTCCGAAATGGTTTCGAACCCAAGCATGAGAAGGATCGCACGCACCTTGGGAAATTCGATGGCAGGACGAGTTCCGCCGCTTACGTTGGGCCGGGTTCCGCTATCCCACAAGCTAGCGTTTACGATTTTGCGTGCCTAATGCAGCCAAGTGTCAATCCTCAATAACCAGTAGATGACCGCAGCCATGGTGCCGACGAATCCACTCAGGAACGGGAGGGCCTCGGCAATCTCTTCGGACATCTGGCCGGCAAGCCCCGTCAGAACGGCTGTCACAATCATGCTACCAATAATTGTGGCCGTGAGGCCGTACCACCCAGCCAGCGCTGCCAGGATGGCGGCGCCGACGAGGAGGGCATTCCAAATTCCCGCGAAGGCTTTGCCGTCCATGGCTACCTCAATGGTGACCATGGTTCGGCCAGGCTTCCAATCAAGATTAGTACGGTTAGGGAACCGTATCCGTACAAGGAAAAGCGGTAGAACGGAGTCGGAAGCCTTGCGCGAGTTACATAGGAGACGAGGGCCAGTGCCCCGATGAAGCTGCCCACGTTGAGGTACACCTGGAGCCAGTCTGGCAAGGATCTCCACTTGTCAAAGAAGACCTGCCAAAGCATGAGGGCGTTTCCGAAAATGGCGGGTCGGGCGATGAAGTGCTGGCGGCGCTCGACGAGGACACCAATGGCCACCGCGGCTAGGACCACTAGGGATGCGGTCGCGGAGGGCAGGAAGATCCAATCTGCGGGCATGAGACGGAGCATCATCATCCCTCCTGAGTCCTGAGGAAATTCCCAATCTTTTCGTCTGCAAAATTGCCCTGGGCCACGAGAGCTTGGTGGGGGCAGTCGCGTTCACATTGAACTCGGCGCGCTTCCACGATTCCGGGGAAATAGCTGAACCGCTGCTCGCCGGTGTCGTGCATTCCCACGAGACCAGTGACGAGGGCAACGAGTTGGAGGACCTCGTGCGCCGCTAGGCTCATACTAAGGGCGTGGACATTTTCTCGTCGGCGCAGCGGACTGTCGGAGGGAAGGTCAGCCATGTAGCTCGGATCGTCCAGGTAGCCCTGCTGCTCCGTGTTGACGAGCCCTGCGTCGTAGGCTCCGGTGCATTCCAGGCACGCCCGTTCTGGTCCGCTGGTGCGGATGCTCCAGTTGGCGTTCTTGAAACGTCCGGTCGGGCCGTGGCGGACGCTGATGCCGCCGTCGATGACGGGAATGAGGTGTGCGTACGCGATGTGATTCAGGACCCGGCGGGGCCAAGGGCGGTCGACACAGCTGAAGAGGACATCGCAGTCGAGGGCAGCGCGATACCCTTCGGGCGCGACGAGGCTCTGGTTGACGGGGTCGGCTTGGAAGCCATTGGCCGTGGCCGCCTGACCAACGTTGCGGGCCGCCACAGTGACCTTAGGGTGCGCCTTCTTTGCGTCTTGCTTGGTGGCCCCGGCCGTTCGGTCCAGGTTGTGGTTCTTGATGTGGTCGAAATCGATGAGGACCAGGTCGCGGATGCCGGTTCGTGCAAGGCTTTCTGCGACCAAGCTGCCGACGCTTCCTAGGCCAACGATGCCGATGCGGAGCCGACCTAGGAGGTGCTGGTTTTCATCGCCCCAGAATGAAACGGTTCGCATCAGGGCTTCGCCGGCGTGGTATGGTGCGACGAGGCTTGGATGGAAGGTCACTTGGAGAGCACCACCGACGCGCCTGACCGTGTGCGCCCATTGCGGTTTGTACGTCTTTGCGGCTACCCGGAGCCATTGCCGGGCGCTCCATGCCCCATCCAATCCGATGGTGAGTCCGACGAGTGGTAGGCCCGTCACGGCTAGCGCGGCCGCGGCGTGGCCGGCCTCTGCGTCGTGGTCGTCGCGGCTTAGGTTCTGCCAGCCTCCGAATGGATGGCTATGCATGAATGCCAAGCCTCCGCCAGCGGCGCGCGCCTCACGCAGCGCGCGGTCAAAGTATGGGGCTTCGAAGCTGGCATTGCCGTGCACTTTTCGGTCGCCTTTGCTGGGGGCAATCATTCGGTGCAGGATGGCGGTGGTTCGGTTTCGGCTCGTGCTGGGGTAGTATATGGCGAAGCAGAGGTCCTCCTGGTGGTCGGCACGGACGAGGTGTTTGGCGAGAGCCACATGGAGTTCTTCCGGCATTGCGACCGAAAAGCTTGGTTTAGGCATCGAGCATCAGCCTGTTGACGTGGCTCATGAGCCGAGCCGTGCTTCGGTCGTGTCGCCAGTCCACGATGGGACGGCTCCAGTACTGCCATTCGGCGCCCATTGGGCTTTGGTGGACGTTCCGTGTCCCGACTTGGATGAGGTGGGGGATGATGTGGATGCCGCCGGGCGGCGTGATGGGAAAGTCGCCGGGCGTCGGGATGGCCAACGTGATTTTCTTGCCGTGGTGTTGGCCGACTGGGACCTCGTAGTCGTCGATGATGACGTAGGGTCCTCCGGGAAGCATGGATGGCTCGGGGCGGACTTTGAGCCCTCGTGCCTGGAGGTCTCGGATGAGGTCCTGCGGCGGCATGGTGTTCACCCGCAGCTGACGGGCGTGTTGCCGGTGAAGATTGCCGCGAAGCGGAGGTGCTCGTGGATCTTGATGGATTCGTTGAGGTCCTTGTGCGGGATTTGCTGGTCACCGCGGAGCTCCATGAGGTAGTGGTTGTTGGGGTCGTCGCCGGCCAATTCGAGAATCGTGCGAACGGTCAGCTCCTTCTGGTCCGTCTCGATTGGTTCGTTGTCGACGTAGAAGGTCGTCATGTGCGGTTTCTTGGAGGCTGTTTCCTGTGCAGTCATGGTCTTCGCGCCCCAGGGGCAATTCGTCATCGCACCAGCGACTATTTAACGACCAACCACGACTGTAGGCTTTTCTTGCACCATAAAGCAGATATTCACTACCGCAGTAGTAGAGATTCGTGGACCGAGTGCTGAAGGACAAGTTCCTCGAGTTCCTTACACTCTCAGGCATGGGCGAATACGAGCGAGCGGCACTAGCCTGCCTGGCCCTCGAAGGGGACGGCACCCCCCCTCAAGTCGCCTCCAGGACCTCGATTCCCAAAAGCAAGGTGTACGATGTCCTCGACGGCCTCGAGAAGAAGAATCTCGTCTATCAGGTCGCCCTGGGCAAGAAGCGCTACAAGGCGGTGCGTCCAGAGGACTTCATGCCGCAACTGATGAAGGGCGCCAACGACATGAGCCGCCTGAGCAGCGAAATTCGGGGGCGCCTCGTCGAGGTTTACGAGGGCGCGCAAGAAATCGGAACCGGCGCGGACGTCGAAGGCTTGGTCCAAGTCCTTGCCGGCAGGGGCGCCAAATCGTCCTCGTTGCTGGCCGAATTCAAGTCCGCCAAGGAGGAAATAATCGTGGCTGATAGCGAGGTCGCGTGGCTGCTGCCGGGGACGGCGCTCGGGGATCTGCTAAAGAGCACCGTTGCAAAGGTCCGGATTCTTTGCACCGGAATGCCAGCACGCCATGAAGCGACCGGACTAATCGCAAGCGGCCTCCAAGTGCGCGTGACCGAATCCCTATCCTCCGCTTTCGTCGTCGTGGATCGTCGCGATGCCTACTTGGCGGTCCAAGGAGCCAGCGACGGCCCGGCCTGCGTGCATGCACAGCAGAAACCTCTGGCGGCCGACTTGGCTCGGCTCTTCAATCAGGCGTGGGAGTCCGGACGGCCGGTGGTGGCATGAGCGACCATCGCGAACGCCAACGCCTGCTCCTGCTGGTTGCCCTTCACGCGGGAAAAATCAGTGGCAAGACGAAGCTGCAAAAACTGGTGTACCTCGTGCAACGTGAAAGCGGGGTCTCGCCGCTTGCGTCGACGTTCCACTTCGAACCGTACCTCTATGGGCCGTTTTCCCAGGACCTCTCCGGGGAGGTGGATCAACTCGAGAGGGAACTAATTCTGGCGCGGGACCCATATCTGTACCAGCAGAAGGGCCAAACCATGGCAACGGCCTCCTGTGAGCTGACGGCGAAGGGCCAGGAGGAAGCCCGGCGCCTTTCGGAGAGGTTCGCCGAAGAAAGCGAAGCCGTCCGCAGCGTCGTCGAGCGGTATCGCTACGAACCGCTTCCTCGCTTATTGGACCACGTATACGCCACTTACCCGGAATTCGCCATCAATGCGCGGCGCGACTAAGCCTTCTCCAAGGTCGCCAGCCAGTCCGCGCCCCATTCGCTCGTATCCTCGATGGTCTTCCGGTTTTCGGCGACCGCAATGTACTTTGCGACGGCTTCACGAAGCGCCGCATCGTAGATGATGAGGTCGGTCACGAAGAAGGCACGCCTGATGTCTGTGCCATCCAATACCAAGTCAAGGGTTGGCTGGCCTTGGTGGCGAGCTGTCACTCGCCACATGAAACGAGGCAGGTTTCGTTGCAGGAAACGCGCCCGATGGGGTCCAGGAATTTTGCGCCCGATTACCGATCGGGCCTCGTTTACATTGCATAGCCGGATTTCCCATTCGAACATCCCGGCCGGAACGACGGGAAGGAGTACGTGTCGGAACGCGGCTGCCATGCGTTCTGCGTCCTCGTATTGGATCCGGATCATGTCGTCGACCGGTATGATGACGGTCTGGACGACCCCTACGACCTTTCCCCGCGCCGTGGGGAAATCGGTGTCGAGGACCCAGAACGCCAGGTCCTCGCCGGTTTCGGCATGCTTCTCGTGGCGAAGTGTGAGGGCTCCATGGCAGTACGGGCCTGCCTGGTCATCATGGAAGTAGAACCCTGTGATGCGGTCAGAAAACGATTCGCCCGCGGGTCCCTTGTCCGTCGTGGCAAAGCCCGTTACGGTGACGGCGTGCATTCCGAGGCGGCGGTTGGAATTTCCATGCTCCTGGAACAAGTCAAGTCCGAGGATGATGGGGATGCCGAATTGGCCGTAGCCGTGGGCTAAGGCCTTGAGGTCGAGAACGCGGTCACGAATCTCCACTTCCAGGCCGCTGCGACGGATGGCGTGACTGATTTCGGGAACCGTAAGGCCATCGCTGGGAAGGGCGCGCCGCGGTCCGTCTCGCATCGCAAGGTGCGTAATCTCGCTGGGAGTGGGCACCTTTACGCCAAACGTTAGGCCAGCTTTGTGCAGTGCCGTCCAAACCGCGCTGGTCGCGCAGGCGGCGACGGTGCGGTCTTGCTCTTGGAACGCTAGGGCATCGACACGAAATTGGCGCCCGGCGAGGTTGACTTCATAGGGTCGCATGAAGGCGCTGTGGAAACGGTTGGCGCCATCATTGCCGGGACGGAGGCACGTGCGGCCGATGAATGTGCCCGGCAAGGGACGCAGGACGGTGAACCCGAGGTACCCTGACTGGAGCACGTCGGCCGTGGTGGGCTCGTCCTTGTCCAGAAAGTCCTGGAACGTGGCCTCCGTAACCGGATGCGAAAAGAAGTGAAGCCTGCGGCAGTACCGAGGGTAGTGCCGATACGCCTTGCCGTAGTAGGCAGAAAAGTCCTCGAGGAAATCGCGGTCGACGTACGGATCCTCAATCACAATGACGCGACAGTCGAGCGACGCGACGTGCTTGATGATCGCCGCCAATTGGCGCTTCCCGGCGCAGCGCGATCGCGTTCGCAGCGGGTGCGGCACTTCTTTCCCGGTCTTCTCCTTGTAGTGGCTCGCTACGATGTCGAGAATCGTGGTTGGATCAAACGGAACGGCCCTTAACATGTCCGGCAACCACGGTGCACTCCCTACAGGCGGAAGCGCAGCTTAAGGGTGTCTTCCGACACAGCGAGTTGGCGCTCAAGGGCCTCGGCATGGGCGTCGCGCTCGGCCTGGTTTTCCTGCAAGATGCGGCGCACTTCGGCCGCGCTGGGAACGCTGTATTGCGGGGGGGCCATGACGTTCACCGTGGGTGCCGACAAGAGCGCTCCTTCAAGACGCCTTCGGCGACCCTAGGAAACGCCCGGTCGGCGGGGGGTAACTCATCTGGTGGGTATATTAGGCTCCGGAAACCGTTCCATGACAGCCTCGCTGCGTCGGTGCCTTGCGCGGCGAAGGAGACGTCGGATCGGCCTGCCACGTCCATGATACGTTTTTCTTACTGTCGGACGGTCGTTGGTGTTCGACGCCACATCTCACGGTGCCAGCCGCATGGTGAGCCTCAGCAACTCCACAATGAGGACGGCGGCCTCCGTGCGCGGTACCACGTCCGGTTCCATTTCGATGACTCGGCGGAGCGGATGGTCTGGTCGGTACCGTTCCGCGGCGGCACGCTTGACCGGCCGGAAGTCGATAACCGTAGTGGGGTTGGCTGCCGGCTCGTTCATGGGCTGCATCAAGGCCTGGCCTTCTTCCGCTCCGGACCCGGCCATGCCGTGCCTCGCGGACGGGGCACGTCGGTCTCGAGGCCGCACCCGTAACACCCGAGCTTCACGGAATCCCCAGCGGACCGCCACCTGGAGAACATTCCGTGACCGCAGTCCGGGCAGCGAAACCGGGGGCCACTTGGTAGTTCGGTATTCTTGGAGAACCACCTGTCCAACGCTCGCATGAAGAGGCGCAGCTGCCTTGCCGGGTCGTGGACCTTCGGTTCCACGCGCGGTGGATCGTCGATGTGATGAGGCTGGTCTGCGAGGCAGATGTACTGGAACGCGCAGTCGTCCGCACGGCATTCCATGACGTCGGCATCCGGGTGCCATGCGCAGGTTGGCCCAGCCCGCCGCGACGTACGGCTCAAGAGTCCAGCCTCCGAACGGCACTGCGCACCACGAGACCTTCCCTGGGCAGATTCACATCATACTGAGCGTCCACCCATGAATGATTCACGCAGCGCAATCTTCCCACTTCGACATCCCGGGCCTCATGAGTGTGCCCAAACAGGTGGAGGAGGCTCCCGTGCGCCTTCGCGAGCTCTCCGATCCGGTTGTTCACGAAGCAGACCTGTGGGGGGAAGAAGGAGGGAATCATGTCCGAAGGACTCAAGTGGCCCATGCTCCAGGCCACGGAAGGGAGGGATTCCTTGCCGGGCGAGCCGGGGTCCTTGAAGAGGTCGCGAAATCCGAACATCTGCCGGCAATCCGCGGAGTACATTGGATCGTTGCCTCCCCGCCCACGGGAGTACCTTGAGGGCGGGATGTGGTCCCAAGCCGGGTTTGGCGTGTAGAACACGTTGAACATCAACACGTTCTGGACCACGTCCCAAAGCTTGTCCGGATTCGGGGTTAGCCATCCCGCCCGGGCAGCATGACCCCAGAAGCCGTCGGCGTTCCTTTCCCCGGCGTGGCGTTCCGCCGTGGCAGGCTTGCGAATCCACCACAAATCGTGGTTTCCAGGAGTCAAGAATTTCGGTGCTTTGACATCACTGAACCAGCCCAGAAATTCGGCGCAGTTATTCTCTGAGTTCGCGATGTCGCCCGTGCAAGCGACGACATCGAAGTCTGCGCGCTCAATTGACGACAGCACCGCTTCTCGGATTTCGACGGGATGGAAGTCGTAGTGAGGGTCGCTGACATGCAGGATGCGAACCGCGTCAGCGTCACGCGTGCTCAGAGGGCGGAAGGCCATTCAACCCACCTCCGCCGGCTCGCCTGTTGGTTTGCGCGCGTCGGCCTCGTGGAGTTGCCGGCCGCATCCGCCACAGAAGTAGGCATCCCCGGGGCTGTCCACCTTGCAGTTGCGGCATTGCAGGGTCCACTGCGCCTTGCTCACTGGGACAGGCAGGCCGGCGCGCCGCAGCGCGAACGAGTCATAGTCCTGCTCGACGTGTGCATACAGACTGGGCATGTCGCTCCCCTTTGACCATCCGAAGTGGAGGCGCAACATCTCCTCGTTCCAGCCATCCCCCGCGCGCATGCTGGCCGCCGTGTGGCGGAACATGTGGGGGTGGATGTGGCGGCACTTCGCTTTGCGGGCGAGGACCGTGATGATGCTCCACACGCCCGCGGAGCCCAAGCGTTCCAGGTGGTTGCGATTGCTCCGGCTGACAAAGATTGGGGAGTCCAGGTGGAGGCGGCGCGGATGGATGGCAATCCAGTCGCGAAGGTACGGCGCCGCGAGCGTCACCCTGGTGGGTACCCTGCGCCGCGCGGTCTTGAGGCCCTTTGCTTCTCGCGAGTGCATGATCTTGGCGCCCACGTCGTCGAAGGTGACGTCGCGGATATCCAAGGCAGCCGCCTCACCGGCACGGAAGCCGGAATCCAGGAGGAGCATCACCAACGCCCGCTCCATCTTGTCCTGTGTCGCCGCCAGCATGTCCATGATCTCGGGCTGTGTAAGGCGGTCCTCGCGGGCTTGCGACTGCTCCTCCATGCTGGGCTTGCTGAACGGCATGCGGCGGAACTGCTGGGGCATTTCGTCCGTTTCGTACAGCCACTTGTAGAATTCGCGCAACATCACCATGCGCTGATACTTGGTGTACTGGCCCAGGGATTGTCCGTTCTTCGGGTGACGGCGGCCAACGCGGCCCTGGCGGCCGGCGGCCGACTTGATGTGCCCAATGACGTCGTCGCGCGTCGCGTCTTTCCACGGCTTTTCCGCTAGGTAGATGCCGAAGGCCTTGATGTGGGTCAGGTAGCTGCCGATGGTTCCGAGCTCCACGTTTTCTTCGCGCTCCAGCAGGTACGCGCGGGCACTGGTCCGCTTTCCTGGCTCGATGGCCTCGAGGTGGCGGTCGAAGTACTTCCAGCAGTCGTCACGGCTCTTGCAACTGAAGAAGGACATGTCAGCACCAGCCCCAACGCGTGCCGCATTCCTGCTGCCAGTCGCGCAGGCTTTGCTCGTCCGTCTTGTAACCCAGATGGCCGAACCCCAATCGCACAAGTGCATGCCCTATGCGTTCCCGATCGCGCACGTCCTGGAAGTCATGCGTGTAGACGCAGATCACCGACTTACCGTCGGCCTGGATGAAGGGAAGAGGAACAGACGTCCGGGCTTTGGCGGACGGGCCAAGCGTGCCCGCCTGGAGCGCTGATTTCACCGTGCGCCATGCCGCATCGAGGTCTGCCTCGTCCACCGTGACAATCCACTTGCCAACCCTTGGGCCGCCGTTCCGGTCCGCCTGCGGGGCCCAGGCCTGGATCCAGTACCGGTCCGTTGTCATCGAGGGAACCGCGGTGGAAGTTGGGGGGTCACTCATTGACGTCGCCTCCCTCATGCGTCTCGCTTGGCGCGTCCTGTAGGTCGACCAGGCGGTCTAATTTGGACCGCCGGGCGAGTCGCTGCACTTGAATCTCAAGTGCCTTGGAGCCGGCAGCCGCATTCCGGAGGACGAAGGGAAGAACAAGTGCCGCTTCGACAAGCACCATGGCGAACGGGATGGCGACGGGCCATGCAGGCGTAACCCGGAAGTACGCCGAACCCGCCAACACTGCCCCGGCGGCTACGAGGACCCAGCCGGGACCGATGAGCTTCGTGGTAACTTCGGTCATCACGCCGCCTCCTGAAGGGGGCGGTATGGACTGTGATAGAGGGGGGTCGTATCCCCGCTATTAACCCTGAATCAAATCGCTTTTCCCGATGGGAACGGGCGTGGAACCTTCATATGGGCCATCTGAGGAGATGACCCCGTTGAGTTACTACACGAAACTGCCCGCAGACAAGCTCTGGGGCGTCGCAATGGACCACCTAAATCTGGTGAACCACAAGCCGAACCGCAAGGAGTTCGAGACCTACCTGACCGAGCGCAAGGCGGGCGGCAAGAAACTGGACGGCAGCACGCTCGGCGCGGACGCCGACGAGTTCAGCCGGTTCGGCCGGTGGGTCGGAAGCCGCTCGGTGCGGCGCCTGAAGCGGGAAGACGTCGTGGCGTTCTTCGCCAGCATCTCCCACAAGGCGGAGGGCACCCGTTACAAGACCTACATCGTTTTGCGAGCCTTCTTCCGGTGGCTCCACAAGTTGGACGAGAAGGAGACGCCACCCGAGTTCGAGCGCTTCAAGGTCTCGCGCCCGTCGAAGAAGCGACTGCGGCAAGAGGACCTCATTACGCCCGAGGAACTCGTGGCGATGCTGCGCAAGTGCCGCGACAGCCAGGAGCGCTTCATCATCGCTGGACTGTACGAGGCCGGCCCTCGGGCCGAGGAACTGTTGAGCGTCGACATGGGCGGTGTCGAGCCAGACGCATTCGGTTACCTGCTGCGCATGCCGGAAGACGCCGACGGGCTGAAGACGGGGGCGCGCCCGCTTCGCATCTTCAAGGCCGCCGAGCACCTCAAAGATTGGCTCGAGGACCACCAGATGCGCACCGATCCCGACGCGCCCTTGTGCTACTCGAAGAGCAACCGGAACATGCACGCCCGAATGGGCTACCAGACTGCGTACGCCCTCGTCAAGCGCGTCGCCAAGGAAGCGGGCATCAAGAAGCGGGTCTATCCGCACCTTTTCAGGCATACTTCCGCCACCGCGGCAGCCAAGCGCGGCCTCGATGGTCAAGCGATGAATCTCGTGTATGGCTGGAGCGACACCAGCGAGCAAAGCGCCACGTACGTCCACCTCTCACGCGATGACGCCCAAACGCGACTCTTGGCATCGTGGGGAGTCAAGGTTCCCAAGAGCGCCGAGGACATGGGCCTCCGACCGCTCAAGTGCGCCCGCTGCGAAAAGGAGAATCGGGCTGAGGCTCTCTTCTGCAAGCCGTGCGGTGCCCCTCTTACGCCCGAAGCGGAGAAGATGCTCCCCTCGCGCCGGGAACGCGAGATGAAGGAGGGCCCTGCGAGCCCCGTGGTGGCGACGACGGTTGGGGCCTGGTGGACCGCAACGGCCGCCGCTAGGTCGAAGGCTTGCGTGCCGCCATTCTCCCATGCGACTCGTCCGCCCTCGAATTCCGTTGGCCTGCATCCGGGATGGTACGTGATGCCTGCCGCCTGGAGATGCGGGAGGAGGCGGTTTCCGAACTCGGGCGGCGCTACAGGCAGAGGGTGTGGTTCCGGCGTGGCAAGGTGGATCTCGGCCTTGACGCCGCGCCGCTTGAGCACGTCGGCCGCGATGAGAGCTGCTTCGTAGGGTGCCGGCGGGCAACGGAAGGGCAGCCCGCAGACCTGGATGAGGACTCGTCCGCCCGCGAAGCTCTGAAGGGCTTGCGCGAAGGAGGCCGCCCCCGACGCCTCGTACAAGTTGTGCGTCGAGGCGAATCCGGGCGTCGCCTCCGGTGCCAAACGGGCTCCCAATGCGATGATGATGCCATCGGAGGCCAGTTCCTTGCCGTCCACTACGGCGCTGCGGGCCGCCACGTCGATGCGGTCCACTCGCCCGCGTCGCACCTGGATGCCCTTGGCGCCAAGCAAGGCCAGGGGACGCACCCCTTCGCCAATCTTGCGGCGGCCATCGAGGATCCACAGGTTGCCCACGCCCATCCGGAAGCTTGCGGAGTCGTCCACGAGGACGACCTCGTGTTCGGGGTCAAGCAATCGGCGCAACTCAAGGGCGGCGCTGATGCCGCCGAATCCGGCGCCGAGGACCAAGGCGCGAGCCAATTCAGGACCTCCGGGGGCGCCGGGTCTTGGGCGGCACAACCGCTGGTGGTGCTTCCACGGCACGGGCCGCCTTCTCGATGGCGGCGTCCATCCAGGCAGGGAAGCCCAGGAATGCGCGGAACAGCCACGCCTCGGCGCGGACAACCCCGTCGACTTGCTCGGCGCGCCGCCGCAATGCCTCGACCTCGGCGCTCGTGCGGGCGAACAACAGGAGGTCGAAGTTGCCGAGTTCTGCCGATGCTGGCACGTAGGCATACACGTGTTCGGCATGGAACGCCGCGCGCAGCGCCGCCATTGGTCGCGGCCCCGTCCCATCGCGCAGATAGACCAGGAGCTCGAAGAGGAAGACCCCGTCCGCCTTGCTCGGGTCGAGTATCGGGACGAGGAAGAGGCTGCCCTCGGCGGCCATGCGCGTCAAGTGCCGCTTCACGGTGCGCGTGCTGACACCGACGATGGGTGCCAGGTCGGCAGGTGTTGCGCGCGGGTCGGCGCGCAGGGCTTGCACGATGCGCCAATCGAGCGGCGTGAGGGACCGCCTGACGTCGGGCATCTCGCGGCTGTAGAAGTGGCGCGGTGCTCCGTCTTGGGACCCTGCTGAGATGGTTGCGAGGGTCCGCCGCAACTCAGCGTCGTCCTTGAAGGCGAAGTCTGCGCAGGCGCCTTGGCCAAGAAAGTCGTGCAGTTCCAGGAGACCATTGACGGCGAGGAGCCGGGGCATCGCTTTGTCCTTGGCGGCATCGCTCGTGAACTTCAGGTGGTACGCTTCACCTTGCAAGCCAAGGTGGCGCAGGTTGGGGACGGCTTGGTAACCGGCGATGACGCCACGCTCGGTCATCCGGGCGATGCGGTCCTTCACCGTGTTGACGCTGGAGCCGGTCACGCGCGCGATGCGGGCCGGCTGTAGGGCATCCAGCGGCTTGGGCGTCCGCTCATAGGGACGGACGCCCATCGCTCGCAGGATCCCGACATCGATTGCGTCCACGGTGCCTCAGATACAGTCTTCGGGATAACGCCTTCGCGGCCCAGCCGCTTCTGGCACGGCCGGGCTCATGCTTGGACCGGGGCGACCTCGTGGCCGGACTCAACCCAGGCCTTGAAGCCGCCATCGAGGCTCGCAACACGGTCGTATCCGAGGCGACGCAGGCTAGCGCCGGCGAGAGCGGAACGGCCGCCCGAGGCGCAGTACAGCAGGATGCGGCGGGAGCGCTGGAATTCCGGCTTGTAGTATGGCATCGAGGGATCGGCGTAGAATTCCAGCATCCCGCGCGGCGCAGCTAGGGCCCCGGGGATGGTTCCGTTCTGCGCGCGCTCGGCGGGTTCCCGCAGGTCGACCAGCAGGACGTCTGGTGCCTCAAGGGCCTGTGCCATCGCCGGGCAGGCTAGGTTGTCGATATGCGTGCGGGCCTCCGCGATGAGGTCCTTGACGGAAGCAGCGTTGTTGGTCGTGGTTTGGGTGGCCATGTGGGTTTTGCTCCACAGGTCCATCATCCCGCAGAAGCATCGAACCAGCGCCGGCCTGACTGACGGAATCGGACAACATCCCCTTGGGCCGCGGGGCTACGGCTACCGGCACGCTTCCCGACGCGCGAAAAAGTGCTCCGAGCGACATCGAACCCTTCGCGATGCAATCCGCCAGCAACAGGGGGACAGCATCCAGCCCAACCGGTCGTCCACGACACGGGACGAGGCATGAATCGCGAACAACTTGATCGCCTCTTCGAGCCATTCGGGCAAGTCCACGAAGGCCGCCAACAAGGAAGCGGACTTGGCCTGCACCTGTCCAAAGTCATCGTGGACGCGCACGGTGGAACCATCCGCATCGAAAGTCCCGGCCCCGAACAAGGGGCCACCGTCACGATTGAGCTCCCGTTGAAGCGTTCCGCAGGGGCTGGGGCCGGGCCTGTCATTCACCCCGACCTCGTCTGACGCAAATCGGAGGCAAAGATGCCCATCACGCCTGAGCTTCGAGTTCCCTTCGCAGCGCGTCGAGGTGGCGCTTCTGGATTCTGCGAATCATGCCGTTGGTCAGGGGCATCATGAGTTTCATGAACCCTCGGCATTCAGGGTTGGGATTCAGTGTCACAAGCGTCCCGCCCTCTGCGGCAAACGTCGTGAAGGTTCCACGTGGGCGCATCCCTCCTTGCCATTCGCCTTCGAAGGCGACGTGCCCTGCGTCAGCCGTGACGACCTTGACCGTCGAGTCGAACGACTTGCCCATGGCCTTCGCGACGTAGTGATACGTGGCACCGGTCTTCCCCCGTGTGCCGGAGACCAGTTCTACGCTCTGCATGTCGGACTGCCATTTCGGCCAGTTGGAAAGGTCGGCCAGGTAGGCATTCACTTTCGCCGGCGGAGCGCGCACGAGACCTTCGACCTTGACGGACACACTCGGAGTAGGCTGGCAGTACGTCAAGAAGGCGCCGGGCCGGACGCAGGGCGTTGGCGCGCGCCCCTATTGGGACGAAGCAGCACCCGGCGAGGTGGTGTCAACGAACCTGTGCCGTCGGCCGCGCGGCACACTCCGCCGGCTGAGCGATTGCCCAGACGTGCTCGAAGAGACGCCGGCACCACGCCATGTACCCGGGGCCGTTTCCCCAGAGGGCGTAGTTGAAGTCGATGCGGCCGGACATGTCGTTGAATTGGAGGAAGGCCCCGGCGTCGCTCATGGCAAGGCTCGTCGGCGCCGCGGTCACAGTGCGGACCTTGAGCAGGCGATCGAAGCCGGCTGGCATCGTTTTCATGATTGGCATTTCCTCTTCCAAGAGGACGCCGCGGGCGTCGGCCTTGTTCGTCCGGATGCGGTCAATCAGCATCTGCTGTCCTGCCACCTCTTGCTCTTGGGTGGCCGAGCTCCGGTTCTTGCCGCTATGGGAAGGGTCGCTGGAATCCGGCCCCGAAGGGCGTTCCCCCCGTTCCGTTAACGGGTGATGCCAATTCCTTTGGCGTTCGCTTTGACGGCGGTTGTCATGGCGGCACCATCAAGCTGGACGACGAGCCGCGCAAGCGCCGTTGCGTCGACAGCAGCCACATAGAGGCAGGGTTCGATGCCGATGGCCTTCCCATCGTGCAGGACCGTGGGAGGCTTCGCCTCGCCATCCACGGCCCGGCGGAACGGAGCTTCCGCGTCCCCGCGCCTGTCGGCTGCAATCTCCACGACCCGCCAGCCAAGTTTCTTGGCTGCACGCATGGCCTCGCTTCCGCCACGCACGTTGGCCAAGGCCATCAACGACGGGTCCCTGCCTCGCAAGTGGAGCAGGCACCGCGCGAGGTGTCCGGAGGCGCCGAAGGCGGGCGGAGCTGGTGCGACGAGGTTGCCGCCCGCATCGACGAGGCGCCCGGGGTAGCTAAGAACGTCCTGTGGCGTCTGGGAGTCGGGTAGTGCCCGGGCGATGTTCAGGCCAATCTGGGGCATGAGCCGTAGCGGCATGGCTGAGCTTAGCATCGCTTCGGCGGCCAGCACGTCCGCCACAGCCTGGTCGCCGCCCGGCGTTGCGTCGGTGATTGTGAGGGTCGTGCACCAAGCCGATGCGCTGGTCGGAGTCCCGGCCTCCAGGTCTAGCAGGAGCTCCGCTGTGAGCCTCGTGATGAGGGGTTCCGCCGCGAGGGGTTTGGCGGCCACGTGCTTCGAGACGAGGCCTTGGCTGATGCCGATCGCCTTGGCGGTCCGCATCTGGCTCCAGCCCTTTGCAACGAGTTGGCGAGCGGCCTCCGCCCGGACTCTGGGGAAGATGTCGTCGGCCAGGTGGAAGCAGGGGGGTAGGGGCACGATGGCCGCACGGCGGCCCTCATTATAAGCCGTGAATAATCGGAACTTCAGTGGTGATGGGGCCCCGCCATGGGAGTGCCGTGACGGTGGGCGAGTCCGAGATCCTCGCGCATGATGGCGCCGGCCCGTGGGTCCGTACTGATGGTGTGCGTGGTCGGCTTCTTGCCTTGCTGGATGCGGCGGCGGGAGAGGAGTGCACCGTCGGAGGCGTATGTCCATTCTTCCGACCACGCTGCCGCTTTGGCGGACGGGACCTCATCCCAGTTCCATGCGTAATGCTTCGTGACGGTGCGTCCCCGCTTCGAGCTGGTGATGGCCATGCAGCACCTCAGTTGAGGACCGTGGCGGTCTTGGACGGCTTGGCCTTGGAGGTAACCATGGGCTTGCCGTTCGTCTTGTTGGGTTTCCATTCCTGGCGGGCGAGTTCCTCGAGGGCGACCTTGGCGGCCTTCTTGCCGGAGAGGAGCATGGCGCCGAACGTGGGGCCCATGCGGGGCAGGCCATAGGCCGTGGTAACGCTCATGCCGCAGACAATGAGGCCGGGGTAGACTACACCGGTGTTCTCGACGACGAGGTCTTCGGATTTCTCGATCCACATGCTGCCGTGGCCGGGAATCTCGGCCAGGCCCATGTCGCGCAGCTTGCCGAGTGCGGCGGCGTCGTGGCCGGTGGCATCAATGAGGATCTTGCATTCCACCGCGACGGGGTCGAGGCAGGTGATTTGCCTGGGAAGGGAGGCGACAGGGCTCCAGTTGATGACGGCGCCGGCCACGCGGGGTTTGCCGTTGGGGCCATCGCGCAGGACGATGTCCTCGAGGTTGGTGACGTTCTGGAAGAAGACTCCGGCGTCGCAGGCGGCGGCGATGGCCTTGCTGCAGGCCTCGGGGCCGGTGGATAGGTAGAGGCCGGGGACTCCGTCGGCTTGCTTGTAGGAGCAGCCGAGGTCGTCGAGCACCTTTTGCGCGGGAGCCCGGATGGTCAGGGGCGCCATCATGAAGCCCCCGACCCAGAAGCCGCCACCGAGGTAGTTGTTCGTCTCCACGACCATGACCTTGGCGCCCGCCTTTGCCAGGTCGGTAGCTGCGATGAGGCCGGAAGGGCCAGCACCGACGACGACGACGTCGCACTCCGTGTGCTCCTGGAACTTGCGGTGCCATTCGCCCACCAGGGCGCGCGTGATGTCCTTCTCCGAGACAGGTGCGAAGAGTGCTGCCATGCAGGCCCGCCAAGCCGGACTATTACTTAGCAATGACTTCTGATTAGATATGAATAGTGGCGGGCCGTGGCCGGCCGCATGCTCCAGTACGGGGAAACCAAGCCGGCCGGCTTGCCGGCGCGCACGCAGGGCACCACTCAGCTCTTCGCGGCGCGAGCCGGAACGACCACCCCCGAGATGGCGTACGTGGCCGCGCGCGAAGGGGTACCAGTCGAGTTCGTTCTGCGCGAAGTGGCCGCGGGTCGTGCCGTCATCCCGGCAAACCCCCGGCACGCCGCCTTGGAGCCCATGGCAATCGGCCGGGCGCTCAGGGTCAAGGTCAACGCCAACATCGGGGCGAGTGCCATGACCTCCGGGGTTGAGGACGAGCTAGAGAAGCTGCACTACGCAATCCATTACGGCGCGGACACCGTGATGGATCTCTCCACCAGCCACGGCGACTTGGACGCCATCCGCACCGCCCTCATCCAGGCCTGCCCCGTGCCGGTTGGAACCGTTCCCATCTACCAAGCCCTCGAGGCCGTTGGCGGTAAGATTCCCGACCTTAACCTCGAGGCATATCTCAAAATCATCGAGAAGCAGGCGCACCAAGGAGTGGATTACATGACGGTGCACGCCGGCGTCCTGCGCGACCACGTACGCCTCACGCGCGAACGCGTCACGGGAATTGTGAGCCGCGGGGGTGCAATCCTCGCTGCCTGGATGGCCCACCACAAACAGGAGAATTTCCTCTACACGGGCTTCGACCAAGTCTCCGAGGTCCTGCGCGAACACGACGTTACCTACAGCCTTGGCGACGGCCTGCGCCCGGGCAGCATCGCCGACGCGTCGGACCCTGCCCAATTCGCGGAACTGGCGACCTTGGGAGAACTCACCAAGCGCTCCAAGGCAAGCGGCGTCCAGGTCATGGTGGAGGGTCCCGGCCACGTGCCTTTGCACAAGATTCGCCACCAAACGGAATTGCAGCAGGCGTGGTGTGAGGACGCCCCATTCTACACCCTTGGCCCTCTGGTCACCGACGTCGCGCCTGGCTACGACCACATCACGAGCGCCATCGGCGCTGCGGCCATCGGCTGGCATGGTGCTGCCATGCTGTGCTACGTCACCCCCGCCGAGCACCTGGGGCTGCCTGACAAGGAAGATGTGAAGCAGGGTCTCATTGCGTACAAGATTGCCGCGCACGCCGCTGACGTCGCCAAGGGCCACCCGGGCGCACAGGCGTGGGACGACGCCTTGAGTCGCGCCCGTTTCGCCTTTGACTGGAACGAGCAGTTCCGCCTCAGCCTCGACCCAGAGACATCGCGTGCGAAGCATGACGCGAATTTACCGCAGGAGTCGTTCAAGGACGCCAAGTTCTGCAGCATGTGCGGGCCCTCTTTCTGCAGCATGCGCATCACCCAAGACGCCCGCGTGCTGGCCGGCGAGGCGCCAATCGCTGGCTCGGCCGAACCACACACCGTCGGCCGCACGTTCCGTCAACTCCAGGTCAAGCCATGAAAAGGTCGGCCGTCCTGGTCATAGGTGGCCTGGACCCAACCGGCCAGGCCGGGCTCGCTCGCGACCTTGCGGTCTTCGCCGCCGAGCGACTTCACGCGTGTCCGGTCCTCACCGGCGCTACCGTTCAGACCTCGAAGGCTTTCGCTGCCGCCAACGCCACCGCCGCCGATGTCCTGGTCGCGCAAGCTGAGTCCGCAATGGAAGAATTCGACATTTCCTGGGCCAAGGTGGGTGCCCTCTTCTCGGCCGCACAAGTTGAGACGGTGGCCGGCTTGGCAAGAGAGCACACGCTCAACGTGGTGCTCGACCCGGTCCTTTCGTCGTCCAGCGGCTCACCCTTCCTCGATGGGGCAGGGCTGCAGGCCCTTCGCACCAGGCTGCTACCTTCCAGCTTCCTCGTGACTCCGAATCAGCAAGAAGCGCAAGCCTTCACGGGGGAGCAGGTCCCCGAAAAGGCCGCCGCTTCCTTCGTGGGCCTAGGTGCCAAGGCGGCACTCGTCAAGCGTTCCGGTCGTGGCCCTGACGTGCTCTTCGACGGCCGCTCCACACACGAATTTCCAGTGGAATCAAAGGCTGGCATCCACCGTGGAACGGGATGCCGCCTTGCAAGCCGCGCCACGGCCTACCTGGCGAGGGGCGTTGGACTCGTGGCGGCCGTCGGGCAAGCACACGCGGAACTTCAGCAGGAACTCGCCTTCGACGCGGGCGAACAGGAGTTGGACGACGAACGCCTCGCGCAATGGCGGGAACTCGAGTCGTGGCTCCCGCGCATCCTGGCGGAAATCCGGTACCAGGATGTCCCCGAAGTCGGAATGAACGTGGCGTACGCGCTTCCGGGCGCAAGGAATCCACGGACCGACGTACTCGGATTGGCCGGCCGCATCACGATTGCAGGCATCGGTCGCGCCGTAACGGGCAGGCTCGCCTATGGCGGCCCGCATCACACGGGCCGAATCGCCGTCGTCCTGCAGGAATACTCTCCAACCGCACGGCTCGTCATGAACCACCGCTACGACGAGAAATACATCGGGAACGCGAACAAGGCGGGCATGAAGGTTGCGTCCTTCGACCGGACCAAGGAACCCGGCGATGCCCCAAGCACCATGGAGTGGGGCATCCGGCATGCAATCGAGACCAATGGCGGACGGGTCCCCGACATCATCTGGGACGCTGGCGGCGTTGGCAAGGAGGCCATGATTCGCATCTTCGCAGTGCATCCCGCCGAACTCGTACGCAAGTTGCGCGCCTTGCACGCTGCTCCTGCGCCGTAGCCCTACTGCAGAGCACTGCAGCGACGCAATCCATGTGTGCCGGCTCGGCGAACCTGGACCGCCGTCAGGCGCCGCCCCGCGCAATAAGGCCCGTGGTGGTAGCGGCCAACCACAGCAAGGTCGTCACCCACATGAAGGGAGGCAAGTCCCCCAAGCCGGTCCATACGCCGGCGCCCCAGTACGGCCGCAGAACCATGATCCAGTAAGGCAGAACCACCGCCCCGGCGGCGGCAAGTGACCAGAACGCCCACGCGGCCCCATCACCCAACCCGAACCATGCCATGGCCACGGCCAACAGGCCCGCGGCCACCAACGTTCCCGCCAATGCCAGGACTACGGTGTCGCGGACGCCCCGTAACGTCGTGTTTTGCAGGGCGTCGCTGGGTTCCTGTCCGTAGAGTTCGCGGTCGGTCCGCGGGGACAGGAACAACAAGTTCCGGTAGCTGGACGAACCCATCATCACGGGAGTCAGTGCCCCAATGAGGAGCCACACGGCGCCCATGGCGACGAACAACCAGCGGGAGGTCTCCGCCCAGGGCTGGGTCATCGGGCGCACCTAGGCTGTGGCCCTAGACAATCGTGGCGCTGCGTCGAATCGGCCGACCAGGACGCTCATTCCTGCAAGCCAGGCCAAGAGCAGGATGAATGCCGGGTAGAAGGCGGTCGTGGGCACCCAGGGCGCGATGAAGGAATAGATTCCCAACCACGCCGCCAAGGGGTAGCCCAGCAAGGGCAGCCGCCGGGTTTCCATGGTCACTCCGATGATCCAGATTGCGGCTGCGACGTGGCCTCCGAGACGGATGGCGGAAGTTAGGTTGGTGTCGGCGCCGTTGAGCGCCATGATGTTTGCGACGATGTCTACGGTGAGCCAACCGTACCCAGCCGCCTTGGCGTCTCGGGGGGCGCGTAGGGCGGCGACGACGGGGAACAGGGCGACATGAGCCAAGGCACCCGCGATTGGGAGAGCTGGGCTCTTGGGTGCGGCCATGAACAGGGCGAAGGTGGTAGCGAAGAGGGCGGTGGCGGCGGCGACGCCGGCGAAGGCGTAGGTCTTGGGGCCGGTGAGTAGGGTGGGGCGGTCCATGTCCCCACATGGCCGGCCTTGCGACTTAGGGCTGGTGCACGCCGTGCGTCCAATTTGCGACACGTTCGGCCAGCCACTCATCGAAGGCGACGGGGTAGATCCAATCGCGTACGAGGTACATGGAGACGCGCTTGATGCCCGGTAGGAGTTCGGCCTCGCTGGCGCGCCGCTCAGCTTCGTCCAGGTTGGCAACCGGCACGCCGACGTTTGGCCTCACGGGCCCCCCAAACGGTCCGATGACCCGGTCGGGGAATGCGGCGGCCAGGCTGCCGGGCGCCCGGTCGTCGCCGTCCCGCACGACGATGGCCGCGTAGATTGAGCCCTCAATCTTGGATGGCCGGAAACGGATCTGCATCGCACCCGTCCGCGTCTCGATGAGTTGTCGGGCGCGTCGCTCGACGGTTCGCACTGTGACACCCAGTTCTCGCGCCACGGCGGCCAGCGAACGGGCCGGCGTCCGGCGTAGGGCCAAGGCGATTCGCCAATCCAGCGGCGACCGGTTGACCGCCGGAGCGGACGGGAAGTCGGCGGTCGAGAACGATTTCCATGGCTTTGCAAGCCCGGCGGATTTCTCAATGCGCCGCAGCGTGGGTCCAGCATCTTTGCCATCGTGCCAGAAGATGACGTACGTGATGGAGCGCGAGAAGACGCACAGTTGCACCTCGGGGACGCTCGCTAGGCCGCGCTCAAGGGCGGCTGCATCGCGTGGAGTGCCTGAGTCGAAGCCGTAGGCCGACGCGTGCAGGCCAAGTGCTGACGGCCACGGCTCGAAGTATGGGCCGTCAATGACGCCCGCGCCGCGTAGTTTCTTGACGCGCTGCTTGACCGACTTTGGGTGCAGTCCGGCTTTTGTGCCCAATTCGGCGAAGGAGACCCGGTCGGCCCCCTTGGGGTAGCTGGACTCCCACCCATAGAGTTCGCGGACGAGGCGCCAATCGACTGGGTCGAGGTTCACGTTGGCGGAAGCACGGCGGGCGTATCAAGGCCACGCGACGAGGCTGCGGCGGCCGCTTCGATGCCGAACCCCGAGGCGACGGGTGGAGGGCGAGGCTTTCCAAGCAGACCCCATGCTGACGCCGAAGGGCCGGCGGCAACGGCCTCTGCCTTCAGCGCGAGAGCCTCTAGTCCGACGGCCCGGTGGCCGATTCCCAGGACCTGGTCGTCTGTGTTGGCCGCCCGGCGTTTCAAACCGCGGCCGCGGCAGCGGAATTATCTCGGCGGAGGC
Source organism: bacterium (assembly GCA_040390065.1). GTDB lineage: Archaea > Thermoplasmatota > E2 > JACPAO01 > JAHFTW01 > JAHFTW01. The sequence continues at coordinate 205,417 of JAZJZE010000005.1, read as the reverse complement.
CCTTGCCCGGTTGTGCTTGTATGCTTCTCTTTCAGGGCGCGGCTTGGGTCTGAGGCAGAATTCGAGCGGTTGCTCAACAATGCGGACGGCGGTCGCGCGGTCGCCCTTGGAATGGGTGCTACGCGCAATACTCTGTTCTTGGGCCATGGCCGCATGGTGCGCGTCTTGGAATTCCCGGACGGTAGCCGGCCGACGTCGCTGGTCGAGCTTGCTGGGACAGATCCCAAGGTAGCCGAATTTCTGAGGAAGCTGGCGCCGTTGATCGAGGACGGATTCAACCCTGATGACTCTGCAAGCCTGGAGGCCTTCAACCAGCGCAACCAATTCGTGTTGGCCTACGACGTGCAGGTTTCACGAGGAGCCGCTGGCGGCCCCCGGAGATGAGACCGCGACTCCCTGCCGTTTTGGAACCGGAACGAACCCTTCACTGTTGGATTGCGCGTAATTAGTCCAGTTGCGCGTCTTTAGCACTGCTTGCGAGTAGCGGGGAGAAAATCGGCCAATCCATGTAGCGGAAATCCTCATCGGTTAGCGGGGACTCGGGTCGTCCGTGGGGCCAGCCATCAAGGACCTCAAGGCCTACGTGCCTGCGCGTGACTTCGAAATGTCCAAGCGGTTCTACCTGGCGCTCGGATTTCGCATGACTCCGGGATGGGGCAAGACCTGCGACTTCGAGCTCGATGGCAACCAGTTCCGTCTCCAGAACTACTACGTTAAGGAGTGGGCCCAGAATTTCATGATAATGATGGGCGTCCATGACGTCGACGCCTGGTACACGAAGGCCGGCCAGGTCCTCGCGGAGGGCGATTTCGGCCCTGCCCGCATTCAGCCACCCGAGGCCGTGGGAGATTCGAGGGTCCTGCACGTCTGGGACCCGTCAGGCATCCTTCTCATTCTTGTCCAATGAATGGCGGGCCGGGCGCCATTGTCGTGCGCGCGGCCGGTCGGATGCCCAGGTTGCGGCCCTCGGCCAGGGTCGTTCCGAAAGCCTCACGTTACTCTCTCGCATAGCCAAGAATAGCCCAAAGAAGGCGCCAAACCCGCTAAGATTTGGTTCGGTATGGGGTTTCCCCGCTATTCTCCATTCCAGCCTGCCCCTTCGCCCGCACCCCACTCCTCGTCGGCGTTCATCCAATCGTGAATGGCTTCTCTTGTGTCGCCGTGACTAATGCGTCGGCGAGGTGGCGTGCGTTGCCGGAGTGGATGGTCATGAGGGGTTCGCCTTCGGTGACGTGGTCGTTGACTTGGGCGGTGAGGAGGAGGCCGGCGCCGTGGTCGTGGGGTGAGCCGGCGATGCGGGCGACTTGTGAGAGGTCTTTGTTGTCGATGCGTAGGATTGTGCCGGTGGCTGGGGAGAGGTATTCGACGGTGTAGGGGCCGGCTTGGAGTTCGTTGGCTGTGATTGCGCCGTTGCCGCCTTGCGCTGTGATGATTTCGCGGAACTTGTTGAGGGCTTGGCCATTGGCTAGGGTGGTGCGGGCGAGGGCGGTGCCTGTTCCGGGTGGTGTCTTGTTGGCCATTTCGAGGAGGCGGCCGGCGAGCATGCAGGCTTTGTCGACGAGTGCGACGGGTTGGGTTGCGCCTTCGAGGACTTGTAGGGCTTCGCGGGCTTCGAGGGTGGGGCCGATGGCTCGTCCGATGGGTTGGCTTCCGTCGGTGATGACGCATTGGACTTCGAGGCCGACGCGTTGGCCGACGTCGGTGAATTGGCGGGCGAGGGCGGTGGCGTCGTCGTTGGAGACTTTGGCGCCGCGTCCTGCGGGCAGGTCGATGAGGACTTTGGCGGTGCCGACGGCGAGTTTCTTGGCGAGGACGGAGGCGATGATCTGGGATGGTGGGTCGAGGAGGAGTGGGTATTCGACGCGGATGATGGCGTCGTCGGCGGGGGCGAGGTTGACGGCGCCGCCCCAGCACAGGGTTGCGCCGATGCGTTCCGTGATGTCGCGGACTCGGCCGGCGGAGAGTGCAACGGGGGTGAGGACTTCCATGAAGTCGGCGGTGCCGCAGGCGGAGCTGACGGCGCGGCTGGAGGTCTTGGGGATGATGACGCCGTTTGCCGCAGCGATAGAGACGGTGATGGGGGCGTATTTGTTGCCTGGGACGCCGCCGATGGAGTGGACGTCGAGGACGGGGCCTTTGCGGAAGTGGATGCGGTCGCCGCCTTCGACCATGGCTTGGATGCAGGCGGCGGTTTCGTCGGGGTCCATACCGTGGACTTGGACGGCGCAGGCCCAGGCTGTGATCTCGACGGGGCTGAGGCTGGCGCGTCCGATGTCTTGGATGATGAGTTGGATGTCGGCGGCGTCGAGGCGCGCGCCGTCGAGTTTGCGGCGGATGGCGTGCACGCTCTTGGGGCGCGGGGCTGGCTCGAGGCGGACGCGTTGGCCGGGTTCGAGGCGCAAGGTGGTCCACAGTTCAGCCGAAGCGCCGACGTGGCCTGGTTGGGCAAATCCGCCCGCGATGCTTACGATGGCGGTTGCCGAGCGGCCCGGGGAGCTGGCGAAGATGTGCACGCGGTCGAGTGGGTGCAGGCCGAGCAAGTCGGCGTCGCGGGCGTGCAGGAAGGCTTCGGGGGCGCCGCCGTGGATGTCGAGGGCGTGCACGGTCCAGAGGCTTGGTTCTTCAGGTGCCGTAGCCATAGGATTCGTCCTTCCACCTCCGCAGGGCGGCTTGCAGTTCGGGTTCGCGCTCTTTGTCGAGCGGACGGCCTGCGTGCACGGCCTCGATGGCCTGCATGAGGGCTTTGGCTCCGGCGCGGGTGCCGTCGGGGTGGCCGTGGATGCCGCCGCCGGCTTGCAGGACGACGTCGCTGCCGAAGGCGGCGACTTCGGCGGGTACGAGGGCCGGGTGCAATCCGCCGCTCGAGACGGGGAAGACCGCCTTGTGGTTGGTCCAGGGTCCCTTGAGCGCGCCGACGAGGTCGGCAAGGTCCCGCGGGTGGTCCATCTTGCCCGTGGCGGAACCGATGTGCAATTGGTCGCCGCCGCAGAGGCGCACGAGGCGGCCGATGACGCGCATGTCGATGCCGAAGTCGGCGGAGCGGGTCATGGCGCCGTGCATCGCGCGGTGGACGTGGATGGGGACGTTGCAGGTGCGCCGCAGGGCCATCAGCGCGTCGTAGCCGGCGGTGAGGACGTCGACCATTGCGCAGTTCGGCCCGTAGGGCTTGATGCGGTCCCAACGCTCAGCGATCGTATCGGCGCCCGCCGTGACGTTGACCGCGTACAGGCAGGCCTTGCCGGTCTGCGACTTCGCTTGGTCGAGGGCTTCGAGCACGAGGCGCGCACGTTCGTCGAGGGGGCAGAACGCTTGGTCGGTCAGCGTCTCGTCGTCCTTGATGAGGTCCAGGCCGCCGAGGGCGGCTTCTTTGGCGACGGCGGCCGTCTGCTTGGGGTCGAGGCCGACTTTGGGCTTGACGATGGTGCCCCCGTGCGGTCGACCGGACGAGGCGGTGCCCACGGCCTTGCGGATGCCGGCGATGCCGAAGGCGGGACCTGGGTATGCGCGTGAGAAGGCGGCGGGAAATTCGACATCCGTCAGGCGGGCCTGGCGCAACGAACCGAGACCGAACAGGTTGCCGGCGATGACGGAAAGGACGCCGGGGACGTTGGCGGTCTCGAAGATTTCCAACGGGAAGGCGATGCGTGCAAGACCGGCGGCGGAGTCGGTGTCCACGACCCACGCCGAGACGCGGTCTTCGATGGAGGCGCGGCGCTCGGCCAAGGGCGTCCAGGTCCCGGTCGACTGCTCCATGGCGACGACGCGGGCGCAGTCCTCCAGCGGGAATTCCCCGGCAAGTTCGTACGTCGCGATGACGGCGTCCTTCATGCGAGTGCCTCCGATGCAGGGAGGCGGCCAAGCGCTTGCCGCACGGCTTCGCCGGGAGTGCGTGGGCCGGCCTCCGTGATGTACGAGGTCAGCAGGCCGGGTGCCGTCCGGTCAAAGACGGGGTTGAAGACGGCCACGCCAGGAGGGACATCGGAATCCGGGACGACCTCCGACGGGGCGCGTTCCTCAATCGGGATTGCCCCGGGCGGTTGGCGCGTGAACTTGTAGAATCCAGCTGCACTGTGGACGGGCACCCCGCGACGCTGCGCCAGCGCGCAGACCCCCGCCGTCCCCACCTTGTTGAACAGCGTGCCGTCCGCCGCGACCGTGTCCGCGCCGACGAGGACCCACCGGATGGCCTTCGTCTCGAGCACGTGCGACACCGCGGAGTCGACGATGAGCGTGCACGGCACACCGCCGTCGTGCAGGGCGCGAACGGTCACGAGGCCCTGGCGAAACGGGCGCGTCTCGGTCGCGTAGACGTGCAGGTCCGCACCGCGTGCCTGGGCCCGCCTCAGCACGTCGATGACCGTCGTGGAGTGGCAATGCGTGAGGACGGCCCCGCCCGCGGCGAGGAGGCTCGAGCCATGTTCGGCGATGGCTTGCCCACTAGCGTCCACGGCCGCAACGAACGCGTTGGCCGCGACCGGGGCCTCAGCCCGCGCCGCGTCCGCGTCCGTCGCCGCAAGAACCGGTGCAAGGACCGCGCCCAGGCCGTTGCGCAGACTCACGGCGGTCGGCCGCGTCGCAAACAGGATGCCGGCTGCGCGGCGGGCGCCCGCATGCACGGCGGGCAGGCCCCCGGCCAAGCCGGCTACGTGGTGCCCAAGCGTCGTGGCGCCAAGGCACGCGATGGCAGCGGCGCCGCGCACACGCATGGTGCGGATTGCGTCCGCGGCTTCAGGCACGGTCTGTTCCATCACGTGGGGCTTCAACAGCCCTATTCTATGCATGTGGACGTATAAGAGGAGGGGCAGGCAAGGATTTCAACGCAGGTCGGCCGAAGCCGGGTGGCAACACGCGCGGCCGGGTATCACGGAGGGCCCGACGTCTCCAGGGCGGATGCCGCAACGGCCTCCGGTGTTGGCCCATCGGGCTCCTCGGGGAGGCAGTCGATGATGGTCTCGAACGTCGCAAGGGGAATCGCCTCCTGGGGCGCGGGCGGCTGGGGCGGCGGCTCCGCGGGAGAGGGATGTGGCGCTGGCCGATGCAGGTAGACGAACGGGGCCTCCGGCGCGAGGACCGCGTCGAGGCCCGTATTGACCCGCTTTCGCAGGGGCATGAGCCCTACGTCCACTCGGCGAGCAAAAAAGGTTTGGCACATGCGCAACGGTCGGGCCGGCCAAAGCCGCGGACAACCATGGCGAAGGTGCGTGCTTTCGCGGGCTTGACGCCAGGACGGCCGCCTGCGAGCTTTTCACCGGGTGGCGGCTGCAAACTCCATGGCCTCCCCCCCGCGACCGCACCCCCCGAGCCAAGCGCGGGCCCTCATCCAGGAAGCCAAGTCCGGTCGCGGCCGACCCCTGCGCGAATTGCTGGAAGAGGCGGGAACCATCGCCGACCCGTCCTTTGCCGCCGAGGCCCTGATGGCGCTCAGCATGGACCGGCGCCTGAGCGGCGACAAGGCGGCGCTGATCCTGGATGACATCCTCAAGCGCGCGGCAAAGGTCGACCGGGGATTTCGCAAGGCCGAACTCTTGGGGCATCTGGCCAAGCGGGGCGCCAAGTGGCGGGAGGGGCCGTCCGCCGCGCCAGCTCGCACCCGCTTCCTGGACGGAATCGTGGACCTGGCCATGGCCATGCCGCCGGGGCAGTCGCTTGCCTCGGCCATCCAGGACGTCGCCGACAGTTGTCCCGTCGAGCGTCTCCCCGACCTCCTCCACATGGCGCTGGCCAACCAGGGTTTCGAGCTCGACGGCGGCAAGGCCGTGGCAAAGGCGGCCGCCGACGCCGGGGCGGCCGCGTCCGTCGTGGATGTGCTGCGCGGCGTCCCGGATGCCGCGTTGCGGGCCCGCCTGCTTGGCGCCTTGCACCACCACGTCGCCGCTCACGACCCGTCCCATGCGTCGGCCATCCTGGAGCACTCCTTGGCGAGCGCCCGGCGCGTCGACGACCCTGCCGTGCGCTTGGACGTCTTGCGCAGTCTCGTCGCATCCGCCGAGTCGGTGGCCGCGTTGCATCGCATCGCCGGGGCCGCCGCCGACCTCGACGTGGAAACGCGGGTCCGTCTTCTCGCCGCTTCAGGCGGACGTGCCGACCGGCTGCGCGACGCCGTCCAGGCGAGGTCCTGGCTGGAGGAGGGTCTCGCCCTGGTGCCCGATGTGACCGATCCTCAGGCGCGGCAAGCAATCGAGGCAAACCTCAGGACTGGCCTGCAGCGCCTTGGCGGGAAAGCGGCCGCGCCCACGACCTCCGGCCCGGGACCAGCCAACGCGACCGTGCAGACGGAAAGGCCTCTGCCAGCCGCCGCGCCCGCCGCCGTCACGCGCCACGTCTTGGCTCTGTACGATACCTACGAGGGCGGCTTGAAGGATGTCCACTTGCGCGCGATTGCGCGGGCAGCCCCTCTCTGCATGGCATTCGACCTTGACCTCGCCCTCCTCGGCTTTCCGGCGAGCGACGTGCGCGCTGTCGCCGCCCAGGCCGTGGCGGACACCAACATCGGCGAAGGCGGCCGCTACCTCGAAGACCTGGTGCGCGCCGGCCGAGTCCTGCTCGTCCCATGCACGACGAAGGAACCGCCGACCGACTGGACACGGCTCGGTTTTCCCGTCGCGACGACGTCGCAGCCGGCTCCGGGGAAAGGCATGGCCCTCGCCGATGCGGCGTCCGCCGCGCGCGCCGCCGGAGCGACGCACGTCTGTCTCGTCATGGGTTTGGGCAAGCGTGGCCTGCCTGCTTCGCTGCTGCGCGTCGCGCCTGCGCACCTGGAGTTGACGGGCCGCGGGATCAGCATGGAGACGGCGACGGCGATGGGCGTCATGGCGGAACGGCTGCGCGGCCTGCCGGGCCTCTGATCACTCGGCGGCCTTGCGCAGGCGGTTCATCACGGCCACGCCAAGTCCCTTCTCAGGGATGGCCTCGACGAGGATGACCTGCACGCCCTTGGCGTCGAGGTCGCGAAGCAGCGAGAACAGTCCGCGGGCCCAAGCGGCACCGTCGTTGCGTGATGCCAGGGTGGTCACGTCGACTCCGGCAAGCCGCGACTCCTTGCTGGCGATGACATGCGCCTTCGTGGCGTGGCCGCGCAGCTTGTCCCATTCGCGGTGCAGCCGGTCAGCGTCCACGACGATGAGGTGGGCCTTGGGCGCGTAGTGCCGGTACTTCATTCCGGGCGACACGACGACGTCGGTCGTGGGGCCACGCGGCGCAGGCACGTCCACGGGTCCGACGACGGCTTCGATGGCCTCCCGCGTGATGCCGCCCGGCCGCAGGATGACGGGTTTCGGTCCCAGCAGGGAGACCACCGTGGATTCGACGCCGACGTCCGTCGGGCCCCCGTCCAGGTAGAGTTGCACCTTGTCGCCGAGGTCAGCCATGGCGTCCTGCACCCGCGTCGGGCTTGGCCGTCCCGACTTGTTGGCGCTTGGCGCGGCGACGGGCAGGTTTGCTTCGCGTAGCAGGGCCTGGGCCGCGGGGTGGCGTGGGATTCGGATGGCGACGGAATCGAGGCCGCCCGAGATGCTGGCCGGCACGACATCGGCGCGCGGCAGGATGAGGCTGAGCGGGCCAGGCCAGAATGCGTCGGCCAGCCGCTGCGCGAGGGCGGGCCATGCACGGACGAGGTGCTGTGCAGCGGCCACGTCGTGCACGTGCACGATGACAGGGTTGTCGGCGGGGCGTCCCTTCGCCATGAAGATACGGCGCACTGCGTTCGGGTCGAGGGCGTTTGCGCCCAGGCCATACACCGTCTCGGTGGGAAAGACGACCAAGCCCCCGGCGCGCAAGATCTTGGCCGCCTCGAGGATGGCGGCGTCGTCGGGCGGGCGGACGCCAGAAGTCATTGTGAGGCCCCGCTCATTCCAGGCGCTCAGCCGCAATCTTGGCCTGGTCGTCGGCGCGCTTGGCGGCAAGGGCTGCGGCGAGCTTCTTGTCCGAGAGGGCGAGGATCTGCGCGGCAAGGAAGGCGGCGTTGGCTGCGCCGGCGTCGCCGATGGCCACGGTGGCCACCGGGATGCCTTTGGGCATCTGCGCCGTCGACAACAGGGAATCCATGCCGCCCAGGGACTTCGTCATCATCGGCACGCCGATGACGGGGATGACGACTTGGCTCGCGCAGACGCCGGCGAGGTGGGCCGCCCCGCCGGCACCGGCGATGACGACCTTGCAGCCGCGGGCAGCGAGCCCGGCCAGCCAGGCGTGCAACTCCTGCGGGGCGCGGTGCGCCGAGAGGACCCGGGCCTCGTACGAGATGCCGAAGGCGGCGAGCGTGTCGGCTGCGTTCTTCATCGAATCCCAGTCGGACTTGCTGCCCATGACGACGGCGACCTGGATGGACTTCTTCGCGGCGGCGACCATGCTGATGCCGGCAGGGTCGGGGCGTAGAAAAGGGACTTGGCGCCCGCCGGGGTCGCCGTCAGGGATTGACGTGCACCATCATCTTGCGCGCGTCGGCCTCGCTGAAGGTGCGGCCGTGGGCGGTCCTTGCGTGCGCGACTGCCGCGGCCATGACCTCCTTGTCATTGTGGCTGCGGATCAGAAAGCCGCACTCGGGCGCGCACGAGATGGCGCGCAGTGGCTGATGGGTGGACAACTGTGGCATCGCCCTTGACTCCAGAGGCTAGGCAAGCGGGGCCTTGCGGCAAGAACCCTTTGCATGAACCTGTTCAGGGTACGTGAACTTCTACCCTGGCGTCAGAATCGACGGCTGGGTCCGCGCCACTGCCCGCGCCCGCCGCTCTGAGGCGTCTTCTTGGCGTGGTGCCCTGGGCCCGAGGGGCGTCCGTGGTGCGGCCGCCGCGAATGGTTTCCTTGGCCTTGTGCCACGACCGGCATCGGCGGCTCGGCTGGCAAATCGCCGACGTCGAAAGGCTGCATGGCGGAACCCGCCGTGCGTTCGATGAGGCGCAAGTCGTGGTGCTCGTCACTCTGGATGAACGTGAAGGCTCGCCCCGTGCGGCCCATGCGGCCGGTGCGGCCGATGCGGTGCACGTAGTCCTCGGGGACCGTCGGGATGTCGTAGTTGACGACGTGGCTGATCTCCGGGACGTCGATGCCGCGGCTTGCCACGTCGGTCGCGATGAGCAGCGTTGCCTTGCCCTGCCGGAAATCCTCCATGGCGCGTTCGCGCTGGTTCTGGCTCATGTTGCCCTGCAAGGCGACGGCCGAGAGGCCGGTGCCGGCGAGTTGCCGGGCCAGGCGCTTGGCCAAGTGCTTGGTGCGGCAGAAGACGATGGCGCGTTCCGGCTTCTCCTTCGCCAGGAGGGCAAGCAGGGCGCGCGTCTTCTGCGACTTCTCGCAGTGGATCTTGAACTGCTCCGCCAGGGGAGTGGCGGCCGGGCCGGCTTCCACCTTGACCGAGAACGGGTCCTTGAGGAATCGGGCGGACAGCTTGCGGATGGGCTCCGGGACCGTCGCCGAGAAGAGCGCCGTCTGGCGCACGGGGGGGACGGCGCGAAGGACGCGCTCCATGTCCGGCAGGAAACCCATGTCGAGCATGCGGTCTGCCTCGTCGAGGATGAGGATCTTGATCTTGTCGAGGCGGGCGTTGCCCTGCTGCAAGTGGTCGAGCAGGCGGCCCGGTGTCGCGACGACGATCTGGGTGCCGGCGCGCCGCAACTCGTCGGTCTGGCGGCCGAGGCCGACGCCGCCGTAGATGGGGATGACCCGGATGGGCGACGCCTTGGCGATGGCCAGGATCTCCTCGGTGACCTGCAGCGCGAGTTCGCGCGTGGGGACGAGGACGAGGGCGGCGATGCCGCCGTTCACGACGGTGCGCAGTTTTTCCACCATCGGGATGCCGAAGGCGGCCGTCTTGCCGGTGCCCGTGCGGGCCTGGCCGAGCACGTCTCGTCCCTGCAGGAGGGGCGGGATGGCTTGCTGTTGGATGGGGCTGGGCGTTTCGTAGCCCATGGCGGCCACGGCGTCGAGGGTGCCGGGGCTAAGGCTGAATGCGTTGAATGTCTGCATGGTGTTCACTTGGGCCGGGCGGAATGTTGTCGTCGCCCGAACCCACTCGGTGGTCCGGCCTTGCCGGCTCCGGGTGCAATGGCCTTGTTGGCAAGACCAGCGGGCCGGGCTTGTGGCCCGACCCCGCAGCGGAAGGTCGTCTGGAGGATCTCCAGGGGGCGACCCCTTCCGCGGCCATGAACGCGATCCGTTCTGACTTGGGTTCCCCTGACGGCCGCGGCGGTTAAGGATGCCGATGAGGGGTCATTTGGGATTGGCGGCGGCGGTTTGGTCGGCGAGGCGCAGCGTGAACCAGAACGTCGACCCTTTGCCGAGACCGGGAGAGGTGCAGCCGACGTCGCCACCCAAGGCCTCGACGATGCCCTTGCTGATGTACAACCCGAGGCCCGTGCCAGGCTGCGTGATCTGCATCGTGTCGTGCACCTGGCTGAAAGGTTGGAAAAGTTTGGCGATGGCATCGGGCCGCAGGCCAATGCCGCCATCACGCACCGAAACTCGGGCGAAGGAGCCGGTGCGTTCCACGTCGACGCGGACCGCACCGCCGTGCGGAGTGAACTTCACGGCGTTGGAGAGGAGGTTGTCGAGGACCTGTCCGATGCGCCGCACGTCCGCCAGGATTGCCATGGGGCGTCCCGGGGCAAGGGTCAAGCGGACGCCGGCTGCGGCGGCGGGCTGCCGGTAGGCTTCGACGGCGCGTTCGGCTTCCTGGTGGATGTCCAGGGTCTGCGGCACGACTTGGAGCTGGCCGGTCTGCAGGCGGGCCGAGTCAAGGAGGTCCTTCACGAGGTGGGACAGGCGGCTGACGTTTCGCTCCAGGATCTCGACGCTCTTGCGTTGCTGCGGTTCGGCGTGGGCGTCCAGGCGGTTCTTCACCATCTCCACTTGCAGCTTGATCGGCGTCAGGGGTGTGCCCAACTCATGGGCGGCGGTGTTGATGAACTGGATGCGTGCGCGGTCCACCTCCTGCAACTGCTGGTAGGCGGCCTTGAGTTCGGCTTCCGCCCGGCGGCGCTCGAGGACGCGGCCAAGCTGTTCGCCCACGTTGGCCATGACGGTCAGGAGTTCCTCGTCGGGCTCGCGGATGTGGTCGGAGAAGAACTCCAGGACGACGAGCACGCGGTGACCCACCAGGACAGGGATGCCGAAGGCGCTGTGCACGCCGATGGCCTGGGCCCGCGTGGCGCGCGGGAAGTTGTTGTCCTTCATCACGTCCGGAATCCACGCGGGCTTGCGGCTCTCCCACACGCGCCCCGGAAGGCCGATACCCGGCCCAAGCGTCGTCGCCTCCGTCACCGTACGGAAGGCTTCGAACTCGAGGCCCGGCGGCAAACGCCAGACGCCATGCGACGTCATCTCGGTGTCCGCCTCGTTGACGAAGTAGGCGTGGCCCACAGGCCAGCCGGTGTACTCGCAGACCTTTTCGAGGCACAGCCGGGCCGCCTCGTCCATGGAATCCGCCTCGTTGGCCAAGAGCGGCACCTGCTGCAGGAGCTGCACGGTGGCGGTACGGCGGCGGATCTCTTCCTGGGCCCTCATCCGGTCGGACAGGTCGCGAAGGTATCCGGCGAACATGGCCTGCCCAGCCGCCTTGAATGGGATGATGGCAAGCTCGACAGGAATCTCGCTCCCGTCGGCGCGCAGACCCACGATCTCGATGCGCTTGTGCAGGACCGGTCCGTCGCCGGTGGCGAGGTACTTCTGCAGCCCAGCTGAATGGGCCGCGCGGTACTTCTCCGGGATGATGAGCTCGGCCAGCCGCTTGCCAACGGCTTGTTCCCTCGTGAATCCGAAGGTCCGCTGGGCGGCCGGGTTGAATTCGCGCACGATACCTTGCTGGTCCATGAGGATGATGCAGTCGAGCGCCGAGTCCAGGATGGCCGAGCGCAAGCTCTCCGTGTAGGTCCGGTTTTCCAGTTCGGCCGTGAGGGCGGAATTGCGCTCGAGGAGTTCGCCGGACGTGAGTTCGAGGGACCGCTCGACCAGCCGCCGGTCGGCGTCGGCTTCCGTGTAGGAGCGGTCAATCTGGTCGAGGACCGGCGCAAGGTCGGCCGGCACTGCCTCCAGGCTGCCGAAGTGCTTCTTGAGTTGACGCTCGAGAAGCTTGTGCACGTTGACCTCACTGGTCGCCCGGCCAAAAGCGCATGAGGTCGCGGCCAGGCGACGAGCCGGCGCACGCCACCTCTGGCATGGCCGTCACGTCTCCCGCAAGGTCGTGATCGTCATGGTCTGGTTGTGCAGTTCGCAGTTGGCCCGGGGTGCTGCCGGGCAAATCTCGCCGTACGAATAGAAACCGGCCAGGAGGGCCTTGGGGCCAAGCACGTCCTGCACCGCTTCCAGTTCCTCCTCGACGCGCTGCTTGAGCACGAGCTTGCGGCCGACGCAGCTGATGAGGATCGCCAGTTCCGCTCCGGCGCCGAGCAGGTCACGGCTCTGCTCCGCCGCGCCGTGTGCGCCGTCGACGAGGCGGTCGAAGTTGGCCTTCATGAGTTGGGCACGCGATCCCTGCGGGATGTCCCCCGCGAAGGTCATGGTCTGCGCTGCCTCGTCGACCGCCAGGATGGTGCGCGTCAGGCTCGGACCGCCGTTGGAGGTGATGTTGAGGGGGAAAAGAAGACCTGCCGCAGGCAACGCCGCCGCGTGTTCGCCCAGGTATCTCTTGTAGAGCGTGAGGGCCGGCTGGCCGTCCAGTTCGTAGAGGACGTTGCCCTTGGATTTGGTCACCATGCGAATCGGGCCGAACGAGTCCCAGCCGCCGAGGCTGCCGTAGCCGATGTGCAAGTCCGCGCCGTAGAATCCGATGGCCGTGACGCTCCGGTCGGCGGCCCTTGCGTCGGCCATGACGAACGTCTGCTGGAAGCGCGCGCCGTCGCCGGCAAGGCCGCCAGTCACTTGCACGCCGGCCGGCAATTTCGCAAGCATGCCTTTCACGAGGCTGCTGCCATTGACATGGGTGCCGTCGGAGAAGACGAGGACATGCGCCAGTCCGTCCTTCGGGAGCTTGGTCGCAAGCGCCGCGCCGAGGTCCTCGTTCGACTGGCCATCGCGCAGGTTGACGCGTGCGACTTCCACGTGGGCCTTCTTGAAGCGGACCGCCGTCGCCACGAGCGAATCGTCCATGACATGCGTGCCGGCAATCTCCCCGGCCGTCGAACAGCCGACGAGGTGGGCGTCGGGGTAGAGCCGGCGCAATTCCTCGAAGGCGCCGTCGCGGGACATCGCGGATGGGCTGCCAAAGACGAGGACAAGGTTCGGCTTCAGGGCGGCTTCGCGGGGGCTCCAGCCGGTCTGGGGGGACCAGCAAAGCTGTTCCGTCTGCATGGCCCGAGGTTTGGCCGTGGTCTCCTTTAAGCGCGGCTGCGAAGGCTTATCTGGCGGGGCCTTGGCGTTTGTGCGTGGTTGGACACAAGAGTGCGACGGTGCGCAGTTCACGCGCCGCCGCCCGCGCAGCCGAAATGGCCATGTCACATTCACTCGCCGCGCGCCGCAACCATGCCGCTTCGCCGGTCCGGCCGTTGGCGGTCCGCAGCAGCGTTTCCTCCAAGGCGCCGTACCGGAACCAGGCGACTTCGTCCGAGAGTCGCCGCAATCCATAGAACGTCGGGCTGGCCGGCCGGAGACGCGTGCCGTCGACCCTGTGCGCAAGGCGCAGCAGGACGACCCCGGGCGCGCGCGTCGGGTGGACGGACGCGGCGGCGGCGCGGGGGCGGGCGCGTCGCAAGCGCGCTTGCGCCATCTCGAAGCGGACCAGGTCCGCGACGGCCGGCTTCGCATGGCGCGCGGCCCATGCGGCAAAGCGCGCGGTCTCGGCGGCCGTCGCCTCGAGGGCGTATGGATGACGCTGGAAATACGAGCCGAGGCCGCGTTCGCCCAGCGTCCTTGCGCTGCGGGGCATCTCGGCCGCGAGCATCGCCATGCGGTCGATGCGGCGGTGCGCGGCGAAGTACGTCAGGTCGCGTGCGTCCAACCCGGCCACTAGGCGTGCGTCGCGTCCCGCCAGGCGCCACTTGCGCGCAAAGGCGGAACGATTCACGACCCAAGCCTCCCGGACGGTGTCCTCCATGAGGAGAGTCGCGACCGCCTGCTGCACGGATGCAAGTCCCATCAGGCAGCCCCCATGGCGTTGCGCATGGTCGTGGCCCCGCGGCGGATCTCGCGAGCCAGTTGCGGAAGTGGCCCAAATGTCTGGTCGCGCTCGATGAGGAGGGCGCGCACGGGATGCGCCTGCACGATGTCGTCTGCCATGCGCCAGACGTCCCGGTGGATTGCGGCCCCATGCGTGTCGAGGAGCTTGCCGCCAATCCACTCGGAGCCGGCAAGGTGGAGCTGCACCACTTGGTCGAGCGGGAAGGCCTCGAGGTACGCCTTGGTTTTGACGCCGATGTTGGCGGCGTTGTTGCGCAGGTTGGTGACGTCCAGGAGGATGCCGCAGCCCGTTTGCGCGGTCACCTCCCGGAAGAACTCGGGCTCCGTCATGTCCGTGCGCGGGTACCGGAAGTATTGCGAGATGTTCTCCAGCAGGAACGGTAGGCCGACCGCAGCCTGCACTGCCTTGACGTTGGCGACGACGCGGCGAAGCGCCTCGTCCGTGTACGGGATTGGCGTGAGTTGGCCGATGTTCTGCCCACCGATGCGCGTGAACGAAAGGTGGTCGCTGCACCACGCCGCGCGGAGCTTGCGGTTGATGCGTGCCATGCTGCGTGCGAAGACCAGGTCGGCCCCGGTCGCCGTGCCGACGCTGAGGCTGACGCTGTGCGTCACGACGGGCTTGCCGGCGACGTGCTCGAACAAACGGGCGCGCCGTTCGGCAGCGCCGTGGACGACGTGCTCAGGCATGACCTCGAAGAAGCCGATGCGGGCATCGTGCCGACGAAAGAACCTGGCGAGGTCACCGCGGTAGCCGATGCCGGCGCCAAGGAAAGGGAGGGAGGAGGGGGAAAGGCGGCCCATGCCGTGTCACTTCTTCTTCGATGCAGGCTTGGCCGCGACCTTCGCCTTGACGCTGGTCTTTGCCGGCGTCTTGGCCCTCTTGGCGGGCGCCTTCTGCGTCATCTTGGCGGACGCCTTGACGGTGGGCATGCCGCCCTTCGCCGAGCCGCAGCTCATGTCCGCGCCGCCCTCGGCCTTTGCCGAGCCGCACGACATGTCGCCGCCCTTCGCTGAGCCGCAACTCATGTCGGCTCCAGCCTTCGCCGTGGCGGCCGTGGTCGTGGTGCCTGCCTCTGCCTTCTTCTTTTTCCATCCGAAGATTGCCATTGTGTTCACCGTTGAGGCAGAATGTCCTTCTGCGTCCGCGGGCAAACCCCCTCGGTATTCAAGGGTTGTTGACGCTTGACCGGCGTTCAGCTACGGCGGCGCAGCGCCACGACCAGCGCGACGGCGAGCAGGCCGAGGCCGAGGACGATTGCGCCAATGCCTGCCGTGGGGGATCCCGCCGGCACCGTCCTGGGCAAGCCGGCCTGTGAGTCGGTGCGGGTGCCGGCGGATGCGCCGACTTCGGAGGTCTTGTCCTCCGCGGCGTTGCGCACGATTTGGCACGCGTCGCCGGCTCCGTCCGCGTTGAGGTCCGCCTGGTCCTTGTTGGTCAAGCTCGGGCAGTTGTCGGCCGCGTCGGGCACGCCGTCGCCGTCGATGTCGGCGTCGCACGCGTCGCCTTCTTCGTCGCCGTCGAGGTTGGCCTGGCCGGGGTTCGGGACCGTCGCGCAGTTGTCACGTGGATTGATGATGCCGTCGTTGTCCGCGTCGACGTCGCAAGCATCGCCGATGCCATCGCCGTCGGAGTCCGCCTGGTCGTCCGCCTGCGCGGGGCAGAGGTCGATCGCGTCGGGCACGCCGTCGCCGTCGGTGTCGAGGCCTGCAGCGGCGGGGTCCGTGCCATCATGCGGTGGCCGCGTCTGTGCTTGGTTGCCTTCGGACACCGTCATGGGGATTGGTTCCTGAGTGCTTCCCGGCTCGGGGCACTTTGTGTACTTCAGGATGATCGTGAAGATGTACTGGGCAGGATTTCCCTCGTTGTCCTGGATGTCTTCCACGACCTTGTACGTGCCTTCCGACTGGTAGTCGTGCGACGGGTTCTGCTGGTTGCTTGTCGTCTTGTCGCCGAAGTCCCAGTTCCAGGCTGCAACGGTGCCGTCGGTGTCGACGGAGCCGTCCGTGAAGTCCACGTGGAAGCCGCCTTCGCACACGGGTTTGTACTTGTAGACGAACTGGGCGATGGGCGCCTTCGTGAGTTTGCGTACGATGACGTCGTCAACCCAGAAGCCCATGCCGCCGTACAGGCAGCCGGAGCCGCTGAAGAGCGCCGGCGCGCAGACCGTTGCTCCAACGGGGCACCCGGCGTTGGGCGGAATCGGCGGCGACTGACCGGTCGGGACGGACACGGCCAGGCATGGCGGAGGTGTGACGCTGTCGGTGTTGGCATCCTCGATGAAGATGAACAGGAACTGGAACTTCTGCCCGGACAGCCAGGCCGCCGAGAACGGGAACGTGTAGAAGCAGTTGCAGATGTCGCCCTGGATCTGGTTGCCAGCGTAGGAGCCGAGCATCGTGGTGCCGCCGCCCGCGACCTGCACCCAGACCTCGAGGCGGTCGTACAGGCTGCCTTCGGAGCTGCCCTTCACGGCATAGCTCATGGTCGTGAGTTGTGCGCCGGTGGCGTCGATGAGCGGGGAGGTGAGAACGTTGCGCACGTCGTACCAAGCCGCACCCTTGCCGGCGATAATGCCGCCCAGGAAGAGACCGAAGGGCTGCGGCGCGAGGTAGCCGAGATCCTGGCCGCCGCCCTGCACGCCCACGAACCACGAGTTGCTGTCACCATTGGGAGTCCACACGCCGTAGTCCCAGCCGCGGGTGGACTTCAGCCAGTCCGTGGGGTTGTAGCATTGGCCGATGTCGCTGCCGCAGGGCTGCAGGCCATAGCCGGACTTCGTCCAGCCCTGGTTGGTTGTGAAGTCGTCACAGAACAACGTGACGCCTTGCGTGCCGCACCAACTGGTCGCGGCGTCGGCGGACCCCGGGACAATCGTCAGGGTCGCCCCGACCAACAGGAAAGCAACGAGGGTCCTCATCAGACGGCCACCACCTGAAGGAGGAACCTGGTGGCAGATAGAGTTTTTCGTGCACGCCTTCTGGAACGGCATGGCTTGTCCGGCCCCGGATGGACCCAATTCCCAGGAGCAAACCCTTCTTCATGGCGGCCGGGGTGCCGCGCCCGTGGACGCCGCCTGGGGCACGCCCTTGTCGCCCAATGCCCGCCGGATGCTGCTTCTGGGTTCGGGAGAGCTCGGCAAGGAAGTCGTCATCGAGGCCCAGCGGCTCGGCATCGAGACGATTGCCGTCGACCGTTACGCCAATGCGCCGGCCATGCAGGTGGCCCACCGCAGCCATGTCATCGACATGACCGACGCCGCGGCGCTTCGCAGGGTCATCGAGGAGGAGGACCCGGACTGGGTGGTCCCGGAAATCGAGGCCATCGCTACGGCGGAACTGGAAAGACTGGAAAAGGAGGGCTTCACCGTCATCCCGACTGCACGGGCCGCCCGCCTCACCATGGACCGCGAGGGGATCCGCCAGCTTGCGGCAGAGGAACTTGCCTTGCCGACGAGCAAGTACCGTTTCGCAGGATCGCAGGCCGAGTTCGAGGCTGCCGTCGCGGCCATCGGCATGCCCTGCGTGATCAAGCCAACCATGTCCTCCAGCGGCAAGGGCCAGAGCGTCGTGCGCACCGCCGCCGACGTCGCAAAGGCGTGGGATCATGCCATGAAGGGCCGAGTCAAGACCGGCCGCGTCATCGTCGAGAGTTTCATCGACTTTGAATATGAAATCACCTTGCTGACGGTCCGGCACGCTGCTGGGACGACGTTCTGCCCGCCCATCGGCCACGTCCAGATTGACGGCGATTATCGCGAATCGTGGCAGCCCATGGCCATGAGTGCGAAGGCGTTGGCGCGCAGCCAAGAGATGGCACGCAAGGTCACGGACGCCCTCGGAGGCCGCGGCATCTTCGGCGTGGAATTGTTCGTGAAGGGCGACGATGTGTGGTTCTCCGAAGTCAGCCCGCGCCCGCACGACACCGGCCTCGTGACGCTCGGTTCGCAGCAACTCTCCGAGTTCGCCTTGCACGTCCGGGCCATCACGGGCCTGCCGATTCCAGACGTCGGGCACACGGGGCCGACCGCCAGCGCCGTCATCCTCTCGACCATCGAGGCAACCCCTCCGTCGTACACGGGTGTCGAGGCCGCGCTGGCGGAACCCGGCGCCATCCTGCGCATCTTCGGCAAGCCGACGGCCCATCCCAAGCGGCGCATGGGCGTCGTCGTGGTCGGCGGGAAGACCACGGATGAGGCCCGCAACAAGGCCAAACGGCTCGCGGCAAAGGTCCAGGTCCGCTAGGTCGGCCGAATTCCATCGAGTCCGTGAATCGTTTTGGGCCTTGGGGCGGGACGCCAGAGGCAACGTCTAAGTCCTTGGAGCCGGCTTGGCGTGCCATGGCAGCCGAAGGACACCATCCCCATTGGCCGGACAAGGCGATGTTCGCCTCCATCATGCTCATCCTCGCCGGGACGATGGGCACCTTGTTTGCCGGCATCGAGGGCGTCGTCAGTTTTCCGTCCTGCCCTCCGGCGCCCGCGGGCGGCACGGCACCGCCCTGCACCGTTCATGAACTGCCAGCATTCCTCACGACGCAGACGCAGCTCCTGCAGTTGGTCCTCTCCCTTGCGACCCTCGTGCTCGGCGTCGTGAGCCTGCGGGCGCGGCAGAAGCGTTTCGCCTACGTTGGCTGCCTGACCGGTATCGGCTCGCTCGGTTTCGTCGGGCTCGTGCCCATCCTGTCCCTGATTGCTGTCGGATTCCTCGTCCAAGCGCACCGCGAAGGCGAAGACATGACAGGAACCCGCAAAGGGTTCCAGAAGCACGAGTGGCCGGACAAGGCGCTGGCCGCGAGTCTGTTCCTCCTCGTAGCCGGAGTCCTTGCCGTCCTCCAGGGTTCGCTGATCCTCGCCGGCGCGTACAGCGCCATCCTCGGGCAGGGCGCCGCCGTCGTCGAGGGCCTCTTCGACTTGGCAGCAGGCGGCTGGTGCGCCTACGCTTCCTGGCAGATCTACCACTTGCGCAAGCCGTGGACCGGCTTCGTCGCCGCGGGGGTGGCCGCCCTGTCGATGGGCCTGGTCATCATCGGCCCCCTTCTGGCCGCCACGGCACTCGTCCTCATCCTCATGGCTGGCCGCGAACGCGAATTCGTTGCGGCCTGACCCAGCTCGGGGATTGCCCTGCAAAGGTGAACCTTAAAGCCGGAATGGGGCCATCGCGAGTCCGAGGTAGGTCCATGGCAACCAAGGCGTTCGAAGTGAAGAGCTACCAGGTGTTCCTGGGCCGCAAGATGAACATGCACAGCGGCGTCGGCGACGTCGCGCATTTTCACGGCTACATCATCTGCCAAGGCGCCAAGGGCGAGCGCTACACGGTCTACTTCCTCCACCCGGACTCGCAGTCCGTCGAGAACTTCTACGACCCCCGCGAGGACTGGGCGGCAAGCTTCGTGCCCGCCGAGTACTACCCGTGGTACATCGACCTCCTGCGGAACGAAAAGCCAGTCTTCGCACAGCTCAACCAGGAACGCCCTGAATGGAACCGCCTGTTCACGGGCTCCGAGCCGGTCGGCGAGGGCGAACTCGGTATCGCCGCCCCGCGCATCGCGCCGCCCACGAAGAAGCCGAAGTTGACGAAGGTCACGCGCCGCTAGTCGAGTTGCGCGTTCGGGTTCTCGGCGGAGTACGACGACTCCATCGCGCCAGGCCGACGGTCCTCCAGGATTGCCACCTCGATGCCCGAGGGATCCTTGAGCATCAGCACCGGCCCATGCGGCACCTCGAACGTCGGGCCTTCCGGTTTCCAGCCCGCCGCCACGAGCGACTTTCGGGCTTTCTCCATGTCCGGAACCTCGTAGATGGGCAGGACGTGCCCGGCCGGCCGATGGTCCGCCAGAAGCAAGAGCGGGCCGGGCCCAATCTCGAGGGCCGCGACCTCGGCGCCGAACGCCTTGAAGTGCCAGACCTTGCGCGCACCTTTCTCGGTCCAGAACTTGACGCCAGCCGACGTGTCCTTGGTGCCGACGTAGAGGAAGCGCAGTGGGCCCCAGGGGAGCGGGGGTATGGCCATGCGGCGGGAACCCGAAGGGGCGTTTGGAGCCTTTCGCTTGAGCCCGGCGACGTTAGAGCATGGCCTTGAACGCCCTTGCTTGGGCTTGGTCAAACGTACGCAGCCCCGCGCCTTCGTCGAGGGCCGTGCAGATCGCAGCAGCGTCGTGCCACGAGATGCCGCCGTGTCTCTCCATGAGGCGCGCCATGTTCGCGGCCGTCGGCGAATTCGTGAGGCGGACATTCTGGAGGCTGGCCACGGTCTTGAGAGCGTGCAGCGACGTGGCGCGGTCGCTGCGGCCGCGCACCAGGTCCAAGGTCTCCACAAGGACGATTGAGTTGACCAGGATGGTGTCCGGCTCCGCCGCTTGCCGCCGCGCTTGGGTGTGGAATTCGTCTGTGCTTGACAAGAACGCGAAGAGCCAGCTCGTGTCGACGGCCTTCATTCCTTCTCCCGGCCTGGACCGCGGGATCGGGCCTGTTTCTCAGCCCAGCGCGCCTCCGCGGCCGCGTCCCGGTCTTCACGGGTCAGTGAGCCCAGGCGGAAGGACGGGACCTGGCTGAGGTCGAACTTGCCGGGGCGGCCGACAACGTCCACTTGGACCTCCTGGCCGATGTGCAGCCCGGCCCGCTCGAAGTCCGCCTTCGTGATACGGAAGCCGTACGAGTTCCCCCACTTCAGCGCCTTGGCCTGGAGCACGATCTTGCGCATGGCTAATGATGGTGATTATACCTACTTAGAGGTTGGTGAAATCGGACGGCGAAACGGGTTCGCTTCGCTCACCCCTTTCGCCGGTCGATAGCGCGCCCCTCGCGGGGAGCTTCGCCCCCCGCACCCCCGGAAGGAAAGGGCGGCCGCTCACACCGCGCGGCTCGTCGCCGCGCGTGTTCCCGCGCTCCGGCGCGCCTCCCGCAGCGCGCCGCGGAGCGCCTGCTCGCTTCGCTCACGAGCGGCCGCCCAGGCCGACCGACGCCACGCCCGCCGTGGTCTTGTCGATGCTTGCCTCGCCAACACTTGCAACGGGGGCGACCTTCCCGGGTCACTTTTCCCGCAGAAGCCAGTAAGCCAGGAATCCAAGCGCGATCGCAGCCAGGGCACCGATGGCGAGGGTTTGCGCCTCGTTTGGAAACTCCTTGGCCATGAGGGCGCGAAGTTCCTGCTCCTCGCCAGGGCTGAGTCCCCACATATTCTGACGGCCGACCAATTCTGCAAGCCGCTCTCTTTCCCATGGCGTTAGACTCATCGTCCCTTCCTTCTCGCAATCTCTTTGGTTTTCTCCAAGGCTTGGGCGCGACTATGTTCTACGCCTGTGAGATAGTTCTTGTCATCTTCGATATTTCGGAGGCGCTCCTCAACCTTGTCAATCCGGCGCCAGGTGAAGGCGAAAACCGTCCCGATTGCGCCGAGCGTTGCGAGCACAACGCCAACGACCGTAGCAATAGCCCCGATCTCGTCCCAGCCCATGCTACACCTAAACGAATTTGTTCAAGGTCGGCGTTGTGTCAATATTCCTGATGTCCTGCATGTACAACGGCGTCGCGCCGGTCGCTTGCGGGTAGAAGTCCTCCAACGTGGGCAGCTTGTCGTTGCGGTAGAGGGTGCCGAGTTCGATGTCGTTGTGGCCCCAGTTGAGGCTCGTCTCGAAGGCCTTCGCCTTGTTCGTGACGTCGTAGTCGGCGGGCAGTTTGCGGCTCTGCTCCTTGTACCAGGCGTACGTGTTCACCTTGTTGAACGTGACACACGGTTGCAGGATGTCGATGAGCGCGAACCCCTTGTACTCCATGCCGGCCTTGATGGTCTCGGCAAGGTGCTTCGGGTCGCCGGCGCTGCTGCGCGCGACGAATCCGGCGCCGCATGCAATCGCGAGGCCCAGCGGGTTGACGGGCGCCTCGAAGTTCCCCTTCGGCGTCGTCTTCGTCTTGTGGCCGAGGTCCGTCGTAGGCGAGGCTTGCCCGGTGGTGAGGCCGTAGATCTGGTTGTTGTGCGCCAGCATGGTGATGTTGACGTTGCGCCGGGCCGCGTGGACCAGGTGCCCGACACCGATGCCGTAGCCGTCGCCGTCGCCGCTGATGACGATGACGTCGTTCTTCGTGTTGGCCAGGCGGACGGCCGTGGCGATGGGCAGCGCGCGTCCGTGCAGCGTGTGGAAGCCGTAGGTGTTGAGCCAGTGCGGCAGCTTGCTCGAGCAGCCGATGCCGGCCACGACCGTGACCTCGTGCGGCTGCTTCTGTAGGTCGACGAGGACCTTCTTCAGCGCGTTCAGGATGCCGAAGTCGCCGCAGCCTGGGCACCAGTCTGGCTTGTTCTCCGTCGTGAAGTCCTTCGTCGTGAGCTTGAGGGTCTGCGGCGCGCCGGCCGGGGCGGGGTCGGGGTTCATGCCTTCATCTCCTCGAGGGTGGCGTACGAGTCCGTCGCGATGGACGTGACCTCGGTGAAGTTCTGCTTCGCGATCTTGACGACATCGCGGTACAACTGGATCGGGTTGAACGGCCGGCCGTCGATCTTGTGGATGCGCGCGTCGCAGCCGCGCAGCAGGTGTTCGCGCATGAGGCCCTCGAGTTGCCCGAGGTAGTTGGCCTCCACCATGATGGTGTGCTTGCACTTCTCCAGCATCTCCTCCAGCGCGACCTTGGGGAACGGCCAGATGTAGATGACGTGCAGGACGTTGGCCTTGATGCCGGCGGCGTGCAGGAGTTTGAGGGACTCGATGGCCGGGCCTTTCGTGCCGCCCCAGCAGATCATCGTGATGTCCGCGCTTTCGGGGTGCTTGTCCTCGACGACGTTGCCGTTGGCCCACGTGTAGAACTTGGGCGGCGGGCACACGGCGGCCATCCCTTCCATCTTGGCGAAGCGCTTGAGGTGGCGCTTCGTCCGGTTGGTCGGGTCCTCCGTGATGTCGCCGAAGCGGTCCTGCTCGTCGGACGCCATCGTGTGGACGCCGCCGGGCTGGCCGGGAACGACGCGGGGCGAGACGCCGTCGGCCGTGAACTCGAGGCGCGCGAACTTGCGGTACGTCGGGTCGACCTGGGCTTCGCCGTGCTTGAGGAGCTTGCCGCGGTTGATGACGAGGCCCTTCGTGTTGTACGGCTCCCACGTCTGGTGGTGCTCGGCGAGGTTCTTGTCCGTCATGACGATGACGGGGACCTGGAACATCTCTGCGAGGTTGAGCGCATCGAAGGCGGCGCGGAAGCACTCCTCGGTGTCGCCGGGCGCGATGACGAAGCGCGGGAACTCGTCTTGGCTCGCGTGCAGGACGAAGCGCAGGTCGCCCTGGCCGCTCCACGTCGGAAGCCCCGTCGCGGGGCCGGCGCGCTGCACGTCGACGTAGACCATGGGGACTTCCGCGATGGCGGCGAGGCCGAGGCCTTCCACCATGAGCGAGAAACCGCCGCCGGAGGTGCCGCAGGCCGCCCGCAGGCCCTGGTAGTTCGCGCCGATGGCCATGAGGCCGGCGGCGAGTTCGTCTTCGGTCTGCTTGGCGATGACCCCGTAGGGCTCGCCGTACTGGATGAGTGTCTGCAGGATGGCCGTGGCCGGCGTCATCGGGTACGCCGAATACCACTTGAGGCCGCCCTGGATGAAGCCGATGGCCGTGCTCTGGTTGCCCGTGATGAGCATGCGCTTGGGCGCTTCCTTGTGGACGTTGACGAGCTTCACGATCTTGTCGGCGAAGTTCGCCGTCACCGTCTCGTACCCGGACTTGGCGGCCGTCACGTTCATCGTGATGATGTCGCCGCCCTTCTTGCCGAAGATGTCCTCCAGGCCCTCGGCGATGAAGTGGAACGGGTAGCCGATGAAGGCCAGCATCGCGCCGACGGCCACCGTGTTCTTCGTGATGACGCCGCCCGCAGCTTCGGACAGCTTCTTCAGGGGCACGTTGAGGAAGAAGACGCCCCGCTTGACGTGGTCGGCGTAGGTCGAGGCGACTTCTGCGCCAGCGCCAGCGAAGGCTGGGTCCTCGGCGTCGAAGACGATGACGCCGCCCTTCACGACGTCCTTGATGTGCATGTCGATGGTCTCCTTGTTGAGCGCAATCAGCACCTGCAGCTCGGGGTAGTAGGAGACGATGGGCTCGTCGGAGGCCGTGACGTGGATTGCGTTGTGGCCGCCGCGGATCAAGGACGGGTACTCGATGTTGGTGTAGACCCAGAGGCCGCCGTGCGTCAGGCACTTGGCCAGAAGCTCGCCCGAAGACATGATGCCGAAGCCGGCCTCGCCGCCAATCATTGCAGAGACGCGTCCCATAGGGTCACCTAAGTGAATCCGGCCATGACCACCGCTATGAAAAGGTTGGCAGGAGGCGACAGGAGAAAGTTGCCCTGGACGGCTGAGGCGATGCGTTCCTGGCGCTGGGCGGACGTCGCGGGCGCTCTGCCATGGGTTTTCCCGTTTTCCGGGGTTTCCCGCGTTTCCCGGCTACGGCTGGGCTTCGTAGTGCACGGTCACGTCGATCTTGATGACGCCGACCGCCTGGTTGGGGGCCGTGCTGTACGCTTCCACGTAGTAGCTCGCCGTTCCTGCGGGGACGATGAAGACCGTTCCCTTCGTGCTCGTCACGGTGTCGGTGGACGCAGTGGAGATCTTCGTGCCGGTCGAATCGCAGAGGGCGATGTTGGCCATGCCCGCGGCGACCTTGGCAACGACATACTGGGTGCCTGCGAGAACACGGAAGGTCCCCTTGAACGCGGAGGCACTGTCAATCGGGGTGTCCGAAGATTGGCCGCTGGGGGCCTTGCAGGACGTCGGTGTGACCGTCGTCTGGGCCGTCGGTACGGCGAGCGTCATGGCCGCGCTGTTGGACACCGTGGTCTTCTCGTCCACGAAGATCTTCGCGGTCTTGACGGTCGTGTCGCCGCGCTTGTCCGCCGCCGCGATCGTGACGTTCACGACGCCCGGCAGGTCGAACTTGAACTTCGCGACGGCGAAATCGCCGTTGAAGTAGAGCAGTTGCGACGGGTAGGTGCGGTTGGAGTCCTTCGCCGCCACCGCGATGACGTCGAGCCCGTCGCCATCGTTGTCGACGGAGCCGGTGGCCTCGATCGTCACGTTCGTGCCGGGGTTCGAGACGTTGCCCGCAACGCCCGCGACCTTGATGGTGTAGACGAGCACGGGAGGCACGTTCGGCGTCGGCGGCGTCGTGTTGCCGTTCGTCGTGGTGCACGAGGGCGAGCCGTCGCTCGCGGTGTCGGAGCAGCCGCCGGTGGTCGTCGACGAGTCGTCGGAGGATCCGCCGCAGCCGGCGAGAGCGAGGGACAGGATGAGGATGGCAAGCATGGCGACGCGCATGGGCTTCACGACCCACGGAGACCCGGCCCTTAAAAACCATATCTTCGTCGCGACACCGACATGTCCGACGAGACGGCCCCCTCCAGCCCGGCCCTTGAGAAGTGGACCGTGGAACTCGAGGCCCGCATCGCCGCCGACCTCGCTGCGCATCCCATCGAGTTCAAGGGCGACGGCAACAAGCCGGTCTGGTCCATCGACACGCCGCCCCCATATCCCTCAGGAAAATGGCACATCGGTGCGGTCGCCGGCTACTCGCTCATCGACGTCATCGCCCGCAGCCGACGCATGCTCGGGTACGACGTGCTGTTCCCGTGGGGCGTCGACCGCAACGGCATCAACATCGAACTGGCCCTCGAGAAGAAGGTTGGCAAGCGCATGCAGGACTGGCCCGGCGGGCGCGCCGCGTTCAACGAGGCGTGCGCCAAGGAGATCGCCGTCTACTCGGACGACATGGTGCGCATCGCCCAACGCGTCGGCCTGAGCGCCGCGTACACGGGTCCCCTGAGCTACGCCACGGACTCCCCGGAATACCGCGCCTTCTCGCAAGCTTGCTTCCTGGAACTCTTCGAGAAAGGCCTCATCGTCGAGGACCTGCGCCCGAACGCGTATGACCCAAAGCTCGGGACCGCCATCGCCGATGCCGAAATCTTCTACGAGGAGCGCAAGACGCGGCTCAACCACGTCAAGTGGCAGGTCATGGAGACGGGCGAGACGGTTCTCATCTCCACGACCAGGCCGGAACTCATCTGCGCCTGCCGCGCGGTGCTCGTCCATCCCGACAACGAGGCGACGAAGCATCTCATCGGAAAGACCGCAATCCTGCCCGTCTATGGCCGGGAGGTCAAGATTCTGGCCCACCCGTACGTGAAAGTGGACTTCGGCTCCGGCATCATGATGGTGTGCAGCTACGGCGACCAAGCCGACGTCAACCTGTTTCGCGAACTGAAACTGGAACCGATTGCCGCCATCGGCCTTGACGGCAAGCTCACCGACGTCGCCGGCCCGTTCGCCGGCCTCAAGGTCGAGGAGGCCCGCAAGAAAGCCATCGAGCACCTCGAGGCTGCCGGACTCATGGAAGGCCACCAGGTCGTCGACCAGAAGTTCCCCATCTCGGAACGCAGCAACGCCGCCGTCGAGATCATCCTCCTCAAGGAGTGGTACGTCAAGCAGACGCACGTCGGCGACGAGTTGCGCGCGGTCTCCGACAGGATTGAGTTCCACCCGGCCAAGCACCGCCAGCTCCTGCTCGACTGGATCGACACCGTCACCATCGACTGGCCCATCTCACGCCGCCGCTGGTACCACACTGAGATTCCGTTGTGGTTCCTACGCGGCCCGCAGGACGAGGAGACCGATTTCGTGGTCGTCCCCCCGAAAGGCGCCTATCACCAGCCGTGGCGACACGAGCCGCCGGCCGGATGCCGCGTGCTGCACCGCGCCACCCGCAAGGACCTCGGACCTCTCGAGACGTTCATCCGCGAGCACAAGTCCCACATCCACGGCGAGACCAAGGTGTTCGACACCTGGATGGACTCCTCCGTCTCGAACCTGTACATCCTCAAGGGCTTCCGTGGCACGTCGTGGGGCAAAGACCACGTCTGCTCGGTCCGTCCGCAGGGCCGCGATATCGTGCGCACTTGGCTCTACTACACGGTCCTGAAGACGTGGCTGCTGCGCGGCGAGGCCGCCTTCGACCATGCCTGGATCACCGGCCTCGGGATGGACAAACAGGGCCGCAAGATGTCGAAGTCGCTGGGCAACGTCATCGACCCGGACCTCATCATCCAGAAAGTCGGCAGCGACGCCTTCCGCCTGTGGATCGCAGGCGAATCCCTCGTGGGCGACGACTTCCGCATCAACGAGGAGAAGATCGCGGGTGCGGGCAAGTTCATGCAGAAACTCGCCAACGTAGCGTCCTTCGTCGGCAAGTTCCCGCAGGCAGCGAGGCCCGCGCACCTGCGCCCGGCGGACGCCTGGATCTTGGGCGAACTCGACGCGGTCATCGCATCCGCCCGGGCAGGCTACGACACCCTCGATTTCTTCACGCCAGCCAACAATGTGCGCTCCTTCGTCTGGAACGTCTTTGCGCCGCACTACGTGGAGATGGTCAAGGGCCGCGCGTACGCCGGCGACCCGGCCGCTTGCTGGACCCTACACCATGTCCTCGGCGCGGTCCTGCATCTGCTTGCTCCCATCACGCCGTTTGCCAGCCACTACTACGCGCACGGCATCCACGGCGCCGACGTCCACCGCGGCTTGTTCCCCCAGCCGGGCGGCCATCCTCATGACCCCGAGGCGACGACGCAGATCGTCGCGTTCAACTCGCTCGTGTGGAAGGCCAAGCAGGAGAAGGGCCTCAGCCTTGGAGCCCCGATTCCGGAGACCGCTGCCCCGATTCCGGACGGCCTCACGGGCATGGCCAGCGAGTTGCGCGAGATGCACAAGCTTCAGCCCTCGTAGCGGTTCGCTATTGCAGGACCGCGCAGGAATCTTGAAGGCCCAGCGGCCGCAATCAAGAGGGCCATGCCGCCGGCCGTCCTCGATGGCTCGTTTGCCCACTCCTTGCCGTCTCCCGTGTCCGTGCCAAAGCGGCGCGCCGTCATCCACATGGGGCAAGGGACCCTTCTCATGGCCAATCTCCTCCTGGCAGGCGCAACCCTCTGCGCTGCCCTCTCGCTGCGTTCCATCACTTGGCTGGCGGGGACGTTCGGGCTCCTCGTGCTGGCCGGCGTTGCCGTCTGGCGCTGGGTCGCACTGTGCATCGTCGTCGACGGCACCGGCATCGTGATCGGCACCATGTTCGGCATCGACCGCAAGCTCGCGTACCGTGACATCCAGCGCGTGCATTTCATCTACGCCAAGACAGGCCGGGCGGCCATCGACTGGAAGGTCGACCGCGCCGTCGCGGACCTGCATGTACCATTCGAGAAGCCTCCTGCAACGCCCCATCTTCGCCGCCCCGCGCTGCGTCTGCGCATCGAGCCCAAGCTGACGGCCCGGCAATCCGAGGTCCGCCTCGACCTGCAGGGCCTGCACCGCTTGTCTGACATCGAGGTGCTCTATGAGCACCTGCCCCGCTCCTCGACCTTCCTGTAGCGGGTTTGCTTGCAAACCTTGAAGGGCCGCCTCGCTGCATGCGCCGGCGTGCCCCAGCCCCTTGAAGCCGAGGCGGCCCTGCTTCGCCTGGCGATGCTCGTCGCCCGCGCCGATGGCGTGGAGACCGCCATCGAGAAAGCCAGCGCCTCGGCGGCCCTCAAGAAGCGCCTTGCGCGCGTGCCGCGCCCGGACGTCGAGCGCATCGTGGGCGAGGCGCTTGCGGATGTCAACACCAAGCCGCAGGGCGATGTGTTGGCCCGTGTGCGCGCCGGCCTTGGGGACCGCGCCGGAGCAGTGGAAGGTCTGCACGTTGCTTGCCAAGTGGCCATCGCGGACCGCAAGCTCGCGTGGCAGGAGTCGCGGCAGGTCCTCGAATTCGCCGACGCATTGGGCCTGTCGCGCTCCGACGTCACACAAGTGCTGCACACCTATTGGCCGCCGCGGCCGCCACGCAAACCTTGAACCGCTGGGCGGTGCCATCGGCGCGTATGGGCTTCACGCAGGAGGAAGCGCTGGCGCGCATCGTCGCCCTCACCATGCGAGCCGGCCGCCCACCGGCATCAGGCCAGGGGCCGTCCCCGTGGCATCGCGTGCCGCATGCCTTCGAGGGCATGACG
Organism: bacterium; assembly: GCA_040390065.1. GTDB lineage: Archaea > Thermoplasmatota > E2 > JACPAO01 > JAHFTW01 > JAHFTW01. The sequence goes on along the minus strand of JAZJZE010000005.1, from coordinate 176,327 downwards.
GACGCCCAGGTGCGGCGCCTCGTCGCGGCCGGGCAAGAGGACGTGGCGCAACGCGGCGAGGAAGACGTGCTCACCCAGGCGCTTGCGGCTCTCTCTGGCCACTCGGCCCGCGTCACTGCCCTGCGCGTCGCCTGCGTCGTGGCCGGCGACGACCGGATGCTGAGCTGGAGCGAGACGTCGCATCTTTCCCGCCTGGCGAAGCGGTTGGGCCTGAGCCGGCGCGACGTCGGTCGCGTCGTTCGCTCAGCGCCGTAGGCGGGCCTTTTCCGGGCGCGTGCGGTCTGCCCTGCGTTGGCATCCAAGGCAAGGTTCGGCATCGCGCTCGCGTTCCTCGCCTACGCGAGTTGGGGGCTGCTGTCTCCCGTCGGCAAGCACTTCCTCGCCACCGGGGCGTACTTGCCGTTTGGCCTGAACGCCGTGCGCTTCGCCCTTGCCGCCGTCTTGTTCATCGCGTGCCTCAAGCCCTCGGTGCAGCGCGAGTCCATGCGGCTGCTTCTGCGTCGCGACGTGCTCTGGGTCAACGTCCTTGCCAACGCGAGTTTGACGCTTTTTCTCTACAGTCTGGCGGCGCTGCCGCACGCCACCTACGCCACACTCGGCTTCTACACGGCGCCGCTTTGGACGGCGGCTCTGGCGCACGTCACCCTGGGCGAACGGGTCGGGCCATGGTTCGCACCCGCGGCTGCCGGGTTGCTTCTGGGCGGCTACGTCGCGCTCTTCGGGCTGCAGGCGCCACAGGCCGTCGGTGCCTGGGGCATGGCCCTCGCCGTGTCGTCGGGACTCGTGTGGGCCTTCTATTCCGTGGCGCTGCGACGGTTTGCCGATCAGGTGCCCTTGGCCCCCCTGATGGGCGCGTCATTCATCTTCGGGGCCGCGTGGTACGGCGTGCCTGCCTTGGTGTTGGAAGGTCCGCCCGCCCTTCTGCACCAGACGGCCGCGTCGTGGGGCTGGATGGCCGTGTACGTGGCGGTCCCGACGCTTGCGAGTTTCATCCTGTTCAATGCGGCGTTGCAGCGGGCGCCAGCCAGCCTCGTCAATCTGCTCGTCGGCGCCGAGTTGGGCTTCACGGCGCTCTTCGCAGCCCTGCTGTTTGCAGAGCCGTTCACCGCGGCGCAGGTCGGCGGCTTGGGCCTCGTGCTCGTCAGCGTCACGGCGTACCTGTGGGTCCAGTCTCGCACCCCAAGCCCAAAATAGCACGGCAGTCTGAAACCGCCTTGTGTACATGGACGTCGATTGCCCGAAGTGCAACGTGGTCACCACGCACGACGTCCCAGCGCGCCAGGCGGGCCGGACGGACTATCCAGTATCGTGCCCCGAGTGCAAGGCGACCTTCGAGCTGTGGCTTGACCCGCAGTGGTTCATGACAGCGTAAAGAACGAAGGCGAAGCCCGTTCTTTACGCGCGGCGATGCGTGGCTTTGCCGCGCGAGCCTTTGGGTGTTGGGCGAAGCCTGTTCTTTACGCGCGGCGATGCGCGGTTTTGCCGCGCAATCTCCTACGAAACCTCTGCCACCATGGCCGCGTGGGGCGCCGAGTGCGCCATGTCGCCGTGCGCGATTGCCGCGACTGCCTTGGCGAGAAAGTCCACCTCGGCTTCCGTGTTGTAGATGCCGAACGTCGCCCGTGTGGCGCCTGGGAGTTCCACGGGTTCGCCGCGCGTGATCTTGTCCGTCCACTGCGGCGTGTCACCGAGTTTCAGGAGGCGGTGCAGGAGGGGGTGGGCGCAGAAGCAGCCGTTCCGGGTGGCGATGCCGTACTGGCGGTCGAGGAGGCGCGACGATTCGCCGTGCGTCCGGCCGGGGATGAGGAAGGCAAAGACGCCGACTTTCTCGCCTGCCGCGCCGGAGTCGCGTGGGCCGAGGAGGTGCACGCCGTGGGTCTCCTCGAGTTCGGCGAAGCGGCGGAGCGCTTGGTAGACGAGCTTCTCTTCGTGGTCGCGCACGTTCTCCATCCCCGCCGCGGCAAGATATCGCGTCGCTGCAGCAAATGCGACCGTGCCGACGATGTTGGGCGTGCCGCCTTGATGGCGGTCCGGCCCCTTGGAGAAGAGCACGCTGTCCTGCGTCACCCACTGCACGGTGCCGCCACCCGGCATGTACGGCGGCGCGGCGTCGAGCACGTCGCGCGGGGCCACGAGGAAGGACGCGCCGAACGGGGCGTAGGACTTGTGGCCTGCGGCGGCGAGGAAGTCGATGTGTTCGGGATGGTCTGCGGACTTGACGTCGATGGGCGCGTGAGCGTAGAGTTGTGCCGCGTCGACAAGGATGCGGGCGCCGTGGTCGTGCGCGAGGCGGGCGAGCTTGTGCACAGGCGGCATGATGCCCGTCACGTTGCTGGCGCCCGTCACGGCCAGGAGCTTGACCGGTTTTCGCGCGAAGCGCTTGTGCAGCTTGGCTTCGACGTCGTCGAGGAGGATGTGGCCGTCTTCGTCGACCTCCGCGTGCAGTACGTCCCCGCGGCGGCGGTGCGGGAGGTCGTTCGAATGATGTTCCGACAGGGTGGTGAGCGTGCGGCCGCGTTTGTGGTCGACGAGATGCGCCGCGAGGTCGAGGGAACTGGTCGTGTTCGAGCCGAGCACGACGGGCTGGGTCTCGGGGTTGGCGCCGACGAAGCGGCCCAATGTCTCCACGGCGTCCTCGAAGAGTTGGCTTGATTCCTGCGATAGCGTGTGGTTGCCGCGGTGCACGTTGGCGTAGCTCTCGCTGCAAAGTTTCTGGACGGCCTGCAGCACGGGTGTGGGCGCGTGCGTGCTGGAGCCGTGGTCCATGTAGACCAAAGGCATGCGTTTGCCATCGGCCGTCGCGATGCGGCGCTGCAGGATGGGGAAGTCGGCGCGGATGCGACGCAGGTCGAAGCCCACAGCAGGCCAGTGCAGCGAAAAGGGATAGGAATTGGCCCGTCCTATGACGGGTTGACATGCGGCCCCCACGTCATCAAGCCTAAACGGGTCTCCCGCTTCGCGCCGGCGTGGACAACGCGGTCATCGACGTGCGCAACCTCACGAAGACGTATCCCGACGGCACCGCCGCCGTGAAGGGCATCTCGTTCCAAGTCCGCAAGGGCGAGATCTTCGGCTTTCTAGGTCCGAACGGTGCCGGCAAGACGACCTCGATGCGCATCCTGGGTACGCTGCTGGACGGCTCCGGCGGCTCCGCGTCTGTCCTGGGCTTCGACGTGGCCAAGCAGGCCAAGCAGATCAAGAGCAAGATAGGCTTCGCCATGCAGGAGGTCGGCATGGACGACCTTGCCACCGGCCGCGAGATGCTCATCCTGCACGCCAAGCTCTACGGCATGGGCTCCCGGGAAGCCAAAGCCCGAGCAGACGAACTCCTCAAGACCTTCGACCTCGTGGAACACGCCAACCGCCGCGTCGTGCGTTTCTCCGGTGGCATGCAGCGCCGCCTCGACCTTGCCGTCTCCCTCGTGCACACGCCAGACGTGCTGTTCCTCGATGAGCCCAGCACCGGTCTGGACCCCAAGAGCCGCGCGCAACTTTGGGCCGTTCTTCGCCGCCTTCGCAAGGACCACGGCATCACCGTCCTCATGTCGACGCACTACATGGAGGAAGCCGACGTGCTGTGCGACCGCATCGCCATCATCTCGAAGGGCGTGATCGCCGCGATCGACACGCCGGAACGCCTGAAGCGGTCGGTCGGCTCCGACACGCTCAAGGTGGTCCTTTCGAGCGAGCCAACACCGGCGCAGTGGGCGACGGTCCAGCGCGCCTTCGGCCCCGCCAACGCCCACCGCGTCGACGGCGCCATCAACCTGCGCGTGACCGACGGCGGCCGCGCGCTCCTGCCGGCCCTGCGCATCATCGGCGACGCCGGCATCCAGGTGCGCGAGACGAAGGTCCTGTCGCCGACGCTCCAGGACGCGTACCTGCACTACACCGGCACGCGGCTGGACGTCGAAGACGCCGAGGCGGCCCCCGGCGCGAAGGGCCCCGGACCTCGTGGCAAACCCGACGGCAAGGCGCGCGGCGGTGCCTAGATGGGCGAGCTGCGAAACTTCGGGCTCATGTACATGCGCAACATGCGGCAGTTCCCGCGCATCCCGATTGTCCTGGTCTTCGGCATCGTGATGCCCGTCATCCAACTCCTCCTGTTCGGGAACCTGTTTTCTGGCGTGACGGAACTTCCGGCATACAAGACGGGCTATCCCGGCGTCGACTACCAATCGTACATCGTCCCCGCCGTGCTCTTGTTCACGATCTTCGTGGGCATGGCGAACTCGAGTGCAGCCCTTATCGTGGATCTGCGCACGGGCTACTTCGACAAGCTGCGCACGACGCCGGCCCGCCCCTGGCAGGTCTTCGTCGCCCGCATGTTCGCCGAGATGACTCGCGTGGCCTTGCAAGGAACGCTCGTGCTGCTGATCGCCATCAGCATCGGCGCCTCTGTCAAGTCCGGCTTCCTGGGCGCCATCTTCATGATCCTCATCGCGACGGTCTTCTCCGCATGCGTTGCAGGGATGGGCGTCATGGCGCTTGCCATGAAGACCAAGTCCGACCAGGCGACGCAGTCGGCGTTCCCGTTGTTCTTCGTGGCCATGTTCCTGAGCACGGCCTTCAACGCCAAGGAAGCCATCACGAACAAGACGCTGCAGCACATCATCGACTTCAACCCCGTCGACTACTTGGTGCAGGTCTTGCGGCAACTCATGATCGGCGTCAACAACGGGCACGGCGCCATGGTCGAGAACTATCCGTGGGACAAAATTGGCGTCGTGATGGGTGCTGCCGCCATCGCCGCAGTCCTCTTCGGGTTGCTCAACTACCGCATCTACAAGTCCAGCGTCACCGGCCGATAGGGCTCAGTGCGAATGGCCTTCGTGGCCTTCGCCGTGCTCGTGGGCGACTTCGTTGTCGCAGCCGCAGTGGCCGCAGCATTCGCCGCCCTTGCAGCCGTCGCAGTGGCCGCAGCCGCATCCCTCGTCGTCATCGCAGTAGTAGCCGCAGCCCCATCCCGACGATGCAAACTGGAGGGCGAGGAGGCCGGCCGTGACCATGAGGGTGCCGGGCAGGAATATGGCCAGCAGGAACGTCGCGTCCTTGGCGATGCCGGCCTCGTACAGGCCGGCGGCCATGAGAACGAATCCGATGATGGTCAGGAGTTTGGACGGCCAGCGCGTCATGCGCAAGCCACCGACTTGGTGGCATTGAGTCTTCCGCAATGCGCAGACCGCGTCCTTTCTACGGTAACGGCTCGCCGAGGCAGTGCCAGCCGGGGCCGTAGATGGCCGAGTAAAGGTTCGTGGAGCACGATTCGATCTTGCCGGTCGGCGTGACGCACGCGTAGTGGTACAACGGGCCGCCATAGATCCAGACGCAAGCGGCGCCGTCGTTGCGCAGGCCGATGCAGGAGTGGTTGTCCGAGGCAGGCGGGAAGCAGACCGGAAGGAGCGGCGTCGTCTGGATGCCGACGCAAACGGGTCCGAAGCTGGAAGGTCCGTTGGGCCAGGCGCACAGGTCGCCGTTGCCGTAGTCGCCGACGCATGCCTGGTTGAGCGTGCCAGGCGGGATGCAGACATGGTCAGGCAGGCCGGCGGACGAGGCGGGCAGCGTCGGGACGGCGGCGAGGGCAAGGACGGCGGCGGCAAGCAGGGTAAGGCGCATGGGGTTCACGTGGTCGGAGGGACCGCCACGGCATGCCTGCTCGGCGATAAGAATGGCGGGACGGAGGCGAATTGCCGAACGGCGGGCGACCGTCGGATGCGGACGGGCCCACAGGGCTAGAACCAGCTCGACAGGTCCCGCTGTGTCGCCAACTCAAGGGAATCGAAGCCGAAGGCCCCCTTGACGTAGTCCTCGACCATCGACTTGTACCAGGCCCAATCGACCTGCCCCGGCGTGACCTTCTCCACGGGCCACATGTACTCGATAGGCTTGAGGCCGCGGTTCTTCGGCTCCTTGACGATGAGCTGGTGGCCGCTGCGCTTGAGTTCGTGCACCTTGCGCTCCTGGCGCTCCTTCTCCTTGTAGAGCGGCAGCGGGTCGCGGCAGACGATGAACTTGAACTTGCGCGTCGCCGTGATGGCCTCGCCGAGAAGGTCCTCGAGGGCCGCGGTGCGTACCGCTTGACTGCGCAGGGTCCCGTCCGGGTTGGGTTCGTAGGACTTGATGGGCGAGACGGATTGCCGCAGGATCAAGTCGGCCCAGTCGGTCTTCGCGACCTGCACCGACGCCATGACCTCCTTCGTGGCCTTCTTGATTGCCACCTTCATCGCCTCGCGGGCATCCTCCTCCTTCGTCCACGACGCGACGTCCTTGAGGGCCTTGGCCATGATGTCGCGCAGGACCTGTTGCGTCAGCGGCGCCTTGTCGCTCGCCTTGAAGTTGTTGCCTTTCGTCTCGAGGCGCACGCCACCCTTGGGGTCCGTGTCGAAGATGAGGTAGTTCTTGTGCACGACGAACACCATGGCGTCGTGCGTTTCGGCTTCCAACTCGAAGCCCTCGTAGTTGAGGGCGTCGCGCCACTTGCGGTTCGCTGCCGCGATGGCGGTCAAGGCGTCCGCTGGCATGGTGATCCATTTGTCCGTCTCGGGCTCGACGTCGGCATCCAGTGCGGCGGCGAAATGCGGCAAGTTGCCGGCGGACTTGCTGCAGCCGATGTAGATGCCGTCCGTATCGCCGTAGACGACCCGCATCCCTTTGGCCTGGAAGTCGTCGAGCGACTCCTGCAGGATGCGCTGGCCGATGGTCGTGATGTTGGCGCCGCCCCAGACGTTGAACTGGCGGCAGGAGACGTTCACGGCAACGAGGATGCCGTGCGTGCCGGCATTGCGTGCGGCCTTGAGGCTCGCGTACGTCATGTCGAGGATGCGGATCTCGTCCTTGCCGCGGTTGTCCTTCTTGGCCCGGGCACGATTCGTCTTCACCTTCTGGATGGTCGACAGGATGCCCGTCATGGCGAGGTTCACCATGCCGGGCTCCGGGTTGTGCTTGACACCGATGAGCCAACCCTTGCCTTTCGTGAGCGTGTCGGCCGGGTCGGCCTTCTTGACGACGTACTTGTCGGACGCGATGAAGTCGGCGTCGAGCTCGAACAGCCAGATCCAGTCGTCCGGCGTCTCGCCCTTCCGGGCTGGCACGACCGTGTCCGCCGTGAGATTGCGCGCTTTCAGGATGGTCGGGTACATCGCCCCGACGTCGGCGGCCACGACGTGGTACCACGGGACGAAGTGCGATTTCAGTTCGGAATCCGGCTTCAGTGTCATGCCGCCGGGGATGGCGTAACCGTTTGGGTCGTCGGGGTCGCCGCTTGCACTCGCGTCGGCTTTGACGATGACGGACGGGTGCTCGCACCAGAACGGCATCTCGGGGCCTTGCTTGGCGACGCGGATGAATTCCTTGTTCGCCGCGGCGGCGCGTTCCTCCGGCGGCCAATCCCGCACGGCGGCGGCAATCTCGTCGCGCGTCGGGAACGGCTTCGACACGAACCGTTGGATGCTGCGCGCGATGCCTTGCGCCCGCGCCGTGGCCGGCATCATCTTCCGGTTGCGTCGCGCCCGCAGGAACGCCATGTGGTCCCACATCTTCGTGTTGCCACCCGTCAGCAGGTCATCCAACGGCAGGTTGACGGTGAAGCAGAGCGGAAGGGCTTGTGCGATGAGCATCTGCGTGATGCCGACCTGCTCCTGGATGTCGTGTTTGTTGTAGAGGAGCGTCTTGGGGTCGAGGCCCATCTCATGCGGGTCGAGGTAGACGCGGTCGGGCACGTCGATGCCCAGCCACGGCGCCAGACCCTTGAGGGTGAAGTCGTCGTGGAAGAAGTAGAACTTGCGCGCCGCGTGGAACGTGTCCAGGCTGATGGGATGGAGCACCGCCGTATCCTGGCGTTCGCCCCAGTGGAACGACTTGTCGGGCCGCGAGAACACCGACGTGTAGCGCTGGAACCACTCGCGCATGCGCGGCGACATCGTCTGGCGCCGCTGGTCGCGGGCCAGCAGGTCGAGGATCCGGTCGTGCACCTGCTTGTTGTCGAAGCCCAGGATGTTGTGGCCTGCGATGACGTCCTTGGAGACCGCATGCTGCGTGAACTGCATCAGGTTGTCCATCTCCTCGTCGACGTTGCGGGCGACGAGTTGGTGCACCTCCCGCTTCGCCCAGTCGCCGGGGATGTGGCGGAACTGGAAGTCGAACTGCTCCGTGTCGAGGTCTTTCTGCGCCGAATACTCGACGTCGAATTCAGCGTATCCGATGATGTCGATGGGCAGCGAGGGGGCCGACCCGGCCGCCCCCCGCGTGCGTCCGCCCGGCGCTGTGACGGCCGACGCTTCGCCTTGCATCGGGTCCGTCATGGCCGGCCCCTTGCCGTACTGCGTCGTCTCGATGTCGTAGGTCAGGACGTTCAGCTTGTTCGGATGGCCCTGCGTGTCGAGAAGCCACCATCCCTTCTCCGCGGACAGGTCTGCGGCGGCGCGCTCCGTGTACGGGATGTCGTGCTCCATCGTGTAGAAGCCGTGGCGGAAGAACAGCTCGTCGGAGATGTCGGGGACCCAGTAGCTACGCTTGGCGACGACGGGGATGACCTCGCGGGATTGGCCGTGGTTCCAGAACGACTTGTAGCGCACCGGCTCGCGGACCTCCAGGGCCTTGGCAAGGGCGTTCTCCTCGCTGCTTTGCCCCTGCGCTCCGGCGATGAGGCCGGCAAGCCGCGCGTGGGCCTTGTGGATGGGCTCGCGAGGGTCCTGCGGAAATGCAAGGAACGACGGGCGGTGCAGGGGCTCGATGGGTTCCGGCTCCCGTCCCTGCCAGAAGAGGTGGCTGTTGGACAGGTTCAGCAGGGCAGCCACGCGGCGCCGAGGCCCCCGATGGGCTTAACGTTGTTCGCCCGGGGTCAGTGAAGGGGTTCCGTCATTCCGCCGACGGCGCATCGCCGTCGCCTTCCGACTGGCCGAGCGCGCCCTGTGCGTTGACGAACAGGCAAGGCCCGAGGTCCTCGAGGTCGAGTTCGCCATCGACCTTGCGACCGGCGAGAAGTTGGCAGCGCGTCACGCCGATCGGGGCGATGAAATGGCCGCCTTCCTTGAGCTGGTCGACGATGGCGTCTGGGATGTCCGGGATGGCGCACGTCACGTAGACGGCGTCGTATGGGGCCTTGGTCGGCCACCCTTCCGCGCCGTCGCCCTCGTGGACGTCCACGGCGATGTGTGCGGTCTTCAGGTTCTTTCGCGCAAGTTCGACAAGTTCGGGGAGGAACTCGACGGAATCGACGGAGCCGGCATCGCCGACGATGGCTTTGACGATGGCCGCATGGTAGCCGACACCCGTTCCGACCTCGAGCACGCGCTGCCCCTCTTCGAGTTGCAGCGCCGTGGTCATCATGGCGACCATGTGCGGCGCCGAGACCGTCTGGCCGAAGCCGATTGGCAGCGGCCGGTCCTCGTACGCGGCCTCGCGCAGTTCCTTTGGGACGAACAGGTGCCGCGGCACGGCCAGCATCGCCTCCTCGAGCCGTGGATCGTTGAGGTAACCGCCCGACTCGAGTTCGGCAAGCATCGCCTCGCGTTCCTGGAGGCGTTCCTTGGGCGGCTCCTGCATTGCTCCTACCATGTCGTGCACCCCCTGAAAAGGTTTGTAAAAGGAACGGCCCACCTGGAAGGGAGCGGTTTTTAGGGCTTCTGCAGAAGCTCCAGGAGTTTTGCCTCGACGGCATGCGCCGGGGCGTCCGGGATGGAGAGAAGCTGCGTCGTGCCCGCCTGGCCTTTTCCGGACAACCGGCTGAGGATGAAGCCGCCGTCCTTGAGTTGGTTGAGGTACTTCCAGAACTGCGTGTGGGCGCGCGGCTCCTCGCTGAACTCCTCGCAGACGAGGGCGTAGGCCTTCTCGACGGAGCCTGTCGTGGCGTAGGCGCCGTCCTTGCGGAGGCGACGCGCGATGGCGAGCAGGACCAGCAGCGGGTGGCGGGGCAGGGCCGAGAGTTTGCTCGTCGTGATGTAGGAGAACGAGTCGGCCTTAGCGGTGCGCACGTCCTCGGCCAGGACCTCCTTGCGCTGCTCGTCGTCGGCGTTCTGGCCGGCCTTCTGCAGGATCTCGATGGCAAGTCTGGCGTTGCCTTCCTGCGATGCGATGTCCGCGACCAGCGTCACGACCTCTTCGGCGACGGCGCCGGACTGGAAGGCGAGCTGGACGCGCTGCTGCACGATCTTCTCGAGTTCCGCCACACCGTACGGTTCGATGTGGTGGACGTTCGTGGCCTTGAAGGTGGAGAGTGCGGCGGGATCGAGGCCGCCAAGGACGTTCTCCTGGCTGACGAGGATGAGGCTGACGCCGGTCCAGGACGGGCCGGACTCGTCGTTGAAGCGCGTCAAGTCGTAGACAAGGTTGGAGCCGTCGCTGCGCAGAAGAGCGTCCACTTCGTCGAGGATGACGAGCAGGTGCGCCTGCTTGCGCTCCAGGTGCTTCCGGAGATCGCGCAGCATCTCGCCGACGGAGAAGCCGCGTTCCGGATAGTTCGCGTCGAAGTGGTTGAGGACGCCGAGCATGGCAAGGCCGGCGGTCTTGCGCTTGCGGCAGTTGACGTGCACGACCTCGAGGGTGCGGCCTTGCTTCGACAACGCGGCCTTGAAGTCGTAGCCGAAGCGCTTGGCGAGCGCCGTCTTGCCGGTGCCGACGGGGCCCCAGAGGAAAGCGTGCTCGCGTTGGGCGCCCATCGTCATCGGGCGGTAGACGCCGGAGAGCCACTTGAGGGACGCCTCGCGGCCAGGCAGGTCGGGGGGCACGTAGTCGAAGTCGAGCTTCGACAAGTCCCGGAAGACCGTCGGCCCGCCCAACTCCGATTCGACCAGGCTCATCATGTCCATGGAGGCTGTCCACGGCATTTGAGGGCTATAGGTCAGGCCGGGGGGTGAGTGAAACGACGAAACGGCCTCGCCATGCTCGGCTCCGGCTTCCGAGGCCTGAACGGCCGCGAACGACGTGGCACGACAGGCCTTATCGCCTAGGCGTTCTTCCTTCCAGATGGGTAGGTTGTCATGCAGGTCAAGAGTCCCCCATCAATCAATCAATCAAGGCCCGTTCGCAGAGGGAAAAGGAATGCTGTGGCCCTGGCTGGAATCTTCGTTATCGGCGCCCTAGTCGTCGTGCAGGCGCCGATTGTTTCGGCCACGGCCGGGACCTGCGGTCCTTCGGACGGGGCGTCGACGGCAAGTCTCACTGAGTTGCCAAGCGTGGTCACCTATCCTGCTTCCTTGGGATCTGCCCTGCTCCCGTCGCCCGATCACTTCCAAGGTTTCGCTCGCGGTGGTCTCACTGTGGTCTCGTCGGTGCCGTTGACCATTGATGGCTTGTTGATTACGGTGCCCCCGACGGCTACGTCCGGGAACCGAGACGGTGGCCCCATCTCGATCATTGCTCCAAGCATTCACGTCACGTCCACCGGGACGATTGCCACGCCGTCCGGCCGCATGTCCATCCGGGTATTGGTACACCAGGATCAAACGCCCCAAGCCTTGGCTTGGGCGTCCATTGATGCGACGCTTGCACAGTCCGCAGCTGGTGGCCCCATTACCCTCAAGGCCACGACGGTAACGGCGGATGTCGGCAGCTGCATTGCCACAGGCAAGGGCAGCCCGGGCACAGACGTCCGGTACGAGATTCAGGCCGCCGGCGGCGCCTGGGCGGGAGTGCCGGGCGTCTTGGCCGGCAGGGCATGGTTTGGGCCCGACGGGTCTGCTGCAAATGCCACCACCCCGTGCCTCATTGTCGGGAACATTACTTCTCTTAGTCCCTTGCCGCTGCCGGGCCCATTGCAAGGAGCTTTTCCATGCTACCAAGAAATCGGCCCAGTTGGTAACAATCCACCTCTGCCAACCCTGCCTCTAATCAGCGGGGTTGGCGGAGCCGGCGGGCCGATTGTCATGTCTGCGCCGGCCATGTCTCTCGCCGGCTCGATTGTGGCCGGGCAGGGGGGCAACGGCGGAAGCCTGATGGTCGACTTCAGCACCACGAATCCAAGCCTGCCAGCAACTGTGCTTTCCGCTGGGTCAGGAGGGTTGGGCGGCGCCTTGGCCGCCACGGCAAGCTCATTGACCAACACGGGCGCCCTTGTTTCAGGGGCTGGCGGTCGTGGAGGAAACCTGGTCGCGGAGCTTGTCCCTGCGATGTCGCCGCCAACATTCCACTCGGCCGGGGGCGGCGACGCTGGAGCCGTCAGTTTGGCTGGCCAGCTGGTCACCAGTGCTGGCGCCATCTCCAGTGGGTCCGGGGGCGATGCAGGCTCCGTCCTGCGCTCTGGTGTGCCCATGGGCCCCGTATCGCCGTCGACCGCCGGAAACGGTGCACCAATCAAGATTGCCGCGCCCACTCTTTCATTGGGCGGCAGCCTCACGACGGGCAGCGGAGGCGCCGGAGGCTCAGAAGCTGAATCCGGTGCATCCAGTGCCGCCGGCGGTTCGGGTGGCCATGGGGGCAGTGTCGTGTTGACATCCATCTCCCTCTCCCCTCATGCTGCCAGATTCGACATCGGCAACGGCGGCCACGGCGGCGCCGCCATGAACTTCTTCTCCGTCCTCGTTTCGTTCCCCACGTCGCGAGGTGGGAGCGGCGGCGCATCGGGATTCATCACGAACGCCGCGGGCAGCCCAATCCTGACGAATGCGGGACTCCTGATTTCGAACGGAAATGGCGGCAAGGGCGGCGACGCCAAGACGTCCCCCGGCTGCGAGCCGGTCGCCAAGGACTGTCCCGCGACCGTTGAAATCCTGTTCGAATGCACAATAAATGCACCCGACCCGACCGTCTGCATCGCCAGCGGCCAGACCGACCCGGGCGGGCAGCAGCACGGAACGTCACAAGGCCCGGATGGCTTCCGAAATCCCAAACAAGCCACCAATGGCACAGAGTATTCCCCCGCCACAATCCATGGCTTCGACGCGGCACATTCCGAGTACGAAAATGGCCTAAACGCCACCGGAGCGGCTGACGCGCAGGGCGGAGACGGCGGCAACTCCCTGCAAAAGGGAGGGGCAGGCGGCTCTGCAAACGCCACCGGCGGCCGGGGCGGAAACGGCGCGATCGGTCAGACTGGCGGCAATGGGGCGCTCTACGACGGTGACAACGGCCAATGCTACGGTGCCGGGGCACCGTGCGACCCAATGGACGAGTGGGGCCACGGGGGCAAGGGAGGCCCGGGAGGACACGGCGGCAACGGCCAATTGGCCACCTCTGAGGGCGGTAAGGGTGGCGACTCGCTCCTATCGTGTCCAGGTGACGGCGGGCATGCAACTGCAAACAAGGGGCGCGCCGGCTACGGCGGCCAGGGGGGAACGGGAGGAAAAGGTACCCGCAATGGCGAGCCTGACACAGCCGACGACCATGGCGACCCGGGAGCCGCCGGCACGAACGGCTGGCCGGGCAGGGCCGGCGATGCGGTGCCAACCGGGGGCCAACCAGGTATCGCGTCGAACTGTTCGGCCAACCCCGGCGGCGCTACAGCCGGGGAGGCGCCGGATCCCCAACAACAGCCGCCGGGCAATCCTGGCCAATGGACGGAATATGATGATGCCGAATAATACATCGGTCTCGTACACTGGGCGTTTGGCTGCTGTGTCCGCGCAGGCTTCGCGGCGGCGCTGGGCAATGGCGACGCACGTCATGGCAGCGGCGATAGTCCTGCTTAGCCTAACGCCAGTGGGTTCGGGAACGCCCGTTGCGGACGCGAGATCCGCAGGAGAGCAATGCCAGGGGAACACATTCGTAATGTGGTCGGAGGAGCCTTTGACGCTCGACGGCCTACTGGCCCCCTCATGTGGGACAGGCCCGCGAGGCATGGAGATTCACGCCCCCGCCTTCACGATGACGCGCCGCGCGGTCCTGCAATCGTCTGGCCCGGGGGCCGCCATGGCCGCCGGTCGGACCGAGTGCCAGACTCGGAGTTCCGTTGCGGCCCTTGGCCGAGATGGCATGGCGGCGGGTGACATCGACATCTTCTCACCGCAAATCGTGTTGAGCGGAACTATTGTGCTTGGCGATGGTCAGGATGGCCAGGGGCAAACCATTTTTGCGTTCCCAGGATGCCTTAGCGCTGTCGCGCGCGGAGGCGACGGCGGCCGGTCAGGAATGCTTCACTTGCACGGTCACGTGCGGGACCACGGGGTCGTTGTCAAGGGAGGCAAGGCCGGAAGCGGCGGTTGTGGCACCGTCGCGGCCGCAGAGGGCGTTGATGCTGGCGATGGAAACACGACCTTTGCCCGCGGCGCCGACGGCACGACCACCAGCCCGAACGGCCAGGACGCCAATGCGACGACCCACGATGGAGGCACAAGCGCTTCTCACCATGGCATCTCGGGATGGATTGCCCAGGCCCAAGGTGGGATGGGTGGCGAGGGTGCCTTGACTGGAGGCAAGGGAGGTTGCGCCTACGCCCGTGGGGGACGCGGCGGCCCGGGAGGCCACGTCGAGAGGCTAGACCAGAATCCATACGGCGCCCAGGGCGGTGGAGCCCAGGCAACTGGCGGCAACGGTGGTCTCGGCGGCGACCAGGGGGGAATTGGAGGTGATGCAATCGCGGAAGCCGGGGCCGGAGGGCCCGGCGGCGTCATCGAGAATAGGACGTACCGGTTCACAAGCAATGACGAGATGCCGACGGCAGCCGATGGCGGCTCCGGCGGCGCGGCAAACGCGCAAGGCGGATACGGAGGCAGTGGCGGGCGAACCGGCGGAACCGGAGGAAATGCCACGGCCCGCGGCGGCGCGGGAGGAAGGGGCGGCGACGCGCGCATTGCCGGCGGCCGCGGCGGGCTAGGTGGAGCACCCGGCTGGGCCACCGCCGTCGGGGGGCAGGGTGGATCTTTTGAGCCGTATGCCAGCGTGGAGCCCTTTGGTGGACAAGGTGGCACCGCCCGTGCGTACGGAGGGAAGGCCGGCGATGGGGGCGACGGCCCGGCCCGGGGTGGCCCCGCACCATCACCCGACACCGCTAGGGTGAATGCCAAGGGGGGCGCGGGTGGTGCCGGCGTCAACGGGGGGGCAGGCGGCGAAGCCAGCGTCGTGGGAAGCGCCGGCGGCACAGACGGTCACATCGTCTCAATCGCTGGGGGAAACCCCTCTGAATCTACCGCTGCGCCCCACACGGCTGCCGCCGGGGCGTTGCCGGTCGTATTCCTTGTATGCACGCTGTTCGCGGCGACCAAGCGGCGCTCCCGGGAAGGCGCCCCAAACCATCGCAATGCGTAACAGATGGCCGCAGAGGAGTCATCACCAAGCGTCATCCCCGTTTTCCCTCGGCAAAACCAACCCTGCCCACCCCACCGCAGCCCTGAGATTTCCTTAAGCCAAGGCGACCCGTCTCGCTCTGCGTGCCAGGCCCCTCCACCAACGCCGTCCACGCGGGCGAAGTCCCCGATCCCCGCACCGGCGCCGTCAACGTGCCCGTCCACATGTCGAGCACGTTCTGGTACCCGGAACTTCCCGACGGCGGCAAGTCGCAGTACATCTACAGCCGCTACACGAACCCGAGCGTCGACGCCGTGGAGGCCAAGCTCGCAGCCCTCGAGGGCGCCGAAGGGTCGCTGTTGTTCAGTTCCGGCATGGGCGCCATCATGACGGCATGCACCGGACTCCTGCAGGCAGGCGACACGATTGCGGTGCAGCAGGGCATCTACGGCGGGACCACCGCGTTCCTGCGCGAGGAGCTCGACCGCTTCGGCATCCGCATGCACATGCTGCCCGAGGCCGCGACACCGAAAGTCCCCCGGGGCACGAAGCTCGTCTGGATGGAATCCATCACGAATCCGCTCCTGCGCGTCGCCCACGTCCCCGAATGGGCCGCCGCCGCCCACGAAGCCGGAGCCCGCCTGTGCGTGGATGCGACCTTCGCAAGCCCCATCCTGCAGCGCCCCCTGGAACTGGGCGCCGACCTCGTCATGCAGAGTGCGACGAAGTACCTCGGCGGCCACAGCGACCTCATCGCCGGCGCCCTTTCATGGCGCAAGAAGGCCGGGGTCCGCGACGCCCTGTGGCGAGTCCGACGCAACTGGGGCCCGAGCCTCGACCCGCATGCCGCGTACCTCCTGGGGCGCGGCATGAAGACCCTTGCGCTGCGGATGCGGCGCCACTGCGACAACGCCCAAGCCCTCGCCGAAGCGGCAGGCGAGATGCCCGGCGTACGCGCCGTCCACTATCCTGGCCTGTCCGACCACCCCGACCGGGCGACGACGAAGCGCGTGCTGCCCGACGGCTGCGGCGGCGTCGTGACGCTGGACCTCGGGACCCTCAAGGCCGCGCAGCGCTTCCGCCGCAAGGTCAAGGTCATCGCTCCCGCGGCAAGCCTCGGCGGCGTCGAGTCCCTGGTGAGCCTCCCGATCGAGACCAGCCACGCCTATCAGACGGCCCAAGAACGCGAGGCGCTGGGCATCGGTGACGGCCTGGTGCGTATCTCCGTCGGCATCGAGGACATCGACGACCTCATCGCCGACGTGGCAAGGGCGACGAAGTAGCGGCAAGGGCCGCCTTTTGTTCGGGATTTTGCCAACCTATCGCGTGGCCTTATGCCTCCCAGGCGGTTGGCTGAGGTCATGCGAGCCTTCGTCCTTGCTGGCCTCTTCCTGGCCGCCGCCTTCTCCGGCTGCGCCTCCGTGCATAACGTCTCCGTCTCCGGACTCTTCGTCATCCCCGAGATGGAAGCCGGCGACCCCACCCCCGTGCCGATGGCCAACTGCGCCCAACTCTTGGACACCCTCAAGGAGCGAGCCCTGCGCGAGAGCCGCGTGCTTCTCGACCGCGACGTCGTGACCCAGATCTCGCACAGCGGCCGCGGCGTCATGGTCGACGACATGGCCGCCCCCGTCGGCATGACGATGTCCGGCTCCGCCGCACCCGCCAGTGCCGCATCCGACGGCGGCAGTGTCCACTCCGCCTCGAGTGCCGCTCCTGGGATGCCGCCCGCCACGGGCACGAACAACCAGGAACAGGGCGCAGACGAGGCCGATCTCGTCAAGACCGACGGCACCTGGACGTACGTGTTTGCCCACGGCTCGCTGCATGTCCTCAACAGCAAGCACCTCGGCGAGATCGAAGAGACAGGCCGCCTGGCGCTCAGCAATTCCTGGACTGGCGGGCAACTCCTGCTTGTCCCCCGCGGCCCCGGCGAGGGCGACGACCGCCTCGTCGTGCTCCTGTCTGGCCAGGGCTCGCCGACCGCGTCCGTCCAAGGCGCCGTCGCCGCGAGCGCCATGCCACCGGTGTCCCGCGCATCGATGACCCGGATCGCCGTCCTGTCCCTCGCCGACCGCGCGAAGCCCTCCATCGAGACCGACACGTGGATCGAGGGTGACTCCATCGGGGCTCGGCTCATCGACGGCACCGCGTACATTGTCCTCTCGACGCGGGAGCCCACCCTCGGCCTGCGCACGTACGCCTACCCGAACGCCGACGACCTCAGGGGCCTCGGCCTCGACTGGGAATCGTACAGCGACTTGTCGCGCGCCGACCGCGACGACGTCGTGAAGCAGGTCGCCGTCCGCGTCGACCACCACAACCAGGACCTCATCGGCAAGGCGTCGCTGTCGGACCACCTGCCGCTCGTCGCCACGGGGCCGGCCGGCAAGCCCGCAGTGCCGCCACTCGACGATGCAGCATGCCACCACGTGCTGGCCGCGCCCACGTCGACGGGTCGCGGCTTCTCGACGATCTTCGCCATGGCCGTCTCCGACCAAGCCATCCCCACCTCCACGACGCAAGTCGTCGGCACGTCGGCCATCCTGTACGCATCGGACAAGGCCCTCGTCCTTGCGGCGCCCAGCCAGGATCTGTGGTGGCTCGACGCGCAGGCCAAGGTCGAGGCGACGACGGACCTCAACTGGTTCGACGTGAAGGGTCTGGACGTGACGCCGCGCGCCAGCGGCCGAGCCCCGGGCCTTCTCTTGGACTCCTTCAGCCTCGACGTGCAAGGCGACCAGTTGCGGGTGGCCACGACCCTGGGGACCTCCGTGCAGGTCCAGTCCCGCGGCACCGTCGGCGCAGCCGCCTCTCTCATGACGCAGGTGACGCTGTTTGCGCCGCAGGCCGGCGTGCTCGTCCCGACCGGCACCGTGACCGGAATCGCGCCCGGCGAACGCATCTGGAGCGCCCGCTTCACCGCCGACCGCGCGTACCTCGTCACGTACCCCGACCCCGTGCGCCTCATCATGCACGACCCGCTCTGGGTCATCGACCTCAAGTCGACCGTGCCTACAGTCCTCGGCCAGCTCGACATCCCCGGCGTCTCCACGTACATCCACCCGGTGGACGACAAGACCCTGCTCTCCATCGGCTACGGGCCGGGGGCGAACAACAACGGCCTCGACCGCAACAAGATCGAGGTCAACCTGTTCGACATCAGTGACCTCACGAAGCCGACGCGCACGAGTTTCCTCGACCTGGGTCCAGGCAGTGGGCGGACGTGGAGCGGCGCCGTCGCCGAGCACAAGGCCTTCACCTACTGGCCGGAAGCTGGCCTCCTCGCCGTGCCCTTGACGACGACAGAGAGCTCCAAGGACACCAACGGAAATCCCCTGCAGAAGACCCACGTGGGCTTGCAACTCGTGACCCTCGACCAAGGCAAGATGGCGCTGTCCTCGCGCGGTGTCGTCGACCAGGACAGCCTGGCCGGCGGCGACGTTCCCTGGGGCACGCAGGTCCAGCGCAGCTACTTCCAGGGCTTCCCCAACGTCGGCGTGGCGTCCGTGTTCTCCATCAGCGACCTCGGTGTGACGTCGCACGACCTGCGCACCCTCACGATGCAGGATTCCGTGGCGTTCAAGTGATGCGGCAGAAAGACGCCGCGACGGCACATTGAAAGCGCATCGAGGGCATCGGCTTTCCCCGGTGCTCCCATGGTCGTCGCCGACTGGATCCCACTGCTGCAGACGCTGGTTTGGCCCGTCACGGTCCTGGCCTTGGTGCTGATCCTGCGCAAGCCGACGCGGTCGCTCTACACCACGGTCCTCGAACGCGTGCGCTACGGAGCCAGCCTGACGCTCGGCAAGGATGGCGTGAGCCTCACGGGCGGGGAGAAGATTCCCTTGCCTGACGAGAAGCGCGCCAGCATCAAGGAGGCCATCAGCGGAAGCGTCGCCTCGTTTGCCAACGCACCCACCGCCGAGCCGCCGGCAGCACTGAGCGGCGCCCCGAAGAAGGGCCCCGGCATCTTCGTCGGCCAAGTGTCGCCAGGCATGGCGTCCGAGATGGAGATGCCTGGCATGGCCACGACGCAAATCGAGCGCCAGGACATCGTCGGCCAATCGCTCTACCTCGTGCACGCCGTCGGAGCCGCAACGAAGGACCGCGACGGCCAACAGCGGCGCGACATCACGGTCGCCCTCGACGCGGACGTCGACGAACTCTTGTCCCGCGTGGACCGCGTCGTGTACCACTTGCATCCGACCTTCCCCGACCCCGATCGGGAAGTGCGCGACAGGCGTACGAACTTCCAGCTCAAGACACGGGCGTGGGGCCAGTTCAACCTCACCGCCGACGTCTACGTGAAGGGCCTGGACGAGCCCGTGCACCTGATGCGCTACCTGAACTTCCCGGCCGCGGCCTAAGCCCCGGTCCGCACGTCCAGCGAGTACCGGTCGGTCGTGGCAAGCGCGTCGGACTTCACGGTGACCGTCACCTTGGAACCGGCATCCGCCGTGCAATGCGAGAACCACTTGCCGGAGCCGGTGCCACCGCTGTTGCTGCACACGTAGCCCAGGCCGGAGGCCTTGATGTTGACGTTCATCGCCTGGTCCTTGTGTGTCCACGACAGGGTGGCGTTCATCCAGCCGCCCGGGCCGACGACGTAGTGGTAGTCATGGCTGAACGGCCCCGTGACGTCGCGCTCGACGTGGGTCGCATCCGGGACGAAGGCTGCCTCTTGCGTCCCGGGCGTCGACGAGCAGCCCGACAGGAGGAAGACTGGAAGGACGACCAAAGCGAACCGGTGCACGGGCTGGGCCAGCCCGCCATGTCTGAAAGGATTGCGCTGCCCGCCACCCTCTTATCCAGGTGCCTCGTCGCCGCAACTGATGGCGCGCGAGATCCCCGTCGCGGAACACATGGAGAAGCAGTTGGCGGCCGGCCGCAAGGTCATCGCCAACGACGCCCAGAGCCGCGCCCTCTTCGCCCAGCTCAAGTCGGAGTGCCCGGACGTCGACGAGGACGCAATCGTGCGCAGCTTCGCCACACCCGGCTTCGGCACGAAGAACGTCGAGGCGGCCGTCATCGCGACGGTGCGCCAGAAGCAGTTCAACGCCGTCAACCTGCGTGGCGGCCACAAGGACGTCTTCGACCACCTGCTGCCAACGAAGCTCGCCAAGGAAGTGCGCGACGACCCCGAGTACCGGGCCCAGTTCGCGGAGCTCCTGGCCGAGATTGAAGCGGAGAAGGAACGCGACGGCGGCATCTCGGATGTCGACATGCGGAAAGAGATCCAGGAAGCCTTGAAGTGAGTCGGGCCCGGAAACCTGCTTTTCAAAGTCCTCGCAAGCGATTGTGATGTGGCCCCCGGCGGCGCCGACGCGCGCGAGCAATCGGTCGAGGCCAAGTGTGGGAGGCCTGGGATTTCTGGGAACATGGACGGCGACTCTGGGGATTGCAGCCTAGTCCCAAGAATCGCCGTTTCATCCCCGCAATCCCAGGCCGCCCACACCCAATCTCGACCTGAAACCACCCGCCAAACCTCAAGCCTGACGCCCTCGTCGCAATTCACGTGAACATCCTGCGCGACCCGGACACGGAGGCCGCGCTGCAGTTCCTCCAGAACGAACTCGCCGGCCTCGCCCAGCGCCGCGGCCACCTTCTCCTCGCCGTCGGCTCCTGCATCGTGAAGTACCAGGGCCGCGCCCGCAGCGACCTGCACAAGGGCGAGCGCCTTCTGGTCCTCAAGCCCGATGGGACGCTGCTGATCCACACCGCGGCGAAGGCCAAGCCCGTCAACTGGCAGCCTCCGGGCGCCGCGTTCTCCGTCGCGGTCGAGGCCGGAAAAGTCGTGTTGACGAGCCACCGCCTCAAGCCGGAAGAGATCGTGCAAGTGACGTTTGACGCCATCTCAATGCTGTCGAGTTTGCCCTTGCGCGACGGCATGGACCTCGACCTCGTCGGCACGGAGGACGACCTGCAACAGTTGCTCTTCGAACAGCCCGCATTGGTCGAGGCGGGATTCGTGCCTGCCCGCCGCGAACGCAACTCGGCGCGCGGCTTCTACGACCTCGACGGCCATGATGCGAAGGGCGGCCGCCTCATCGTGGAGTGCAAGCGCACGACGGCCGGCGTGTCGGAGGCGCAGCAACTGTGGCGCTACGTGGAGCGCCTGCGCAAGAACAACGAGGCCGTCCGCGGCATCCTCATCGCACCCCGGGTCGCGGACAAGGCCCGCAAGATGCTCGAGGAGCACGGCCTCGAATGGAAGGAGATCGACTGGGACGATATCCTGCCAAGAGTCGAGGAGATGCGACGGTCGGGCCAGGCGAGCCTGGGGCGTTTCGGTTAGCGGCGGCGCGCCGCGAGGAGGATGACCGCAAGGGCGCCAAGGGCGACCCATAGGCCGAATCCCGGCGCGGGTTTCTCGTCGATTCCCGAGCCAACCGCTCGGACGTCATCGCCGTTTCTTGCAGCCACCGTGACGGGCGCGAGTGTCGTGGAAGGCGTCGTTGCCGGGATGTTCGGGCCGGCCGAATCGACATAGGCCGTGAATTGACAGGTTCCCCTCGCGCCCCGGTCGGCTGTAGACCCTGCGGCCACGTTGAAGGTCGAGCGTCCACTGAATTGGGTCTGGGGGACTTGACTGGCGGAGGAGAACTGGATCACGTGGGTGAGTTCCCCGGTGACGGTGACGTTGGCCAAACTGCAGGTTGGTGCCGGTGCCCAGTGCAGCGTCGTGGATCCTTGCGCCGAGGCTTCGGCCGCGGCGGCCTGTGACATCGAGTAGACCCACGTGATGTTGACGAGCATCGGTGCCCCGCCGGGTTCGAGCGCCGAGGTCGGAGTGTTCGTCGTGGAAAGCATGAAGGTTGCAGGCATGTCGCCTGGCCCCGCCGCCACCGGGGGCAGGACGAAAAGCAGAATCAGGGGAGCGAGTGCCCGGCGCATGCCCCACCCGACGCCGTTGCTGCCATAATTGTTGTGGGCAGGCGGCTTGAATGCGCTACCGGCGGCGCGCAAGTGCTGCCAGGCCGGCCAGGAGGGCCACGACCAGGACGCCGGCGGAGGGTGCCTTCTGTGTCGGCGTGATCGCGTTGCCCTGGGAGTCCTGGTATTCGGTCTTGCAGCCGTCATGCGAGGCGGCGTACTCCGTCGCGTTGAGGCCACCGCACCGCGTCACCTGCAATTCGTCTCCGAGGGTGAAGCGGGCCTCGGCGCGGGCGACGGCGGTGTGCTGGTCGTTCCACGTCTCCATCGTGACGACGTAATCCCCGGGGGCGCCGCCGTCGTGCGCAAAAGGCCACACGAACGTGATGTCGACGGGCTGCGTGTGCGCGCCGTGGTCATGCGTCCGCTGCACGGTGGCGCCGCGGTACACGGAGGAAGCGGCGGTCGGGCCAGAGATGGCGATGGTCGTGTGGTTCGCATCGACGTCGTAGTTGCCGAGAGGGCTGTTGGCAGACGTGTGCAGGTAGAGTTGTTCGCCGACGAACTGGGGGTGCAGGTACTCGATGCGGATGGGCTGCATGAGCTGCAGTTGCAGGCGCGGCCTGAAACCGGGACTGGAATGGACGCGAACCACGTTGGGCATGAGGTAGCCGGCTGATGGGTCGGAGCACGGGCCGGGGACCATGAGGTAGGTGTCGACGCGCAAGGCGAAGCCGCCTTCCTTCGGGATGGTGTGTTGCGCGATGTGCAGCGGCACGGTGACCTCGTACACGTTGGCGCCATCCACAGTCGTCCAGTTGAGTTGTGGGCTCACCATCGGGGACGCCGGTCCAGCAAGCAGGGCGGGGGCACTTTGGCCGGACGCGATGAGGGCCCCGGTGTCGTAGCCGCCGCCGTCGATCTGGATGGCCTCGCCGGTGCGCATCGTGGCGGCCACGACGACCTGAGGCATGACAATCGGCGCCGAATCCGGGTCCTGGCCGCCCGCAGATGGCGCCCCGGTCTGCGTCGAGAGGTACCAGTGCATCGTCATCGTGTCGCCGGCAAGCTCCAAGTCGTAGGACAGCCCGCGTTCCGGGTGGAAGCGCGGCCGGTTGTTCTCGATGTACTGGTATTCGACGAAGCCGGGCGTCGAGAAGCCGTGCAGCGTGTGGTAGGCTTGCCCGGTCCCCCCAGGCGAGGGGGGAAGGCAGCTCGTGCTCGAAGTCGTGATGCCGGCGCCGGATTCCGCGACGAAATCCTTGGCCGGCTCCTGCGTGTTGATCGGGAAGTCCTGGAAGTCCGCGATGTGGAAGAACAACGACAGCGGCGACGGGCCGGCGGGATTCTGCAGACCGGGTGCCGCGTCGACCACCGGAAGGCAGACTGCCGCGATTGCGAGGAGAGCCAGCGTGGTTCGCACTGGTTTGCGCAAGGCCCGCGATTCGAGGATAAGACTTGTGGCCGGTTGCGGGAAACCGGGTGGACAGGTACAGCGGCAAGGCCAGCCACCGTGCGATTTCAGCGACCCGTGGGGATGGATCATCCACCCCGGTTGCATGAATGGGTCCGTGGTGATCCCGAGCCTCTAGCCCTTCACGACGCCAAGCGGCCGCATGCGCGCCGCCTTGCGTGCCAGACCCGCCATCTCGACGGAATCCACGACCTCGCTGACGTCCTTGTAGGCCTCCGGAGCCTCCTCCGCTGCCACCTCCGGGGTCGCCGCGCGGACGCGGATGCCGTCGCGTTCCCAGAGCATTCGCACCAGCGCAGCCCCGCTCCACGTCCTGCTCGCCTCCGTCCTGCTCAGCCGGCGGCCAGCACCGTGGCAGCTTGAGCCGAAGGTGGTCTTCTCTGCGCCTTCCGATGCGGCAAGCAGGAAGCTCATGCGCCCCATGTCGCCCGGCACGATGACTGGCTGGCCGACGTTCCGGTAGGCATCCGGCACGTCGCGGTGGCCTGGGCCGAACGCGCGTGTCGCGCCCTTGCGATGGACGCACAAGTTCCGGCGCTTGCCCGCATCTGGCCCAGCCGGAACGATGTGTTCCTCCATCTTCGCGATGTTGTGGCAGACGTCGTACACGACTTCGATGCCGTCGCCGTCGCGGCCGAACAGGCCGGCAAGCGTGCGTCGGGCCAGTGTGGTAATCACGCTGCGGTTGACGAAGGCGAAATTGGCGGCCCCGGCCATGGCTGCGAGGTAGCGTGTAGCTTCCGGCGTGTCAAGCGGTGCGCAGGCCAACTGGCGGTCCGACAGGACGATGCCATGCCGCTTGGTCACGGCCTGGAGGTCCCGGACGTGGTCCTCGCAGATCTGATGGCCGAGGCCACGGCTTCCCGTGTGGATCATGACCACGACTTGGCCGATGTCCACGCCGTACGCTTTGCATGCGGCTGTGTCCCAGGTCTTATCGATGACTTGCAGCTCCAGGAAATGGTTGCCAGAACCAAGGCTGCCCAACGAGCGGCGGCCCCGCGTGCGGGCCCGCTCGTGGACTTGCGACGCGTCGGCGCCGGGGATTGCGCCCCGCTCCTCCATGTGTTCACGGTCCCGGCTTGTTGCCCAGCCATGGTCCACGGCCCAGGCCGCGCCGCTGTCAAGGATGGCCGTCAAATCGCCTTCCGACAGGTCGAGCCCGCCGCGCGAACCCATGCCGCAGGGAACCGCGTCGAACAAGGCATCGACGACTTCGGGCAGGCGTGGCCGCAGCTCCTTCTCCGAGATGTCCGTGCGAAGGAGCCGGACCCCGCAGTTGATGTCGAAGCCGACGCCTCCGGGGGAGACGACACCCCCTTGGTCGGGGTCGAAGGCGGCGACGCCGCCGATGGGGAAGCCGTAGCCCCAATGGATGTCCGGCATGGCGAGCGAATAGCCGACGATTCCCGGGAGGCTGGCCACGTTTGCAACCTGTTCGGGCGCCTGGTCGTCCTTGATGTGGGACAGCAGTTGCGGTGACGCCACGATGCGGCCAGGGACGCGCATGCGCAGCGTGCCGTCGCGGCCCGTGTACGAAGCGGGAATCTCATGCACGGCCCCGCCGACATCGTTGAGGGGCCCGGACCAGGTCACGGGAGTCGCCATGCCGTCGCGCGCTTGGCCTTTGCTGCCATGCTCGGGCTAGATGTCCAGCAGCGCGCGAAGCAGCCAACCGGAACCGTCTCGGCGCAATGCGACGTCGTGGTAGGTGACCGCCTTGACCTCGACGCCGCGGCCGTGGCGCGATGGGTCATAGCGCGTCACGTTGCCCCTTGCTTCCAAGCGCAGGATGCCGTCGCGGCTCGCGCCCAGGCTGACGCCGCCACCCATCCAGAGGAGGTCCTCTGACTCGAACGACCACAGGAGTTCTGACAGGAATGCGACGACGAGGGCATCGGCGTCGGGGGCTTCCACGCTGAAGGTGAGTTCGCGCTCCGGCATGCCGTGCACGGTCCCCGTCCTGCCTGTGAGAACCGCGGTCAGTCCGTCGGCTGCCGCAGCAAGCGCCTCCTCGCGGCTCTGACCGGTTGCCTCGATGCCGAGGTCTGCCGTGTGCTCGACGAGGCGGAAGGGCACGCGTGCCGCATGCCGCCGGCGCTTCTATCCTTGTGGGATGAGTTCGGGGTGTTCGTTGGCGTAGATGGCCAGGGCCAACTGCACGAAGTCGAACAGGAAATGCGCCGCCATGAGTGCCCACAGGCTTTCGCCGCGTTTGCGCAGCCAGCCCCAGAAGAGACCCAGTGCGAGCGGGAAGGCGATCTGCAGGACCGTGCCGTAGCTCAGGTGGACGAGGCCGAAGACGACGGCCTGCCAGATCCAGCCGATGCGTTTCTGCAATATGCCGCGGAAGAAGATCTCCTCGCCGATCGCAGCGCCGAGGGCCAAGGCCAACGCGAGTGGCCAGGTCAGTGCGCTCGAGATGAGGGCGGTCTGCTCGCTAGCCTCGTGGACACCGATGGCCTTGAGGACGATGCCGAGCGCGATGAGGGCGCCCAGGGCAGCCAACCCCCATCCGAGCCCCCGCACGAGGCCCCGACCCGGGGTTTCGAGACCGAGGTAGCGCACGGCGCCGTCCCAGCCACCGACGCGGGTCTGCCAGGCCCACAAGAGCGGCACGATCCCCATGAGGACGAGGTTGACGCCAGCCTCAGCCGCAATGACGACGCGGATGGCGGACAACGAGACTTGCTGTTCGCTTGCCTGAGGGTGGAGGAAGGATTGAACGGCGAGGTCCGCCAGAAGGAGCAGAATCAGGCCCATGATGGCGAAGTCCGCAAACAGGACTGCGTTCCATACTCGCGCGCGTCGGTCACTTCGAGCGGCCGTTGGGTCGGTGACCGCCCCCGGCGCGGCCCCGGCTCCCGCGGGTGGATGCCAGTTGCCCGTCGCGGGGTCGAATGGTCGCGGTTCCATCATCCCCACCGGTGGTAGGCGGGGTGGCCTTCCTTGACGGCGACGAACAGGCCGTCGCAGGTGGCCGTGACCTTGCCATCGCAAATGGCATCGCAGTGGATGGTCGCCCGGTCGGCCTCGATGGATCCGACCTTCGCCTCGAACCGGATGACCTTGCCCGCAGGTGTCGGCCGTTTGAGTCGAACGTGGAAGTCGGCTGTGACCGTGCAGTCGGGCCTGTCCCATCCGTTCTTGCGCATGAGCGCCGTGGCCGCGCACCAGTTGCTGTGGCAGTCCAAGAGGGTGCCGAGGATGCCGCCGTTCACGACACCGGGAAAGGCCTGGTGCCGGACTTCGGGCGTGAAGGTCATGACGAACACCTCGCCCTCCCACTGGCTCTTGATCTGCAGGCCGTCCTTGTTGGCCGGGCCGCAACCGAAACAGATGGAATGAGGGGCATACCGGTCCTGGTCGGCCTGCATCATGCGGGGCACACACGGCGTCGCTTTGACGGTTGCCGTCACTCCAGGTCGTTCCAACGAGCCAGCAAATGTGGTCAAATAGGTGCCCCGCTGCTTGTCCGTCGTGGCCCGGGTCGCCCTCCTCATTGCCATGCTGCTCCTCGCGAGCGGCATCGCGGGATGCGCAGGCGGGTCGAAGGCGCCTGGTGCAGCCACGACCTCCGGCCCCGGGCCGACGTCCGTGCACGCCGCCGCCCCGGTCATCGACTCGACGCCGACGTATCTGCCGGGCGCCGTGCCGACCACCGTGTCGCCTGCGACCGGCGCCCTCGAAGTCTCGACCTCCGTCGCCGCGCCCGTGCTTCTGCCTGGCCAGGCCTGGATGTGGAAGATCACCGAATCGTCGACCATGGTGGGCGGCGGCGAGGATGCGACCCAGCAGTGGACGCGCTGGGAAGGCGCGCGCCTCCTGGCCAACGTCTCGAGCACCGACAACCGCACACTCGCCTTGGGCTCCTACGTCTCGTCGTACACCGTCGTCCCCCTTGCCACGGCGAAGTCGAACGGGGCCCAACTCATCGATCCGGCAAGCCTCCTGACGAAGCGGCTCTACGACATCCCTGCCTTGCACGCATGCCAAGCCAAGCCGGCGACCTGTGACTTGCGCTTCGCGGCCCCCAATGCGACGATGGATGCGCCGGCCTTGCAGTTCCCCCTTGCGCCAGGTCGCCACTGGAGCGTCCTCACGGAGGCCGGCGACCTGTCAGGGTCCGGCGAGTCGAGGGTCACGGCCTTCGGCAACATGTCCGTCGTTGGCCGGCCCACGCGTACCATCCATGTCACGACGACGGGGGACTACACGATCTCCGGGCCCAAGGAGGAGGGTGTGCTGCACATCGTCTGGGAGACCGACTACTCCCCGGACCACCGCGCCATCGTCTACCAGTTGGGCTCGTACTTCGCCGAGGTGCAGACCGGGGGCGACGACTTCACCTACAATGGCACCGTCGAACGCATCCTCGTCGAGGCCGCCTTGGAGCCTCAGCCAGCCGCCGGCCCAGTCGACCTCTACGATGCCTTGGGCCTGCATGGACGACGCGTCGTCCTGTCGGTCCGGCACCTGACCTCGACGACGTACAATGTCACGATTCTTCCCAACGACGTGCCCTTGGCCAGCGTCCATGCAATGCTGGTCGACGGCGAAGCGCATGTTCTTGCCAACTGGACGACGCCGTACTACAAACTCAGCATCGAATCGGGCTCCTACATCGTGCGCGCCGAAGCGACCTATGGTGACCGCGTGCTTGCGTCGTGGGAGTATCCCATTGCGGCCTCCCTCGACAAGTCCGGCACCGTGCAGTGTGCAACGCCCACGGCCAACCCGCCCGTCGGGAGCTCCACGGGGTCCTGTCCGGACTTCGCTTTCCCCCTCAAGGGCGGCGCAGGCAAGCTGTACGTCTACGCGTTCGTGTCCGACGTCTCGTTCATCTCGACGAGCGGCACGATGGAACTGCGCGACGGCGCCGGCATCGTCGTGGATTCGCAGTCGGTCTCCAGTTCGGTGTCCATGCAGATCACGCCGCAGGGCACGCCCGGCCAGTGGTCGCTGCGCTTCCTGCCCGACAACGGTGTGTCGACCAGGGTTCAATACCAAGTGTTCGTCAGCTACACCTACTTGCCTGTCCACAAGCCCGTCTGGTCCTGACAAGGCCAAGAGGCGGGACAACGTGGGCGAAGCGTGGCCGTAATGGACTCCCGCATCCAGGCCCGCGTGTTGCGGTGGTACCGCGCGAACCGGCGCGACCTCCCCTGGCGGCGCACCGGCGACCCGTACGCCATCTGGGTGTCGGAGGTCATGCTGCAACAGACGCGCGTCGACGTCGTCGTTCCCTTCTATCTCGCATGGATGGCGCGCTTCCCGACGATGGCCGCCCTTGCAGCCGCCTCCGAGGAGCAAGTCCTCGAGGCTTGGAGCGGCCTTGGCTACTACCGCCGGGCGCGCAACCTGCACGCGGCAGCCCGCCTCGCCGCGTCGCGCCTGCCGCAGACGGCCGCAGGCCTGCGCGCCCTGCCCGGCATCGGCGCGTACACGGCGGCCGCCGTCTCCTCGATTGCGTGGGGCGAGCCGGTGGCTTGCGTCGACGGCAACGTCGAGCGCGTGATTGCCCGCGTCTGCGGAAGCGGTGCCGCGGGCCCGGCCCTGCGCCGCCAAGCGTGGACCGTCGCGCAGGAATGGCTCAAGCAATCTTCACCCGGCGACTGGAACCAAGCCATGATGGAACTTGGAGCGACGAGGTGCACGCCGCGCAAGCCCGACTGCGCGCGCTGCCCGCTTGCCGACTTGTGCAACGCTCGCCGCACGGGCCGCCAGGAGGAACTGCCCGCCGCGAAGGCCCGCCGAGTGCCGCGCCGTCTGACGGTGCGCATGGCCATCGTGCAGCGCCGCGGCAAAGTCCTGCTGGTGCGCCGGTCTGCCGGCCTGCTCGCGGGCCTGTGGGCGCCGCCGGCGGACGCCGACCGCACGGGCCTGGCCCGCGCCGTCGAGCAACAGACCGGCGTCCTCGTCACGGCGGGCCCCTCCATCGCGTCGGTCCGGCACGACTTCACCCACGTGCGTTGGGACATGCGCGTGCATCCCGCCGTCGTGCGCGCGGCACCGGCGCGTCTGCCCCGCGACGCGCGCTGGGTGGCCTTCGCAAAGTTGCCGGACGCAGCGCTCAGTGTGGCTGCCCGCAAGGCGCTGCGCGCCGCGCGCTTGAAGGCTTAACGCTATGACCGCGCGCGCCTGGTCGCCGGCAATGCGGGTCGCCGCCGCCGTGCTCCTCCTGGCCTTGCTGGCCGCGCCGGCGCAGGCCGCGGACCGGGCCGTGGTGATCATGCATCACCCGATGGCGGACCCTGACCCGTTCGGTGTGCCGTTTGGCGGCGGCGACACGTTCACCGCAAGGTACGCGGCGCCGGCCTCCATCGGCGGCGTGTTCCCCTTCCCGACTCTCGTCGTCGACGGCATCGCCTCCGTGTACGGCGAGCCGAACCCGAACGTGCCGTACGAGGGCACGCTCGAGAATTACACGGCGACCGTCGAACGGCGCATGACGCAGGACGCCCCGCTGGCCATCTCCCTGCGCGCCTGGCTTCAGGGGCCGGACCTTCTGGTCAACGCGTCGCTTTTGCCGCTGGCGCCGCTTGCCGATCCGTCGGGCACGGCATCGTTTCATGCCTGGGCCGCGGTGACCGAGGACCACATCGCGTACACGGCGCCCGACCCGCGCGCTTCCAACGGCATCTCGGACCAGCGCTTCACCGTGCGTGGCCTGCACGACCTTGGCCCGGTCGACTTGGCGCCGGGGAACCGCATTGGCCTTGCGACGGCGTTTGCCATCCCCGCCAACTGGCACCGCGACCAGTTGCGCATCGCTATCTGGGTCCAAGCCGGAGGGTCCGGCGGGCGTTTTGCTCCGCACGAGGTCCTGCAGGCGACGAGCGCCGCCGTCGATGGCATCGACGTGACGCAGACGGCCAAGGCGCCGCTCGTCGAACTGTACTCGGCCACTTGGTGTCCGCCGTGCCTGTATGGCGACCTCGCCGTCGAACAACTGGCCATCCGCTACGCCAACGCGACCTCGTCCGTGGAGCCGTCGCGCGAGGGCTACTTCCGCGCACCGGGGCCGTACCATGGGGTCGGGGCCCGGCTCTTGCACTTGGGGGAACCGATGGCGGGGGCCGAGTGGGTCCTCTTGGCTGCGGCCATGGCGGTCGCCGGGGCCATCGTCGTCGCCGCGCGCGACGTGCGCAAACCGTCCGTCCAAGCTGGCCGCCTCGGTTCGTGGCTGCTTGGAGGCGCCGCCGTCGCCGTCACGGGGACATTCCTCTTCCTCATCGGCCGCTTCCTGGCCGTCGACCTGACGTACCAATCCGTCCTATTCTACACCCGCGCCGACGTCGAGTGGCCGTGGCGCGTGGCGGGAGCGTGGGCCGGCCGGGAGGGTTCACTTCTCCTGTGGACCGTCATGCTGGCGTGCGTCACGGCACTCTTTGCTTGGCGAAGCCGGACCGTCCACGCCGACCTCGTCACGGCGCGGGCTCGCTCATGGACGCGCCTCGTGCTGGCATCGGGGCTGCTGCTGTTCATCCTCGCTGTGCTTGCCGACTCGCCGTTCTCCCCGACGAGTCCGGACCTCCTCAACAGCGCGCTGCGCGGCAACGGCCTGAGTCCGACGCTGAAATCCGGATTCATCCTCATCCATCCGCCGCTCATGTTCCTCGCCTACGGCCTGGCAGCCGTGCCGGCCGCGTCGGCCATCGGCCACGTCGCATCCGGGACCGGCAAATGGAGCACCGTCGCGATGGCGTGGGCGCGGTCCGGCTGGCTCGTCATGACGTTCGCCTTGGGCTTGGGCGCGATGTGGGCGTACTACACGTTGGGCTTCGGCGGCTACTTCGCGTGGGATCCGGTCGAGGTCGCCAACCTCCTGCCGTGGCTCGCCTTCACGGTGTACCTGCACGCGCAACTGCACCACCGGCGCCACGGCTCGTACGCCCGCGTCGGCCCGCTCCTTGCCATCCTGCCGTTCATGCTCACGGTCTTCTCGACCATCTCGACCCGCAGCGGCCTCTGGGTGTCGGTGCACGCCTTCACGGACCCGACAAACCGCTTCAACCCCGATGCGGCGGGCCGCTTCCTCGACATCCTCGCGGCCGACCCAAGCCTCGGCTTCCATGTCGCGATGTTCCTCACCACGTTGGCGGTGTTCCTCGCGCTGTGGGCCCGGCGGCTGGCGCGCGACACGGGGCGAATGAACGCTCTGTCATGGTCCATCGCCGCCGTCTTCGGCGTCTACGCGGCGTACGTCATCTGCGCCCCGACCAGCGCCTTCTCTCTCCTGTTGGAAGGGGCGCACCGTGCCACCGGGTCCACGGGGTATGGCCTGCTGCTTCTCGGTTTCGCCGCCGTCGCCGTGGCCGCCGCTCCCGCACTGTTCGAGCCGCAGGTCCTGGGCGCCGCCGTCGAGGTGCCTCGCATGGCCAAGAAGCGCAGCGTCTACGCAGCGTGCGTCGAATTCCTGCAGGCATTCGTGAAGGGCATCACCCTCCGGACCCTCAACGCGTACGCCGTCCTCGTCCTCGGCATGGCGCTCCTCGTGCTTTTCCTCTTCCACATGATGGCAGCCAACGGCTGGTCGACGGCGTTCTACGAGGCGCGCTTCCCGTATCTCGCAGCACCCGTCCTCCTCGGCCTCATCGTGCTGCAGGCGCACCAAGTGCACGGGCGACGCCGCAGTCTATGGATTGCCGTGGCCGCCCTCCTCGCCGGGTCCGTTGCGCAATGGATGTTCGTGGGCCACCGTGGCGGACCCTTCCTCCTCGTCCTCTCCGCCGCGCTGGTCGCCGTCAGCCTGGACCGCGTCCGCCGCGCAGCATGGGTCCCCGGCGCAAGCCGCCGTACCCGCATGGCTGACCTCCTGCTCTGGCTGGCCGCCCTCGCGGACGTCCTGTTCTGGGTGACGCCTCCCGCAATCAACATCGGCGGCGGCTCGCTGCACGTGCCGTTCCTTGTCACCTTGCCCATCATCGCAATCGCCCT
Organism: bacterium; assembly: GCA_040390065.1. GTDB lineage: Archaea > Thermoplasmatota > E2 > JACPAO01 > JAHFTW01 > JAHFTW01. The sequence goes on along the minus strand of JAZJZE010000005.1, from coordinate 143,881 downwards.
GGCGGCCCTTGCCTGGGCGACGTGGTCGATGGTGGGCGGCCCGTCCCGCGGGTCCGGCAGCCTCCACCTGCTGGTCGGCGCGCTGGCTGGATTCTACGTTGCAGCGCCGCTTGCCGCGCTGTCCTGGTGGTTGCGGCGCCGCCAAACGACGGTATCGCCCCCGGACGGCAAGGCCCGCGCCCGCCTGGGGCAAGTCGGCCTCTACGGCGTCCACCTCGCCATGGCCATCGCCGTCCTCGGCTACGCCGGCACCACGTACTACAAGACGACCGCTGACGCCGAGCCGCATCTTGGGGACGCGCTCACCATCGGCGGCCAGACCGTCACCTTCGACGGCGCGGCGAGCGGACCGCCGGGCCCGCTGGACACCATCGCGCCACACTTCACGGTGCGCTCGGGCGCCGCCGTGCAAGGCGACGTGGAAGGCCGGCTGCACTGGGAAGAGGTGGCGCAGGCGCATTATCCGACGCCGGCGACCCTGCATCGCTGGAACGGCGACCTGTACGTCGACGTGGAGGCGGTCCACATCGCCCCCGGCGCCACCTGCCTCGGCCCCGGCCATCCGGATGGCGCGTGGATCGAGGCGTACAAGGCCGGCTCCCCCAGCCGCGCCTGTTCAGGCGACCCTATCGACCAGGTGCGGGTCCACGCCGTCGACCTCCCCGGCCTCGGCATCCTCTGGCTCGCGCTCCTTCTCCTCGTGCTGCACATGGGCTTCCTGCTGTTCTGCGACGCGGGACCGCAGCGCATTCCGATCTAGATCTGCTGGCAGGCTTCGTTGTCGCCGCCGGCGTTGCCGATGCCGTCCGTGCACCACGAGAACGCGTAGTCCGACGTCGCGCCCTGCGCGAGGGTCACGTCCACGGTCCATTTGCCACCCGTCGGCATGGGCGCCGAGGTGGAGTCGCTGAGGTGGCTGACGACGCTGAGGATCGTGTTCACTTCGAGGTCGTAGGCCGTGCCGTCGGGCGAGGTCACCTTGGCTTGGAGGTCGTTCGCCGCGCCCACGACATCGTTGCGGCTCAGCACCAGTTCGAGCGTGTCGTGGCCGTCCTTCACCGAGAAGGTCGAGTGCCGGGTCGAGTCGATGACCGAGAGGCTCCCCTGTTCGGCACCGGCCTCACGGGGCAGGATGGTGGGCACCGGCGGTTTGGTGATGGTGCGGTTGACGAGTTCGCCCGTCATCGCGTCGACCTGATAGCTGAAGGAGTTCGAAGGGCCTGCGGAGCCGGTGAAATCGGCGTCGCCACCTCGCACGTCCCACACCAGGCGTCCGGTGTTGCGCGACAACTCGTAGCTGACGGCGCCGTTGGCCGACGCACTGAGGGCGCGGAAGCCGGCGTCGTGGTCAGCCACGACCTGAGCGGCGCGGTCCGAATCGATGGTCCACTCCGAGAAGCTGGCACCATCCAGGCTGGACTCCATCGACTTCGACGTCGGTGCCTCTCGCGCGTACGTGATGGACCCGCTTGCGTCCACGACGACCGCCGTCACGCCCTGGGGGCCCGCAAAGACGTAGCCCCACGCCGGCGCCTGGCCATCGCCGACGGCGCCGTCCGAGCGGGGCACGAGGGCCTTGATTGCGGCCATGCCCTCCTCGTCGGCACCTCCGGCCTGCGCGATTGCGTCCTCGAACGGCTTCGTGTCGGACAATTCGAGGCCGGACACGTCGACGAGCACTGCGTTTGCGTCGCGTTCGTGCGCGCGGTCGAGGGCGATGGAGTAGCCGCCGCGGGCCGCCATCTCGCCGCCGCCGACGCAGCCGGAGAAGGCCAAGGCAATCATGGGCAGGGCAAGGAGGGCGACGCCGAAGCGCATGGGGGCGGCGAGGCGGCGGGGGTGTATGAGGAGATTGGAGCACCGATGAAAGACGCCCATGGCGCGCAATCCTTCGGCCCACGCACAACAACGCTTTTGCCGTTCCAGCCTGCGGGGACCAACATGGCCCGGCTCGTCCTCATCGCCGCCGTGGTGATGTTGGTTGTCTGGGCCCCCGCGGCTGCCCACGACGAGGCCGAGGCCCCGACCTTGCGGCCTGACGTCCTTTCCGCCGGGCACGAGCCCGCCCTGGTCGCGCCCCACACGCATTGGTCCGGCTGGCTGACCATGCGCCCCGGCAGCAACGTGACCGCAGCCGCGTTCCAAATCTGCCGCGTCGGCGCCTCGTGCTTCGCACCGCCCATGCCCGCCGTCCGCGACGGCGACACGTTCCGCTTCAACACGTCATCGTACCTTGCCGGCGGCCACCCGGTCGACTTCCAGCCCGGTTGGCACCTCGGCGTCGAATGGGTCCTCACGGAGGGTGCCGGCGCATCGGCTCGCACCGCCCTCTTCCCCGATGGGCCGGCCGCGGACGACCCGGCGTGCGCGGGTTCCGCAGCATTCGCCTGCCAAGAGCAGCACTACCTCGCTTTCCGCGTCGTGGACGAATCGCACGGCACCCCAGCCGCGCCGCTTGCCGTGCTGATTGTCGCCCTCTCCCTTCTGTCCTGGAGGCGTCGTGGCTGACCAGGTCCGCCCCGGGACGTTCGGGATGTGGCTCCTTCTCGGCCTTGCGGTGGGCGCCCCACTTGTGGCAAGCCTGTGGTCGGCCGCGCACGTGGACGCCCCGGCCCCCGGCTTCGCGCTGCGTTCCACCGGCTACGAGGACGGCGTGCAGGGACAGCCCCTGAACTTCACCCTTGCCGACTACCATGGCAAGACGGTCGTGCTCGACCTCATGGCGCGTTCATGCACGTCCTGCCGCTACGTGACGGCGGACGTCTTGCGGCCCTTGTGGCAGCGCTACGGCAACGACACGGACTTCGCCATCCTCTCGATCGACGCCTGGGCTGACCCTGCAGCCGTGGAAGGCTTCGCGGGCGAGACGACGGCGGACGTCCTCGCCGTGCAGAAGGAGTCCGGAGTCCCGTGGCGCCACGCCCTCGACACCGACCACGTCTGGCGCAAGTACTCCGTCACGGGCCTGCCCCGCGTCATCGTGGTGACCCCTACCGGCCAGCTTGCCTACGACTACGCGGGCGAGCCCGCCCTCGGGGACGTCGACGGCGCCGTGCGTGCCTCCATGGTCGGCTCGGCCATCCCGGTGCCGCTCCTGCGTCTGTCGCTCGGCGGCCTCGCCTTCGTCGCGGGCGCCGCCTCCGTCCTGACGCCATGCAGCGCCGGCATGATTCCCGCCTACCTCGGCATGCTCCTCGAGGAGGTCCGCGCCGCGCCGCCCGCCGTGCGCATCCGGCGCAGCCTGCTGGGTGGCCTGTCGGCCGCGGCCGGCATCGTCATTCTCTACGCGCTCCTGGGCATCCTGTTCACCTTGGCCGGCGCTCCCTTGCGGGCTACCATCCCGTATCTCGGACCGGCCGTCGGCATCGCGCTCGTCGCCTTCGGCATCATGGCCATGCTCGGCCGCGGTGTTCCCGGTCTCGGCAGGGCCAGTCGCGCCGTGGACGGGCGCCGTGGCTTCTTCGTCTTTGGCCTCGCCTTCGCCCTGGCCGGCTTCGGGTGCACGGCCCCGCTGTTCCTGCCGCTCCTGCTTGCCGGCTTTTTCGAGAGCACCGCGACAGGCATCCTGCTGTTTGTGCTGTACGCCACCGCCGTCGCGCTGGTGGTCGTTCTCATCGCGGCCATCGTCGCGGAAGGCGCCATGACGAAGGCCCGCCGTCTGCTGGAATGGACGCCCGCGATTCAGCGGTTGGCTGGCCTCCTCATGGCTGGAGCCGGCGTCTACCTGGCCTACTATTTCCTCGCAGCGCCGCGCTAGGCGGGGCCGGGACGGTTTCCACCGGACCTGGCCGGAAACCTCAAGTAAAACGGGTGGCTTGAAACACGTAGTCCTCCTGAGGACCGGTGGTTCAGTTTGTACGGAAACGCGACGGTCGAACGCAACAGCCCTTCCCTCCCTTCCTGGACGACGGTGGCTCTCCTCCTGGTCGCCGGCGCCGCGGTGCTGGCGCTTCTACCACACGCCGCCTCGGCCGGCACGGCTTCCTCGTGCGGTCCCATCGGGCCCTCCAGTCCGGTATGCTACAAGGCCAGCGATGGCGCGCCGACGACGTATGACCAGAACAAGTACCGCTGGATTGACAGCGCCGACTTCTCCGCCTACCATGTCAAGCCCACCTACAGCTGGACGGAGATTTCCACCGGAGGCACACCGGTCCCCGGGACGACCGCTGGCAAGCTCGGCCGGCAGGAGTACAACTCCGGCACATGCATCCCATTCGACACGGGCGGCGCCGGCTCGTTCGCCTTCAAGTTCTACGGCAACACCTACGACTGCGCCTGGGTGAACTCGAACGGCTTCATCCAACTCGACAACGTCGGTTCCGTGGCCCCTGGCGTCGCCTGCGTCGCGGGCCCGCCCAAGCAATGCCCCTTCCCCGAAGCGTGCGCGACACCGACGGCGTGCGGGCTGCCCCAGACGGACGGCACGAAGTACCCGCGCGCCATGATCGCTGGCTACTGGGTCAAGGACATGGAGGCGAACCCGACGGACCCCGCATGCCAGAAGGTCTCCCCTGCCCTCACGGACATGGGCGTCTACACCCGGCTCATCGGCGTTGCGCCCAACCGCCGCTGGATCGTCGAATGGAACGGCGCCCTCGTGCACTCCGGCGACGCGCCCGCCTCGACCTGCCAGGACCCGCCCTCGCCGGGGACGCCGACCTGCGCCAACCCGCCGCACGCCCAATGCTACTGGGCGACGTTCGAGATCGAACTCGTCGAAGCGACGGACCCCGTGGCGACCATCCCCCGGTACGACTTCGTCGAGGTCATGCTGAAGGACGTGCGCACACCGGACCAGAAGCCGGACAACGCGGCCCCCATCCCGAACTACGCCTCGCTCGGCATCAACAGCCCCTTCCTTGGCGGCTCCGTGTACGGCCTGAACTACCGCTTCGGCCCCTACTGCCAGTACGGCCCGCCGGGCAACTGCTGCAACACCTACAGCCTCGACACGAACGTGTGCTTCAACCAGCGCGCGGTCCTCTACTACCCCAACCGCCTGCCGAAGGGCGGCCCGGTGCAGCTCATCAACGAAGACTCGACCGGCACGCCGACCGTCATGCTCGCCATCGACGAGAATTGCGCAGCGCCAACATATTGTCCCACGCCAACCGCCATCGTCGACGGCGACGTCGTGTACTGCAACGTGCAGTCGTTGCCGGCGGCCACGGTGGGGACGCTGACTCCCGGCCTGGGCCCCAACACGGCACCCGGTTCCTGCGTACGGGCCTTCACGCCTGCGCCGAACTACTGCACGACCTACGCGCTCGGCTCCCCTGTGCAGATTCCGATGAAGATCACGGACAACGTCGGCCTCGCGCCGCTCAACACGCCGACGCCACCATTTGCCGCAAACGGCCAAGTTGACGTCACCTGCATCAACGATGCACCGACCTTGAACCCGACGCCGAGCACGACGCCAAGCGGGCCGGCGCACATCCTCGTCACGTACTCCAACTTCGCGACGGGCATCGCCGCCGGGCCGGCAACAGCCGTCGACGAGGTCACGCAGGCCATCGACTTCCCCATGGTCTCATCGCCACCAGCGGGCGCGTTCTCGAGCGGGCCGACGTTGACCCGCTCCGGCGGTCTTACGTCCGGAAATACGGCCAAACTGTCGTTCGTCGGCAACATCGTCGGGACCTACAGCAACATCTGCTTCCGCGCCAAAGACAACGGCGGCACCGCCCTAGGCGGCATCGACACGAGCGTCAACGAAGTCTGCTTCTCCATCACCGTGATGGATCCCGGGGCCTGCCAAGACGACCCCACCTGCGGCGGCGACTGCGGCGGCCTCAGCGCCGACTTCTCCATCACGGGCAACCCGCTCGAATCCGGCGAGCCCATCTCCTTCACGTACCTGCCAGCCGGCGCGGGCACCGTGCATTCGTGGAGCTGGGACTTCGGCGACGGGTTCACCTCCACCGACACCAACACGCAGCACACCTACGCCAGCCCCGGCGACTACCTGGTCCGCCTCGTCGTCGTCGACACCGGCGGCTGCGCTGCGTTCAAGGACGTCCGGCTGAGCATGCTGCCGCCGGGCACGTTCTCCGGCAACTCGCAGGACCCCAACGCACCGCCCACCGGCGGCAACGGCGGGACCAGCGGCCCCGGCGGCGGTCTCGCGCGGCCGGTCGTGGACGCAGGCGAGGACCAAGTCGTGCGTGAAGGCGTACAGGTCAAGCTTCTGGCCATGTCCAGGTCCGGTGCCCAGGACGGCCTCGTCTACTCCTGGCGCCAGGCAGCCGGTCCGGTCATCGACCTGAAGAATCCAAGCACCTCCTCGCCCGACTTCGTTGCGCCCAACCTCTTGAAGGCCGACACGCCGCTGCAACTGCTGTTTGCCGTGAAGGGCTTCGACGGTCAGGCCGATTCCATCGAGGACTTCGTGCGCGTCACGGTCATCGGCAAGGACCAGCACGCGCCAATCGCCGACGCCGGCCGGGACCAGACCATCCTGCGCGGCGACACCGTCACGCTCGATGCTGCCGCTTCGCTCGATCCGGACGGCGACGCAGTCACGTTCGCGTGGAGCAACATCGGCGGTGCAACCGTCGCAGGCCTGCCGGCAAGCGGCAAGACCGTCACCCTCACGACGCCCTCGGACACCACCGCGGCTTACATCGACGTCAAACTCACCGTGAGTGACGCGTCCGCCAGCGCCACGGACACGGTGCGCATCTGGCTGCAGGCGCCCTCCATCGTCCCGCCGGGCTTCCACGCCGCACAGCAGCGCGACGGCTCCGTCCTGTTCAGCGCCAACGCGCCGGCCGACTCCTACTTCTGGGACTTCGGCGACGGCGAACAGCAGCAAAGCCTGCAGGCCACAATCCAGCACACGTATGCGACGCCTGGCACCTACAAGGTGTCGCTGCGCCTCGGCGCCGACGCCGCCCCGGTGACGCAGGACGTGACGACGGCAGAGCCCCCGAAGGCCACGGCAAGCGGCGACAACGTCCCATCAGGCTCGTCCCTCATGCTCGGCGTGACCGCAGCGGTGATTGGAGCCGTCGTCGTGGCCGGCCTGCTCTTCGTCGTGCTGCGCCCACGCAAGCGCTAGGACTTCGCCATGGAACGAACCGTTATGTACCGCCCTCGCGCCTCGAAGGAACCGTCCACCATGCATCGCGACTCTCCTGCCTGGCCCCGCGTCGCCGCACTGGCCGTCCTAGCCATGGCCGCCGCAGTCGTCGTGCTCCTGCCCCACCACGCCGACGCGGTGGGAACGGGCTTCCTCATCGCCGCCGATCCCCCAACCGACCGCATCTTGGCGCCCAACGGCGGACTCGACACCGAGATCCTGCGCCTTGCGGCATCGTCCGACTCCAACAACATCTACTTCTGGCTCCAGGTGGGCGACGGCGGCACATGCTACAGCGCGAGCACGATGATGTATGACCCGACGGTCGCCGGATGCCACCCAGTCATCATCCGCTACCCGATCGACTTCGTCGAGGCGCATAACGTGCAGATGTACGCGATGACGTACTACACGGTGGCCGGCGGCTGGTCGAACAACCTCATGTGGCACGGCACCTCCGAGGCCGGCGGCACCCTCGGCACGGCAATCACCTCGACGTGGGTCTGCAACGAACTGAAGTACACGATCCCGCGCGGCGCCTTCGACGTACCGCCCCTCAACGGCGACCCGTGGACCAACATCATGGGCACGGCGTACAACGGTGTCGGCGGCACGACCTGGGACACCGCCGATGCAGGCGCATCCGGAACACCCCCTGGAATCGGCACGTGGACGGTCGGCGTCAACGGGCCCATGTGGCCGGACCCCCCGACCATCGATTCCGTGACCGCCAATGGCGACAACACCGTGCGCATCGCCTGGACGCCGGCGCCCGCGAACAACGCTCAACCCGTTACCAAGTTCATCGTCTACCGCAGCACGGACGGCGGCGCCACGTACACGGCCATCCACACGACGGCGGATGCGACCGAAGTGTTCTACGACGACGACGACGCAGGCACCGGCCTGGTCACCGGCACGACGTACACCTACGCGGTCACGTCCGTCAACTGCCCGCAACTCGACATCCAACCGGGCGCCGTCGGTGGCGGCGAGAGCCTGCAAGGCACGGCGGTCGACATCACGCCGGACTTCCGCCCCGGAACACCGACCGGCTTCAGCGTCGGCTCGGCGACCACGACGTCGCTCACCCTGACGTGGACGCAGCCGGATGACTGCCCGGCCGCTTCGGGCTGCACACCCGTCGGCTCTGGTGCGAGCGGCGTGCAGGGCTTTGCAATCTACCGTGGCCCGAGCGGCGCCGAAACCTTCCTGCAGACGGTCGACTTGACGGGCTGCAGCATGCTCGCGTGCGCCTTCGTCGACGACACGCCGGCATTGGCGTCGGACACGCAATACTGCTACTACATCGTGGCGTACGACGGATACCTCGGCGCCGTCCCGCCGGGCCCGCCACTGCCCAACCTCAGCCCGGCAACGGGCGAGAGCTGTCGCAAGACGCTGAAGCCCGGCGAGGTCGAGCCCTCGGCCTGCACCTTGCAAGCGTTCTTCCAGGTCCCCAGCGGCGCCACCGAGAAGGGCGACCCGGTCACCTTCTCCGATCTCAGCACCGACACGATGGCCACCAAGAACGGCTGGACGTGGGACTTGGGCGACGGATTCACCTCCAACTTCGAGAGCCTGACCCACACGTACTACTCGTCGGGCAACTACGTCGTGCGCCTCACGGTCACGGATTCCGGCGGCTGCGTCGATGTCTTCGAGCAGACCGTCAGCGTCTCCGCCCCCGGCAGCACGACGCCGCCCAATACGTCGGAAGGCGGGGACCCGAGCGGCTACATCCCGCCCGTCGTCAACGCCGGCGAGGACCAGACGACGAGGGAAGGTTCCCCGGTCAAGCTTGGAGCCACCGCCAGCGGATCCTCCAGCGGCTTCCTCTGGTCGTGGCGTCAGGTGTCGGGGCCGTCCGTCAACCTGCAGAAGGTCGACGGCGCGGAGCCCGAGTTCACGGCGCCGGCCGTGACGAAGCCCGGCGAGGCGACGCGACTCATCTTCGCGGTGCACGTCTCGGACGGCACCAGCAACTCCGAGGACGACTTCGTGCTCGTCACCGTGGTGTCGAAGAACCAGCGGCCGCCGGTCGCAAATGCGGGGCGCGACCCGACCGTGCAGCGCGGGGACCGCGTCACCCTCGACGCGGTGCTGTCCAGCGACCCGGATGGCGACTCGCTGAGTTTCGCCTGGACCCACGTTGGCGGCGCACAGGTGCCGGAACTTCCCGGCAATGGCCGCACCATCACGCTCACGACCCCTGTGTCCACGACGGAGACGTTCATCGACGTGCAGCTCACCGTGTCCGACGGCGGCTACGTGTCGGCCGATACCGTGCGCATCTGGCTCAAGGCACCGCCCGCGCCCATCATCGCTTTCAAGGCCACCCCGCAGAAGGACGGCACCGTCACGTTTGCGGCGAGCGGCGTCTCGGCCGAGTACCGCTGGGATTTCGGTGACAACCAGACCAAGGTAAGCGACCAACCGGTCGTCAGCCACACGTATGCCGCGGCGGGAACGTACACGGTCACCCTGCGCCTCGGCGATGCGGGCGAGCCCTACCAGCAGTCCGTGACGCCCGTCGTGCCGCACACCGGCGGCGGCAACGCGGCCAAGCCCACGGGTGGACTGGACTGGATGCTCGGCGCCGGCATCGCGGCCGTCGCGGCGGCCCTCGTGGCGGGGGGCATCCTCGTCTGGGCCTTGCGCCACCGCCCCGAGTAGACAGACGAGGACCACCGTAGGCCCCCCTCCAGGAGGCGGCCGCGCAACTGCTAAGTAGGCCAAGTCGGATGCCCGCGTGGTTGGAACCCATGGGAGTCCTCGGTGGTCCTGCGAAGCTTGTACGAAGCCCGCGCGTTTGGCGCATTGCCATCCTGGCCCTGGCGGGATTTGTCGCTGTCTTGACGTGGACGGCAACCAATGCCGATGCCAGCGTCGTGGCCGGCCCCGACTCGGCGAACTACGTCGGCGTAGACAACGTCCAAGGCAACCTGTACAGCTTCCAGTACGTCGCGGGGTCCGGCATCACCGACCTCGTGCAGACCGGGTGCGCGTTCGACGAGGACATGTGCTTCGTCAACCTTCCCGCGTTCAACTACTACGGCGGATCGTACAGTTCGGGCTACGTCTCCGCCAACGGCTTCCTCTCGTTCTCCGGCACCGGGCAGAGCTACGCGCCCAGCAACGTGCCAAGTTTCTGGCCCAATTCGGCCATGATCGCGCCGTTCTGGGGCGACCTGTGCCCGGGCGGTGCGTCCGCCGACCCGGACGACCCGAGCACTGGCCAGGTCCTGGTCGGCTCGGCCACGTTGTCGCCGGCGGCCGCCGACGATTCGACGGCGTACTTCATGGAATTCAACCATGTCTCCGGGTACGGCGAGGGGGGCGAGTGCACCACCAAGGCGCGGTGTGAATCCATCACCAGCACGGTGTACGGCAGCACCTTCGAACTGAAGCTCATCCCGAACTCCGACGTCTTCGAATTCCACCTCAAATGCGCCGACGCGGGCGACGTCAAGTCGCAGGCCGTCATCTCATGCCATCCGTTTGTGGTCGGCAACGCAGGTCCAGGCGGCCCTGGCCTCATTGATGCGTGGGCGGCTGGGCCGTGCAGCGCCGATGGCTGGCCGAACTGCCCCACGGGCCAGAACATGGAATGCATCTCGAAGGGCTGGCGCTTCTTCCAGAACGGGGCTGAACCCGCATGTCCCGCGACGTCCCCGTACCCGCAATGCACGGGCGCGGTGAGCACGACGGTCACCATCAACAAGGGAACATCACTCGCATGGTCGCTCGACTCCAACGACCCCAAGCGGTACAGTTGGGTGAGCAACCCGAGCGCTGCGTGCGGCGGCGCCGGCAGCCTTGCCGGATTCATGCCGACGGCGTCGCCGACCTACAGCCCCCTCTACTACTACGGCGGCAAGAGCCTCACCTACACGCCGCCGGCCACGTACGTCGGCACCTGCAGCTTCACGTACCGGCTCGACGACGGCTACGACAACCCGACCATCACGGTGAACGTCAACATCGTCGACACGACGCCACCCACGCCGACGGCGTGCTCGGGGCCCGCAACCGGCGTCACCGGCCAGACACTGGCCTTCTCGGCGACGGGCGGCGACGGCACGTACGCGTGGACTGGCGGCGGCTCGCCCGCGACGGGCTCCGGCGCGTCCTTCTCCACGTCGTTCTCCACGGCTGGCGTGAAGAGCGTGGTGGTCACGAGCAACGCGCAAACCGGCACGTGCATCGTCACCATCAGCCTGCCCGGAGCGCCAAGCTGCACGCCGGCCTCGCAATTCGTGGCCCTGGGTCTGCCCGCGACGGTCAACGCCGCCGGCGGCGACGGCACCTTTGCATGGACTGGCGGCGACTCGCCAGCCACGGGTTCGGGCGCCTCGTTTGCCACGACCTTCTCGTCGGTGGGTACCAAGAGCGTCGTCGTGACGAGTGCCACGCAGACGGCCACCTGCACGGTCGAGGTCGTGGACGGCGCGTGTCCGTTCCTCAACGCGAACTTCATCTTCACGGCGGGCCACATCGAGGCCGGTGAGCCCGTCTCCTTCTCCGACGTGAGCAAGGACGGCGGCGGCCACGTCATCAAGAGTTGGTCCTGGGACTTCGGCGACGGATACTCGTCGAACCTGCAGAGCCTGTCGCACACCTTCCTCGCGGCGGGGCAGTACAAGGTGCGCTTGGGCATCGTCGACGACCTCCCGTGCACGGACATCGCCGAGCAGACCGTCGACGTCACCGTGACCGGCCAATCTGAGCCGCCAAGCACGAGCGAAGGCGGGCAGACACCAGGGTACGCTCCGCCCACGGTCTACGCCGGGGAGGACCAGACGGCTCCGGAGGGAGCCCACATCAAGCTCGCGGCAAGCGCCAGCGGTTCCACGGCGTCCTTCACGTATTCTTGGCGCCAGCTGGCCGGTCCCGCCATGACGCTGACATTCGCCGACACTGCGGAGCCGGAGTTCACGGCCCCTGCCGTCGCCAGCCCGCTCGAGCCCTTGCCACTGACCTTCGGTGTGAAGGTCTCGGATGGGACCATGGAATCGCAGGAAGACACCGTGCAGATCACCATCGTCACCAAGAACCAGCACGCGCCCATCGCCGTGGCGGGGAAGGACATCACGGTCGCCAAGGGCGGCACGGCCACGCTCGACGCGCGCGCCTCATCCGACCCCGACGGAGATGCCCTCTCCTATGCCTGGGCCCAAGACGGCGGCGACGCCATCCCGGGCCTGCCCGCGTCCGGTTCGACGCTCACCTTGGCCATTCCGGTGGGAACGACGGCGGCCTTCGTCGACGTGACGCTGACGGCCACCGACGGGTATTACCGCGCAGCCGACACGGTTCGCATCTGGCTGCAGGCCGCGCCGGCACCTGCCTCAGGCTTCTCAGCCGCGCCGCAGGCGGACGGCTCGGTGCGCTTCACCGCCAACGCGCAAGCGGCCGAGTACATCTGGGACTTCGGCGACACGGCGACGGCGGCGTCAACGGGCGCCTCCGTGAGCCACAAGTACACGTCGCCTGGAACGTACACGGTGCAACTGCGCCTCGGCGCCGATGCGACGCCGGTCCAGCAGGACGTGACCCCGACCGTGCCCCAGGCGACGCCTGTCGCCCACGTCGAGCCCACGGGGAGCGGCAACGCGGCGTGGGCCCTCTGGGCGGGTCTTGCGGTTGGAGCGGTCCTGTTTGCCGGCCTGTTCGTGTGGGCCATCCGCCATCGCAACGTCCGCTAACTCCGGGCGACAGTGGACGGCCGACTCGGGAACGCTTTAATCGTAGGAGACTTGGTCCCCGCTTGGTCGGTATGTCGGGACGATCCACTCCGGAGAACAAGTCATGGATGGCGGCGGCCTGGCTGAGCGCCCTCCTCGTCGTGGGTGCCCTCGTCGTGGTGGCCCCCCACCCGGTCAGCGCCACCGTGATGTCGTCCGGTACAGGCACGTGGTGCGACGCCGCCAAGAAGCTGCGCTACGACTACACGAACGTGGGCGTCTACAGCTGGATCGAACCGGGCGACTCCAACTGGGTCCCCGCCATCGACGAGGTCACGACCCAGCAGGATCCCTTGGGCTTCACCATGACGTACTTCGGCCAACCGTATTCCACCATGATGGCCTCGGACAATGGCATCATGACCCTCGACCCGGCCGGTTTGTCGACGACCGGCTACCAGGGTCAGCAGATGCCGAACGCGGGAGCCCCCAACACCGTCGTCGCCGGCTTGTGGTATGACTGGGACCCCTCCGACGGCGGCGCCCTGGTCTCGGGCGTCACCGGCGCGGCCGGCAACCGCGTCTACACGTTCGCATGGGAGGGTCTTGAGAAGAGCCCCGAGGCGCCGCCAACCGGCAGCTTCGCCTTCAGCTACCCCGGCCACCAGTTCGAGATCCAACTCCACGAAGCCGGCTCCGTCGTCGAGGTGCACGTCCAGAATTCCAACGGCAACGTCGGCACGGCGTGGGGCGGCTTGGGCCGCATCCTCGGCATCGAAAGCGCCTACGACGGCAGCTTCGGCTGGCAGGGCGGCATCTACCGCGACTTCGGCAGCACCACGCTGTCCAACTACGGCGTCCGCTTCACCCCCATCTTCGACGCCGCCCCGGTCGCGGCCGACGACTCGTACTCGGTCGCCGCGGGAACGCCGCTGACCGTCGCGGGAGGGACGCAGCCTGGCGCCCAGATTGGCATCCCGTTCTACATCTCCAGCGACGGAGTGCTTGCCAACGACAAGGACGAACTCCCCTGCGCGCAGAAGACGGCCGTCCTCGTGACGGACGTGCCGGCGGGCAAGGGCACCCTCACCCTCGGCACCGACGGCGGCTTCACGTACGACCCCGGTACGTTCTGCGGCGGATCCACCACGTTCACGTACAAGGTCGACGACCCGATGGGCGCCTACCAGGTTTCCCCCGGCACGGCGTTCCAGAGCGGCACGGCAACCGTCACCCTCACGGTCGACGCATGCGGCGCTCCGGGCAACCAGAGCCCCACGGCGGCCTGCGCGGCGACCACGGTGGCGCCCTACGTCACCGGCTTCCCCGTCACCTTCTCCGATACCGGTTCGGCAGACTCCGACGGCACCGTCGTGCAGTGGGACTGGAACTTCCCCGGCGGCTCGCCCTCCACCTCGTCCGTGCAGAGCCCGGCCATCACCTTCACCACCCCCGGCACGTACACTCCGACGCTTCGGGTGCGCGACAACGGCGGCGCCTGGAGCACCGCCGTCGACTGCCCGGCCGTGACAATCGAGGACGGCTCGGGATGCCCGTTCCTGCACGCCAACTTCATGTTCACGACTGGCGCCATCGAAGCCGGCGAGCCCGTGTCGTTCTCCGACTTGAGCACGGACGGCGGCGGCGCGACCATCCAGAAATGGGCTTGGGATTTCGGTGACGGCCAGACGTCGACCACGCAAAGCCTGTCGCACACGTTCCTCGCCGCGGGCGACTACAAGGTCCGCCTCGGCGTCTTCGACTCCGTGAGCTGCGCCTCCTTCCTCGACCAGACCGTGGTCGTGGGCCAACCGGGCTCGGCGAACCCGCCGCCGGCGCCGGAGGGTGGCAGCACACCGGGCAACAGCCCACCCACCGTCGATGCCGGCGAGGACCAGGCCGTCCCCGACGGCTCGCACGTCAAGCTCTCGGCCAGTGCAAGCGGTTCCACGAGCGCGCTGCAGTACATGTGGCGCCAGGTGAGCGGCCCGACGGTCGCCATGACGCGCACCGACACCTCCGAACCCGAATTCACGGCGCCGGCGGCGGCCAACCCGCTGCAGCCCGTCGTCCTGGTCTTTGCCGCCAAGGTCTCGGACGGGACGATGGACTCGCTCGAGGACACGGTGCAGGTCAGCGTCGTCACGAAGAACCAGCACCCGCCACAAGCGGTTGCAGGCAAGGACGTCACCGTGACGAAGGGCAACCGCGTCTCGGTCGACGCCAGCGCCTCGTCGGACGCCGATGGCGACGCCCTCACGTTCGCCTGGACGCAGACCGGCGGCTTGCCCCTCCCGGGCCTGCCGGCCAACGGCGCCAAGCTGTCGCTCGACATCCCGGCCGACACGCCCTCGTCCTTCGTCGACTTGCAGGTCACGGCCACCGACGGCTACTACCGCTCCGTGGACACCGTCCGGATCTGGCTCCAAGGTGCGCCGCCGCCTCCCACGTCCTTCAAGGCCATCCCGCAACCCGACGGCTCCGTGCTGTTTGCCGCCAATGGCGCCGCCGACGAATACGTCTGGGACTTTGGCGACATGGACACCAAGACGACGGCCTCGCCCACGGTGACGCACAAGTACACGGCGGCAGGGACCTACACCGTCGAGTTGCGCCTCGGCCGCGACGCCGACCCCGTGAGCCAGGACGTGACCCCGACGGTCCCCGTCTCGTCGTCCATCGGGCAACAGGCGCAGCCCGCTTCCGGCATGCCCCTCTGGGCAATGCTCCTGGGGACGGGCATCGGCGCCGTCCTGGTGGCCGGTCTGTTCGTGTGGGCGTTCCGGCACCGCCAGGGCAAGTAGTCGCCCGGCGCGCCCCCTCCACCGTGCCTGCGGCCCCCATCCGCGTCAACGGCGCCCGTGGGGAAGGCTTGAATACGCCCAGTCCGACTCCGGGTAGGGTTGGTAGGTCGCATGGGAATCCGCTACGTTTACGAGCCAGGCCAGGGCGAGCGCCGCAGTCCGCGGGCCCTCCACTTCACCTTGATCGCCTTGGGCGCGCTCGCCGCGACCCTCGCGCTTGGAGCCATCCTTGTCCAGGCCGGCGCGCCCGCCTGCACGAGCGGCTCGGCCGCCCAGAACTGCGGCACGGGGCAAGCCGTCCTCGTCGACGTCGCGGGCGACACCCAAGCCGGCACGCCGGCCGGAGAGATTCCCGCCAGTGACATCCTGCGCGTCGGCACCCAGTCCGACGCCAACAACGTGTACTTCTATCTCAAGATGGACTCGAACAACGGCAACGCCGCCCCGTCGCCGCCTGTCGGGACCCCGCCTGCAGCCACATCGTCGGCCAACTCCGTCGCGTACAACGTTGCCTTCAGCACGGGCAACAACGTGTGCAAGAGCGTCGCTCCCGTGTG
The DNA here is from genome assembly GCA_040390065.1 of bacterium. GTDB lineage: Archaea > Thermoplasmatota > E2 > JACPAO01 > JAHFTW01 > JAHFTW01. The sequence continues at coordinate 127,746 of JAZJZE010000005.1, read as the reverse complement.
GCGCAGCACCGGCTGGACGACGAACAACGTGTTCACTGGCGCCTGCGGCGTCGGCGGCGCCGGTCCCACGGCGATGACCTTCGTGCCATCATGGATCTGCAACGAGGTCAAGATCACCATTAGCTGGACCGAGATGGGGATGACGCCGCCCGCAAGCGGGACCGTGTACACGGGCGTCGCCCACTACACGGCGGACCTGAACCAGGCGCACTGGACGTTCGACTCCTCCGGCACGAACACCATGACCATCGGCCAGAACGGCTTCATCCAGCAGTCGGCACCCAATACTCTCTCCGCCGCGGCCATGGGCGACAACAAGATCCGCCTCACGTGGACGCAAGGCGACATCGGCGTCCAGCCCGTCACGATCTACAACGTCTACCGCAGCACGACCGGCTCGGGCGGCCCATTCACGCTGCTCACGACCGTGGCCGCAGGGACACTCACCTACGACGACACCGGCCTGACGAGCGGCACCGCGTACTCCTACAAGGTCTCCAACGTCAATTGCCCGCAGCTGCCGGCCATCACGTCCGCGCCGCCGGCTGGCGAGCCTGCCTACACGGGCGGCGAGAGCCTGCGCACGAGCGCCGCCTCCGTGACGCCAGACTTCAAGCCCGCCGTGCCGACGGCCTTCGTCGTCGGAACCGACACCGCCACGACGCTCAAGCTGACGTGGACTCCCTCCGCGTTCGACTGCCCCACGTTCGGCGCCGACTGCCCGAGCGCTGGATCGGGTGCAACACCCTCCGGCGTGAAGGGCTACGCCATCTACCGCGCAGTCTCGCCGGCGGCCCCGGTATGGGTGAAGAACGTGGCCAGCGACAACACCGTCTGCCCGGCGGCCGGCTGCAGCTTCATCGACAACAACGCCGGCCCAGGCCTCGTGACGGGGACGCTCTACTGCTACCAGATCCGCTCCTATGACGGCTACACCCTCTCGTCGCCGTGGACGCCACCCACGTCCGAACCGTCGACGCTGACGCCGAAGCCGCCCAACACGAGCGCACTCACGACGCCGCAGCAATGCAAGGCGCCCGCTGGCGCAGCGTCCGCACCAACGTGCTCGGCCTCGCCGGCAACGGTCACGACGAACCAGAACACGGTCGTGACCGGGGCGGCTGGCGACGGCTCGTTCTCCTGGTCCGGCGGCGGCTCGCCCGCCACCCAGGCCAGCGGCACGGGGACGTTCACCACGCAATGGCCAGGCGCCGGCACGTTCACCATCACCGTCACGAGCGCGTCCCAGACGGGGACTTGCACGGTCACGGTCACGCTTCCCCTGGTCCCCAACTGCAGCGCGTCGCCGACGTCGGTGATCACCGGCCAGAACACGGTGTTCACGGGCGGCGGCGGCACGGGCACCTACTCCTGGTCTGGCGGCGGCACCCCGGCCACGCAGACGGCTGGCACCGGGACGTTCACGACCCAGTACTCGACGGCCGGAACCAAGACGGTCACCGTGACGAGCAATGCGCAGACGGGCACCTGCACGGTCACCGTGAGCCTGCCAGGACCGCCCACTTGCTCGGCACTTCCCGCGAACGTCGTGATCGGCCAGAACACCGTCGCGACGGGCGCAAGCGGCAACGGCGTCTATGCCTGGACGGGCGGCGGCACGCCGGCCTCGCAAGGAGCCGGAACCGGGACCTTCACGACCTCCTATTCCACCCTCGGCACGAAGACCATCACGGTGACGAGCGCCGCGCAGACGGCCACCTGCCAAGTCGTGGTCAAGCCCAACCATCCGCCCACCTCGCGCTTCACTGCGAACCCCATGACGGTCCCTGTCGGCAGCCCGGTGACGTTCGTCGACAGCTCCAACGACACGGACGCGGGCGACTTCATCAATGGCTGGGCGTGGACGTTCGGCGACGGCACGACCTTCAACAAGGCATCCACGACGCACGTCTACGGCGCCGTCGGCAGCTACCAGGCTTGCCTGGTGGCCGCGGACAAGTTCAACGCCAAGGGCAACCTCTTCTGCCGCACGATCAGCGTGGTCGCACCCTCGGGCCCGGCCAACGGCGGCGGCAATTCCGGCAGCGGTTCGTCCGGAGGCTCGTCCAGCGGCGGGTCCTCCAACGGCGGGTCCTCCAGTGGGGGCTCGTCCAACGGCGGCAGCAATCCGCCACCGCCGGCCCTGTCCGTCGAAGCCGGGGCCACGCTGCACGTGACGTCGGGCGACGCCGTCGACTTGCGCGCCAGCGTCACGGGTTCCTCGACGGCAAGCCTGGCGTGGATCCAGACCATGGGGCCGCACGTCACACTCACCGGCGCGGACGGCGCGACCGCCCGCTTCACGGCGCCCGCCACGACGACGCCCCTTGACCTGTACTTCGAAGTGCAGGCGAATGACGGCAGCCGGCACGCCACCGACGGCGTGATGGTGAGCGTGCAGTCGGGCAACGAGGCGCCCATCGCAAAGGCCGCGCCGGCGACGCATGTCCAGGTCGGCGACCTCGTGACACTCGACGCGTCCGCCTCGAACGACCCGGATGGCGACGTCCTGGCATTCCATTGGACGCAGTGGAAGGGCCCTGCGACGGCGCTCACCTCCCCGTCGTCCGCCATCGTGCGTGTCACGCCTACGGAGCCCGGCACGTACCTGTTCTCGGTCGACGTCAGCGACGCTTTTGCCACCGCCAGCGCCCAGCAGGTCGTCGTCGTCGATGCGCCGGATATCCAAGCCCTGCTTGGGCCGGATTCCGGCTTCGTATTGACGATGGCCGCCGATGGCACCGTGACCGTGACGCCCACCGTCGATGCCGACTCCTTCCTGTGGGATTTCGGGGACGGCCAGATCGTGTCGAGCCCGAGCGGTACAACGCACCAGTACGCCGCGGCCGGCCATTACACGATCAAGATGACGCCTCGCGTGGCCGGAACCGCACTCGATTCGTCGAGCCAGCCGGCGACGGTCAGCGAGGCAGCCGCACGGCCGCAGACCTTGGCCACGCAGGCGTCGGAGGGTCCATCGTGGCTCCTGCCTGTGGCAATCGGCGTGAGTACGGTCGCGATCGGCGTTGCCATGACTTTCCTGCTGCGCCGCCGGCCGCAAGCGAAACCTGCGCCGGCCGACGTCTAGAGGTCGTTTCACGACTGCCAGGGTGCCTGCGTCGCTTTCCGGGCTTCGCAATCCGGGCGAGGGCGGCCGCCGGCGGGCCGGCAGCCCGCCAAGGCCGCCGTCGCCTGGAGTGTGTGGCCGGAAAACGACCCGCAAGGGCGCGCCGCTTTGCGGCGGATTCCATCGTCACTCAGGCCTCGGCGTGGCGCTGCCACACAGTCGACCCGACTTCCTTGGACTCCTTGCAAACCGGCCCGCGCAGGCTTCCTGCAAGTCATGAAACAGCCTCAAGGGCTCGCCCGCGCTGCGATTGTCGCAGAACCGCCGCCCTTTGCGCCCGAAAGCCGGAGCAAGGCTTTACTAGTCTCTACATAAGTCGGGTACGCCCTTGAGCGGGCGGCGGTCGCGTGTGTCAGTTCCACGAATGTTGCTCTTTGCCTCGGCCGCCTTGGCCGCGTTGACCGTCTTGGCGCTGGTGGTCCCCACCTCCACGGCCTTGCCGCCCGCGTCCACCGGGTCGGAGGTCTACAACTCGGGCGCCCCCGCAGTGTCGGCGTATCGCTACCGCTTCGTCGACTCGAACGCGGCCGGATGCCTGGCACCGAGCGTCGTCGGCTCGGGGATTCCCGCACCCGGCTCGCCAGCGGAACCGGCCAAGGGCTGTCCCATGGGCTGGGACGAGATCGCAAACGCCTCCTGCCTGTCGCCAAGCGGCAGCCCCGACCAGTACTTCCTCTACTACGATTGCAGCTTCAACCAGTGGCCGTCGTTCACGTGGTACGGCGGGTCCTACTCCGCCTGGTGGATGCCCCAGGACAACGGCTACCTGAACTTCTACCCGACCGGCATCTACTGCGGCACGGACACGCGCCTCGGCGGCCAGTTGCCGCAGCTGACCTCGGTGTTCACTGGCTGCAGCTCCAGTGGCACGGTCCGCCCGGTCTCCCTCATCGCTGCCATGTGGACCAACCTGAACGTCGCCATGCCGTGGGTCAGCACCGTCGGCACCTGCTGGGACGTCCCGCCCGGCCCGACCACGAACTTCGGCCACATCTGGGTGAAGCAGGTCACCGGCACGGCGCCCAACAACTACGTGACAATCGAGTACGACCGCGTCCTCGTGAACACGAACGACGGCGGCTGCCTGGCCTCGCCGAACGCGAACCACTACGCGACCTTCGAGTTCAAGGTCTGGCTCACGACAGGAAATGTCGACGTCATCTACCTCAACGCCGACCACAGCAACCAGGCCTTCACGATGGGCATCCAGAACCAGTTCGGCGCTGCTGGCACCGCAATCGGCCTGAACTATTGCTCGCCCTTGACGTCCTGCAACTCCGCGTCGCCCAACATCGCCGACCTCGCCGTCCGCTACTACCCGGACCACCAGATCGCGGCCATCCCAATGTCCGTCTCGGTCCCCGAGGACTGCATCGGCCCCATCGGCTGCAACAATGCGGCCCCCGACAAGTTCTCCGACCCCGACTACGGCGACAACGGCGGCCCGCCCGTCGGCACGCAGTACTGCTACCAGACAGCGCCGCAGCGCGGCACGCTCACGGGCCTGCCATCGTGCGCGTCGGGCTGGGGCACCGGACCCATCTCGTACACGCCGTACACGAACTACAACGGCCAACCCTCGCCCACCCTCGCCGGCTGCGCCGCCACGGCGTCGGACTGCTACCAGTACAAGGTCAAGACCGTGACCAACGTCATCACGGGACCGGCCACGGCCAACATCGTGATCACCCCGACCAACGACCCGCCAACCGGCTACGACCACGCCTACCAGGGCGTCTCGAACGACTGGCTGTTCGTGCCGCCGTCGCAGGGCTTGGTCGCAAGCGCGCCGCTGCCCACCGACGTCGAGATCGCACCCATGCGCAGCTGCTGGGGCAACACGGTCGGCTACCCGACCTGCACCGGTGGCATGCAGGAGGCCGCACCCATTCCCAAGTTCACCGTCGCCATGACGAGCTGCCCCGGGTACGATTCCACATGGCTGCCGCAGCACGGCACCGTCACCTTCGTCGACTACGACGGTGTGACCAAGACCGGCGTGCACCCGACGGGCTCGTTCAACTACAAGGCCAATGCCTTCGTCGGGCCCGACTCGTTCCGCTACTGCGTCTTCGACGGCACGGACTACCAGCTTGCAAGCGTCGTCTCCAAGGTCAACATCGACCTCGTCGCCGGCCTCTCCGGCTTCACGGCGCACTCCGACACCTACGAGGTCAGCGAGGACGGCGGCCCCGTGGTCGGCCAGGACAGCGCGGCCCCGTCCTTCAACGATGACGCGTCCGGCTGCACAAGCGGCCTCGAGTTCCGCGTCGTCCCGGGCACCGGCCCGTCCGGCGCCGGCTCCTGGGCCTGGAACACCGCGGCCAGCAACTTCGCCTACACGCCCCTGCCCGACTGGTCGGGCGACGACATGGTCTCGTACCAGCTCTACTGCCCGACCATCCCGCCAGGCGCGACGTCGCAGTACAGCAACGTCGCGACCATCCGCATCAGCGTGCTCGCCATCAACGACCAGCCGACGTTCAACCAGTTCTGGAAGTCCTTCGGCGACCTCATCAACGAGGACAACGGCGTGACGGGAGCCTCGACGCCGCCGGCGTACACGCGCACCGTCACGAACTTCATGACGCAGATCTCGCCAAGCGGTGGCGCCGACGAGTTCGCCTCGCAGACCGTGCGCGCCGTCATCGTGTCGCAGAGCAACACCGGCCTGTTCAACTCGAACTCCATCGTGCCCTGCCCCGGCAACTACGACTTCAGCATGGTAGCCGCCGCGTGTCCGTCGACGCTCGGCCCATCCCTCGACATCTCGGGCCCCATCGGCAACCAGGTCCTGACCCTGAAGTACATCACGAAGCCCGACGCCAATGGCTCGGACACCGTCTGCTTCCGCGTCACGGACAGCGGCCCCACGAACCTCGGCGGCAAGAACCAGAACCCCATGCCGCCCACGGCGCCGCTCTGCTTCATCATCAAGATCTCGGCGGTGGCCGACGTGCCGCGGCCGGTCGACGACGTCTACACCATCTACCAGGGCCACGAGCTCTTCGCGCCGGTCGCGGCATCGACGTTCCCGCCCGGCCAGACCACCACGTACACCGTCCTTCAGGGCAACCCCGGCGGCACGACGCCGGACTTGGAAGTGGATGGCGAGGCCCTCGTCGCCTTGCCGAACACGAACCCGACCCTCGGCAAGCTCTGGTACGTCAACACCGACGGCTCGTTCCACTACTCGCCGCCGCCGGGTGCTGCCGACTCGCGCGTCAACGATTTGAGCCCCAACCTGAACAAGCAGCTCAAGCCCTTCGTGCCGGCCACGCTCAGCCTCATCGGCTCCGAGAAGTTCCGCGACCTCGACGCCTCGACGACGCTGACGAACGGCGAAGCGGTGTACCTCGACCTCGACGGATCGAACACCATCACGGCGAAGGACCTCCGTCTGACCCCGAAGAGTCCGTACGTGGGCTCCAGCGTCGTCGTCACGGGCGACACGGACGCCTACCGCGCGTCAGGGACCGCGAAGGCCGGCACGACGAATCTCAAACTCGTCGGCCCGTCGAGCTTCCCGGCACTCGGCGTGGGAACCGGAATGTCGCTCGTGTTTACAAGCGGCGCCGCCACCGGCGCGCACACGATTACGTCCATCACGACGACCGCCGTGACGGGCGATACCCTCGGCTTTTCCTCGGGAGTCCCGGCCACCGGCGACTCGTACTACGTCAACTCCCCGGCACCCTTGGTCGACACGGTCCACACCGTGACGTGCTTCGCCGACATCAACCAGGACGGGCAGGCGCAGCCGAACGAACCCATCTACCTGCAGGTCCTCGCCTGCGGTCCGGGCACGGTCCAGCCGTTCGACGTCCGCATGTCCTCGGGCGCGCCCGTCCCCGGTGCGACCCTCGTGGCAGCCGGCGACCCAGACGTCGCGGCGTCCACGCACGACATCGCGACGAAGTACTGCTTCGCCGACAACGTGACTCCGACGGGCTACAGCGCCGGCGACCAGGTGTACCTGGACCTCGTGCTCAACGCATGCAGCTTCGTCACACCGGGCGACGTCATCTTCAGTCCAGGTTACAGTGGCCCGCAGACGTTCAAGTACACGGCCCGCGACACGAGCGGTGCCACGGCCGTCGGTCAGGTGACCATCAACATCCTGCCCAACAACCCGCCGGTGGGCACCATGTGGGTAAGCTCGGCCAAGTCGCAAACCGGCTCGCAGGTCGCCTTCGGTGGCACGTGCACCGACGCTGATCCCGCGGACAAGACGCTCGTCCTGTTCTGGGACTTCGGCGACGGCTACACTGCCCTCGGCGCAAACCCGGTGCACATGTTCCTGGCCCCGGGAACGTATTCGGTCACGTACATCTGCTATGACCCGCACGGCGACTATTGGTCCAAGACCGTGCAGATCCTCGTCGTCGCGCCCGACCTCGTGGACCAGGCGGCAACAGGCGAAGGCGCTGGAGACTCGGGCACAGGCACACCGGCCCTCGTGGCCAACGCGGGTGAAGACCAGTCCGTGGTCGAGAAGGGCCACGCCGCCCTGGCAGGCTCCGCAAGCGGCGGCTTGCCGACGGTGTGGACGTGGACGCAAGTCTCCGGTCCGCAGGTCACCCTGCACGACGCCGACAAGGCGACGGCATCCTTCGACGCGCCGGACCTTCCGGATGCGACCCCGGCTCTCCTTGCTTTCCACTTCGTGGTCGGCGACGGCGCGCAGGATTCGCTGCCCGACACGGTCATCGTGACGGTCACGCCGGACAACGACGCCCCTGTGGTCGTGGTGGCGCATCGCGTCAACGCCCACGAAGGCGACGTCGTGACCCTCGATGCCCTTGCGTCCACGGACCCGAACGGCGATGCGCTCACGTTCCAGTGGACGCACGCCTCCGGCCCGGCGGCCGCACTCACGGACGCCAAGGCCGCCAAGGCCTCCTTCGTGGTGCCGGCCGGCTCGCTCGGACAGACCCTCGTCTACTCGGTCGAAGTCTCGGACGGCAAGGCAAGCACCCTCGACTCCGTGGCCATCGTCGTCGTGGCCAAAGTGTTCGACGGGCCCGGCTTCTCGACCGAGGTGGCCAACGATGGTCTCGTCACGGTGACGCCGATCGTCCCCGGCACGAACTTCGTCTGGGACTTCGGCGACGGCTCGATGCCCGTGGCGACGGACGGCGCGGCGACCCACACGTACGCCCAGGCTGGCACGTACACGATCCACCTGACCGCCCGCGACGCAAACGGCGCCGTGCTCGACTTCCGGCAGGGCGTGCCCGTCACGCTCGGCTCCGCGGTCCACGACGCATCGCGTCCTGAGGCCTCGTCCTCGGTGCAGGCGCCGGCGGCCGCGGCCTGGATGCTCGTGGCGGCGGGGGCCGTCCTGACGGCGGGCCTCGTGGCGCTGGGCGTCTACGTCAAACGCCGCGCCAAGTAGCCCACACATCTGGAAAACCACTGCCGAGACGGATGAATCACGACGCAGTGTCGTGGCCGGAAAACTTTACTACTTGTAAGGGAAGTTTGGGACGCCCTTGATGGGCGGTGGTGGCCCAGTGCTGGCCCGTCGTATCCTACTCGTCCTACTGACCCTCGCTTTGTCGATTCCTGCTGCCTTGGTTTTCGCGCCGTCCGCGCAGGCCTTGCCTCCGACGGCCGTGTGTACGCAATCGGGAAGCCCGCCGTCGTGCGAGGTCAACGCCGCCGGCACGCCGACGCCCTCCGCCCAGCGCTACCGGTGGGTCGACTCGACGGCGCCGGGATGCAAGGCGCCGAGCATCATCGGCCCTGGCCTACCCGTGCCGGGAGCTCCGACGTCACCTGCCCGCGGCTGCCCCGTGGGTTGGGATGAGATCGCCGGCGCCGGCTGCAAGATTCCGGCCACAGGTGACAGCACGGGGCAGGCCTCCAGCGGGGGCTGCCTGATCAGTTGCTGCTCGTACTCCTTCAATTTCTACGGCAGCGGCTGGTATCCGCAGAACTGGTACGTCAACGAGAACGGCTTCATCGACTTCAACCCGTACGGCGCGTACTGCGGCACGGCGACGCGCAATCCGGTGCAGATGCCGACGGGGACGTCGGCGTCGGGCTGCAGCTCGTCGGCCACGGCTCACCCCGAAGAGATCGTCGCGGGTTTCTGGACCAACCTCAAGGTCATCACGCCTGCCACCATCACGACGGGCCTGTGCTGGGACTACCCGGCCGGCCCGACCACCGACGCGCAGCACGTCTGGGTGTCCAACCTGTTCGGCTCGAGCCCCAACCGCTACGCAGTCATCGAATTCGACCGCGTCCTCGTCAACAGCAACGACGCCGGCTGCCTGGCCTCGCCGAACCCGAACCACTACGCGACGTTCGAGTTCAAGATCTGGCTCGAGCGCAGCACCGTCGACGTCATCTACAAGTCCGTCGACACGAACGGCCAAGCGTACAGCCTCGGCATCGAGAACAGCGCCGGCACCGTCGGCCTCAACTATTGTTCGCCCACCGTCGCCGGTGCCTGCGCGGCGCCGTCCGGCAACCTCGTCGACCGCGCGGTGCGCTACTACCCCAACCACAGCGTCCTCGCCTTCTCGGGTTCGGTGCCCATCAACGAGGATTGCGCCCCGGCGACCCCGGCGCCCGTGGCGTACGACTGCAGCGCCACGCGCCCCGACTGGTACGGCAACGACCCCGACTACGGGGATGCGGCCCCGTCCTCGTACTGCATCCAGACGTCGCCCACGCGCGGCACTCTTACGGCAGGCCTTCCCGCCTGCAGCTCCGGCACGTACGCTGTGCTTCCCGCCGGCTTCCAGTACACGCCGTTCCTGAATTTCAACACCTCTCCCGTCGATTCCTACCAGTTCAAGGTCAAGCACGCCAGCGACGGCGGCACCGCCGGCCCTGCCACGGTGACCATGAACCCCACGCGCCCCATCAACGACGCGCCCACCGGCTACGACCACAGCTACACCGTCTTGTCCGGGGATTCGCGCTACGTGACACCGTCGCAAGGCGTCGACGTCGAGTTCCCGGCGGCGGCGCTCAACGCGCCAACCGACCCCGAAGCACCGCCGCAACGCAACACGTGGGGCTGCTCGACGGCACCGCCCTCCGGCACGCCGAGCTGCACTGCGGCCATGGCGGACGGGGCGCCCGTGCCGACGCTCACGGCGGCGATGCTGGCCTGCCCCGGCTACGACGCCACGTGGCTGCCCCAGCACGGCACCGTCACGTTCGTCGACGTCGATGCCATCACGAAGCCCGGCATCCACCCCAACGGCTCGTTCAACTACCAGGCAGACCCGTTCGTCGGTGCGGACTCGTTCCGCTTCTGCATGTACGACGGCACCGACTACCAGCCGGCCAGCGTCGTCTCCAAGGTGAACCTCAACTTGATCTCGGGCGTCGCGGGCTTCACCGCCCACTCGGACTCCTACTCGGTCGACGAAGACGGCGGGCCCCTCGTCGCGCAAGATGCTGCGGCGCCGGCCGCCAACGACGACGCCTCGGCCTGCTCGGGTGGCCTCGAGTTCCGCGTCATCTCGGGCTCGGGCCCCGCGGGCGCCGCCTCGTTCGCATGGAACACGCCGGGCGGCAACTTCGCCTACACGCCGCTTCCCGACTGGGCCGGCGACGACAGCCTGTCGTACCAGATGTACTGCCCGACCATGCCGCCGGGTTCCGAATTCAGCAATGTCGCCAGCGTGCGCATCCGTGTCCTTGCCATCAACGACCAACCCATCTTCAACTCCGGATGGAAGGCGTTCGGCGACCTCATCAACGAAGACAATGGCGTCGTCGGCCCGTCGACGCCGCCGGTCTTCAACCAGGTCGTCACGAACTTCATGACCGGCATTTCTCCCGCCGGCGGCGCCGACGAGTTGGCGTCGCAGACCGTGCGCGCAGTCATCGTCTCGCAGAGCAACACCGGCCTCTTCACGTCGGTCGTGCCCTGCCCGGCCAACTACGACTTCGGCATGGTTGCGGCGGCATGCCCGGCAACCCTTGGGCCCGCGCTGGAGATGAGTGGCGCCATCGGCAGCCAGGTGCTCACCCTGAAGTATTCCACGAAGCCCGATGCCAACGGCTCCGATTCCGTCTGCTTCCGTCTCATGGACAACGGCGGGACGGCGCTTGGCGGCCGCGACCAGAACCCGATGCCCCCGACGGCGCCGCTGTGCTTCGTCATCAAGATCTCAGCCGTGCCGGACGACCCGCGCCCGGTGGCGGACACGTACACCATCTACCAAGGCCACGAACTGTTCGCGCCGGCGCCCGCCGTCGCATTCCCGCCGGGCCAGGTCCAGACGTTCACGGTGCTGCAAGGCAACCCCAATCCGGCGACACCCGACGTGGAGGTCGATGGTGAGGCGCTCGCGGCCTTGATCGCAACGCCGCCCGCCCTGGGTAACCTTTGGTACCTCAATTCGGACGGGTCGTTCCACTATTCGCCGCCGCCCGGTGTCGCCGACGCGCGCGTCAACGACCTGAGCCCCAATCTGAACAAGCCGCTCAAGATGTTCGCGCCGACGAGTGTCAGTTCCATCGGCGGCGAGAAGTTCTACAACCAGGACGGCTCGTTCGACGGGTTCGGCCCGACGTTCACGGCGCCAGACACCGCCTACCTCGACTTGGACAGCAACAACCTGGTCTCCGTCCGCGACCTGCGGCTGACGCCCTTCGGCGCGTTGGCGGCAAGCACCGTGGTCGCCGCGGCGGATCCGGATGCCGGGTTCGCCCTTGCGCCTACGGCCCACACGGCGACATGCTACGCCGACAGCGACCACGACGGCACGCCGGATGCCAACGAGCCCATCTACTTGCAAGTGCAGGCATGCGGCCCAGCCAGCCTATCGTCCAACGACATCCGCATGTCGGCAGGCGGCCCGCTTCCCGGTGGCCGCATCATGGCCTCCAGCGACCCAGACCTCGGCGCCGCGACGCACGCCGTGGCAACGAAGTACTGCTACGTCGACAAGGACAACTCCGGCACGTACAATGCCGGCGACCCGCTGTACCTCGACCTCGTGCTCAACAACTGCAGCTTCGTGACACCGGGCGACGTCATCTTCGCTCCAGCCTACACGGGCGCCCAGACGTTCACGTACTACGCACAGGACACAAGCGGCGCCAAGGCCGTGGCCACCGTCACCATCGTCATCCTGCCCAACAGCCCGCCGATTGGCACCATGAGCGCGAGTTCGCTGCAGGCGGAGGTCGGCTCCCAGCTGTCGTTCGGCTCCACGTGCAGCGACGCAGACCCGGCCGACACGACCCTTCTCTCCACGTGGGACTTCGGCGATGGCTACAGCACCATCGGCGCAAACCCGGTGCACACGTTCGCCGCGCCGGGCACCTTCGCCGTGACGTTCATCTGCTACGACCCCCACGGCGATTACTGGGTCAAGACGATCTCCATTCTGGTGAGCATGCCGCAGGTGCCCGTCGACCAGAACGGCAACAACCCGGTGACGCCGGACCCCGGGCCGGGAACGACGCCGCTGGTCGCCAACGCAGGCGAGGACCAGCAGGTGGGCGAGAACGGCAAGGCCGTGCTGTCGGGAACGGCAAGCGGCGGAAGTCCCACCACGTGGACGTGGCACCAGGTGGCGGGCCCGGCCGTGACACTGCAGGACGGCGACAAGCCGAGTGCATCGTTCCAGGCTCCAACTCTTGCCGCGGGCAAGTCGGCCGTCCTCGTCTTCCAACTGGTCGTGGGCGACGGCACCCAGGAATCGTTGCCAGACTCCGTTGCGGTGACCGTGCTGGCCGGCAACCACCCGCCGACTCTCGTGGTCGGTCCCCGCCAGATGGTCCATGAGGGCGACCTCGTGACGTTGGACGCGCTCGCCTCGACGGATCCGGACGGCGACTCGCTGACGTTCAAGTGGACGCAAGCCTCCGGACCGGCGGTCCTGTTGGCCAGTGCGGAAACAGCCAAGCCCACATTCACCGTGCCAAGTGGCGCACTCGGCCAGACCCTCGTCTTCGCCGTCGAGGCGTCCGACGGGCGGGCCTCCAGCGTCGATTCCGTCCCCGTCGCGGTCGTGGCCCAGGTCTTCGAGGGTCCCGGCTTCTCCGCGCAAGTGGCGGGCGACGGAACCGTCACGGTCACGCCCGCAGCACCGGGGACGACCTTCGTGTGGGACTTCGGGGACCTGTCGGCGCCCGTCGCATCGGACGGCCCCGCCACGCATACCTACGCCAAGTCGGGCTCGTACACCATCCGGCTGACGGCCAGCGATGCATCAGGCACGGTGCGCGAATTCCAGCAAGGCGTCCCCGTGAAGGTGCCAAGCGGCGACGACGGAGCGTCGCGCCCGGAGGTCCAGACGACCGCCTCCGCTCCGGTAGCCATCGCCTGGGGCCTGGTGGCGGGCGGCGTGCTCCTTACGGCGGCCGTGGTCGGCCTGGCGTTCTACGTCAAGCGCCGCAAGAAATAACGGACGCCGCCGCGCTGGGAGGTCAGTGCTGGCCACACGAGGGAACGGCCGGAAAGTTCAAGTGGGAGGAAAAAAGTCCCTCCTCTGGTGCGAATGGTGGTAGGTTGTCCCATGCGAAGTGGCCGCGCGAGCCATGAACGTCTGTTCTTTGCGGTCGCGGCAATCGGCCTCGCGGCCATGGCGCTGGTCATCCTGCTGCCGCACCACGCGGATGCCGGCGCGCCGCCGGCCGCTACGGGGGGGCCGGATGTCGGCGGCTACCGCTTCAAGGACAGCGTGGGCGGCGGGTTAAGCCACAGTTGGACAGCCCTCACCGGGGGGACCGATATCTCCGCGGCCGTTTCCGGCGACGGCCATGCCGCCGTGCCTCTTCCGTTCGCCTTCAACTATTACGGGGTCAATTACGCCGCGGGCAACAACGTGCAAGTCGGCGAGAACGGTTGGGTCGTGCTGTCCCAGACGGCGGCCGACACGCCCGCAAGCGGCGGCAATTCCTACCAGCCGAAGTCCATCCCCGACACGTCCACGACGAAGCCGAACGTCTACATCGCCCCGCTTTTCGTCGACCTCGACCTGACCTGCGGCGGCACCGTGACATACGGCACGGTGGGGACGTCGCCCAACCAGGAATTCGTCATCCAATGGGCCGGCATCGGATATTACGACGGTCTTGCATGCAGCACGCCGCTTGCGACTTTCCAGCTGCGACTCCAACAGACCTCGAACAACATCCTGGTCGTCCTCAACTCCGCATCCTGGACGCCGGACACCGACTCAACCGACGAGGGTTCCCTCATCGGCATCGAGGAGACTGGCGCGGATGCAAGCGTCGGCTCCAACACGGCGGATGACCACGGTCTGCAGTATTTCTTCCAGGCAAACGCCGACGGCTCGGCCATCGCCATGTCGGGCCGCTCGATCCTGTTTTATCGCAACCAGGCCCCCGACGCGACGCAGGCGACGTACACGCTCGACGAGGACTGCAGCACGGGAACCTCCGTCAGCGGCTGCGTATCGCCCTACTTCAGCCTCACCCTCGCCGGCACCGATTCCGACGGCGACGCCATCACCTACTGCATCGCCAGCCTGCCGACGCATGGGACTCTCATGACGAAGCCAACGAGCGACTGCACCACCACCGCAACCTCGGCCGCAGTGGCGTACAAGCCGGACAGCGACTACTGCAACGGCCCCACCTTCAGTACGGCCAACGACGACACCTTCACCTTCGAGGTCAAGGACGCCAACCAGTACAGTTCGGCCAAGAACATCTACCTGCAAGTCACCTGCCGCGCCGACCTACCCGTCGCGACCGCCGATTCGTACACGGCCACCGAAGACACGACCCTGAGCGTTGCGGCATCCTGCAGCGGCGGCGGCCCCTTCGGCGTCAAGTGCAGCGCCGGCGAGAAGGACGTGGACGACCTCCAGATGCCTGCGCCGAGTCCGACGCACCTTGGCAAGGACGACGCCACGCTCGTGACGGGGCCCATGTCCGGCGCCTCCGTGACGCTGAACGCGGATGGTTCGTTCTCGTACACCCCGAAGGCCAACGTCTGCGGTGCGAGCGTCGACTCGTTCACGTACAAGCTCCTCGACGACAACAGCCCGACGGGCATGACGCCACCGACGTACAGCAACACCGTCACGGCCACCATCTCAATCACTTGCGTCAATGACGCGCCGACGGCCAGCAACGACCCGGCCGGGTACCCGACGACGTGCTACCAGGTCCTGCAGGATTCGCTCTTCACGGATTCGGGCAACACGTTCGACGTCCTGGCCAACGATGACGACAGCAAGGACAGCCCGCCCGGCACGCTCAGAATCTCGTCCTTCACGGCTCCGGTGCACGGCACGGTGCAGGGCGTTGGCCCGGCCGGCGCGTACACGAGCCTGCAGTACAAGCCGACGACCTCGTACAGCGGCCCCGATGCCTTCGGCTACACGATGTCCGATGGTAGCCTCACGGCGAGCGCGAACGTCTGCATCGACGTCCTCTACCCCGACCCGCACGCAGTCGCCGACGCCTTCACCGTCAATGAGGACAGCGTCTTCTCGTCCGCGGCCTGCGCGGCAAACACGCCGTCCGCGACGGGTGGTCCCTACGCCGGCGTCATCTGCAACGACGTCGATGGCGTGAACCACGCGGTCACGTCGGTGCTCGGCACCGGCCCGACCAGCGGATCGCTTAGCACGGCACTGACATCGACAGGCGCGTTTGGCTACACTCCGACCGCCAACTACTGCAACTCCGCCAGTGGCTTGCCGGACATCTGGACGTACGCCATGCACGACGGCGCCGCGACGATCAACACGGTGCAAGTCAAGATGACCGTGACCTGCCTCAACGACGGCCCGGTCGCGGACACCACGCAGACCGTCACGATGGCCGAGGACGCAACGCCCAGCCTGACGATGCTTGCAAGCGACGTGGACACGACGTACGGCGACACGCTCACCTACTGCGTCGTCACGGCGCCGGCGCACGGCTCGTTCCCCATGTCGACCTGCAACTCGTACCAGTCGTCGCCCACGGCCACCTTCACGTCGGCGGCCAACTACTGCGGCAGCGACTCGCTGCGCTTCCGCGTCAAGGACGCAGCCGGCCTGACGGACGAGTTCACCGTCCCCATCACCATCACATGCGTCAACGACGCCCCCACGGCCAACGACGACAACTTCTACGTCGGCGTCCTCGGACACGACATGGACACGCTAGCCCGCGGCTACGCGCCGCTTGTGGGCAACGACAACGACGTCGACGAGGTCTACACGGCCCAGAACCTGCAGGCTGTCCTCCTTGGCCCCTGCTCGCCAGCAAGTGCGACCGTGGGGTCCGTGACGATGGGCGCAAACGGCCACTTCGTCTACCACCCCGTCGGTTCTGCCCAGTACACGACGACGTTCACGTACCGCGCCAAGGACGCGACGGCGTTCAGCGCAACGTGTGCCATGGTGACCATCCTCGTCAAGCCCGACGCGCCACCCACGTCGCGCTTCACGGCAAGCCCGACGACCGTTCGCGTCGGTGAGCCCGTCACGTTCGTCGATGCCTCGACGGACGCGGACCAGGGCAGCACGATCTCCGGCTGGACGTGGACCTTTGGCGACGGCGCCCAGAGCCACGCCCGCACTCCGGTCCACTCCTACGGCGTCGTCGGCACGTACACGGCATGCCTCTCCGCCGAGGACGAGTGGGGCGTCCCCAGTACATCCGTTGCCTGCAAGACCATCACGGTCCAATCCCCGACTGGGCCTGCCAATCCCCCGAACAACGGAAACAACGGCGGCTCCGACAACGGCGGTGGCAACAACGGCAACGGCGAGCCCCTGCCGCCCATCGACGGCCCCCGTTCTGCCGACGCCGGCACCGACCAGACCGTTGCAAGTGGTGCGACCGTCACGTTGCACGGCTTTGCCACGGGCGGCGTCTCGCCCACCTACGAGTGGCGCCAGACAGCAGGCCCCCACGTCGACCTGGATGCGCCTAGCACCTGGACGCCGAAGTTCACGGCGCCGAGTCCGGAGTCCGGCCGCGTGGCCTTGTACTTCGAGTTCGCCATGCACGACGGCAGCCACGACGTCGCCGATGGCGTCACCATCATCGTGCAGACCGGCTACATGGGCCCGGCCGCCGTCGCAGGAGCAGACTCGTCGGCTGCGTTGGGCACGACCGCGCACCTCGACGGGTCCGGATCGTCCGGGGGCCGCGGCGCGCTCGCCTACACGTGGACCCAACTGGGAGGACCCGCGGTTTCCATCACGGACCCGATGTCCGATCGAGCCACCTTCGTCGCCGACGAGCCAGGAACGTACCGTTTCCTCCTCGCCGTGACCGACGGCACCGATTCGGCCACGGATGTGCAGAGCGTCGTCGTCAAGAACGACAGCCCGGGCCTGCCGGTGAGCAACGACTTCACGATGGACACGGGTTCCGACGGCACGGTGTCGGTCGTACCTGACGACGCGACCACGCTCCACACCTGGGACTTCGGCGACGGGACACCTGCCGCGCAGGCCATCGGCCCCACGACGCACGTCTACGCGAACCCGGGGACCTACGTCATCAAGATGCGGGACGCCAGCGGAACGTCGACGCTTGCCCAGCGCCCGACAGACGTGAAGGCGACTGAGAGCCACTCCCGCGACGCCACGCTCGCCTCGTCCCCAGGCATGCCGGTTTGGGTCATCCTGGGCGGCGCTGCCCTCCTGGCCGGTGCCGTGGTCGTTGCCGCGGTCGTCATTGTCAAGAGGAAGCCGGCGAAGCCCGCACTGTAGAATCCCGGAAATCCGCCACGAAATTCGAGGATATCACTGCAGAAGCGGGTGCGACCAGCCCCGCAAAGTTCAAGTGTTCCTTCCCGAGTCGAACCGCGGTCGGTTGTCGGATGTCCCTAGAGTACTCCCCCCAGCGTGGATTTCCTAAGTCGAACATCCTAGGCCCCGTTTTCCTTGCAGCGGTCCTCGTGATTGGCGTCTTCGGCGCCGTGACGCTCATGCCTGGGGCCGGAGCGACACCCACGGTCACAGGTACCTGCTCGTTCGTCGGCTCGGTCATTACATGCACGTCGGGCACCGGCACGTACAAGCCCAGCACGGGCGTCTGCTCCGTCCAGGTCGAAGCGAGGGGGGGCGGTGGCGGTGGCGGCGGCGTTTCCGCGGCCGGATTCTCCGCTGGCGGCGGCGCCGGGGGCGCCTTCGCTGCCGGCACCTTGGACATCTTTGACTCGACCACCTACACCGTGACCGTGGGTGCGGCAGGCGTAGCTGGACCCACGTCCGGCGCTGCCGGTGGCGCGGGCGGCGAATCCTGGTTCTCCTCGGCCGCGACGCTCGTTGCAAAGGGGGGCGCCGGCGGATCCGGCTCCACATCCAGCGCGAACTCAGCGGGAGGCGTCGGCACGACCTCGGGCAGCATCGGTACGACGTTGCGCGCCGGAGGAAGCGGTGGCCTCGGCGACGGCGCCAACATCGTCAGCGGCGGCGGTGGCGGCGGCGCCGGTACCACGGCAGTCGGCGGCACCGGCGCAAGTCCGGGCGCAGGCGCAGGTGGCGCTTCCGGCGGCGGCAACGGCGGTGCCGGTTCCTCTGGTCAGGCCAACGGGGCGGCCGGCGCTGCACCAGGCGGTGGCGGGGGCGGCGGGAACAACCCTGACCTCACTGGAATCGCCCAATCCGGAGGCGCGGGCGGCGCAGGCAAGGTCGTCATCACGGAGTCCCCTGGGTCGTGCCCGCCATGCGGCGGTTCGACGCCCACCGTTGGGGCCAGTACGGTCACGCCCTCCAGCCAGTACCTGACGACGGCGGGCCCGGCCGGCAACATCATGGTCACCCTCAAGGACGCGGCCGGAAACATCTGCACACCCACAAAAATGGTGAGCCTCGTCTCATCGCGAGGCGCGGTGGACACCGTTTCCGGTGCGACCGCGACGGACGCATTCGGCCGAGCATCCTTCACGGTCACGTCGACCACGGCCGGTTTCAGCTCCTACACGGCCACGGATACGACGGACGGCCTCACGATCTCCGCGGCCGCCATGGTCACCTACGAGGTCCATCCGAGCTATGCAGGATGTTCCGTGGCAGGCTACGTCGTCACGTGCACGGGTTCGGCGACCTACGTTCCGCCGACCAGCGTCTGCTCAGCGACGGTGGACGTCTGGGGCGGTGGAGGCGGCGGCGGCGGCGTCAACGCGGCCACAGGATATGCTGGCGGCGGGGGCGCAGGAGGCGCTTTCGCGCGCAAGGTCGGACTCACGGTTTCGCCCGCCTCGTCGTACCCTGTGACGGTCGGCGCAGGCGGCACTGTCGGGGCGGCGGCAGCCGGCGGCACGGGCGCCAGTTCATGGTTCGCCACCGCGACCACCGTGATGGCCAAGGGGGGCGGCGGAGGTAGTGCCTCGACCAGCGCCAGCACGCCGGGCGGCACAGCGGCCTCCGGCAGCATCGGAGCCCCGACGTACATGGGTGGCAATGGCGCCACCGGCATCAACAACGGCGGCACGGGCAGGTCAGGCGGTGGCGGCGGTGGAGCCGGATCCGCCGGCAACGGCGCCACAGCATCCACGAACGCCGGCGGCGCCGGAGGTACGGGTGGCGGTGGCACCGGCGGCAACGGCCCGTCCGGCGTGAACTCGCCAGGCGTTGCCGGCACGCCGCCCGGCGGCGGCGGCTCCGGCGGCTCCTGGGCAAGCGGCAGCACCAACCAGCCCGGCGGCCTAGGGGCGCGCGGCCAAGTCGTCATCACGGAGGACGCCGGCACCTGCAACCAACCACCGCAGACGGCTCTCACGCCCACCGGCATCACGATGACGGAGGACTGTGGGGCGACGACGTGCGGCGGGCTGGCCTCTTCGGCCATCGCGGTCGCCAACAGTCCCGCGGACACGGATGATCCTGCGTCCAACGAGAAATTCTGCGTATCGGCGGCGCCTGCAAAGGGCACCGTCTACTCCTCCCTCGGGCCTGACGTTGCGGCAACGACGTGTGCCTCGGCGACGTACTTTGGATCGAATGGCGTGGCGACGGTGTACTACCGCCCCAACGCCGACTACTGCAACAGCCCCAGCGGCACGGCGGACACGTTCAGCATCGCCGGATGGGACACGAAGGCGCAGGGCCCACCGGCCCAGGAATCCGTCACGGTCACATGCGTCAACGATGCGCCAACTGCGCCGGGCGCCGGCCCCGTGGCCATCGCGGAGGACACGGCGACGGCCATCAACGTCCCGGGCGGCGACGTGGACAACAACCCGAACGCGCCCACGAACGACCAGATCCAGTTCTGCCAGGTCACGCCGCCGACGCGCGGGGCGACCACGCTGCCCACGTGCGGGACCTACAACGGGCTCACGACCATGACGGGCGTCAGCCTGAACATGCCGTTGGCGAGCTACACGCCAAGCGCCAACGACTGCGGATCCGACTCGTTCACGTACAGGACCCGCGATGTGGCTGCGACGGTGGCCGCTACGGACGGCACGTTCTCCATCACGGTGTCGTGCGTCAACGATGCCCCCGTTGGCGTCGCGGACGACTACTCCGTCTTCGCCACGTCGACGCCGTTTGCCGCCAAGGCCCCCGTCTACCCTGGTGCCGGATTGTGCGGCTCCAGCGACGGCGTCCTGTGCAACGACTTCGACTACGACATGCAATGGTACACCGGCTCCGCTGACACGCTGACCGCCACCGCATTCTCCGGGGTCACTTGCGCCATGCATCCAACGTACGGCTCCATCTCGGGGACGGCTACGACGGGCGCCTTCACGTTCAAGTACAGTCCCCTGGACTTCGACACGTGCACGTTCACGTACCAGCCCAAGGACAGCCCGAGCGCGGCGGTGGGCGGCGTTACGACCGTCACCATCCACGTTATCGCGGCCGATCCTCGCACCGTGGACGACAGCGCGTGGTCGACGGCGGAGGAAACGACCTTCTCGGCCTCGGCCTGCGGCGCAGCCACGTCCACTTGGGCGGGAGGTCCGTACTACGGCGTGCTGTGCAATGACACGAACGGCCCGAAGGATTCCGTTCAGGTCACGCTGCAATCCGGTCCAAGCAACGGCGTCCTGTCGACGCCGCTTGCGCCAAACGGCAATTTCGCGTACACGCCGGACACGGATTTCGAGGGCACGGATTCGTTCCAGTACAAGATGCATGACTTGACGAATCCTCCGCCTGGCAACACTGACACGATTGGTGTCGTCACCATCACGGTGACGCACGTCAACGACTTGCCGACTGCAACGACCGCGACGGCCAGTGCGACAAATGAGGACACGGTCACCTCGGGCGCTTCGGTTGCCGGCACGGATGCAGACACACCCTATGGCGACGTGCTCAAGTATTGCCGCCTGAGCGGCCCCTCCTTCGGCACCATCTCGGTCCTGCCCACGTGCGGTACGACGTCGACGTCGCCGAGCTTCACGTACACGCCGAACTCCAACTACTGCAACAGCCTCCCGTCGGGGGCGGCGCTGGACTCCTTCACGTTCAAGGTGATCGAGTCGGACGGCACCAACTTTGCCACTGGCACCGAATCGCTGCCGGTCACGTGCATCAACGACGCGCCCACCCCGGTGGACGACCCGTTCTACATCGGTGTGCTCGGCCATGACCTCGATACACTGGCGCGCGGGTACGACCCCGTTGTTGCCAACGACATCGACCTCGACGCAGCCTACGCGGCGCAGGGCCTGACGATCGACTCCATTTGCTCGGGGCCGCAGTTTGCCGGTGCGTGGGTGACGCCCGGGTCCAACGGGCATTTCATCTACCACCCGACGGGCAGCGCGCAATACACGGACTGGTTCTACTACAAGGCCAAGGACAACACACCGGCAACGAGCACGGGATGCGCCAAGGTGACCATCCTCGTCAAGCCCGACACGCCGCCCGTGTCGCACTACTCGTTTGCGCCGGCCAACCCGCATGCAGGCGACGGCGTCACCTTTGTCGATGCCTCGACGGACCCGGACCAGGGCAGCTCCATCAACTACTGGTCGTGGAACTTCGGCGACGGCTACACGAGCAGCCAACGCAACCCCAGCCACGTCTACGCATCCGCCGGTTCGTTCCAGGCTTGCCTGGTCGCATCCGATGAGTGGGGCGTGCCCAGCACGGCTCCAATGTGCAAGACCGTCAGTGTGCAAGCCGCGACGGGTCCCGCCAACGGCGGCGGCTCCGCAAGCCCCGGTCCCGGCGAATCCGGCTCAGGCGGCTCCTCGAGCGGCTCCGGCAGCAACCCGCCGCCTCCACCGCCTCCGCTTACGGCCAGTGCAGGCTCTGCCCAAGAGGTCGCCCCAGGTGCGACGGTCACGCTGCGTGGCTCGTCGACGGGCGCCCAAGGCACGCCGACGTACGAATGGCACCAGACGTTCGGGCCCACGGCATCGCTGCAAGGCTCTGGCGCATCGCCGACCTTCGTCGCCCCCGCCGACCCGACGCAACTCTTCTTCGAGCTCACTGTGCACGACGGCGCGCGTTCCGCGATTTCGGGAGTCACCGTGACGGTCCGCGCAGGAACGACCGGCCCGTCGGCCAAGGTCGGCCCTGATGCAACGGCCGACGTCGGCGACATCGTGGTCCTCGACGGCTCCGCCTCGACCGGCACGGGTGCGCTCGCCTACGCATGGACGCAACTCGAAGGCGTCCCGGTCGCCATCACGGACCCGACTTCCGCCAAGGCCTCCTTCGTCGTGCCGGCTGACGGAAGCCGTCTGCGCTTTGCCCTCGAAGTGACGGACGGCACCGGTTCGGCCATGGCCATCATGACGGTGACCGTCAACGGCGCCGTCCTGCCGCCGCCCATGGCTCCCGCCTTCACGGCGACGCCGGGCAGCGACGGCACCGTCGTGGTCGTGCCCGACGACACGACGACGCTGCACACGTGGGACTTCGGCGACGGCTCGCCTGCGGTCAAGACCACCGGCCCGTCGACGCACCTGTATGCCACGCAGGGCACCTACGTCATCACGATGAAGGACGCATCAGGCACCGCGACGCTTGCGCAGCAGCCGACCGACGTCAAGGCCTCCGACGCGCGCTTGCGCGATGTCGTCGCAACCGGCGGTTCGGGCGGCGGCGCGCTGGCCCTGTGGATCGCCCTGGGTGCGGCCCTCCTGGTCGTGGCCGGCCTGGCGGCCTGGCTTGCCCTGCGCCGCAAGCCGGCGGCACGGTCCGCCTAGATGGCCGGGCCTCGTCCCCAACAGAGGCGGCAGGCTCCGGCTTCCCCCGAAAGTGGCCACAAACTTCAAGTGTATGCAGCAAAGTGGGACAGTGTGGTCCTTGGGTTTCCCCCAACAGGTGAAGGCGGTCGTACCGTGATGCGGTCCCTGCCCGCCCTTGCCCTGCTCGGCCTGGCCGCGGTCGTCCTGCTGGCGCCCCATGCAAACGCCGTCATTCCACCCGCCACCGCCGATGCCGGCCTGTACCGTTTCATCGACAGCAACGACCCATCGTGGCCCTACGGCGCGATGACTTGGGGCCCCAACGACATCAGCCTGACCGGGGCAAACGTCCCGACCTTGGTCAAGGACGGGCCCAGCGCGGCCCTCGTCTTGCCGGCTGACTTCAAGTTCAACTTCTACGGCACCAACTATGCCGGCGCGAACGTCTACGTCCACGAGAACGGCTACATCGGCCTCAACCTCGCCGAGATGACGACGGGCCCCGACCCGACCTCGTTCACGCCGGTCTCCGCGCCGAACACCGCCAACCCGAACCACTACATCGCCGGCCTCTTCGTCAACAATGAACAGGTCGCTTGCTCCGGCACCATCCGGTACGCGATGGTCGGCACTGCGCCGGACCGCGAGTTCGTCGTCCAATGGACCGACGTGCCCCTGTACGAGCCTCCCGCACCGTGCAGCGCGACGCTTGTGACGTTCCAGATCCGGCTGCAGGAGAACACGGGCGACGTGCGCGTCTGGATGAAGAACGCAGCCTACGTGCCAGCCGCTGGCGGCTCCGGACAGGGCACGCTCGTCGGCATCGAATCCGACGGCGCCAACACGGATGCCATGACGCCCACCCTGGACGACGGCGGTCTCACCTACTTCTGGCAAGGCCCCGGCACGACCGCAGTGGACCTTTCCAACCGGGCCATCCTGTTCTACCGCGACGCCACCCCCGTGGCCGCGCCCGCGACGGTTGCCCTCGACGAGGATTGCACGACGACCGTGCCCACCTCCGGATGCGCAACGCCCGTCACGGTCCCCTTGGCTGGCGCCGACATCGACGACCCCGCCAACGGCGACAGCATCCGCGGCTATTGCATCGAGACGCAGCCGTCGTACGGCAGCCTGGCGGGCGCCCCGCCGTCGTGCGGCGCTTACCCCTACACGTTTGCGGCACCGGCTGGCGGCTGCCCATGCCCGACGTTCGACGTCGTCACCTACAACCCCGACGCCGATTACTGCAACGGCGTCCCCTTCACGGTCCCCGACTACCTCGAGTTCCGCGTCGTCGATTCGGCCTGGAACGCGTATGGGCCGACGGCAAGCCAGCCGGTCAAGGTCAAGTTCGACGTGCAGTGCCAAGCCGATCCGCCGGCACCGGTCGCCGACGGCTACACGATGAACGAGGACTGCAGCGCGACCTCCGCCACGAGTTGCGGCTCGTCGTACCTCCTCATCGGCACTTCCTGCCTGACGCCGCCGTTTGGCGTCAAGTGCAATGACGTGGACGTAGACGATGTGCAATTCGCCCCCGCGACGCCGAACCTCGATGCAGAGCCCGTGACCATCGTGACCGGTCCGGGCGCCGGAACCCTCCTCATGTTCAACGGTGCGGGC
The DNA here is from genome assembly GCA_040390065.1 of bacterium. Classification (GTDB taxonomy): domain Archaea; phylum Thermoplasmatota; class E2; order JACPAO01; family JAHFTW01; genus JAHFTW01. Next base: position 102,934 of record JAZJZE010000005.1, on the reverse strand, counting down.
CCGAGCCCTGCCATCTCCCTGACCGGCGGGTTCCGCTACCGACCGAACTCCAACTTCTGCGGCAGCGACTCGTTCACGTACCAACTGGAGGACAACTACGCCCCCACTGGACTGACGCCGCCCGCGTACAGCAACGTCGGCACGGTCACGATCACCGTCACATGCATCAACGACCCGCCCGCCGCCGGCTTCACGCATCCGGTCTCGGTCCCCGTGGGCACACCGGTCGGCTTCACCGACACCTCCTCCGACCCCGACGGCTCGGCAGAACTGCACGACTGGCTCTGGGACTTCAACGACGGCACGTCGTCGACGGACCGCTACGCGCAGCACACGTACAGCAGCGCGGGCGACTACGCCGTCTGCTTGACGGTCAAGGACAACTCAGGCCTGAGCGGCGTCGGCTGCAGCACCATGTCCATCACCATCTCGGGAGGCGTCCCCAACGACGGCCCGGCGGCAGGCGACCCCTCGCCGGGTGCCTTCGCGGGCGACGACTTCGCCGCCAGCGAGGGCGCAACGGTGACGTTGCACGGCATCGCCAACGGCGTCGATGCGACCTCGTGGCACTGGCACCAAGTCTCCGGCATCGCGGTCGACCTGAAGGACGCAGACACCCAGGACGCCACGTTTGCGGCGCCGACCCTCGCCGATGGCAACTCGGTCGAATTGGGCTTCGCGCTCGTGGTCGGCGACGGCACGCACGAGTCCCTGCCCGATGACGTCGTCGTGACAATCTCCATTGCCAACCACCACCCGATTGCCAAAGCCGGTGGTTCCATCCAAGCCCATGAAGGCGACAAGGTGACCCTCGACGGTTCCGGCTCGACCGATGCCGACAACGACGCGCTCACCTACCTGTGGAAGGCCCGTGGAACGGGTGCGCCCGCGCTCGACAGCGCGACCGCGAAGGCCCCGAGTTTCACGGTGCCGGCCGGTTCGGTCGGCCGCACCTTCGTCTACACCCTCGAAGTCTCCGACAGCAAGTCCACCAACACCGACACGGTGCAGGTCCTGGTCGTCTCCAAGCTCTACACCGGCCCCGGCTTCACGCTGCAAAGCGGCGACAAGGGCCTCGTCACGGCCGACCCCGTCGTGACGGCAGACGACTTCGTCTGGGACTTCGGCGACGGCAGCGACCCGGTCGCCTCGACGGGACCGATCGACCACACCTACAAGGTCCAGGGCAACTACACCGTGCGCATGCTGGCCAAGTCCACCGACGGCGCCATCCTCCTGTTCCAGCAGACGACACTCGTCACGAGCGCACCACCAGCACCCGTGACCACCGCAGAACGCCCCACCGCGGCCGTCAAGGCCACGGAAGCCAGCGACTCGTTCCCCATCTGGGGCTGGTTCGTCGGCGGCGCCGGCGTGCTCCTCATCCTGCTGGCCATGCTGGCCGTCGCAGTGTGGGCGCGGAACTAGCCGGGAAGGCCAGGAAGTCCGGGAAAACGGTGAAACGGATGGCCGATGGCCCCCCACGCCAGGCTGAAGCCTTTTTGAGGGGCGTGCCGTCGCAAACACAATCGGGCCTTTGGGGTAGCTTGGTATCGACGGCTGGCTCCGTCGACACGCCCGCTGGACCCGGTTCGCTGCGCTCACCGGGTCGGCTTGGAAGGGGGCTTCGCCCCCTTCCCTTCAACCCCCACGCGGGGGCGCTCGCGCCCCCTCGACCCCCTGAAGCCTTTTGGAGGGGCGTGGCGTCGCAAACACAATCGGGCCTTTGGGGTAGCTTGGTATCCTAGATGGTTTGGGACCATTTGACCTCGGTTCAAATCCGAGAAGGCCCACTGATGCTTGGCGCAGCAGCGCCAAACGGAAGAGCGCTGCCGCCGAAGGCGGCGAGCTTCCCGTCGTTTCGGCCGTGAGGGTATCCGTTGCGGGGCGTCCGGTTGAAATCTGCCTGCTCCCTGCCAAGACCGTGGCCACCTGGAGCGATGCCGACATCCTTGCCGCAGTGCAGGCCGGCACGCTCGAAGCGCTGCCATGGCATCCCGAGGACTTGACGCCCAACGGCTTGGACTTGCGCATCGGCCACGTCCTCGTCCCTTCGGTGTCATCCGAGCCCGTGGCCGCGGGCAAGGTCCAGGTGCCGCCCATGACGCGCTTCGTAGTCGGCACGGAGGCGGTCCTGCGCATGCCCCCCGACGTCGTCGGGTCGCTCTGGATCCGTTCCAGCTTTGCCCGACGCGGTGTGCTTGCCTCCTTCGGCAAGGTCGACGCCGGCTTCCGCGGCAACCTGACGCTTGGTGCCTTCCACGCCGGCCACGAGCCGCTCGAAATCACGGTCGGCGACCGCTTCTGCCAAGTCGTCTTCGAGCCGCTTGCATCGCCGCCGCGCAAGCCGTACGCCGGCGCCTACCAAGACCAGCGCGGCGTCACACTCGCGCCCCGGGCCAAGCCATGACGAACCTGCCCCAAATTCCATTCGTCTCCGTAAATCCGTGCGTGGCCCATGCTTGCAGCGCGTGTTGCCACGACGTGGAGATGCTCCTCACCGACGCTGACCTCGCACGCATTTCCGCCGCACATCCCGGCCGCGACTTCCATTTCGTGGCCGACGACGGCTACCTGCAGCTGCGCACGCGCGACGGGCCGCCAGCGCGCGGGTCCCACGCGGCGCCTGGAGCCTTGCCGAGGCCGTGCACGTTCCTGTCGGAGGACGGCGCTTGCACCATCCACGCCATCCGGCCGGAGGGTTGCCGGCTCTACCCCGCGGTGTGGGATGACGCCTTGCGGGGAGCCGAGCTCGACGCCGACTACTGCCCGCACACCGACGGCTTCCGGCTGCCCGCCGCGACGGTGGACGCCGTGCGCCGGCTCGCCACGAAGCTCGAGGCCGAGCGTGCTGCGCGCGCCCACGGCGCTTCCAACACGTTATAGCGAACCACCTGGATGGGCCGGCGTGAGCGGGACCTGGGCCAACGTTGCCGTCGCTGCCGCCATCCTGTTGGCGGGGCTTTCGACCCTCCTCATGGTCCTCGGCCTCGTGGCGTTTGCGCGCGTTCGCAGCAGCAAGCTCCTCATGATCGCACTGGCGTTCGCCGCCTTTGCCGCGCAGGGCGTTTACCTCGCCTGGCTGGCCTACGAACGGCGAGCCGACGTTGCATCCGGCTCGGCGGGCGAGTTCCCCGTCCTTGCCGTCTCGAGCCTGGCCATCGTCGTGCTGCTCTACATGGCGGTCCTCAAGAGGTAGACATGGGGCCCGATGCGGACACGGTCCTGGATCTGGAGGCGCGCCGCCGCATCGTCGCCTTTGTCGGGACCAGCCCGGGCCTGCACCTGCGCGCCCTCGCCGAGGCATTGTCGATGCCGGTGTCGACCCTGGAGTACCACTGCTACCACCTCGTGCGCCACGGCATCCTGGCCACGCGCGAACAAGGCGGCTTCAAGTCGTTCTACCCGGGCCAGGGGATGGACCGGCGCGACAAGGACATCCTGTCGCTCATCCGCCACAGCGGGCCAAGGAAGATCTGCACGCACCTCATCCTGCACCCGGGGACCACGCCCGGCGACCTGCGCGACGTCGTGGGATTGTCGGGGCCGACCCTGTCCTTCCACCTCAAGAAACTCCGGTTGGCGGGGCTGCTGCTGGAAGAAGCCGCCGGACGCACGAAGCGCTTGTTCGTCGCCGAACCCGAGCGCGTGGCCAACGTCCTTGTCACGTACAAGAAATCCTTCCTCGACGAGGCGGTCGACCGGTTCACGGACGCGTGGCTTGCCCTGGTGCCGCCAGAGAAGGCGGCCGCGCCTCCGCCGGATTCGCCGTTGCCTCCGGACGACCAGCCGCCGGGGCCGCCGTAGTGTGGCTAATCCGTCCCCCCAGCCAGAACACAGATTCCACGGATATTTTGGGCTGCAAATTCCAGTGGTCCGCGGCCTGCTGCCAAATGGCTGCCCCAGAATCCCACAGATGCACTTGCGTCGCGGCCCAGAGCGCCCCGGAAATCTTGTCTGGGGAATTCTGGGCGGGTGCCGTTCGAGTCAAGACGACGCCGGCGCCGGCATGGCGCAGGAAAATTCTGTGGAATCTGTGTTTGCCCGAGAGCCACGCCAGCGCAATCAGAAGTCGGCGCGGCGGCGCGGCCGGAACAGCATGATGGAGGCCAGGACGGTGGCCACGATGCCGACGCCGATGCCGATGGCGACGGACGGCGTGAGCGCCACGCCGAGGCCGGCGATGGTGATCTCGTGCTCGCTGAAGTGCGGGATGCTGATGAGGACGTGCTGCGTGCCGTCGAGGTCGCTGACAATCCAGTACTCGGGCTGGCCCGCGTCGTCGTTGGCCTTGAGCACGTCGTCGAGGCCGTCGGCCTGGCGGATGATGACTTCCGTGCGCGTGCCGTCGTCGTGGCGGTCGTAGTAGTGCAGCTCCAGGCGGCCCCCGTTGGAGGGCAGGTAGGAGGCGTTCAGGGTCACGGAGATGGTGCGGCCCTCGTGGAGTTCGGAGCGCACCAGGATGTGCAGCGGGTCGTCGGCCGTCGGGGCGCCGGATCCCTCGTCGACGGTGACGTTCATGTCGTCGTAGGCGAGGACTTCGACGTGGCCGCGCGCGGAGTCCTTGCCGCGCACTTCGACGGCGGCGCCGAATTGGCGCTCATCTAGGGCTTTGTTGACCTTGGCGGCAAATTCGGGGTTGCCGGCCGCCAGGGGCATGTCGGCGTGCAGGGCGGCAAAGCCCGTGATGGTGAGCTGTTGCCCGACGCGGGTGGCGGCCTGGAAGTTGAGGATGGCCTTGTGGTGGGCATCGAGTTGGATGACCGCCTTGTCCTTGCCCATCTCGATCGTCGCGCTGGCCGGGAAGGTGAGGACGAGGCCGCTCGGGCCCTCGTAGTGCAGGAGGCCGGTGGGCTCGTCGTGGATCTCGATGCGGTCGTCGCCACGCGTGAACTTGACGACGCCGCCGTCCACGGTCTTCGTGAGTTGGCCTTCGCCAAGAAGACGCAGGTGGACGAGCACCAGGATGTCGTTGACCGTGACGTTGTCGACGCCGACGCCGTTGGTGGCGACGACGTACTGGATGTGGCCGAAGCGGCCGAGTTCGATGCAGGGCCTGCCGTCGGCGGCCTTGCAGGGCGGGCACGAGGCGGGGTGCTCTTGGCAGTATGCCTTCACGCAAGCGTCACGGTCGGCAGCCTCGTGCTGGCTGCAGACGGCCGCCGGCGGAGGGGGCGGGCAGGAGTTGGGGTGGTCGTGGCAGAACTTCTGCTTGCACGCTTCGCGCTCCGCGGCGCTGGCCTGTTGGCAGGGGCTCGTCGTCGTGGATGGGCAGGCGTCGCCTCGGCCGTCCGCGTTGGAGTCGGCCTGGTCGTGGTTCGGGACCGTGGGGCAGTTGTCGTGCTGGTTGTCCACGCCGTCGCCGTCGACGTCGGCGTCGCAGAGGTCGCCGATGCCGTCCTTGTCCGAGTCCATCTGGCCGGGGTTCGGGCGGTCGGGGCAGTTGTCGCGGCCGTCGGGGACCTTGTCGCCGTCGCGGTCGGTGCTGTTGCCGCTGGGCGGTGGGGGAGGCGACGTGGAGTTGCCGCTTGACCCGCTGGGCGGGGGGGTCGAGGAACCGGAGCCGGGCTCGCCCTCGGCATGGACCGAGGCGATGGTGGCGAGGCCGCCCGCTGCCATGAGAACGGCAGTGAGGAGGGCCAAGACGGCTTTCATGGACACCCCCCACTCCCCTTACGTTGCTTATAACCCCGCTCGGACAGGGTTCGAAGGGTGGTCCCAGGATGGATAAAGGGGGCCCAAAGCCCCCAGGGCCCGCTCCTGGAGGGGGCCGTGCCCGGGTCCCTATTGCTCTTATATGCCGCTCCTGTGGCGAAAAATGCCTTGGGGACCGTCGCCGATCAGATCAAGGAGATCGAGGCCGAGATCCTCAAGACGCAGAAGAACAAGGCCACCGAGTTCCACATCGGGAAACTGAAGGCCAAGATTGCAGCCCTGCGCTCGGCCATCGAGAAGCAGGCGTCCATGGGCGGTGGCGGCGGCGTCTCGTTCGCGGTCAAGAAGTCCGGCAACGCCACAGTCGGCCTCGTCGGCCTGCCGTCCGTCGGCAAGTCGACCATCTTGAACGCCCTCACGGGCCAAGAGACGTCGGCCATGGCGGCCTACGAGTTCACGACGCTCACCGTCATCCCAGGCATGCTGAAGCACCGCAGCGCCGAGATCCAGGTCCTCGACATGCCCGGCATCATCGCCGGCGCCCACCTCAACAAGGGCCGCGGCAAGGAAGTCATCGCGGCGGCCCGCAACTCGGACATGATCCTCGTCACGCTGGACTGCGGCAAGGCGTACGACCACGTGCCCATCATCATCCGCGAGTTGGAGCAGTCCGCCATCCGTATCAACCGCCGGCCGAAGGACATCGCCGTCTACTACACGGACCGCGGCGGCATCAAGGTCCACTTGATGAAGAAGCAGACGCACATGACGGCGGAGCAGATCGCCGAGATTGTCGAGCAGTTCAAGGCGCGCAACGCCGACATCGTCGTGCGCGAGGACATCACCCCGGACGACCTCGTCGACCACCTCGCCGGCAACCGCGTCTACATCCCCGCCGTCTGCCTCGTCAACAAGGTGGACCTCGCGGGCGAGGAGAAGTACAAGGAGGTCGAGGCGTGGCTCAAGACACAGGGCTTCCTCGCGATTCCCCTGGCTGCGGCGAAGGGCTGGGGCGTCGACCGCGCCAAGGATTTCATCTACGAAAACCTGCACTTCATCTCGGTCTACCTCAAGCCGCGTGGCAAGGAAGCCGACCTCGAGGAGCCCCTCATCGTCAAGCAGGACACCGACATCGGCATGATCTGCGACATGCTGCACCGCGACTTTCGCAGGAAATTCCGCTACGCGCAAGTCTGGGGCAAGTCCGCCAAGTTCCCGGGCCAAACGGTCGGCCTCGACCACAAGATGAAGGACAAGGACATCCTGAGCATCGTCACACGCATGTGAACCGCATGCGCGTTTGGACTCTCGCCGAAGCCAACGCCGCACTCCCGGACGTACGCCGTCTCCTCGTCGACGGCCGCAAGGCGCTCTCGAACATGCGCGAAGCCGAGACGCAAATTGAGGACCTGCGCATCGTCTGGGGCGAAGAGTTGGACAAGCCGACTTGCCCGGAATGGGCCGAGCACCGCGAACAGCAGCAACGACGCGCCGCCGCCCTCGACGCCGTCGCCAACGTCATCGAGAAGTTCGAGGAGATGGGCTGCGAGGCGAAGGACTTGGATTCCGGCCTCGTCGATTTCCGGGGTCAACTTGGAAACGAGGTCGTGTACCTGTGCTGGCGCGACGGCGAGAAGGAGATTCGGAATTGGCATTCGCTGAGTGGCGGTTTTTCGGGGCGCAAGACGATTCCCGGGTTGTAGGGCTCCGCTGCCTCCCGGTCAACAGATGAAACAGATACGACAGATGACGCGCCTTGTCGGTTTCATCTGTTCTATCTGTTGACAAGTGGGCGCGACGAAGCAAGGCTACTTCGGCTTGCCGCGATCGTAATCGTCAGCCAATCTCTCAATGTCGTCCTCGTCGCAGTGGCCCATCTGCAACTCCACGATGACAAGTGGTTCGCTGCCGTTGTTGGCGATGCGGTGCATGGAGCCGGCTTCGACGACGTGCGTCTTGCCCGGCGACAGGGGCGCCGGCGGCGTGGCACCCTGGTCCTCGCCCTGGCCGGAAACGACGCGCCAGATCTCGCGGCGGTCGTGGTGGCGTTGCAGACTCATCCGCGCACCGGGGCGGATGACCATGCACTTGAGCGTGGCCTCCGGCGTTCGGTACCAGTCGACCCACAGCCCCCACGGGCGCTCCACGATGACGTCCGACTCGAACAGGCCGATGGCCTTGAGCGCCTGCCGGAGCACGTCCACGACGAGGAGAGAGACGGGCGGCTTGCAAAAGGGTGTCGAAGCCGGAGGGTCGCCCGCAACGTCCAAGACAGCTGCCGGCTGGTTCGTCGTGTGCGCGCCGAGCTAATTGCCTTGGTCATGATTGTGCCACTGCTCGCGGGATGCGGGACGCCGGCTCCGGGAAGCGACTTGCCGACCGCGAAGACGCACTTGGAGGAGGCGAAGGCGTGGGCGAAGGAATGGCGCGCGGATGCCCAACTCATCGGCATCTTCGGGTTGGAGCTTTCGCGCCCGGCCCAGAACGTTTCGAATGAGATCCCGGACCTTTTCCCCGAGTACTACCGCGACATGTGGAGCCACGCCGACCCCGTTGTGGGCGACGGCCGGGCGCCCGTATGGGCCTACACCTTCTTGTCTGGAAACGATGGATCCTGGGTCACGTACGCCCAAAATGGCACGAGCCGCCAGGGGAGTCTTGCCCCTGTATGGGGTCCTCTCCTCAAGCTGATTCCGGCCGTGACCCCGTGGAGTACGGATTCCGACGAAGCCCTTCGTGTGGTTCATGGTGCTGCCGACTTTCGAGCAAGGGTTGGCGACGGCGATGCAAGCCAAGTCGAGGAAGCCCTGTGCAACTCGAACGGTACGATGGTCTGGCGGATGGACGTGTCCCCCCGGGGAGCGCCGTTCAATCTTGTCGTGGATGCCAATTCAGGCCTTCTCCTCACAGGTGACTGGCCCTGCCTGACTTTGCCGGACATTCTCCACGACAGCGGTTCAACATCCGGAATCCTCCCGCTGCCAGGTCAGGATGCGGTCATTTCGTTCACCCTCAACCGCACACATAGCGAAATGCCAATCCTCCTGAATGCAACGACGTCTGGAGGTCCTGTCAAGATGACGATGACTGTGACGCGACCTGATGGCCAGTCGTCGCAGACCGGCCTGAGTCTCCTAGCACCGAGCACGCCTGGGCAGAGTCTTTCGACGCAAGACGTCGTGAAGCCCGTCCTCGCCGGACCTTACAAGGCCACCATCCATCTCGACGCTGGCATCAACGCGGCGTACACGCTTTCATGGTGTCCGGACCGCGACGAGCCGTCCAACCCCGCCTGTTCCCCCTGAAGCCCGCCCCCGTTTGGGTCATCTACCCCCTTGGCGTCGGGCCTCTCACATGCTTCAGAACACTCTGCGCGTCATCGGCGTCCCCATGGACCTCGGGGCGGGTCGCCGCGGCGTCGACATGGGTCCGTCCGCCATCCGCGCCGCGAACTTGCACAAGCGCATCACGGAACTCGGGTACAAGGTCCAGGACGTCGGCAACGTCTTTGCCGCAGAGCCGGAGGAGCGCAAGCCGAAGGATGCCAAACTGAAGTACGTCGACGAAGTGCTTGCCGCCTGCAAGGATTTGGCCGACCGCGTCGACAAGGCCGTTAAGGAAGGGGCCTCACCGCTCGTCCTCGGCGGCGACCACTCGATTGCCATCGGAACGCAGGCGGGCCTCGCTCGCAACTCCAAGCGCCGCGGCCTTCTCTGGTTCGACGCGCACGCCGACTTCAACACGGTCGAGACCTCGCCCTCGGGCAATATCCACGGCATGCCCGTCTCCGCGATTCTTGGCCTCGGCCACGAACGCCTTGCCAACTTCGACCAGCCCGGGCCGAAACTGGACCCGAAAAACGTCGTGTACGTCGGACTCCGCAGCGTCGACAAGCAGGAAGCCGAGATTCTCACCGACTCGCGCGTGACGTACTACACGATGCGTGACGTCGACCAGATGGGCATGGCCAACGTCATGGAGGAGGCCCTGCAGCGCGTCTCCAAGGGCGTCGACCAAGTGCACCTGTCCTTCGACCTCGACGTCGTCGACCCACGCTGGGCGCCGGGCACCGGAACGACGGTCCAGGGCGGCCTCACGTACCGGGAATCGCATCTCGCCATGGAGATGCTGTCCGACTCGGGCCTGCTTTCCAGCCTCGAGTTCGTCGAAGTGAACCCCCTCCTCGACACCGGCAACCAGACGGGCGACTTCGCCGTCGGCCTCATCTGCAGCGCCCTCGGCAAGGCCATCGTGCAGCCAGGGACGTCCAAGCCGGGCGCCGCGAAGCCGAAGCGTGGCCCGTTTTGATGCTCCTGCCAGGAAGAAAGGCGCCCCGGCCCGACGTAGCCAGCCATTCCTGGAATTCCCCTTGGAAGGGTTAATAGCCACCCCTTCTTGGCCGGCTTGCTTCCCCTTACAGGGTGGTTGTCCCCATGGCCGACGGCATCGACCAATCCCGCTCCCAGCCTTCGTACATGCGCACCTTGCTGTGGCTCGCCATCTTCGTGGCGGCCGCATTCACCCTGCGCAGCGTCTTCAACATCAACGAGGGCTTCGACCCCGAGTCGCAGCGCCACCTCTTCACGGGCAACGACCCGTACTACCACCACCGCACGGTCACCTACGTCGTCGAGAACGGGCAGAACCTGAACTTCGACCCGATGATCAACTATCCCGAAGGCAACTTCAATCCCAACCCGCCGTTGTGGACTTGGACGAGTGCCCCATTGGCGCAGGGACTCAACGCCCTGCACGTCGTCGACCCCGTCGGCACGGCCATCAACATCATGGTGGCAGTCTGGGGCGCTCTCTGCGTCATCCCGGTCTACATGATCGCCAAGGACCTGTGGGGCCGCCGCGCGGGCCTGTGGGCCGGCTTCTTCATGGCCATCTCGGCGCCGGTCATCCAGAAATCGTTCTGGGGATACGCCGACCACGACGCCATTTCGATGTTCTTCATCCTGCTTGCCATCGCCTTCCTGGTACGCGGCTTCCGGCAGGCCGGCAACGACATCTACGTCTCCAAGTGGGGCAACAGCGCCGCCGTCTCGAGTGGCCTCCGGAACGCCTTCCAGGCCAACCGCAACACCTTCGTGTACGCAGCACTGGCCGGCATCGCGCTCACCGCCTGCGCCGTCACCTGGAAAGGCTACCCGTACGCCTTGGCAATCATCGCCGTCGCCTGCGTCCTGCAGCTCGTCCTCGACCACCTGCGCAACCGCGACTCGACGGTCACCTGGCTTGCCTACCTCATCACGACGGCCATCGCGGCCATCCTGCCCTGGCTGCTGTACTACCACGCAGCGGGCTACCACTTCGCGACGACGGTGCAGCCGAGCCTGTTCGTGCTGGGCGGCGTCTTCGCCGTCGGCTTGGTGCTCGTCCCGACGCGCAACCTGCCTTCGGTGCTGGTGTTCCCCGCGCTGGCAATCGCCGGCGTCATCGGCTACTACGCCTTCGTGCAGTTTGCTCCGAGCGTTGCGCACACGGTGTTCTCCGGCCTCGGCTACTTCAACCAGTCCAAGCTGTACTCGACGATTGCAGAAGCCAAGCGCCCGTCCATCGGGGAAGTCGCCGCCAACCTCGGCTTCTTCTCGTTCCTTGCAGCCTTCTGGGGCTTGGCCCACATCTTCCGCCGCGCCTACAAGGGCCAACCCGGATTCGTCCTCGTCGCGGGCTGGTCGGCGGTCTCCATCTTCCTGATGTTCTCGGCCAGCCGTTTCATCCAGAACGCCGCCCCCGTCTTCTGCGTCCTGTTGGGCTTCGTCCTCGTGAAGCTCATGGACCTGGCCAAGACCAGCGAGATTCGCAAGAAGTTCCGCTCGCAGCACGGCCAGAACATCGCCAGCCGCAGCCTGCGCTCGCTGTCGTGGCGCCCGGTCATCCTGGTGCTCCTCACGACGCTCCTGTTCATCATCCCGAACCTGTGGATCGGCGCGGACGCCGGCATGGGCTTCGAGTTCAAGCGCGACCACGGCCTTCTCGACACGTCCGAGAACTGCGAACGCATCTCGCCTGGCGACTGCGGCGTCCACTGGGGCGGCTTCGGCATGCAATACGAGTTGAAGTCGAACGGCTGGCTTCCGCTCATGAATTATTTCGCGACCCTCGATACCAACAAGTCCGAGATCGATCGTCCCGCCTTCATGGCGTGGTGGGACTACGGCCACTGGGCCACCGGCATCGGCAAGCACCCGACGGTCGCGGACCCGTTCCAGTCGCACTATGAGATGTCCGGCCGCTTCCTCGCGTCGGACTCCGAGGCTGAAGCCATCGACTACCTCACCATCCTGCTCATCACGGGCGACTGGAAGGGCACGCACTACTCACCCGCCCTTGACCAGCTTCTCGCCAGCAAGTATCCCTCCCTCGTCTCGATGCAGGGCGGCTACTGGTACGAGCCCAAGATCAAGATGGTCAAGGACCTCAACCTCACCGAGGAGAAGGCCTTCGAGTTGTACGAGGACGTCGCCAAGGCGACGGGCCACTTCGTCGGCTACATCGGTGTCGACGACAAGATGGGCCCCTTCCCCACGTCGAAGACGGCCGCCCGCGACAACAGCATCTTCTACGCGCCTGTGTTCCTGTCCAACAAGAACCCGGACGACTACTACCAGACGAAGCTGCACGTCGGCACGGGACAGGAGTTCAGGGTCCAGACGTACATCCCGGACCCGCGCGGCGGCTACCAGCAGATCGGCGACGGCAACGAGCGCTACTTCGACGCCAACAACCAGCAGTACGAACTGTTCCAGGGCAAACTGTACCCGCTGGGCGGCACGCCGCTCCAGCAGCCGGGCGCCCAGGGCGTCGACACGCAGGGCGCGTTCTACTTCTACGAGCCGACGGACCTGTACGGCAAGACGATGTTCGCGCGCGCCTTTGGCGGCACGGCGGCGGACCTCGCCCCGGCCGGCGCTGGCCTGAACCACTGGCGGGTCATCAAGGAGGTCACCTCGGGTGGCTTCCAGCTCGCCGGCAAGACGACGCGCGCCCGCCAGACGGCGCTCCTGCAGTACTACCACGGTGTCAACGTCTCGGGCCGCGTCCTCGACGACGGCGGCGCACCCATGGCGGGAGTCACCGTCGCCTTCGTCGACGCATACGGCGCCCAGCATGGCGAGAGCGTCAGCAACGCCGCCGGCGAGTTCCACTCCACGGCGCCCTTCAGCGAGAACGGCGACCTGCGCGTCGCCATCGTCTCCATCGAAGGCGAGACGAGCACGCTCCTGTACCAGAACAATGGGCCCGACTACCAGTACAGCATGGCAGACGCCCAGAACGGGCGCGTTGTCAGCGATGTCGTGCTGCACGTGCCGCGCGGCACCATCGCCGGCCACGTCTACGCCGAGACGAGCGGCGACTCCACCTTCACGCCAGGCAAGGACCACGTCGTGGAAGGGGCCCAGATCAGCGTCCCCGTCCCCGCAGGTGCCGCGATGCAGGCCACGTCCACGGCTGGCGGCAACTACACGGTCGGCCCGCTGCAGGCCGGCGCGTACACGGTCAGCGTCACGGCGACCGGCTACAACCCCGGCACTGGCTCGGCCAACGTCATCTCCAACGGAACCGTCGTCGTCGACGTCGCCCTCACGGCGAAGCAGTCGACCGTGCACGCCACGTTCCTGAACCTCGATGGCACGCCCCTTGCCAACGTCCCCATGTCGGTCAACAGGACCGGGGACGCCAAGGCACTGGATTACACGACGAATGCGACCGGCGTTGTCACCTTCTCGGCCGGGGAGGGCCACGTCGTCCTCGACGTCAACTACCCGCACAAGGATGCCAATGACGTCGATGTCACGTACCTCGGCCACAAGGAGTTCGACGTGGCCTTCGGCGGCGACGACGTGAACGTCATCGTCCAGCGCACCGCGTAGTCGGGCGCGCCCGGCGAAGCCCACAAGTGTGCAGCCTGTACGATAGGCGACAACGCGTGCCGCGGCAGGCCTGACCGCTCCGCAGCGACACGAACCCGTTCATCTCGCTAGATGGGAATCGCAAGAACGGGAACGCGCCGCGGGGGTTCATCATCCCACCCCGTATCATGCCGTCCGTCCAACGGGCCCCCGGAGCCCAGAGGGCGCAAAGGAGACACCACCATGAACACCATCTTCGCCATCGCAGGACTGCTGATTGCAGCCACCGGCGGCGCCGCAACCATCCCGGCGTTCGCACCAAGCCACCATGCTGACACCACGTGTCAAGACCTCGCGGGCGAGGGCCAAGCCTGCGTGACGCAGGACGGTGACTGCACGACGGGCAGCTGCTCCATCACCGTCTGCGTGACGGCGCCAGCGTCCTGCGACGACGGCAGCGGTCCGTCGTCCTCGACCGTCTCGACCGATGCGACGCCGACCTGTGTCGACCTTGCCGGCAACGGCAACGCCTGCTACGAGGCTGACCAGTCCTCGGGCTCCGTCGACGTCGGCGTCCACAACAGCGTCGTCGACTCCGACACGCACGTCGACTACACGACGGGCCTGTAGGCGTCGGAAGGCCCCCTCTTCCCCTCAACCCCCACCTCTCCGCCCTCGTGCGGAGGCCCCGGCCCGGGGATCATGCGCCTCGGGCCGGGGTTTACTCCGCCTGGAGTCCTTTTCTATGTCCTCCTTCTGGCCGGGCTCGTGGCCGTCTCCCGCTCGGGCCAGAGCCTCGTGGCCCGGCGCCTCCTAGGCATCGAGATGAGCGGCATTCGCAAGATGTTCGAGCTGGCCGGCAAGGACTCCATCAACATGGGGCTTGGCGAACCGGACTTCGAGCCGGCCCCCCACATCGCCAAGGCCCTCACGGACGCCGTGGCGGCAGGCAAGAACCACTACGGCCCGAGCCTTGGGCTGCCGCAGCTTCGCGAAGCCGTCGCCACGCGCATCAAGAACTACCGCGGCGAGAACGTCTCGGCGCAGAACATCATCATCACAGCCGGGGCCACCCAGGCCCTCATGACCGTGAACCACACGTTCGTCGACCATGGCGACGAGGTCCTCGTCCCCGACCCAGGCTTCGTCCTCTATCCAAGCCAGGCGCGCCTGTGCGGAGGCTTCCCTATCCCGTACAGCCTGACGGCGGAGAACAAGTACCAGCCGGACGTCGACGAGATCCAGGCCAAGATCACGCCGAGGACGAAGCTCCTCATCATAAACACGCCGTCGAACCCGACGGGCGCGTGCATGGACAAGGCCGCCGTGCGCGCCGTCTGCGAAGTCGCCGAGGACAAGGACATCATGGTCGTCGCCGACGAGGTGTACGACTTCCTCTCCTACGACGCGCCGCACCATAGTTTCCTCAGCCACATGGACAACGTCATCTGGGTCAATTCGTTCTCCAAGACCTACGCCCTGACGGGCTGGCGGCTCGGGGCCATCGCGACGAAGCGCGAGTACGTGAAGGCCATCGAGACGATGCACTACTACACCGTCGCCTGCACGCCCACACCCATCCAGTGGGCGTGTGTGGCCGCCCTCGAAGGCCCGCAGACGCAGGCGGACAACATGCTGGCCGAGTTCCGCAAGCGCCGAGACCGCATCACGAAGCGTCTGCAGAAGATGCGTGGCCTCAAGATGCAGAAGCCTGGCGGAGCGTTCTACGCCTTCCCCAAGTATGACTTCGACATCCCGAGCGAGGAGTTGGCGCTCAACTTGGCTGCGAAGGGTCTCATCTGCAGCCCGGGTTCGGCCTTCGGTCGCCTTGGCGAAGGGCACTTGCGATTCAGCTATGCCTGCAGTGTTGCGAAGATCGATGCGGGCATGGACATTCTCGAAGCCGCATGCGAAAAAATGCCTTTGAGGAACTAGTGGCGGCTCTCGGGCAGACACAGATTTCGCAGCGGCCTAACGGTCCAAGCGGGCGTGAAATCCCGTCCAGAAAACGGCTAACCCCAGAATTCCCCAGATGAATTAGGCTGGAATCTGGCCCGATTTGCACAGACCACGGTTGCGTACCAGATTGGGTCGCAAGGGACTCTGCGAAGATCGATGCGGGCATGGATATCCTGGAAGCCGCTTGCGAGAAGATGCCGTTGAAGAACTAGAGACCGCTCTCGGCCAAACACAGATTTCACAGAGTTTTGCTGGGGCGTACCAGAGGAGCCTTCGCCCTGACTCGAACTGCACCCCCCAGAATTTCGCAGATGAACTTTCCGTGGAGGCCGGGGCCTCGGCTGAAGTGCATCTGGGGAATTCTGGGGCAGCCACTGGGAAACAGGCCGAGGGTCACTGAAATGTGCAGTCTAGGGTATCGGTGGAATCTGTGTTCAGTCGGCAGCGGCGCGAAGCGACGCTACGGCCAACGCAGCCTGGCAAAGCCGACAACCTGCCCCGACTTCACCGTGACGCCCTCTGCCCGCAGCCTTGCAACGAGCGCATTCCCCCGCACGGGCACGACGTGCCCGCCGGCGCGAACGACGCGATGGCACGGCGTCGGGGAGTCGTCGGGCGTGTTGCGCATGACGTGGCCGACGGCGCGGGCGGCTCCCGGTTGGCCGATGGAGTAGGCGACATCGCCGTAGGTGGTGACGCGACCTTTGGGGACTTTTCGGACGAAGGCGTGGACCTTGCGGGAGAAGGCGGCGCCCGCCTTCGAGCTGGCCATCGCCTACGCTGCAACCGGCTCTTCTTCCGCTTCCTCGGCCGTCTTGGGCTGGGCGACGACCTTGTCCGGGAAGTGGCTGAGGATGACGATGTCGCCGATGGAGGCGACCCAGCGGTACGGGACGGCAACGTTGTGGCCGCCCTCGATGAGTTTGCTGGAGGTGCGGGTGAGGAGGAGGCTGCCGATGCGGCGGCTGGGGAGGTCGAGGATGACGTTCTGCACGACGCCGACGTAGCGGCCGCCGTGCGTGTAGACGGGGAGATTGATGAAAGAAGTGACCTCGGCGTCCATGGGCTACCCTGAATCTCCTGAGCCCCTGCATGGCTAAAGGTTTTCTTCTGTGATTCCAGGAGGGAAACTCACCAGAACTTGAACGACCCCGTGGCCTGGTACAGGCCGAGCAGGAAGCCGGCGAGGGCGCCCCCGTTCAGGAGCGGCAGGCCGGCCTGCGGATTACCGCGCAGGACGAAGACCATGAGGGCCCCGAAGCCGGCAAGGGTGCCGATGGCGGCGCCGAGGGCGGGCGGGTTGGCGAACAGGGTCGACAATGGGGTGAAGAACGTGGCGTGGGCGTAGTCCACGGCGGCCACGAGTTCGACCGAGCCCTTGGCACCCGAGGCGTCTTGGACGGTGATGTTGGCGACGACTCCGCCGGGCTCCTGGAACTCGCGTGTGACGAACGCGGGCAGGCCGTGGCCGTAGGCGTCGTGGGTGCCGTCGGCCCAGGTGAGCGTCCAATTCCAGGACGAGGCGGCAGGGGACGGACTGGAGATCGTGTACTGGACGTTGATCGGGTGGCCGGGGGTGGCGGCGGCTGTCATGTCCACGGGCAGCCCGTGGGCATCGTCCCAAGGTTCGACCGTCGCGGCCAGGGGCACGGCCGTGAGGGCGCCGAGGAACGTGAGCGCCGACACGACGAGCATCGTCGGCATCACGAGGTCGCCGAGTCCCATGAACATGGCTTCGCGTTCGCCCTTGTTCTCGGCGGAGGCCTGCTTGAACTTGTTCGCCTCGTCCTTGAATTTGTAGCCGGCGTGCTTGGGGATGACAAGCAGGACGGGAAGGCGCAGGTCGATGACGGTGTCAGCCAGGGCCAGCATGTGGCGCGTGCGGTACACGGCGATCGCGTCGTAGATGGCCAGCATGGACAGCAGGACGATGACGGGCAGAATGCCGAAGCTGATGCCGAAGATGGCGGCCGAGCCGGCTGCGACCAGGAGGCCGACGGTGTCGATGACGTACCACTCCGGGTGGAAGTACAGAAGGAGCACCGACCCGATGGACACGGCAAGGGCCGCCACGAGCGGAATGACCAGGAAACCCATGTACGGCTCGATGGGCCCAGCCGGCAGGGCGAGGGCGACGAGCGGGTAGACCACATACGCGATGGTGGAGCCCACAGCGAAGAGGATGATGGCGCGGATGATGTTCTTCTTGCCGCGCTTGGCGATCCACAGGATGACGAAGGTGAATGCCAGGATCATGGCGAGGTACACGAAGGCGTTCGACGTGTCCTCCGGGTTGGCGAAGGCCTGCAGTCCGGCGCGGTGGAAGGGCGCCGCGAACAAGACGGAGAGCGCGATGGTCACCGCGAAGATGGCAAACAGGACGCCGGTGGCGCGCATCTCGCCGGGCGTCACCGGTTCGGGGGGCCCCTTCGCCGTTGGCGGGTCGTGCGGGTTGTCCTTCGGCGGTTCGGCGGGCGCGGCGGGGACGGGCTCCACGTCGACGCGACTGGGGGCGGGCCCTTAAAGGGCACGGGGGGGCAGCCTCGCGCACGCCATCAGCGCCCCGCCGCCCGGGACACAGATTCCGCAGATGCATTGGGTTGCGCGCTCCAGTGGCCTTCGGCCTGTTGCCCAGGGCCGCGCCAGAATTCCGCAGATGCCCTTCAGCCGGCCCGCGCAGGCTCCCGAAGCCGCCGGAAGTGCATCTGGGAAATTCTGAGGGCGGCCATTTGGGTGTGGCCGAAGCCAGCCCGGGCATGACGCAGAGAGATTCCGTGGAATCTGTGTCCCGGGGCGACCGCCGCACCGATCTGGGGCTACCAGGTCTCCGCGTTCGCGCGCCTGGCCCGGCGCCGCGTGTTTTCCAGGAAGCGGTACACCGACGCGTGCTCGGCGCCGCGCAGAATCATGTCGACGGCCTGCTTGGCGTTGGCAAGGTCCTCGAGGTCGCCGATGATGCCGACGGTGTGGCCGTAGATGGCGAGGTCGCACTGCGTCTGCTCCTCGATGATGCGGCGCGTCTTGCCCTCCGAGCCGATGAGGCGCGCCGTGACGCGGCGCACGTGGCCCTTGTGCTTGCCGACGTAGTCGTGGAAGTCCAGGAGTTCGAAGTAGCAGTCGTCGGAGAACAGGCGGCTTGCGTGCTCGGGGCTGAAGCCGCGCGCGATGGCCTTCACGATGTCGCGCATCTTGAGGAGCATGACGGGGTCCGCCCCCGGCGTCTCGTCGTGCAGGGCGACCTCGTTCTCGTTCGTGTCGACCTCGATCTGGATGCCGCTGCGCTCCATGAGGGCGCGGCGCGTCTCGCCGCCGGGGCCGATGATGGCACCGATGCGGTCGTTTGGCACGCGGAGGTAGATCACAAGACCCTCCCCTGGGGGAAGGGCGAGCGACGCGAGCGAGGGGACGTCAAAGTTCCTCCTCGTCGTCGCCCAAGGCCGGTCGGATCTTGACGGGGCGTTCGCGTTCCTGGCGGCGCTGGTGGTCGAGGCGGGCGATTACGTCCTCTGGTTTCGCGTCGACGCCCTGGCGACGGAAGAAGGCGGTGAGGTTCTTGACGTCGCGTTCCAGGAATTGCTTGGCCATCGGGTGGTTCTTGAGGACAGCCTGGCCGACGTCGATCATGCGTGGCCGCCACGACGTCGCGGGGTCGTCCGTGCCCTCGAGCATGATGTTGTACTCGGACAGGTCGGCGTGGATCAAGTCGGCCACGTTGTAGGCGCGGATGTAGTCCTCGACGAGGTCCTTGTAGATGCGCTCGGCGTCGCCGATAGGCGTCATTTCCTTGAGGCGCGGCCAAGGCCCTTCCTTGGTGCCGAGGTATTCCATGACGAGGACGTTGCCGATGGCCTTCTGGGATTCGGGGACGGCGACCCCCGCGTCGCGTAGGCGAAGGAGATTGCGGTGCTCCTTCTGGCACCAGGCGTGCACGAGGCCGCGGCGGTCGCCCGTGCGTCCCTCGAAGCGCTCGTCGCCCTCGATGTATTGCTGCACGTGCTTGAACGTCGCCGTGTTGATGCGGTAGATCTTGACCGCGACGAATGCGCCACGCGGCGTCGTCCCGCGGAAGACGTTGGCTTCCTTGCCGGTCGAGATGGGAAAGTCGAGCGACTTCAGGGTGCCATGCGTGAGGAGGCGGTGCAGAACCATGAGGGTCGGGTGGTCGAACACCTCGCCCTCCGTCCTCCGGTCGGCGCCGCCCGTGCGTCCGGGCATCCCGCCGACGAGCCGTTCGGCTTGCCGGTAGGCCCACTCGTCGTTGGAGGCCTCCTGCCGCATCTCGTCGTCCTCGAGCGACAGAAGAGGGGTTGCTTCCTCGACGTCGTCGCCCATGACGATGGCCTCAGAACCCGACATCGAGAAGCTCAGGAATCTTCTTGCGCCGGCTCAGGTTGACGGCCTGCGTGCGCACGTAGCGGTACTTGACGTCGGCCTTCTCGTCCTGGAAGTCCCACGGCTTCACGATGACGAGGTCGCCGGGCTTGATCCACATGCGGCGCTTCATCTTGCCCGGGATGCGGGCCATGCGGGACTTGCCGTCCTCGCACATGACGCGCAGTTTCGAGGCGCCCATGAGTTCGTCCGCGATGGCGAACATCTCGCGGTTGCGGTTGTCCGGCATGCGGTAGCGGTTGACGGCCTCGTCGGACTCCATGCCCTCGACGGGGACCGCGACAGGCTCCTTTGCGGCGAGCTCTTCTGCGAGGTCCTCCGCCAGGATTTCCTCGTCGTCCTCGCCCTCTTCTTTGACCACGGACTCTTCTCACACGCTTGGTTTATTTAAGCGTGGAGGCGGGGGGCATGCCTTCGTATTGGGCCTGCGACGGCCGGGTCCTGAGAGAACTATTGTGAGAAGGTCCAAGGTCGTCGGGTCATTTGGGCCGTGCCGGTCCGGGTGAGCGCAACGCGCGCCCGCATGGCTCCAGGAAAACGATACCATGAATTTGCGACTTCGCACGACCAGTCTGGTTTGCTTGCTTTTTCTTGCCGCTCCATGGTTGGCACCTCCCGCCAACGCAAGCGGCGACGTTTGCACTGTCTCCGGCTTCGAATCATTCGATACGCCGGCCTTCAGCCTGGCGCCGGACAGCACGGGCGCAACGCTGTTCAACGTAGATTTTCCTGCAGGAACCCTCAGCCGCGAGTGCGTCGATGACGGCGGCGTCACCATCCTCTCCGCGCCGGTCAGCGTGCCGGCCCGCCACCAGGAGTATGGGCCAATCACGCTCGGCGGCGCGCTGCCCGCGATGAACCTCAACCGACAGGTCATTCACAGCGGGGGTGGGGCTACGGAGAACCACAACACCGTTTCCTGTTCTCTGGCCAACGATCCGGCACAACTACGATTGGTATGCAATGTTGCTGTTGCTTCGTCAAGCATGACCTGCGCCGACCATTTTGCGACGAGCGGGTATGAACTGTGCCTTGGTTCCAGCTACGCCTCGGACTTCGGAGTCGGCTTCAATACGGGCGGCCACAACTACTACTACTTGGTCGCTGGCACGAAGTCCTCCGGAACGGCAAGTTCTCCCGTGGACTGCACGCACGGCTCGCCGACGGCAAGCTGCGGGGGCGACATTCAGGACGTCTTGGTCAACAAGTTCCGCGACGCGCCGGTCGTCCCCATTTGCGACACTGGAGCGACCGCCACTGGAAGCGATCACCCGCTGCTACCGTCCCCAGGCCCCGAACTGCAGCTGCCGGCGCCTGCAATTGCTTCCGCGTCGGCGCGCGCCTGCTATCATGCCTGATGTTGGGTTCGGGCGATGGGCCACGAGACCGACGCATCTGCCCCTGCAAGGAAGGCTTTGATGGCTTCCGCTAGCGTGAGACGTGCTCCCGTGTTTCGGGCACACGCTTGGCTCGTCGTCGTCTTGGTGATCGCCGGATGCACGAACGGGACGGGGCCGACTCAAGCCGGCGTACAGCCTGGGGCAACTAGTGTTTCCGCATCCGGGGGCCTGCAAGAGCCCCATGCCACCAAGGTTGCGATATCGAACGTAACCTTCGTCTACGCCAGCGCCTGCGGAATCGTTCGCGGGTCGTTTGACGTCGACCGGGGAAAGTTGCGTCAAGCGGTTCCCCCCGAGTACGAAATCCCCTCTAGTACGCCGCAGAACCTTGTCCCGGTCATGTTCGACTTCTATCAGTGTCGGGACGTCGTCCTTAGCACCTTGACGCTGGAATCCTACAGCGCCAATGGCACCGACCGCCCGCGGACGTACCGGAACGAAACCATCGGCCCCGCCGGTCTGGGACTGGTCGGGGCCCCGATTGTCCTTCCCACCGGGGTCAAGGTCGCGGGCATTGCCCAGCCAATCTTTCCACTCATGGTCGTCACGGACAGCTCCCCCATTGCAGGGCATCTGGTCCGGCACGGGGTGAACGTCGTGAACGCGACGATTGATATCGTGAATGCCCCGCTCCCCGGCCTACGAGTCGACGCAGGTGCGGTACCGCTCGTCAGGCTGACGGGCACGCCACAACCGGAGGGCCCCCCTGCAGGTGTCACGACGGTTGGCCTGTTTACGCCCCGGAATGCCAAGGACCTTACGCCGTTCGTGCGGGTGGCGTACACGGACGGTTCGGGGATCGCGCAGATGGTGACTACACGTACGGGCTTGGAGACTTTCGGCCTCGTCGCCCCAGGGAATTTCACGGGGATGGCGGCATTCACGACGGACGTCGGGTCCTACTTTTTCGTCCTCGATTTGGAAGACTCCGTCAAGTACGTGCCGTGACGAAGGTCGGACTCCCCTAGGGGCCGCCTCCGGTCAAGAAGGGTTCAAACCCCCGCAGCGGGTGGTGAATCCGTGGCCCAGCTGGAATCGACGGGGGCGCGCGACATCCTCGTCGCGGAGCCCCGCGTCCGCCTGGTCGCCCACACGGCGCGTCCCTACGAATTGTCCGTGGCGTCGGCGCGCACCTGCTACGCGCAGGACTTCGTCTTCGTCGGCCGCCTCGACTCGAAGGGCGAACGCGAGCGCAAGTCGCTCTTGGACGCGCTGCCGTCGTTCAAGGCGGAACTCGACGAGATTGGTCGCCTCGACACGCCGCACGACAAGCGCGTGCAGATTGTTGAACGCGTGTCGCTCAAGGTGTCCAGTCTGGATGTGCGCACGGCGCTCGCCGCATTTGCCGACTTGGCGCGCCAACGCTCGGCCGGCGACGCCCGCATCGCGCACGGCATCTACGAGGCCGGCCACCACACGCCGTTCCAGCACCCGACCTTCGTCTTCGCGTTGGAGGGCGTCAGCCGCAACGTCGTCGAGTCCTTCCTCCATAACCACACGTTCTACAACTCGGAGCAGCAGAGCCAGCGCTACGTCGAGATGAAGCGCGCCGAGGTGCACATCCCTGCGACGGTGCGCGCAGATCCGCAAGCCCGCGCCGCCTACGAGGGCGCCGTCCGCACGGCCTGGGACGCCTACCACACTCTGCGCGACAGCCTCGTGGATGCCAACATCCGCACGATGACGGCGATTGGCCGCATCAAGGGCCAGTCGGACAAGACCATCCACAAGGAGGCGGAGAAGAAGTCGCAGGAGATGGCGCGCTACGTCATCCCCATCGCGGCCGCGACGCAACTTTACCACACGGTGTCCGGCATCGTGCTGCTGCGCTACATCCGCATGTGCGAGGCCGGCGACGCCGCCCGCGAGGCGCGCACCATCGTGGACCAGATGGTCGAGGAGATCCGCCGCGTCGACCCGCAGTTCGTCGGCCAGATCGAGGAGCAGACGCGGCCACGCGCAGAGCACGTCGAGACGATGTTGTCGGGCGCCACGGTCTCGTCGCAGCCAGCCGACGGCATCCCCGCCGGAACCCCCGCTGTTCTCTTGGCCGCGACGCCCAACGCCGCGGCCGTGGTCCTGCAGGCGGTCCGCGAGACGACGGGTTCCGCCCTCCCGGACGCCGAACTCCTGCGCGAAGTCATGGACCCCGCGCGAAACGCCGCGTGGGCGGACACCCTCAACACGTGGGACCACAGCCCGGTCCTTCGCGCCCTGCACCACGTGCACTACACGTTCCGCAAGCGCCTCAGCCTGACGGCCTACGCGCAGGACCAGCGCCACCGCATGACCCCAGGTACGCGCCCCGTCTTGACGCGCTGTCTCTCGGCCAAGCCCGACGTGCACGTGCCCGAGATTGTCGCTGCGGACGCCGACGGCCGCCGCGTCTACGACGACGCCATCGCAGCGCTTTGGGCTGCCATCGCCAAGCTGCGTGAACGGGGCATCCCGGCGGACGACTGCACCTACTTGCTCCCGAATGCGACGAACATCACGTTCACCCAATCCGGCGATCTGTTGGCGTTCATCCACAAGTGGCGGCTGCGAACGTGCTTCAACGCGCAGAAGGAGATCTTCGACGCGTCCATCGCCGAGCTTCGCCAGGCGCAGGCGGCTCACCCCGAACTCACGCGTTGGCTGGGCCCGCCGTGCAGCTTCGTGGCGCCCCGCCAACCGCGCGACAAGCAGGACGACCCTGTGGCCTGCTGCCCGGAAGGGGACAAATGGTGCGGCGTGAAGGTCTGGGTGAACTTCGATGCGGCGAAGGGTTTGCCGAAGCGGCCGTTCTAGAGACCTCAAGCAGTGGCGTGGGGCCGCAGGCTTGGAAAGCCGGAGGTCCCACCCGTGTTGATCGACCTGACTGCAGGTCGTGGTGCGGCGTGAAGGTCTGGGTCAACTTCGATGCGGCGAAGGGTTTGCCGAAGCGGCCGTTCTGACCTCGCCCAGCGTCCACGCGTGTTTTCGCAGCAGGACGCGCAAGAACGTGCGGTTCGCTGGGCTTTCCGGCGCCCTTCCTGGGCGAATTGCCGTGATAGGCTGTAGATGATTGGGGACCGCGGCGACGCCGTTAAGGCGCAGAAGCCGGTCGCCCTTCTGTCCGCCTCCCGGCGGTGGTCGATTGGATGGTTGGGCGCATTCTTGGGTTCTTGCTAGCGGCCGCGGCGGCCACGACTCTCCTGTTGCTGGTCCACCCCGCATCGGCCAACACGGGGGGTCCCGATGGCTGCGGGTACTATTTCATCGACAGCAACTCAGGCGGCGGCCCCGCCTACGATTTCGTCGACATCTCGACGACGGGCACAGCGGGCCCCGCGGGCGATGACGTCTCGACGTCGGTGAGCCTGTCGGCGCTGCCGCCCCCGCTTCCCGGGGCATGGGAATTCGATTTCTGTGGCAACGCAGTCCAGAAGGTCGAACTGGCCTCGAACGGCTACCTGTGCTTTGACGCGGGCACTTGCACGAGCTACACGCCGCAGACCATCCCGTCCTCGTGCTGCGGCCCCTACAACTTCGTGTCCGCGTACTGGACGGACTTGAATTCTGGGAGCTGCGTTTGCACCTACTACCAAGTGGTCGGCACGTCGCCCAACCGCGTCTTCATCTACGAAATGAACAACGTGCCGTACTACAGTCCATCCTCGTCGAGTCCCGGTTCTTGGGAGATCAAGCTGTTCGAGGTGGACGACTCCATCGAGGTGCACTACCAATCCGTCGCGCCCGTGGACGACAACCACCACGCCATCGGTGGCCTGCAGGACAATACGGGCAACAGCGGCCTCACCTGGCTGGACTCGAGCGCGTCGTCGGATTGGACCCTCAACAGCGTGGCCGTGCGGTACTACCGCGGCGCCGCACCCCCGGCCAACCAGGCTCCCGTCGCGACCCCGGCGACGTACACCGTCGACGAGGACTGCAGCACGACGCCGGCATCCGGCTGCGCTTCTCCGTACGCGACCATCACGCTAGCTGGAACCGACGCGGATCCCGGCGACCCCATGTACTTCTGCATCGCATCCAACCCGACCCGCGGCGTTCTCAAGGGCAACCCGCCGAGTTGCAACACGGTGACTGCGGCCGCGTCGCCGACGTACGACGTCAAGTACCAGCCGAACGACGACTACTGCAACGGTCCGGCCTTCTCCGTCGGCAACGACGATGCATTCACGTTCAAGGTGAAGGACGGGTCGACGTTCAGCGCCACGGCGGCCAAGGCCACGATCCAGGTCACGTGCATCGCGGACGTTCCCATCGCGACCGCCGATGCCTACAACGTCGACGAGGACTGCAGCCCGCTGCCCCAGACGAGTTGCGCAGCCGTGACGCCATCCTACTTCGGCGTGCCCGCCACGTGCACTGGGTCGCCCCCGTTCGGCCTCAAGTGCAGCTCTGGCGAGAAGGACCGCGACGACCTCGCGAGCCCCGTGCCCGTGCCATCGCACATCAGCCAGGACAACGCCGTCGTGTTCACGGGTCCGTCGTCCGGTCAGCTCCTCAAGGGCGACGGCACCGGCACAAGCCCCGTCATCTCGTCGGATGGCTCGTTCAGGTACATCCCGAACGTGCACTTCTGTGGCACGGACTCGTTCAAGTACGAACTCCTCGACGACAACAGCCCGACCGGCCTGACCCCGCCGACATACAGTGCGCCGGTGCAAGTGACGCTCACCGTCGCCTGCACGATCATCAAACCCTACGCCGGGGACGACACGTACAACGCGGCGTCGGGCTACTCCATGAGCACGCTGGCCCGAGGTCTTTCGCCCGTGCTCGCAAACGACGGCGACACCGACGGCGACACCGTGGTCCCAAGCGTCTGCGTGTTCCCGACGACGGGCAGCCTCGTCGGCACGCCGCCCATCGCAGCCGATGGCCACTTCATCTACGCCGCGCCGGCCTCGTTCACGGGACCCGTGACGTTCACCTACAAGGTGACAGACCCCGACCCCCTGGACAGTCCGTGCGCCACGGTGACCATCAACGTCGCCCCCGACGTGCCGCCCGTTGCCCGATTCTCCGCCTCCCCCACGACCGTCGTGGTCGGCAACAGCGTCACATTCGTCGACAGCTCCACGGACTCGGACCCGGGCGACTCCGTCGTGGCATGGAACTGGAACTTCGGGGACGGCTACAAGTCCACGTCGCACGCGCCAGACCACATCTTCGGGACGGTCGGGCAGGCGACCGTCTGCCTGTCCGCCATCGACTCATACGGCGCCGAGGGCAGCCCGACGTGCAAGGCCATCTCAGTCGTCGCCCCAACGGGAGGCGCGCCGCCGCCGCAGAACCCGCCCACATCCGGCGGCTCGCAGGGCTCGGGCGGCGCGAGCGGTGGATCCGCCGGCTCCGGCGGGGATCTGGGAGGAAGCGGCCAACTGCTGGCGGTGAGCGCCGGCGCTGACCGGACGACGGCCACGGGATCGGATGTGTCACTGCAAGCCACCGCGACCGGCGCAAGCGGCGCTGTCCTCTGGTCGTGGACGCAGACCGCCGGGCCAGCCGCAGCCCTGTCCGGAGCCGACACGCCGACGTTGAGTTTCAAGGCGCCCTCCTTCGACGGCCCGGTCGCGACGCTGTATTTCGAGGTCGCGGCAAGCGACGGCTCGGCGCGGGCCCTCGACGGCGTGATGGTGACGGTGCGCCCGACGAACGCGGCGCCCACGGCGACCATCCTCGTCCCCGAGCCGGCCAGCGTCGGAGCGACGGTGATGCTGGATGGCACCGCATCGTCCGACCCCGACGGCGACCTCCTCACGTATCAGTGGATGCAGGTCGCCGGACCATCCGCCGTGCTGTCGGATGCACAGCAGCAGACCGCGTCGTTTGCCGCCGTGGCTCCAGGGACGTACCGCTTCAGTCTCGTCGTCGACGACGGCCTCGTGAGCGCAATGGACCAAGTCGAGATCCAGGTCACGGACGCCGCCTCGCCGACGTCCACGCCAATCTCGCCCGGATCGGGTCCGTCAGGGACATTCGAGGGCTTCACGGTCGTGCAGGGCGACGACGGTCTCGTCAGCGTCACGCCGACCGTCTCCGCGACCTCCTACGATTGGGACTTCGGCGATGGCACGCCAGCGGAGACGTCGCAGGGCGCCGCGACCCACCGCTATGCGACGCCCGGCGGCTACACTATCAGCATGAAGGCCCACGAAGGCTCGGGCGCGACACAGGTGTTCCAAGGCCCGACGACGGTCGCTTCCGCTGCGCGCGCCCGTGACGTGTCCTCCCCCGGTACATCCGGAGTTGCAATGTGGGCCATCGGGGCTGGCGCCATCGTCCTGGCCGCCATCCTCGTGGCTGCCATCGTGGCCGCCGGGCGCAAGCGCTGAGAATCATTCCACCGGAGCACGGCGTCGCCCCGCCCGGCCCTTGCGGGCCGGCCGGGTCCGCTCGCTACGCATCGCTGCGAAAGCAAGCGCGCTCGTTCGCCCTGCTCACTCGAGCGTCGCATGCCTTCTCCCCGCCCGGCCCTTGCGGGCCGGCCGGTCCGCTCGCTTCGCATCGCTGCGACGCCAAACACGCTCTCGTGGCCTTCGGCCTACTCGAGCGTAGCATGGCGTCGCATCATCGACGCCTCCGTCTCCCCAAGCGTCTCCATCAGCAAGGCGACCACGGCGTCGAAGAACAGCCATGCGCTCGTCTCGAACAGCGTGCCGAGGGGGGCAAGCCGGGCGCGGTCGCCGTTGCCTTCGGGCGGGATGATGGGGACGACCACGTGGGCCAAGCGCGCGATGTCGGATTCGGGCTGCGCCGTGATGGCCACGACCGTCGCGCCCTGGCGGCGGCCGAGCTCGGCCGTCATGACGACTGGGTACGTCGTGCCGGAGCCGGACACGAGGATGACGACGTCGTCGCGCTTGACCGGCGCCGTGATGGTCTCGCCGATGACGTACGTCTGGTAGCCGAGGTGCATGAGGCGGACGGCAAACGCCCGCGCCACGAAGCCCGAACGGCCGCGACCGTAGAGGAAGACGCGGCGGGCCGGCTGCAGGACCTTCACGAAGGCCTCGAGATCCTCCTTGTTGAGCTCGAGCGTCTTGCGGGCGGCGGCCTCGATGTAGTCGAGGGGCTCCGTGAACTTCATGCCGTCCAGCCCTCGGTGCCCGCGTGCGTGCGACTCACTCCTCGTCGGCTTCGCCGGCGGCGCGCAGGATGGGGATGCGCTGCTTGTTGTAGCGCACCTCCTTGCCGTCGGGGACCTTGAAGATGGCGGCGTAGCCTTCCTTCTTCTCCTTCATGAAGACGAAGCGCTCGTCCTTCTTCCAGAGCTTGAACTCGTCCACCTGCACCTGCTGGCGGACCTTCGCCGTGGACTGCTTGACGCGCGGCTTCTGGTTCTCCGGAAGCTCATCGATCGTCATGCCGCGCCAGCCCTTGTGCTGGATGCAGAAGCGGCCGCGGCCGTCCGCCTTCTTCTTGCACGGGGTGCCGGATTTGGTGACGGCAGCGCAATCGGGGATGGCGGCCTTGCGGGCAGCCTCTTCCTCCAAGGCGAGGCGCTTCTCCTCTTCGCGGCGCAGCTTCTCGGCTTCCTTCTCGGCGCGGCGCTTCTGCTCCTCGTCGGCCTTGCGGGCGCGCTCCTCGTCGGCCTTCTTGCGGCGCTCGTCCGCGACCTTGGCCTGCTCTTCCTGCTTGATCGCGTCCTGGAGTTCCTTGGCGACGCGCGCGTCGCGGCGTTCCTTGACGCGGTCGAAGACGATGTTCATGTACATCGCGTCGTGCTCGAGGATGGGCGAGGTCGAGATGATGGTGGCCGACATGTTGGCGTCGAGGAGCACGTCGACCAGCGGCTCGAACTTGAGGTCGCCCTTCTTGATGGGCAGGCGGTAGCGGGCGTTGCCGTTCTCGTAGTGGATGCCCGTGAAGTGCAGGAGGTAGTGGTCGAGCTTGAGGGGGGCCAGTTTCTCGAAGACGGCCACGAAGTCCTCGGGATTCTGCAGGATGCCGTTGCCGCGCGCGTGGATGTGCGCAAAGTCGACGACGGGGACGACGCCCTTCACCTTCTGGCAGACCTCGATCACTTCCTCGAGGCTGCCGAAGACGTTGCGCTTGCCCATGACCTCGATGCCAAGCCGCGGCGTCCAGGCCTCGCGCACGAAGACGTTGCGCAGTTCGCGCACGTTCTTGACGATGCGCGCCATCGTCTCCTCCTTGGACAATTCGCCGTAGAAGCCGGGGTGGAAGACGACCGTCTGGGCGCCCATCTCATGGCCCAGTTTCCCGGTCGCCAGGATCTTCTGGAAGGACATCTCGACGTTGGCCTCGTCGCCGGCCAGGTTGATGTAATACGGAGCCTTGACGTGGAGCTCGACGCCCGCTTGCTGGGCCGTCTCGCGGACCTTCTTGGCCTCCTCCTCCGTCATGCGGATGCCGCGCACGAACTGGACTTCCATCGCATCCAGTTCCAGGTTGCGCGTGTAGATGATGCCGTCCCGCACCGTGCGCCCCTTGCACGACAGCGGGATTCCGGCGGGACCGAAGGTGATCATGACGTGCCCGGGGAGGCGGCTACACGGCGCCCCTTTAAAAGTTGCCAGCCGCGTGCAGGCGACGGGAAAAGGACCACCTCTTCTCCTGGAAAACCTGCCTTTCCACGTGGTTCGCGGCTTATAAAAAACCGGTCCGCCGCCAGGCCGCCTCCCCCACCCGTTTCTCTCCTAGCGTCAAAGACAAGCCTCTTGAAGGCGTCCCATCTTGAAGAAATGCCATGGCGACTGCCGTCGACCCCGTCCGGCGAACGCTCGATACCCTTGCGCTCGACCCTTCCGCGGCCACCGACCGACCGTACCTGGAGTCGATGTTGCGTCGCCTCGGGTACTCCGAACACGAAATCCGCGCTGCCCTGCATGGGGCTCCCCGCCATGAGAGCGCCGGCGGCGCACCCGCCGATTCCGAGGACCGCATCATCGAGGTCGAATACACTGGCGCCGGAACGAAGGAGTTCCTCATGGTCGTCGGCGTCGACGAGAGCGAACTCGCCAGCGACCCGCTCGGTCTCGGAACCGGCCTCGAAGCCGGCACCGAGGTCTTCGAAGGCGGCCCCTCCATGGAGGAAGTCGACCGCCTAGTGGCCGAGGGCACCCTGTCCGACTTCGACGACTGGGGCGAAGGCGGCCCGCGCGAGGACGCGGCCGGCGCCGAGGAAATCTCGGCCGCCCCCACGACCGAGGAACTCATGGAAGGCGCCGCAACGGGCGACGTGGGCGGCGCCGAGCCGGCCAAGCCCGGCGAGGGCGGATCCGACTTCAAGGGCAAGAAGGACGAGACCCAGTACCAGATTGGGGAAGGGCTCGTCGAGTTCAAGCCTGCAGGCCTCAACGAGGCCGTCATCGAGACGGTCGACCCGGCCGCCGAGGCCGAGAAGCTGCGTGCCGAGGGCTGGACCGTTGGCGACCCGACGTCGGGCGAGTTCCCGCCGGAGCAGGTCGACGAGACCTGGGAAGCTGGCAGCGAACCCGAAGCACTGGCCGAGGGCACCGAGTCGACTTCTCCCGCGCAGGCCGGCGCGGCCGCCGACCAGACCTGGGAAGCCAAGGAAACGGCATTCCAATACGGCGACTGGATGCTCTACAAGCGCGACGAACTGAAGGGCGACCAGCCGCAGCGCGTCTACTTCTTCTCCAAAGGCACGCCCGAGGGGAGCGACCCTGCGCCGCTGCCGGACGGTTACGAGGTCGCCGAGAACGTCGACACGGGCCGCCCGTTCCTGCGCCGCTCCGGCAGCCCCGGCCCGAGCTACTCGCCCGAGGTCGAGGCCGCCCATCCCAGCGCCGACCCCCGCAGCGGTGGCGCGAAGAAGCGCGTGCGCATCCTGCGCGTGCGGGCCGCCACGAGGGAAGAGGCCATCGCCAAACTCCAGGCCGAGGGCCGCAATGTCATCGCTTCCATGCCCATCGACATCGAGAAGAAGCTGAGGTGACGCGGTGAACGAGAACCGCATCCGCGTCAGGCTCGAGCCTGAGATGACCCCTGTCCGCCTCGAGGACAAGATGGACCTGCACGCCGAGATCCAGGTCGCCGTCGACTCGCACCTGACCGGCCTCGCCGTCTTCGGCATGGTCGCAATCGCCGTCGGCATCCTCGGCATCGTCGCCGGCGCCGTCTACTTCGTCTCCGGCTACCCCGACAAGTACCACGCCGCCAACGGCGTCACGGTGGCGGACTCGCACAACTTCATCGAGTCCATCGTGCTCCTCATGGGCTCCGGCATCGTCCTGCTGTTCTTCGGCGCATCCGCCTTCTTCTACGGCCGCACCGTCCTCGGCCAGGGGAGCCTCGACCAGTTCACCGATTCCGACGTCGAGGTGCAGTGATGGCCCGCGCAGCCCCCAAGAAGCCCAAGGGCAAGGCCCGCAGCGGCGGCGGCACGATCACCCGTGACGCGCCCCACCCGCGCCAAGCCGCGACACCGCCCCCGGTCGCCGACCCGGACCGCGACTACCTCGTCATCTACGAGGAGACCGACCCCGACGGCTTGCCGGCGGATGACGTCCTCGTCCTCGACATCGAGAGCTCGCAGCAGCAGCGCGGCGAGATGGACGTCCAGCAGAAACTCGACATCGGACTCACCAACACGACAAGCCGCGCTGGCACGGCGGGCTTCATCATCACGGTCCTCGGCTCCGTCCTCGGCGCCAGCCTGCTCGTCTACTTCGCAAGCATCTATCCGGCCGAATGGTACCGCGGCGGCAGCGCCGTGCGCACCACCATCGCCCTCGCCACAATCTCCCTCATCCTCCTCGTCGTCGGCACCATCCTGACGCACTACGGTCGCCGCATCAAGGCACGCGGCGAACTCAAGGACGTCCGCATCGTCGAGAAGGAATCGCAGCAGAAGATGGCGTTCGAATAGCCCAAGACGGGCTTCATCGCTCGCGCGGCCTTCGGCCAGGCGCGCTCGCTCGAACCCATCTTGGGCGCTGCTCAGCCAGGACACTAGGGGGCCCTGCGGGCCCCCTAAGACCCCCATGCGGACTGGACGGCGCTCGCTGCGCTCGGCCGTCCAGGCCACCGCACCGGGCCCTCCCGGGCCGCCTCCCCCGACCTGCAAACAGGTCGATCATTTGTGCGTGGGGCCTCCCGGGGGCTCGGCCCCACAGAACGGCGGGGGGCTGCCGCCCCCCGCGCCGTCCCCCCGCCGGGGGGCCTGCCGGCCCCCGTGACCCCCGCAGGCTCGCGCTGCCGCGCTCGCAACCATCGCGGGATTTGCAACGGCCCTTGCGGCAAACCGGACGGCTGGCGCCTAGGCCGGCATCATCGGTCTTTCAGTGGTCTGGGTACGGGTCGATGGGTTCCTTGCAGAATTCGTCGTTGAAGCGATAGACCGTGCCGGTGTAGGACGTGGCATCCCACATTTCGCCTGTCCCGAGATAGGGGTCGCCCATTTTTGCGTCAATCATCGGTGGCCGCATGTGGCCGGGGGCGGCTCCGAGGGTCTGCCCCGGGTTGTGATATCTGGTCAAGAGATCCATCATGGTCACGTGGCCATGCGTGAACCAGACGAGGCGATAGGTCTCGGGGCTGCCACTGTCCTGGCTCGCCAGATGCGAGACCTGAACGTCCGATGTCTGGCCCCCGTCTGGGGTCCATGTCCACCTCATGGTCCAGGCCGAGCCTTTCTCGAGTGAATAGTTCATGGTGGCTGCATACGCCGGAAGTCCCAATTCGCGTCGCAAATACGCGGCCATGACGGGTTCATCGAGGTAGACCGCGTGCACGATTCTCGCGTAGCCAAAGGATCCGTGTCGGCAGGCTTCGGGGAACGACGAATTTGTGTACAACTCCAAGAGGATCTTCACCGGGCGCTCAAACGGCCCCCACCCGATGCGCTGGCAGGCGTTGAAGTCGACAATGGTATCGCTTCCCGGCCCTTCGTTGGCCGACCAATTTCCGGGTGGCGGAAGGGGGGCGGTGTTTCCCGGCCAGGTGAAGGCGGCCCCCATCCCAATGCACTCGTTCCAGCTAGTGAAGTAAGGCGATGTCGCATTGGCCAGCCAGGGGTCCACTGAGGGGCCCTCGGTCGGCGTGTTGTTGGAGTCAGACTTCATCGTGGCGCCACCAGGGGTCCCGACATGACTCATGCAGCCGGCCAAGAGCACAAGAGCCAGGGCAATTACGCTTTTCGAGGGAATCATCAGCAGCCCCCATTTACGCCGGGCGCCGCACTCATGGATAGCACGTAGCCGCCGAAGACCGCTGGCCCCGTCGGGCGAGGCGGAGGATCGTCAGGGATGTTCCAAACGAACTCTTGGGCCGTCAAGAAGCTCATCGTGGTGACCTTACGATCCATGACGTGGGAAATGTCCAACGTCGCGCTCTCCTTGAACTGGATGCACGCCAGACCGCTCAGCAGGCACGGGCGGAGGTCGCCCGGGTTGACTTCGCCCGGGTGCTCGGACCAGTGCAACAGGACGTCCTCGATGCACCGGATGGCGGCTGGCAGCAAGGAATCCGCGCATGGCGTTGGGCCGGCGGGGCAGGTGGCATTCTCCACGAGGCTGCGGATCGTTGGCATACTTGCATGCAAGGGCGGCACGATGTTGCCGAAGAGTGGGTCGACGGGGTCCAAGATGTCAGCCCTCGACGGAAGGGCGCTCGGCATGAGAACCAGGATGGCGGCGATGGCGAGGAGGCGCTGCACGATGGACACCAGGGCGCCATCCCCCCGACGTACTTAGCCCGCGTCGGCCACTGGTTGGCCTGTTGCAAAGGTCCAGGAGGGGACGGCGGGCCCACCTTGCTGGACGCATAGATGAACCCTTCCCGGCGTTGCCGCGTTGCCGATGGGGATTTTCGGGAAATCGCCAGAAGTGCGCCCAGCTACTTCTTCGTCATGCGGCGGACTTCGCGGGCATTGATGGCGAGGATGGCGATGGCGCCGAGGGCGAT
Organism: bacterium; assembly: GCA_040390065.1. Classification (GTDB taxonomy): domain Archaea; phylum Thermoplasmatota; class E2; order JACPAO01; family JAHFTW01; genus JAHFTW01. The sequence continues at coordinate 68,784 of JAZJZE010000005.1, read as the reverse complement.
GGTGGCCGCCATGGCGATGGGCGCGATGGCCATGGGCGACATGCCGGCGGCGGCAACTTGCGTCGGAGCGGCTGGAGCGGGGGCCTTCACGGCGTGGACGGCGTAGGTGCTGGTGTGGCTGACGTGGGCCCAGACGGTCTGCGTGGCGTCGTCGTAGCCGACGCCTTCCACCGTGAGGTCCTGGGCAGGGGTCGCGCCTGCGATGCGGCCGTCGACGGCGTCGCTAAGGTCGACCCATTGGACGCCGTTGTAGTAGGCGAGGGTCAGGGTCTCGCCGGGGGCCGGCAGGGCATCGGGGGCCACTGGAATCTGAATCTCGACGTGGTTCAGGCCTTGCACGGTCCCCGTTGCGGTCTCCACTTGGAGGTACACGGAGGCGTCGGGCAGCGCCGGGACAGCCAGCGGGAGGTCGCCCACGATGGGGGTGACGGTGCCTTGGATGTCGACGATGGTGGGCTGGTCCACGACGTAGGTGAGTTGGACCGCGTCCGGGAGCGCCACGAGGGCCGGGTGGTTAGGTTCGGCAGGGGCGGCAAAGGGCACGGTGTCCATCGGGAGCTCGACGGGCCTCGTCGCCTCTGCTGGCGCGTCGCTTGGCAGGCAAAGGACGGAGATGAGTGAGTGTGCGCTGTCGTCGATGGCGACGATCTCCTGGGGGTCGAGTGCCACTGACGTCTCCCGCGGCTGGTCCCGCATATCTGCGGGTTCCACGGGGGCGGCAAAGGCCATGTCGGAGCCTTCGAACGGACGGACAAGAGGCGCATCCTCGGGTAGGGCCACGGGGGTGACTTCGAGCGGCGGCAGGAGGCACGGGTCCACCGCAGGCGGGGGCGGCAACTGCGGCGTGATGGCAAAGCAGGCGCTCGTCGCGGGGACGAGCACCAGGAGGGAAGCAAGGGACGCAAGCAGGAGGGCGTTTCGGCGCACGAAGACCACCGTCTGTCCATCGGGCGGGAGGCCTTCAAGGTTTGCCATAGATTCGGCCGTTCCCCAACCGTCTCGGGGCACTAACCCAGGCGTTGCGGCCAGTGGCGCCGCGGCGGGGGCATGCATGACGCCTGCCTCACGGTCCGTGGACGGGGGCTCTAGTTCCGGAGGATCAACAGGATGTTCAGGGTCAGGGTGACGGGTGCGACGCACACGCCGATGACCCCCATAATGAAGGCGTTGCGGCCCGTCGTGGCGTCGGCCGGGAGGACGGTCCCGTCCTGCCCGCCGCGCTCCAGGCGCCGGCCATGGAGGATGGCTGCCACGCCGCACGCGAGGGCGGCAACGGCGAAGAACGCAAGCAGCAGGCCGACGCCGGCAAACACGACCGCGCAGACGCCCTCCTGCTTGGCATGGCGGACACGTTTGTCGCGCTGCGCGTCGTCCCTTGCCGCCGCGGCGGCGTAGTAGCCTGCCGCGTAGGCCTCCTCGGGCGAGGAGAACTGCGGCGGGGCCATCCTGCCCGTGTTGCGGCAAGCTGGGCAGAGAAGCCGTCCCGTGGCGTCACGGCCGGGCTCGACGACGGTGCCGCAGAACGGGCAGGGCAGCGGCATGTCGGGGCGGCCTACCGCTGGTTGGCCCAGTATGGGCCCTTGGACGACTCCGGCTTGGCCGGGGCGTCGCCGTTGGCGGACCCCTCGTCGTCGGTGCGCAGGCTGAAGTCTTCCGCGTGCGGGTTCACTTCGACGAACTCGCAGCCATTGGCGATGAGCAGTTCACGCATCTTGTTCGTGTGCGCGATGCCACGCATCGTGAGCTCCTGCGGCTGGCCGGGGATGATCGGCTTGAGCTTGGGCTCGGGCATGAGCATGACCGCCACCTTCTGGCCGGAGCCGGCCGCCTTGGAGATCACCTGGATGATCTCGTCCGGCGTCCCTTGCAGGTCGGAGAAGAAGATGATGGTCAGCCCCGCCGTGTTGCGCTGCTTCAGGCCCTGCCCGAAGGCGAGGCGCAGGTTCTCCGGGTCGCCCGTGATGAGGATCTCGACTGGGTCTTCGCCCTCGTCCGCCAAGTGGTGGTTCGCCAGGTTCTCGAAGTGCTTGATGAGCTTCTTGAACTGGATCTTCGCGCGTGTCGGGCGCACGTGGTCGAGCACGCGGTTCTCGTTGAACGCAATCATGCCGGCCTCGTGGTTGCGCTTCAGGCCCGCTTCCGCGAACTCCTGCGCGATCTCGACGGCGAGGTCGAGGTTGCGGTAGCCCGCCTGGTCCATGAGCATGGTCGGCGTGCAGTCGAAGACGAGAAGGATCGTCGTCTCGCCTTCGCTCGTGCGTTGCCGGACGATCATCTTGCCCATGCGTGCGAAATACTTCCAGTTCACGTCGCGCATCTTGTCGCCGGCGGCCATGTCGCGGATGACCTCGGTCTCGATGTCGCGGAAGAGTTTCACGATCGAGCTGGGGGTCGACTGGTCGAACGGAGCGTATCCGGTGACCAGCGCCTTCCACGTGATGGCGGACAGGCTGGGGCCCACCTCGACCGTCGTGCGCAAGCGCCATTCCTGCTCGGCGATCCACATGCCGTCGAAGCTGCGGGCGACGACGTCGAGGCCGGAGAACGTCAGCAGGCCGCGGCCCTGGGGCCGCACCTTGTACGTGACCTGGCCGGGACCTTCCAGGAGGGGCTGCTGGACCGGGCGCAGGCCCGGGGCCTGCTGGTCCGTGATGCGGATGCGCAGCCAGCCGGGAACGACCGTACCGTTGGTCTCAAGCGTTGCGTGGAAGACCTTTCCGCGCTCCAGCTTGGGTTCCGTGATGTGGCGCGCCGCCATGAGGCGGATGCCCTTCATCGAGCTGGACGTGACGATGACGCTCACGACGACGTAGACGAAGCCCGCCGCGGAGACGCCGAGGCCGATCCACATGCCGACGAAGATGTGCCCGATGCCCAGGAAGAAGGTGGCAAGGAACGCCAGGCCGAGGCCGGCGGCCCAGGCGCCAAACGTCGCCGTAGGCTTGAGTGGACCCTGCCAGGTGACGTATGGTTCCTGGCGCATCTCCTGCACGGCGCCGCCGGCATCCGGGTCCTCCGGGTTCGGGCGCACCGCTTCGCAGCAGTCGTGGTGGAACTGGATGCCGGAGGGCACCTTGCTTGGATCGACGGAGATGCCGTGCACGAACTGCGTCTCTGGCACGGCTTCCCATTCCGAGTCATCGATGACCGGCGGCGCGGGACGTCCCACGACGCGCGGCAAGGTCGGTCGGCCGCCCATGACGCGCTTGGGCCCTGTCGGCTGGGCGTCCTGCGGGTCGGGCTCAACAGGGGGGCTGTCGGCCATCGGCGACCTACTTCACCAGGACCTTGGGTTCGGGAATGGCGGCAAGGACTTCCCTGACGACCTCGTGCGCGACCTTGCCCTTGGCTTCGGCCTCGACCTTCATGATGATGCGGTGGCCAAGCACGCGGGGCGAGATGTACTTGACATCTGCCGGCAGCACGTACGGGCGGCCACTGATGAGGGCGTAGGCCTGGCTGGCCGTGAGCATCTGCGTCATGGACCGGGGCGAGGCGCCGACGCGGACGTCGGGGTGGTTGCGCGTGGCGGCGGCGACGCGCTGCAGGTAGCGCACCGTCTCGTCGCCCATGTAGATCTTCTCGCGCATCTTCAGACCTTCGCGGATGGCGTCGATGGAGAGGCGCCCATCCTTGCCGTCGCCGCCGAGCTTGCCCCCGGCGATCTTGATCTTGATCATGCGCTCCTCGAGTTCGGCCGCGACGTAGTGCATGATGGTGCGCATCATGAAGCGGTCCTTCTGGGCCTCGGGCAGGCGGTAGACGCCCTCCGAGTCGATGGGGTTCATGGTGGCGACGACGATGAAGGGAACGGCCATCGGGTACGTCGTGCCTTCGATCGACACTTGGCGCTCTTCCATGGTCTCCAGCATGGCCGACTGCGTCTTGGGCGGCGCACGGTTGATCTCGTCAGCGAGGAGGAAGTTGGTGAACACGGGGCCCTGGCGCAACTCGAATTTCTTTGTCGCCGGGTTGAGCATGTTGTAGCCCGTGATGTCCTGCGGCATCAGGTCCTGCGTGAACTGCAGGCGCTTGAAGGACAGGCCGAGCGTGTTGGAGAACGACTTGGAGGTGGCGGTCTTTGCGACACCCGGGACGCCTTCCAAGAGCACGTGGCCCTTGCCAAGAAGACCGATCAGGAGGTCGGTGACGACGTCGTCGTAGCCGACGATCTCCTGTCCGACCAACTTCTTGAAGTGGTCATGGGTGCGCTTGAAGCGGGCCAGTTGTTCAATCGGTACCTGGAAGCTTTCAGCCATGTCGTTTCTGCTCCGACCATCCCTCCCACCAGCGTAGGCCCTTAAACGTTTTTGGTGGGTGCCTTGCCCATTCTACGAATTTGGACAATGAAGGTGACAGATTTCGCAGGTTTCCTGATGCCTGTCCTTTATGAGGCAAACAAATGTTCATATTCTGAGTTCGCTTCAGGCAGTGCCGAAAATGGCCATTGAGACGGCCGGGTCGAAGCTGGGCAGGACCGCACGTCTTTTGCGCCCGCCCAGGGTCGCCCGCAGCGATGGCGGTCAAGACCCTGCGTGACGGCGCGTTTGCTGGCCAGCGTGTCCTCGTGCGCGTGGATTTCAACGTCCCCCTCGACGCGGGGCGGGTGGGCGACGACGCGCGCGTCGTGGCGGCCCTGCCGACCATCCAGCACCTGCGCAAGGCCGGGGCGAAGGTAATCCTCGCGAGCCACCTCGGGCGCCCGAAGCCCGGCAAGGACAACGCCGCATTCACGCTGGCCCCCGTGGCCTCCCATCTCGCCAAGCTCCTCGGCACGGCCGTCGCCTTTTCCCCCGACTGCGTCGGCCACGTCGCCAAGGAGGCGGTCGCGAAGCTCGGCAAGGGCGATGTGCTCCTGTTGGAGAACGTGCGTTTCCACAAGGGCGAGGAGGAAAACGATGCGGCGTTCTGCAAGGAACTTGCCGCCCTCGCCGACGCCTACGTCAACGACGCATTCGGCACTGCGCACCGTGCCCACGCAAGCACGACGGGAGTCGCTCACCTGTTGCCGTCGTTCGCCGGCTTCCTCATCGAGAAGGAGGTGGCCGCCCTCGGTACGGCCCTGGACAAGCCCGCCCGGCCCTTCGTCGCCGTGCTCGGGGGCGCGAAAGTGTCCGACAAGATCCTCGTCGTGGAGCGCCTGTTGGACCGTGTGGATGCGCTCGTCATCGGCGGCGGCATGGCCTTCACGTTCCTCAAGGCGCAGGGCCACGAAGTCGGCAAGTCGCTGGTCGAGACGGACCGCATCCCGCTGGCCAAGTCGCTTCTCGAACGGGCGGCGGCGCGCAAGGTCAAGGTCCTCCTGCCGACGGATGTCGTGGCGGCCGACGCGTTCGCGGAGGACGCCGCCTATCGTTCTTGCAAGCTGTCGGCGATGCGGCCAGCCTGGATGGGGCTCGACGTCGGCCCCGAGACGCGCCAGGCCTTCTACGCGGCAGTCACGAACGGCAAGACGGTGCTCTGGAACGGGCCCATGGGCGTCTTCGAGTGGGAGCCGTTTGGCGAGGGCACGAAGGCGGTGGCCGACGCCATGGCAGCGTGCACGGGCACGACCATCGTGGGCGGCGGCGACTCCGCGGCTGCGGCGGCAAAGTATGGCGTCACGGGCAAGGTCACGCACGTCTCGACCGGTGGAGGGGCGAGCCTGGAGTTCCTCGAAGGCAAGGTGCTTCCGGGCATCGCCGCGCTCGACCGCTAGCGGCTCACGATTTCATGACGATGAAGACGTACATCGCGGCGGCCAGCAAGCCACCCAGGAGCGCGGCGCCGACGGCGGCCATCGACGTCAGGACGTCGTGCGGGACGAAGATGGGATCGATGCCGCTGATGAGAGGCCACGTCAGGGCGGCAAACGTCCCGAGAAGCAGCATCGCCAGGAGCATGGCGGAGAACCCGATGCTGCGGCTGCGCCCCTTGCCGTAGTATGCGCCGACGATGCCGGCCACGAGCAGCATGATGGCGAAGCTGAGGAACACGTTGGCGGCGACGGTGCTCCAGACGTTCACACTGCGGCCAACGCAAACGGATTGAAAAAGGGGTGTAGGCCGAGGGAAGCGAGGAAGCCTGCTGCGCCGTGCTAGAACTTCGTTCCAGTGAGCGTCTTCGTGTCGACGACGCCCTCGATGGAGCGGATCTTGTTGACGATGACGTGGCCGAGCGTGTCGAAGTCGGCGGCCTCGAGCTTGGCGATGAGGTCGTACTCGCCGAAGAGGGGGTGAAGCTCCACGATCTCGGACACCTTGAGCAGGGTGTTGTAGACCTCGTGCTCCTTTCCGGGGGCGGCACTGATGAGGACGAATCCGACAGCCATGGTCAGCCTGAACGCCTACATGCCGGTTGGCTAAAAGGGGTTCGCTGCCGCCGGTGAAATGTCCCAGGAGAGAAGACCCGGTGGGCCAGTGTGGGCGGCCTGGGATTCCAGGGATTTGGGGGATTTCGGGGATTGGCGTATACCTGCTGGTCAACGGGCGACGCCAGGTCCTCCTTTGCGACGGCGGCGACATCCACCACCATGACCTCAAGATGGATTGGGAGTGGACGCCGCCGGCCGGGGCGAGCACGACAGCCGACGCGCCCCAGGCGCGGCGGCGCGGCGGCGCGAGGGCTTGGCAAGCAGCCGCCAAGCGCAGCGGTGGCGGCGTGCGAGGGCCGCCGGCGGCGCGGGGAACGCCCGATGACGCGGAATCGCATCAAGCGAAACCCGAGGGAGGTGGCCCGGGAGGGCAGGGTGCGGTGGCCTGGACGGCCGAGCGCAGCGAGCGCCGTCCAGTCCGCATGGGGGTCTTAGGGGGCGCGCAGCGCCCCCTAGTGTCCTCGCTGCGCAGCGCCCAAAATGGGTTCCGTCGGTGGGCGAGCGGCCGAGCGAGCCCGCCGTACAAGCCCATTTTGGGCTACCACGGATGCATGACCCCCGCTGCGTCCCGATGGCACACCCCAAACTCCGGCACCGTCGCCAATTCCTTCGCGGCCAACACCGGTCCTTCGACGCACAGGCGCAAGCCGTCGCCGACGGTGCAAGCGTCGCAGATTCCGGTGGCGCACTTCATGTATCGTTCCAAGGACGCCTCGGACGGGACGCCGGCGGCTTCGCACATCTGCGTGACCTTCTGCATCATGCGTTCGGGGCCGCATGCGGCAACGTAGGCGAAATCCTCCTCGTCGAGTAGCTGCGACAGCCGCGCCGTCGTCTGGCCCTTGTACGCGAAGGAGCCGTCGTCCGTGCAGGGCTCGTAGTGGATGAGTTCGTCGTCGGCCAGGGTCCCGAGGTGGGGGTGGAGGAGGAGCAGGTCGCGGCTGCGGGCCCCAGCGACGACGGTGACCTCGAGGCCTGATTCGAGCGCCTGCTGCGCCCCTCGGGCCATCGGGGCGATGCCGGTACCGCCGCCGACGAAGCAGACGTGCCCCTTCTTCGGCAGGGCAAAGCCGCGCCCATATGGGCCGCGGACGCCGATTCGTGCACCGACCTTGAGGTCCAGCAACGCCTTGGTGCAGTCGCCCTTGCCTTCGACGGTGAGCGTGACACGGCCTTCGCCGTCGTTGTAGCCGAGGCCCATGGGGACCTCGTCGACGCCCGGGACCCAGACCATGCAGAACGTGCCGGCCGGCGCGGCGGCCAAGGCGTCGTCACGGAAGGCAATCGTGGAGTGGCGGGCCGTCTCCTTGCGCACCACGTCGATGGTCGTGACTCGGGGGCGGTCCAGCAAGCGCGCCGGAGGCTTTGCCGGGGAGGCGTTGGCAGCGCGGGCCACGCGGCGCACATTCCGAGCCTCTTGAAAAGGCCCATGACGTGCCAGAGCCCGTGGATGCACTGCGGGGCAGCTGGCCTCTGGCCGGCCTCGAGGCCGAGGAAGGGCCGCCGGCGCCGTCCGCCCCAGACCCGGCCGTCGCCGCGGAGGGTGTCATGGCAACGATGGGCCTACGCGTGCGCCCCGTGCGCGTAGCGTTCTACCCTTACGCCGACGGCAAGTCGACGGTGCGTGACCGCGGCGCATACGTCCACTTCAAGCTGTCCGACCGCCTGCATGGTGCCCCCGTCGCGGTCCTGGAGGGTGTCTTCGGCGTCCTCCTGGGCAAGCTCTTCCGGCTTCCGCCCGACCGGGTGAACCGCGATGCGGTGCGCGCCTACAAGCAGTACGCCCTCGAGTCGCAAGGCACCGCCGGGCCGCATGACGCACCGCGCCGGCGCGGACGCAAGCACATCGACCCCGTCGGGCGCCACCGCAGCCTCCTCGAATCCTACCTGCGCGTCAGCCTCGACATGGGTCTCGTGCTCCCATCCATCCCCAAGTTGAGTTGGAGCCAGACCGTGAGCCGCAACCGCTTCGGCCACTGGGACGCCGACCACCAGGCCGTCGTCATCAGCCAAGTCCTCGACGACCCGCGCGTCCCCGAGTTCGTCCTCGACTACGTCCTGTACCACGAGCTCCTGCACATCATCCACCCCGTTCGTATGGGCTCCGGCACGAAGCGCCGCGTGCACACGCCCGAGTTCCGCCGCGCCGAGAAGAAGTACCCGCGTTGGCCGGAAGGCGACGAGTGGATCGCGAAACTCGCGTCAAGGCGTTGGCGGCCCCTCGCATAGCACAGACGTTGGCCTGTCCGACGCATCTCATCCCCACCCGATGCTTCAGGGGATTTGCCCGCCGGCAAGACCGACCCAACCGTGCATGCGATTCACCCTCCAGCCTGACACACACTGCTGGATGAGCCGGCGGGCTTAACGCGTCGCGCGCTCCGGATCCGACGAGCTCCGGCTGCCCTTACCCTTGGATTCGCGTTCCCGCGGGCTGTCCATCGGCAAGTCCTGGAAGGATTCCGGCACGCGCTCGAGCGGCCAGCGGGCCAAGCGCTCCTTTGCCACGGTGGTCAGGAGGGATTTCTCGGCGAGCCAGGCCATGACCATGTTGCGCACGACCGTCGCGTCGCTGTCGCCCATGACGCCGCGTAGGCTGGCAATCAGGGCCCACTGCGCCTCGGTGAACGTCACCTGCACGCGGCGGACCTGCAAACCGCGCCCGGATCGGACACGTCCCTCGGGTTGGGACCTCGTTTGGGGGGCCTTTGCCACGGGTTCTCCAACGGTGCCCCATGAAAGGACTTTGCGCTTGCGGGCACCGGTTGTGTCGGCATCTTGCCACAAGTCGTTGCACAAGACACAAGGCGCACGACCAACGGGTGGACGCCTTTTGTGCGCAGTCGGGCTTGGGCGCCGCCATGGCCGCCGGCACAACGGGAACGGGCGACACGGATGCACGTCGCGTCCTGGTCGTCGCCGCGGACCTCGACTTGCTGACCGCCCTCGAGGCCTTCATCTCCATGGCGTTCAAGGGGCTCGACGTCGCCACCGCCACCGAGACCAAGGAGGCCATGCGCATCCTGGACGCGTGGCCCGCGCAGGTCGTCGTCGCCCAGCACGACATCCCCGAGGTGCAAGGCGCGCAGTTCCTGCGCTGGGCCCGCCAGCGCCGGCCGGACATCCGGTGCGTCCTCGTGGCCGCACCGCACGACGCGCCGGCCGGACGGAAAGCGGCGCCGGCTGGCATCCCTGTCCTGGTCACGCCCTTCACGCCGCAGGCCTTCGTGGACCTGTTGGACGTGATTGGCGACGAATTGCAATGACGCAGGCGAGACGCACGAAGGGTCTCGCATCCGTGCACGCTTGACGGCGACGCAGGCTCCGGGCCACGCACCGGCCGCCGTCACTTGGACCGGTTGCTCGCGAAGTCGCTGAGAATCAGCAGAAGACGCTTCGCCGCCGTTTCCGGCAGTTCCGCCAACGTCGCCTTGGCGAACGACGAGAATTCGCGGGCGCGGTTCCGCGTGTATTCGAGGCCGCCCGATTTCTCCATGAACTTCAGGATGGCCTCGACGTCCGCCTCGGACTTCTTCTCGATCTTGTACAGGTCGACGAATTGGCGGCGGTCGAATGGGTCGAGTTTGGCGTGCGTGGAGACATAGACGAGCGTCTTCTTGCCCTGCAGGATGTCGCTGCGCGCCGGCTTGCCGGTCTCTTCCGCCTTGCCCGTGACGCCGAGGTAGTCGTCCCACACCTGGAATGCAAGCCCCATGAGGCGACCGCATTCGGCCAGCTTCTTGACCTGCTGCGGCTCGCCGCCGCCGAGCTCGGCGCCGTTCTTCATGGCGATCTCGAAGAACGTCGCCGTCTTGCGCTCGATCATGTGGTAGTACTGCAGTTCCTCGACCTTCTTCTGCTCCTCGAAGAACATGTCCCAGTACTGCCCCTCGCAGACTTCCCGGGCAAGCTTCGCCACGTCCTGCGTGATGGAGCGGTACATCTTGTCGTCCATCTCGACCTGGTTGAGGATCTCGAAGATCATGGCGAACATCGTGTCGCCGGAGAGGATGCCCATCGGGACTCCCCACTTTGCGTGCACCGCCGGGATGCCGCGCCGCGTGTCGCATTCGTCCATGATGTCGTCGTGGATGAGGGTGAAGGAGTGCAGGATCTCGAGGGCGACGCCGTACGGCATGACCTTCTTCGAGTCGCCGCCGACCGCCTGGGCGGACAGGATGGCGACGATGGGCCGCAAACGCTTGCCGCCGCCCGTGATGGGCAAGTGGCGGATGGCGTTGTAGAGTTCCTCGGGCTTGAGGTCACGCTTGACGAGGTATTTGCCCAGCTCATCGTTGAACTGGTCGAGATAGGGACGGAGCGCGGCTTCGAGGTTCATGACGGTCCTCCGGCCACGCGCACCGCGGCCGGGTCTTGCAAACCGAGCAGGAACATGCCTGTTTTCAACTCTTCCAATAAAAGGGCGACCTCGCGCGTCGCTCCATCCGGCCCCGTTGCAGCGGCCCGGAAGAGGTGCCCCGCGTACCCCGCGAGGTCCGCGCCGAGCCACAGTGCGCGCAAGGCGTCGAGGCCGTTTCGCAGGCCCCCGGTGGCGATGAGGGGCATCTTGGGGAGGGCCGCTCGCGCCTGGCGGATTGCCTCCGGCGTGGGCACGCCCCAATCCCAGAACGTCTTGCCGAGGCGGGCCTTGACGGCGTCGCCTTGGTCGACGGCACGCCAATGCTCCACGGCGCTGAAACTCGTGCCCCCGAGCCCGCCGACGTCAATCGCGGACGCGCCGGCTTTGGCAAGGCGCGCCGCCGTAGCTCCAGTCATGCCCGCCCCCGTTTCCTTCACGATGACAGGGACCTTGAGGCCCTTCGAGAGCCGGGCGATGGCGGCAAGCCCGCCGCGGGCGCCCGTGTCGCCTTCCGGTTGCACGGCTTCCTGCAAGAAGTTGAGGTGGATGCACAGGGCGTGCGCCTCGACCATGGCGACCGCCTTCTCCGCGTTGCCGACTGCGTCTTCCCCCCAAAGGATGAGCTGAGGCAGGCCGAGGTTGGCAAGGCGCATCGGGACCTTGTGGTCGAGGATCACCGAATACGTATCCGCCAGGGCCGGATTCTCGATGGCGGCACGCTGCGAGCCGACACCCATGGCAAGGCCGTGCGCAGCGGCGGCTGCAGCCAGGCGGTCGTTGAATTCCTTGGCCTTGCGGGCGCCGCCCGTCATGCCGGTGACCAGGATCGGTGCCGCGAGCCGATGCCCGAGGAACGTCGTCCCCAGGCGCACGTCGGCCTTGTCCATTTCGGGCACCGCGTTGTGCGGCAGGCGGATGGCATCCCACGGGTTGGCCATGGACTGCACGTCGCGCTCCAAGGGGATGCGCAGGTGCTCTTCCTTGCGCCGTTCGGTCTCCAGCGCTGCGGCCTTGTCCTTTGCCGTCCGCTTCTGGGCCTTGGCCACGCCGCGTGGCACGTCGTGGCTGGCTTAGAGCTTATTCCGCGCGGCGGCGGAAGGCGACCACCAAGGCCGCGACCAGGCCCGCCGCGCCCAGCAGGACGTACGGGAGCCAGGCGCCGGACTTGGAGGCGGCAGGTGCTGAGACTCCGCTTGCCCCTGCGGGTGCCGACCGCGGTGCCTCGTGCAGGGCCATCGCCGGTTGGACGTCGACTTCGCAAGCGTCCCCGAGTCCATCGAGGTTCGCGTCGGTCTGTTCCGCGTTGGGGTATCGCGGGCAGTTGTCCAGGACGTCTGGGACGGTGTCGCCGTCCACGTCCGTGTCACACGCGTCGCCGTCGCCGTCGCCGTCGAGGTCATCCTGGTCGCGGTTGTTGATGAGCGGGCAGTTGTCGGCCGCGTTCAGGAACGAGTCGCCGTCGAGGTCCGTGTCACAGACGTCGCCGTGGCCGTCCAGGTCGGTGTCCTTCTGGTTGGCGTTCGCGACCGTGGGGCAGTCGTCGATGCGGTCCACCACGTGGTCGCCGTCCGAGTCCGCGCCGGCCTCGTCGTCGCTTACGCCATCGTGCGGCGGGCGAGGCGCCTGTGGGTTGCCCTGCGGGTCCGTGGGTGCGGGGCAAGGCTCGCCGGCCGTGGCCGTGACGGCCTGCGTGTACGTCGACGTCTTGCCGTTCTCGTCGGTGACCGTTTCGGAGGCGTCGTATGTTCCAGGCTCGGCGTAGGTGTGCGTCGGGTCCTTCTCGCCGCTGGTCGAACCATCGCCGAAGGACCATTGGTAAGCGATGATAGGGGCGTCGCCCGCGACCGAGGCGTCCTTGAAGTGCACCGGGTGAGGCCCGCAGCCGCCCGACTCCGGAGTCCACTTGAAGCTCGCTTGCGGCGGAACAGGAGGCGGTGGCGGAATTCCCGGCAGGTCGCCAAACGCCATGATCTCCACTGGGCCATGGTAGTCGGGCTCCGTCTGGGCAGAGTGCACGTATGCGAGGTTGTAGACCTGGGCGTTGACGTCCGAGAGGGCCTGCATCGCGGACGCCGTGTCCGCCGCGATGCCGTAGTACAGCGTGAATGGCTGCTTGGCGCCCGGCAGGAAGTCACCGAAGTTGAATTCCCAGACCATCCCCAGGTCCTCGCCAACGTGGTAGACTTCGGGATTACCTGGCGGTCCCAGCACGAGGTATTCCGGTGGCTGCGTGGGGTCGAGTTTGGCCGAGCTGAGCGCCAATCCCGTGCGGTAGAGGACCGACGGGGGCAGGCTGCCAAACGGCAAGACGCCGATGTTGTTGTAGGTCCAGTCATCGTAAAAGTCGAGGCTGCCCCATGACATGGCGCGCCGGTAGTGGAACTGCGTCAGCGTCGCCGACCCGATGTTCTGCACCGTGATGTTGTCCTTGTACAACTCCGGATGGCTGGCAACGGGTTCGTACTTCTGTGTCATGCGGACCGAGCCGCAAGTGATGATTGACGTGGCGGTGGTGGGCGTGGACGTGAACGAGACGACGGCGGGAGGTGGCGACGAATCGGCGCCGGAGGCGGAGCCCGTCGATGCCCAGCAGCGCGTGCCTCCGCTTGCTGGACTCGGGGCGGCGCCCATGTCGTACCCGAGGCCCCAACCTTCACCCTCGACGTCGCAGTCGAGCGCTTCCTGGTTCGTGCTGAGGAGGCGCATCGTGTAGTAGAAATTGTGGCAGTTCGAGGAGACTGCGCCGTTGTACTTCAGGTCGCCCTTGTCGACGACGCCGAGACCGATCGTGCCGTCGGAAATGGTTGCGCCTGCGCCGTCGGCGAGCGGGGCCAACGCGGTAAGGACGGTCAACCCGGCGGCCGCCCAGCACGCGGCACGGCGGGTCAGCGATGACACTGGAGGAGGAGGGCCTTGCATGCGACGGACCGCATTGGGAGCGTTTTCCCGGGTAGTTGAGGATTGTCCGACAGTCCCTATCTGCCGAATGTCAAATCCCTGCAAATCCGCAGCACCATGGCGGCGCATCGTGGCCCGGCTGATGGATTGCCTGGCGCCGCTAGCGGTTTGGCAGCGGCTGCGTGCAGACCAGGATGCTGGAAAGGACCGGCCCTTCGCGGCCCGAACCCAGCCAGTGGAACGAGATGTCGCGGCGTTCCGGCCCCGCGAGCGTGTTGTTGAACGGGAACTCCTGGACGCCCCACGGCGCATCCCAATCGAGATCCACTTGCCACACGAGGCCTCCGAACACCACTTCGACTGAGTCACGGCCCTCGCGCCGGTGGTTGCCGGCCATGGTGAACGACAACGATGACGTGCCCGCTGGGAAGGTGATGTTGGTCGTGAGCGTCCCGGCCGTCTCGAGGGTCGCTGCGAGGTCGACGAAGGCGAGGGTCGTGGCATTGCGGAAGTCCGCCGGGAAATCCACGTCTCCCGGCAGGTAGAGGTCCACGGCACCGTCCCGCACGGTCCAGTTGTGGCCGACGCCTGGAAGATCGTACGCATGCGAACGCGGCAGGACGGCCTTTCCGGGTGCCTCGAAGTCGAGGGCCTGGCAGGGTGGCTGCACTGGATCGACGTCGGGCGGCCGACGGCTCGGTCCGGTGACGGCAAAGGGGCTGAAGCGTAGGCGATGGCCCTGCGTCACGACCGCCCCGGACGGTAGCGGGAAGTCCCACACGAGGGCTGCGCCGTTGTCGTGCGCCCGCGTGCAGTCGCACGTGCCAGGCAGCGTGCCGTTGCGACCGATGGCCGCCCACACATCGTGGTAGGCGGCCTCGTAATGGCTGCTTGGCGGCGTGTCGGGCAGCCATTCCTCGATGCGTCCGGACGGCTCGTTGTTCGGGTTCTTGCTGCAACCGATGGAGTCTGGCACGGCGACTTCCGTGAAGCCATAGCCGACGTCGGAGTCGCCGAGATAGCAGTCGCCGGCGCGGAACATGCTGACGCTGCCGTACCCCGCGGACCCTTCGTTTCGCACCTCGACGGACGTGGAATAGAAGTCATCGCCCGGGACGTAGCTGTCGGTCTCGACGATGCGTACTCCAGTGTCCCCGACGGCGACGGTGGTGACGACCTGGAAGGGCGAGGCGACGAGCCCGTCACCCGTCACGGCCGTCTGGTTGATGGGCGTGAAGGGGGTGTGGTCCCGCAAGCGACTCGTGGCCGTTCCGGAATGGCCCTCGAAATCGGGGGCGTAGAGCGTCCCCGCCACGAGAAGGAAGGTGCCACAATCCGCCGGCGCGGCGCGCGGCGGGAAGAACTGGTAGAACGAGTCGCCCGTCCGCTCGACCTGGCATCCGAGGTCGCGGCCCACCCAGATGCGTGTGAGAGGTCCGCGCTGTTCGCGGCTGTCGAGGACGGCGGCATCCATGGGCCCGCCGCCGAGGCCGCCCTCGGGCAGGCCGCCGGCATCAGCAGGCCCAGGCCCACCGCTGCAGCCGGCAAGGACGGTGACGAGGACGAGGAGGCCAGCCGCGGCTGCTGCGCGCGCCACCCTTTGCCTCACCACGCCGGACGCACCGCCGCCGAGGCTGAAGTAGGTTCGGGCTAGAAGATGTCCTCGGCGGAGAACTCGCCTTCGCCCTTCGTTTTGGGCTGCTCCTCGGGGATGCTCGTGATGAAGTAGCCGGCCGCCTTGCCACGGGCAACGCGCTTCACGAAGCCCTTCTTCTCCAGGTCCAGGAGGAGGTTGGCCACGACGCCCTTGGAAAGCTTGACGCCGAGCGCGATCTTGTCCGCGTCCTGCAATTTGTTCTCGTTCGTGTAGCCGCCCTCGAAGAGGAAGTTGTAGATCTTCTGGTGGTGCGGCGTGACGTTGGGGAGTGTAGGCATGCGATGTCCTCGGCCCCCGCAGGGTGGGGGTCTTTGAAACCGTTGGTCTGGCCGACGGGGGCGCGCAACAGGGAAGGGCCTAGCGCGTGATGCGGGTGCCGGTGACAGGTTTTCCCCGCAGGGCGTCGAGCACACGGCCACGCACCAGGCCGTTGACGATGAGAGTCGGGCAGTGCTCTGCCACGGCAAGGGCGTGCGCCAGCTTGCCTTCCATGCGCCCCGTCACGTCCCATCCGGTGCCCTCCGAGGAGCCCGCGCCGGCCAGGTGGCGGGACACCTGAGGCAGGAGCGTGGCTGCAGGGTTGCTCTTGGGGTCCGCCGAGTAGACGCCGTCGACGTCGCTGGCAAAGAGGGCAAGGCGGGGCTGCAGCATCGGAGCAAGTTCCGCCATCAGCCGGTCTGCCCCAAGGACTTGCCAGCCGACGCGCGGGTGCCGCACCAATGTCCCGTGCAGGATTGGGGTCCATCCGTCGGCCAGGAGATCCGTGATCTCGCCAGCGGGCAATTCGGACAGGTTACCTTGTGCGTCATAGCGCACGCCGAGATGCAGCGGCAGCGGGACCGGGCGCAGGCCGGCGGCGGAGGCGGCGGTGAGCAGGCGGCCTTCCAGCTCGGCCAGGCCGGCGAAGGTTTCCCCCACGCAGGCGGCTTTCCCCGCATCCAGGCTGCCCGTGCCGATGCCGCTGCGGGCAACGATCGGGTGGCCGAACGAGCCAGCGCCGTGCAGCACGACCGTGGGCACCTTGGCCTTGGCGATTTCCTGGCATAGGCGGCTTGCGACGCCGCGTCGGAAGGAGCGTTCGGCCTGCTTGTCGGTCAGGATCGAGCCGCCGAGCTTGAGGAGCACGGGGCGGGCCATCACGGTGGGGAGGCCTTGGCTCGCTTTGTGGCTTTCGGCGCTCAGATGGGTGGCGTGATCGGCGGCGTAATCGGCACCGTCGGCGGCGTGACCGGTACCGTGGGAAGGCCGCTCGTCGTCGATGTGGAGGTGGTCGAACTGCTCGTCGTGCCCGACGTCGACGTGGTGGAACTGCTGGTCGCGCTTGCCGTGGACGACGAGGCCGCGGTCGAGGTGGATGTGGCCTGCGAGGCGGACGGTGACGTCGTGGGGGGATTCGCTTGCGTGTTGCTGGCCGAGTGCGTGGGCGCCGAGGAAGCGCCGACAGGGTTCGATGCGGGTTGGCTGCTGGGCGGCACGGCGGATGTCACGGTCTGCGTGACGATGGAGACGACGCCGTCGGCGCCCGTCTGTGTCAGGGTTTGGAGAATCGTGCCATTGCCGTTGGCGGGCGACGAGGAGCCGAAGCCGGGGGCGCCGGTCGTCGAGGAGCCGCCGGAGCAGCCGGAAAGGGCCACCGCCACGCCCATCACGCTGAACAGGAGAGGAAGTCGACCCATGCGCCATGCTCCCCCGGTGGGGCTTATCTGGCCGACGGGCAAAGGTTAAACGGCCCCTTCAGGGGCGCCAGGAGGCTCCAGGGCCTTGGCGGGCTCCTCCCACTGCACACCCGGGCCACCAAGGCGGACGATGAAGGGCGTCCCACCTTTTGCCGCGATGGCCTTGGCGACCGCCTCCGGCCGTTCCGTGAGGGCGAACATGCTGCCGCCACCGCCTGCGCCCGTGAGTTTGGCCCCGAACGTGCCCGGCGTTGCGCGGGCGGCCTGCACCAGGCCCTCGACGGCCGGATGGTTGACGCCGAGCGTGTGCATGGCCGAGTGGGCCTTGTCGAGAAGGCCGCCGATGGCCACCCAGTCACGCCGCCGCAGCGCCGGCACGGCTTCACGCGTCAGGCGCCCGATCTCTGCCAGCGAGTCGCGCACGACGGCGCTCTTCTTCGCCGCCATGGCGACTTTCGCCACCTGTTCATCGGTGCGGCCCTTCACGCCTGAGTTGCCGATCACGACGGTCAGTTCTGGGATATCGATGCGCTCCACAGTCCAACTGCGTTCCTGGCCCGGCTCGCGCCAATGCACGTCCCACAGATGCTCGCCGACCTTGGGCGGGTCCGCCATGCCGGCGATCGCGATGCCGCCGCCCGCCGTGACGATGCTCGTGTCCGTGGGCGAACCCCCGCCCTGGGTCGCCCGTTCGACCTCGAAGGCGTCCTGGGCAAGCGCGGCGAGTTCACGGCGGTCCTGCAGCTGGTGCAATGCGCCGACGGTCGCCACGGTCAACGCCGCAGACGATCCGGTGCCCGACGCCGACGGCACCCCCCCTTCGGTCTGGATGCGGATCGGCTCGGCGCGCTTCCACACGCGCTCGACCGCCGTGACGAGGTACGAGTGGTAGCGGTCATGGATGCGGTAGCCGTTGACCGTGAAGCGGTCGCCGCAGCAGTCGACCTCGACGACCGTGCGTTGGTCCGTGGCCGCCGCCAGGGCGGGATGGCCGTACACCACCGCGTGCTCGCCGAAGAGGATGACCTTGCCCGGGGCGGAGCAGATGGCCCGCAATGCCAGAAGGTCGCGCAACAGGGGTTGTAGGCCGGGTCCGCCCTTAAAGGCCAAGGAGGGGGTCCATGGGCGCCGGGCCGCCCGCGCAGGGCCGGGCAAACCATCAAGGGGCGGCCCTCCGTCGCCGCCGCGTGGCGCCTCCCGTCGACCTGCCGGCGTGGGCCACGTGGGCGAGCGTCGCGGCGCTGCTTCTCCTTGCCATGCTGGCCGGCGTCTCGGCTGCCCTTGCCAAACGCCGGACCGGCCCCGACCAGGACACGTTCATGGGGCACGCCAAGGACTTGGGGCGGCGCATCCGGCGCATCCTCATCGCCATCGTCGGCGCCATCATCTTGGTCATGCTCGTGCGCATCGAGGCCTTCCCGCCATACGTCGGCTTCGACGCCGTCGACAACTTGGCGGCGCAGGTCTTCCGGCGCATGGCGCACGACCTCGTCCCGGCCGGCGTCCAGCTCATCGTGCTGCGGCCCATGGACGGCTTCGTCGCCCTGTTCGACATCGCCGTCGGCCTCGGCATCCTGCTTGCCCTCCCGTATGTTCTGGCGCAACTGGGCGGCTTCATCCTGCCAGCCATGCGGGCGCGCGAACGGCACCTCATGTGGCGCTTCATCGCGCCGACGTCGCTTCTGTTCTTGATTGGCGTGCTCTTCGCCTACTCGACGGTCTTGCCCGCCGGGTACCGCGCCTTGTATTCGTTCTCCGCCGTCCTCGGCGCCGCCAACTACCTCGACGTCAACGAGTTCGTGGGCTTCACGCTCATGTTCCTGGGCCTCACGGGTCTTGCCTTCCAGACGCCGCTCGTCATGGTGGCCCTGGCGCGCCTCGGCTTTGCCACGCCACGCGGCTACGTCCGAAAGTGGCGCCACACTCTCGTCGCCATCCTGCTTCTTGCGGGCCTTGCGACGCCGGACCCGACGCCCGTCAGCCAACTCCTGGTGTCCGGGCCGCTCTTCGGCTTGTACATGCTGGGCATCGCGTTGAGCGTGCCCGCGCGTCGCGCCTACGACCGCGCCCAGGCCTGAATCAAGCGAGCTTCTGCTGGATGAGGCGCTTGACTTCGTCGGTGGACTTGCCTGCATCGTCGATGCCCAGGCCCCGGGCCGTCTTGCGGACTTGCTCCTCCCCGACGGCGGGCGCTGCAGCCTCAGCCTCGGCCTTCTGGGCCTCCGTGGCAAATTCCGCCCGGGCCTTGTTGAACTCGCCCTTCGCCCTGCCGAGGCTGCGCGCCAGTTTCGGGATGTTGGCCGCCCCGAACAGGAGCACGATGACGACCAGGACGATGATGAGTTCATCCGTCCCGAGGCCGAGGATTCCCATGGGCTGCGCCAGGAGGAGGTTGCTAAAGAACTTGCGCGGCGGCGACCGTCAGCTCGACGAGTGGGCGCGGCAGCGCGTGCCGCCTTCGAGCGCCGGGTTCCGGCACGGCGAGCCGCTGGCGGTGCGGCCCTGGCAGGCGTGCCGCAGACAGTAGCGGCCACCTGGGCCCACGGGCTCGCCGCACTCCATGCCGTTGGCGCGCATCGCACGGCAGCCGGGGGCTTGCGGCACGATGGGGGCAGGGCGGACCGTCGGTCCCGTCGGCTTGCGGACTGCGACCGGCATCACGACGGGCGGCGGACCGGGCACGACGGGCGGCGGCGTCCAGGCCGCATCCTCCGTGGTCGCAGTCTCGCCGGTCTGCATGCCTTCGACAGGTGCCGCTTCGACTTCGGGACTGTCTCGCGAGCCGGGCCACATGGCTTCGTCGACGAACTCTTCTGGAGGGGGGGCCGCGGCGGGGGGCTGTTCCTGCCAGCCGAGGTCGGCGGGAGCCTCGGCGGGTTCGCCGGGGAAGGCTGCTTCCGGCTCCTCGTATGTCTCTGCCTCGCGCAGGAAGCGGCGCCGCAACTGGCCTTGCGCGACCATGAGGAGGCAGTATGGAACGAGGGCGACCAGGGCCGCGAGAAGGATGCAGCCGAGCACGACGTGCAAGGTGATCGTCGGGGCGCCGTCGCCGCTTGTACCCGGGACGTTCATGACGTACGTCGTCTCGAGCGCCCTTTCGAGGTAGAGCACGATGACGTATGCCAGGAAGGGGATTGCGGCGAAGGCGGCCAAGAGAGCCAGCCCGAAATGCGAGGGCGTCCCGTGGTAGAGGTGGTCGACCAGGACCTTTGGCTTGCTGCGGAACACCACGAGGCCGACGGCGACGAGGATGAGGCCGACCAGGAGCATGCCCACGAGGAAGCCGGTCGTCGTGTAGCACGATCCGTGGTACAGGACCTGCGTGTACTTGGCGCACGGCAGGCCTCCTCGGGGGCGCACGGCCAGGAAGTAGACGAGGCCCAGGGTCGCGAAGAAGGCAAGCAGGCCGCCCGGCAGCACCAGCAGGTTGCGCTTGAGGAGTTGCGGGTCCCGTGCCATGCAGTTCCGGGCCAACCAACCTTGGTCCTCATTAGAAACGTTGCCTTCCGCATCCCGTCCCGCTCCTGGCGTCATGAAAGGCTTCTAGAGGTGGACACCGCTGGGCGCGAGCGTGGCCCGCAAACCGGCACCCACTGCTGCCCTTGCAGGGCGCGGGCCCGGCCGCAACGGCGAGCCGGCGCTGCGCGACCCGTCGGGCTTCATGCCGTCCATCCAGGCCAAGGCCCGTCTCCTCCGGGAGGGCTTCGACTCCGGGTCGAAGGCCGCTCCCGACCTGCTCAAGGCAAAGGGACTGCTGTTTGCCGGCATGGGCTTCTCGGGCATGTGCGCCAACCTGGTGAAGGACGCAGCCACCCGGGCCCTCGACATCCCGTTCTCCGTCGTCAAGCACTACCAGTTCCCCCACCACGTGAAGAAGGGCTGGCACACGCTGGCCATCTCGTACTCGGGCGAGACGGAGGAGACCTTGCAGGTCGTGCGCACGAGCCTGGAGCGCGGTGTGCCCGTGACGGCGTTCTGCACGGGCGGGACCTTGGCGAGCCTCGTCGACCGCATCGTGCCGCAGCCGGCCGGTTACCAGCCGCGTGCCGCCTTCGGGTACACGTGGTTCTCGGTCCTCGGTTTCCTCGAGGGTTCCGGCCTCCTGCATGGCGCCGTCCCCATTCGCCAAGCGGTCAAGGCCGTCCAGGAGGTCGATGCCGCCTGCGGTCCCGACGTGCCGGAAGCCAAGAACCCGGCCAAGAAGCTGGCGCGTGAACTGTGGCGGCCGATTCCCCAGATCTACGCGACACCGGCGTTCTACGGCGTCGGCCTGCATTTCCGCGGCATGCTGAACGAGAATGCCAAGAAGATCGCCGACGTCGACCTCGTCCCGGAATCCAACCACAACGACTTGACCGGTTGGGGCGGCGACGTCGAGAACCGCCGCCACTTCACGGTCCTCTGCCTTAGCCACGAAGGCCAGAACCCGCAACTGCGCAAGCGCCTTGCCTACATGGAGGAGCGCTACCGTGGCTGGGGCGTGCCGTGGACCAACAAGGTTGCGCGACCCATCGAGACCTTCGGCGAGCACGTCGTCGAGCAGGCGCGCATGCTGCAGTTCCTCGACTACACGTCCGTCTACGTCGCGGCCCTGAAGGGCGAAGACCCGGCCGAGATCCGCGAGATCAAGGCGTTGAAGGCGCACTTGAAGCGCTAGCGCCTGGCGCCGCTTGTCCACAGATTCCGCTGAGAGTTCAGGCATCGTCCTGGTGAGCTCTTGCACGTCCTGCAATGGCGCTGACTGGGAGCAGATTCCGCCGATTGACCAAGCCGGCTGGGCCAATCTGCGGGTTTCCAGGTGGATGACCGACCGGAGGGATTCTGCGGAATGCCCTCACGGCACGCATGCGCCGCCCGCGCCGCATTCGTGCATCCACGGAACGAGTCCCATGATGTCGTGGAACCCGATGCCGGGGTATGGAATCGAGATGCCGGTTCCGGGGATTGGCAGGTCCATCCAGCGGAATCCCTCGCGGGGAAGCTCGAGGTAGATCGTCACGGGCAGGAACCACACGAAGGCGAAGGCCACGAGGGCAATCGTGGCGAGGGCTGCGGGCTTGCCCCAGCGAACGCGACGCCATAGATGCGCGACGGCCCCGCCCAGCACCAGCGCCATGAGGGGCGCGACCTCGGTCATGTAGAAGATGAACATGGAGCGGCCACCCTTCAGGAGCGCGAAGAAGCCGAGAAAGGTCATCATGGGCACGAGGGCGCCAAGGAGCAGGGCCTGCGTTGCCGGCGGCAGGCGCACGAAGTCGCGCAAGGCAAGCAGGGCCAGGACGGCGACGTCCAGGGCGAGGAGAAGGCCGAGGATGAGGTCAATGCCTTGGCCACTCGGGACCATGAACGCGATTGTGACGAGGAACGTTGCCATCGCCACGACGATCTGCATGGGGGTCGCGGCGTGGCCCCGGCCGAAAAGGGCGATGCTGCTTGCCGTCTGCGCCACGGCGAGGACGAACGCCAAGATGCCGAACGCCAGTCCCCCGGCCGAGAACGTCAAGGCCGCGGGCAGGATGCGAAGAGTGGCCAGACCGACGAGGACCAGCAAGAACGAGGCGAGCAGCCCGAGGCCGCCGGCGATCTGGGCGCGCGCGTCCAGCGGCTGAAGGGCGCGCGGCGCGGGCGCCATCGCGCGTGCAAGGGGCGGGGCCCCAGGAATGACGACCGGTCGTTGCGCGTCCATCGGTCGCGGGGGCGAGGGCAATGAGACCGCTCCGAGGCGCGCAGGGGAAGTCGGGACCGGCGCTTGGATGGGCCGCGGCATGGCCGCACGGGCCAAGCGGTAGGCAACGAGGCACAAGATTGCGACGACGGCGGCCGTCGCGCCCCACCACAGCGCGGGATTTCCCATGGCGTAGATGTCGCGATACAACGTGTAGTGGGTGCCGTCGGAGACGTCGTAGTTCGTGGCCGCGTGGATGTAGTTCATCGGCGTCGTCATGCTGAGCCATTCCGACGGCGGGCTGAGGTACGTGTGCGTCTGCAGGCCCGTTGTATCCCAGGAGATTGCGGCTGCGTTGACGGCGAAGAAGTGGCCGACCGCCCAGCCGATGTTGTGCGACTGCGACCAGCGGATGAGCCAGGGCAGGTACGTCGCGACGAAGACGCCCAGTGGGATGAGTGGGTACGCAAGCATGTGCAGCGTGAAGCGTCCCATGCGCAGCAGGCCGGCGCGGTGGTGGATCCAGAGCGACAGGAGGAGGATGGGCGGGCCGGCGAAGAGCACGTAGAACTTGCAGGAGAATCCCAGGCCGAGGAAGATGGTGGTGGCGACGATGCCCTTCTTCGTCGGCGACGTCGCGAAGTAGACGGCCATGGCCGTGAATCCCGCGGCGAAGATGTCCAAGAGTGCGATGCGGCTGGACGTCAGGACGAGGTTGTCCAAGAGGACGAAGGAGCCGGCGAGCATTCCGGCCAGGTTGCTCTGGAAGAGCCGGCGCGCTGCGAGGGCGATGAACGTCACCGTCACGACGCCCATCACGGCGCTTGGTCCACGCCACGCGAAGGCGTTGCCGCGGTAGCGCATCTCGTGCGACCAGGCGTGGTAGCAGGTCGGGCCGTTGTCGAACTTGTCCCCCTTGCTGATGCGTTCGTTGGCGTCGTCGTACGTGGCGCTCGTGTGTCCTTCCGGATCGGTGAAGCAGATGGCGGGGCGAACGGCCGGGTTGTCGTTGTCCGGCATGCGGCAGCCGAGGAAGACGCCATGGTATGAGTCGTAGGCGTGCACCGAGGCGTACATGATGAGTTTGGCAAGCGGTGGATGCTCGTAGTTGAGCGGCGCGGGGTCGAGGCCCTTGGCGTCGTGCAGGCACGGGTCCTCCCACATGCCGCTGTCCATCTGGTGGGCGACGACGAGGTAGTACGATTCGTCGAAGTAGATGCCCTCCACGGAGTCGAGGGCGGAGAAGTACAGCCCTCCCGAGGCGACGATCAGCACGACGATGGGAACCCAGTCACGCGCGGCCGGGCGCTTCGTGCCGTACGTGAAGCCGAGATTTCCGGCATAGTTCACGGCGAATCCCGCCACGATCGCCAAGCCGTCGGCAACGAGGTAGTTCATGCCGATGAGGTAGTACAACACGAAGAGCGCCGCAAACGTCGTGAGCATGCCGCCGAGGCTCACGAGGAAGAACATGCCAAGCCGGGCGATCCATGGCGCCTTCGCGCGGTCGCGGAAGGTGAAGGCGTCGTTCAATAGGAAATTCGTGAGGATGCTGAGCCCCGCAGCGCTCGCGAAGGCCGGTGTCACCTCGATGCCGAACAAGCCGTGCAGGACGAACAGGACGCCGAGGTTGACGACGATGCCGCTGGCACCCACCAGCATGAAGCGCAGGATCCTCTGGTTCTCGGGGTGCGTGAGGCCAAGGCCGAGGACGTGCACCAGGAACTGCAGCATGACTCCGCCCCCCAGCTTCGACGCCCCGCCCCGCCGGTCCTGGAAGCGGTAGCCGACCTCCTCGACGCGGCGCAGGTCCGCCTTGCCGAGGATCTCGAGGAGGATCTTGTATCCGGTCGGCCGGAGGGCGCCCGCGTCGACCCGGTCGCGGCGCACCAGGAAAAGGCCGCTCATCGGGTCCGTGAGCTTGAAGTTCCGGATTGGTGGGAGCGCCGTCTTGGCGATGAGGCGGGCGCCCTTGGAGATGGTGCTGCGGACGGCCCCGAAGTTGCCCTGGGAACCGCCCGGCGCATAGCGCGAGCCGACCACGAGGTCCGCCTGCGTCCGCACGGCCCGGTCGAGCATGGCCCGCACCGCGGCCGGCGGATGCTGGAAGTCAGCGTCCATGACGGCGACGAAGGTGCCATGCGCTTCCCGGATACCGCGCACGACGGCCGTGGCTAGACCGCGTTCGCCTTTCCTGACGATGATGCGGGCCCTTGGCTCGGCCAGGCGCGCTTTCTCTGACGTGCCGTCGCGCGAGTCGTCGTCGACGACGATGAACTCGACCTCCAGGCCCGCCATGACGCGCCGAAGCTCCCCCAACAGCGGCCCGATGTTGGCCGCCTCGTTGTACGTGGGGATGACCACGGAGAGCAGGGGCGCCACGGCTAGAGAACCCACTCCGTCGTGGTAGAAAAACCGGAGGGGATTCGTCGGGGGACGCCCCGCCAGACCGGGCGGTGCAACCGGCTGTGACGGCCTACTTGCGGCGCCGCACGAGGAGGAGAGCGATTGCCACCGCACCCACCAGGACGACGGTCTCGAAGCCGGGGACCTTCGACTGCCCGCCGGTCGTCGAGGACAGCGAGGATCCGGCCGCGGAGGTTCCCGCCGGGACCGTGCTGTAGCCGGGGACGGCCTGTGTGTTGATGTCCGTCAAGTAGCCGAACGTGGCCGACAGGCCGGTGTATGCCGTGACCGTGTACTTCGTCGTCGCCGGCGAGTTCACGTCCGTGTAGGTGGAGGTCGTGGGGCCCGGCAGGTCGGTGACCTTGACCCATGGGCTGCTGCTGCTCCACACTTGGTAGCCGAGGACGCCTGTCTGCGGAGTCCACTGCAGGACGTTGTCGTTGCCGACATGCGTGACCTTCAGGGTCGAGGCAAGCGCGCCGTTGACGCTGGCAAGGTCGACGCTGGACGGCGTGGCTGGCGGCGTGGCTGGCGGAGTCGCTGGGGGCGTTGCCGGCGGCGTCGCAGGCGGCGTGGCCGGCGGCGTGACAGGAGGCGTCACGGGCGGCGTGACCGGCGGCGGCGGTGGCGGGGGCGGCGGAGGCGGCGGGGCCACGGAGCCAAGCGTCGTCGTGCCGCCGGTGCCGGAGAGGCGGAAGTCGAAGAGGGAGACGAGGCCAGCCGGCGTGTCCGCGTCGAGGTACAGAAGGTCCCCGCCGCTCAGGGCCGCCGTGGCATCCAGGTCGAAGTACGACAACGCTGTCGTCGTGATGGCTGTTAGGATGCCGCCCTGCGTGTCGGACCCGCCAACCTTGAGGCCCGGCGTCTTCCCCGACTTCTTCAGGTAGATGTCGCCCGTGCCGATGCTGCCGCAGCCGGCAACGTCCACGTAGACGTCATCCTCCGAACTGAAGCCGGCGCCGGCGACCTCCGCGTACGCGATGGGATTTGTGCAGACGCCCGTGGCCGTGAGACTGGTAAACAGGGCGGGGCTTTCAGTGGACGCAAACGTCCCCGCTGCGAGGCCGTTGGAGTTGGCGCTGAGGCGCCACTTCAGGTCTGGGCTTGCGACGTGAAGGTAGATGGGGTCGTTGAGGCTCGGCCCGCCGCTGCCGTCGTTGTCGAGGTACTTGACGGCCCATGGGCTCCCGGTGCCCTGGTTGTGGGTGCCGATGGCAACGAGCTGGTGCACCACGGCCGCATTGCCGGCCGGCGCAATCGTGCCGAAGGCCACGTTCGTGATGCCGGTGGCCACGGGCACGTCGCTCTGTGAGAGGTAGGCGTCGTTGTTGGCATCAACGATGGGCACGTCGCCCGGCGTGATCGTCCCACTTCCGTCCATGTCAAGGACGCGGATGATTGAGCCGGCGATTGCCAGGAGCGCGCTGCCGGATTCACCGGTCAGGCCTGCCCCGACCAGGGTTCCCGGTGTGCCGGTCGAGTAGGCCGTCAGGCGAAGGTCGTCGGTGTCCACGTTGGTCGACGTGGCGCCAAGGCTGGCGTACAGCGTGTCCCCCGCGCCGAAGCCTGCACCGGCGCCGGATTCGCGGTACTTGATGTTCGCGATGGCCGTTCCGGCCACCGAGTTCCAAGTTCCTGCCGGGTTGCACGCAGCAGTGGAGCGGACGATGCTGCCGACGGTGCAGCCGGAAAGGAAAAGGACGACGTCCTCCTGGTCGAGCGAGCTGCCGCCATTCGTGGCGTCCGTGATGAGGGCGACGGCGGTGGGCGCAGAGGGCGTGCCTTGGTAGGCAAGAATAGGTGGTGTGCCTGGCGTCAGCAGCTTGTGGACGACGTCGGCATCGGCCTGCAGGACGAAGGTGCCGCCGTTGAGGCGCAAGTCGCCGATGGAGGGAACGCCGTTTGCGTCGCGGTCCACGAGGACGATTTCCGGCAAGGTTCCGTCGTCGTTCGTGTCGAAGGCGAGGATGGCGGGAGCCGACAAGTCGTAGCCGCGTCGCGAGTAACGGACGGTCGTAAGGGCCGCCCCGTACGGGTTGGCCGCGGCGCAGTCGGCATCCGGCGTGCCGCATGCCAGCGCCGTCCCCTCGACGAGAGCGCCCACGGGCTGCAGCCGGCGGTCGCCCGTGTTCGGGACGACGCCCGAAGCATCGATGTCGTCGTAGTACTTGCCGTTGGCGCCGAGGCGCGCATTGGCGATTGTGAGGAGGGTCTGGCCGCAGTCTGTGTCCAAGACGGGCGCCGCGCAGGCGACGACCGACGCGTCGAGGTACTCGCCGCAGCGGCCGAGGCGCGTGTCGCCCGTCCCGACGAGGGCGTCGGCGGACAGGTAGATACAGTCGGCGTTTGCCGTGTACTCCGTCGTGGTCAAGGCACCCGGGTCGGCGTCCGCTTCGGCCGCCACGAAGGTGCCTGCGGTTGCGCTGACTGCGGCAAGGCGAACGTCGTTCGTGTCCACGCGCCCGTTGGCGTTGAGGTCGAGATAGGCGCCCTTTCCGCTCACCGTGAAGCCCGTCGTGACCGTGCGGGCCCCACTGTAGAATTCCTTGTAGAAGAGGAGGTCGCCTAGGTTGGTGCCCGCGCAGGCCGGGGAGACGCCGCCGATGGCCGCCTTGAGCACATTCGTGAGATCCGTCGCGCCGCTCGTGACGACCTGCATGGCCGTCCCGACGGCTGGGCTGCCCACGGTGATGCGCACGTCGCCCAGCGTGACGGTTCCAGTGCCGTCGCGGTCCATGTAGACGCGTTCCGTGTTCTGGACTTGGCAGTCGGCCGTGGCATCGTTGAAGGCAAAGACCGCACTGCCGCTGGCCACGTTGGGCATGTGGCTTGCGTCGGCGTCCGCGGTCAGGACAAAGGTTCCATACGTGGAGTACTGCGCGCTCGTCGACGGAACGGCCATGAGGGCGATGACGACGACGGTCAACCACAGCGGAAGGCGCGGGCGGCCAAGCATGAGTCCCCTGATGGACAACCCTCGTATAAAGGACTCGAACCAGGGAGGCCTCTAGCAAGCGTTCGTGGCGCCGGTGCGGGCCATGACGTCCTGGATGGCGCTGTGCCAGTGGGCGATGAGCGTGTTGTCCGTCTGGCCGTCGAGGGCGACGTAGACGAACTGGGTCAAGGTGGCGCCATCCTTCGTGTACGCCCGGGCGTTCGGGTTGCCGCAGGCCTTGCCGTCCTGCACGAAGCCCGCCGCGGCGTCGGCCGACGAGAACGACAACGCGAAGACGTAGAGCCGGTGCTGCGAGTTGTTGCCCTCCTGGAGGATCTCGCCGTATGCGGCCTTCGGGGTTGCGCCGTTGAAGTTGGGGAATTTCGCGGGGTTGGCCGTCCCCGGGTTGGTCGTCATCCCGTAGTCCTTGAACTCCGTGGCCGATGCGCCGATGGGCAGCGCCTGCATGCCGGACATGGCGGAAAGCGGCGTCGTGTGGGAGGCCAACTCCTCGGGCGTGACGTCGGGCGCGCCTGCACAACCGGCCAGAACGGCGCAGGCAAGCAGGAAGACGACGGCAAGGGGCGTCGGGTTCATCGGCTGCGCCACTGGGCACCCTCATTCAAGCTTTGCTGGATTGCCCTTGCATGGCCCCTGGCGCAAGGCCGCCTCGGCGTCGCAATGTGGCCGCTTATACGGCGCCAGCCACTCGGCACGAATCGACGATGGCAGCCATGCCCCAGACGACCGGTCCGGAGGTTGCCTCCGCGGCCCTCGCCCCCGGCCGCCCGTCGCCGCCGCGCCCGCTTCTGGTGACGATTGCCGCGGCTGGGACTGCCCTGCTGGCCGCGATTCCGTTGTGGGGAATCGGCCAGATCCGTGCCGGCCAATGGCTGGACATCCAACGCGTCGACGGCGAACTCTACGGCGCCATGTGGCGGCACCCGCGCCTGTCGTTGGACATCCTGGCGGTGCTCGCGGTCATCCTCCCCGTCGTCGGCCTTGCCCTCGCGTGGGGCTCGCGTCGCGCCCGGGTCCTGGCATGCGGCGCCTTCGTTGCGAGCGCGTACGGCCTGTGGCATCGTGGGCTGTACGCGCCGGACCCGAACCTGTCCAACGCCGCGGCCGCTGCGTGCATCCTTCTGGCTGGCCTCCTCGCGTTGTCGCGCGGCTGCGACCCGTACTTTTCCGGCGCTGCGTGGCGGGCGGCAAGCGAGGGCCGCGCGTGGACGGCGTACGGCCAGCGCATTCGTCGCCTCATCGACCGCGTGCCGCTCACGGGGGCAGCACTCATGGTCATCGCCATCGGCGTCGTACTGCGTGTTGCTACCATCTGGTCGATGGACATCTGGGCGGACGGTGGGACGTACTCGGCGATGGGCAAGGCGTGGATGGAGCACCACGAGTTCCTGATGCCGTACGGCGACGTCACGACGTGGATCGGCTCCACGCCGGGCTACAGCCACCATTACCCGCCCATGTACCCGCTGTACCTCGGCCTCGTGTACACCGTCATCGGCTTCGGCGTGCTGCAGACGAAGATCGCGGCCGTCACGATGGCTCTGGCAGCACTTACGACCGTGTACTTCACGAGTGCCAGCCTGTTCGGACGGGGCCGCGCCCTGCTCGTGACCTCCATCCTCGCCGTCGAGCCCCATCTCATCTGGAGCACGGGGACCGGCTTCAGCGAGAACCTCGTCCTCCTGCTCTTCGCCGTGACACTGTGGGCCATCCTGAAGAGCCTGGAGAAGCCGCCGTACATCCTCGCGGCCGGCGCCGCCGCGGGCCTTGCCTACCTCACACGCTCCAGCATCGGCCCGTTCTTCGTCGTGGCCGGTGTGGGCGGCTTGCTCTGGCGCTTCCACTTCCTCGGCTGGCGCGTGCTCACCAATCGCTGGTACGTCGGGGCCATCGCCGTCTTCGCCGCGTGCGTCGCCGTGTGGGCGGACCGCAACGTGCGCCTGTTCGGGGGCTACCCGCCCTGGGACGGCCCCGGTTCGCTCTTCGGCCCCGGGGGCGCCGTGTCGTGGCTCTCGTCGTCGTCGAAGGACATGCTCATCGTCGCCGGCGGCGGCCTCCTGTTGTTGGGTTTATTCTGGATGGGCCGGCCGAGGCAGTCGGCTGCAAGCCGCATGCGTGCGTACTGGCTTGGCGGCGTCGCCGCGTGTGCCGTCTGGGCGCTCGCGTGGGCCTGGACGGCGCGCAATGGGACGCTGCACGGATGGCCCGCTTGGGAGACGGCGCAGGACATCGCCTCCGCTGGGGCCGCGGCGTCGGCGCAGCCCGACCTCTTCGCCAAGGCCCTCGGCTACAAGAGTCTCCTGTTCACCCTGTACCTCCTCTGGTACGCCGCGTTCTTGTTCCCGCAACTGGGCGCGTCCCTGCGGCGTATCCGCGAGGAGCGTGAGATGGCGTTGTGGCTCGCCGTCGGGCTGGTCTTCGTCATCGCCTGGGTCATCGCGTCGCAGCTTTGGGTCGTGGAGAAGACTCTCCTGTTCTGGTTCGACAACCACCGCTACGTCGTCATCGCCTTCCTTCCCCTGTTGTGGCTGGCCCTTGGCCGCGCCGAGCCGCACGACCCGGCGACGAAGGGGCGAGTCGCTGCACTGGCGTTGACGCTGCTGTTGTTCTCCGCGTACATCTTGATGGCGCCCACGCGCACCAGCACGGACGACGCCGTGCAGTTCCTCGACGGAAAACTGCAGCCGGGCATGGAGCTCGCCCTCGACGGTGGCACGAACAAGTACGCCCAGTTCACGTACATGCCCACGTTCGACGTGCGCGTCGACGGCTACGAGCCGGGGCTGTCCTGCAATCGGCCGTCGCATCCTGATTTCCTCATCGTGGTCAACAAGCCCACTGAAGAGTACGTCTGCTACCACGAGATCGGGCGCTTCGTGCAGAACACGATGTCGGGCTCCCAGGTGAGCGTCGTCATGCAGTGGGGCGCCCAGGCTACGCCAAGCGCGTCCTAGAACGCGGCACCGCGAAGGCATGCGGCGACGAATCCGTCTTCGGCGCGGCTGCACAGAAGGCCGACGGCCTGCGCGTCGAGCATTCCCTTGGCGGACACGCCGGCCTGCGTGTAGCACGCCTCCTTCAACTGCTGGTGGACGTCGTGGCACGCAGGGATGGAGTCGTTCGCGTCGCTGTGGTCGTTCACGACCCCGCCGATGAAACCGCGGATGCATGCCTCGGCCTGCACCTGCGTGGCCTTCTCGCACAGCGCCGAAGTCGCGCCCGGGTCCATGCGCACCGAGGCACCCGCGTCGCGGCCCATGCTGGTGAAGCAGACGTCCGTGTAGCGCGTGGGCGCGCCTTGGCACATGCGCACGACGCCGTCGAAGTCGAAGCCGTTGAAGCGCAGCGTCACCGACGACTGCAGGTAGTAGCACGTCTTGAGGTACGGTTCCGCCATGACGTCGCATGGGAACGCCGGGTCGCTTGGCTTCACGAGGAAGACCGGCGTGGGGCGAACGGGGCCGCCGTGGTTGTGGCCGCCCGCCGGCGTGGGCGACTGCGAGTCGATGTAGCCGACGAGGTTCTCCATGAACGCGCCGCCCTGGCAGGACTCGATGGCAAGCCAACCATCCAGGAGGTCGCAGTAGGCAAGCGTCCGGTTGAGGTCGTAGTTCGTGTACAGTTCGAGCCCGTGGCCCATGCCGTGCAGGCATTGGAAGCGCCAACTGGAATCGTCGCTCACGCACAGGCCCTGGATGATGTAGGTCTCCATCTTGGGCAGCGAGTCGAAGTAGGCCTGCTGCACGCCGTGGAAGCAACCCGAGGACAGGACGTACGGGCAGTAGTGCAGCGCCGTGCGCGGGCCGCCGTAGACCGTGAGCGCCGTCCTTCCAAGGCCGTGCGCCAGCGGGTGGCCGTCCGCCTCGATGGCGCGATCGAGCTTGGTCATGTCTTCGAGGACCTTGAAAGCGACTTCGGAGCCCTCGGCGCGCAGCACGGCCTCGAGGTCGGCTTCGATGCAGTCGAAGTCGTTCGTGCCGTCCACCTTCAGGCAACCCGCCCGAATCGCGGTCGCGTTGGAAGGCCCGGTGTTCGCCATGAAGCCCACGATGATGGGGCCTTCGGCGGGCATCTGCGCTGCGGCGTTCATGGCGTTGCTGCCGCCAATCATTTGGGGCACCAGGATGGCCGCCCCGATCGTCAGGGCCGCGAGCGCGATGGCGCCGACTTCCCAGCCGAGGCCGCGATGGCGTGGCCGCAGCGGGCCGCCAACGGGTACGGGCGGGGTGGGAACCTCCATGGCAGCATCCTAGTCCGTACGCCGATTTAACGGTACGGCGAACGGCTGGCTGCGACCGAACGCTGCGAGCAGCATCCAGGCAGGGGTACCGCCGCGAGGAGTTGCAGACCAGAAGAGGAAGGATCGTCGGGGTGACCATAGGCATCACTGTCGGGGTCCCCGTGGGCGTCCGGGCGACGTCATCCGGGTCGACTGGGCCCTTCAACGGCTAGAGGAGTTTCTCGAATTGCGCCCATTCCAAGGCGATGTCGGCAAGGATGGATTTCATGGTCCCCGCGGGGATTTCTTCGCCGCCGCCGTGGAATGCGACGGTGGTCCGGCGCCCGGTTGCGGGGTGCAGGTAGATTCGATGCGACCCGACGGTGCGAGCGAGGACGAAGCCCAGCCTGCGAAGAACCCGTTCGACCTTGCGCGCCGGAATCGGGCGGAGCCGACTCATGCCACGAGCTCGACCACGTCCGGGCCGCCGGACGGCCCTTTCGCGGACGCGGCACCAACGTGTAGCGAAACAGCTAGGTGGCCGGCGATGACTTCCTTGATTTTCTCAAGGGCCTCGGCGCGCGTTTCGCCGAACGTATGGCAGCCCTGGAGGTTCAGGCATTCCACGTAAAACAGGCCGTCCTCCGGGTCATGGTCGATGCGGACCTGGAAGGACGTGCCGGCCATCACTCCACTGTCAGCGGGGGCGGCCTTAACGATTTCGGAGGGCGGTCGCTTCGTGGGTCGAGCCATGTGTCGGCGAAGCGCGGGGGCCTGAAGAAGCGCGTCGTTCACGCCAAAGCCTGTCCGAATTCAGGAACCAAAAAAACAGGAAGGAAAGAGGGGAAAGAGGGGGAAAGGGATTCTACCGACCTGATTACGCCTTTCGGCGGACCAGGACCAGCGCTGCGCCGAGAGCGGCGACCAAGGCCACCAGCTCAAAGCCGGGGGTCTGGGGCGTGGGGCTCGCGGCCGGCGTTGCACCCGGGGTCACCGGGGGCGTCACCGGGGGCGTCACCGGGGGCGTCACCGGGGGCGTCACCGGCGGCGTAACCGGTGGGGTCACCGGCGGCGTCACTGGGGGCGTAACCGGGGGCGTAACCGGGGGCGTCACTGGGGGCGTAACCGGGGGCACCACGGGGGTTGCCTGCATGGCGCAGACCGAGGCGGTGCCGCCGAGGCGGCCGTCCTCGACGGCGAAGAACGCGCCGGCACCGAGGGCGACCTGGCCGAAGTAGACCTGGTCGCACACGTTGTAGACACCGCTCTTGTCGACGTCGAAGAACGACAGAGCCGCGTTCGCGGGCACGACCTTGAGCGTGCGGCCTTCGTCCATTTCACTAGACTGGACGCGGGAGCCGACAGCCTTGCCGTCGTGGGCCGTGATGCGGACATCGCCAGCGGAGATCTGGTTCGTCGCGGGGGCGACAACGTCCACGTAGAAGTGGTCCGCGTTGCTCCAGACGCCATCGCCGTTGTTGTCGTAGTACTTGATTGCCGCAGCGCCGGCCGGGATGGTACCCGCGATGAGCGGGGAGCCAATCTGGCCGTTCGAGCCCAGGATCTGGTCGCCGGGGTTGCCGGTGCCCGAGCCAGGGCTGACGAGGATGTCGCCGATGCTCACGACGCCGGCACCAGCTGCGCCGTAGTCGAGGTACATGCGCTCGCCGGTGTCAAAGGCACCGTTGCCGTTGTCGTCCAAGAACATGAACGTCGCGACGGCGGGGGCGCCAGCCGACAGGTAGGTGATGTCCATGCTGTCGAACTTGACGAACTGGCCTTCGCCGTACAGGGTCCCGAGCTTGTTGAAGCGCAGGTCCTCCTGCATCATGACCTGGGCAGCCGCGTTGGTGGTCTGCTGCAGGTACACGGTGTCGCCGGTGTTGTAAGCGGCGTTGTTGTCGGCGTCGTAGAAGGCGTAGCTTGCAGCTCCGTACCCGGCGAAGGCGACCGCGATGAGCGGCTTCGTCTCGTCGGTGTCCAGCGTGTTGACGCGGGTCCCCGCGGCGTACAGGCCGCACATCGAGATGCGGACGTCGCTCGGGCTGACCGAGGCGGTCAGGTCCGTGTCAATGTAGACGCAGTCGTCCACGGACCACGCGTTGTTGCCGTCGTTGTCGTAGAAGGCAAGGTTCGCGAAGGCGCGGGCAGTGCAGGCGACACCGGCGTCCGTGTCGGACGAGACGACCTGCGAGCCGGCGGCGTAGGTGCCGCCAGCCGTGCGGGGCGTCAGCCGGATGTCGTTGATGCTGACCGTGACCGCGACACCTTGGTCGAAGTACATGGTCTCGCCGCCGTCAAAGGCACCGTTGCCGTTGTCATCGACGAAACAGAAGCCCGCCGGGTTGGCGGCGCCGTTGAACAGGGCGTCCGCGCTACCGAAGTGGACGACGTCCACGTCGGACGGCTGGACGACCTTGCCGGCGCCGAAGCCGCCGCCCAGGTTGCCCAGGCGGAGATCCTCGGAGCGGACGAAGCTCGTCGCGCCGCCGGTTGCCAGCACGCGGGCTGCGACCGGCTGGGCGATGTAGAGAACGTCGCCCAGGTTGTAGACGCCGCTGCGGTCCGAGTCGTAGAACGTCAGGGCCGAGAGGGCCGGCGTCGCAAGGACGCGGTTCTCGTCCGAAGCGCCGGTGGCGACGCGGGTGCCGGACATGAGGGCGCCCGTCTGGTCGCTAGCGAGGCGGACGTCGCCGGCCGTGACGCGGCCGCCATTGTCGGCGTCGATGTAGAACCAGTCGTTGACGCTCCAGAGGCCGTCACCGTTGTAGTCGTAGAACTTCAGGATCGAAGTCGCGATGCCGGCGACACCCAGCTGGGTGTACGGGTTGCCGAAGTCGGTGTCGGTGACGCGGACCTGCGAGAAGGCGGCCGTTGCGGTCGCCGTTCCGTAGGCCGTGGCGCGGACGTTGAACGCCGCGACCGTCGCCGCTGCGGCGAGGGGTGCCAAGTAGGCCGTTTCATCGCTGTCGAAGGCGCCGTTGCCGTTGCCATCGACGAACTTGAAGGCCGTCGTTAGGGTGATTCCATCCGTAGTGCCGGTAAAGGCCACGAACAGCGGGTGAACGCCGTCCACGTTGAACGTATCGACTTGGGTACCGAACTGGCCGACATCCGCATTCGCCACTGGGGCGAATAGGGCACCGACGGCCAGCAAGGCAACCGCAGCGAACGTTTTGCTGTAGTTGTTCATGTGTGTTTCCTCCATTTGTGGTCCAAGTTGCTCGCAGGGCCGGGTCATCACCGATGGCGACAGCCCGTGCCAGCGGCTAGACCGGTAAGGGTCCAGCCTTGGACTCGGACCCAGTTAGAAACATGACCTATTTAAGCGAGGCTGCTCAATCATAAAAGGGTCGGGGGGCGGCAAACGACCAGGGTTGCAGTTGCGGAAACCTGAACCTGTTCACGGTCGTCGGGATTTCTCCAGGAGTGAACACGGGCCCCTCGATTGCCCGGCGTGCCGGGTGCTTTGGCCGGTTGCCAGGCGCCCAATCGACGGCGGCGAGTCGACGGCCGGGCGCGGACGCGGAGGCCGTGGCGGGCGGGGTGGAATGTCGGCGGATGGCGATGGGGCTGGGGGCCTGGAAGGCGAGGGTGACCGGCGTTGCGGCGCACGCAAGTCCTGCCTACGCGACCTCGATGTGGGTGCGGGGTGGGGGGATTGGGCGCCCGAGCTCGCCGGCCACTTCGAGCCACCCCCGGATGGCAACTTGGGCCTCGGCGGCCGCTCGTGCAGGCGTCGAGCCATGTGCCATGCAGCCGGGTAGGTCGGGCACGGTGACGACGAAGACGTTGTCGTCGGCGCTCCACTCGATGACCATTGGGTAGTGCGGCTTCATTTCAGGACACCCTCAGATTTTGCTCCAAAAGAATCTTGCGCACCTGGCGGACTTGGTACGATTTGCACATGGATCCATCCCGTTGCAAGGAGAACGGCCGCGCAACGCCTGACCGGCTGAAGATGTGGTGGCTGCCGTGGATGTTCTCGGTGAAACCGAGGGCCAGCAAGTGGCGGCGCATCGCCGCGAAGCGAAGGCCGGTATCGTGGCGGCCCGAAAGCAGGCGGACCTCGAAGGCGTTACGGGCACCTAATGGCCGGGCTGAGCTTGAGGGTCCTCATGGCCCACCTCGGACAAGCCAAGGCCCGTCCGTTCCAGGTTATCCGATGCACGGCGTCAGGCTTCCCCACGGCACCAGGCCCGATGCCGCCTCGCCCACGTCGCCCATCGAGTGCAGCATCGGCCAGGCACGCACCAGCGCCAACACGCCGAACAGGAGGACCACGAGAGCCACAGTGGCACCAAAACCGGGAGCATCCTCAGCGAGAAGGCCGATCCCGGCCGCCAGGGCAATCGCGAACAGGACCACCCAGACCGTGCCGAACGGCGCAGCGAGCGCCAGCACGAGGAGCCACAGGATTCGCCCGTGAGGCGCGGGCAGGCCCGTCGACAGGCGAAGCTGAAGGCGTCCGGGCAGCCGCGCCATGCGGACCTGGTTCAGGACCATCCACAGCGCCGCCCCCGCGAGCAGCAGCAAGGCACCCATGCCGGCGAACCAGGTCACGGGGTCATGCACCGCGGCGACGCCGCCGAAGTCGGGCGCCTCCAACAGGAGCAGTCGCGAACCGATGGGGACCTGGCATGGCGGCAGCGCCAGACCCGGCGCTCCAGAGAGGAGGTTGAGGAGGGCGCCAGCAAGCGGCGCCGCGCCCGTCTGGAGGGCGGCCTTGCCCAAGTGGCGCGGGGCGGCGTAGATGTGGCCCCGCAGGACCGTCATTGCGGCCAGAGGCAAGCCCCACAGCACGGTGCGGGGATCGACCAGGGCGGCCAAGGCGAGGAGTCCGGCACCCGCCCAGTGGGACCACGGGGCGGCAGCAAGGAGGAACGCGAGGGCGCCAACGAGCGCCGCGATTCCCAGCATTTCCGGCGTGGCCACGCGCGCCGTGGCGATGAAGCCGGGGTCAAGGGCCAGGATTGCAGCCGCGAGCAGCCCCACGGCGTCGGAGTGCCATAGCCTGCGGGCTGCAAACGCACACGCCGCGACCGCGAACCCGCCCGCAAATGCGGACACTCCGCGCGCCGCGTGGAGGCCCAGTGGGAAATACATCGAACCCGGGTTGCCGGCCGTGGCCTCTTCCACAGGAAATGGTCCCCCCGGTCGCAAGCCGAGGTACGCGGCCACGCCGCAGGCGCCGAGAGCCATCGCCATGGCGAGTCCGACGAACGTGGGGCCCGGCGGCCCAGGTTCCACCCGCTCCTGCGCAATCAGGGAGGTCGGCTGGGGCTCGCGCAGCAGGTCCACGGCCGGGCGAGCAAGATTGCCTCGCGCTTGAAGGTTCCTTTCGCCCCCCGACGGCGCAAAGACCAGGTGCGTTTCCCATGGAGGCTTGCCAGGTGCGGATATTCCGAAGGGTTCAAGTCGGAATTTCTTCCGAGTAGATAAGAAGCCAGGCCAAATCACCAAAAGATTTAAGTGTTTATCCAACTCACCCAGAAAGCAGGCAGGGAGGCCGACCCATCGGCCGCCCAGGACCTCGATTTTCATGGCCGACATCGCGAAGCCGAAAACGAAGGAGAAGCAGAAGATCGAAGAGATCACAACCTGCCCCGAGTGCGGGTCGGACCACATCCAGTCCGACTACGAGCGCGGCGAAATGGTCTGCGAGACCTGCGGCCTCGTCCTCGACGACGCCTTCATCGACCAGGGCCCCGAGTGGCGCGCCTTCGACTCCGAGCAGCGCGAGAAGCGCGCACGTGTCGGCGCCCCGATGACCTACACCATCCACGACAAGGGTCTCTCCACCATGATCGGCTGGAAGAACAAGGACTCCTACGGCAAGTCGATCCCGACGCGCAACCGGGCCCAACTGTACCGCCTGCGCAAGTGGCAGCGCCGCATCCGCGTCTCCAACGCGACCGAGCGCAACCTCGCCTTCGCCCTCAGCGAACTCGACCGCATGGCGTCGGGCATGGGCCTTCCCCGCAACGTGCGCGAGACCGCCGCGATGGTCTACCGCCGCGCCGTCACGAAGAACCTCATCCGCGGCCGCTCCATCGAAGGTGTTGCCGCCGCTGCCCTGTACGCCGCCTGCCGCCAGTGCGACGTGCCCCGCACGCTCGACGAGATTGCCGACGCCAGCCGCGTCTCCCGCAAGGAGATCGGCCGCACGTACCGCTTCATCGCCCGCGAACTCAAGCTCAAGCTCATGCCGACGGCGCCGCAGGACTACATCCCGCGCTTCTGCTCAGAGCTGAAGCTGTCGGGCGACGTCCAGGCGAAGACGGTCGACATCCTCAAGCAGGCCGCCGACCGCGAACTCACCTCGGGCCGTGGTCCCACGGGTGTCGCAGCCGCTGCCATCTACATCGCGAGCATCCTGAGCGGCGAACGCCGCACACAGCGCGAAGTTGCCGAAGTGGCGGGCGTGACCGAAGTCACGATTCGCAACCGCTACAAGGAACTGGCTGAGCGGCTCGACATCGACATCGTCCTGTAACTCAAGGCCACCTTCGGGTTCGGCTGGAGCGCACCACGCGGCCCAGCGAAGCGGCTGGCGCGCACCAAGAATACTCCAGCGGCCACCACCGGCACGCTCCTGTACCCCATGCGTCTGGCCAAACCTCGGAGCAACTCAATATGGCTACTGGAACCATCAAGAAACTCGTCGGCGACCGCGGCTTCGGCTTCATCGCCTTGGCAGACGCACCCGCCTCGGGCAAGGACCTCTTCTTCCACCGCGCCGACGTCGGCGGCGCCGGCTTCGACGCCCTGCGCGAGGGCGAGGCCGTCACGTACGACCTCGGCACCGACGAGCGCCGTGGCTCGCCGAAGGCCCTGAACGTCAAGGCCTCGAAGTAAGGCGCGACGCCATCGGTCGAAGCGACCGCAAAGGCTTGGCCCCCACCCGTCATCGCCGCAGCGTGCACGCTGCCGTTGCCGCCCTCGCAGCACTCCTCGTGGCCGCCAGCCTGGCCGGCTGCAGCACGGAAAGGGCGTGCCCCGAGACCAACGCGCACGTGCGTGCCGACTCCGGCGGCACCGAAGACATCCACGTGACCCGCGACGACGGCACAGCCGCCGTCATCCACTTGGCCAAAGCCACGATCTACCGGGGGTCAGGCGCATCCTGCACGCCCTCGACATCCTCGGCCATCTTCATCGGCACGGAACTGGACTTGCACGTCACCGCGTGGGCCGAGTCGGACCCGGTGCAAGCCACGCCGGACATCGTCATCCTGCGCTGAACGATCCGGGCGCGAGACAGCCACCACAGGCTTTTCATGCTCGCCCCGGCGTCGCCGCCTCATGCGCATCGCCCCGCTCATCTTCGCGGCCCTGTTGTTTGCCGGCTGCACGACGCCCGCTAGCACGCCCACCACGCCGCCCGTGACCCTCATCGCGCCGCGCCCCGAGGGCTACGTCGTCGCCCAGGCGACCAATGTCATGTCCTTCAACCAGTCCATCGTGACGCCCGCCGTCGGCCTGGGGCTGGACCTCTACGAGCCCTTGCTCGAGGTGTCTGACTCCGGCGCCATCTACGTCGCCGCGCACGTTGCCGGCGCCGTCAGCACCGGCACACCCGCGTACGTTAGCACGGACGACGGAAAGTCCTGGCGTCAGCTGCCGTTCCTCGGCCCCGCGGCCGTGCCCTCCCCGGGTCAAGGATCTGCGCTGCCGTCCGGTGACGAAGGCATGATCGTCGCGGGCCCCGGCGGCCACGCCTACATGGCGGACGTGGCCTTGCACTCGTTCCCAGTCGAAGGCTGGTGCGACAACGGCGCCACGCAGTGCTACCACAACCCCAACGCCTACGACCGCGAGGCCGCCACGACGCAGCCCTGCGGATCCGCGGCCGCCGACAAGGTGCCCCTCAACGACCGCCCGTGGGCGGCTTACGCCAACGGCACGCTCCTTCTCTCCAACAACGCCGGCAACGGCGCGGTCCAGGTCGGCATCCTGCAGGTCCCGCCGGCACTGCCCGGCGATGTCATGCCCGCGAAGTGGAACATGTGCGCAGGCTCCGGCTCCTTCCTCCCGGGCATCCCCGCCATGCGTGACGACCTGCAGTTCGCAGTCCCCATCATGAACAACGGCCAACTGGACGTCGTCATCGGCAACGCCCACTCACTCATGACCACAAGCACTGTCACGGCCTTCGAGGTCACGGACGAAGGCGCCGACTTCGGCGGCGGAGGCAACTGGGGCTTCTCCGGCTACGACAAGGAGGGCACACTCTTCGTCGCGGCCACGAACAACACCAAGGACACAGGCCGGTTCATCGTCGCCGCGAGCACGAACGGCGGCGCCAACTTCACGGTGACCACCTTCGAGACCACGGGCAAGATCGGCTTCCTCAACGTCGACGGCAACATGGGCGGACCTGGCGCCCTCGTGAGCTGGATCCAGGACGGCGGCGCCGCCGGCAAGGCCGACGTCTACGCAGCCCACCTCTTCATCGACAGTTTCGGGCAGCCGATCATCCGCGATGTCAGCGTCGTGGCGAGCAAGGTCACTGCCCCGTGCGGCGACGTCATGGGTTCCGGTTCCGGTCCGGACGGCCGCGCCTACGTCGTCGTCTTCTCGGACGCCAAGGGCTGCCTGGACACGCCCGG
Organism: bacterium; assembly: GCA_040390065.1. GTDB lineage: Archaea > Thermoplasmatota > E2 > JACPAO01 > JAHFTW01 > JAHFTW01. The sequence continues at coordinate 27,983 of JAZJZE010000005.1, read as the reverse complement.
AAGCCATCCCTTGAGCGTCTACGTGCAGGGCAAGGGCGGCGCGGTCCTGCCCATCCTCAAGCCGTAGCCCAGCAAGCGCGCGCTCTTGACGAACTCCGCCGCGCCGGCTTCCACGCCGACCATCACGCGGGCAACGTCAGCACTTGCTCCCAGCGGATGAGGACCCGCAGCGAATAGGTGCCCACCGTTGCGGGACCGCCCACGACGACGTAGCCCCACGCCTCCGCGCCGCCCTGGGGCGGGGCCTTCGGCGGGCCCACCGATCCCGTGAAGTGGAAGGTCGCCGGACAGGGATCGCCGCCACCTCCGGTGCCGCGCGGGTCGACGCCAGCGATGGACGTCGCAACGGGGAGCGGATCCACGCCGATCATGGCCGTCCCGGAGACACAATCCAGGGCAATGACGGCGTACACGTCGGTCGCGTTCAGGGGGACATCGAAATTCCCCGTGGTCGGCGCGTCGGTGAGCGCGCCCGAGACGTCGGCGACCGATTGCGTCCGCCACCGCACGTACGTCCCCGGATAGTTGTGGCCAAAGTTCGCAAGCGCGAAGGCGAACTGCGGCACGCCGTGCCCGTCGTAGAACGTCACGTTGCGGAACCAGCCGAGGGCGGGCGTGAAGGCGTAGCTGGCGTACAACGTCCCGTTGAGCTGGCGCGCCTCGACGTAGTACGCCGGCAAACCATCGTCCTGCGGTTTCGGGCCCACGTTCACGACGAAGCGCCCCTTCAGGTTCATGCTCGTATGGTCCCATTTCGTCGTCCAGGTTGCATTCTGCACGAGCGGCCACTTCAGGTACTCGACCCGGTCGTCCGCCTGCGAGCCTGCGAGGTCCGACTTGCGGATGGGCCCGAGGTAACTCGTGTCGCTCTGCGTGTTTCGGAACGCCGACGACGGATTGTCCGTGTCGAGGAACCACTCGGCCGCCGTCTCTGCCGTCACGATGTGCGAGAACGAGCCGCCCCCGAGGGTCCCGGTGAAGTTCCACCAGTCGCCGACGTGCCACGCGGGCGGCGCGAGCGTCCAGTTCCCGGAGGAGTCGAGAGTCGTCCCCGCGGGGCAAGTCGCGCACGAGGCCCCCGGCGGCTGGCCACCGCCGGCGCATCCGGCAAGGACGATGACGGCCAAGACGAGGGCAGCCCGATGCATGGCAGCGCCCAGTCCCGGCGGCGATTTCGCTCTTTGGGCCGGCGTGGAAAAACGAAAGGAGAAGGGGAAAAGGGAAGAGAGAACGGCGAGGCTTCAGAGGAGGCCGGCGACGAAGTCGCCAATCGCCTGGAAGAACTCTCCCACGGCCTGAACGCACTCGGCCGCCGGGTTCGCCGCATGGGCGTCGGCGTGCACCTCAGCTGCAACCGGGCCCGCAAGGTCCGCGCCCGTCGTGGCGTCGACGCCGTACAGGCCCGCGTTGGCGGCCGCCGTGGACTTGAGTTGGGCAAGGCCAAGGGCATCCGCCGCCGTGGACGAGTCAGCGGCCACGCCATCCGTAGAGGCCTTGAGGGCCAAGCTCTGGGCGGCGTCGGCTGCGACCGGCAGGGGGACGGGGAGCATCTGCGTGCCCGCGGCGATGTCCGCCTGGGCCTCAGCGCCATCGGCGCCTGCATGAAGCGTCGTCGAACCCGCAGGGGTCGAGACGTACTGGTCCACGCTCGGCAGGGCGGGCACCCCGGGCAAGCCGGGAAGCTGGGCAGCAGCGGCTCCAGCGATGGCCATGAGGCCCACCAGGGAGAATCCCAGGAGGCCGGTCAGGCGCTTGGCGGTCAAGATTCGGGCATTTTGGGGGTTGGTGGTTGTCATGTCGGCACCCAAACCAGGCTCCGCAGCCGCCGCAGATAAGGCGAGGCGATAGACCCGGAAACATGGAGCCGATCCCGCCCCCCAACGGTGTTGCAACCCCTTCGCCATCCCGCCCCCGCCCTCCTGGCCCCGACGGCGCCCCCCGGCCTCTCCTTTTCAGTTTTGTCAGGTGAAGGCCATATAGGTCCAGACAGGAGGGCGCCACCGTGCGGAGCCGAACCCCCCTGACAATCCTCCTGGCTGCGTGCGCCCTAGCCATGATTCCCTCGGCCGGCGCCCTGACCGTCACCGCGCCCCTCATCGACCAAACCATCTCCGCCGACCCACCCACCCCGCTCCCGGAACTCGACGTGCAACTCCCCGTGGGCGGCACCTCCGTCGAAGTCTCCACCGCGCCCCCAACCCAGGCCTCCCCACCAGCTACTCCCGCCCCAGCGGCTGCAACCCCCAGCCCACTGCAGGCCGCCGCCCCCGTCGCAACCGGCATCGGCATCGCCGCCCTCATCGCCGCCGCCACCTGGCTCGCAGCCCACGCCCTCGGCGCCGGCCTGTTCTCCCGCATCCAAGGCCCCAAAGTCCTCGAACACGACACCCGCGCCCGCATCGTCCAAGAAGTCGACGCCAGCCCGGGAATCACCCTCGTCGACTTGCGCACGCGCCTCGGCATCGCCTGGGGAACCACGTGGCACCACGTCCGCCGCCTCGAGAAGAACGGCCTCCTCGTCTCCATCCGACAAGGCCCCCGCCGCCTCCTGTACGCCGCCAACTCCCCCGCCGCCGGCGCCCGCGCAACCCTGGCCCTCCTTCGCAACCCCACCGCCCAACGGATCGCCCAAGCCATCCACGCCACCCCAGACCTGGCTGCCACGGCCATCTGCCGCCTCCTGGCCCTCCAGCCCCCCAACGTCTCCAAGCACCTCGCCCGCTTCACCGCATCCGGCCTCGTCGAACCCAGCCCCATCGTCGAACGCGGCTACGTGGCCACACCACGCTTGACCTCGGCACTCGCCCTTGCAGCCTGACGCCGCCACGGCGAGCCCGGCTTACGCACCGCTTTTCTAAAGCACCCGCCTTGGGGGAGTCCGCTTAGGGAGACCGCTGTGTTCGAAACCATGCCCAAGATCGGCATCACCGGATTGCCGAACGTTGGGAAGACCGCCACCCTTGCCGCCATCTGCCGCAAGCTGGAACGAGACGACTTCATCATCGGCGGAATGATCACCCGCGCGTACCGCCCCGGCGACGGCTCCGTCCGCGTCGGATTCTACGTCGAAGACTGGCGCACTGGCGAAAAAGACGTCTTCGCCTCCAAGGAATTCAAGACCAAGTACAAGGCCGAAACCGACGACGGCGACTACTTCGTCAACCTCGACCCCCTCGACCGGATTGGCGTCAAAGCCGTCCGCGACTCCATCAACGACGAAGAAGTCGACATCATCATCATCGACGAAGTCGGCAAAATGGAAATGCACAGCGAAAAATTCAACGACGTCGTCAAGGCAGCGCTAGACTGCCCCAAACCCGTCATCATGACCCTCCACAAGAAAAGCAGGAATCCCCTCCTGCAGGACTTGCGGCGGCGGGACGACGTGCGGATCTTGGAAGTGACGCCCGTCAACAAGAATCTCTTGCCGTACAAGATCGAGAAGCTCATGAAGGACCACTTGCAGACGAGCTACTACTGAGGGGACCGGTGGGGCGTTCCTGGGAGGCGCCCGCGGCCGGGGCGCTGGCTGGATTGTTCAGCGCTACCGTGATTGGGGCGCCGCTCGCGCAGGAGTGGCTCTGGACCGTCAAGTTGGACGACAACGGCCTCGTGTGGCTCGCTTTCTGGGGGGTCGTTGCCTTGGTGGGAGTCGGCACCAGTCTTGCTGTAAGACTCCTGGCGGCAATCGACCCCCTTCCCGCATGGACTCGCCCTGGGCGGCTTTCGGTATCCGCCCTCGCTCTGCACGTGCTCGCTTGGATTGGCTTCCTAGGTGCGACGACGATCTATCAGCGAGCTGCGATTTCCGTCGTAGCGGTTCCTCTAGTCCTGGAGGCGTGGTTCCTATGGTCGCGGCTGGGTACGGCCATCACCCTGCCATCACGGAAACGTTCCGCCATCACAGCGGCCATCGCTTCCCTTCCAGCCACTGCGCTCGTGACATTGGCCGCCTGGTTCATCGCAGGCTTCATGAGCGGCGAATAGTCACAAGGGACTCCCCGACGGGGTCGCAGGGCCAAGCACCGTCCGATTTTACCTCCCCCTCCGCGGGGTTCCTCGGGGAGCCCCGTGGTTCCACGGGCATGCGTGCCAAAGATCAGGTCTCCGTCGACATGCCCAACGTCCTTCGCGACCGCCTCGCCCACCACCGCCTCCACCCCCGAATGGCGCTTTACGAAATCATCGAGGAGGCTCTGCTTTTCTGGGAGGATGCGGGTGGTTGGCAGCCGTTTTTGCGGGCGCCGGTGGATGGGTTCGAGTTGTAGTGGGGTCTCGGTGTTGTCCCTGTCGCTTTACAGGGTTGGGGCGCGCAGGTCTGGGTATGGGCGCCGGTCTTCTCATTCTCGCATTGGTGTTGCTTTTGCTTTTGGGTCCGCTTCTGTTTCTGAACCTCGTGGCGGGTGTGCTGAAGATTGCGTTGATCGTCTTGGTGGTCTTCTTGCTTCTTGGCCTTTTGGCGGGTGGCCTTCGTGGTCGTCAGTCGCGGCGGGCGTAGGCGGTTGGGGGTGGTTGTTTGGGTTTGATTCGTCGTGATGCGGGGAAGTTGTGGATCGAGCAGTTCGTGTCAGGCATCATTCTGCTCTGTGTGGCGGCCATGGTGTTGGTGTCGTTTCTTTGGCTTCGCGGGCATGCGTGATGGTTAGGTCGGTTTCCTGATTTTGGCGGCGAGTTTGCCGGCTTGGGATCCGGCGGAGACTTCGACGGTCATGCCGCGGAAGCTCAGGGCGAGGAGGGTGCCGCGGGCTTCGACGGTGATTTCGTTGAAGGGGACGTCGCCTTTCCATTGGCCGCGGAAGGCGACTTTGCCGTCGAGGATTTCGGCTTTCATCTTGGCGCCGGTGCCTTTCATGATGCCGGTGAGTTCGTTGGCCATGGTGGCGCGACGGTGTCGGGGGATTTGGGTTTGGGGGCTCAGGGCGATAAGGCGGCTGTCTCTGGAGGAGGCGTGGCCGAGGGCATCGTGGAGGGGGCGACGCGGATTTTTCCTCCGGCCACGAATCTGTCGAAGCCGGCGCGGTCGCCCGGTGCGCGCGTGAAGGGGCAGGCGTTCTACAATCCTGGGATGGCGTTGAATCGGGACTTGTCTGTGCTCTTGGTGCAGGCGTTTGCGGCGGCCCGCGGGCGCGAGGTGGACGTGGGGGATGCCCTTGCTGGGACGGGGGCGCGCGCGGTCCGGCTTGCGCACGAGGTGGATGCGCCGATTGTGGTGCATGCTAATGATGGGCAGCCGGAGGCCGTCGCGGCGATGCGGTTGGCTGGGGCTGCGAATGGCGTGGCGGCGGGGCGGCTGCATGTCTGCGAGGGTGATGCGCATTCATTCTTGGCGTCGCGCCGCTTCGATGTCGTCGACCTCGACCCTTGTGGCAGTCCGATGCCGTTCGTGGATGCGGCGATGCGGTCGACGCGGCATGGCGGTCTGGTTTGTGCGACGGCGACGGACACGGGGGCGTTGGCGGGTGCGTTTGCGCGTGCGTGCCAGCGGCGGTATGATGCGCATCACGGTCTCAACGCGGCGCCGTGGCGCGCGGAGATTGGGTTGCGGATCCTCGGTGGTGCGTTGGTGCGTTCGGCGGCGCGCCATGACCGGGTGGCGACTCCCGTGTTGTCGGTCTGCCATGGTCACTGGATGCGCGTCGTGGTGCGCGTAGAGGATGGCAAGCGCGATGCGGATGCGGCGGTCCGGTTGCTGCGCAATGTGGTGCGAGACGATGACGGCCGGGGGCGGTTCGTGGCTGTTGGCGAGGCGGTTGGTCCGTGGGCGGGGCCGATGTGGTCGGGTCCGCTGCATTCGGCCGAGTTGCTGGCGGGCATGCGTGCAGCGTCGGCCGGCAAGTCGCTCGCTCGACCCGCCGAGGTCATGCCCCTCCTCGACATCTTGGAACAGGAGGCGGACGCGGCGCCGTTCTGGATTGTCGGGCACGATTGGGAGAAGGAGATGGGGCCGCCGCCGCGACGCGATCGGCTCATCACGGCGCTTCGAGGTGCTGGCATTGCGGCGTGCCGGACGCACATGGATCCGCAAGGCGTTCGTACGGCCGCGACGATGGCCGAACTCAAGCAGCTATGGCGGGTGTAGGCGGCATGAGTCCGGCCAGGTCGACGTCGGGCCCGAAGGGCATGCGCTGCAGGACGCCGCGCAGCAGGTCGGGTGCCGCTGGGCGCGCACCGTTGTTCGCCATGTCTTGGCACGTCTCGGATCCAGGTGCGAAGCGTTCGACGCTGTAGACGTAGCCGTCCAGGGCGTCGAGGAACAGGAGCGTGCCGGGCAGGTTGCCCCAGCAGGGTCGGGTGGTCAGCCATTCGGCGAACCATTCGCGGCCTTTGGGTCCGTCGTAGGGGGACATGAAGAAGTAGATGCTGCCGGTCGGTCCGGGGGCGACGAAGACGCCGAGGTGGTCCATGAGGTCCTTGCCGGTGGGCATCTTGGGGACGTCCTTGGCGGTCACGTCCGTGTCGGACAGGCTTGTTCCGCCTTCCAATGCGGCGCGGTGGGTGTCGCCTTGTTCGGGCGGGCCGTGGTGCGTGTAGACTTCGTGGTAGTGGCTCTGCGTGCCGGTGTCCATGCTGAGAAACAGCGTCATGTTGTCGTAGCTGAGCGGGGTGTTGCGCGGCGGGATGGGGATGCCGAGCACGGTGATGCCGGTGTCTTGGAACGGGAGGTCCATGAGGACGAAGCGTGTCCAGGGTTCGGCGCTGTCCTTGCGGAACGTCAGGTAGTCGGGGCTGAGGTAGAGCGCCTTGACGCGGTCGGCCATCATGCCCGGCCAGTCGTCCGGTGCGCCGGAGGGCGGTACGAGTGTGGGGCCGACGAGGGCGTCCAGCGGCGCTGGGGCGCTGACCTCGGTCCAGGTCGCGTTCTCGTAGCGCAGTGGGGGCAGGACGGTGCCTTCGAGGGGTGGGGGCAGGACGGCTTGGCTGGTGCGCACGACGGCGTCGCCGCCGTCCTCTTCGCTGCCGGACCAGAACCATAGTGGGAACAGGCTGCCGGATTCCAGGCAGAAGAGCGTGTGGTAGTGCTTGACTTTGCCTTCCGTCGGTGGGATCTTGACGGGCGTCGATTGGGGTTCGGGGTCGATGCGCAAGCGGAATTCCCACAGCGCGCAGTCGCCGGTCAATGGGCGGAACGTGGTCTTGGCGGGTTGGAAGCCGAGGTATTCCGTGATGCCGTCGATGCTGATGATGGCGATCTCCTTCGTGAGGTCGCCGTGGACGGCGTGGATGGCCATGAAGATGGTGCTGGGGTCGGCAATCGGCAGATGGACGAAGGGTGGTAGGAGGACGTGGAATGCGACGTCGGGGTCGACGACGCCGATGAGGTGTCCGTCGGCGATGTCGAAGTGGTATTCGTAGTGCTGGAGTTCGTACTTGCCCGTGTCGTGCAGCGGGTCGCCGTTGCCGTCGGACACCCAGATCCAGTCCACTGTGTTGTACACGTAGGCTGGGAGGGAGCGGCCGTATTCGTCGTAGACGAGCTGGATGCCGTTGTAGGTCAGGTTGAAGTCCAAGGGCGGGGGCCGCGGGTGGTTGAACGGCGAGCCGCTTGGGTTCCAGCCGAAGTAGGAATGGAACGATACGGCGGCGACGTCGGTGCGGCCTTGCGGGAAGACCGTGACGAGGTCCGTGCGGTCGACGCGCGTCGGGGCCGAGGCGTCATGGGCGGGTGTTGCGCTCTGCATGCATCCGGCGGCCACCAGGGCAACCAGCAGCACGGCCCAGCTCTTCATGGGCAATCGAGTGGGGTGCCGGGACTTGAAGCCTTTGGCGTATGGACTGAACCGACATCACGCGGCAAGCATGGAGGCAAGCCGGGTTTCCATCTCGGAATTGGGCACGACATCCTTGGCGCCGGCGTCGCGGGCGCGGTGCAAGGTGGCGGCATCCGTGTGGTGGCCGAAACACAGGAGTCCGGCATCCCAGCGCGTGCCGCGCACCAGGCGGATCGTCTCGACCGCGTCGATCGTGGGGTGGTGCAGGTCGAGAACGACGAGTCTTGTGTCCACGTCGAGAAGGAGTTGCGTCACGTCGAGGTTGCGCGACGGGACCACCACGTGCCAGCCGGCGTGGTCGGCGACGGCCTGGATCTTGGAGCGCCACAGCAGGTCGTTCGTGATGGCCAGCAGGACAGGCTTCACTTGCGTCCCCGGGCCGGGGCCTTGGGCGCCTTTTCCTTGACCTCGTCGAGGTGGTACTCGGGCGGCAGGAGGTTGGGGATGCCGTCCTCGATGGGGTAGTCGAAGTTGCAGCGCTTGCAGCGTAGCGTGCCCTCTTGGACGTCGCCGTGGTCGTCCGACTTCTTCACCGTCAGTTCGAGCGGCGACTTGTGGACGGGGCAGCAGACGATGGTGACCAGGTCCTTGCGCATGGGGGCGGCGAGTTGATGGTCGTACTTCAAGGAAACGACGGCGGGGAGCATCTGAGGGCGGCCTGGAAAAACAGTGAACGCGCGAAAAATCGGCGAAGTGCGGTCGGCCGCCGCCTCCGAGGCCAGGTCCTGTTCGAATTCGCCCGGCTCGTCCGAAGGTCCAAGGGCGCGCGGACGCCGTCGTCGCCGTGGAATATGACCGGTTCACTTACTCGGTGATTGGCGCGGCCATCGCGGTCCACAAGGAACTCGGCCCCGGCTTCGTCGAGGCGGCCTACCAGCGGGCGCTGGAGTTCGAGCTCGCCGACCGCGCCCTCCCCCCACGAGGCCGAGGTGCCGCTCCCGTTGTCGTACCGGGGGCACCTGCTCGGCGTACCGTTTCGGGCCGATGTCGTGTGCGGCGGCCGGCTGTTGCTTGAGTTGAAGGCGCTCCCGGCCGTCGGTGCCCGCGAACGTCGCCAGACCCTTCACTATCTCAAAGCAACCGGACTACCGGTGGGCCTCATCCTCAATTTCGGCGAACACGTCTTGCGCATCGAACGCGTCGCTCGATAACGACCAATGCAGGCCTTTCCCCGATTTTTCGGCGGTTCACTGTTTTTCCAGGCCGCCATTTCGGCGATGTTCGGGCTGGCGCCATGGCGCCGACGCCCGCCTGGGCTGCCTCCGCGGTCGTCAGGAACGGCGCTTGGCACTCGGCGGCAACACGGCGCATCTGGAAGCCCTCGGGGCGCAGCGGGCCTGCGTTTCCGGAGAAAGGCTTTGTAGACACCGGCGGCTCGTGGCGCGGCCTGATTGGCCAGTTGAACCGCATGACGACCCCCCCTTCGCGAAAACCGGAACGCCGCGGCCCGCCCCCTGATTTTGGCTGTCTTGGCAATGGCTGCCCTGCTCCTGCCCTTGATCCCCGTTGCCCAGGCAGGCCCGTGCCTACCAACTTCCAGTGGTACATGTCTTGGCGGCTCAGCCCTCGGCATCACCACGATGGCGACCGCCAACCTGAGCTACCACCGCGTTCCCGCGACGACCACGACGCCAATCGACCCCGAACACTGCGTCGTCGACGACTACGACGCGCATGTCACGGGAATCAATCCTGAGACCGTGACCAACTCGTATACGTGGGAGGTTTTCGCAACCGATGACGCCAATTCGCGCGGTGCCATCAATGACCTGAACGTGCCGGTGAACGAAGACCTGACGAGCTCCGCCGGAGTCCGCGTTGAACTCGGCGATTCGTTCGTCGTTCGCGCGACGATTGCAGGGACTCCGTCCTTGGACCACGCTGAGCAGACTGCAACCCTGACATGCTAGCCGGGACCCGCATTTTCCTCCCCATTCTCCTTTTCTTGGCCTTGTCGGGTTGCCAAGGAACGCCCGCCGGGCTTGAGCCCACGGCGACGACGACCGCCGTTTCCTCGGCTTCGCCCCCGCAGGCACTGACTTCGCCGCCGGCCAGTGAGGGGGACGGCTCGACGGGAGCCCACAACGGCACGGTCGACCTGTCCATTCCCCAGGCCAGCTTGTTTCACTTCTACATCCTGCCCGATCAAGGGTTCGTTGATGGGGACGCCGATTTTTGGGTTAACTGGACGCACGAACCGGGCGAGCCAAGCACGCGCGATGAAGTGTGGGCGGTGTGGTGGGGAAACGAAACCATCCACGGGCCGTTCTGGGATTCCGCCTGCAAGGCCACGGTTGTCTACTTTACACACGGTCAAGCGCGCCACGTTGGCGCCGCCTTCGCGCAGGACGGGCGCAATGTCAGCCTGTCACAGGAGATTCCGTCCATGACGGGAGTCACGACATCCAACCAGAGTTCGCTCGACTGGATGCATGTCCATCCGGCTAACTTCCCCTGCGGCCGCGACGCGGGCCTCCATGTCCTTGATCTCCAACCATTCATGCGACCGATCAATCCAATTCGGCTCAAGGGGCACTGGAAAAACGCGCAGGTCTTAATCTCCTACAGCGGCCCGGCCGGCGATTTCGCGTTCACGAAAGCCCAATGCCAGACCGGGTCTTATGTCGGAGTATCGGCATCCGGATTCACGCCGTCTGCCAGTGCGAACTGCCGACTGCAACTCAATTTCCGTGGCCCGGCCGTCTTCGTCTACTACCCCGAGGCCGAGATCGGTGGAGCGTCCGTCAATGGCTACGGCCACGTTGGGGTAGACGGAAAGGCGTGGTATACGCGGCCAGATGGCACAACGGTCAATCTCGAATCTGGAGGAATTGGGTTCGAGTTTGCGGAAATTCCAGGAGCATGGACTTTCGGCTACGACGCCTCGGCGTCCGCCTCATCCGACATGATTGAGCCAAGTATGCTTTTCGGGACGGCGGTGGCGTAGGGCTGGGGCGCCCGGCTCACGCCGTCTTCGCCATCGCCTTCCCCGCCTTCGCATAATCCTGCAGGCTCTGCACGGAGAACTTGCCTCCGACGGCCCGCTTCGCGGCAATCGCCCCGACCGCGGCCTGCGCGGCCTCGACGGTCGCGAGGAACGGCACCTGGCATTCGACGGCGACGCGGCGCATCTGGAAGCCGTCGCGGCGCTGCGGGCCTTCCATTTCGCGGCTTGGCGTGTTGATGATGAGTTGCACTTTCCCTTGGCGGATGAGGTCGATGGCGTCGGGGGCCATGCGTTCGGACACCTTGTAGACGGTCGTAACCTCGAGGCCTTCGGCGCGCAGGTCGGCGGCCGTTCCCTTCGTGGCCACGAGTTCGAACCCGAGGGCGGCGATGGCCTTCACCGCGTCCATGATGCGCGGCCGGTCCTCCTTGGCAAGCGACACAAACACCGTGCCTTCCGTCGGCAGCGGGTTGCCGGCGGCTTCCATGGCTTTGGCGTAGGCGGTCGCATAGTCGGCGGCGATGCCCATGACCTCGCCGGTGGATTTCATTTCGGGGCCAAGCGTTGCGTCGACGCCGGGAAGCTTGAGGAACGGGAAGACCGGAGCCTTGACGGCGACGTGCCGCGGTCGTGGCGCTTCGACGGCGCCCATCTCCTTCAGCGTACGGCCCACAGCGATGCGGGCGGCGAGGTTGGCAAGTGGGAGCCCCGTGGCCTTCGCCACGTACGGCACGGTGCGGCTGCTTCGCGGGTTTGCCTCCAGGACGTAGACGGTCTTTCCTTGCACTGCGTACTGGATGTTGATGAGGCCGCGGGTGCCGAGGGCGAGCGCGATCTTGCGCGTGTAGTCATCTAGCGTCGCAAGGACGTCCGGTGCGACGTTCTGCGTCGGGATGACCGTCGTCGAGTCGCCCGAGTGCACGCCGGCTTCCTCGACGTGTTCCATGATGGCGCCGACGAGGACGTCCTTGCCGTCGCACACGGCGTCGACGTCGATCTCGATGGCGCGGCCGAGGAAGCGGTCGATGAGCAGTGGGTGCTTCTTCGAGACGCGCACGGCCTCGCGGACGTAGTCGCGAAGTTCGGCTTCGTTGTGCACGACCATCATGCCGCGGCCGCCAAGCACGTAGCTCGGGCGGGCCAACACCGGGTAACCGATCCGAGTGGCGGTGGCGACGGCCTCCTCGTCGGCAAACGCGATGCCCGCGTCCGGCTGAGGGATTCCCAGTTTGCGCATGAGCGTGTTGAATTTCTCGCGGTCCTCGGCAAGGTCGATCGCGGCGGGGCTCGTTCCCCAGATCTTCGTGGGCAGGTCCGGGCGCGCCGCGAGCGCCTTCTCGAGCGGAATCGCGAGGTTGATGGCGGTCTGGCCGCCGAACTGCACGAGGACGCCGTCGGGGCGTTCGCGTTCGATGCAGTGCATCACGTCCTCCAATGTCAGCGGCTCGAAGTACAGCCGGTCCGACGTGTCGAAGTCCGTGGACACCGTTTCCGGGTTGTTGTTGAGAAGAAGCGCTTCCATGCCTTCCTCGCGGATGGCCCATGCGGCGTGCACGCAGCAGTAGTCGAACTCGATGCCCTGGCCGATGCGGATCGGTCCCGAGCCAAGGACGAGGCAACGCCGCTTGGTGGCCTTCGGCAGCGCCGTCGCCGCCGTCACCGGGTCGTAGCTCGTGTAGTAGTACGGCGTCTTTGCCTCGAACTCGGCGGCGCACGTGTCGACCATCTTGTAGTCGGGCACGATGCCGCGGACGTGCCGCAGTGCAGCGACCCGCGCCTCGTCCTCCCCCCAGCCGTACAGCCGCGCGATGTGGGAATCGGCAAATCCTGCATGCTTGGCCGTGGCAAGGGCAGCGGCGTCACCGGGTTTCGCCGCCAGGTCGCGCTCGATTTGCAGGATGTTCTGGATCTTGTGCAGGAAGAAGGGGTCGTAGCCGCTCAGATCGTGCACACGCTGCACCGGCCAGCCACGTCTCAGGGCCTCCGCGACGGCGAACAGGCGCTGGTGCGTCGCGACCTTGACGCGCTCCTCGAGCTGCACGTCATCCCACTGCGTCGGCGCCTCCAATGAGTCGGCGTCGACCTCCAGGCTGCGCACGGCCTTCAGGAGGCTTTCCTCGATGGTGCGCCCGATGGCCATGACTTCACCCGTGGACTTCATCTGCGTCCCGATGCGCGAATCGACGGTGCGGAACTTGTCGAACGGCCAGCGCGGGATTTTGGTGACGACGTAGTCCAAGGTCGGCTCGAAGGCCGCGACGGTCTTGCGCGTGATGGCGTTGGGGATCTCGTCCAACGTCATGCCGAGGGCGATCTTGGCGGCCACGCGGGCGATGGGGTATCCGGTGGCCTTGCTTGCCAGAGCGCTCGAGCGCGAGACGCGCGGGTTGACCTCGATGACGCGGTACTCGCCCGTTTCCTTCCGCAACGCGAACTGCACGTTGCAGCCACCTTCGATCTTGAGCGCGCGGATGCACTTCAGCGCCGACGTGCGCAGCAGTTGATGGTCCTGGTCGGAGAGCGTCTGGCTTGGCGCCACGACGATGGACTCGCCCGTGTGGACGCCCATCGGGTCGAGGTTCTCCATGTTGCACACGATGATGCAGTTGTCCTTGCCATCGCGCATCACCTCGTACTCGAACTCCAGCCAGCCAAGCAGGCTCTCCTCGATGAGGACTTGCCGGATGCGCGAGTACGCGAGGCCCTTCGCCACGAGTTCACGCATCTCCTCGTCGTTGTGCGCGACACCGCCGCCGAGGCCGCCGAGCGTATAGGCCGGCCGCACGAGCGCGGGATAACGCCCGATGTACTCGTGCACGATGCGGATGGCCTCGTCGACGGAGTTGGCGACCTGCGCTTTGGCGACGGGTTCGCCGATGCGTTCCATGACTTTCTTGAATAGGTCGCGGTCCTCGGCGTCCGCGATGGCGCCAAGTGGTGTGCCGAGGAGCTTGACCTTGTACTTCTCGAGGACGCCGGCTTCGGCCAGTTCCGACACGAGGTTCAATGCGGTCTGGCCGCCCATCCCTGCAAGCACGCCGTCGGGGCGTTCCTTCGCGATGACGGCGGTCACGGCGTCGACCGTCAGTGGCTCGACGTAGACGGCGTCGGCGGTCTCCACGTCCGTCTGGATGGTGGCCGGGTTGGAGTTGACGAGGACGACCTTGTAGCCTTCCTCCCGCGCGGCCCGGCAGGCCTGCGAGCCGGAGAAGTCGAACTCCGCGGCCTGGCCGATCTGGATGGGCCCGGAGCCGATGATGAGAATCGTGTGCACGTCGGCGCGCTTTGGCATGTCACGGGCCCCCGGCGAACGTGGCGCTCGGGCGGCGTTTCGGAGCGAGGGGTTGTCCCATCGGGCGCGACCTGGCGGGCAAGGCCGGCCATGCATAAAGGGTCCGGTGAGGCCTCCAGGACGCGGCCAACAAACTTATGCAGGACCACTGGGTTCGAACGGATGTCTATGGAGTCCAGTGACGTGGTGAGGCGGTCGCCGCCGTCGGGTGCGCGCGTCAAGCTGGTCGTGGCCGCCGTTGCGGTCCTCGTCCTTGCTGGAGCAGCCACCGGCATCGCGGGCACGTGGCGCTACACCCCGGCAAAGGAGCTGTGCCCCGAGCCGGGCGACCCCGAGGACATGGTTCCCTGCGACTACGTCACGGGCATCCCTCTGGTCGTCGATGAGTTCGGCAACCACCGCGTCATGCACGACGTGGCATGCGCCAGCTCCTCCGACCCGACCGTCATCTTCGACTGCATGCAGTGCCCGACCGACCCCAACAGCCCGGTCGCCTGCGACCAGTGCATCGAGGTCGAAGCCGACAAGACCCACCGTTTCCCCTGCAAGGCGCATTTCGGCCCGGAAGGCATGACCCTCGATTCGCCCTGCCCGCAATCGCCGGACGACCCGGACGCGGACTGCGACTCATGCGCCCATGACACGTCCTACGGCGGCGTCGGCGGCGACGAGACGCTCGATGGCTGCCCTGTCACTCCTCCCCCGCCTCCGCCGCCCCCACCGCCGCCGCCGCCGCCACCGCCGCCGCCACCGCCCCCCGTGCCGCAGCCGCCCGTGGCCGGCATCGTGGCCATCGTGCACGGCACGTGCGAAGACTCCAGCATCGAATTGCAGAGCAGTTCCTACGACACCGACGGCACGATCGTGGACTCCGACTGGCTGCTTCCCGACGGCACTCACTTCCACGGCACGTACCTCAAGGTCGACCTGCCGGCCGGGTCGTACCAGTTCGTCCTCACCGTCACGGACAACACGGCCATGACGGCCGGGTACAGCGTCACCGTCGTGTCGGTCGGCGACCCCGACTGCTGCCCCGTCATGCACACCCAGCTCTTCCGCGCGGTCAAGGAGGGCGACACGATCGACTTGTCGTTCGAGGCCTCCGACTTCGAGAAGGAACCCCTCACGTTCGCCTTCACCGACGTGCCAGACGGCGCAACGGCGGATTCCGGTTCCGGCGCCTTCCACTGGGAGACGGCGGTCGGCGACCAAGGCGTGTACCTCGTACACGCCACCGTCTCGGACGGCCAATGCACGGATTCGGGTTGGGCTCGCCTGAGCGTGCGCCCTGACGTCGACCGCGGCACGGCCACCGATTCCGACCAGGACGGTGTCGAGGACTACGCCGACAACTGCGCCGCCATCCCGAACCTAGGCCAGGCCGATGCCGACCGCGACGGTCGCGGTGACGCGTGCGACGAGGTCGACGACGCCCCGGCCGATCCCACCACGACGGATCCGGCATCCCAGCCGGCCGTGCATGACGCGGACCTCGACGGAGTGGTCGACGCGAGTGACAACTGCCCTGCAGTCGCCAACCGTGACCAGGCCGACATGGACCGCGACTACACGGGCGATGCCTGCGATCCCGACCTCGACGGCGACGGTGTCGCGCAGTTCGCGGTCTCGGCGGACCACCTGTCGGCCACCTTCCTGGACAACTGCCCCGTGAAGCCAAACGCGGACCAGACGGACCGCGACGCAAACGGTGTTGGCGACTCCTGCGAAGCGCGCGCGGCGCCGCAGGGCGCGTTGGTCAACGCCGGCGGTGCCGGAGGCCCCTCGACCTGCTCGACGTGCCAGACGCCTCAGGATGGGCCCCGCATGGGCGTCCTCGTCTTCGCGTTCGTCGCCGCAATCGCCATCCTTGGCCCGCTCGCTGCAATGCTTGTCCGCCGCGCCCGCGACGGCGACCGCAAGTAAGGCTCAGTGCGAACCGGGCACTTTCGGGAAGGCGCCGGGCTGCCACTTCCCCGCCTTGCATTGTTCGACCATGGCAAGGAACTGGTCGAAGAAGTGGCCAGAGTCCCACGGTCCCGGCGAGGCCTCGGGATGGTACTGCATGGTGAAGATGGGCAGGCGCTCGTGCCGAACGGCCTCCACGACGCCGTCGTTCGGGCATTTCTCCCAGACGACGAGGCCGGTGCCGGCGACGGAGTCGGCGTCGACGTGGAAACCGTGGTTCTGGCTCGTGATGCGCACGATGCCGGTGAACTCGTCGCGCGTCGGGATGTTGGCGCCGCGGTGGCCGAACTTCATCTTCTTCGTGCGCGCGCCCCACGCCAGGCTGACGAGTTGGTTGCCGTAGCAGATGCCGAACGTCGGCACTTTCTCGGAGACGGAGCGGATGGCCGGCACCGTGTGCGCCTGGATGTCCGGATGAGCGGGGTCGCCAGGGCCGTTGGCGATGAACAGGCAGTCGACCTTGCGGGCGAAGATGTCCTTCGCGGATGCATCCCATGGAAAGTGCACGACGTTGAAGCGGCGGGCAAGATTGCGCAGGATGTTGCGTTTGATCCCCGTGTCGACGACGGCGACCGTGTGAGCGCGTGCGTCGAACGCCGACCCATCCGTGAGCGCCCCCGCCGTGTTGCGTCCGTACGTGCGCACGGTGTGCACCGACGCTTGGCCGGCGAGGTTCTCGGCCTCGACGGATGGCATCGAAGCGACCTTGGCCTTGAGCGCCGGAACTTGCGCGGGGTCATGCGTGACGAAGCAGCGCAGGCATCCCTTCTCGCGCACTTTCAAGGTCAACGCCCGCGTGTCGATGCCGGCGATGCCGGGAACGCCCTGCTCGACCAGCCACTGGTGGATCGTCATCGTCGACTTGCGGTGGCTGGGCTCACGGCACCACTCGCGCACCACGACGGCGCGCGGCCAGACGCGGTCGGACTCCCAGTCGTCGGGGTTGACGCCGTAGTTGCCGATCATCGGGTAGGTGAACATGAGGACCTGGCCGTGGAAACTCGGGTCCGTAAGGGATTCCTGGTAGCCCGTCATGCCCGTCGTGAAGACGAGTTCGCCGTACGCCGTGGCGCGCGCACCGAACGCCTGGCCCTCCATCACGGTCCCGTCCTCCAGCACGAGGAAGGCGGGTCCGGTTGCATCCTTGGGGCGGGGGGGCGTTCCCATCTCGTCAGACCTGGTGGGCAAGGTCGCCGCGGGATAAAGCGACTGGTGGGCTGGCCGAGGCCGCAGGGGCACCGGCGAACCCGGTCGCAAGCCTTCGAAATCCGCAGGTTTGGCCATTCGGCAGGTCCGGTCCGTACGAGAGACTTCATAGCCCCCCGGGGCGGTCGTCTCCCGTGATGGGTCGAGGTCTGCGGGTTGTCGTGCAGGCGAGCGTCAGCCTCCTTTTCGTCGCGTCCTGGTTCACCATGGTGCCCCAGCCGGCCCAGGCGACCATCACGCCCTATTCGGGGACCAGCGCGGACGCGATGACGGTTGCAACAGCCATCTCCGACCAGCCCGGCCTGCTTGTCAACGCCTGCTGGGAGCACTACCCCATCGGAAGCGCGAACTCGTGCACGACGGGCGCCGGCGGCGCGGGCCCGCCCTACCCGGCCGCCACCGAGGACGTGCTCATCACCACCTCGTACGGGGACCCGTACGGCCCCGATTACGCCATCCTGTCGAGCGGTGATGTGAGCAAGGCCGACATCAACAACCAGGGTTCGTTCACCAGCGCCTCCTGGGGCGACAACTTCCGCGGGCAGCACGATGTCACCATCCTGCGCCTCGATGTCGACGTGCCGGGCCAGGACAACTGCATCATGGTCGATGTCCAGTTCCTCTCCGAGGAGTACCCGGAGTACGTGGGCACCGCGTACAACGACGCGCTCATCGCGGAACTCGACCAGAGCACGTGGACCGATAGCACGACCGCGCCGGACAACTTCGCCTTCGACGCCGCCGGCAACGCCATCACCATCAACAGCATCAGCATGTCGGCCAGCAACGCGGCCGGCTCCATCTACGACGGCGCCACCGACCGCCTGACCGTCGAGTCGGTCACGACGCCCGGCCCCCACAAGCTGTACATCTCCATCTTCGACGCTGGCGACGGCATCTACGACTCCACCGCGTTCGTCGACAACTTGCGCACGGTGAAGGCGCCGCCCCCGAAGGGCAACCCGAGCGGGCCGCCGTACTGCCCCAAGGGCTTCAACCCGAACCCGCCGACACCCACCGTGGCCGCCTTCAAGGTCGAGGTCAACGGCGCCTGCGGCGTCCACCCGGTCATCTTCACCGACAAGAGCCGGGCGGGCTCCATCTACGGCGGCCTGGGCACCATCACGAAGTGGACCTGGGACTTCGGCGACGGCACGGGTTCCGGGTCGCCCAATCCGACGCACACCTACGCCAACGAAGGGTCCTACAAGGTGAGCCTCACCATCACCGACCAGGACAACCGGACGAGCACGGCGACGAAGACCGTCGTCATCAAGGTCGTCCCGTGTCCACCGCCGAGCACCCGGCCCGAAGGCAATCCTTCCTCGCCCCGGCCACCGCATGACGGCAGCGATCCCAACGAGGCCGACGGCGACGTCGACGGCGACGATGTGTTCAACGCAGTCGACAACTGTCCCACCGTTGCAAACCCGACGCAGCTGGACACCGACCTCGACCATTCAGGCGATGCGTGCGACCCCGACATGGACGCAGACGGCATCCCGAATGCCAGCGATGATTGCGAAGTGAACGCGGACCCGGGCCAGGCAAACCTGGACGGTGACGTCACCGGAGACGCCTGTGACGTGGACATCGATGGCGACGGCGTCGACAACGTCGCGGCCGACGGTCAGCCGTTGGACAACTGCCCCTTGGTCGCCAACTCGGACCAGAAGGACACGAACACGAACCGCTTCGGCGACGCTTGCGACCTCAACGGTTCGGCGCTGGATGGAGCATCGGCCCCCGTCGGGGGCAGCCTCGAGCGACCCGCGGGTGGTCTCGGATCCATGTCCGTTCCCGCGAGCGGCAACCTCGCCGGCATCATCGCCCTCGGCGCTCTCGGTTTGGCGGCCGCGGTGACCGCACTCGTCATTGCCCTCCGGCGCCGCTCCTGAGGACGACCAAATCCTTTAAATGTCTGAAACAGGAGTCAACGGTCGCCCGGGGAACCGGGGCCCCTGCCATGCTCTCCTCCAGGATGCGCTTCATCGTCCTTGCGGGCATCGCCGCCTGCGCCGCGGTCGCCTGGCTGCCGCACGGTGACGCCGCCATCGTCGACAACGGCGTCGTCCAGATGGGCGTCACGGACCTCGGCAACCTCGTGGCTCCGGGAGGCGCGCCATCGACGGGCGGCGCGACGTCGGTCGGCCTGCGCCTCGACGCCACCAACTCCGACGGCATCGCCGGCGGCTGCGGATGCGAAGGCTGGGGCATCGCCCACGACGGCCTGACGGGGTACGTGAAGGGCGCGGCAGCAACAGGCATCTCACAGGTCTCGTTCGAGGCCACCGCCACCACCGCCACGTCCGTCGTGGACGCAACGCAGCTGCGCATCACGCACGCGACCGCGCCGTCCAGTTCCACGTTCGCGTTCCAGACCGACGTCGGCATCGAGAACAAGGGCCCAACGCTGGCGTCATCTGTCATCTACCGCCGCGTCGTCGACTGGGGCAACGAGGCCTACGCGGGCCAGGAATACGTGACGCTGCGCGGCGTATCGCCCGCACCGACCCTGCTTGCATTCTCCAGCGACGACGGCCTGGCTTCCGCCAATCCGCTTGCGGGCCCGACGCAGATTTCCATGACGGGCCCGCCTGCTGGCCCCGGAGCCGACCACGCCGGTCCGGCCGACCACGGCGCCCTGTTCGACTTGGGGCTGGGCTGCCTCGGCCCCGGCGACTCTTTGCATTTCCAGATGTTCTATGGAGCAGCCCCGACCGAGAGCGCCGCTCTGTCCGCGCTCAGCCAACTCGGCGCCCAGGCATGGTCCCTCTCGGAATCGGATCCGAGTCAAGGCGCCCCGCAGACGTTCTTCCTGGGATTCGCCGGCATCGACGGCCTGGCCTGCCTCACACCGGTGTTCACCCAAGTCTTCTCCGAAACGGCGCCGGCAGACCTCACGTTGGACCCCGTGCTCTTCACCGACATGTCCGCCATCCCGTCGTTGCCCGGCCTCGAACAGCACGCGGCCTGGTCGTTCGGTGACGAAGCCGTCAGCACGGACGCCGCGCCATCGCACGCGTACGCGGTTGCCGGGACGTACGCCGCCTGCCTTCATCGAGAGGCTCGCCTGGCGGCCTCGGCTTGGCGAACTTGGAGCACCTGCCATCCGATTGCGGTGGCGGACCGGCCACCGACTGCGGCCTGGAGCAGCCTTGCAGACAACGTCGGCGTGCAGTTCACGGATGCGTCCACGGACCTCGACGGCGCGGTCACGACCCATCTGTGGAGCTTCGGAGACACCGTGACCAGCACGGAGGCCTCGCCCAGCCACACATACGCCCTGGGCGGCACCTACACGGTCTGCCTGACCGCGGGCGACGCCTTCGCTGCGACCGACAAACTGTGCAAGCAAGTGCCGGCCCCCGGCACGCCCAACCATCCGCCCTTCCTCGTCGCCGTCCGCAGCCGCCACGTCACCGCTGGCAGCCTCGTGCAGGTGTACTTGCAAGCCTTCGACCCCGACCTCGACCCGTTGACGTTCAGCGCGACGGGCCTTCCGGTCGGAGCCAAGTTCGACGCCAAGACCGGGTACTTCCAATGGTATCCGACGCCGGAGCAGGCCGGCTTCTACGACCAGACCGATTTCGTCGTCGCCGATGGCCGCGGCGGCGAGGCGCACCGCCACCTCATCGTGCTCGTCGGCCTCGTCGCCACGGACACCGACCTCGACGGTGTTGCCGACGTCGCAGACAACTGCGCAACGACGTTCAACCCGGCTCAAGCGGACTCTGATGGTGACGGGACTGGCGATGCCTGCGACCTCGATACCGCCTTCGTCCCCGACGTCGAGGACATCTACCTGTCGCCGATGGAGCGCGGCGTGCCCGACGCGCCGACCGCATGCCAAGCCGAGAACCCGATGGACCGCGACGGCGACGGCGTCCCCGACACGTGCGATCCCGACATCGACGGCGATGGCGTGGCCAATTGGGGCCCGCCTGGATCGTTCCTGGACAACTGCCCGTTCGCGCCGAACACGGACCAGCTCGACTCGGACCAGGACGGCATCGGCGACCGCTGCGCCCTGCCCGTGGCCAAGACCGACGCCCCCGGCGGATACGACGGTGCCGCGTCCGGCCAGAGCGGCCTGCATGATGCGGCCCGCGAACCCTCGCAAATGGCCCAACCCGTGCACGCCGGAGACGCGCGGCCCGCGGATTGGTCGTGGGTCCTGTATCCGTTTGCCGGAGTCGGCCTGGTCGCCGGCGCCGCCATCGGCATCGCCAAGACCCGGCCCAAGAAGCCGGCCCGCCGCAAGCGGTAACGGCTTTCCGGGTGCCCTGCCCTCGCCGACGCGATGCGGGTCGCCTTGCGCTTCGCCTACGACGGCACGCACTTTGCCTCGTACGCGCGCAACCCCGGCACGCCATCGGTGGAGTCGGCTCTCATCCAGGCCCTACGACGCGAGGGCATGCTCGACGGCGGCTTCCGCACGGGGTCACGCACGGACGGTGGCGTCTCCGCGCTCGAGAACGTCGGCTCGGCCGACCTCGAACGACCTCACCTACGAGGCCTGCTGCCAAGCCTGCAGCGCCATCTTCCTGCCGGACTTTGGGTGACGGGGGTCGCCCAAGTCGACGCCGGCTGGAACCCGCGCCACGCCGCCTCCCGCACGTATCGCCTGCTGCATCCGAAGCGCGCCGAGGACCTGGCCGCCATGCGTCCCGCGTGCACGGCTTTCCTAGGTCGGCACGACATGTCGGCCTTCGCCCGCGTCGAGGCAGGCCGCCACCCGGAGCGCACGGTCCTTTCGTTCTCCGTCGGCAGATCAGGGCGGCTGTGGTCGTTCCGCGCCCGCGGCGAGTCCTTCCTGTGGGGCCAGGTGCGACGCATGGTGGGCGCGGTGCTCGCAGTGGGACGCGGCGACGCCGACGTGGGGGACATCGTGGCCGCCTTGGAGTCGGGAGAACCGGACGTCCGCTTCGCCGCGGCACCGGCCGAGGGCCTGCTGCTGGAGCGCGTCACGTACAAGGGCTTGCAGTGGGACGCGTCGGCGGGGCGCCTGCCGCGCACGGTCGGTGATGCCGAGGCCATGGCGTCCGTTCAGCTCGCCGTCGCCCAGCATGTGGGCGGCGTGGCCCAGCGGCAGGCACAAGCGCAGCGCACCCGCTAACGGGTCCGCTTGAGTCCCTGCACGAACGCCAGGTTCTCCGGGTGCGCCTTGAAGTGGGCCCGCACCGGCTCGAGCAAGGCGAACAACGCGTCGGCGACGCCGTTCTTCAGGTCCATCGGGTGCAGTGCCCCGGACTTGTACTCCGCCACGAGGGCGTCGTAGCCGACGTACAACTTGTTGCCGCCGAACTTCTCGGGGCGGTGGATCTCGAAGCGCAGCGGGCCGTCGCGGTGCAATTGTCCCAGGCGCGGCCAGACGACGAGGCGCAGCAGGTCGATGACCGGATTGCCGTCGGTCTCCTTCGCGGGGCAATGCGCAGCCTTGAGCTTGGCCTTGATCTCGTCCTGGGTGTCGTGCAGGAAGATGCCCGAGCCCGGGTCGGACTTGGACATCTTCTTCGTGAGCAGGCGGTGCTCGTTGAGGCGACGGTTGGCGTCCTGTAGGGCAGCGCGGTCGTCGAGTCCGCGGGCCTTGCCGTCCGTGATCCAACGGGCGAAGAGCTCGGTCTCCTCGGGGGCTGGGCCGCCGACCTCCATGCGGCCCGTGCCCTTGAGGCTCGGGACGAGCGGCGTGTGGATGGCCACGGGTGGCATGCGTCCCAACTTCGGGGCGACGTCGCGGGCAAGCATGTGCGCGTGGCGCTGGTCGAGGCCGCCGTAGGCGAGGTCGATGCCCATGTGGAAGATGTCGGCCACCTGCATCGCAGGGTAGAGGAACTTGGACATGTCGCCGTCGGCTTCGTCCTCGGCGCGGCCCATGATGGTCATTGCGCGGCGCATGCGGGCGAGGCTCGTGTGCTTCTGCACCTGCACAACCATCGCCCAGTACGACGGGTCGCGGGCCAGTTCGTTGGCGTACACGTACGTGACCTTGCCCGCCCCGAGCGCCTCGAAGCATTCCTGCATGTAGGCGCCACAGCGTTGGATGGCTGCCATGTCGCCGCCGAGCTTGTCGTTGATCTGGGCGTGCCAGTCGGCCAGCAGGATGCGCACGTCGAAGCCGGCGTCGACCAGGCGACGCACCATGTCGGTGCAGACCATCCAGCCGACATGCGCCGTGCCTGACGGTTCGAACCCAATGTAGGCGCGCGGTTTCTCTCCGGCGGCGGCGCGGGCGACGACCTTCGCCAACTCGTCGGGCGTCACGGCTTCGGAGGCGGCCGCCATGATGCTTGCCAAGGCGTCGCCGGGACTCGCGCCACGGCCCTTTGCGTCCACGCGCGTTTCTAAGCTCCAGGCGTTTAAAGGCGTCCGCCCTGTGCGGGCCCATGGCCGAGCCGCCGCGTGCCGAGGAGCCGGTGTGGCTCGTGCGTATCGTGTTGTTCTTGGTGGTCGTGGGCTTCACGGCTTACATGGCCCGCCAACTCTGGGCCCTGACGCATTGAGTTCTAGGCTGGCGTGCCCCAGAGGTGCAGCTCGGTGCGCATGGGGACGAGCCCGAGGCGCGTGTCGGGGATTGAGCTGTCGCGAACGGCGACGGAGACCGGCATGTTGGTGGGCTGCTGCGGGCCGTACTCCAGGAACAGGTCGCCGCGGTCCGAGTACAGGATCATGTTGTCGATGAGATGCTCGGCCTCGGCCTGGCTGATCGTCGTCGCGATCTCACGCGGCAGGTACGTGGTCAGGATGATGCGCCCTTTGCCGAAGCCGCCATCTTCGGAGACGGCCAGAACGTCCTCGCCGCCCTGGACGATGACGTGGTTGAAGCTCTCGTACGCGGCGTTGGCGCCGTTGGCCTTGATGTCCCAGCCCATGCCATGGTCGCTGTACGATGTCCATTCCAGTTGGTTGGGTGTGACAAGCAGCGGGTGGGTCGGATCGGGTGCGGTTGCCGCCCCATTGGCGGTCTTGACGCCGACGTCGAAGAGCGGTTGCAGCCATTGATAGTTGAGACTCGATGAACCCATCACGATGAGCGTGCCGCCGCCCAGCACCCAGTCGCGGATGGCGTACTTCGTCACGGCGGACGTGAGCGTGCTTTGGTCGACGCCGGCGCCGACGATGAGGAGGTCGTACTGGCCGAGTTGGCCCGCGAGGTTGGCATCGAGATATTGTTTCACGTCCGGGTAGACGTCGCCGGCCAGCAGGGGGACGTTGAGGGCCGTGAGAAGAGGTTCGGTAAATGGCGGCAGGGACAGCGTGACCAGCACCGTTGGTGCCAGCGTGCTCAGGAAGACGCGGTCGTTGAAGTCGAGCCCAAGGTCGCGCAGGGCCAGGCGTTCCTTTGCCGTCTGCGCGAACATGGTGAGGTTGAGCTGCAACTGCGCGGCCTGGATCATCTGGTCGGAGGAGCCCTGCAGGACGTTGACCGTGGCCAGGCTCGTCCAGTCGCCGATGTAGGCCGTCTTCAGGCCCGCCCTCGTCTCCTTGTAGATGGCGGGCAGGGCGACGGGGTAGATGCGCAGGTGGAAGTCCTGGGTGCCGGTGAGGCCGAGCCCCGTCCGGGCGTCGGGATAATCGACTTTGCCGTTGGCGGCCGACGACAGGAGGGCGCTTCGAAGCGCTTCGATGGACGTGTGGTTGAGCCCGCCGCCGGCGGCGCCCAAGCCGAGCCGCTGGACATGGTCGGGGCCTGCCGCCCAACCGATGCCGGGACTGGCGATGATGAGGTCGGCAAGGCTGCGCGCGTCGGTGTCCGTGGTCGACGTCTGCGCGGCCCCGCCCGGATCCTTGCCGGCGTTGCGCGACGTGATGAGGAGCCCGCCGATGACGGCCACGAAGATGGCGCCTGCCACCAGGAACGTAAGGACGTACGACGAGCCGCGCTCGCCGTCGTTGTGGTACATAGGAGAGCGTCCCATGTCCCCATATCAACGTATAGCCCCAAAGCTTCAAGTCGCAAGCGGCCCCCCTATGAATGTTAGCGTTGGAGCCGCCTACTGGAAGACGAAGAGGATGACGGACAACTCCAGCGGGTCGGCGAACTGCGGGTGCTGCACCTCGACGATGCGCATGGCGGGCACCACGTTCGTGGCCGACGGCAAGGGTGGCCCATAATCCAGGAAGAGGTCCTTGTAGCCCTGCATGAGGAGGTTGTTGACGAGCTTCAGGCCTTCAAGCGAGGTCGTTCCAGCGTCCTTCGACCCGTCGTAGACGTCGTACGGCGTCCAAGTCGTGAGGATGACCGCGCCGTCGCCCATCGCGCCCGGGTTGCTTTCCGTCGTGACCGGGTCGGAGCCTTGCACAACGATGTTGGTGAACAGGATGGCCGCGTCTTGTGCGGTCTGGCCGTTGAAGTTCCAGACGCGGTCGCGGTTGTCGTACTGCGGGTAATCCAACTGGTCGGCCGTGTGCAGCACAGGGTGGCCGGGGTCCGGAACGCCGATGCCGCCGGACGAGGAGCGGATTGCGGAGTGGAAAATGGGCTCGAGCCAGTTGACGTTCTGGTTCGTCGAGCCGAAGACGATAAGGAGTCCGCCGCCGAGGACCCAGTCGCCGACGGCGCCTTTTGCGGCTTGGCTCGTCATGGCGGTCTGGTCGATGTTGGAGCCGGCCACGAGGACGTTGACGATGTCGTACCGCGGCGTGCCGTCGGCGTTCAGCAGGCGCGCCGGCAGGTCGTTGTCCATGATCTTCTTGCTGTCGGGGAAGACGTCCCCCGGCTGCGACATGCCTCCCTTGAAGCTGGAGCAGCGCGACGACCAGGTCCCCGGGGCCGCCATGGGCGAGTCCGCGGCGGAGTCGAAGTAGAACGGGCAGAACTTGTCGACCAAGGTGTTGAGGTAGCCGGTCTCGACGATGGCTGCCTCCGTAGGCGTGTAGATGTCCGGGCCGGTCGGAACGTCCTGCCCAGGCGCACTGTACGCGGCGAGCGTGCCGGTCGTCACGATGACTTCCTCCGTGACGCGCTCGTCGGCATCCGTCGGGCTGCTGCCGCTGTAGTAGACGAGGGTGGCCGTGTACGAGCCCTCCGCCAGGCAGCCGGCGGCGACCAGTTTCTTCTGGTCGGGGGCGGGGGCGGCAAACGTCGACCAGGTTCCGGAGGACGGGTACACCTGCGTGCCGTCGCTGCGCACGACGCGCGCCGCCATCTTGTCGTTCTTGGCGAGGTTGGAGCCGTCGTAGTTGAGGGTCACGGGGTCGCTGCATCCCGTCGTCGCGCCGTTCGCGTTGATGTAGTACGTCTTGCTCGAGTCGAGCCAGAGGTCCTTGGGCGCCACGACCGCGCCGCCGACGGCGGTGGCGATGGTGGTGCTGGCGCTGATGGACAGGGAGACGGGGTCGTGGACGTCGACGCGGATGGTCGAGCCGACCGTGCAGGACGTGCCTGAAAGGGCCGGCACGTCAATCGATACGGTCACCGACGCGCCGGGGGCGAGGACAGGGGAGTTGCTGTTCTGTGACGCCCTCTGCGCCGTGCCGAGCTTGTAGGTGAACAGGACGCTGAACTGCGTGGTCGTGGTGCCGCCATTCGTGACGACCGTCGAGAGCCGGTAGTCCTGCGGGTTCGGCGATGCCATGAGGGGCGAGACCGCGCAGGTCGGGGCCGTGGCGGTCATGCCGTCCGTCGGGCTGCCGGAGGCCTGGTGCTCGACGTGTTGGCTCACGTCGATGTCGCCGAGGTAAGTGATGCGAAGGTTGTGGTCACGCGTTCCGGTCTTGAGGAGTTGCGCCACCGTCGGCAGCGTCGGGTACGCGCGGATGTGGAAGTTGAGGTTCTCGTTGGCAAGTCCAAGGTCGGTGCGCGCCTCGGGGTAGTTGACGAAACCATCGCTCGGGTTGGCCTCGTAGGGGGCGCGGCGCAGGTTCTGCATCTTCGCGAACGACAAGACGCCGGGGTTGGCGGCATCCATCAAGCCGAGGCGCGTGACCGAGTCGGCCGAGGAACTCCCGGCCCCGTAGTCATTGGCCGGCGCCCAGTCGGTTCCGCCTGCCCCGTAGCCTGGGCTATCGAGGAGGATGTTGACGAGTCCACGGGCCTTTCCAGTCAATGCCGCCGACGTTTGTGGGTCCGACACGGCGGGCGTCGTGGTGCTCGTGCGGCTGACGGTCAGGATTGCCGCCATGCTGGCCATGAAAATGAGGCCTGCAATGGAGAAGGCGAGGACGCCGGTGCCGACCCCCTTGTCGTCGCGCCGGAAGGGGGACACCGCCATCGTGGCGCTCCAATTTGGTCGTAGGTATAAACACTGTTGCGGTCGCCCTAACGTCGATATTTCAACATGACGACGCGGTTCCCACCTGCCGACCGAGTTGCTTCCTGCTAGCAGGGCGTTGCCGTCGAGGCCCGCTTGAAGGTGGCGGAGTGCACCTGGACCCACAGTTCGCCGTCGGTCAGCGACACGGCGGCGTAGCCGGTGGTGGGGTCGCCGGGCGTGGCGCACGCGAAGCTGTATTCCATCATCAGGCCACGCGAGGCTTCCAGGCTGCGCTGGTGCTGCAGCGCCGTTTGGATGGCGCCCTCGTAAGCCGCCTTGTGGGCATCGGTGTCGTCCTGGTAACCGTCCACCGTCTTGAGGCGCAGGATGGCGGTGTCGAGACCTGCCTTCATGGGCGCAACCTCCAGCAGGAGGGGGCGCTGTTGTTCGCGGCCGGTCTGCACGCCGACCTCCGACACGCGGGCGACCATGCCGGACAAGGCGATGAAGCCGAGGACGAGGACGACGGCGGCGAGCATCATCATCTGACCCCCGGCGTCAGCCGCGAAGCGGCTCGCCGGGGGGAAGGGTCGTCGCGCCGGGGGCGC
>JAZJZE010000004.1:0-140968 GCA_040390065.1 bacterium | reverse complement strand
GCGAAGGCCGGAAAACGACGCAGGCACCCTGGAAGTTATGCAATGACCTCTAGGCATTTCGCAGATGCCTTCCAGTTCGTCATCCATCGGGAGCCCCACAGATTGACCAAGGGGGCACAACACAATCAGCGGAATCTGCTCCCAGTCGGAGTGCGTGAGGAAATGGATTTCACTCCCGAGTGATGGTATGGATCCTCCGTGAAATCTGCGGATGCGGGGGCGGAGCGGCCGCGGCCGCGAAAACCCCGTTCCGCCATCGGCACGCCTAAGGCAAAGCCACCGCTCGCGACTGCGTGGACTGCGTCCCCAAGCCGGACCTCCCATGCCGGGCCAACCTCGACCTCATGCCGGGCGGGACCCCCATCTGGATGTACGTGCTGACGGCGCTGTCGTTGGCCATCTTCGCGTACGGCTTCTACGAGATGGTCAAGGTGTGGCGGCTTGGCAAGCCGTGGAAACCGGGTGACTGGCGACGCGGGCTGTCGCGGCTCGTGGTCGGCGTGGCGACGCACCGCAAATTCATGCAGGACAAGCGGCCGGGCACGATGCACGCCTGGATCTTCTACGCGTTTGTTGCGTTGTTCATCGGCACGACCATCGTCGCCATCGACTACGACATCTTCGAGCACCTCTTCGGCAGCAAGCTGCTGTTCGGCAACCAGTACCTCGCCTTCGAGGCCGTGCTCGACCTGTTCGGCGTCGTCCTCATCGTCGGCACCGGCTACGCCCTGTGGCGGCGCTACGTCGAGAAGCCCAAGCAGTTGCACCGCACGGCCACGCCCGAGGCGCCGCGCTGGATGATGGGCATCGAGGCCGACGCGTACGCCCTCGTGTTCCTGCTCGCCATCGGCGTCACCGGCTTCATCCTCGAGGCGATGCGGCTGCGCTACCAGGTCCTGCACGATGGCATCAACTACGCGACATGGTCCTTCGTGGGCAACACGCTGTCGGGGGCCCTCGGAGGGCTGCGCCAGGACCAGATCCTGGCCGCCTATCCGTACTTCTGGTGGCTGCACTTCTTCCTTTGGTCCTCGGTCCTCGCCGTCTTGCCCTGGACGAAGTTCAAGCACATCGTCACGAGTTCCCTCAACCTGTACTTCCATGACCCGACGCGGCAGAGCCGCCCCGAGCTGCCTGCGCCCTTCTCGCTGCAGAAGGTCATCGAATCGGGAAGCACCGACATCCCGCCCGTGGGATACCGGACGATCCGCGACTTCACCTGGAAGGACCGCCTCAGCCTCGACGCGTGCACGAACTGCGGTCGCTGCGAGGACCAGTGCCCCGCGACGGCGGCGGGTCGGCCCCTGTCGCCGCGCAAACTCATCCAGGACCTCAAGGCCGAGATGTGGAACGACTACCGCGACGGCAAGAAATCCGGCGCCGCGCACCACCCCTCGACGCTCACGTACGCCGCTGGCGGAGCCGTGCAAGCCGCCATCTCGGAAGCCACGTTGTGGAGCTGCACGACGTGCCGCGCCTGCGTCACGGCCTGCCCCGTCGACATCGAGCACGTCGACATGATCATGGAGATGCGCCGCGGCCTCGTCATGGAGTCGAAGCTCGACGAAAACCAGCAGCGCCTCCTGGTCAACATCACGAATGCCGGCAATCCCTACGGTTTCCCGGCCTCCGACCGTGCCAATTGGACGTCGGGGCTGCCGCCGGGAATCGTCGTGCCCACGATGGCGGAGAAGGCCGCGCGGGGCGAGAAGGCCGAGTACCTGTGGTGGATCGGCTGCTCCGGCTCGTACGACCCTCGAAACCAGCAAGTCACACGGGCAATCGCCACCATCCTCAACGCGGCCGGCGTCGATTTTGCCATCCTCGGCAACGAGGAACGCTGCAACGGCGACCCCGCACGCCGGCTGGGCGAGGAAGGCCGCTTCCAACAATCGATGATGGAGAACATGGCCGTGCTGTCCGGGCACGCGGTCACGAAAGTCATTGCGCAGTGCCCGCACTGCTTCAACACGCTACGCAACGAGTACGCGCAGTTCGGCGCCAAACTCGAGGTCGTGCACCACAGTGAACTCGTGGAGAAGCTGCTGGCCGACGGCCGCCTCAAGCTCAAGCCCGGCGCCGACCTCAAGATCACCTACCACGACTCCTGCTACCTCATGCGTCACAACGGCATCGGCGAGACGCCGCGCAACGTGCTTGCGAAGGCCAACAACGGTCTGCCCGTCCTCGAGATGGCGCAGAACCGCAAGCAAGGCCTGTGTTGCGGCGCGGGTGGGGCCAACATGTGGTACGAAGTCAAGGACGAGAAAGAGCGCATCAACGTCATCCGCGCCAAGCAAGCGGCCGACACGGGCGCCGACACGGTCGCAACCGCGTGCCCGTTCTGCCTCACCATGATGACCGACGGCCTCAACCTCATGGGGCAGGAGGGCAAGATGACGGCTCGGGATTTAGCGGAGATCGTGGCCGAGCATTTGGACTGGACACCGCCGGCCCCTGCGGCGCCCGTCGTGGTCGATGCCGGGCCCGCGGCGGCAAGCGGCGGCTGGTCGGGCTAGGCGCTGCCCCGAACGACGGCGCCTTGTAGTGGATCCGTCGCGCGGCGCCTCCCGTTGGCATTGTTCAGTCGGACGACCGCAGGAGTTAAATGCGTCCCGCCGAAGTCCGATGCATGCGCGGCAAGAGCATGATTTGCCTTCTGGCGCTTGGCGTTTTCATCTTCGCCTCGCTTCCAGCCACGAACGCCCAGGTGCCGCCAACGTGCGAACAACCGTCGATGTGCCCCAACAAGTCCACGCCGACGACGCTGTACTTCCACATCTTCGACACGTTCAACGCCTTCCCCATCAACACGCAGGTCCCGCAGCCCGACGGCTTCTTCAAGGTCGGCGGCACGAACTTCCCGACCATCGACGACAAGGGCCAGTCGGGCCAGGCCAACTACGACTTCAACACGATCTACGGCTTTGCCACCTCCGGCCCCGTGGAATACAACTTCATCGAGAACGGCCAGCCCCGCTTCCACCCGGAACGCGGCATTGCCCGCGACGTCGTCATCGACCCCAAGGTAACGCCGTACGCGTACATCTACGTCGATGTCCGCGACTTCCTCGGCACCAACTCCGACCCGAACCTCCTGCCCAAGTTCACGGTCCGCCTGTACGTCCGCGACGGCAACGTCATCGGCCCCGACAGCAACCTCGACGCCAACCCGACCATCATGCAGGGCATCTACACGGCGTACCTATGGAGCGAGAAGTCGGCGCCGCCGTTTGGCGAATCGGTCCAGGACCCGAACTGCAACAACCCTGACGAACCGTCCGGAACCTGCAAGGTCCTGTGGAGCCCGACGGGCATCATCGAGTACAAGATCAAGCTCAACTTCGTGAAGGACCCGAGCAAGCCGCTCATCACCAAGGCCGACGCGTACAACGTCCACCTCGACTGGTACCAGGACCCCGACGGCACGCACCCGGACCAGTTCTCCGAGGGCTACATGCGCCTGGTCTCGACGAACGTCTACCACCCGCGCATCGTCATGGCGATCAACAACCCGGTGTACATGGAGTTCATCCACCCGGAAGTCGCAGCCGGCATCCTCCTGATCCACACGGCCGAGAACTCGCCGTGGGGCACCTACGACATCG
Source organism: bacterium (assembly GCA_040390065.1). Taxonomy (GTDB): domain Archaea; phylum Thermoplasmatota; class E2; order JACPAO01; family JAHFTW01; genus JAHFTW01. The sequence continues at coordinate 137,360 of JAZJZE010000004.1, read as the reverse complement.
ACGTCCAGAACATGACGGTCGAAGTCACCGGCCCCTCGACGCCGCGTGAACTCCCCGTCGTTGTCGCGCAGAACTCGCACGTGCACAACCTGCACGACAAGCCCGCCGAGGTCACGTACCTCTGGCGCTTCCGCGCCGACGACGCCACCGTCGAAGGCGGCGGCGCCAAGGAAGGCGACTACAAGATCCACGTCACGGTGCAGAACCGCAACCACACGGCGACTGCAAGCGGCGACGCCTCCTTCCACGTCGATGCGCGCTCCGCGTACGGCGTCGACGAAGGCGGCCGCGTCGTCGTCAACACCATCACGGAAGAGGGCGGCAAGTCCTCTCCGGGCGCTGGCCTGCTGGTCATCGTCGTGTTGGTCGGCGGCGCCATCGTCATCCGTCGCCGGGTGTGAGGCGACACCCGTGCGAACGGGTGGGGCACGACGGACCGGTCTTACGGTCGCAGCCGTCGCGGCGCTGTCCTTGGTGATGCTTGCCGGGTGCGGCGGCAAGGCCGGCAACACGCCGCGCGTCTTGACCGACGAACCGCTGGCCAACGGCAAGGGCGCGATCTCTGGCTTGGTCATCGACGACCGCTACCGCCCCGTTCCGGACGCCACGGTCCTTCTGACGCCTCTTGGCTACACGGCCACCAGCGACTCCGAGGGTCAGTTCAGTTTCCGCGACCTTTCCCCCGGTGCCTACGTCCTTCTCGTCAATGCCAAGGACCACGAGGCCGCACCCAAGAACGTGGACGTCGGACCTGGCGTGTACAGCGAAGTCGAACTCGAGGCGCGGCGGACCTTCTCCGAGGGCTCGTACCTCGTCACGACGGAGTATTCGGTCTTCATCTCCTGCGCCGTCGATTACATCGCCAACGGCTTCGTCTACGACTGCACGGCCGACCAGTCGCATGACTCGGACCGGCCCGGGTTCTACTCCGATTACACAGGTCACGGCAAGAACGTCACCTACCTCGTCGCCGAGATGTTGGCCAACCACCACGACCGGTATGAGGTGCAAGTGCGCTGCGAGAACACAGGCGCCTACTACGCCGTGTCGCGCATCGACGGCGTGTACTCGAAGATGACCATGTCATACAAGAACGCCACAACGGACTCGCCGGTGCCGCCCGAGTACGGCCCGACGGTGAAGTGGGACAACAAGTGCAAGCAGATGCACACCATCCTGTTCTCGGATTCGCAGGGACGTGAGGAGTTGCAGGGCGCCGGTGTGCCGGTGTGCTGCGGCGTCGGCGTCCACCTGGGCATCAAGGCGAAGTTCGTGCAGAGCCTGTTCATCGGCGCGCCGCAGACGCCCATCGCCACGTACGGCGTCTTGAAGCCGGCCGCCTAGCGGGTTTGCCTCCAGTGATGGGCAGGCAGCGGCAGCGTCGTTTCAAGGCCCGCTCAACAAGGTCTAAATGCGTCCAGGATGACCTCCATCTTGTGCAGTTGCGCCTCCTGTTCGTGCTTGCCGTCCTCAGCGTCACCGCCCTCGCCGGATGCGGCGGCAAGGCGACGACGGTCGTGGAGACCCAGACCTTGCCCGCAGTCAATGCCGACAAGGGAGCCATCACGGGCCTCGTCCTCGACGACCGGTACCGCGTCGTTCCCGATGCAACGGTCCTTCTGACCCCGCTCGGCCTCACGGCGAAATCCGACGACGGCGGCCGTTTCAGTTTCGGTCCCCTTGACCCCGGCGCCTACGTTCTTCTCGTCAACTCCAAGGACCACGAGGCGGCGCCCAAGAACGTCGACGTGGCGGCTGGCAAGTACACGGAAGTGGAAGTCGAGGCGCGTCGCACGTTCAGCCAGGACGGCTTCGTGATCACGACGCAGTTCTCCATCTTCATCGACTGCTCCGAAGAGGCCGTCATCATCGCCAACTCCGGCAAGACCGAGGGCGTCAGCTGCATGATGGACCAGAGCGGCGACTCGGCCCGCGCCTCGTTCGACACGACCTTCGCCCCGGCGGACGCCAACCTCACGACCTACATGGTCACGGAGGCCTTGGCGAACCTGAAAGGCAGCTACTCCCTCGTCGTCGGCACGGTCGACAGTACCGACTCCGTCACGAGCGAGTACGCAGACTACACGTGCATCGACGGCACCTACGCCCGCGTGCAGATGCAGGCCAACAAGGCGGACACGCGCCCGGGCGAGTCCGACAACGGCGCCACGGCGAAGTGGAAGCCGGCCGGCAAGTTCACCACACTCATCTTCCCGCGCAGTTCGACCTACACGACCATCCACGGTGCAACCGGATTGTGGGGCGCCGGCGTCGTTCTCGGCTTCAAGGCCAAGATCGTGCAGAGCACGTTCCTTGGCCCGCCGACCATCGATGTGGGCAACTACACGGTCCTGAAGCCGTCCGGATAGGCCGGGACGCAAGCCTCAAGACGGCCGTGGCCGCTCCGCGCGTGGTGGGACCATGACGCGGACCGCAGCACTTGCGCTAGCAGCCGTCAGGGTGGCCCTCGTATTGGCCGGCTGCGGCGGCAAGGCCGGGCCAGCAACGCATGCGGAGACGGCTGCGCGGCCGCCCCTCCACGACGGGAAGGGCGCCATCACGGGCATCGTCATCGACGACCGCTACCGCCCCGTGCCCGACGCCCTCGTGCTTCTGACGCCCGTCGGCCTCACGGCAACCAGCGACGCCGAGGGGCAATTCGCGTTCGGCGACCTCGACCCGGGATCGTACTTCGCACTCGTGCAGTCTGCCGACCACGAGGCGGCACCCAAGAACATCGACGTCGGGACCGGGCGCTACACGGAAGTCGAACTCGAAGCCCGCCGGACGTTCAGCGGCCTGTCGGACCTCATCACGACGCAGTACTCGATCTTCATCCCGTGCGCAGCGTCCGCCGTCGTGGTGACGGCCATCATGGACTGCATGGTGGACGAATCTGGCGACTCCTACCGGGTCGGCTTCACGGCGGACTACACCAAGGCCGGCAAGAACGCCACGTACCTCGTCGTGGAGTTCCTGGCGAGCCAATCGGACGGCTACTACGTCCCGCTCTCCGGCTGCGGCAAGTACTACGACGGCGGCACCTTCGTCGGCCGCTACAACCGTTACCTGTTGCAGCGCGGCAACGCCACGCCCGACCACCCGAAGAGCGACGGCTACGACGCCTGGCGCAACGACTGCAAGACGGTGAGCTCCGTGGTCTTCTACGTCGGGTCCGCCCAGGACACGTTCCGCCGATATGCGGGGACCGAGTGGGGGGCGGGTGCGCGCTTGGCGGTGAAGGCGACGTTCCTCAACTCGCTCTTCGTCGGACCGCCCGTCCAGGACATCACGTCGTACGCGCCCATGCGGCCGCCGGACCAGTAGCGGACGCAAAGCTTACGTTGCGCCCCTTGGCTCCTCCTGTCGATGCGCCTCGTCGCCGTGGCCGTTTGCCTGCTCGTCGTCGCGACCGTCGTCGCCGGCTGCGGCGGCAAGGCGACCAGCAGCGTCGTGGTCACGGCGACGCGGCCAGCCCTCGCCGCCGACAAGGGGGCCATCACGGGCCTCGTCATCGACGACCGGTACCGACCCGTCGCCGACGCAACCATCCTCCTGACACCGCTCGGCCTCATCGCCACGAGCGATGCGGAAGGGCAATTCGCGTTCTCCGATCTTGCTCCGGCGGCGTACGTGCTCATCGCCAACGCCAAGGACCACGAGGCAGCCCCGAAGAACGTCGACGTCGCCCCCGGCCAGTACACGGAGGTCGAACTGGAGGCGCGCCGCACCTTCTCTGACTTGGGCGCCATCATCACGACGCAATACTCCGTCTTCATCCCGTGCGCCTTCGACTACGTCGTCAACGGCTACATCATCGGCTGCATCCCCGACTCCTCGGGCGACACGTACCGCCCCGGCTTCACGACCGACAGCCACCAGTACGGCAAGAACGCGACGTACCTCGTGTCGGAGGCCAAGCTCAACCAGGTCGGCGACTACGACTTCCAAGTCCGCGAGGACAACGGCAGCCCATCGGGCGGCGAACGCTACGCCGTGGGCGCGCTGCGCAACGGCGACTACATCAAGATGGTCAACCAGCGCGGCATTGCCAACACGGTGGACAACCTGCAGAACAACAACCACCCGTGGAACAACACGAAGAAGTACGCGACGTTGGTCTTCCTCAGTGGTCAGGAGCGCTCGACGTTCGAGGAAGTCTCCAAGACGACCTGCAACCCGACCGTGGACGACCTGAACCGAGGGGCCGGCTCGCCCGTGCGCACTTGCAACTGGCGCGGCGTCGGTGCCAAGTTCGGCATCAAGGCCCGCTTCGTGCAGAGCCTCTTCATCGGCGAACCCGCGACGCCCATCGCCGGCTACCATACCCTGGGATAGGGGCCACGGCAGGGTTCCAGGAAACGGCGCGAGCCCAAAGGATAAGAACCCGCAGTGGGCTGCACTAGGGTGTGGGCAAGATGAATGCGAAACCCGTTGCCGTGGGACAGGCCGCCGCCGTGGCCTTGCTGTTCTGCGCCATGCTGTTTGCCGGCTGCAGCAGCCCGAAGACGAGCGCCAGCGTCGTGACCTCCACGCTGCCCCCCATTGACGCGAACAAAGGCGCCATCACGGGGGTCGTCATTGACGACCGGTACCGCCCCGTCCCCGACGCCTTGGTCCTGCTGACACCCATCGGGCTGACCGCCACCTCCGACGCGGAAGGCCAGTTCCAGTTCACCAACGTCGACCCCGGCGCCTACATCCTGCAGGCCAACGCCAAAGACCACGAGGCGGCGCCCAAGAACGTCGACGTGCACGTCGGTCAGTACGCCGAGGTCGAAGTGGAGGCCCGGCGCACCTTCAGCAGCGGCGGCTTCACCATCACGACGGCGTACTCGGTGTTCTCGCCTTGCATGCAGTCGGCGGTGTTCTACGCCGCCGACGACAACTACTGCATGCCCGACAGTTCCGGCGACACGTTCCGCCCGGGCATCACCGTCGACTTCCGCTCCCAGAAGGCCAACCTGACGTACCTCGTCTCCGAGATCAAGATCAACCAGGCGGACAACTACGTCTTCGTCGTGCGCTGTGCCGGCGGCGGCTCCTTTGGCTGCGGCGAGTTCGGGTACGCCAACACGACCGGCGGCGACTATGGCAAAGTCATCATGATGAATCCGGGGAACTACATGCACACGGCGCACTCCGTGAATTGGACGAACAAGGTCGTCCTCGACGGATTGCTCTTCTACTACGGCACGGGCGGCTCGGAGATCACCCCTGTGGCTCGCCCGGTCGGATGCACCCTGCCCCCCGAGCCTGACCCCTTAAGCGGCAAGCCGTGGTTCTGCCGCGACTACTATGGCGCCGGCGCCAAGTTCGGTGTCAAGGCCAAGATCGTCATGACGGCCTTCCTGGGGGCGCCGGACCCGTCGGTCGACATCGCGACGTACAACGTGCTCGGTTCGAAGTAGCCGCCGGTTTCCGCAACCATCGTTGCCGCGCCCGCAAGTCGTTCATACGAGCCGGCCTCGATGACAATGCGTGGGCAAGATGCGCAGCGCGTCGATTCTTCTTGCATGCATGTTCGCCGCGTTGACGCTGGCTGGCTGTGGGGCAAAGAGCTCGGCGCCCGCCGCCAGCGCCGCGCGACCCGCGCTGCCTGCCGACAGGGGGGCCGTGAAGGGCATCGTGATCGATGACCGCTACCGCCCCGTCCCCGAGGCAACGGTTCTCTTGACGCCAGTCGGCCTCACCTCGACGACCGACGCCGAAGGCCTCTTCGCATTCACGGACCTGGCCCCAGGAGCCTACGTGGTCCTCGTCCAAGCCAAAGACCACGAGGCAGCGCCGAAGAACGTCGACGTTCAGGCGGGCCAGTACACGGAAGTCGAGGCCGAAGCGCGGCGCATCTTCTCGGACGCTGGCGCCGTCATCACGACGCAGTTCTCGGCGTTCATCCCCTGCGCCGCGAACTTTGTTGCAAACGGGGTCATCTTCAACTGCGTCCTGGACCTTTCCGGTGACAGCTTCCGCGGCGGCTTCACGACGAAGGCCTTCAACAAGACCCTCAACTGGACGGTCATGGTCTCCGAGGTCCTCGTGAACCAGCCGAACAGCTACGAGTTCCAGGTGCGCGAGGACGATGGCTCCAGCGGCGGGGGCGAACGCTACGCCGTCGGCCCCATCCAGTCGGGCGTCTACAAGAAGATCACGAACCTGCGAGGCATCCTCAACATGGTGGACAACCAGCAGCGCAACAACGTCCCCTTCAATGGCACGAAACCGTTTGCCACCATCCTGTTCCTGGAAGGGGACCATCAGCAGGACTTCCAGCAAGCCTTCGACACGGTGTGCCAGCCGAGCGTTCCACAGACTTGTCGCACGGCCACCGGCGTCGGCGCAGCCTTCGGCATCAAGGCCAAGATGGTGCAATCCCTCTTCGTTGGCGCGCCGGCAACGCCGGTCGAACACTACTGCGTCCTCGCGCCCGACGGCTGCGCATAGCCCCGAAAACCCCGACGACTCGCCTAGAAGGTTCATATCGTAGGACGGCTCGGTCGAGGCGATGAGCCCGCGCGCTGTCCTGGTCATCCTCATGGTGGCAGTGGCCCTCCTTGCCGGCTGCAGCGGCAAGAGCCAATCGGTCTCCCTCGTGACCAGCCGCGAAGCCCTGCCCGCGGACAAGGGCGCCATCGCCGGTGTGGTCATCGATGACCGCTACCGTCCCGTCGCCGATGCCTTCCTTCTCCTCACACCCGTCGGAATGACGGCCTCGAGCGACGGCGAAGGCCAATTCGCCTTCATCGGTCTGCAACCGGGCACCTACGTCCTGCAAGTGCAGTCGAAGGACCACGAGGCCGCTCCGAAGAACATCGACGTCGTCGCCGGGCAGTACACCGAAGTGGAGGCCGAGGCGCGGCGGACCTTCTCGGAGGGCGCGTACATCGTGACCACGGAGTACTCCATCTTCATCGGCTGCTCGTTCAGCTACGTCTCCACGACGTGGATCGGCGTGCCCTACACGGGGGAGGACTGCCTCCTGGACCAGTCCGGCGATTCGACGCGCTTCGGCTTCGACTCCGACTACCGCGCCTACGGCAAGAACGTCACGTACCTCGTCGCCGAGATGAAGGCCAACCACAAGGCCAGCGGCTCGAACGGAGCCTACAAGGTCGTCATCCGCAACTCCGAGACTGCGAACCCGTACTATGCCAGCAAGTTCACCGTGGATTCCGACTACCTGCGCCTGACCCTCAAGTACGGCAACGTGTCGCTTGACGACACGGAGAGCCGCAACGCGAAGTGGCTGAACAAGGACAAGATCCAGACCGCATTGTTCCCGCAAGGCGGCTTCAAGTCGGAGAGCCAGCAGGCCATGGACGCCGAGTGCAGCGTCGACCCGACGGGGCAATTCTGTTACGAGTCGCGTGGCCTCGGCCCCCAGTTCGGCGTCAAGGCCAAGTTCGTCCAGACCCTCTTCATCGGGCCGCCCCATGACGATGTGGCCAAGTACTGCGTCCTGGCCGACGCGTGCTAAGGCCAATAAGTTCTTATGGGATGAACACCCGGTTCACCTCGATGGGCAAGAGTATCCTCCTCGTGGCGCTCCTGGTCGCGACCGTGCTGGCTGGCTGCGGCGGCAAGGGCAGCACCGTCTCGACGCAAGAGAGCACGTTGCCTGCCGTGGCCGCCGACAAGGGCGCCATCAAGGGCCTCCTGATTGACGACCGGTACCGCCCCATCCCAGACGCCCTCCTGCTTCTCACCCCCGTCGGCCTCACGACGACGTCGGACATCGAAGGCGTGTTCCTCTTCACCGACCTCAAGCCCGGCGCCTACGTCCTGCAGGTCCAGTCCAAGGACCACGAGGCGGCGCCCAAGAACATCGACGTCGTCGCCGGCCAATACACGGAGGTCGAGGCTCCGGCGCGCCGCATCTTCAGCGACCTGGGCGCCGTCATCACGACGGAGTACTCCGTGTTCGTCGACTGCGCGGTCGCCACACCCGCGGCCACCGCAAATCCGGGCTGCGTCCCCGACAGTTCTGGGGACACGCACCGTTTTGGCTTCGACGTCGACTACCGCCCCTACGGCAAGAACATCACGTACCTCGTCACCGAGATGCTGGCCAACCACAAGGCGAGCTCCACGAACGGCGCACTCAAGGTCGTGGTGCGCGACTCCGGCGGCGGCGATCCGTACTTTGCCAGCAAGTTCACCATCGACGGCGACTACCTCAAGCTCACCATGAAGTACGGCAACGTGTCCCTCGACGACACGGAGAACCGCAATGCGAAGTGGCTGAACAAGGAAAAGATGCAGACGGCGTTGTTCCCGCAAGGCAGCTTCAAGTCGGAAAGCCAGCAGGTGCTGGATACCGAATGCAGCGCGGACCCGCTGCACACCGGCTGCTTCGAGTCGCGCGGACTTGGCGCCCAGGCCGGCGTCAAGGCGAAGTTCGTGCAGAGCGCCTTCATCGGCCCCCCGAGCGTCGACATCGCCCATTATTGCGTCCTGGCCGAAAGCTGCTAGCGCGGCGCGGTTTGGATTGCTCCCGAACCACGGACTGCGCAGAAGCCTGCCGCCCCCATGGCGCAAGGGATTCGCATCGTCATGATGCACCCCGACCGGCCCCGGATTTCGCCGATGGAGTTATGCGGCCTTGGTCAATCTGTGGGGCTCCCGATGGATGACGAACTGGAAGGCATCTGTGGACTGCAACTTCGGTAAGATGTCTACAACATTCATATGGGAGAAGCGCGACCAAGCCCTTGGATGAACAAGAGCGTTTTCCTGGTTGCCCTCCTGGTGGCCACACTCCTTGCCGGCTGCGGCTCGAAGGGATCCCCTGCCGCAAGCAACGATGGCGGCCTCCCGCCCCTGGGCGACAAGGGGGCCATCAAGGGCATCGTCATCGATGACCGCTACCGCCCCATCGAGGGCGCCCTCGTGCTTCTCACGCCCAGCGGGCTCACGGACACGACCGACACCCTCGGCCAGTTCCTCTTCTCTGACCTCCAGCCGGGCGCCTACGTCCTGCAGGTCAACGCCAAGGACCACGAGGCCGCGCCCAAGAACGTCGACGTCATGGCCGGCCAATACGCCGAAGTGGAGGCCCCCGCGCGGCGGATCTTCAGCCAGGACGGCGCCATCATCACCAGCCAGTACTCGGTCTTCATCGACTGCGCCGTCGAGGCCGTCATCTACTCCGCCATCGTGGAGAAGCCCAGTTGTACCGGCGACACGACAGGCGACTCGGCCCGTGACGGGTTTTCCACGGACTTGCACGTGGATGCCAAGAACGTGACGTACGTGGTCTCCGAGTTCCTGTTCAGCAACAAGGGGAACTACGGCCTCGTCATCGGCCGCACGACGGATGGCCAGTATGACACGTACTTCGCGGAAGGCAACGTCGTCGACGCCGTGTACCAGCGCTTGCAGTTGCAGCCCAAGATGGTCGACAACCGGACAGGCGAGACGGCTGGCCGCAACATCAAGTTCGACCTCTCCAAGCCGTACGAGACGACCGTGTTCCCGCACGCGCAACTCTACAACGAACTGCACGGCGCAACGCGCGACATCGGCACCGCGACCGGCCACCCCATCTGCGTCGGCGACGGCGGCTGCAACGGCGTCGGCGTGGCCCTCGGCGTCAAGGCCAAGATTGTGCAGAGCATCTTCATCGGGCCGCCGGCCTCACCGATCGAGACCTACGCCCTCCTGAAGCCGGCCGGATAATCAAAAGGCCCAAGACCCACCGACGGAATCGGCCGGCATGCGCGGCATCGCGTTCATGCTTGCCTTGGCGTTCCTGGCTTTGGCTCTCGGCGGCTGCAGCTCCAATCCGCCCCGCGACCCCGGCGCAGTCCCCTTGGCAAGCGGGAAGGGCGGCCTGCTGGGCAACGTCTACGCCAACGACGGCCACCAGACGCCCCTCGGCGACGCCAACGTCATCGTGAGCCCGGGAACGTACTTCCTCACCTCGGATGAGCGGGGCAAGTTCGTGCAGCGCGACATGGCCCCAGGAACGTACCACATCCAGGTCGGCAAGTCCGGCTACGAAGGCTACCCGCAGGACGTCGTCATCAAGGCTGACGAGTACACGGAAATCGCCATCGGCATGGACCCGTTGAGCCGTTAATCGCCGCCCCACAGCTTTTCATCAGCCCGCACCTGCCGCGGGCAATGGCCAAGCCCGCCATCCTGCGCAAACTCCTGGACGGCAACAAGCGCTACCGCAAGAGCGAATGGGACCCGCAGGACCGCGACCTTGCCACACCGCCCGCCTTGGGCCTGGCGGTCGTCGCCTGCATGGACACACGGCACAACGTGGAGAAGGTCCTCGGCCTCAAGAACGGTGACGCGAAGGTCATCCGCAACGCGGGCAACCTCCTCGACGACGGGACACTTCGCAGCCTCGTCATCGCCGTCCACCTCCTCGGCGTCCGGCGGGTCGCCATCCTCGGCCACACCAAATGCGGCATGACCCTCGTCGGGCGCGGCGAGTTCCGCATCGCCCGCAGCATCGCGAAGACTACGCAGGTTCCGCTTCAGGAGGCCATGCGCCCTGACTTCCAGCGCTGGCTCGGCGGCTTTGCCGACCCGGCGGACAACGTGCGCCGTAGCATGAGCCTCCTCAGGCAGCACCCGCTGATGCCCGACTTGGAAGTGGTCGGGTTGCTGTACGACAACGACACGGGGCGGGTCGAGGAAGTGAAGTGACACGGCGCAGCTTGGCCTCTAGACACGTTCCTTCCAAACCACGGGCGCAATTCGAACGACATTCCCTTCGACCTTGAAGACCACATAGTCGCCGCGATCAACATGTAGCGCCTCGCGGACATCTTTCGGCAGTACCACCCGAAACAGGCCGTCGATTGAGCGCGGCTTCGGTCCGATTGGCCCCTTCTTCGGCATGACCAGGGCAGCGCCTTCCTGGTAATGTCGATGGCTGGAAAACTGGGAATGAGGAAAACTGTTAACATAGGGCTTCGTGTCCCAAATTTGGTTTCCATGCCAGGCTGTTCCGCAATTCGAAGACTCGCCCCCCGCCGGATTTCCTCAGCGGGGTCGCTCGCCCTTCTCTCGATCCTCGCGCTTTCGGCTGCCCTGCCCCAAGTCCACGCGGGCCTGCCGGCCGCAGCCCCATCTGTTGTCTGCACGGACGGCCGAGTCCTGGACCTCGTTGACCATGTCGGATCGACGCACAGCTTTGCGGTGTACCAGGAGCGCCAGAGCTACGCTGACGTGCTTGCCAACAAGAACATCATGCTCTACTTGTCCTGGGACGACAATGAGGCTTCATCCACGACCCTCCTGCAGAACTTCGAAATCGCCCATAGCTGGTTTGACGATGATTTCGTCGAACACTTTGCCAGCCCGCACATGATGGAGGATAACATCAATTCGATGCCGGCGTGCACGGCCGCGGCCTACGACAGCCATGTCCGGTGGACGTCCAACTACCCGGCGGTGTTGACCTACGCTTTCCACATCGACATGTCGACCTCGACTATCACGACGGATTCGTCGCACACCGCAACCATGGAACAGCACACGGAAACATCCACTACCAACACCATTAGCGTGAAGTTCTCCGTTCTTGCGGTGGGTTCGGGTAGCGAAGTCGACCATTCCGAAACGCGGACCTATGGCTCGTCCATGTCGAACAGTTACACGGATGGTACGCACACGTCGATTACGGCCACCACTTGGAATGCGCCGCTGCACATCCACGTTGGGGGCGGCGGCCTGAACGCATGGCTTGCAAACCAAGTCATCCAGTCTCTGGGTTCTGGAATCATGTGCCCTGACGGCTCGGCCCACCTCTCCCTGTTCACGGTCCGGACGACAACGGTCGACTCGACGGGCACGTTTCGGGCCTGGTCCCTCGTGAGCGCGACCGGTGGCGTCCGATTCGGTTGGGCCCCAACGCCCAACGCTGCACTGGTGAGCCCGCCTGCGGCTTCCTACTTCCAGGCGAACCTAGCGTATGGCGTCGAAGCCTGGCAGAGCGACGCGCTGGAAACATCCGCCTGTGGACAGTTCTTTGCCGTGGGCGGAGGCGGGACCAACATCCCCACGATTCCCACGAAGCTCCACCTGCGGTCAATCCTCTTGTCCGGCCCCGGTCTTTCCAGCGGCATGGATCGCTCCAAATCGACGGCCACCTACGATTCGCCCGGCCCGACGATCACGGTGACGGGAACGGACTCGAGCGGCGACACGACCTCGACACTGGCCCTGACAGCACCCGCGTCCGGAGTATTTACGTCCGCGGCCGGCATCATCGCCTACGAGTACAAGGCCATCGACATTGACCTTGTCTAGCTGGGGACATGCGCTACCTCGCCGCCTTGCTTGCAATTCCCGTCGTTCTGGCTGGATGCGGGGGGCCCTCAGGGCCGGGTCGCCCGCCGGATTCCACTGCCTACCGCACTTGCCCAGTCCAAATGTACAACTTGTCGGCGAGCTGCACTTCCTGGCGCCAGTTCGCCGCTACCGCGACCGAACCCCCAGCAGGATGGACCTGCGTCCAGCAGGCGGACCACGCAAGAGGTAGCAGCCGCCTGTTCGAATCGAGCACCCGCGACCTTGGAGTGCTGTTTTCCTCAAACGTGCATGCGGACGCCCACGTAGGTACCATGAATCTCAGCGGGCCGAACGGTGAATCCCTCTCCCTGACGCTGCAGGTACCTGATTCATTCTTCATTGAGATTCCGTGGAAGGGCAAGGGAGTCACCTTCGACCTCTTTCTCTATGCATTTGACCTCAAGGCCACGAAACCCCTTGAGGCCCCGCCAGAGACTCGCCTGCAAGATGTTCGCGGCTCGTCATTGCCTTGGTATACTGTCATGACAGCGGATGCCGAAGGGCGTCTCTTCTTCCATCCCATGATGAAGGAACGGGACGGGAGCATCCGCCCCCTAGTCGGGTCTGAGACCATTTCCTTCCGGGACGGCAACATTACGATTGCCGTGCGCAATACGCAAGCGATGTACGAGTCCCTAACGGACCCCAACGCATTGCCCATCGGGCCTCCCATGTCATCGAATTGCCATTGATGCACGGGCCGACCGGCTCCGGCGATAGGCGAGCGCGGCGTTTGCGCTCCCAATCGCTTCATATAACCCCCTTTCCGTCGCGCGCGTAGGAAGGGCCGGCGCCGGCCGCGCCCCCGCACCGGTTGCGTCCGGGGAGATACCAAAGCGGCTATGGGCGAGACTGCAGATCTCGTTTACGGGGGTTCGATTCCCTCTCTCCCCTTGCCATGCTCGCACAATGCCGAACACATGGATTCTACCGCGGAGAGAACTGCCCACTTTGCGACACGCCCGGTCGCTTCGTGATGAAGGACTTCGAGATCGACCGCATCGGCCGCATGATGGCCGGCATCCTGCGTCACTTCCCGGAGCGCTTCGGCCTCACGATGGATGGCCGTGGCTGGGTCGACCTCAACGAGTTCGTCAATTCCATTCGCGCGAGCCGCCCGAACTACGCCCGCTGGCTGCGCCCCGAGCACATCCAGGCCCTCGTCGAGACCGACGAGAAAGGCCGCTACCAAATCGATGGCGGCATGATTCGCGCCACGTACGCGCACTCGGTCAACGTCAACCTGGACGACCTGCCCGAGGCAAATGTCGACACGCTCTACTTCCCCGTCTCCGAGGAAGAGTTGGACCTGGTCCTCGAGACGGGATTGCGCCCGTCGGACCGCAACATGATCCACTTGTCGGCGACACCGGACAAGGCGTACTCCGCCGGCCGCGTGCACAACCCCGACCCCATCCTGCTGCAAGTGGACGTCAAGCGCGCCTCCGATGCTTGCAACTTCATCTTCCGCGCCGGCAAGTCCGTCTACGTCACGGAGGCCGTCGAACCCGACTTCCTGAAGAAGTTCGAGGACGAGGACGCCATGGTGAAGCTGCGCGCCGAATTCGGCTCCAGTGCCTCCGACGCCGAGAAAAAGGCCAAGGACGACGCAGCCGCAGCTGCCCAAGCGTCGGCGCCCCCCCAGTCCGAGGAAGAAGGCGCAAAGCCCGACGGCGACGACGAGTGAGCCAATCGGCTCCGTTGCGCCCGGCATGACCGGCACCGGCTCCGTGTCTAACGTCGGCCAGGGAGCCAGTTTGGAACAAAAGTCGGAGGTTGACCCTACGAGATTTCGCCGGCTTGGTTCGCGAATCTGGGCGACGAAACGATGCCAACGAGACATGCGACGGGTTGGTAGGATGGGTCTTGGACGCATTGGAATTGCCAGAACCCTGCAGGTCCGACGAATCCTGCCCAATAGGAGTCCGTACCAGACACAGCGTCATGCCACCGAATGTTCGAGTGGGGTCCCGCCATTTGCGGTGTAAAGTTGGCTGCGAGGCTGAAGTCCTGCGTGATATTCCATTGTCTTACGCCAAAGCCGCGGTCTGATGAAGAAACCCTGGCATAGAATGGTTCGTTGGCCATGACTTCTGCGACGTAGTGGTCCGTGGACCGGAGACTCGGCCGAACCAATTCTGCCTTTCCATGTTGAATCCAGAGGACCGTAGCATTTGTGCGCAAGGCCACATCAATGGCAAGGGCCGCGCGGGTTGCGCTGAAGGCGGCGACTTGAGCGACGTAGCGGCCTGGTTCAAGCGTGCCGCCATAATCCGCTGGCCCAGACGCATTCAGGTCTTGGGTTTCGCATGGCGCACTTGGTCTGACGCAGAGGATGTTGGCGCCGCCGCCTTGGTAGGGGTCGACGATGAGGTGGCCGCCGTCGAGGCGCATGACTTCCTCCATTTCCCATGATGCACCGGCGTTCTTCCAGGTCGCATTGTAATGGAAGGTAGCCAGGAACATTGACTTCGAGGAAATCTCGAAACCTATCGCTAGGTACGTGTCGTTGGGGAGTCCTGTGGCCATGTAGTGATTGGGAAGAGAGAGGAAGGGGTTTGGCGGGGACGAATGCTTGGTCGTCGTTGTGCCGTCATCGAGTCCTGCGCATGCACTCAGCAAGACCATGACCGCAAGCGCCCCGGCAAGTCGTGCTTGAGTCATGTCCTAGGCGTATTCCACGTAGGCTCCCCAGGCGCCCCATGGAAGACGGTCGCAGTTGGGTGCGGAGGTGTCTTCGCTGAGGCCTCCGAAGACGTCGCTGGCCACCCATTCGCCGTCGCCTCCGGATTCGCTGCACGTTTCGTCAACGATGCCGTTGCCCTTGAATTGGAGGTACCACCAATCGCCGGTGTACTGGTCGGTGTAGCTCGCATGGTTGGTGCCCCATGTATTGGCGGAGTAGTACATGCCGTATTCCACGATGTCATGCTTGGGGAAAGCCTTGTGGCACCAGACGTCGTTGTGCGTTGCGTCGGGCCCCGAGCACCACTGCCTTGTCCCGGCGCTTGTGGATACGTCGCCGGTCTTATAGGTTGGAATGGGCGGCACATGGGGCAGGCAGCCGTCCACGCCGTGGGCGCATGCGAGGCCGAATGCGCAGGACGGGTAGTTGCCAACTCCAGGACACAGGTTGGTCGGAAGCTGGTCGCATTGCTGGCCAATGGCTTGGCATGGGTCTGGATCCGCCTTCCCTAGAGGGGCAACTGTAAGCCCCATCAACAGCACGACTCCTACGGCAAATATGGTCTTCATCTTGGTTTCCTGGGCAATTAGCCCAAAACGGAAGGGTTCCTGTTGTCTTAGCAGCACTGGCTACACCGGGCCCAATCCCGAAAAATCCCTGGATTTCTGTGAGGAAAACTCCAAGGCTGAATGCGGCCTCCGCTCCGCTAGGTCGATAGGGGTTGCGAAGGGCCGGCCGCTGCGTCGTGAACACGCAGCGACTTGTCAGAGCTAGGCATAGCTCTACCGTGGCCATCTTACTAGGCAGTCGGCGACTTCCTCCGGTCAAAGAACCGCGTCGCCCAAGAAAACGAACTGCTCTGCAAGGTCTTGGCCTACAACCTAACCGTCCTGATCTACCACGCCTTCGCCAACGGGATTGACCTCAACTGCTTGAAACAGAAGTCAGACCGGGAGGGACTTTAGACACGGAGCCACCGGCACCGAAACGGCTTTGCGCCCGTCCAGCCGATGGCAAGGCGTGCGTCAGGTACTCGTGGCCGTGCTCGCAGCCGCCCTCCTCGCAGGGTGTTCGGCGGCAACGCCCGCTCACACCGCCAAGAT
The DNA here is from genome assembly GCA_040390065.1 of bacterium. Lineage (GTDB taxonomy): Archaea > Thermoplasmatota > E2 > JACPAO01 > JAHFTW01 > JAHFTW01. Next base: position 121,259 of record JAZJZE010000004.1, on the reverse strand, counting down.
CGTCGGCAACGCCATGAGTGACGCCGGCCAACCGTATGCGCACATCCCCATCTTCCTGCAACCGCTCGGATTGGGTGCGACGACGGACGACTTTGGCAATTTCCTGTTCGATAGCCTGCCCGCCGGCGATTACGTCCTCCACTTCGCTCCGCCCAACGAAGTGCCATTCGACAAGACCGTCACCGTGCATGACGGGCAGACCGTGAACGAGATGTTCATGCGGTCGGGTTAAGCCCGGCGCCGCACGGCCACGGCCAAGGCGGCGACGGCTAGCATCGCGAGGGGCGCCTCGATGCCGGGCGTTGCCTGCGGCTCCGTGGTCATGGGCGGCGGCGTCCCGACGACGACGGGCACCGGCTTGTCGTACATGGCAAACAGGCTGAGACCCGTCGTCTGCCGCAGCACCGTGCCCCAGGCGTGGCGCGAGTCGGAGCCGACGGGTGGGCTGCCAGTTCCGGCGACCCATTCGTGGTACTTCTTGGCGCACGAGTCGAGGCAGCCGTCCGCGAAGCCGATGGCCAGCCGTCCGTAGGAATCCATCTGCATGTCGGCGAAGTCCAAGAGGTTGCGGCATGCATCGCCGCCGCCGCCGTTCCAGATGGCGCCGATCTGCACGGGGTCTTCCGACAGGCGCGTGATGCTCCACGTCGATCCCGCGTCGAAGGATTCGGCGAGGTAGTAGTGCCAGATGTTCTCGTCGGACGCCTTGCTGCAGTCGTCGAACGGGTGCTTGCCATCCGGGTTCGTGGTGCCGAGGAAACTGATGGCGACGCGGGTGTTGTCGCCGGCGACGACGTCGGGGAAGCTGCCGTACTTGATCGGGTTCCCGGTCTTCGGGTCCTTGAAGACACCGCTGAGGTCGAGCCAGGTGCCCGGCGTCGCATCCGCGGTCAGGTTGCCGATGGTCTGCCACGATGCCCCGTCATCCTTCGACAAGGCCACGTGCAGGCCGTCGATGTTGGCCTGCGCGAGGTATAGCCAGCCACCCGTCGAGAACGCGGCCGACGGGTCGAAGCCGTCGCCCGACTTGCTGTCCGGCATGGTGCGCGAGTCCCAGGTGATGCCGCCGTTGTTGGTGAAGCCGAAGCCGACCTTGCCGCCGCAGTTACCGTTGGGGAGGATGGCAAAGCCGTCCGCCTCGCTGACCTTGATGTGGCCGTGCAGGCTGCCGCAGGAGCCCGTGACCTGCGCAGGCGGGAGCCAGTCCATGCCGCCGTTGGGGCTGGTGGCGCAGGCGTCCGTGCCGAGCTGCGAACAGTAGTAGGTCGCGCGCGGGTACACGGTGGAACGCGACAGGACGTCCTCCTTTGGCCATGGGCCGGACCCGATGGATTGGTGGTCGAGTTGGGCGCCGTTGCACATGTTGTGCGAAGGCAGCCAGGTCTTCCCGTCGTCGTCGGAAAGGCCCATGACGCTACACGGACCGTCGAGGCCGCCCTGGAAGACGCGGTTCGTGACATGGTCCGCGTACAGCATCGGGTCGACGTTGATGCGGCTGAAGGCCGGGGTGACGTCGGTCCAGGTGACCTTGGGAGCACCGTTGGCGTCCGTCTCGTTGGAGAAGACCGCCCGATGCGTCGCCGTGAACGCCTGGAAGAAGAGGGAGTTCGTGTTCCAGGGGATGCCGATGGTGGGCTCGCCCGCGTTGTCGGCGTTGAGGGAACTGTCCGGCAGGGCGTAGGCATCGAAGCGCGGGGCGCCCGGAAGGCCGAAGGAACTGCTGTTCACGCGACCAGCGCCAGCCGAGGCGTGGGCAACAGGGACAATCATGACGACGACGGCGAGGGCCGCCAGCAGGGCTTTCAGGGCCATGCCGCCCACGAGGGGGGGCCCCCCATGACCTTTCTGGTCGTCGCCTCGATTTACGGGAGGGTCGCCGGGCCCCGGAGGGTCAGGTGCGGCAGCGGCTTCAAGTCGCCCAGCAGGGCTGGGCCATCCACCATGGTGACCGCGAGACCAGAGTCGCCGTGCTCGTTGTTGGCCATGGCGGCCCACGGGCGGCCCGAGGGGTCGATGGTGACATCGATGAAGTCGCCAAAACCGCCACAGCGCACGTTGCCGCAAGCGCCCGTCGAGAGCGGGTCCGTGGCGGGGTCGTTGACCGTGACGGTCGTGATGAGCGGGTTCTCGGCGAAGGCGTCGGTGAGGACGCTGAGGTAGCCGTTCCACGTGGCCTTCGTCTGCGAGCCGTCGTAGCCCTTCTCGAGGGTGGTGCCGATGTAGGCCATGACGACGCGGCCGTCGGCGCCGGCTGCGACGGCGGGGAAGCCGGTGGCGGTGACGCCGGGCGGGGCGACCATCATCTGGATGGGCCACGTGTCGCCGTGGTCGCGGCTCAGGGCGAGGTAGGGCAGGCCGTCGTCGGCGATCCAGCCGGCGTACACGTTGCCCTTGGCGTCGATGCCGACCTCGATGTCATGCAGAAGCGAGCCGCTCGTCGTGTTGATGGTGTGCTCGCTCCACGTGAGGCCACCGTCATCGCTGCGGTAGACCGCAGGGCCGGTGCAGGACGGATTGCCGCGGTAGAAGCGGCCGTCGATGGAGCCGTGCACGTGGCCGGACAGACCGCTGCACTGCGCCTTGCCGGCGGGAGAGCCGGGAATGAGTGGCGACCAGTTGATGCCGCCGTCGCGGCTCGTGCTACAGTACGGCCCCACGGTGCTAAGACCGCGGTTCACGCAGAACACGAGCACGTTCGGGTAACCGACGGTCGTGACGCCTTCGCCCGCCGGGGCCGCCGCGATGCTCTGGTGGTCGAGCGCCGTGGATTCGCCGGTCACGATGCTGCGCGGCGTCCACGTCGCGCCGTCATCGTCGGAGTACGACATGCAGAACGCCGAGAGGGTGCCGCACATGTCGAAGTCGATGACACGGCTCGTCCACGGATCGACGTACATGTACGGGTCGTTGCTGTTGACGGTGAGCGTCGTCTTCGTCGTCGGGATGAAGGGGCCGGTGTCCGTCCAGTTGTGCCCCGAATCGAGGCCGCGGATGATGTGCGTGCCTTGGTCGGGCAGGTTGGGCGGGTTGATGTCGCGCTTCAGGCTCGTCATGAAGAGCGCGCCCGACTTCGTGGCGCCAATGGACGGCTCATACGTCGTCGTGCCGATGTACGAGTAATTGCCTGCAGCGAGGAAGGCCGAATTGTTGCCGCCAAGGACGCGAGCATCGGCGGGCACGGCGCCAGCGAAGTGGTAGAACGTCGTTGCCGGCGAATCCGGGAAGTGGGCCACGGGCGGCGGCGTCGACGTCGACGACGGCGCCTCGGAACCGGAACAACCCGCCAGCAAGGAAGCAAGCGACAGGGCGGCGACGGCCCAGGCATACAAGCGCATGGAATCGGCCTGAGATGAAGCGGGATATCAGGATATGGGCGGATACGTCGCACGCGCCAATGCCAGAGAGCGGGAGAGACCGGATTCGGCGCGGCGGCCCCGCAAGCAGAACCGCAGGGTTACCATCGGCGCTGCTTTGCCTGGCGCCTCGGCGAACCGGTATTCCCCGGCTGCAGCCGCCGAGCGCTTCGCGCCGGCGATGCTTGAGCGGGAGATACCGGATTGTCAAGGAAGTTTGCCCGTAAACGGTAGGGGTGTCTCCAGTACATGGTGCGGGGCAAATCGGCGGGAGAATGGCGGTTGCGCCATCGGCGGCGGATTCCCAAACCGGAGGGTCCACTCAAGGCGCTCAGGCCAGGCCGTCTCGTTTGCGCGAGTTCCGCATCGATTGTTAGCAGCCCTCCGGGGTGGCAGGAGAGGAGAAAGCGCGCGTCGAACTGGGAATCTGCATGGCACGGCTGGTCGAGTCGCGAACCCTGTAGTTCGGTTCGCGCCGAGCATTGTTTTCCCTGGCCACGGCCTAGCCATGACCCTTGGCCTTCTTGATCATCTGTTCTGCGAGGGCGACGCCGCGTTCGGCTTCTTTCCGAGCAATGGTCTCGCCAACGCCGTAGACGCCCCGCGTGTAGTCGTTGAGGAACTTGGAGAGTCGCTTGCCCGGATCGCCGCCGGGCCATGCTCCAGCCTGCACAAGCTGAGGAGCCACGTTGTGTTCCTTGCCGCTCGTGGGAATCCCGCGCTGGTCGAGGATTGCCTTGGCGGCCAGTTCGCAGGCGGTGCGCGCGGTCTCGTAGGCCGGCGCAATATCGCCTGCCTCGAGCGCCGCCCGGGCCGTTCGGAGATAGCTCTCCGCGAGCTGCAGGAGTGCACTCTCAGGCATGTTGGGCGCCGAGGGGCCGTTCCAGGAAAAGGCCGCCGAATTCGTTCGAGTACACGGTTCGGCCTTCTCGCTGAATGGATTCCCGGAAGGCGGGCGTTGCTTTGGACCAGCCGGCCGCGTCAATCGAGCGGATGTCGGGGGGTCTTCCGCCCTTTAGGGCAATCTCGTGGCCGAGGTCCTTGAGTTTCTCGACCTGCGTCTTTGGGATGTCTCCGTACAGCAGGATGTCGACGTCCGACTTCGAAGGGGCGGGGCCGCGAGCGCAGGACCCGTAGACCACGGCTTGGAGAAGATGCGGCTTGGGGGATTGGGCCTCAAACCTGGAGCGGGCCGGTGGCAGGAGGCCGCGCGCCTGGGCACGGTCAAGCCATTCGTAGAGGAAGTCTTGAGCCGAGGCGTCCGGGACACGCGACACGAGGGGGAACCGCCAGTCCACGGAGTGCGTGCTTTGCCAGGCGGTCTGGATTCCGTGGTCCGGATCGGTCCACTCGCAGCTGACGTACGGAAGGACGGCGTATCGCGGTCCCTCGGAGGTTTGGATGCGTTGGAGCTTGCCTTGGTCCTGCAGCTTGCGCAGGTGGGCCAACGCGGTTGGCGGCTGCATCCCAGCTTCGGCGGCAATCTGCTTGAGCGGTGTGGGGGCAAGTAGGGCATGCGGAGGCAAGCCAGCTTGTGCTGGGTTAGCCCTTGCCGAGGCCCGGCCTAAGGCATATCCTAGGCCGCCTGCCGCTGCCGCAACCAGCAGGATGGCGATGATTTCGTCTCGGGAGGCGCCCCCGCCGGGTTGATTCATCAATTAGCTTATTAGCGAATCAACTACTTTAGGACTGCTGTCCACCCGATGGCACCCATCTTCAGCAGGCGGTCGTGTAGCACGGGTCCGGGACGTAAACGACGTGGCCCTTGACGTGGACCTCGGCGATGTGGCCGGGTTCGCAGCCGCCGTTGACGCCGTAGGCGCACACGTACACGTTGTCCGGCTGGGCGCTGGCCATCGGTGCCAGCGTAGCGGCGGTCAGAATCAGCAAGCCAGTCAAGACGAGGGTGCGGGCGATGGTCATGGTAGGACCAGCGCGAGCATCCTGGGCGAAGGCGAAAAGAGTTCCGGCGGACAACGGAGCCGCGCTCCATGGAACCATGGTAGACGAAACATACTGTCGGACAGTCATTGGTTTTCGGCGCCGAGGCCGCCGCGCCAATTAAGTCCGCCATTAGCCGCCCGCGGCCTCACCAGGCAAGGCGGCCGCCTACACGGCCAAATTGCCTTCGGCGGCGTCGCGGCGGGCCGTCGACCCGATGTCATGAAGAACCGCAGGCAATGGAACGTTGACGTGGTCCGAAAAGCCGCTCAAACAAGCGTTTGCTTGGCCAGCGCGTTGCCGCGAAATCGCGCAAAATAGCGCGCCCGCTTCGGGTCAGCCGGCTGCTTCGGGCAGCCGGTGAAATGCATGAAAACACTAGCGTATGCTCTCGTTGGATGCCTATTGATATTGGCCGCCCCGATGGTCGTGGCGGATGAGCCTGTGCCCCCGTCAGATCATCCCCCTTTGCCCCCATACTGCACGTGGTTCGCCTATTCTCTTGACCCTCCGGACTACTATTTCCATCCCGAGTGCCTGATTATCGGCAACTAGCAAATGAGAAATCGAGCCCGCCCCTAGGACGGGGCATGCAGCAGGAGATGCTGTCTGTTGGCCTACTCATCCTTCTTCTCCTTGCCCTACCGGGCGGAGCGGAAAGCGCCGGGACCATCCAGGCCGCCGACGCAACTATTGCAGGGCAGGCGGTCGTCTCCGGGCAATTCCTAGGTGCTGCCGTCGATAACCGCACCACGCCCTGTGGCCCAATCGACAGCGCGGCGGTTGGCAAAGACGATTTCCCGCTTGGCATTGATGAGCAGCATTCCATCGGGAGCGTGGTCGAGGCCTGCTTCTAAGACGCCGGCCGACAGCCCAATGCCCCTTCCGGTGGGGCTTGCGGTCACCGGGGGTTCACCTGCCTTCCGGGGGTTCACATCAACAGGAAGGCGGCGCTCTTTAGATATCGGCATCTAGCGGAAAAGCGGAGGCACCGACGCTGGTTCTCGTCGTTGCGGCTTTCGACCGGCATGTACCCCTCGTTGGGCAGCGGTTGAAGGGCCATTGCCGCTCGGTAGCCGCACGCCAGGCATTGGAGGGTGTCCGCCGCCGCTGGGATCATGCCGGACTGGCATCGGGGGCAGGGGATCGGTACCATGTTTCTCGCCACGGCCCTCGGTCCGGAAAAGGATTTCGAGGGTCGCCCCTCACGGGGTTGCCGTACAATCCAAAGCTCCCAAAGCGATTGCGCTGTAGGCGACGGTCGGCTGCATGCATGGCCGGGCGGCAGACCGGATTGTCAAGGAAGTTTGCCCGTAAATCCTAGCGGTACCTCCTGTACATGGTGCGGGGCAAATCGGCGGGAGATTGGCGGTTGCGCCCTCTGCGGCGCGGACGCGGTGCTGCCGGTGACGTGCCGGTACATGCCAGGTCGATGGGGGCTGCATGCCAGGTTCCGGGCCTGCTTGCCATGGCTTCTTCCGGCGAGCGGGCGTACCGAGCCAAGGCTTATGGGGCCGCTGGCGACCCCCTGAACCATCGCGACGCGCCCCCTGCTCCTACTTTCGATAGCCCTTCTGGCTAGTGGATGCACCGGTCCCGCCGGCCAAGCGGACCACGGCTCTGTCCAGGTGCCGCCGTTGCCCGCGATTCCTCGCGAGCAAGGCGTGCATGCTATCTCGCTCGTGGTTGACGGCATGAACGCAACGGGACTTCTTGCCGTCCCAACCGCCGCTAACCCCACCTCGCTCGTCGTTTTCGCTCATCCATTCGGCACCAACGCGACGTTGTTCCGTACTGGCCTCGAACAAGTCGCTGCGGGTGGAGCTCTGGCCGTCGCAATGGACTACCGCGGCGACCACCCATGGAAGGTGCAGGCGGGCGCCAACGACACGGTGGCGGCAACCCTGGCCGTGAAGGCGGCCTGGCCGAGCGTCAATCTCACGATCCTGTACGGTTGGAGCATGGGCGGCGAAGTGTCTGGCATGGCCGTCGCGCAGGCGCCCAATGGCACGTTCGACTACTGGCTCGATGGCGCGGGTGTAGCCGACCTGGCTGCCACGTGGCAAGAAGACCACGCCGTGCAGTCCCTCATCGAACAGGAGACCGGCGGAACTCCTAGCCAGGTCCCCGCAGCCTACTCCCAGCGGTCCCCCGTCGACCTCGCACCCCAGATGGCGTCGAAGGGCTTGCAGCGCGCCTACCTCGTCTACGCCCCCGGAGACACCTGGGTTTCAGCCGAGCAGGCCGAGCGCCTCTACCAAGCACTGGCCTCAGCCGGCATGCACGTCACCTACTACACCGTGCCGACGGATGTGAACCCCTGGGCCTGCGCGCCCGCAGTGCTGGTGTGCGGCCCCGAGCCGCCCGCTGGGCCGGCCAGTCACGAGGTCGGCGGTCTGCGACTCATGATGCCGCTCATCCAGGACCGCCTCAACCGGGTCCCAGACGCGGCAGACCCTGCAGTGCGCGCCGTCTACGAGGGCATCACGGGCACCCGCACCTAGGCGGTGCAATCGTTGCTTTCACGCAGACCGAGCCGTTCGCAAAACCCCCGTTTGTTTCGCGGTAATCCTAAGAACGCGGCGCCTCCATCTATGCACATGAGCCAGGGCAAGGCGCAACGGGAAGTGGCGGCAATCCTCAATGGGCCGGCCCATCGGGGGCGGTGGATGGAGGCCAGGCAGATTGCCAACGAGCTCCATGGGGAATGGGCGACGCAGGCGCAGGTGGCCCGGGTTCGGGGCGCATTGAATCGCTTGGAGCGGGACGCCAAGGTGGTCCGGAGCGGGTTCATCATGTCGGAGTGGCGCTCAACGCATTACCCGGAGGTGGAACGCCCAGCCATGCTTGTCGCCGTGGCCGAGGAGCTTCACAACCGCGGCCTCGTCTAAGGGCCTCAAGTCGTGGAGCTGGGACTCCATCCAACCCCGAACGCGGTAGCGGCGGTCAAGTCAAGATGCGGTGCCCCATGGGGAGGCAGCCATGATTGCGGTTCCTGCTCGAATCCAACCAAAATCGAGCTTCCGATTTGTCCTGCAGGCGCTTCCCGATTTGCCGAATGACCTACTCGGCCACGAATTGAACCTCTTCGAAAAGGATTCCACGGAACCCGGAAGTGGTTCGCCCCGTTTCTCATGTGCCCAGTGCGGCTGGGGAAATTTGCTGCATCAGCCCAGGCACGTCAATGAACACCCAGCCGTCGGCAATCTTGCCGGCCTCGAGGCGGTGCTGCTCGAAGATGCGGAACGTCACGCGGCGGTTGCTGGCCGGGACCCCTGCAAAGGGGCCGCCGTGAGTGGCGCGGATGGTACCGACCATGGCGATGTGGTCGCCGTCGGCGACGACCTCCTCCACGGTCTCCTGCACATCGGGGAAGGCGATGAAGAACTCCCGGAGCGCCTCTTGCAGGCCGTCGAGGCCGGGGCGCCGTCCTGGGATTGGATTGCGCGTGGAAAACGTGGGCGCATAGTAGAGCGCAGCCGCAGCCGGGTCGTGAGCGTTGATGATGTCGTCCTTCATGCGGCGCGCCCAATCCTGCAGGGCTGAATCGGTCAACGGGCTCGCCCCTGGCACCCTTTGGACCAGGCGACGCCGAAATCCGGCCAGGTCTGCCTCCAGCCATTGCTCGACGATCTTCCCGCCAGCGAAACGGAACATATCCATGCCCTCCAAGATCACGCGCCGGCCGCTGGGTGCAACCCCCTGAAATTCGCCGCGGTGGGTCCCCGATTCCCTCCAGCGCGTCATCACGCAATCCCCCTCCGCCATCATGACGAGTTGGTCGACCGCATTCTTCCAATCCGGAAACGCCGCCCGGAACATCTTGGCAACATAGCGGACGTGGTCTCGGCCGACCTTTGGCTCAGGGTCGCCCGCGATGTGAAGCACGTATTCAGGAGCGAACAACTCGTCCACGACCTGGTACTCATTCTGGTTCACCACGCGCTCGAGGAACCGTCGCACGGTGGCCTTGTTCTGGTCTGTCGTCGTGGTGGAGGTCGCGATCATGGTGCACGTCGCATCGAAAAGACGTCGAGGACGCCTTCATCTACCGTGATGCCAGTCAACCCCTATGCGTCGGAGTCTCAAGAGCGATTCCGACGGTGGTTCCGGAAGTCTCCCGGTCGAACCGGGTCGCTTGGCCGATGCCGCCGGGCTGGCGCAAGAACTGTTCGCCAGAGGGCGGCTCGCCATTGCCCAGTCCCTGCAAGACGGCCCTCTGCGGTACACGGACATCGCGCACCGCGCTGGAGGCACGGAAAGCGAAGTTTCTCGCAATCTGGCAAGGCTCGTCGAGTCTGGCCTGGTGACCAAGGGGCAGGACGGCTTGTTCCGCCTGGCCGGCGTGTCAAACGCAGCCTTGACGCACGCGGAATCGTTGGAATTCTTGGCGCGGCATTCCAGCTTCTTCCAGGCCCATCCGATCGAGTCCCTGCCCCGACCGTTCCTAGCGAACCTGCACGTCCTCGGCAAGGCCCAGCTTCTGAGCGACCCGTTCGAGATTGGCGCCGTGTTTGGTCGCCTGACGGAAACGATTGACTCCCGGTTCTACGGCCAATGGATCATCGGCGCACCAGGTCCCACTGGCGACCAGATCCGACTCAACGCCCTCATCGCGGAGCGCGTGAAAACCTCCCGAGCCGATGCACGAGCCATCCTGCTCGAAAGCGAGCTCGCCTTGGTGTTGAAGGCCTTCCCGAAACGCTTCGGGCCCGTCTTCAAGACCAGGCTTCTGCAACGGGGGCCAGTCGCTATTGCCGTGACGGACGGCCTGGCCATTTTGCAGTTCGAGAGTGCGGCCGGCCAGATTGACTTCCGGAACGCGTTCGTCGGGGGTGACCCGGCGTTCGTGGCTTGGTGCCGCGACCTGTTCCTCCACTATTGGGACGAGGCCAGGCCAATCGACGAAACGTAGGAATGCCCGACGATGCCGTTTGCGCGCGGAACGACCGCGCCCGCTGGGAGCGGCCTCAAGCATGAAGAATGCCAACCCCCTGGCCGGGGTTTCCTACGGGAAGACGGCCGGGCAGACCGGATTGTCACTAGAGTTTGCCCGTAAGTCCAGGAGGGGCGAGCCCGGCGTGGCGCTTTCTAGGCCCACGGGCACTCCTCCGCGTGGTCGTGCTGGAGGCGCGCCATTGCCTGCTGGGGGAACCCGCGACCGGGATGTGCCCAGTCGCATAAGGGAAGTTGGACGTCAGCGGTCACGAACTCGCTGAACTGTGTGGGGTATTTGGGGAGCCACGGGAAGCCGCAATCCTCGTGGTGTGAACGCTGCGTGAATGGCTCGCGTTCCCCCTGTCGGCGCCAAGGCGAGGGCCGGATTTGTGAACGCTTCCACCTGAAGCAAAGCCCTGCAAAGACGGGGAGCTCACAAATGCGCCAGGTCGACACATCGCGATCACGTGGAGGACAAACCTTATCTGATACTCTGACTGATACATTCAGCGTACTACTATGGCTAACCCCCAAGGTTCCGGCGTCAACGGCGAGGACGTGGCGAAGGCCATCATCCTGTTCGGCGGCATAGCCCTAGGCCTCCTGGCGCTGAAGGCCATCATGGAGGCCAACGATGGCTGACGGGACAACCCTGCCGCCAGAGCTTCAGTCGCTCGTGCCCTTGTTCACACGCAACAAGGACAAGACGCACCGCACTCTCGTGGAATTCTACGCGGCGGACCTCAAGACAATCACGGAGCTGAAGAACGACCTCGACTTGAGCTGGAAGGACTTCTTCCATGCCATCGCGGTCCTCCTCCGCACGCTCCAGACCAACAAGGCAGCAATCGAGACCGTAACAGACCTGCTGCACCCGGAGGGCAAGGAATGAGCCCCCACCTCACCCCCTTTCCCCCGGTCGGTGGAAGGAGGTGAATCCGTGAAAGACACTCCGCACCAACACTTCGGCGAGGTGGACCTGTGCTACGACAAACTGTGCACGAGGATCACTACGAGCGAAACAGGAGCATTCGTCCTTGGCGCAATCGCCATCGGCGGAATCCTTGCTATCGCAGCCGCTGTCCTCAGCGACTAAGCAAACACGGGTTGCGTGGGCGGCGACCCCGCCCACGCAGCCTTGGGGGTTAGACGTTCCAGCCGACGAGCACGAAGATGGCCCTGAAGACGTATCCTGCAGGTTCTCGAGCGCGGCCAAATTCCCGCCTGCGTGGACGGTCGACGCCAACCTCCCTTGACCCCGGTCGGCATGGCCTCCTAGGAATGGTACAAGCTGGCGATCGAAATCTCGGCATCTTGCCATGCACTTCCGCGCCGGTCCTCCGGTGAGTTTTGGAGCAAATCGCCACGCGATACCACAAGCAGTTCGGGCCCTCCCTTAATGTCCATCCAAACGTGCAACTGGTATCGCTTGTTTGCAACGGCCACCGAATGTTCATGACGAGTCAAGAAGAAGCGGCCCTTGCAATCGCCAGATTGTTGTTAGCGTTCTTGAGCAAGGCTAGCGGCTTTTCTTTCTTATCCTGTGCTTTGCGCTTGTCCTCGGCTTCAGTAATGGCATCGATCGTTGCGTCTGCAACCTTCTTGCGCATCGCTGGATCGTCTGCCACCGCAGAAATGTCAGCGGTGGCGGTTGATGCTTGGTCTTCGTCATCAAGCAGTAGGGCGCTCCTCTTGCCGGGAGTTCCGAACGGTTTGGCCTTCGCCTTCGGCTGCGGGACGGTTTCGGCCACATCCTTCTTGATGGCGTCCCAACTTGCGGCCATACTGTTGATTGCCTTGTAGACGCCCTTCAATTCCTCTGGCTTCTCGGCCAGAAGGGAGAAGGCCAACTTCTTGGAAAAATCCAAGGTTTTTCATATTAAAGAAACACCGTGGGAAGTTATGGAGGATGAGGTCGCGGAGGAGGTCCAAAAGAGAGTGAACGCCGGGGAGAAGGGCGGCATCCTCTGGCTTGGACTCGACGTTTCGGCACCTCAAGGGCTAGGCTACTTGGCCGCTTACGAACACATTCTCGGCCGGCACGGGACCGAATGCGATTGCAAGCCCGAGCGTTTCGTGATTGGCTACGTTAGGCGGAGCATCGACGCCGAAGAGAAGTTGGCCATCAGTGCCTGGACACGCCGGACCTTGCGCGCCACCCGGGCTGGAAGCATGGTACCGCTTGCCATTGCCTGGGATACGGACTCACGCGGCTGGCAGTTCGTCAAGGGCCGGGAGGGCTTTGCGGCCGCGGTCGGCGCATTGCGGGCCCTGGAGGACGTACGGGCGCTCGTTGTCTCCGACCTTACGCGCTTTGCCCGCTGCATGCGCTGCGGTACCCAAGTTGCATGGCTCCTCCGTGACGATGGCAAGCTCCTGGGCTACGGCGACGACTTCGACGACAGAATTCTGCTGAAGGACGTTCGCATTCCGAGGGACTACGCGGAGGTTACCCGGGCCCTTGCCACGGCAGAGAATGAGAACACAAAACGGGGCAAGAGCGTCACCGAGGTCTTCGAGGCCTACCACCGCAAGGGGCTGGCGCGTCAGCAGCGCATGACCGCCTTCTATGCGACCCGCCGTCTGTCGCCGACCGAAACGGTGCAACGGACCGTCAAAGGCGAACCACCGTGGGCCTTCGAGAAGCACGCAGATGCTGACGAATTCGCAAAAGGGCTGTTGACCCAGATGCGCGGCAAGCCGACGCTCGAGACGCTACGTGCCCTGGTGCGAGGACGTCGCGCCGTGGCGCCGGGGTTGAGCATTGACCGTCTCGTAGAGGAAGTGAACGATGATCTAGTCACGGGCTGGGAGAGCGACGGCATCGCTAGGTTGCAGCATCTGGCTGTCTACACACGCCCCCAAGTCCAAGAGTTGCGTCGCCTCGTGGGGGCTGCGCTGTTGATGCGCAAGCCACGCCGCAAACCCAAGCGCACGCAGTTGATAGAAGAGCATGGCCGTGACGTGATTGACGAGGCCGAAAAAGTCTCGGAAGGCCCCGTATGCAGGCGACAAATGCCCCATGGAGGCATCTGTGGCTTTCCGACCCGGCTCCGGGTAGCAAGTGACCCCCACCATGGCGGGCGCGACATCCGCATCTGCACGCGCCCTAAGGATGCCCACACCACTCTCTATCCTGGCCATCACATGAATCAGCTCCTGAAGAACCGCCAACGTCCGGCTCAAGAGGAGGCGCACCCGTCGCGGATTGGGGCGAGCCCACCAATCGAACCAACACTTCGCGTCCCGGCGCAATCCAAACTGCCAGGAGTTCCGGCCTCATTCGAGGCTGGCTAGGTATTGCCTGAAGACAGAGTCAATTGCCAGTTCTCGCGCGTCAGGCGTTGCGGCCTTTCCACTTCGGGGGGATTCGCTGCGGAGCGTCCAGACCGATTCCGCCAGTTCACGCGGTACAATGGCCAACTTGGGCAGGTGCTTCTGCACTCCCGAGACATTGAACTCTCCTACGCAAATTCGATTGTCGATGATCATTCGGACGCGTTCCTGGGTCCAAGGCTTGCCTCGGAACGTAAAGCCATCGCGGTTCAGGGCGAATGACGCCTCATTGAGGCTCTGCCCGGCGAGGTACGCTTCAAAGACGGCCCGAACGACCGCGGCCTCGCCGTCGTGAATCCGGATGTTCTTGCCTTTGCTCCGGCGATACCCGAAAGGGATTCGAGGACGAGCCCAACGACCCCTTTGTGCCAGATCCTGCAGGCTCATTCGGGAGCGCTCGCCTATGATCTCCCGCTCAAGTTGAGCGGCATTGGCGAGGGTTCCAAACATGAAGCGGCCCGTTGCCGTGGTCGTGTCGATTGGTTCAGTACAACTGTGAATGGCTACACCGTTCTCGCGGAAGATTTCCTCAATGCTCGTTGCGTGGGCTAGGCTCCGCGCTAGCCGATCAATTTTCCACACGACCACGACGTCGATCTTGGCATCTGATGCTAGGTCGAGAAGACGTTGGAATCCTGGCCTTTCCGCACTCGCACCGCTCAGGCCTTCGTCCTTGATTGCATAGGACACACGCCAGCCCCGGTCGAGGCAGCGTTTGCGGCACAGTTCAAGCTGCACGGGGACAGTGTGCTGCCGACGAGAGCTTGTCCTTGCGTAGACGGCTGCACGAACTTGATCACCCGACTCCCGGCCGCTTTCGCGCGGGCGCACCTCCAGGGGCGGCAATTCGGGCTCGTCCGCTGGTGGGCGGGAACGGTTGTGCCTTGTCATGGTGCGCCTTCGCGGTCAGAGCCCGAGTTGCGGAATCGCGCTCCGATACGCCTGTTGAACCTGGTCTGGGTCGATGTGCATGTACACGTCCATCGAGTCGTTGCCGGCGTCGCCGCGAAGCCACGCTATGTGCTCGCGCGTCATGCCGCCACGTCGAAGGTGCGTGGTGAAAAAATGCCGCAGATTGTGAGCCGTGAAGCGGTCCTTCAAGGGTCCTTCTGGGTCGTGCAGGCCCACGTTCCTGGCCGCGGCTGAGACGGCGTCATTCACCGCATCCCCATTGATGCGGTTTCCTCGCTGGCCGACGAACAGCGGTCCGGCGTCCGTTCCCGTGCGTGCTCGGCGAACCGCCAACCACCTCCGCAGGACTCGACCAGTCTCGTCGTCGAAGAACACCTGGCAGTTCGTCCGCTTGGGGTGCGGCTTGATGTCGACGGTCTGTTTGGTGAGGTCGATGCTGCGCACATCGAGTTGCACGAGTTCGTCGCGGCGCATGCCAGTCTTGGCCAGCAGTCCGATGATGCAGCGGTCGCGTGCGTCGACCACGGTCTGTAGCATTGCCCGCAGTTGCTCGACCGCGACGAGCTTCCGGTCGGACTTCTTCTTGCCGAGTTCTCGCCGGAGCGTCCCAAGGTAGCGCCGACGGAAGCCGGGCACTGGGTTGCCCTTGATCTTGCCCTCGAACTCGAGGAATTCGAAGAAACTGGACAGGGCCGAGATGCGGCCGCTGAGGGTGCGGGGGTCCAGCTTCTGGTCTTTCTGGTTCCCAAGGTACTCGGCCAGGTCTTTGATCGTGACCTTGGCTACTGGATTAGTCCCCAGGTAGCCAAGGAAGGTCTCGATGCCGTGCTTGTAGGCCTTCAGAGTCAGGTCGGAGAGGCCTTGCAGTTTGGCGTCCCGTTCGTAGGCCTCGAGGAGCCCGGCGTTAGGTTTACTCCTTGTCATTCCACACCCACCCCTTCGGCGAGCGCCGGACGACTTTGTGGACCTCGAGGTACTCGAGTTGGCGTGACAGGGCCTGCAATTCGGTGGGGTTCTTGGGGTTCAGGCGCAGCTCCCGCCGCAGTTCGGCCACGTCGAGGGCGCGGAAGCGGCCGTCGCGTCCCTTGGCTTCGGATAGGATGCTGATGAGGCGGGGGTCGAGGTGCTTGACCGGCTCGGGCCCGACGATGTGTTGCGCCCGGTATTCCGCCAGGTCGGCTTCGGCGCGGTGATTCAGGACGTTCAGTTCCTCGACGCGGCGGCGCAGGTCAGCATTGGCCAAGCGAAGGTCAGTCAGCTCCTTCTCCAAGTCTGCCGCACTGGCCCGCTCCAGGCCCTCCAGGGCGTCCTTCTGGAGCTCCATCTCCATGGCTTGGAAGACGAACGCGGAGAGGCTCAGGTTGCGCTTGGCAGCGGCCGCAATCCACTTGCCCCTCGCGTCCAAGGTGGGCAGGTAGATGTCGACCCGGCGCTGCTTGATCGTCAGCGTCTTGTCGAGTGCCATCAGGCACCTGCCCGGGGGTCATTTCCCGTCGAGGGTGAGGCGAAACTACTCCTGATTTCCCCGTTGGGTCCCATTAGAGTGGGAAAGCAACGAGGGGGGAAAAGGGTTTGCGGGTAAAGTAGCGGGAGATACCGGATTCGAACCGGTGAATGGCGGATTAAGAGTCCGCTGCCTTGGACCTGTCTCGGCTAATCTCCCAGAGGCGCAATCGCGCCGACACGGGTTTTGTAGATAAGGGAAACGGTGGCCCCGACTGCTTCCCGTAATGCTGGTTCTGCGAGCGGGCCCGGCGATTTACGGCAGGCCCTATTTGGTCTTGAAAACCTGGAAGGATTCGGCACCGCCTGCGGCGGTGGTGCCGACGGCGACCCGTACTTGGTCGGCAAGTGGTTGGAGGATGGCGTAGAGAATCCTGGGGGCGGCCTCATCCCCGGCAACGGCGACGGCGTTGCCCAGGAGTTGGTCGTCGCCGTCCCAACGCCAGGGCCCCTGGATTTGCCCGGCCGAAGTCACGACGCGCACTTCTAGGCCGGAATGGTTGCGGATTTCCAGGCTGCTGCCCATCGTCCCGCTGGCGTAGGGTTTCCAGTCCGGCGTGGCCGCCTTCAACGCCTGGGCAAGCGCCAGCAGCAAGAGATCGGCCACACTGCTGGAGGACTTCTTGGCTTCATCAAGGCATCGCGCGCCAACCGGCAGCCTTCGACCAAGGCCCCGCCCTGGCTGCGCGGTGCCTCGGTGCCGCCTTGCCCGCGCTTCACGGGGAGGGTGCTTCGCCTTCCCAGGGGCACCTTCCCTGGAGGGTGCCCACGGTGCCCGGCAAGCACCCGCGAACTGTCACGGGAGGCTTCTGCACCCAGGACGGTTCAGCACCCTCTTTCCTTCCTGTTGGATGGGTGCTGAAGGCTTGGGTGCTGAATCCTCTGAATCCTCCGCCGCGGACCTTGCAGCGAGGCGGGCGAAGGCACCGTCGTGGGCGCCTGGGCGGGGGCACCGTCAGGCGAGGCGGGGCGCCCTTGGTGGCCACGCTGTGGGGGTGGGTTCGCGGTTGACGATTTGCACGAGGTGCGACGCCGCCGCGGCCTCGCTGTTGAGGCCTTCTTCCAAGGCGGCGGCGAGGTGGACGACGACGAAGGAGCCTCCCCGACCCGAGACGGCTTCCGCGTCGGGTTTCTCCTTCGTGACGGTGGGCCAGCGTTCCCACGCCACGCGACCCGCCAAGGACCGCAGTAGGGCCTCCAAGGGGGCAGCGTCGTAGCCCATGACGTTGACGCGGCTGCGGTAGTCCTTCGTTCCCTCCGCCTCGTCGGTTAATTCGTAGAGGGGCTCGTTGGTCGTCACGAGGTCGTACAGCCAATCCGCTTCGGCGTGCTCCGCCAGGAAGGACAAGTCAATGAGGGCACCGCGGGCGTCCCGCATGGCTTCCCGCCACACGCGGCGGTACGCCTGCTTATAGGCGCGGCGTTCGCGGTCCACGCGCCGCCCCGTGTATTGCACCGGCGTCCGGCGCAGGGGTTCCGGCCCCTCCAGAATCAAGGCACGGTCGCGCAGCGTCAGGAAATGGCCGCGGCGCTTGCTTTTTGATACGCTAAATGGGTGAGGCTTACTTGTGCGCTTCGTGGGTCGTCGCGAGAGTCGCTTCTGCAAATCAATCAACCTCTGTCTCCTGCATATGACGGCCGCGCTCCATAGAGTTTGCTGATGAGTTCCCTGTGCCCCGTTTGCGCCCGGACGTTTCGGGATGCCCATGGCCGCGGCGGCCACCTCGCCACGTACAACGACCCCGAGCACGACGAGTACCGCCGCGTCCACGATCTCAAGCACCCCCTGGGCCCGGACGGCAAGCCAACCGTCGTCGGCTTGAGGTGGCGAGGACCCGACCCCGCGCCAGCCAACCCTACGCCCGACCCGCCCGCGGCCCCAACCACGCCCGACGCGACGCCACAACCTCCGCCTGCCACTGCGCCGTGTCCCCTCCCCGCCGCAGCGCCACCCGACACGACAAACCAGCCACCAGAACCCACGCCCGAAGTCCGCGAGCAGGCCGCCCCACCGCCCCCGATGAGCGGCGACGCAAAGGTTCCGGGTTGGCTCATCGGCGCCGGCCTCGGGGCCAGCGCCCTGGGCTTGGCGGCCCTCGTCAAGAACCTCAAGGGCGCCAACAAACCCACGGACGCCCCCGCACCCACCTCGTCTGGTCGCCGGCCGGGCATGACCATCCCCGACGGCATTTGGGCCAAACCGGAACCCATCATCCCCACCGGCGACCCCTACCTCGACAACCTGCTGGGCTACTCGGGGCTCCCGAAGCCGCGCCGGAGGCTGACGTGGTGAGCCTGGACCTGGCGCGCTTGCCGCGCCGCGTCGTGCACAACGCGCGCCTCATCCTCGACCGCCCCGACGGCGTCGTCCAAGTCGACCCCGACCACTTCGACGTCGCCAGCCTGCGGACTCCGGGCCGGCGTGTGCAAGTCTACCGCTCTGGGGACCAGTGGCGCTGCCGCACGGACCCCAAGTTCAACCAAGACCACCCGTGCAGCCACATCCTGGCCGTCCTCATCCAGGAAGGCCTCGTTGCAGTAGAGGGCGTGGCGGTGTTTCGCAAGAGCGACACGGCGCGCGACCACGGCCTTGAAGCAAGAGCCTGGCAACTCGTCCCCACCCTTCTGCCGGAATACCTTGGGCGCTTGCTGCGCTCGGGTTTGCCCGTCATCGAGGCGCCACGCCAACGCAGGCGCGGGCGGCCGTTCAAGGCCACCCACGCCCTCGTCTACCAGTCCGTAATGCGGGTGGCGGAGCGCGGCAACCTCAACCACAACCAAGGCAACATGCAACGCCCGGGCCACGTCGAGCACAACCCCTACGGCGCCTGCGGACGCAGCACCATCAGCCGCTTCCTCGCCCACCCGGACACGCACGTCATCCTCGAAAAACTCGCCCTCTTGACTTTGTGGCCGGTGCGCAGCTACGAGTCGCTCATCCACCCCGACGGCACGGGTCTCACGACGCAGCACTTCACGGCCTTCTTCGAGGAGAAACACCATCGCCGCAGTGAGCGCCGGGAGCACGCGTGGCTCTTCACGGAAATCTTGTGGACATACAGGTTCACGATGATTGCGGGCATCCACTCGCAGGCCGGTCCGTTTGGCGAGGCCCCGTGGCTCTTGCCGCTTCTTGAGCGCGCGTTGTTGATGTTGGACGTGAAGGAGGTTGGTGGCGACAAGGCGTACCAGGCCGCGTACATCTTCGAGTACCTCCAACGCCGGGGCATTGATGCCCAAGTCAAACTCAAGCGCAACGCCAACCCGGACCACTACGAGCGCAACCGCGCCTTCAAGCGCGTCGTCAACGCCGCCCGCCTCGACCCCGCCGCCTATGTGGCCAAGGCGAACCGCCGCAGCAACGCCGAAGCAGGAAATCACGCCTTCAAGGCGTTTCTTGGCGACCAAGTCTACTCACGCGACCCCGAGGCCCGCCGCAACGAGGTCTTGTGCATGGTCATCGCCCACAACCTCGCCCGTCTCGTGTACCTCGCCGAGCGGGAGGGCGTCGAAATCGACTTCACCGGCGGCGTCGAAATCCTGGCGAAAGCGGCCTGGCGGGAATTGGATGGGCTCTATGCCAGCATGACCGTGAAAACGAGCAAGTCCAGGAGGCTCGCCACATGAATGGGCTCATTCTAGCCAATACGCTTAGGTGCCGGAGAGGATGGGTTGGATTCGGTGGTCCTCCTGCGCTTCCACTTGGGCATCGCGGTTCTATTGATTCTTGCCGGCTCCGTCGCGGCTTGCCCCGTCACGGTGGGCGGCTGCGCCATCGTCCTCGACGGGCCCCTGTGCGTGATGCCGCCCTCGGCGCCGCGCGGCGTCTCCGGCAGCTACGACGCCTCCAGGCAGATGCTAACCATCTCGTGGCTCGCCCCCACCTCTGGAACACCAGATTCCTACAACGTCTACCGCGACGATGCCCTTGCCGCAACGACCACGACGACATCATACTCGGAGAATCTGGCTACCATTTCGGGAATCCACTACTACTACGTCAAGGCCGTCGCATCCAGCGTCGAGAGCCCCCAAAGCGACACCCTCTGGGTCGCAAAGGGCGGAGGCGGCGTCCCCGGCGTGCCTTGCGACCCGCTGTCGCTGGCCATCTACACGTACCCCCCCTTCGTGGCGTATGGCATTCGAGACGAGTGCCTTCCCTAGGTGAAACCAATGCGGTGGGCTACATCGGCAATCGTGCTCCTGCTGTGTTTCGCGGCGGTAGCGCAAGCGGCGGAGGGCCTGACGATTCAGGCTCACCTCTCGGCCTCCTCCTTGCAGACATCCAAGGGCACGGTCCGCAGCTCCTTGACGGTGGCATTCGAGGAGGACGCCACGGATACTCCAGGCCTGGCCCCGTCAGCCTTCGCGCTGCGCGCTACGCACATTCGGGCGGAAACGGATTCCGCCGACATTTCCCTGCACCCCACGTCCACGCCCAAGCGCATCAATCCGACGACAACCCCAGCCGACTACGACCAAGCCACAGTCCGCGGGACGGCAAACCGAGCCGGCCACCGATGGAATCTCGCTTCCCTAACCGGCGAAGTTCCCCCCACGGTCGAAGCAAATTGCGGACAGACGGAAGCGACGAAGGCCGCGAAAGTCGTCCGCGTGCCCCTCGTGACACCTCAGCGCGGAAACCTGGAGCGCGACACGTCGCGCGGACTGGCCTGGCAAGACTGCACTGCACTAACTGTCCGCGGCGACTTCCAACTCTCGCTGTGGGAATGGGATGCCACCCTCCAATCAGGCGGGCAAAGCACCGACCTCAAGACGGGCTCCCAACCCTCGCCGCTGCTTCCGGACAATCCAGTCGCAGGACGCGACGTGGAAGTCTACCTCTTCGTCAAGAACGGAACATTGACCCTGCCCTCTGCGAAGCCCGCCCTCGTCATTACGCAAGGCCTAGCGGAACTCATCGCGAGCACAGTATCCCTAGTCGCCTCGGGGCCCGTGACGGTTGGCGACCATGTTCAGACGCTCCAGTCGCAGCGCTTGGACGTGCAGGCACCACCGCCGCTTCTCGTCGCGGGCCAGGACGTCATGCAGCCCTTCCACGTCGACATGGATGGACCCGCAGGCGAGATTTCGCTGGCCGGGCAGGTCGTTACAGGCCCGACGGCTGGCACTGTTCCGTCGGTGTGGTTTTGGACACTTGCCGCAACTCTCCTGACGGGCGCCGTCGTCGCGGGACGTCCGAACATTCGCTATTCGTGGCTTCGCTGGGCGGGAAAACCGACTGGCTTCTCGCTGCCGGCCACGTTTCGCCAGCGGCGCGGCGCGGCGTACTGGCACATGGCCAATCAGGCACGACTACGCGGCCGTTTCGCCAAGGCGGCCAAGTTGGTTCATCGCTGCCTGAAGGCGTTCCCCGCATCGTTGGATGGCCGCGTCTTGGAGGGCAGCATCGCCCGGCAGCGCGGCCACCATGCCGCAGCATTGGCCATCTTCACGGAAGCCTACCCATTGGTGCCGGAAGGCCGCGAGCGAGCCGGAGTCGCGCGGCTGTGCGCCGAGGAGGCGAAAGAGTGCGGCAAGGACCAGGAGGCCGTCGTGTGGCTGGAGCGCTTGAGCCGCGACCACTTCCCCACGTTCCAGGAGGCACTGGAAGACCCGCGTTGGGAATCCTTGGAAGGCGGGGCCCTGCTGTTCTCGATGCGTGCAACACTGCAACGGGTGGCCTCGCGCGTTCGAGATCCCGCCTTCGCTTAGGCCTTGGGGCGCAGTTGCTCCAACGGCCCGGCCTTGCCGGACTTGTAGGCTTCCATCAGGAGTCGCTCATGCTCTTCCCGTTCCAGGTCCCGCAGCTTGTCGGCAATCGCGTGCGTGGCAAACTCGTTGCGGTTCTTGAAGGCCGATTCCGGGTGCGTGTCCAAGTAGTGGTCAACCTTGTCCACCACACCCCGCTTGATGCCAACCGTCACGAGGGGTTCAGGCGGCGGCGCTCCCTTCTTGAGGCGGGGCATTGTGGTGCCAGACACGGTTGCCATTCAAATGGGATACGGCCCGAAACGTTCAACTGCCGAATCAGCCTCCAGAAATCGCTTAGACAGCGCTTCTTGGCGTTGTTGAGCACTCTCGGATTCGTGTTTGGTGTCTCACGTCTTTGCCTCCTTTTCCCCCGAGAGCCACCGTGGAGCCTGATTGCATGAAGTCCCGCCTACCTACCCCGCCGGCCCCTGTTTCCGCCGCCGTCCTCACGCTAGGAACCCTCGCGGCATTCGGTGCCGTCGTCGTTCTGGCCCATGGCGTCCAGGCGGCAGCGACCTGGCCGACCCTTGACGGCCCGGCTTCCGGCTCGCATTTTCCCGCGGGCAACGTGCTGCTAAGTTGGACGAGTCATGCGGACGCGGGAACTCACATCCGCACGGGCGTTGACATTAGTACGGGTCAATCGTCGTGGCTCATAGACCAGACGTCCTTTCCATCAAGCTACAATTGGAACTGGCCATTCTGCACGGCCGGAAGCTACACGTGGGATGCCTTCGACATGGAAACGGCCCCGGGCGACATTCCGATTGGCCCCAAGTACGTTTCGAACGCGCGTTCCATAACGATTGACCCGCCTTCGGCCACGCCGCAAACCCCGACAGTCCCTTCGGCCAGTGCCCAGTGGGGTCCCGGCCCCAAGCAAGTCACGGTGTCATGGGGCCAGGCCACCGGGACGTTCTGCTACCCGGTCGTGAACTACGAGGTCTGGTGGGGGACCTCGCCGGGGAACGAGAATACGCTCGTCTATACGGCGCCGAACAACGTCTTCACGTACCAGCATGGCGGGCTTACTCCGGGGCAGGAGAACTACTACAAGGTCAAGGCCGTCGTGACAAGCACCGTCAAGAGCACGAGCGCCGAAGTCCATGACAAGGACTACGATACGCCCGGCGCTCCGACGGCGCTGACGGTGGAGCAGTCCGCTCTTGGCCAAGTGACGCTGTATTGGAACGCGCCGACGTATTGGGGCGGGGATACGGCCTGGGCATTCCTGATTTACCGCTCCGACTCGGCGAACTCCGTCTGGAGTGTTGCCTCGGGTACGACGTTCTGGATTCAAGACGGCGTGCCGCCGGGCATCTCCTACACGTACACCGTGAAGGCGGTAAACTACCACTTCACGAGTGCCGCCAGCAACGGCGCCACCATCACGCTCGCCACGACGCCCGGCAGCCCGGCCTCGATTACCGCTACCGCGTTGACGTCGCACTCCATCAAAGTCGCCTGGACGCCCGCCACAAGTAACGGTGGCAGCGCCATCACTGGTTACCAACTGTACGACGCCGCCACCGGCGCGGCCATCCCGGGGGCGACCACGTCGCCCTACACGCAGACAGGAATCCCATGCGGCACCCTCAAGTCCTACATCGTCAAGGCGCACAACGCATGGGGCTGGGGCGACCCTGCAACTGCGTCAGCCACGACGCCACCCGACATCCCCGCAGCCCCCACCGGAGTCACGGCAACGGCCGGACCCGGCGCCGGCACAGTAACCGTCGCGTGGGCCGCAGTGGCGAATTGCGGCTCAACCGTGACATATCACATCCTGGCTTCGACTGCGGCCGGAGCCGAAGTCGATTCGACGGCCACGTCGGCAACCACGTCGAAGGCGACGACCGTCGGTCCGGGGGGAATCGCCCTCGTGCCCGGGACGACGTACTACTTCCGCGTGACGGCGCAGAACTCCGTCGGAACCAGTCCCGCCAGTAGCGGCGACCCAAGCGCCGCGCCCTACACTACGCCGGGCGCTCCGCAAGCCTTGGCGTTCCACTACGGCGACCATGCACTGGAGAACAAGTTGGATTGGAGCACGCCCGTACCCACGGGCTATCTTCCCGCCACCGCGTACCACTTGTACCGCCGCGACCACGGCGCCACCGACTGGGGCTCGCCGCGCTGGTCCGGCCCTGGCTTGGCGTTCGTGGACAATGGAGCGGGCGGGCCGACCGTCAATGGGGGTCAATACGACTACAAGGTGACGGCTTACGAGCCCGACGACGCCACATTGCCGGAGGGGCCGGGCGCCGAAACGACTGGCAGGACGTGGGCCACGTTGGCGGGCAGCGCGAACACCCTTGGAGCGACGATTCCCATCTGTGCTGGCCAAGTCAATCCACCGACATCGATCTGCCCGCCATGGGGCGACGACAATTCACCCATGGGTTGGAGCGACCACATCGTCCACGCGACCACGGACGCGGGCGCGGATGAGAACGATTTCCTGATTGAATGGGGGCAATTCAATCGTCACATGGACCTCAGGAACGCTGACGGGACGACGTTCTCCAAGTTCTGGATGCATTTCCGCCTTGACCTAGGGGGCTCGGCCATGCCGCCGGACCCGGCCAAGGACGGAGCCTACGTCAAGTTCGCTCACCTCGAACGCTACGACGCCGTCGGTGGCCACTGGACGACGATGCCGGATGCCGACATGTACGGAACGCTGCACCTGTGCGCGAGCCAGTCGTGCTGGACATTGACGCCGGATACCGGCATCGGCACGCATCTGGCTGGCGTCGACATGCTACAGACCGATAGCCACTACCAGACGGTTTACCGCCTCGTCGCTGAACCTTTGCCAACGGGGGCAGGCACCTTCCGTCTCTCGGTGCAGACCGTGCAGGCCGAACTTGTGGCTCCGCCATTGGTCTTCGTTCACGGTTTCAACCCAGCGGGTTATCTTGCCAACGAAAAGGCCTACCTTGATGACGTTGCCAACTGGGCGGACGACTTCGCGTCAGGGATGAAGTCCTCGGCTGAATACAACCTCGGCCAAAATCCATGGTCATGGGCCAAAGACAACCGAGCCTTCAGCAACGTGGAATACAACGGCAAGCAAGACCTCCGAAGCTCGACGCAGACGCTCGAAGGGCACATCAATGCAATTCATGCCGGATACCAACGGGGCCTGAAAGACGGAAACTTTGAAACGGACTTCGGAAACGTGCCACGGACGCAAGATTCCGACGGCGTAAACATCGCATTCTTGGGTCCTGTAGATGTGATTGCGCACAGCGCTGGCGGTCTAGTGGCGCGTTACATGATTGAAACCAAGCTGGCCCAGGAGGGGCACACTCCGGAAAGGATGGTGGCCAACCTCATTACGATGGGAACGCCGAATCTCGGCTCGAACGTCGTGCAATACAAGTACAACATTTGCGACCAAAGCCTCACCAGCATGGGCTCGGGCTGCCAAGCGACGAGTAAGCCCAAGGGCCAACAAAGCTACTACGTTGACGGCAGCGGCAGGGACCTCTACGTGCGGTACCAGGGCTGGAAATACGGGTGGTGGGGAGACGGCACCACCACCCGCAACAGCGCGTGGGGCGATGGATCAAAAGTCAACGTCCAAATTGACCCGGAACTCATGGATGCGACCGACGCCAACCCCGTAATTGGGGCCTCGTGGTACCCGACGCCCGACGCCCTTGAAAACACGTATCACAACCACCCGCGTATCGGCTACTTCCACCTGGCCGGCGACGTATGCCAAGCGGGAGCGTTTTGGCATGACGGGAGTTGCGGCGACGGCGCGGTCGGCACGGACAGCGCAACCCACAACCGCGACTCCAAGAGTTGCAGCTACATCCGCCACGACCCCGGATACGGGCACGACTACAACGCCCCGGGAAGCACATCGCGCATGATGGACAAGACGTTCTTCCGCGACCTCACGACGAGCTACCTCGAAGGCTACCGCAACTCGGGAATCTGCAACGACTCCGGGGCCGGCTTCTCGCTTCTGTCCGCCAGCGCGCCCGCCGCTGCGTACACAGATGATCCGCACAAAGACGAAACGCGGGCCCGCCTCGTTGCCGCCATGACCACTGCCGGCGGCAACTCGATTGCCACCTTCCATGTGTCCGCCTCTGGCCTCGACGAGATGACCCTCAACGTCCACTCGGAAGCATCCTTGCAAGGCGCGATGGTTGCCGTGACGCGGCCGGACGGAACCGTCAACTCCTTCTCGGACGTCCAAGGCCTTGGCACGGACATTGGATGGTCGGGGGCCTTCGACGTTGCCCCGTTCCCGTTTGGGTCGCTCTTTGTTGACCACCCAGCGGACGGAGACTGGACGATTGCCATCACGTATGCCGGCGTCGCGGCGGACCCACCGCAAGGCGACTTGGTCATGCACGGCAGTCTTGCCGTCGGCGACCGCACTGACACCATGGTACAGGTCGCAAGCGACGCGACGCTCCGCGGCGTCGTCTGGCTCAATGGTGTCCCCCAGACAGGCGCAGTCGTGACTGCGACGACACTTGATTCCATCACGAACGCGACCGTCACGGTCGACCTGCATGACGACGGCGTCGCACCCGATGCAAGTGCAGGAGACGGCGTGTATGCCGGCTCCTTCCGGTACGCGCTGCCGGGCGTCTACCCGGTCACGATTACGGCCACATATGGCGGCGTGACGCGGCAAGACAGCCGCACCGTCGGCGTATACATCACGTTTGGCGAGTGGCGCAGAACATGCGCCAGCATCCTCCTGTCCAGCCCCGACAACGTGATTGCCGAGGCCGTGCAACTGGACCTGAACCACACCGTGGCGTGCCTGGCCAACAGCCTGCCCTTCGACTCATTCCCGACCGTGCCGTGCGTACCCATCGGCATCCCACCGCAGTTGCCGCCCGGCGATGACGTGCCAAATATGGCGCCGCAACTCAAGCGCCTGCTCAACTGCTTGGAAGGGGCCCCGCCACCCGTGGTTCGCTGCATCACGACGAACATCAAGGGATTGAGTTTGCCCGTTGATGGCTCGGCCCTCGTAGATGCCCTCGCGTCATGCACCGGCGCAACGTGCCCGGCCGGAATGGTTGGCACGCCGCCCGCCTGCGTGGCGGCGCCATTGCTTTCGGCGCCGGCCGCCGCGTATGCGGGCTGGTGCGCGCCGCCGTCCGGGAGCGTGGGCTCTGGAACAGTGGTCGTAAGCAACGGGCTCTTGCATGACAACGATCCGACAAGTGATTCCGATGCTGCCGCGTGTTACAATGACGTGACCAAGGTTTGGTATGGCCTGCCTCCGGCGCCGACGCGGCGCAGCCAAGCCGTCGGCGTATCCGTCGGAACGGTCTACTACGTCATTGGTGGCAAGAGCGACGCGTGCGGCCCCACCAAGGTTTGCGGTACCGTCGACGCCTACGATTCCACGACGGGTGCCTGGACGACGCTGCCGAACCCGATGCCCGTTGCTGTAGCGGGGGCGGGAGCGGCGGCTTGGGGCAACCAAATCTTCGTCTTCGGCGGACGCACTTGTGCCGTCATGTATGGGTGCGGAGCGCAAGGCAACGTACAGGTGCTGGACCTTTCGACCTTGACGTGGTCGCTTGGGGTGATGCCCATGCCGACGCCTCGCGCCGACGTGCAATCCGTGACCTTGAGTTCGGCTCCCATTCCTGGATTCTGTGCCCCCATGATTGTCGCTGGCGGCAACAGTTGGGGCGCTCCGGCATCCGAGTTGGCCTCCGTTGACATCTTCGATGCCTGCGTCGGCGCCTGGGCGACGCCGGGAACGATTCCGGACATGCCACTGGCCGTCCAAGACGCCGTCGCGATTAGTGGAGCATCAGGCATATGTGTGGTGGGTGGCTTCAACCACAACGTGGCCACGAACGCCGTCCAACGGTACGACATAGCCTCCAACGCATGGACTCTTGGCCCCCCCAATGCGGCGGCGCGCCCTGGCCTGGCAGGCAGTGCCATCTCCAGCGCGTCCGGCCAAGGAATTCTACTTGCCAAGGTGAAGGACCCCGGAGCGACCGTGATGACGTGCTAGGGGAAGTGGCCATGCACGAAGGCTCCGCCTCGATTTCAGGTGCAGGTCGTCTGGTCGCCCAAGCCGCGATTGTGCCTCTGGCGCTCCTAGTGGCCGGTTGTCTCGGCGGGTTCGGATGCAGGGATGAACCAGGCGCCGCATCCTGGGATCAGCCCTCTGTCTATGTGGCTGCGCAGCAGCGTGCCACGCCTGGCAGCGGGTTTAGCGGTACGGTGACGGGCTACTGGGGTGACATTCAAGGTCTTCCTTTTTACAACCAGAGCGTCAGCCGGGCCTTCCATGGCGACGTCAAGTTGTTGGCCGTTTCCTGGATGCCTTCGAACATGCCATCGGCTGGGATTGAGCCGGGCGGCAGGGCGCCCACAAGCAGATACTGGCGCGCAGACCCAGTTAACATCACGTTGGAATACGGCGGACCACCAAATTCGACGGCGGGAATGGAAGATTTCCTGGAAAGGACAACTTCCCTGTCTTCCATCAATCGGACGCAGCTTGCCGTCGAATGGAGCCGCCAGCCGTACACCCCGACCTATGGTTACCCTGCAATCAACTGGCAGGGGGCACTACCACTGCGGCTTTCCGCACTCTACGAGGAACTCGGGGCAAGTCAACCGAACAAGACCCATCAATCCGTTGGCGACTGGACGTTCGAATTTGACTACCGTTCTCTAGGCGTATGCCCGCCAGGAGACACGCCCTACCCTGGCGTACATGTCGATGCAAACGACCACGTCACCGTAATCTTTCGAAGCCCGGAAAGTTCTCCGGGGACGGAAGACGAAGCCCGAACCCTAATTGGGACGACCTTCGCGGCATGCGGTTTGCCTTCGCCTTCGTTCGAGCATTTCTATTGGACGCCAGCCACCCGCTGCCGTTGAGTGCCAGACCCCTTCCGGCGCCCAACTTTGAGCATCTTACGTGGACGCATGCCATGCGTGCCCGCAGCTGCCTTCCCACCAGCATTACGGCCTGCTGAACCAGCATTACGGCACACCCCCTGATTTACGGGAAGCAACCGGTGGCCCCTACGCCTTTCGTTGCGGCGGCCCCGCCCTGGGCGGGCTCCCCGGTGGGCGCAGCGGTGGCCGCGGAGCTTGCGGTGGAGGCATACGCCCGGGTTGGGTTGGCTTCATGGGCGCACGCGGGGGGGCGGGGGCGCGTGTCGGTTGGGGCCAGGGTGCCGCGGGGCGTTGCGCGGGTTGTGCGGGGGCGGGTGGCCATGTCGGCGTGGGGCGCGAGGCGTAAGGGGGCCCCGGGGGTGCCGGCGTCCATCCTGGGGGTGTCCCCGCCTTGCGTCTCGACGCGTTGACCAGTTCCAGGATGCCCCAGAACACGAGCGGGATGACGAGGGAGAAGAACACGAGGGTCGGCCATGCCCAGTCCCAGACGAAGCGCATGGAATCGGGGAAGTTCATGCCGTTGCCCCCGTCGCCGAAGCTGATGTTCTTCTGCCACCAGTCGGGAAACATCGCCATGAAACTCAGGCCGTAGACGAGCCAGTTCAGAAGGATGGAGAGGCCCGCGGCGCCGGCCGCTACGAAGCCGGGCCACCCGGGCGGCATGCGGCGGCAAGCGTAGGCGACGGCGAAGAGCGAACCGAAGCACACGCCGGCGCTGCCTAGGGCAAAGAGGACGTCGGCGCCGATGTTGGCTTGCCACACGGACCCGAAGAACGATGCGGCTCCCTTCTCCCAGGGAAACGACGGCTTGCCCGTGAGGCCGATCCAACTCGAAAGGAGGACGTAGAACGGCACTGGCAGGAGAACCATCAGCCAATCGCCCGGACGCAACCGCATCTGACCCATGCCGGTCCATCAGGCCCGCCGTATTTGAGTGGATGACGCAACCCTTTTGGCCGGGAGGAGGCAGGGGGCGTCG
Source organism: bacterium (assembly GCA_040390065.1). Lineage (GTDB taxonomy): Archaea > Thermoplasmatota > E2 > JACPAO01 > JAHFTW01 > JAHFTW01. Next base: position 91,625 of record JAZJZE010000004.1, on the reverse strand, counting down.
TGGCTGCGCCGCGAAGCCGTTTTACCAAGGCGGAGCTTGGGCTCGTGGCGACGGCTAGCGCGATCGTGTTCACGCGCGTCTTCGCGTTCAGTTTGACGACCCTCGGCTTCACCGAGTACGCAAAGACGCTCGTCCCGGCGGGCACGTCGGCGGCGTCGGCGGACGTGTTGGCCGGCATCGCCTTTGGCGCCTACGCCGTGACGATGGCCCTTGCACAACTCATCACCGGGGTCCTGTCGGATCGCGTCGGCCGCCGGCCCGTCCTGCTCGCGGGAACATTCGTCTTCGTCGCGGGCGCCGCGGCAAGCGCCATGGCCCACAGCATTTGGCCGCTGATTGCCGCGCAGCTTCTGCAAGGCCTCGGCGGAGTGTCGAGTTCGGCGATGGCTGCCGTGGGCGAGACCGTTCCCGCCGAGCGTCGCACCATGGCGATGGCGATGGTCGGCGTCCCGGCAGGGATTGGCGTGTTCCTCGGGTTCGTGATTGGCCCCCTTCTCGTCGGCAGCACGGCGCACCCGGGGCTCATGCCGTTTGCATCGCTCTTCTGGATCACCGCCGCCCTCGGCGCCCTCGCCAGCCTGCCCATCCTGCTGCGCCCACTGCCCCCGCCGATTCCCGGCCTCGCCGAGCCGCGCCGCAGCCTGGGCCTGCCCGTCCTCGGCTTGGCCCTCGCCGGCTTCACCATCAACTACGCCATGCGCGCCACGATGTTCGACTTCCAGCAGGACGTCCTCGTCCACATCGGCGACGGAACGCTGGCCATCGTCCTGCTCGTGGCATTCGCGGTGATGGGGCTTGCCAGCCGGGCCGTCGACCGCAGTGGAGCCGCGTGGCAACCCATCCTCGTGGCCCTCGTCGCGTTGGCGGTCGCAGCGCCCCTGTTCCGGCTGGAGTCCTCGTTCTGGGTCGTGGCCGTCGCCGGCTGCGTCTTCTTCGCGGCGCACGCCGTCCTGTCGGCGGTCCTTCCGAGCCAGGTGAGTCGCCTCGCCGGGCGCAGCGGTGGACTCGGCCACGGCATCCAGTTGGTCGTGGCGTACCTTGGCGGCTGGGCGGGCGCCGTGGCCGCGGGCTTCTTCAAATCGCGGTCCGATTTCTTGGACACCTTCGTGGTCCTGGGGGCCGTGGCGCTCGTCGCGGCGGCGATGGTGGCGTGGAGCCTGCGCCCGACGAGTCCGGGATTGGCTGGCCCTGCCCCTGCGGATGAAGTCTAGACGGGCAGGCGCCGGCGCGACAAGAGCCGCACCGTCAGGTTCAGCACCAGGATCATGGAGATGAGCACCAACGCGGCGCCCCACGCAGGGCCTTCCAAGTCGCCGCGCTGCTTGTAGTAGTCGTAGATGACGAAGGGCAGGGTGGTCACCGGCTTGGACGGGTCCGTCTGCAGGAAACTGCCGCTCGTGCCGGCCGTGAGGAGGAGGGGCGCGGTTTCGCCGGCGATGCGCGCCACTCCAAGGAGGAGGCCAGTCGTGACGGCACCCCAAGCGGCCGGGAGCACGACCCGGATGATGGTGTACCAGCCTGGTGCCCCCAAGGCAAGCGACGCCTCGCGCAGGGATTGCGGCACCGTGCGCAGAGCCTCTTCGGTCGTCCGCGTCACGGTCGGCACCATGAGGACCGCCAAGGCGACGCCGCCGGCCCAGGCACTGTAGCCGTCGTGCGTGAAGATGTTCGGGGCCGTGGCCACGATCAGGGCGAAGCCGAACAGGCCCGCGACGATGCTGGGGATGCCCGCCATCGCGTCGGCAGCCACGCGGACAGTCGCCGTCAACCGCGACGGCCGCGCCTCGGCGAGGTGGATGCCCGCCAGGATGCCAAGCGGCGCTCCGAGGAGCGTGCCGATGCCGACGACGAGTCCCGTGCCGACGATGGCGTGCTGGATGCCGCCCGTCGTGACGAAGGCGATCGAACCCGGGCTCTTCACGATGTGCCCGCTGCGCACCGTCGTCAGGAACTCCCAGTTGACGTGGCGCCAACCGTTGGAGACCACGATGGAGAGGACGGAGTAGAGTGGATAGAGTGCCGCGAACGCGAAGAGGATGCAGACGCCGGCAGCGACGCGGCTTGTCAGTTTGCGGCGGGCGAGGCGGTTCATGCCGACATCCTCCGGCCGAGGCGGCGTACCACGAGGCGGGCCGACACGCTCAGGACCAGACTCACGACCAGCATCAGGACGCCAATCTCGATGAGAGCCGACTTCTGCAGGGCGTGGGCTTCGCCGAAGTCGCTTGCGATGACACTGGCCATCGTGGCACCGCCTTGGAACAGGTCGGTGTAGATCTCCGGTTTGAAGCCGATGACCATGATGACCGCCATGGTTTCCCCGGTGGCCCGGCCAAGCCCGAGGATTGCGGCCGCCGTGATGCCGGAGCGCGCGTTGGGCAGCACGATACGCCAGGTCACTTCCCACGGCGTCGCGCCGAGCGCGAGGGCCGCTTCCCTCTGTGCGCGTGGCACCGCCTTGAGCATGTCGCGCGTCACGGCTGTCATGATGGGGAGCACCATGATGGCCAGCACGAGGGCGGCGCTCAGCAGCGATTGCCCGGTCAGCGTCGGGTTCAGGCTGTGCACGAAGGGGACGATCACGGCCACGCCCCAGATGCCGAAGATGATGGAGGGCACCGCGGCAAGCAGCTCGATGAACAGGCCGACAGGCTGCGCCAACCAGCGCGGCATGAGTTCCACCAGCGCGACGGCCGTGCCGACGGCGACGGGGACGGCAAAGACCAGGGCCAGAAGGCTCGTGACCAGCGTGCCGTAGAGGTACGGCCGGGCGCCGTGGAAGATGTCGCTCTCGGACGTGTACGTGCCGGTCTGCCACAAGAACGACGGGCCGAAGGCGTGCCAAGCCGCCGAAGACCGCTGCGCGAGCATGACGACCATGACCGCGAAGACCGCGGCGACGGCGAGGGCGAACGTCGCGGTGGTGACCCCAAAGAGACGGTCGGAGCCTCTCCATCGCAGCCGCAGGCGGGCGGCCGGCCGGTCGCTCGCCTCGGACATTCTACACCTGCAGGCGGCGCTCGCCTGTGACCATGTACAGGACCTTCTCGGCGATCTTGCATGCGTTGTCGCCGACGCGCTCGAGGTGCCGCGATACGAGGATGAAGTGCGAACAGGCCCCGATGGCGCGGGCGTCCTCCATCATGTAGGTGACGCACTGGCGGAAGATCTGGTCGTCCAGGGCGTCGACCTCCTCGTCCTGCGGCCGCACCAGGCGGGCCTTGGTCGCGTCGTGTTCGCGGTACGCCTGCATGGCTTGGTCCAGCATCGCCGTGGCGCGGTCAGCCATGAGGGGGAAGGTCGGCGGCCGGCGCACCGGCTCCTTGTCCTTGAGCGCCAAGGCGGCGTTGGCGATGTCGTAGCCGTAGCGACCAATCCGGTCGAGGTAGGTGATGATCTTCAGGCTGGCCCCAATGGCCCGCAAGTCCTTCGCCACGGGCTGGTGCAGCGCCAGGAGGTCGAGCAGGTCGCGCTCCAGTTCGACGTCCATGCGGTTGAGCTGCTCGCCGCGGTGGCGCACCTCGTTGGCGCGCTGCTCGTCCAGGCTCATGAGGGCCTCGACGCCTTGCCTGACGTTCTCCTTGGCCAGCGCCGCCATGGCGACGACGCGGCCTTCAATCTCTTCGAGCCTGGAATGGAATTCGCGGGTCATCCGAACCGTCCTGTCACGTAGTCTTCCGTGCGCTTGTTGGCGGGATTCTCGAAGATCTGCTTCGTGGCGCCGTATTCGACGAGTTCGCCCATGTAGAAGAACGCCGTGTGGTCGGACACGCGCGCCGCCTGCTGCATGTTGTGCGTGACGATGACGACGGTGAGTTCGCGCCGCAGGTCGCGGATGAGGTCCTCGATCTTGGCCGTGGCCAGCGGGTCGAGGGCCGAGGCAGGCTCGTCCATCAGCAGGACGCCGGGTTCCACGGCCAAGGCGCGGGCGATGCAGAGGCGTTGCTGCTGGCCGCCGGAGAGCATGGTCGCATCCTTGTCCAGACGGTCGCGCACCTCGTCCCACAGGGCGGCGTGTCGGAGTGCGGACTCGACCAGTTCGTCCTTCTCGCTGGCACTGAGGCGCCGATGCAGACGCGGCCCGAAGAGGACGTTGTTGCGAATCGACGTCGGGAACGGGTTGGGCTTCTGGAACACCATGCCGACGTCGCGGCGCAGTTCGACCACGTCGACGCCGTTGCCGTAGAGGCTGCGCTCGCCGATGCGCACGTCGCCCTCGACGCGCACGCCGGGGATGGTGTCGTTCATGCGGTTGAGGGTGCGCAGGAACGTCGACTTGCCGCAGCCGGACGGCCCGATGACGGCCGTGACCTGGCGTTCCGGGATGTCCAGGCTGACGGATTTCAAGGCGTGGGTCTTGCCGTAGTGCAGGTTCAACCCTTGCACGTGGATGGACCTCGCCTGCACGATGCGCGCGACCTCCGCCCGAGACAACTAGGTTGCCTATAGAGAAACAAGATTGTGGCGTTGTTCACCGACAATTCCGCAGTCTCTGTCGAGAACCATGATGGACCCCGTCTCGCTGGTCGGCTCGGGAACGACATGCAATCCACGCCCGCACCCCGAACAACGGCCCCCATCCTCATGGCATGTGCCGCACTCCTCCTCGCTTCCTCCATCCTCGCAGGGCCCGCAACCGCGCAGGTCCAGGTCGGCCCCTTCGGCACGCAAGTGCGCGCGGGCGACTTCGACTACGCCCCCCTCACGAAGAAGGACGCCATCGCCGTCACCTACTCGATGGTGAACCTGGACGGCTCGGGCAACCCCCAGGCCGATTGCGTCGTCTTCGATACCTCCGGCACGGCCGGCATCCAACTGGCCGACCTCCACGCCAGCAGCTGCGACGCCATCGGCAAGATGGCCGGCAGCCTTGTGGACAGTGCGGACAAGCTCGTCTCCCCCGCCGTCAACGCCATCGCAGTCACGGGCCCGGTGACCTTCGTCTACGCAGACGCGGACGCAAGCGGCTCGTTCGGCAAGGGCGAAGCGGTCTACGCCAAGAACTTCGCCGGCACGACCCTCCTGCCGGTGGTCGCGGGCGACTGGACGCTGCGCATCTCGCCCACCAACGGCGGCATCGGCGGCACCTTCGTCAAGCCCAGCGACGCAGACGCGGTGACCTCGAGCGCGCAGGCCAAGACCGTCACGATGACCCTCGTGCAGCGCGACGACAAGATCTGGTACCTCGTCCCGGCCGCCGCGGCCCCGGCCAACGGCGCCGTCACGAAGAACACCGCCATCCCCGTCAACAGCATCCGCCTCAGCAACGCGGCGTCGCTGCAGCCGAACGTCGTGGCCCTGGGCATCACCCTCGGCAACGCGGCCATGATGCAGGCCGGACAGCAGGTCTCCATCATCGTGCCCGTGCAGAACAACGGCGCCTGGATGGGCGTCGGCCTCCTGGTGACGAAGATCGCCGACCGCATCGTCGATGCGCGCCTGACGCCGCTTCTGTCGCCGACCGACAAGGCAAACGTGCTGGTCTCGTTCACCATCCCCGCCGACATCTCGGGCAGCGTCGAACTCGCCGTCAACGACGTGTTCCAAGTCGTCTCGGTGAAGCCGGCGGACGCCCCCGCTGGCCTGGCGAACGTGGCTGGCCCCGACACGGCGGCGACCATCGCGACCCTGCAGGCTCGCATCGATGCCCTCGAAGCGAAGTCGGACGCCCCGCACACGGCGGCCGCCCAACCGGTGCTGGCCCGCACTCCGGCCCTGGACCCCGTCGTCCTCGTCGGCGCCCTCTGCGTCGTGGCCCTGCTGCTGCGCCGCCGGATGTGAGACTATAGAGAAACCAGAGTCTACACGCGTCGCCATGAAATGAATCGAAGCCCAAATCGCACCCGAGGAAACCCATGAAGACCAACCACCTCATCGCCCTGCTTGCCATCGCCGGCCTCCTGCTGGCCGGCTGCTCTGGCACAACCACTACCTCCAGCACGACGCCATCCGAGACGACGACGCACCCGAACACGCCGGTCGCGCCGCCGCCTCCGCCGCCCGCGCCAAGCACCAACCCGTACCCGATCCCGTCGAGCCAGACCTCGATCACCGGCTCGGGCGCCACATTCCCCAAGCCCATCATCGACGCTTGGGCCATCGGCTTCAACCAGGAGCACTCGTCCGTCCAAGTCGGCTACAACGGCGGCGGCTCCGGCAAGGGTCGCGCCGACATCACGGCCAAGCTCGTGCAGTTCGCAGGTAGCGATGCCCCGATGAGCGCGACGGAGAAGGCCAACGCGCCGGGCATCCTGCACTTCCCGGACACGATTGGTCCGGTGGCCGTCGTCTACAACGTGGACGGCCTGCCCAACGGGGTCCACCTCACAGTCGACGTCGTGGGCCAAATCTTCGCCGGCAACATCGGCAAGTGGGATGACAACGCGATCAAGACCCTCAACCCCGATGTGGCATCGCTTCTGCCGTCGGCGACGATCGGCATCGTCTACCGCAGCGACTCGAGCGGCACGACCTTCGCCTTCACGGACGCCTTGGCGAAGATGTCGCCGGCGTTTGCCAACAAGGTGAGCCCGTCGGCCTCGTCCAAACCGGACTGGACCGGAAAGAGCACGGCCTACCAAGTCGGCGGCCAGGCCGGCAACGACGGCGTCGGCTCGACCGTCAAGTCCACGAGCAACAGCATCGGCTACGTGGACCTCGCCTACGTGCAGAAGCTGAGCCTCAAGGCCGCGACGCTGCAGAACAGCAAGGGCCAGTGGGTCGGGCCCACGGCCGAGGGCGCGTCCAAGGCCGCCGAGGCTGCGGCGGACTCCCTTCCGGCGCCCGACGGCGACTGGTCGGCGGTCAGCATCGTGAACTCGCCGGCAGACGGCGCCTACCCAATCTCGAGCTTCAGCTACATCTTGGTCTACAGCAGCCTCGCCTCCTACGGCGGCAAGGCGACGGCGGACCAGCTGAACGGCCTCAAGGCTTGGCTGTACTGGGACCTGCACGACGGCCAGGTCGACTACCCGCAGGCTCTCGGCTACGCGCCGTTGCCGGCGAAGGTTGTGGCCATCGGCGACCGGGCCTTGTCGATGATTACGGTCTAGGGCGGCCCCGTTCCCTTTCCCCTTCTCCCCTCCTCTTCTTCGAAGCCCCCAGCATCACTATATTCTATATAGACACTGTTCCAATCCTCTTTCCCCCTCAGGAGAATGAGACCTCATGGAACTACGGAAAATCCAGGTCACTGGCGGGTCGACGCACGTCGTCAGCCTCCCCAAGAAGTGGATTGACCGCAACCGCCTGGGCCGCAGCGACCCCATCGCCATCCACGAAGAACCCGATGGCTCGCTCCTCCTGATTCCGCACGGCGAAGCGAAAGCCGCCGGCCGCTCCATCGCCGTCGACCTCGCCCCGGGCGGGCCACCCGAAGACGTCGTGCGCCGCCTCGTCGGGGCCTACCTCGCCGGCGCGCAGGAAATCGTCGTCAAGACCGGCCCCAAGATGGACGCCAAGACCAAGACGCAGGTTCGCAACGTCACCCGGGCGCTCATCGGCATGGAGATCCTCGAAGAATCCGCGGGAAGCCTCACCCTGCACGACCTGGTCGGTGTCAGCGACATGGACCTGCGCAAGACGCTGACGCGCATGCACCGCATCGCCCGCCTCATGTACGACGACGCCGTGGGCGCACTCAAGGCCGGCGACGCCGCCACCGCCCGCAGCGTCGTGGAGCGCGACGACGAACTCGACAGACTGCTCTGGATGGTCTCCAAGCAGATGCACGCACTCCTCGAACAGCCCCGCCTGGCCGCCAACCTCAACGTACGGCCGGCCGAAGCGCTGAATCTCTTCCTCGCCGCCCGCAGCGTCGAACGCATGGGCGATCACGCGACGAAGATTGCGAACAACCTGCTGGCCATGGGGAAGGGCGCAGCGCCAAAGCCCGTCCTCGAGGCGCTCGTCGCCCAAGCCGACGTCGTGCGCGGCATCTGGGAGGACGCCTTCGCCTCGCTCAAGAAGCCCGACTTCGACCAAGCAAGCCGTGCCGCCGACGCGGGCGAGGCCGCCGCCGCATGGCGTGCCAAGTTCCCAAGCCTGCTTGGCCAGATGCACCCGGACCTCGTCGGGTCACTGACACTCATCGCGGACTCCATCGACCGCACGCGCGGCTACGCCGTCGACATCGCAGAGACCGCCATGAACCAGACGTTCCAGCGCCAACCGTAGGGCAAGCGCCGCTCCCCAAGTTTCATATCGAAGCCATCCTGCGTCCCGGAACCATGGACCGCCGGGTGACGTGGGTGCGCCGACTTGGCTTGGCGAGCGTCCTCCTCGTCGTGCTCCTCATGACCCTGGGCGCCTGGGTGAAGGCCAACGGCGCCGGCGCCGCCTGCCCGGACTGGCCAGCCTGCTACGGCAAGTGGCTTCCGCCCTTCCCATCAGCGAACAACGGCGACACGTACAACGGCAACCCCATCGCCTTCACGGAATCGCAGGAACTGTACGAGTGGGCCCACCGCGCCGTCGTCAGCGTGGCCTTCATCCCCATCCTTGCGTTTGCCATCGTCGCCGCCGCGAGCCGCAACTTCTCCACGCCGATGCGTGTCCTGCCCGCCGTCGCCCTGGGACTGTATCTGTTCCAAGCGGTGCTCGGCGCCATCACCGTCCTCGTGCGGCCCGCCAACCCGCCGTGGGCGACGACGTGGCACCTCCTGAACGCGACGCTGCTTCTCGTCACGCTCACCGTGGCCACGTGCTACGCCTACCTGAAGCCGCCCGCACCGGTGCGCCGCAAGGTCGAGTACCGCTTCACGCCCTCCGTGCACTCGGCGAGCCGAGGCTTCACATATCCGCAAGCTGGCGACGCGGCCGCACCCAATCCAGAGCCGGCCGGGCCCTTCCCTGGCGAAGGCCAGCCCGAGGAACCCCATGGGCGTTGAGGGACCCGTCGCGGCGCCAGCGCGGGCCATGCGTTCCGTCGTCGCGGATTATGTCCAGATTTCGAAGCCCCGCATCCTGCTCCTCCTCCTCATCGTCGCGTGGGCCGCAATGTTCGTTGCGTACGCAGGCTGGCCCGCCTGGAAGCCGTTTGTCGCCGTGACCCTCGCCGGCACCTTCAGCGTCGCCTCGTCGGGGGCCCTCAACAACGTCGTGGAGCGCCACCGCGATGCGCGCATGAAGCGCACGAGCACGCGCCCCGTGGCGTCCGGCCGGCTGTCGGTGCGCCATGCCGTCACGTACGCCGCCGTCATGGCCGCGTTGTCGTTTGCCTGCCTTGCGGTCCTGCAGCTCTGGCTCGCCGCGGCATTCACGGTGGGTGCCATCGCCTACTACGTCGTCATCTACACGGTCCTCCTGAAGCCGACGACACCACAGAACATCGTGATTGGTGGCCTGGCCGGTTCGTTCCCGGCCGTGATTGGCTGGACCGCGGCGACCAACAGCCTCGCGTGGCCCGCCGTGGCGCCGGCCCTGGTGCTGGCCCTGCTCGTCTTCCTTTGGACACCCGCCCACTTCTGGGCGCTTGCCCTGCTGTACAAGGACGACTACGGGGCCGCCGATTACCCGATGATGCCAAACGTGCGCGGCGAACCCTCGACCCGCCGACAGATCGTCGTCTACAGCGCATTGACACTTCTCGGGTCCCTCGTCCTGGCCGTCCCCGGCGTAGGGGGGCCGGGCCTGCGCGCCGCCGGCTGGCTCTACCTCGGTGTTGCCGTCATCCTGGGCGCGGTCCTCGTCCTGCGCTCCGTCAAGATGCTGCGGCGGCACACGCCACAAGCGTACCGCAGCTTCTTCTTCTTCACGATCCAGTACTTGGGTGTCCTGCTCATCGCCTTGATGGTGGACCGCGTCGTCCTGCGACCGGCCTAACGGGCGCCGTACGTGGCCTCGACGTGGCGCAGGATTTCGCCAAGGTCGTTGCTGCGGAAGGGGCCGTGCACCAGGACCGGTACGGATTGGCTGGCAAACTTGGCCCGCACCAGCGACTTGTCGCCCGCCGGCAAGGTCACTGCTTCGAAGGCGACGCCGTACTGGCGCAGCAGGCGGCGGACGGCGCCGCACTCGTGGCACTCGGCGAACTGGTACAGGGTAGGGGCCACCATTGTCCTTCGGCCATGAGGGCCTGCCCATCTTAAGGGCCAAGGTGGCCGCATCGCCAATCTTCGGTCGCGGCAAGCAATGGCACTTCCTGAAGCCTTTAGTGGACCCTGGCTTCTAATCCTGCAAGCAGGCAGGGCATGAGATGAGTCGAAGCCACCGAAAACGTCGCACGATCCTGGTCGTGGACGACGACGAGGACGTACGGGAAGCGATTGGCGGACTCCTGGCCGAGGAGATGGCGGACATCCGGGTCCTCTTGGCCGCCTCGGGGCCTGAGGCGCTGGCGCTCATGAACACGGCGCACGTGGACTTGATCGTCACGGATTTCCGCATGCAAGGCATGAATGGCGTGCAGTTCCTCGCCGTGGCGCAACGGCGATGGCCGGGCGTGCAGCACATCATGGTCACCGCTTTCTTCGACGAAGCGATGGCGGAATTGGCGGACGTCCTGCCTGGCACGCTGCTTTTGCAAAAACCGTTCGGTCCGGAGGGCTTGCTGCGCGACGTCGAGGAGGCGCTCTCCGGCGTTGTCCTCCGCGATGTGGCTACAACGGCCCGACCCTCAACGCTTTAGACCAGGACCCGGGGTGACACTCTGAGCCGTATGTCCTTGCACCTCCTCCTCCAGGCCATGGCAGCGGGCAGGGGTGGCGCGCGCAGCATCTTGGTCGTGGACGACGAGCCGGACATCTGCGAGGCCATCCAGTCGCTTTTGGAGACGTTCGTCGACAAGGCGCACGTGTACAGCGCCGCGTCCGGCCCTCAAGGCCTGAAGGTTCTGCAGAACCAGGCCATCGACCTCATCCTCACCGACTACCGCATGCCTGGCATGAACGGCGTCGAGTTCCTGCAGCGTGTCAGCCAACAGAACCCGGGCATTCCGCACATCATCGTCACGGCGTTCGACCGCGAACTTGTGCGCGAATTGGGCGCCAGCGCATCGCACGAACGAATCGTCCAGAAGCCCTTCGAACCAGAAGCCCTGATCGGCCTCGTTCAGACGGCCTTGGCCGGCTGACGCGCCGGTCCCGCCTGCCCGCCCTTCGCTTCGGTGTGCCACGACGTGACAAGCCAGGTCGCGCGACTTGCCGCCGCCTCGACCGTGGCTGCGTCTACCACGAGGCGACGGGCATAGCATGGGGCGTCCATGACGAGCGTCTCGTATTCACCGCCCTCGCCGGCCACGTGCGGCCTGCCGGGGCTCGCCGCGAGAGCGCGAAGCTTGCCGGCATCGAGTCGTTGCCCGGCCCACTCGTTGGGCACGCCGTCGGCGGCGACACGACTGAAGCGCATGTCGTATCCTGCCGCGATCAAGCCCTCGACGTAGGGGAGGGGCGCCTTGTGCCAGAGCGGTGCGAACGACGCCAGGCCGATACGATGGCCAATGGCATCCAACCGCGTGCGTTGGTACTCGGATGCAAGTGCCCCCGACACGAGGCCGTCGAGGTTGAAGGACCGCTTGGCACTGGCCAGGGCCTGTTCGAGTCCGCGCACCTCCTCGTCAGGGCCTTCCGCGACGGGGCATTCGACGAGCGGGAGGCCAAGACATTGGGCAACACCGCGCACCACGTGTAGGTTCGGCGTGTGGAACATCCACGCATCGTCCGAGACGGGTACCATCGTGAGACCCGCCACGACGTCCCAGCCGAAGCCACGCGCTGTCTCAACCGCGCAGACGGAATCCTTTCCCCCGGAGAGCAATGCAATGACGCGCATCTACGGCAGGTCCGCGATGTCCTCGAGGCGTGCGTCCCGCAGCGTCGGCCGGAATTCGCGGGCCGGGGCCAGGTCGTCCAGGTCAATCACGGCGTGCGCCACGCCTTCCTGAAGGGGCTCGGACCGGGCAAGCATTGTGCCGCGGGGGCCGTGGGCTTGGGCGCCACCCCAGAAGACGACCCCATCTTGCGGGCCGACGACGTTGCTGTACAGGGAGAAGCACGCGTTCTCGATCGCGCGCACCGGCAGGATGGCTTCGAAGAAGCGCTGGCTCGTGGTCGGGCTTGCGCTTATGTTCAGAAGGATGTCTGCGCCGGCAAGCGCCTGCCGACGCGAGAATTCCGGGAAGAACAAGTCATAGCAGATGCCGATGCCGATGGCGCCGAGCTCCGTCTGCCAGACCGGCGACGTGCGCCCGGGCTGGAAGTGCAAGCCTTCCTGGAACGTCGTGAACGTGGCCAGCGCGCGCTTGTCGTACGCGGTGACCTCGCCGCCCGGTGTGATGAGGAAGGCCGAGTTGTGCGTCAGACCGGGCCGCGGCGTGCGCGGGCCACCGACGACGCAATGGGCCTTCGCCTTCCGGCAGGCTTTCAGAATCGGCTCGAGCCGCTCATCATCGAGCCGCAATGCCAGACGCTGGGCATCGTCGCCGATGGCGTAGCCGGTCAGGAACATCTCCGGGAACGCCACCAACTGGGCACCGTCTTGCACGACGGCCTTGGCCACGGTCTCGACGTTTCCAGCGACATCGCCCAGGCGCGGCGACGCGGCATGCAGGGCCGCCTTGAAGGTGCGCGTCGCTCCCACGCACGGCTTCAAGTGATGGCCCTACTTGGCCGCTTCGTGGCCGTCCCGCCCGCCCTGTTGGGCCATGCCGCCCCGGACGACGCCAAAGGCTGGGAGGCCAGCATCACGGCCTTCCTGCGCCGCCACGTGGCCGCCGCAGGCGCCAAAGGCCTCGTCGTCGGCGTCTCCGGAGGCCTCGATTCGGCGGTCGTCGTGGCCTTGGCCGTGCGCGCGGTCGGAAAGGCCAACGTGCACGCCATCATGCTGCCGGCGCCCGACTCGCATGCCCAAGACGCCGAGCATGCCCGTCTCGCCTGCAGGACCTTCGGCATCGAACCGGTCCTGCACGACATCGGGCCCATCGTGGACGGCCTCGTGGCATCATTGGGGAAGGAGCCGGAGGCGCGCATCCGTGGCAACGCCAAGGCCCGGGCCCGGATGCTCCTGCTGTACGCGGAGGCGCAGGCGCGTGGTGACCTCGTGTGCGGCACTGGCAACAAGTCGGAGATTCTGACTGGCTACTTCACGAAGCACGGCGACGGCGGCGTCGACTTGCAGCCCATCGGCGACCTCTACAAGACGCAGGTCCGCGTCCTTGCGCGCCACCTCGGTGTCCCCGATGCCATCGTCGCCAAGCCGCCGAGCGCCGGATTGTATCCTGGCCAGACGGACGAAGGGGACATGGGCCTGTCCTACGAGGACCTAGACGCGGTGCTTCGTGGCATGGAGCTCAACTTGGACCTCCCGGTCATCGCCCGCAAGACCGGGCTGTCGACCGGGACGGTCGAGAAGGTCGAGCGCATGGTGCGCCGGACGGAGCACAAACGGCGGCTACCACTGATTCCCAAGATCGGCGCCCGAACGGTCGGCATCGACTGGCGCCGCTCGGTGCATTGGGACGCGCCTTAGTTGGCCGCGGAGACGGGCTCTTCCGAGTTGCGCGAGAGGGATTCGCCCGCGATCCAGAAGTAGGTCTGCCGTGTGTCCTTGAGGCTTGCGCGTTCGCGCAAGAGGCCGATCTGCTTGAGGCGGCGAAGTGCCTCGTACACGGTGCGTCGCGGAAGGCCCGTGGTCTGCCGCAGTTGCTGCCCCGTCATCGGGTCATGCTGGTACAGCGTGCAGAAGACCTCCTGCACGGAGGGCGGCACGTGGTAGGCGCGCACAAGGTCGTGGCAGTCGCTCAAGGCTTCACCTCGATCGGCGCCGCGACCGGCGCGACGGGGACGGCGATGCGGACGAGATTGCCGTCCACCCGTTGGTAATGGTACACGGTTCCCGGCTGCTCGTCCAGGGTCGCCTTGTGGCTGCCATCGCAGAAGACGCCGCTTCCGGACAGGCCGCACCGACAGAGGTACAGGGCGTCCCCCGGCGTCTCGGATTTCAGGACGCGAAGGGGCGAGCGGTCGGTGTGGGGGACGAAGCGGGTCATGTGGACTCAAGCATGGTTAAGATTCTGGACTATTAAGGGTGTAAAGTTTATACCGATTAACTGACTATACCAGTTTGCCTTGCCCAGGAAACCGCGGCCAGCCACCCAGCGCCTCGTCCCGCCGACGGCGTCCGAGGTGCACAGCTGCTGCCCCTTCCAATCGGCCATCGACCTCCTGTCCAAGCGGCACGCCCTCACCATCATCTGGTACCTGCAGCGCGAAGGCACGGCGCGCTTCAACGACATCCGCCGCGCGCTTGCCGTGAACCCCGTCAGCCTCACCCAGCGCCTCGGCGAACTGGACGCAGCCGGCGTCATCTTGCGCAAGGCCTACAACCAGACACCTCCCCGCGTCGAGTACAGCCTCACCGCGAAGGGCAAGGAACTGGTCCCCCTCATCGACCGCCTGGACGACTGGGCGACGAAGCACGACGCGTAGCCGCGCGTAAGGCCAAGAAGGGCGGCCGTCCTGGCTGGCCCCGTGCGCATCGCGGGCCGTGACCTGCATTTGCCCCTGGTCCTGTCGCCGATGGTCGACGTCACCGACGCCGCCTTCCGAAGCCTTGCGGCCGAGTGGGGCGCCGACGTGACATGCAGTGAGATGGTCGCCGCGATCGGCCTTCTGCACGACAACCGCTCTGCATGGCGGCACGTGACCCCGTGGCCCGGCGAGTCCCCCTACGGCGTCCAGTTCATGTGCGGCGAAGCCGACGAGATGTCGGCGGCGGTTGCGAAGCTCGCGACGCGCGTGACGCCTGACTTCGTCGACGTCAACCTCGGCTGCCCCGCCCCGAATATCCTCAAGGTCTGCGCCGGAGGCTTCCTGCTTCGCGACCCCACGAAGGCGGGCGCCGTCATCCGTGCCGCCCGAAAGGCTGCCGACGAGGCCGGGATTGCTCACGTCTCCGCGAAGATGCGCCTTGGACCCTCGGCGTCACGGCATACGTACGTGGAGGTCGGACGGGAGGCCCAAGACGCCGGCGCGGACTGGGTCACACTGCATGCGCGCACCGTCGAGCAAGGCTACTCGGGCCACGCGGACTGGACCCACATCCAGCGCCTGGTGGCGGCCGTAGACATTCCGGTCATCGGCAACGGCGACCTGCGAACGCCCGCCGACGTCGTGCGCATGCGGGACGAGACCGGCTGCGCCGGCTTCTTCATCGCCCGCGCCGCCATGCACGACCCGACGGTCTTCCGCCGCATGCGTGCGGCCCTGGACTCGCACGCCACATCGGTCGCCGAGCCCACTTTGCACGAACGGCTCGGGACAATCATGGCGTATCTCGAACGCGCCGAACGCATCGGCATGACGAACATCGGCGAATTGCGCCGCCAGGCGACGCGGTTCGTTGCGGGCGCGCCGGGAGCCAAACGAATGCGTGTCAAGGCCCAGGAAGCCAACGACCTCGAAGCCTTGCGCGAGGTCGTCGCAGCAGCCCTTGCAGCCGCCTAGCGTCACTCGAAGTTGCGACGGCGAACGACGGCGACGGAGGCGAAGTAGAACAGCGCCGCATACGCCAACAGGGCCAGGACGGCGATCCATGGCTCGTCGGGCGGCGGCGCCAATGGATTGCCCAAGGGCGTCTCGCCAACGTTCGGCAGGAGCAGCTTGACGCCCGCCGACATGTCGGCTGCCGGGTTGAGGTACAGCCAGAACTGCACGCCGGCGCTGTGGAAGTCGAGGTGGCCGCCGGAGATGGCGTTGAAGACGCCAATGGACCCAAGCAGCGGGAAGCCGATCAGCCACAAGCCCAACGTCACCATGGCGCTGACGCTCGTCGACTTGGTCAGCGTCGAGGCAAACAATCCGAGGGCCGCAAAGGTGGCGCAGCCGATCACGATGATGCCGAGCATGGCGATGAAGCCGAGCACCTCCGGACCGGACGGCGCGCTGGAGAACTCCGCCATCATGAGGAGATACGCCAGGGTGAAGACCACCACCAGGGAAGCGCCGACCGTAAACAGGTTGCCCAGGAACTTGCCGGCGACGAACTGCAGCCGGCTCACCGGCTTGGAGAGCAGCAGGAAGATCGTCCGCTGCGACCACTCCGAGCAGACGGCATCGCTCGTGAGGACGATGGCGAGCAGTTGCGTGAACTGCAGGCCCCCGATGAGGATGCCCGAGAAGTACAGCGCGATGACCCAGTTCGCAGCCGACGTTCCCCCCGGCGCGCCCCGGGCGATGCGCGGCCCGACGACGAACGTGAAGAAGAACAGCAGGAGGACCAGGAATCCGCCCACGATGAACAGCCGCTTCGTCCGGATGTGCTGCAGGAATTCCTTGCGGGCGATCTCGTAGACGTTGCTCACAGGCTTCCCTCCCGGTCGGTGATCTCCAGGAAAGCCGCCTCGAGCGCCGAACTGGTGGGCGTCACGGCGGCGATCTTGGCTCCAGCCGCGGCCAACGCGGCCACGGCGGCCGCCGTCGCTTCGTCATCCGCGACGAATTGCAGCACGTCGCCGTTGAGGGATGGAGTGCCGGTGGCGAAACGGCCGACCAGCGTGACGAACTTGTTGGCCGGATTGAGCAAGCGCACTTGGACGGCGCCGCCGGTCTTGCCGGCCTGCCGCCGCAGTTCGTTGACGGTCGAGACGGTCACCAGTTGGCCGCGGCGCAGGATGGCGACGCGGTTGCAGACCTGCTCGACTTCCGACAACTGGTGGCTGTTGAGGAACACCGTTGTCCCATCCTTCGCCAGCGACTTGATGAGTTCGCGAAGCTCGTACGCTCCCTTCGGGTCGAGGCCGTTCGTGGGCTCGTCGAACAGGATGAGGCGCGGCTTGTGCAAGATGGCCTGCGCGATGCAGATGCGTTGCTTCATGCCGTGGCTGTACGTCTTGACGCGCGTGTCGGCGCGCTCCACCATGCGCACGAGACCGAGGACCTCGTCGATGCGGGCCTTGCGGACCTCGGCGTGCATGCCAAGCAACCGGCCGTAGAAGTCGAGGTGCTGGCGCCCCGTGAGATTGGAGTAGAAGTCATATTGGTCGGGGACGAGGCCGACGTGGTGGGCAACCTGCGTCGGGTGCTGGAGCGCATCGATGCCGGCCACCGTCACCGTACCCGCCGTCGGCCGGACGAAGCCGGTCACGCACTTGGTGAACGTCGTCTTGCCTGCGCCGTTCGGGCCGAGGAAGCCGAAAATCTCCCCTGGCTCCACCCTGAGATCGATTCCATCGAGCGCCCGCACGTCACCGTAGTGCTTGCGAAGCCCACGCGTCTCCAGGACGGCTACCATCGCGCTGCCACGGCGGCTGCGCTTGAAGGCGTTTGCGGGCAAAGCGTGATGGCGGGGCCGGCGCTGCCCACGCCCACGCTTCTCGCCTTCGACGACACGGACAGCCGCACCGGCGGTTGCACCACGCACCTCGCCTTCCACGTGCTTCTGGCCCTGCCTGAACTCGCCCTGTCGGGCATGCCCCGCCTCGTGCGGCTCAATCCCAACGTGCCGTGGAAGACGCGGGGCAATGCCGCCGTCGTGATGCCCCTCGGCCACCCGGTCGGTCCTGCGACGCGAGTCGGCGAACTGCGTGGCCAGGAGATCCGGGCGTTCCCCGATTGCCGCCCCGCCGCGCCCTCCGACGATATCGTCGACCGCGCATGGAAAGCCGTGCGCAGCGCCGCCCAGGCGGACGCGCAGCCATCCATCGTGGCCTTCGCGGACGCCCCGCCCGCGACCATGTACTGGCAAGGCGTTCGCACGCGCGTGGACCCGGACGATGCGCGGGCGGGCATCCAGGCCCTTGGCGGCATCTACCGGACGACGACTGGACGTTCCTTGGTCGGCTGCCTTGCGGCCGCGGCGTGGCCGGGTCCTGCCTCGAGCTACGAATTCATCGCGTACCGCGAGCCGCAACGCTGGGGGACAGAGCGCGCCATCCGGCCCGACCCGCTGCTGGCCATCGACGCCCTCGGGGCCACGTTCCACACGGCCGACCCGTCGGAAGACCGCGTCACGTGCGTTCCGCATGGCCCCGATCCCGTGCTCCTGGGTCTGCGGGGACGTGACAGCGAAGAGCTCTTGGCAACAGCCGGCCGCGTCGTCCCGGCGGCCGCGGCCGAACCCGTCGACGGGTGGCTGCTATGGGCCACGAACCAGGCAAGCGGCGACCACGTGACCGCCATCAATGGCATTGGCGAGGCGCCTGAATGGGCAACCGTCGCCATTGACGCGGCCGTCGCCGCCACGCCAAGTGTGCAGCGGGGCGGCCACGTACACGTCCAGCTCGTCGACGTTTCGGGGCGCGCGTTTGCCGCCGTGGCCTTCGAGCCGACGAAAGCGCTGCGCGACGTGGTGCGAGGACTTCGCCCCGGTGACCGCGTGCGTGCCGTGGGCGCCTTCGGGGATGGCGTCGCGCGGTTGGAGAAGCTGCGAATCGACCATGTGGAACCGCAGCTGCTGAAACTGGACAACCCGACCTGCCCGTCGTGTGGCCGATCCATGAAGAGCGCTGGCGTCGCCCAAGGCTACCGGTGCCGGACCTGCAAGACCAAGGCCCCGCCGGATGCCGCTGGCATGGCGCCGGAGCCGCGCTCGGTTGCCCTGGGCTGGCATGAAGTTCCGGTGATGGCGCGTCGCCACCTGCACCGGCCGCTCGCTTGGGATGCCTAGAGGTCATTGCATAACCTGCAGGAGGCCTGCGCGCGCCGGTTTGCAAGGAGTGCTAGGAGGTTGGGCCGACTTCGTGGCAGCGCCACGACGAGGTCCAAGCGACGACGCAATCCGCCGCAAAGCGGCGCGCCCGTGCGGGTCGTTTTCCGGCCACACATTCCTGGCGGCGCCGGCCTTGGCGGGCTTCCGGCCCGCCGGCAACCGCCCCCGCCAGGATCGCGAAGGCCAGAAAACGACGCAGGCACCCTGGAAGCTATGCAATGACCTCTAGTCGGTCTTGGGCTCGGCCTCGAAGTCGTCGAACGACACGATGGAGTCGTCCTTCGTCCAGAGCCCGATCTTTCCAAGCTTGGGCGCGCCGCCGTTTCCTTCCGTGTAATCGATGACCTTGACGTTGTTGGCCCAGGCCTGGATGTGGGTCCCCTCTGCCTCGACCTTGAGCTCGATCCACTGGTTCAGGCCCGCCGAGGGGGCGCCCGCAACGCCGTCGAACTTCTCCCTCTGGCCACCCATCCACCGGAAGATGTTCCACGTGCCTTCGTTGTTGTTGTAGCGGACGGCGTAGTAGTTGTCCTTGTCGACGAAGCGGAACGCCAGGCCGCCGGCTTGGGCCGCCGTGCCGTTCAGGATGTCGAACTTGACGTACGCCTCGAAGTTGCCGAAGGTGCCCGCGCCGTTGTTGATGAGGACGGGGAACGTGTCGACAACCGTTGCCGTCTGCTTCATGACATTTGGCCCACTGGGAGCGCTGAGCTGGACCGTCGTGCCCCAGGAACCGGTCACCACCTTCCAGCCGGCGGGGATTGCGCCAAGCAGCGTCCCATCGAACTTTTCGCGGGCCTCCGCCGTCGCCGAACCGCGGTAGTTTCCTTCATCGTCGCCGGAACAACCGGCAAACACGGTGGCGGCCAGCAACAGGAGGGCGACAAGACCAAACAGGCGCATGCCCGGGCCAACGAAGGCCGCTATATGGCTTTTCCTCGGTTTTCGAACCATGGTTATTTGATGCCTCCACGATGGCCCGCGCATGCGCCGAATGGCACTCCTTCTCCTTCTGGGCCTGGGGTTGTCCGGCTGCGGCGGCTCCACCGTGTCGTGCCCCGGCGACGTAAGCGGCGTCGTGACGCAGGGCGTGCGCGAGATCACCATCCACATCGGCAGCCATGACTCGGGCCACCAGAACCAGTACTTGGACCCCGGCCAGACGTGCGCCAACAAGGGCGAGAAGGTGCGCTTCATCGTGGTCAACGACGACGACATCTTCCACGACGTCCGCGTCGACTACCCGGGCTACGGCGCCATCGAGCACGAGACAGGGCCTCACGTCACGAAGCGCACGAGCCTCGACGGCGGCCGCGCATCGTCGTTCACGGTCGCGACACCGGGAACCTTCGAGGTCTACTGCGAGGTCGGCGGCAAGACCAACCCCGGCAGCCACTATGCCCTCGGCATGAAGGGCACCTTCACCGTGGCTGGCTAGATGCCCACAGCCACCCTTCCCGCCCTGCTGGTGGGGGCCGTCGCCATCCTCTGCGCGCTCATCGCATTCGGCGCCTGGCGAGCTGTCGTGCGCACGGGCAACCGCCGCATCCACTTCGTCGTCCTCGCGTTTCTCCTCCTGGCCGTGAAGAGCCTCGTGAAGGCCGTCGACTTGGCGGATGGCCACGAAGGCAGCGCATTCGAGGAATCCGCCTTCAGCCTCGCCGACCTTGCCGCCGTCGCCCTCATCGCGTGGCCACTTCTGTCGCGGAGGCCGTGATGCCTGCCCGCAAACTCGTGCTGGACTACGTGAGCCGTTACCCCGGCATCCATGTCCGCGAGATTGAACGACGACTCGGGCTGCCCAGCCGCCTGGCTGCCTACCACCTGGAACAGTTGGAGCACGAAGGCCAAGTGCAATGCATCCAGGAGCCCGGCTTCGCCCGCTACTTTCCCGCCGTCGGCAAGCCGCGCTGGAGCCGTCGCGAGATGGAATTCCTCTGCCTCATGCGCCACGCCGTCGCCCTGCGCATCACCGTTCTCCTGCTGTCCGAGACCGAGATGGCGCAAGGCGACATTGCGCGCCGCCTCGACCTTGCCAAGGCGAGCACGAGCTACCATCTCGCGCTTCTCGTCAAGGCCGGGCTGGTCGAGGTGCGCCGTGCCGGCCGGCAGCGCATCTACTGCTTGTCGGAGCCGACGCACGTGACGGGGATGCTCGCCAACTTCACGCCCATCCCCGAGGACCTCGACACGTTCACGGGCATCTGGAACGACTTGTTTGGCTAGCGACTTGGCCCACCGACTCCCAGCAGTTCGTCGGGATCCTCGCGGTCGTCGTCCGCGCGTCCGCCGCGCCGCCGGAACTCGGCGAGAAAGAGCGCTTCCACTTGGGTGTTCTGCCGATACCTACGGAATGCGCCGATGGTCATGCTGACGATGACCAGGATGGCAACGAGCCCGATGGCCGCCCAGGCGGCGTCGGGCCAAGCCCAAGGCGTTGACCCTGAACGGTCGATGAAGTGGCCCAGGGCTGAGGCGAACAGGTTGCCGAGGGCACCGACCACGACGCCCTGCGCGAATCCCATGGCGGATTGACGCGCCCCGGAGCGGCGGTACGCCGAGTCCATGACCTGCGTCGTGGAGAGGGCGGGCAGGAAACCGCGGATCTCCTCGACGTCGCGGCGGTGACTCGCGGCCGACGGGGCGAAAAGGAACGCGCGAAGGACCATCCTCACATCCCCCAAACCGCACTGGCCGGCAAGCCGTCCAGCGCTCGCTGGTGAATGTTCGCTTTGCTCACATCCCCCAAAACTTGTCCTCCTTGCGCCGCACCTTGAGGAACTCGACGAGGACGTCCTTCTCCTCCGGCGTGATTTTTCCTTGCGTCAACAGCCACTTGGCGTCGTACTCGGGGATGTCGAGGTAGAGGATGTCCTCCTCGTTGATTTGCCGCCCAATCGTGGGGCCGTGCACGCTCACGGCGACTTCGTCGCCGAGTTTGGCCTCGGTCACCGTCTTGTTGTCCTTCTGGATGGACTTGATGCGGCCGATGGGCTTGCCGTCGTCGCGCAAGAGCATGCGGCCCGGCTTGATGGCGCCGGCCAGCACGCGCACGCCGAAGACGGCGGGGTCCCGCATGCGGAAGCTGCAGCCCGCGAGGAACTTGATCTTCGCCGGATGGATGTGCTCGACGCGCTTGGCCTTCTCGACGCGCTCCGCCTCGGCCTTGCGCCATGCGTCGTAGTCATCGAGAAGCGAATAGATGATGGGATTCGTGAAGACGGGGAGCTCGCGCGCCTTGGCCTCGCCTTCGACGTCCGGGAGCATCTTCACCGAGAAGCCGAGGATGACGCGGCTTAGCGGGTCCGTCATGCTGGCGGCAGACACGACGTCGCGGCGGCTCACGTCACCGACTTGTGCGTCGCGGATGGGAATGGCTCGGGCCTTCAACTCACCCGCGAGGGCTTCGAGGCCGCCAATCGTGTCAGCCTTGACGAAGACACCCGTGTCGGCCAACTCGACCTGGGGCTTGCTGGCGGAGGCGACGGCGTCGTAGGCGGCCTGCCAGTTGTCGCCCCGGATGACGCGAAGCGGTGCTCCGGCGACGACGCCTTCCAGGTTGGGCGCCAGGAGCTTGAGGCCGGCTGCCGCGATGACCTCGTCGACCTTGCTGAAGGCCTTTCGGGCGTCGCGCATCTCGTCGTTGGGCGCCGGCTTGAGAAGCGCCTTGATGGGCGTCTCGAGTGGCTCGTTGTGGGTGCCCACGAGGATGCGGTCGCCCTTGCGGATGCTGCCGGCGTAGAGGACGACGTCAAGGACCGTCCCCAGGCCCTTGTCCTCCTTGACCTCGAGGACGGTCCCCTCGCCCGGGCTCTGCTCATCGGTCTCCAGCCGGCCTTCGAGGAACTTCTGGGCCAGGCCGACCAGCATGGCCAGCAAGTCCTGGATGCCCTCCCCGCTGCGGGCGCAGGTCGGGACGATCGCGATGTTGCGCGTGAAGTCGTTGATGCGGTCGTAGCGCTCCGTCGGCAGGCCGAGTTCCGACAGGGCCGCAATCAGCCGGTAGAACTTGTCGTCGAAGTCCGCAAGAGCCGTCGGGCCCTGGTCGCGTACGTTCAGGATGAAGGGCTTGTCCGCCGTGACCCAGCCTTGGCACCGGTCGACCTTGTTGGCCGCGATGATGAAGGGCGTCTTGCTGCGACGCAGAATGCTGATGGCCTCCAGGCTCTGCGGCATGAGGCCCTCCGTCATGTCGACGACGACGATGGCGATGTCTGCCAGTTGCCCGCCGCGGGAGCGCAGGCTCGCGAAGGCGTGGTGGCCCGGGGTGTCGATGAAGAGAAGGCCGGGCACGGTGAATTTCTTGCCCTTCAGGATAATGCCGCAACGCTCGTAGATCGTCGACAGCGGGACCTCGGACGCGCCGATGTGCTGTGTGATGGCTCCGGCTTCGCGGTCGAAGACCTTGGTGCCCCGGATGCGGTCGAGGATGGACGTCTTGCCGTGGTCGACGTGGCCGAGGACGGAGACGATGGGGTGGCGCGTGTACGACGTCGCGGACTTCGCCTCGAGTGCCGCGAGGGCCTTGTCAGCGTCGCCTTCCGTCGCCTTCTGGCCCTGCTCCTTGGCCTTGGCAATGGATTCAGCAGACGCCTCGACGGCCTTGGGTTCAGGCTTCGCGGGCACCTTGGGTTGGGGGGCCGCGTGGCTCTCGCCCTCGGACGATTCGGCTTCGCCCTCGACCTCGTCGGCGAATTCGGCCTCGAGTTCAGCCGCCAGCGCGTCGGCGAGCTTCTCCTCGGCGGTGCGGTCGTCGGCCATGCTTGGCCCACAGGAGGCCGCTATTTGCGGGTTTTGCCCCTGCTCCGGGGCGAAGGGTCAAGGGCCACAAACCGGTGGCTGCGCCGTGGACCTCAACGTCCCAGTGATTCTCGGCACGGTCCGCGAGGGACGGAAATCCGAAGCGCTCGCGCGCTACGTCCACATGCGCCTCTCGTCCCGCCCGGGCGTGACGTCACCCTTCGTGGACCCGCGTGACCATGATTTTGGCAACCTGCGCAGCCGTGTCATCGAGTTGCCGGACCTGGACCCGAAGGAGCCGGCGACCGGCATCGCCATCTCGGACGACCTGCGCCGTTTCATCCTGCAGATGCACGCCGCCGACGGCTTCGTCATCGTGACGCCAGAGTACAACTATTCGTTCCCCGGGGCGCTCAAGAACCTCCTCGACTCGACCCTTCGGCCCTGGAACCGCAAGCCCTTCGGCCTTGTCGCGTGCGGCGGCGTTTCTGGAGGGCTGCGCGCCATCGACTCGCTGCGTCAGGTCATCGCGGGCTTGGAGGCCGTGTGCGTGCCGTCCCACGTGCCCGTGCAAGGCATCTCGAGGACGTTCGGCCCCGACGGCCCACTGGTGGACAAGGATGCCTGGGACAAACGCATCGACAAGTTCCTCGGCGATGTCGAATGGTACGCGCGGGCGCTGAAGGCTGCTAGGTCAACCTAGGGCTGGACGGCGCGAGCCCGACGGTTCACAGCCTTGCGGTACAGCAAGCCCGCCACCACGACGGCGAGAATGGCCAAGCCAAGGTTCTGGTTGCGCAGCGTCACGGCCGCGAGGTAGGCAGGGATGAGAGCCCCCCAGGCTTCGCTGGTCAGCCCGTTCAGCCAATCGGGCTGGATGTCGGCGGTTGCGGCGGCGGGCCGGAAGGTCGGAACGAAGGCGTGGACTTCCTTGGCATATGCGTCGTAAGACGCGCCATGCCGCGCCCGCAAGCCGCGTGCTTCCGCCGCCGCGACGACGGAAAGGACCAACGCCATGAAGGCCACGGCGAGGACCAGGGCCGGCGGCCGATAGAAGGCGCCGAAGGCGACGGCGATGAACAGGTTGCCCACGTAGAGCGGATTGCGGACGTAGCGGAAGGGGCCGGCGATGATGAGGCGGTCGGAGTGCATCTCGCGGTCGGCCATGACGTGTCCGCGCAGGTAGCTCGTGCCCCAGAAGCGAATGGCGGCGCCGACGACGCCGAAGGCGATGGGCACGGCAAGCGGCCAGGCCGGGCCTGCCAGACCGGAGGGCCGATAGAGGAGGAGATGCGCCGGCAGGCTCAGGGTGCCGACGAACTGGTCGAAGAATGCCAGGCGGCCGAGGAGTTCGCCGAGGCCTGCGGAGGCGCCGAAGGCGAGGCCGATGAGGAGGCTGCGGTAGCGGAAGACCCACGGGGTCGGCGCCGCGTCGGCCATGGCTACTCGAACAGGAAGGCGTCCGCGGCGAGCGTGTACTCGGCGCCGCCTTTCGGGAACCACAGGCCGAGCTCGAACTTGGCCGTCTCGGCGGAGTCGGAGCCGTGGATGATGTTGCGGCCGATGGTCTGCGCGAAGTCGAAGCGGATCTCGCCGGGTTTGCCCTGGACTGGATTCGTGGCGCCCATGAGGTTGCGGCTGACGGCGATGGCGGATTCACCCTCGACGAACATGGGGACGACGGGGCCGCTCGTGATGTACGCGATGAGGGAGTTGTAGAACGGGCGCGCTTTGTGCACCGCATAGTGCGCCTCGACGACCTTGGGATCCGCCATCTCGAGGCGCATCGCCTTGATCTTCAGGCCCTTGGCCTCGAAGCGGGCCACGATCTGGCCGACAAGTCCGCGCTGGACGGCGTCCGGCTTGATCATGACGAAGGTCTGTTCCATGCCCATGGCGGCGCCGACTTGGAGGCCATATTTAGGCGGTTTGGCGACGGAGGGATATCGCCGCCGGCGTTCACCGACCCCACCCCAGTGGCCATGAATGCTGCGGCGTGCATGCCGGAGTATGGCTTTGCGACCTGACGACTGGGCCCGCGAGCAAGCCGAGCGACACTTCCGGTTGCTGCGCTGGACGCTCTCCGCGCTGTACTCGCTGCTGCTCCTGCTTGCGCTGCGGCGCTAATCTTTGCGACGCCGCAGAAGGGCGGCACCAAGGAGCGCAACTGCGAGGGCGATGCCGACGGGGGCCGGGGACGACTTCGCGGCGGGTTCACTGCGCAAGGAATCGATGTTCGGTTGCTCATCCGGGACATTTTGCGTGTTGTCGATGCGCGCCGTGAAGTGCAGCAGGGCGCGTTGCGACGGGTCCATGGTGTCCTGGACGGTGAGCACGAAGTCCGTGGCGTCCAACGGTGTTGCCGTGGCCGGCACGTGCAGCGCGAAGCGAACAGGGGCACTCATGCTGCCGTCGACACTGATGGGTCCTGGTGTCAGGATTTCGGCCCACTGCTTGTTGACGCCTTCCATCGCGACCTGGAACTTGGCGCTGTGCGCTTCGCCGTTCAGGAGGGTCGCCTGGTACACGACGGTCTTGCCCGAGTTGACGACGCGGTTCAGGTCCGTCGTGGGCTGGAGCTTGACGGCGCTCGCCGCCGCAAACGCATCGGCGATTGGATCGTGGTACTCGATGAGGGGCATGACGATCGTCGCGCCCGGTTCCATCATCGGAGCCCCTGGAGCGAGGAACAGAGCTGGCGAGATGCTCGTGAAGTTGACCTCCAGGACGAGGCCGGCGTACTTGTGGTACGCCAGGTAGTCGGCTCCCTTGCCGGCCTTCCACTTGAAGTCGAACGTGTGCGAGTCGCCAGCGCCGAGGTCGATAGGGTCGGCAGGCGCGAAGCGGCCCACGAGGGTCTGGTTGGACCGCCCCGTTTTCTCGTCGTACGCGTAGTGCCAGAGGTTGGCATCCAGTTGCGCCTTCGGCAGGTTGAGCGTCGTCTTGATGGGGATGGAGAGCTGCCCTTCCTTGGCGAGGTCGAAGTCGAGGCCCATCTCGAGACCAGGGGACAGGAAGACGTACCACTTCCACAAGCTGCGCGGCAGGTCCGTGTTGGAGCAGCTCTGGTCGCAGTAGTAGCCCCAGTTCTGACCCGTCACTTCGAGCTTCTGGTCGGACGTGTCGTCCATCTGGGCGTTCATGAAGTTGTACCCGACGTTGCCGGTGAACACCTTGCTGAGGCCCATGTAGACGGGGTCGTCGGCCTTGCCGTACCCTTGGCTGTGGACCCAGAGCTGCGGGTGGTGGCCCGCGGGTTGCGGGATGGCGTAGTATCGCACGCCCAGCCCAACGCGTCCAACCGTCGCAGGATCCGTCTTGCTTTGCATCTCGAGCACGAAGCGCTTGGCATCGCCGTGCACGTGGTAGAACGGCACGCTCACCAGGATCGGGATGGTCTTCTCCTCGCCGCCCTTGAGGCGCAGGAACTGGTCCGGGATGGTGACAGCCCAGTTCGAAGGCGCCGCCGTCGGCACCATCTCGAAAAGGTCCTCCTCGGTGCCGAGGTTCTTCGCCTTCGCCGTGAAGACGAAGGTGGTGGCCTCGCCGTTGGAGGCGCGCATCGGGTCGTCGCTGGTCAACAGCGCGTGGCCCTGCTGCTTCAGGCCGAGCTGGATCGCAAGCGGCTTCAGGCCGTTGCCGGTGTCTGGCATGCGGTCGGTGACGTCGGCCGGAAACGAGACGCTCGTGATTCCGAGACCGATGAAGGGGCCGTTGGCGTACGGCAGGTGGCTGTCGGCCCAGAAACCATCGAGGAATCGGCCGGGGAAGGGCGACGCCCCGTTGCGGTCGGTGATGGCGGTGCGTTCGAAGATGCCGGTCACGACGCCCGCCGTTGTGTCTTCGGTCACGTCCACGTACCCGACGTAGCTCGGCTGCTTCGCGCCCTCGTCGTAGCGCAGGAGTTGGCCGTACAGGTAGTCCTGGTTGGAGACGTAGCGGTTCATCACCACGCCGAACTGGATCTCCTGGTAGACGAAGTGCACAGTGTAGGCGCCGTCCTCCGCGATGATGATGTCGTGGTCGGCAAGGCTTGCCACCTGCACCTTCACGATGAACTGGTCCGCCGTCTCCTGGATGGTCGCCCCGACGAGGTCGAGGGCTTTGTAGCGGGCGTCCGGGATGGCCTGGTCGGCGCCCTGCCCCTGGACGTGCACGTCCTTGGCCGGATCGGTGAGGATATCGAGCGGCGTCGGGGCCGGCGTGGACCCGGCCGACTGACCCTGGACGCTGACGCAGGGGACCAGGGTGGCAAGGACCAGGACGAGACAAAGCCCAACACGGTGCATGGACGAACGACCCCTGCTCCTAGGCTAAATCCATTGTGGGGTGACCATCCAATTCACCGGCGGACGTGGAATCCCGCGTCGCCAAGCGGAGCGTCCGGTTCCGGCGCCGCTTCCACGCCGGTGACCTCGGCGGCCGGCGGCCCTCGCTTGCACCACGTCGCCAACGCCTGAACCAGCGGCGCGTCGCCTTGCACGACCGCTTCGACGCGGCCGTCGGGCATGTTGCGCACCCAGCCCTCGACGCCCATGCGCTCGGCTTCGCGTCGCATGGATTCGCGGAAGTAGACGCCCTGCACTCGCCCCGACACCCAAAGGTGCAGGCGCACGTGGACTACCCCGACGTGCGGTAGACCTGCCCGACGTGGGCCTGGTCCGTCGGGTACAGCACGAGTTCCTGGATGTTGACGTGCTCGGGCCGGCTGCAGCACCACAGGATGGTCTCCGCGATGTCCGAGGTCGAAAGGGGCCGCGTGTTCTCGTAGACGCGTTTGGCCTTCGCGGCGTCGCCCTTGTGCCGGACGAGGCTGAACTCCGTGCCGTCGACGATGCCGGGTTCGATGTTGGTGACGCGGATGTTCTTGCCCAAGAGGTCCATGCGCAGTCCCTCCGTGAGCGCCTTGACCGCGGCCTTGCTGGCGCAGTAGACGCCGCCGCCCGGGTACGTCCAGCGGCCCGCCACGGATCCGAGGTTGACGATGTGACCACGCCCGCGCCCCGAGTCGCGCGAAACCATGTGGGGCACGACGTGGCGCGTCATGTACAACAGGCCGAGCACGTTCGTCTCGAGCATCTCTTCCCAGTCGTCGATCTCGGCCGCTTGCATGGGCTCGACGCCGCGCGCAAGACCTGCGTTGTTGACCAGGATGTCGACGTCGAAGAGACTGGCGTGCTGCTCGGCGATGGCCTCGATGTCTGGGCGGCTGCGAACATCCAGGACGACGGCGGCGACGTCGGTGCCGTAACGGTCGGACCAGCCCTTCGCCTTCTCCTTCAGGACCTCCTCGCGGCGGCCCGTCACGATGATCTCCTTGCAGCCTTCGCGGCAGAACGCTTCCGCCGTCGCTTCGCCGATGCCGGATGTCGCCCCGGTGATGAGGACACGGGAGTCGGCAAACGGGGATGCCATGGCTCGCCATGAGGGGCCACCCTAGATGAAAGGAGCGAAAGCCTTCAGCGGCCCGGCGGCGGACCTGCGGGGGGCAGGCTGAGGGTGAAGGTCGACCCAAAACCGGGGCCCGGGCTCTCGCAAACGAGGGCTCCGCCATGCCGTTCCGCCAAGCCCCGACTGATGTACAGCCCAAGACCGGTGCCGGCCACCATGACGCGGTCACGGTGCAATTGGACGAAGGGATGGAACAGGAGGCCGGCCTCGTTGGGAGTCATGCCGAAGCCCGTATCCTGGACGGCGAGGGTGACGACGGCCGGCGACGCTTGGGCCGCCACCGTGACGTGGCCACCGGAAGGAGTGAACTTGAGGGCGTTGGAGACAAGGTTGTACAGAATCTGGGTGACGCGTTTGGCATCCGCGACGGCCGACAGAGGCCCGCGACCGGTCACGGTGAGCAAGATGCCCTTCTCCTGGGCCATCTCGCGGAACGTCTCCGCCGTTTCTTGCGCCAACCGCATGACGTCGCACGGCTTTGGGTCGAGGCGGATGCGGCCCGATTCCAGGCGCGCGACGTCCAACATGTCCTCGACGAGTTGCGACAGGCGCGTCAGGTTGCGGTCCAGGAGGGCGAATCCGGCCTGCTGCTCGGGAGCTGCATCCCGAAAACTGCGGCGCAGCACGTGCAGTTGCAACTTGATGGGTGTCAGCGGCGTGTTGAGTTCGTGCGCCGCCGCGTTGATGAACTCGGTCTTGAAGCGGTCCATCTCGCGCAGGCGCTGCACTTCCATCTCGCTTTGCAGTGCCTTGGCGCGTTCCCTCTCGGCAGCGCGTTCCTCTGTCACGTCGGCAAACGCGGCGACGCGCGCGGCCTGACCCATGAACGTGACGGCGCGCGACTGGATGCGTAGGACGCGGTGCCCTTGCGGCAGATGGGCGACGACCTCGAACGGCTCGTCGCTGGGCACGTCGAGCTGGCGGGCCGCGCGCGCCTTTCCCGCGGCATCGAGCAGGTCGAGCGGCGCCTGTCCAATGGCGGCCTCACGGGACCTGCCGATGAGGTCAAGGTAGGCTTGGTTGACGTCGAGGATCCGGGTTCCTTGGTGGACGATCAAGGCCTGGGGCGAGGCCTCGGCGAGGGCGCGGAAGCGGTCCGCCTCCTCGACGCGTTGGCCCAGCGCGAAGCGTTCGTCGAAGATGCGCGCCGACTCCCGCGCAAGGATGCTCCCCAAGGCCCCGAGCAAGGCCAGGTAGCCGAGGCGGATGGTCAGATCGAGCCAGCGCGCTGGCAGGCCCCCGGTCGCCGCGACGAGGCCCGTGTAGAGGGCGAGGTAGAGGACACAGGCGACTGCCGTGGCTCGCCAATCGTAGCGGAACGCGACGGCGACGATGGATAGGAACCAGAGCAGATAGAACGGCGAGTCGATGTCGCCGGTTGCGTGCAGCCACACGGTGATGAGCGCGGCGTCGGTCACGGCGGTCCACATGCTCGTGAGAAGGATGGGGAAATGGCGGTAGGGCTGTCCGAAGACGTCGTAGAGGGCGTACGCCAGAGCAACGGCGCTGACGGCGCCAGCCAACCACGGGATGCCGCGCGGATAGTACGCCGCCCAGTAGACGCTGACCCCGAAGACAATCACGGCAAGACGGACCAGGGCCGTATTCTTCTCGGCGGTGAACGCCTTCTGTTCGGCTGCCGATGGGGCGCTCGCCCGGAGTGCCATGACCCGGAGGCATCGGTTGGCACGGTTCTTAGCCCTACGGGGCGAAGCCCATAAGGGAGGGCGGCGTCGCCACGGGTGGGA
Source organism: bacterium (assembly GCA_040390065.1). Taxonomy (GTDB): domain Archaea; phylum Thermoplasmatota; class E2; order JACPAO01; family JAHFTW01; genus JAHFTW01. The sequence continues at coordinate 61,044 of JAZJZE010000004.1, read as the reverse complement.
ACACTTGGGCGTCAACCTGCGGGACCTGTTTCCCAAGCATGCCGTCGCCGACGGCTGGTACCACGGCAAGCGCATCGCCGTGGACGGCCACAACGTCGCGTTTCGCTACCTGACGAGTTTCCGGGGCCGCGACGGCGATTTGCTGCGCAGCGCCGAGGGCCGCCCCATCGGCCACCTCATCGGTTACGTCAACCTGGTGCGCCACCTGCGCGAACGCGGCGCCGAGCCCATCATCGTCTGGGACGGCCAAGTGCATCCGCGCAAGTGGGGCACGGTCGAGGAGCGCATCCAGCGCAAACTCGAGGCGGCCCTCAACGCCGAGGAGGCGAAGGCGGCTGGCGACCACGCGGCGCACCAGAAGTTCCTGCGGGCCACCACGACACTGGACCGCGCCATGATCGCTGACTGCACGCGCCTGATGACGGCTCTCGGCGTGGCCGTGGTGCGGGCCGATCATGACGGCGAACGGTATGCGGCGGCTTTGTGCCATGCTGGCTACGCCCAGGCCGTGGCGACGGAGGACTTCGATGCGCTCGTCGCCGGAGCCCCCACGGTCATCCGAAAAGTCGGCTCGCCGGACGCCTACCTCTACCACCTCGCTGACCTTGCGGGGCATGGCCTGTCGATGGCGCAATTGCGTGGCATCGCCATCCTGTGCGGCACCGACTGGAACGACGGTGTGCGCGGCTTTGGCTGGAAGACCGGCCTGAAGGCCCTGCAGGAGGAGCCCGACTTGCGCCGCATCATATCGGCCGCCCACGCCGGCGGCGACGACCGCTACCACCGCTTGATTCGCGAATCCGGACTCACGCTCGCGGCCTTCGACGAGATGGACGCCTTCATCGCGGCCCTGCCGACGCCGGGGCCTCCACCGGTGTCGCGGCCGGACCCCGCCGCGGCCTCCGCGCTCGCGCAGGAGATGGGCTTGGAGCGTTCCCGCGTGCTCGCTTGCTACTGCTAGAAGCTGTCGGCTCGCCACCCCTCTGTTTCTGGTCCAGACCATTTTCGCCTTCAGGTGTAGTCCTCAAATCTTCGAGGTGAAGGGAGGGTTGCAGAGGAAGCGCTTCGGGGCCTAGAGTCTGAAGCAGAAGTCGTCTGTCCGTCCGGGTATCGCGCAGCGTGCCGGCCGCAAGGAAGACGTCCGCGGCCGTACTGGAGGTACGGCAAGGGCGCCTGACGCCGCGGACGGTCGGCTCCGTGCAGCCGGACGTCAGGCGACTTATGCGGAAGACGCTAGTTCGTCGGGGTGCTGGGTGCGCCCTTCAACCCGAGGTACCCCACGGTGCTCGTGAGCAGCATTCCGGTCAACGCCCCTTGCGCAGCGGGAAGCGCGCACTCCGCCGTGCCATTGCAGAGCCCGTCGCGGCCGAGGAACTGCAGCAACATGACGATGTACGCCACCATGGCCAGCAAACTGACGACGAAGTACTGCACCTTGCCAAAGTCCGTTCCATCCGCGTCGCCGACCTCGTCGCCGCTTAGCATGTCCGACGGCCGCGCCTCCTTGCGGTCCAGGTTCACAACCACGACCCCGCGCCGCGCCTTCGCCATGTACTGGTCGAGGTAGTCCATGAAGGCCGTGACGACGGGATCCTGCGGCCCTGCCGGGCGGGCCCCCATCGACCCGGCTTCCACCCTGGCCGCAACGTGCGACAACTTGCGCAGGTCGGTCAGGCTCTCCGGCCGCGCCTCCGGTGAAGCATTGAGTGCCGTCTCGACGGCGCGGGGAAATTTGGGCGGGGCCTGGCGCGCCTCCCCAGCCGGCGTCTCAGGGCGACTATCGAGGTAGCCCGCCCAGAAGGCATCCAGGTGCTTGTGCACGTAGTCCACTTGGTTCTGGTCGAGATTGACCGGGGTCCTGCGGTTGCGGGCCTTGCCCGCCGTGATGGCGGCGGCACCGGTCAATGACGCAATGGGGAGACCCATGAGAAGAAGGAGCTCGTTGCTGATCTGGACGTCCGCGGGCCCGGCATGACCCAAGCGCGCCAGCCAAACGGTGAGGACGGCGGGCAGCAGGATGACGGTCCACAGGAGGGCCTGGGTGATGCTGAGGCTCCAGGTCTTTCCCTTGCCGACGAAAATGCCTTGGGGGACGCCGGAGAGCAGCCAACCCATGGCGATGAAGAAGGCCAGCAGGCACACGGCGAGGCCAAGCCAACGCAGCCAGGGCAGGACGGGGATGAGGGCGAACATGGTGCCGCCCGCGGCGGAGACGACCAAGAGCAGGGCTGCAACGCCGCGACGCATGCGATGGCCAATTTGGCCCGGCTTGTAGCCCTATCGGGGTCGTCGCGCTAGTAATCTGCTTCCTCTGAGGTCCCGAAGGTCGGTTCGCCCTTGCCGGCCGTCGCGGATTCCTCTTGCGGCCCCTTGTCATGGCCCTTCATGGTCGGCTTGGCCGGGCTGGACGTCGGGGTCGTGCCGAACTTGCCGGCCGGTGCTGCCTTGCCCTTGAAGCCGGCCGAACTGGGGTCATTGCGGTCGATGCACTTCAGGTAGACGGGGCTGTCTGCCCCGGAAGTGCGGTCGATGACGTCGTTGGGGCTGAGAGTCTTGCCCTGAACGTCCATCTGGCCTTGCAGCCGCACGACCTCGCAGTCGTTGGGTTGCTTGCCCAAGACCTCGATAATCTTCCAGACGTTGGGTTTCGGGTCGCCCTGCAAGGTGATGCGGGCGTCGTTGACGTACACGGGAGCTAGATTTGCTGCCATGCCCCGACCATGAAAGTCCGTCACGAAAAACCTTGTTGGGACAACCTTGGCCGAAACGAAGTATCCTGCGATGCCGCCAACGGCCTCGCGACGTTTGGCCAGGCTTCTCCGGAGCAGGCGCACCCTTATTGCAAGGTGAAGCCAAAATGTCTGTCATGCCAAGCGCGCCAACCGGACCGCGGCCCGACGATGTACCGCCGCCTCCCAAGCCCGGCCAACCAGGCCGACCCGCCAAGCCTGGACGCCCCGTCGATCCTGACCGTCCTGCCCCTCCCGGCGACCGCCGCCCCCCAGCACGGCCCCGGGCGCCAAGACCGAGCGACCTGGACCCCCCTGCCCTCTAGACTGGTGGTTTTGAGTTGCGGCGACGCGCCCCGTGCCGCCGACGCGCCTGATGGGCCATGCGAGCGTACTCCTCCTGGATACGCTCCAACCGCTCCTCGGGCAAATTCTCGAGGTCGAGCATGGCGTTGTCGGCCCGCGCCGAGGCCCGCAGGATCTCGTCCACCTTGATCTGTAAGGCTTCCATGTCGCGCAGCTGCGTGTTCTGGATGATGAAGACCATGAGGAAGGTGACCACCGTCGTCGCCGTGTTGATGGTGAGTTGCCACGTGTCACTGAAGCCGAACAGGGGCCCCGACACTGCCCAGCCGGCAATCAGCAGCATGGCGGCGGCGAATGCGATGCCATGCCCGGACAGGCGGGCCGCCCAGCGGGCGAACCGGCTGAAGACGTCGGACGGCGCCACGGCATCCCTGGGGCGCTGCGGCCTCTTGGCTGCGTCGGCGACGGCAACGCAGCAAGACTATGCTGGCACGTCGGCGTCGATGGTGACGCTGCCTTGGTACTCACCGGTCACGGAGACAGTGGCGGTCTGGGCGCCAGGCATAGGTGTGGCACAGGCGTCAATGGGTCCAATGGAGCCGAGGACCGTCGCAGCCACGATGGCCGAATAGTCCGCGGTGCCGCAGCCGGAAATGGCGACCTTGAAGTCGTTCATGTTGGCCTGCGTGAAGGTGCCGCGGACCGTGACGTTTCGGGCCCCCGCCGGCACCATGAGTTGCAATGTGTCCCCCGCGGCGGCGCTGACGACCAAGTCTTTGCTCGCAAGCGTCGCGTGTTGGTACGTTGCGTTGGCGGAACCCGTGGCCTGCGACGGCGGCGAAGGCGCAGCCTCGGGGGCGGGCCCGGGCGTCGAGCATCCGGCAAGAAGGAGCAATGCAAGCATCGTCAGGAGGATGGACCGGTGCATGGGGCGACAAATCCCGCCGGGGCCTAATTGAGTCTTGGCGTGGCCGTGGCGAAGGCCGCAGGTTTCAAGGGCCCCGCGCCGTGCCGGAGCCATGCACAAATCCATCCTGTTGGCCGCGACCCTGGCCTTCGCGGCGGTGGCCGGCTGCTCCGGCTCCCCGGCCCCGACGACGACATCCACGACGCAACCGGCCGTGAGCCTGGACACGTCCTGGGCCAGCCACGCCATCCCGACGGCCGAGCACGGCCACAGCCACCGCGACTGGACGCAGCATCTCAACCTCTCGACGCCGAACATGGTGGAACTCGCGCACGACCCATTGGGCATCCCCGCCTTTGGCAACGCGACGGCTGGCGGTTACTTCTGCGGCGGCGAGGGCAAGACCGCGGACGGGCGCCGCCTCACCGTCATCTCCTCGTACGACACCTCGGTCGCCTTCGTCCTGGTCGACAACACGGACCCGTTGCACCCCAAGCACCTCGGCGACTACGTTCTCGACTACGCGCAGACGTACGACGTCGACATCACTCCCGACGGCAAGCACGTCGTCGTCGCCGCGGACATCTCACCGACGAAGCAGCCGGACCCGCCTGGCGTGCTTGGCATGGTCACGCTGCACCCATCCTTCCGTAACGCTTGCACCGGGCAGACCGTGCATGGCCCCGACCAGACCGTCGCCGCGGGACCCAGCACCATCCTCGTCTCCCTGGCCGACGTCATGCATCCGGCCTTCGAGGACCTGTACCCGGCCCCGGTCCTCGGACCGCACAGCGTCTCCACGCAGATCATCGGCGGAACCACGTACGTCGCGTCGAGCATCACGAACCTCGCGCACCAAGGGAGCTATTTCCAGTTCTTCCAACTGCAGGACCTTCCGACTGGAGGCAGCAAACTCATCCAAGACTCCCTCGTCGATGCCGGACAATACGGCACGCCGACGGCGGTCGTCAACGGCCACGTCGACGCAGAAATCGCGGTCCACCCGGTCACGAACAAGCCCGTCGTCTACCTCAGCGACTGGGACGGCGGCCTGATCATCCTCGACTTCAGCATCCCGCAAGCCCCCGTTCGCCTCGGCCAATGGGCAGATTCCGGGGCGGACAACGGGGCCCTGCACAGCACCCGCAGCATTCCTGGCGTGCACGACGGCCACCACTACCTCCTCGCCGGACAGGAATTCGTGCAGCACCCGACGAACCGCCCAAGCGGCTGGATCTACATCCTCGACGACACGGACCCGACGAACATCAAGGAAGTCGGCCGCTGGACGCTGCCCGTCGACACGCAGCAGGACTGGGGCGGCGTCGAACTTTACAGCACCCACTACTTCCGCATCCAGAACAACACCGTCTTCGTCGCCATGTACCACGGCGGCGTCTGGGCCTTCACCCTCGACCTCGACCACCCCGAGGCGATGAAGGCGCCCCCGACGGTCGGCGTCTTCGTCCCCGACGGCGGACCCCAGAACGGCCGAAAGCCGACGGGCGGATACGACTACGCGCCGTTTGTTCTCGACGTTTTCCCAGATGCGAATTACGACTTGGTCATCTACGACGGATTGTCGGGCGTGTATTCCGTTCACTATGACGTGGAGCACCCGATGACGAGTCCGGCGGCGTTTGTCGTCGCGTGACGACGCCATTGAAACGGGGATGACGCCGACTTGACAGCATTCGGTATCATCGGATTCTTTGGTGGTTTGGTCAGGTCGTTCCATCTGGCACAGTCAGCCATTGGACTCCGCGAGGCCCCACGGTAGCGACGCCGCGCCGCACGAACTCGTCGATTGCCGCCGTGATGACGTTGGGCGAATGCGTCGTGACGCGCAGGCGCAGACGGATATCACGCAGCGACAGCGGCGGCTCGTCGTTCCTGGCTGCCGCCCGAAGGACGCGCTCAATCTCGTGCAGGGTCCGCAACGTCGGATTGGCCTTGAGGCGGCGCGGCGGCGGCTGCATCGACTACTGCTGTGATGGCGTCGATGACGTAAGGGGCGTCGGACAGGCGCTGGTGTGTGCGTGCGAGCGGCGCGGGCGGGAGATGGTCAAGGCCTATCGAAGGCGGTTCCAAAGGAGTCCCGAAGGAGGGTCCCGCCACCTGCGACGCGCCGACGCCGCGGCGAAGGAAATACGAGCTTCCGGTCTCCGGCTTTTGCGGATTCAGCGGCAGCGGTCCTACGTACACGCTTCGCATGTCGAACGCAACGGGCTGGTGGGGCACGACCTCCCTACCCGGCGACGTGCTTGTCCGGCTGGATGAGTCTGGTCTGCCGGACTAACGGTCCGCAAGGGGATGGCTAACTGCAACCCATCGAGTTCCCGCAGTTCAAACACTTGTAGCACGCACCGTTGCGCACCGTCGTGTGTCCGCACTGGTCGCAGTCGGGCGCGTCCCCGCCCAGTCCCGCGAGGAATTCGTTCGGGTCCGACGTCGTCGCCTTGCCGAGTTTCTTCTCCAGTTCGACAGGCTTGGGCGCGAAGTCGGCAAGCGTCTTCTCCCCCTTGGGGCGGTGCTTGGCGATGGCGAGGATCTCGAGGGTTTCCTTGCGCGTCGGCACGTACGTCGGGTCCGCCGGGTCCGGCTTGACACTGAGGAAAGCGGTTTCGCCGAAGTACTCGTAACGCAGCATCTTGCCCAACAGGTCCTGGATGCCGAGACAGCTCTTGATGTACTTGTGGTCGGTCTGACCGCCAAGCGGCCCGTGCTCGTTGATGAGCTTGCGCGTGAGGTCGTCGAGCGTCATGCCGAGTTGCAGGTTGCGGCTGTAGTTCTTGCCGATCTCCTTGAGGAAATTGTCGACGAGGGTGCCGGACTTTCTTGCGCCTACGAAGATCTCGCAGGGCCTGCCGTCGGGGTACTCCCACACCTGAATGTCGACCTTCTCCTGGCCGTACGCCGTGAAGATGGTGACGGTGCGCTTGAAGCCCTGGTCGTTCTCCTGCGGCGGCTTCTCGATTTCGCCGTGGCCGATGCCGGGGATGACGACCGTCGCCGGGGCCGCCGTCGTCTCGGCGGCGGCGTCCTTGTCCTTCTTGGACTTCGCCGTCTGCAAGGGTTGGCTGAGCTTGCAGCCGTCACGGTAGAGGGCGACGGCCTTGAGTTGCAACTTCCAGCCCATCTCGTATGCATCGCGCACGTCGGCGACGCCGACCTCGTGTGGCATGTTGATGGTCTTCGAGATGGCGCCCGAGAGGAACGGTTGCGCCGCGGCCATCATGCGGAGGTGGCCCGTGTGGTGGATGAAGCGCTCGCCGTCGCCGCACTTGTTGGCGCAATCGAAGATGGCGAGGTGCTCCTTCTTGACGAGGCTGCCCTCGACCGTCTGGTGGCCCTCGACGTACGCTTGCAGCGCATGGATGGCTTGTCCCGAGAAGCCCTTGTCCTTCATCGTCTTCGGGTTGATTTTGGGAGTGTACTCGTTGAAGCCCTTCGCGAGCGCGACGGCGTCGTAGGCCTCCTGGTACTCCTCCTCCGTAAAGCCGCGCTCGCGGAACGTCTGCTTCGACACGGGCGCTCCCTCCAGGGTGCCGTGGCCGATGGCGTACTTCTCGACGGCCTTGATCTCGCCCTCGGTGTACCCGAGGAAGCGCAAAGCCGCCGGGATGCTCTGGTTGATGATCTTGAAGTAACCACCCCCAGCGAGCTTCTTGAATTTCACCATGGTGAAGTCCGGCTCGACGCCCGTCGTGTCGCAATCCATCAGCAAGCCGATCGTCCCCGTCGGGGCAAGGACCGTGGCTTGCGCGTTGCGCCAGCCGTTGCTGCGGCCAAGTTCGAGGGCCGCTTCCCAGTCCTCGACCGCCGCATCGAACAACTCGGCGTAGATGGTGAGCGTCCGGTTCTTCGTGGCGTTGAGGTTGCCCTTCCCGAGGTCCGCAAGGCCGTGCGACTTGAGGTCCATGCCTTCCATCTGCGACAGCGGCGAACCCGTGGCGCGAAGAAGACGAGCCGCCGCAAGGTGCATGCCGACGACCTCGGACATGTACTCGTGATTCGACTTGCCGGAGGCATCCGTGACGTCGAGGCCGCGGAAGCCGCCCTTCACGGCCGCCATCTCGGCGCTCACACGGTAGGCGTGACCCGTCAGGATGGCCGTGAGGGCGCCCGCGATGGCGCGACCGTCCGGGGAATCGTACGGGTGTCCCGTCGTCATGAGCAAGGTGCCAAGATTCGCGTAGCCAAGGCCAAGGGGCCTGTAGTCTTCGCTGTTCTTGGCGATGTCGCGCGTGGGGTACGACGAGTAGCCGACCAGAATCTCCTGCGCGACGAAGAAGACGCGGATGGCGTGCCGGTACGACTCGAGGTCGAACGTGCCGTCAGCCTTCAGGAACTTCATCAAGTTCAGGCTGGCAAGGTTGCAGGCGGTGTCGTCTAGGAACATGTACTCGCTGCAGGGGTTGGAGCCGTAGATGCGGTCCGTCGCCTTGCAGGTGTGCCACGTGTTGATCGTGGTGTCGTACTGCGTGCCGGGGTCGGCGCAGGCCCACGCCGCGAAGGCGATCTGGTCCCAGAGGTCCTTGGCCTTGTACGTCTTCACGACTTCGCCCGGGTTCATGCGGCTGGTCGTGTTCCACGGCGCGTCGGCGGCGACGGCGGCCATGAAGTCGTCCGTGATGCGTACGGAGTTGTTGGAGTTCTGCCCCGACACCGTGCCGTAGGCGTCGCCGTTGAAGTCGGAGTCGTAGCCGGCTGCGATGAGGGCTGCGACCTTCTTCTCTTCGCGGGCCTTCCAGTTGATGAAATCCTCGATCTCTGGGTGATCCATGTCGAGGCTGACCATCTTGGCCGCCCGTCGCGTCGTGCCGCCGGACTTGGTGGCGCCTGCGCCGGCGTCGAGGACCTTGAGGAAACTCATGAGGCCGCTGGACGTTCCGCCGCCAGAGAGCTTCTCGTACTTGCTGCGCAGGCGACTAAAGTTGGAGCCCGTGCCCGAGCCGTACTTGAAAAGACGCGCCTCGGAGGCGAGGAGCTCGAAGATGCCCTTGCGCTCGACGAGGTTGTCCTCGACGCGCTGGATGAAGCAGGCGCTGCATTGCGGCCGCGTGTAGTTGTGGCGGACCTGCTCGACCTGGCCGGTCTCTTCGTGGGCCGCCCAGTTGCCGCCGGAGCCTTGGATGCCGTAGACGTGGGCGTGGCCGCAGTTGAACCAGACGGGGCTGTTGAAGGCGCCCTTCTGCGTGATCATCATGTGCTTGAGCTCGGCCTCGAAGGCGTCGGCGTCGGCGCGCGTGGCGAAGTAGCCGTGCTGCTCACCCCACCAACGCACCGAGTTGGCGATGCGGTGCACGACTTGCCCGGCAGATGTCTCGCCGCCAAGCGATCCGTCAGCTTGCGGGACGCCGGCCTTGCGGAAGTACTTGGAGACGATGATGTCGGTGGCGAGTTGGCTCCACTCTTTCGGGACCTCGCACGCATCGACGGCGAAGACGACGGTGCCGTCGGGCTCCTTGATGACGGACTTGCGCGTCGTCCACTGCACGTCTGCGAAGGCGTCGGTGCCCGGCTTCGTGTAGTGGCGGTCGATGTGCAAGCCCTTCACGGGGGCCGCGGTCGCCTTGCCGGACGCCGAGGCGCCGGGGGCGGGTGCAGAATGGACGCCATGCCGCTCGCCCTCGCGGACGAACGCCTTGCTCTCCAAGTGGATCTCGACTTTGCTCACGGTGCAACACTCCCTGTCAGATGGCTTGGGTCCGCCGGCGCCCATCCGTCGCCGTCTTCATCCCTGTGCATCGGGCCCTGGCATCCTCCAGAGCCTCGGCGAAGCTTGCTTCGCCCCATCCCTTCCCGGCAGGGCCAGGAACCTCGCAGGCCAAAGGCCCCGCGGGGAGCCGAACAAACCAGGGGGGGTTTATGCCCACTCTGATAACATTGCGGCTGGCTGCGGCAGGGCGCGTTCCTATTTGCAGACATACGGGAAATACTCTCAGATAACAATCCAGGTGGGGGGCTCCAGCGGAAGCGCGAGGGGGGTCGCCTTTCGTCAAAAACGTGCATCAATGACGATTTGCTGGTTGACCGTTTTGCCACTGTCGCAATTTCCGTCCCGACACTCATAAGGGGAAGGAAAGGGGCTGCCGACGTGCCGCGCCATGGGCAAGGGCGCCGGAGCGACGCATGCAGCGTCGCCAAGCGTTTGAGGCAGTTGCGCGTCGCACGCGCGTGCCCCCCCGCAGCGGCGCCATCGTCAACGCCTGCGTCCACCCGATGCGGGCGCCAGGAACAAGCCCCGAACCGTGGAGCGAGGAGGCGCAGGCCATCCTTTGGCGGGACGGGGTCATCGCTTTGGTCGGGAGCACGGCGGACGTCGAAGGAGAGGCCCGCAAAGCCGGAATCACGCCGCAGGACGCCGGCGGCAAGCTGGTCCTGCCCGGCTTCGTCGATGCGCACACGCATTTCCTGCACATCGGCGTGAAGCGCCACCGTCCCGACTTGTCCGCATGCACCTCCAAGGCGGAGGCCCTCGCCGCCGTGGCCACGTGGCTCAACGAGCATCCGGGAGGGGAGCCCGTCATCGGCGAACGCTGGGACGAATCCTCGTGGGTCAAGCCCGAACGGCCAATGCGCAGCGAGTTGGACGCCCTTGTCGCCGCGGCAGCCAAGTCCGGGGCCGGGCCCGCCGACCGCATGGTCGTCCTTCGTCGCGTCTGCGGCCACATCGCCGTCGCCAACACGGCTGCTCTTGCACCGATCCGGCGGCGCTGGGACGACGACGCCATCGTGGACCCCTCCTCGGGGCTGCTGCTCGAGCAGGCAAGCCTGTACCTCAACGAGGTCATCCCGACGAGCCCCGAGGCACTCGATGCGGCCCTGGCGGAGGCAACCAAGGAATGCCTGGCCCTCGGCATCACGACGGTCGGCGACTATTCGCAGGCCCCGTACCGCGAAGCATTGCAGCGTGCCGCCGTGGCAGGCCGCCTCGGCCTGCGCGTCGCGTCGAGCATCTACGTCCAGCAATTGGACGACGAAGTGGCGCGCGGCTTTCGCAGCGGAGCCGAGCGCACGCCGTTCCTGCGCGACGGCGGCCTCAAGGTGTTCCTGGACGGGTCGCTTGGCGCCCACACGGCAGCGCTGCGGGAACCCTACGGCGACCACGCCAAGAAGCACCCGAATGGCATGCGGAACTGGTCGGACGAACAAGTGGCGACCCTCTTTGCCCGGGCGGACCAGGCCGCCGTGCAGATCCACGCCCACGCCATCGGCGATGCCGCCATCGACCAGGGCCTCGCCGGATTTGCCGACTTGGCCGCCCGCGCCGACGTGGAGGGGGCAGGCTGGAGTGCGAATCCCTTGCGCCACCGCTTCGAGCACTTCGAGATCGCGCACGACGACCAATTGCGCCGCACGGCCGAACTCGCCATCGTCGCATCCAGCCAACCCAACTTCGTCGGCACGTGGTCGTCGAAGGGCGGCATGTATGAAGCCCGCCTGGGGCCACGCTTTGCCTTGAACAACCGCTTCCGCACCATGTTGGAACAAGGCATACCCGTGGCCTTTGGTTCCGATGGCATGCCACCTGGACCGCTTCAGGGGATTGCGGCGGCGGGCGCCCACCCTGACGGGGCGCAACGCATGGAATTCCTCGAGGCGGTGTGGCACTATACGTGGTGGGCCGCATGGAGCCTGCACTGGGATGACTTGATTGGATCGCTCGAAAGGGGAAAGCGGGCCGACTTCGTGGTGCTTGGAACGAGTGGATCACCGCAAACAGGACCTGATGTGCTGCAGACCTTTTCCGACGGCCGACCGGTTCATCACCGTCCGCCAGGTTGACGGACAAGGCGCATGACCGGCCCTCGGTCCTGGTTCGCGGCGACCCCGGACCCCACGGCTTCTCCTGCAACGCTCAACACTGACGTCTGGAAACGTTTCGCTTCCTTTGCGCCGTTTTCAGCAACGAAGTCTTATCACGTCACCGTGGCTTACGATTCTGGGTCTGTTGACTCCATAAGAAGGAAGAAAATCATGGCTCCATCCTTGGAGTCCGTTCGAGCCGAAACCATGGGGTGGGGGTGGTCCTGGTCCCCTGGAATGGGGTGACGGACGGGCCACGTAATGATTTGGCAACCGTTTTCCTTACCCCCGTTCTAAGTGAATGCCATGGCCTCGACCCGCCGGACGCAACCCAGTCCCATCCCCGGCGCGGAACTTTCCCGCCTCAAAGAGCAACTGGCACCCCAGTATGGCTCCGAGGTCTGGGACCATGAAGGCTCCCGCGTCCTCGTGGTGCGCGTCCCCCGCGACGAGCCCGACGTGGTGAACGACCTCGAACAGGCCGTCGAGTACCTGTCACCCTCCGACGTCGCCGGGACGCCGTCCTGCCTCCTCGTCGGCCACCAGAAGGCCCACATGGTGCCGGCGCAGCTCCTGCAGGACCTCATGGCGACGCGGCAACAGTACGACCAGCGCCAATGCGCCGTGCTGCGCCCCAACGTCAAGCCGGGGCAGCACCGCACCTACCGCGCCCCGGACGATCCACACAAGCTGCCGCGCATGGCGTACCGCGTCCCCCGGCCCACCGTGGCGGAGTTGGACGACGCCGACATTGCCGCACTGGTACGCGAAGTCGGCCCCCGCGCCCGGGAATCGCCCTACGCCGAAGTCCGCATCGTCTACCTCATCGCCGACAAGGACGAGGTGCGCATCGAGGGCGACTTGTTCTTCCAGGACCTCCACGGCCGCTGGGTCGAACAAGAGGAACGACGCCGTTTGGCCATCGAGGTCGAGGCCAAGGAGAATGCCCAGAAGGCGCAGCGCGACGCGGAACGCCAAGCCCTGGCCGCCGCAATGGAAGTTCGTCGCCGGGAAGTCACGGCACCGATGAAGCGCCCCGCCCCCGGCTCATGGGAGGCGGATCTGCCCCCTGCCCGCAGCCGTCCGTCGGCGGCGAGCGCCACGCCCATCGCGGACAAGGCCCGCGCCGACATGTACGCGCAGCTCGACGCCTTGTGGCCGCAGACAGCGCAGCGCGCTCCTCGCGCGGCCCCGCAGGCCCCTCCGCGACCACCCGTGGAGCCCGTGCAATCCCGGCCCGCCCCGCCTCCGCCCGCTCCCGCCCCGAAGGCGCCGTCGCTTCTCGAGTTGCTGCGCGATCGCCTGACCCACCTGAAGTTCGACGTCTTGCTGCAACCGCCGGTCGCCGGCATCGAACTCGCGGCCGAGCGCGGCGAGGGCTATCCCCAGCGCGTCATCGCCTTCGCCCCGGATCGTCTCGACGCGGCGACCGCGGAGCGGATCCTCGTGGCCGCGCGTGACGTGGATGCCGATATGGCCCTCGTCGTCTGCCCGGTCGCCGACGCTGACGCCAAGCGCATGTTCATCGCCACGAAGGCCCGCCTCGTCGAACCAGGCGAGATTGCGACCCTCGACCTGTGATGCAGGCCAGGGCCTGAGCCAACGCCTTCATCGCCCCCCGGCCCCTGGCAGGGTCCGTGGATTACTTGCCGACGGCATCGCCGCTGGACGGCCTGCTGGACGGTGGGCTGGAATGCGACGCAATCACGTTGGTCTTCGGTGAAGGTGGGTCTGGCAAGACGAACCTGGCCCTGCAGTGCGCCCGGGAAGTGGCCCGCAAGGGCCGGCGCATCGCGTACGTGGACACGGAGGGCGTGAGTTCCGTGCGGCTCCGGCAAGTCTTCTCTGCGCATGAGCCGCACGCCGCAGTCGGCATCCAGCAGATTACGGCGGATGGAGGCGAGACGCCTGGCCAGTCCACCCTCGACGCCGAAGCCTCCGTGCCGTCCTCGGAGCCCACCGTGGACGAACTCATGGAACGGGTCCTGTTCTTCACGCCGTACACCATCGAGGAGCAGGAGCGCCTCGTGCAGAACGCGACGCGTGTGCCCGACTTGGGCCTCATCGTCGTGGATTCCATCAACATGCATTATCGCCTGCACATCGACGGCGCCGAGGGCGCGGAGGGCGAGGCCAGCCGCAGCCTGTACAAGCAGCTGCATCACCTCACGGGTTTCGCTCGCCAGAACCAGGTCCCGGTCCTCGTCACGGGTCAAGTCTACGGGGGCGAGGACGCGACCCAGCCGTTTGCCCGCCGCGTCATGGAGCACCTCGTCAAGGCCCTCATCCGGTTCGAGAAGCGCAGCGATGGTTCCCGGCGAGCGACGGTCATCAAGCACCGCAGCATCGAGGAGGGCCGCCGCGCAGAGTTCCGCATCGGGATGACAGGTCTCGAGGGCGTGTAGCCCATCGCAAGGTCCATGGCGGGGACGCGCACTGCGCGTGGCATGCGCCTGACCTGGGCAACGGCGTCTGTCGTTGCTGGGAGCTTGCTGGTCTCATCCGGTGTGGCCTACCGGTACAACCTGCTCCTCGCGTCTTCCTCGAAAAACGGAATCAGCGATGATTGGATTCTGACGACCGTCGTCCTAACGATTGGCCTGTGCCTGATGCTCGTCCCTTTCACCCTGCGGCCTCGCGCGCCTTCCGGCTAGGCACCCACCCCGCCTCCTGTCGGCCGGCCTCCATCCTTTTAGTCCCCGGCCACAACAGTTATGACCTTCTGGTGGGACATGGCCCTTCATGCGTCTGACTGCGCTACTGCTCGTGGCTGGGCTCGCCCTTGTCCCACTGGCCATGGCCACGACGGATCCCGCCCAAGTCGTCGCGGGCGCGGGCTCCGCTGCCCAGGGCGCGGCTTCCGACCCCGCGGGGGCCGTGCAAGACCCGAACGGCGCCCTCGACCCTGTCCTCAATCCCAATGGCCCCAGCCAAGGCGCCCCAGCCCCCGGCGCACCCGAAGAAGTGCGGGACCCCGGCTTCGGCGACCGTGTGCGCGCCGCGTTCCATGACGGCCTCATGATGGCCAGTCTCGCAACCCTCGGCGTTGCAGCCCTCGGTGTCGCGACCTTCGCTCTCGTCACGCGCTACATCACGCCCAAGGAGGCCCTCAAGAACCCGCAGCGCGCCATGCTCTTCGGCTTCATCAAGGGCAACCCCGGCGTCCACCTCAAGAAGCTCAGTGAGGAATTCCACATGAAGACCTCGAGCATCCTCTGGCATATCCGCAAACTCGAATCCGCCGAACTGGTGCGCTCGGAACGCGCCAACGGCTTCCGCGTCTTCTACCCGGCCGAAGGCGGCATCGAAGTCAAGAAGGTCGGCCGCGCCGTCACGGCGCTGCAGAACCCGAACGCCCGCGCCCTGTTCGAAGTCGTGCAACGCAAGAGCGGCCTCGGCGCCGCGGCCCTCGCGCATGAACTGGGCCTGCACGTCGGCACGGCGCGCTGGCACCTCAAGAAGCTCGTCGAATTCGGCCTCCTCGACGAACTGCCGGGCGCCGAAGGCACCCTGTTCATCGCGACGACGCTCGGCGGCCGCGCCCTCAACAGCCTGAACGGTCAACCCGACGTCATGGCGCCCGTCGCGGCGGTCGCAGCCTCCTAAGCCGGCGTCGTTGACGGGGTCGCTTTCCGACATCCACGACTTATATCCCTCCCGCCCCTGGCCGAGGCGTGTCCAGCCCAGCAGCCGCCCGGGCAGCGCGCCGCTTCGCCCCGCTTGCCGCACTCCTGTTCGCCGTGAGCGTCCTCGGCGGTTGCCTGGAGCCCCCGACGGCACCGGAACGCTACGTCAACCTGGACGGCTACAAGAAGGACCCGTCGGGCCTCGACCCCAATGCCTGGCCCAACTTGGACGGGACCACCATCACACTCCTCGACAACGGCGCCTTCGAGGGCTTCGACGTCGCCGCGACCCAGTTCCATGACCTCACCGGCGTCACCGTGGTGAAGGAGAACGGCGGCGACGGCGTGAAGTCCCTCAAGACGCTCGCCGACAGCAAGGCCTCGGGAAAGTACGACGTCATCTACGGCCTTGACAACATGCTGCTCGGCAAGGCGATCCGGCAAGGCGTCCTGGAGCCTTACCGCCCGGCAATGGTCAACCGCATCGCGCCCAGCCTCATGTTCTTCCCCCAGAACGGCACCTTCTACGCCACACCGGTCGACCACGGCTACGTCGCCATCAACGTCGACACCACCAGCGCCGCTTTGGAAGGCCAACCCGTCCTCGGCCTCGGCGACGTGCGCCACTTCGCCGACCAGTTCGTGACCGAGGACCCGACGCTGTCGACGCCAGGGCTCGCCTTCCTGCTCACGACCATCGCCGTCTTCGGGGAGAAGTCTCAGTACAGTCCGCAACGCTACGACTGGCAGAGCTACTGGACGGACCTCCTCACCGGCCGCGACACGGACCGCGACCACGACGGCCAAGTCGCCGGCTGCGTCCTTGTCGTGGACGACTGGAGCACTGCATACGTGCAACACTTCAGCGCCGGCTACGGCGTCGACGGCGGCGGGTTGGCCGACAAGCCCATCGTGACCTCGTACACCGAGTCGCCGGCCGTCGAGGACTTCTATTACCGCGGCGCAAACAACGGGGAACACAAGCCGAACCTGGCCGCCGTCGTCCTCGAAGCCAACGCGACGTTCCACCAGATCCAGACGATGGCGATCGCCAAGGGCACGACGCACGGCGCCGCGGCGCAGGCCTGGATCGAGTTCTCGCTCACGGACTTCTTCCAGAAACTCGCCGCCGAGAAGGACGGCGTCTACCCTGTGGTGCCGTCCATCAAGGTCAGCAGCATCTACCAAGGCATCGACCCGACCCCCGGCTCGTTCCACGACGCCTCGATGAGCTACGACGTCATCACCGCCAACCTCGAGCGCTGGCTCAAGGAATGGACGACGCTGCACGAGGCACACGCCACCTGCCCGGTGTGACGCCTTGCCGGCCCTGGCGCGAGGGCAGACCTGGCTGCTTGTGCCGCCCGCCCTCCTGCTGGTCGCCCTGTTTGCCGTTCCCATGGCCCTCGTCCTCGGCGCGGCCCGCGACCCGGCAGCCTGGGCGTGGGCCGGGGACTCCTATGCGCGTGACACCCTCGTTCTGACGATTGAGCAGGCCACGCTCAGTACCGTCCTGACTCTCGCCATCGCAGTGCCGCTTGCCTGGTTCTATCACACGCGCCGCGTCCCCATGGGGCGACTGCAACTCGCCTTGCACGCTGCGCCCTTCGTCATGCCGGTCTTCGTGGTGGTGTACGGCCTGCAAACGGTCCTCGGCCCGCGTGGCTGGCTCGGCGTCGACGTCCTGTCCGCAACAGGCCACGTCATCCACGCACCGTTCGCATGGCTGCCGGCGACGTTGGGCCACTTGCCAGGCCTTCGGGGCATTCCCGACTGGCCAGCCGCCCTTGGTCCCATTCTCGTCGCCCATGCGTACTACAACTACGGCTTCGCCGCACGGATGCTACACGCCGCCTTGGACCGCCGCCCACACCGCCTCGAGGACGCGGCCCGCACGCTCGGGGCAAACCGCCGGTCGGTCCTGCGACGCATCACCATGCCACTTCTCATGCCCAGCCTCGGCGCCGTCGCCCTGCTGGTCTTCCTGTTCTGCTTCGCCAGTTTCGGCACGGTCCTCCTCATGGGAGGGAGCCAGGTCCGGACCCTCGAGACCGTCATCTTCAGCAAGGTCAATGCGCTCTTTCCCGACATGGGCGAAGCCGCCGTCCTCGGCGTCATCCAACTCGCCCTCAACGGCCTACTCCTGGCGGGCTACCTGATGCTGCGCCGCCGCATGAGGCGCATCCCCGCCGAGGTGCCCCGGCAAGCGCGGCCGGCAGGCCCTGTCGCGACGGCATTGTCGTGGCTGCTGGTCGCTGCCGCACTGACTCCCATCCTAGCCGTCCTCGTCGGCGGCTTCCAGGTGAACGGCCACTGGAGCCTGCAGCCATGGCGTCACCTCCTCTCCGGGCCCAACGGCTTCGACGTCGCCGCGGCACTGCGGCTCAGCCTCTTCTACGCCGTCGGCGGCACGCTCCTTGCGTTGGCCTCCTGCGCGTGCCTCGCGTACGGATCGCGCGGACTCGGCGCATGGGGCCGCCGCACCGTCGAAGCCGTCGCATCCGTTCCCATGGCATCCAGTTCGGCCCTCGTCGGCCTCGGCTTCATGCTCGCGTACGGGCCGGGGACGTGGCTGCCCTTTGCGTACACCGTGTGGATCGTCCTTGCAGCACACGTCATCCTGATCCTCCCATTTGCCGCCCGCGCCATCCTGCCTGCCTTCGAATCGCATGACCAGCGCCTCGACGAAGCGGCGCAACTCCTCGGTGCGCGACCGGCCGCCGTGGCCCGCCGCATCCACTGGCCCATCCTGCGCAAGCCCATCCTCGTGGCCCTCGGCTTCTGCATCGCCTTGAGCCTCGGGGACTTCGGCGCCAGCACCATCCTTTCCTCGACCGGCACGCGCGGCCTGGCCGTGTGGGCCAACACGTCACTAGGATCCGCATTCGACCCCGTTGCGCGCGCCAGCTCCATGGCGCTGGCCGGTCTGCTCGGGGTCTTGGCCGCGGCCGCCTACGTCCTCGTCGAACGCGCAGGCCGCCGCGCGGAGGATCCACTATGAGCGTCGGACTGCGCGTGGAGGGGCTGCACTTCACGTATCCCGGCTGGCCCCCGACGCTGCGGGGAGCGAGCCTCGAGGTCCCCGCTGGCGAATCCGGGTTCCTCCTGGGCCCCAGCGGCGGCGGCAAATCGACGATGCTGCGTTGCATCGCGGGCCTGCAAGAGCCGGATGCCGGCACGATTTCCTGGGGCGATGAACGCCTCGACGGCTTGCCGCCGCACCGCCGCCGCGTCGGCATGATGTTCCAGGAGCCAGCCCTGTTCCCGCACCTCAACGTCTGGCGCAACGTCGCCTTCGGGTTGCGTTACCGCGGCGTGCGGCGGCGTGACGAACGCGCCGAAGCCGAACGCTGGTTGGCGGAGGTCGGGCTGGCGGACCGGGCCACGTCGCTGGTCGACGAACTCTCTGGCGGCCAACGCCAACGCGTCGATCTTGCCCGGACGCTGGCGGCCCAGCCCCGCGTGGTCCTCCTCGATGAGCCCTTCTCCGGCCTGGACCGCGATTTGCGCGACGATTTGGGGCCGCGGGTCAAGGCGATCCTCGCCGCGCAAGGTGTGGCCGCGTTGTGGGTGACGCATGACCGCGACGAAGCGGCCCGTCTCGGCGACCGCGTCTGGCAACTCGCGGATGGCCAATGCGTGTTGCAGTCGAAACCGCCATAGCGCGCCACCGGCTCGCCACCTGCGTGAAGGCTTGGCTGCCGGTCCTGGCCATCGTGCTCGTGGCGGCCCCGGTGCATGCCCTCGACCTAGCCCCCGCGACGGCGCCCGACACGATGGGCCGCGGCACGACGGCCACGTACGTGTGGACCGTGGCGGCGGGTGCCGGCGAGCCCGGCCAACTCTTGTTGGCGTCCGTGCACCTCGACGCGTCGACCAATTGGCACGCGACGCTTTCCGCGCCGCAGCAGAGCATCCGCGCCGGTGAGAGCCGGACCTTCGAGGTCGTGCTGCAGACGGCGTCGCGGCCAAGCCCGCACGTCGCCCACGTGCGTTTCGAAGTCGAAGCGGTGGCAGGGACGAACGCCACGCACCTCGAATCCAGCGTCACCGTCACAGCCAGTGGTACGGACCTCGTGCTCGACCGGTTCGAGAACCCGCTGCCGCCGCCCCTCGACAACTCCATCGGCGTCTTCCTCCTCGACGTCATCGCCTGGCTCGCCATCGCCTTGGGGGCCCGCCTGCTGGTCAAGCCCGCCTTGCGCGTCATCACCTCGCGCACACGCAACAAGTTCGACGACGCACTAGCGGACATCGCCGGCACGCCGCTGTTTGCCCTTCTCTTCGTCCTTGGACTCAAGCAGAGCCTCGAAGCCTTCGAGTTGCCCGACTGGGCATTTGCCACCACGGAGACGGCCGCACGCATCGTGCAGATCACCGTCGTCGGCTACGTGCTCTACCGCATCTGGTACGAGGCGTTGCACGAGTACGGCCGGCGCCACGCCGAGCGCCTGCACAGCCGCCTGGACGAGCGCCTGCTCCCTGTCCTTGAGAAGATGGGCGGCGTCCTCATCGTGCTTGGCGCCGTGTTCTTCTTCGTCGCCGGCCTGGGCATCGACCTCACCTACTTCGCCGCTGGCTCCGTGCTCGTCTCCATGGTCGTCGCGTTCGCCGCGCAGGACACACTGTCGAACTTCTTCAGCGGCCTGCACCTCCTGTTGGACCAGCCGTTTCGCGAAGGCGACGAGATCGCCCTCGAGTCCGGCGAGGTGTGCCAGGTCGCTCGCATCGGGTTGCGGTCGACGCACTTGTACCACCGCAGCAACCACGAGATGATCGTCATGCCCAACAACCAGTTGGCCTCCAAGCGCGTCGTCAACCTCGTGAAACCGGACCGGCGCTACAAGATTACGATCGATGTCGGCGTGGCCTTCGGCTGCGACCCCGAGACCGTCAAGCGGGCATTGGTCGAGACGGCCAAAGCGCATCCGCAAGTGCTTGCCGATGGCGGCCTCGAGCCGTATGCTCGCCTGCGCAAGCTCGGGGACCATGGCCTCGACTTCGCGCTGCGGGCCTGGATTGGCGACGTGCGAAAACGCAACGACGTCGAATCGGATCTGCGCGAAGCCGTCGTCAAGCGCTTTACCGCTGACGGCCTTGAATTCTCGACGCCGACGTATCTCTTGCGGACGCCCTAGGGCGAGCGAGAGACGCGTCGAAGCAGGCCGACGCAGAGGAGCAGCCCCACCGCCACGAGGGCCAGCCCCGGCGCAGGGGTCGACGCCGGGGGTTCCGGGGTGAAGACGATGGTGCCAGCCCAGGAAAGCTGTGGGTCATCCGTGAAGCCGACGCTGTGCTTGTCAGCGCTCAGGTAGGACCCCGTCGGCAGGCCGCTCGTCGAGGCGATGCGGTAGCCTGGTGGCACGGTGATGGTCATGCTGATCTGGGGCGGCTGGCCTTCGCTTGCGCCGCGCGTCATGCCGAAGACATGTGTGTCCCCGGCGCCCGGGGCAAACACGGCGACCACGTCGATGACGAGGGTGAGGGAATCGCCGCTTGCGATGTTCCCTTCGGCGCCACGGAAATCGACGAGGTCGACGGAGGCCGACGTCGGGCGGTGGCCGTCGAGGGTCAGGTTGCCGGACGTGATGCTGCCAATCAGCGCCGCCTGGCGGTATACCTTGAAGGCGTCGGCGTACCCTTGGATTTCCTGTTGGGTCACGATGCCGTTGCCGTCGCCCGTGGCGTTTGGACCGGCGCGGTCGATGGCCTGGCGGGTCTTTGCGGCGGCGTCCCCGGAGGCCGACGAGGTGATCTCGAAACGCGCGGCGGCCAGCGACGTGAAGGTGATGCTGCCGGGGTCGAGGGCGTGTGCGGCTGGTGCGGCGACGATGGCGAGCGCGACCAAGAGGCGAAGCATCATGACTACGCGTCCACGCCGGTCGCGGTTCTTGTGCCTTCCGACCTTCAACGTGCCGCCTTATCGATGCGTCTGCATGAGGTTGCGGACACCTTCCAGGATGAGCTTGGTGTGCTTGATGTCCTCGAGGTTGTACTCCATGAGGTCGCGCTTGATGCCTTCGCGGGGGGCGCGCTTGTAGGCCTGGTACAGCTTCAGGGCCTGGTACCCGTCCTTGACCTTGAGGCGCGGTTTCTGGTAGCCGAAGAACTTGGCCACCGTGTCGCTGGAGAAATTCTTGACGGGCAGGTAGATGCGTTGCGTCTCCGGATTCCCCGTGTAGACGACTTGGGTCTGCAGGTCCAGCCACTTGACCTTGCGCAGCCACGCCGTGTCCATTTTGTACTTCTCGCACGCCCGGCGCAACTGCACCACATCCGAGGAGGTCCCGCCCCACGTCACGACGGTGGGGTCGTCGTCCTTGCAGATCTTCTGGAAGTTGCGCAAGAGCCCCTCCTGCCCGGTGCGGCTGGCATCGAACCATTGCTCCTGCCGGTTGGTGTCGTGGTCGAGGAACCCGTAGAGGAAGATTTCGGCGGCCGGCCCGTCGAACTCCAGGTCGAGGTGGACGATGGGTTTCTTCAAGTTGAAGATGCGCTCGTCGGCAGCGTACACGACGGCGGTCCCCTTCGCGTGTGCCTCGGCGTACCCTTGCAGCAAGGGCAATTGGCCAAGCAGGCCGTCGTCGGTGGCAAAGGCGGGATGCTCCGCCAATTTCCCGATGTCGGCCTTCCACAGTTTCTCGACCGTGTCGATGCCGGCGGCCTTGAGGCGTTCGGCGCGGCCAGCCTTGACCATGGGGAGGTCCAGGAGTTGGGGCTCGGAGCTTGCCGCGGCGGGTCTCACTGCCCAAACAGCGCCCGGAGGCTAAATCAGCGTGTCGTAGTCCGGACGCGACCGCTTGCCGGGAGAGGAACGGAGTTATCGTGCCGCGGCCAAGGAAAGGACCATGCGTTGGCTGGCTGCCGTCGGGCTGGCGGCCTTGGTCTCCGGCTGCACCGTCCAGCAGGCACCCCCTCCGTCGGCATCGGTTCCAACGGTCTCTCCGGACGAGGCCCCGGTGGTGCGCGATTGCGGTTCCCTTTCCCTTGGCAACCTGGCCGCCTTCGTCCAGGTGCGGTCGCCCAATGGCACCATCGCGCCAAACCTGGGCGTCACGGCCTTGCGCGATTGGCACGCCTATGCCGACAGTCGTTCCAACGCCAAGGGCTGCGTTGCCTTCGGCTTCGTCGATGCGGGCGAGTACGAATTCATGACGAGCGGCAGCTGCGCCCTGCAAGGCACGATTTCGGCGATGTGGAATGGCACCGAGGACCTGGTGCTGACCCTGGCCACGCAGGACGTCTGCGAGTCGTAGTCACCTCGCCTCGATCTCCTGCCGCAAGTCCCAGTACTTGTGTTCCTCCAGTTCGCCAGCGGCAAGGCGGGCATCCAGCTTGGCGATGCGCTCCGCCTTCTCGGCATCGGTGAGTCGCACGATGTCGTAGGCGGTGACGATGCGCGGCCGCTTTTGGGCGGCGGCGACGTGCGGGTGCTCGAAGCGGTACGCCGTCCACGCCGCAGTGACGCCACACAACCCGAAGCTGGCAACGGATGCCCAGGCAGAGGCTGACATGACGCCGTCTTGCGTCAGGAAGTTCCCCATGAAGGCCATCGCGCCGGCGGCGGCAAAGAACGGCTGCATCATGCGGTTGCCAAGCCACAGCGGCAGCGCCACGACGGCGACGGCAAGAACGTCCGCCACCGCGTGCAGTGGTGCTTGACTGGACGCGGCCTGGCGTTCGCCGACTTGGACGATGATGAAGGATGCAATCGCGCAGCCGACGCCCGCCAGCATGAAGGCGCGTTGCGACTTGTGCGCCGTGGGCGGCTCGAGGCTGAGCAGGATGTATCCCGCAAGGGCGCCTAGGCTGAGGATGCCGTGCAGCGACAGGTTCGCCGCAACGGGTCGCATCGTGGCAACGGCGAAGACAGCAAGTCCGAGGGCGCCCCAGGATGCCTTGCGCACGGGTGGGCGATGGCGTCGGGGGACGTCAATCTGCCGCGCCCGGCTTGCCGCGGGCGAGGAAGGCACCGACCAGGATTGCGGCGAGGCCCGGCAAGATGCCGAAGGGTGGGCTTGGCTGGGCGGATTGCGCCCCGGCGGGTGCGAATTCGATGGTGGCGTTGCCCTGGCTGTCGTCGACGAACGTGACGGAATGGCGATCGGGGGCGAAGGCCGCCTGCTTAAGGCCCTCTTGGCTGGCAATCACGAACCCGGACGGTGCCGTCAGGGTGAACGTGATGGCGGACGAGTCGGCGCCCGAGACCGGCGAGCCCGTCATTCGCAGCGTGTGGGTTGGGCCGGTGCCTGGCGCAAACGTCACCGTGGCGTTGAGCGATGCCGTAAGGGGTGCCGTCGTGGCGACGGGGCCGACGAGACCAGCGATAGCCGTCGACACGCTTGCATCCGTCGGGAAGGCGTCGTCCAGCCGCATGGACGTCTTGAGGGACTCGCGGCCGCGATGCTCCGAGTCCGGTCGGACCGCCGCCATGAACGCGTCGGCCTCGTCCTGCGTCACCTGTGCGTCGCCGTCGTGGTCGGCGGCCTCCCGGAAGGAGCGCGCCGCATCCCTGGGAGCTTCGGCAAATGCGTGCATTGCGAGACTGGAGAAGCCGTCGTGCATCGCGATTGTGCCCGTGTTGACTGCGGCGGCTGCTGGGACGGCGCAGACGAGCAAGACGACAACGGCGGCCCTTCGCATGGCGCGAGCGATTCCGGCCTTGGGGCTTGAGGATTGCCTTACCGCGACTTGACCGTCAAGACCGCCTTCTTCCCGTTCGCGGCCTTGCCCTTCTTGCCCATCTTGGGCTCGACGGGTTCCGGGGCTTCGGCGAACTTGCCGGTGCGGCGCGCGATCTTCTTGCCGCCAAGCTCGACGAGGTCGTTGCCCTTGTATTTGGGGCGAAGGAGTTTGCGGGGCTTGCAGGTGGCAAGAAGGTAGTTGGCAACAAGGGGCCAAGCCAAGAGCACATCCGCGTAGGCGGTGGCCTTCGTGGCGTTGCGGTGCACCTTGCCCCACGCTTGGGCCTCCTCGAGCGTGCTGCCGGAGAGGCCGTTGAATTCGGGGCGGTCCATGGTGATGTTGACGGCATACTCGTGGCCTTCGCGGTCCGTGTACTCGGTCGTCTCGCACACGACTTCGCAGTCGTTGACGAAGTTCTTCGGCACGCCGCCGCCCAGGTAGATGACGCAGGACTTCTTCGAGTTGCCCTTGAGTTGTGTAATCTCCCAGTTGTCCGCGACGGGGTCGTGGAAGAAGGTCTTCTTCGTTCCGGCGCGGGTGTGGCGCCAGTGGTTGATGCACAGGCCGATGCCCATCGAGCAGTCGGTCAGTGCCGGGATGAACATCGGGACCTCGGCTTTGGCGACAGCCGCGATGACGCCGTCGTTGCTGGGCGTCAGGCCGTTGTACGTCTTGCGGGCCAGGATGGAGTTGCCGAGGTGCTGGATGAATTCGCGACTGGTGTGGGGCCCGGCCAGCTTCGGGTCGTCGGCCATGTAGGAGATGTAGCCGTCGCAGGCGCGCAGGAAATCCTCGTCGATGTACGAGTCGTACAGCCGGTCAATCATGTGCTCGCGCAGCAGCAGGTTGTCGACTCCAGGTCGCCCGATGCCGACAGGTCCGCCGAGGCTGATGTACAGGTCGTCGTCGATGCAGCCGCCCGTGGACACCCAGCAGTCGATGAAGCCGGCTTCGACCATCTTGACGAAGAGGTCGCGCATGCCCGTGCTGATGAGCGTGCCCGCGGTGGCCAGCACCACGGTGGGGCGGTCCGGGTCCTCGAGCGCGCGGCGCAGGATGTCGCATACCATGCCCAATTGGCGGCCTTGCGCCGACGTGTCGCGCATCATGTCGATGAGCTTCACGACATCCTTCGTCGGCTGCACCTGGCGGACGGGCGCCTCGAAGAATTCCGGCTTCGTCCAGGAGTACTCGGGGTCAGGGGTGTGCTCGGCCATGGCGCGCGGCACGGGCCGTGCGTTTGAAGTCTTTCTCCTGAAGCGCCTCAGTGGGGCGGCCACTCGGTCCAGGCACTCGTCTGGAATCCGCCATCGGCGGCGACGGCGCGGAACTGCACCTGAGAGCCGGCAGGAGCGTGCATCGACTTGACCCAGTCGCCCCACCACGCGTGGCCGAGCCGGATCCACGTGCCGGAGACGCCGACGCGGGCGTCCACCCATGCGAGCGTCGAACGGTCGGTCGTGACCGTGACTTGCACCCACCACTCATTGCCGTTCGGCGAGGGCGTGAAGTGTGCGTGCAGGTCGGCCTGGTGGAGGGTCATGCCTGACATCGGCACCCAAAGAGGGACCACCCCGCCCTGCAGGTAGTACCCACCGCTGGCCGGCGTCCCGGGCGTCATGCCGTTACGCAGGTAGGACGCCGCGGCCGGGACGCATTCCGACTGGGACCAACATCGTACTGGATGCATTTCCCACCAGCCGTGGTCATCGTCGAAGTGCAGCATGCCGTATGGAGTCACGGTCTCGCCCTTTTTCGGGATGTGCAGTTGGCCGTAGAATGGCGGCGTGAACTCCACATGGATGAGGCCCCCGCCCGCGGGGTCGCGAACGTCAAACGTGTAGTCGCCATCGTCCCAGCGCGCCACGTTCAGGACCGTGACGGGCGCCAGCCAGGCATAGGATTCTCGCGGCGACTTGCCGGCGGCGACATCGTAGGCGTGCACCGTCGGGCCCGGATGGCCGACCTCGCCGAAGCGCTTCATCTCGATGATGTGCGTCGACCCCGCGGCCTGGACGCGGCCTTGCACGACGACCATCATGCCGGGACGCGGCAGGAAATTCTGCTTCTTCGGATTCCAGCCCGGCTGCCAACTGTTCTGCACGTGGACGCGCACGGTCGCATCGCCATCGGACACCGTGAAGTCCGCCGGCGTCGTCGGTGAGTCGCACGCCGTGCACGAGACGGACTTGACCTTCACCGCCTTCGTGGTCACCTCCTGGCCAAGCAAACCCTTGCCAATCTCACGCAGCGACTTCACCGGGCCCGCGGGACCGTCGGGAGGCACGCCGAAGACGGGGTCGGCAGCCGTCGCGGCCGGCAGCAACGGAACGAGGAGCAGGACGGCCGCCGCCAATCCAAGGCCGAGACGCATCGCGTCGGACGCCATCGCCCTTCCCTTGGCCCTCCTCCCATTTAGGGGACTTGGGACGGTCATGCCGTAGGTTCAGACCCACGCTTGCCCATGGGCGAACCGGTACGCCAGGCTGACCAGCAGCATGAGGGTGATAGCTTCGAAGAGCGGCTTCACGACCTTCTCGCCGTGTCGCAGCGTCGTGTGCGAGCCCACGTAGCCGCCGAGTCCCATCGCCGCGGCCATGGGGATGCCGACCTGCCAATCGACTTGGCCGGCCCAGATCCAGTAGCCGAGGGCGCTCACGTTGCTTGCCAGGTTGAGGACGCGGCCCAAGGCGGCCGCGCGCCGGAAGCCGTAGCCCAGCAGTCCCACGAGGGCGAAAATGGCCATCGAGCCCGTCCCCGGCCCAAGGATGCCGTCGTACGTTCCGATATCCAGGGCCGCGAGTCCCATGGCGACGGCGGGCAGAAGCCCCGGGGCAAGCGTGTCCTCGGCGCCGAAACGCGGCCGCACGAGCACGTACACGGCCATCGCGGCCATCACGACGATGACAGCGGGGACCAGCCAGGTGGCATCCGAGTGCAGGACGGCCCAGACGCCGACGGCGCCGCCCACGAAGGCCAGCGGCGCGAAGATGAGGGCATGGCGCACGGGGACCGCGCCCTTGTGCAAGTAGTTGGACGACGCCACGAGGGCGCTTGCCGTTCCGCCGAGCTTGTTCGTCCCTAGCGCCATCTTGGAGGGAAGCCCGGCAAGAAGCAGCGCCGGCAGGCTGATGACGCCGCCGCCACCGACCTGGCTGTCAATGAATGAGGAGCCGAAGCCTACCAGCGCCAGCAGCGCGATGACGGCTCCGTCCACGCGGCCCGCCATGGTTTGACGCTATAAGTCCGGTCCGCGGCCGGGCAAACGGAAGGTATACGGTATCCTGCAACTCGCGTCCCCTTCGCTCTGTCATGGACGCCCCCGCCAAGCCCCGCTGGACGGAACGCCTCGCCATCGTCGAATCGTTGCGCGGCTACCGGCCGGCGGACTTCCTAAGCGATGCCACGGCCGGCCTCATCGTCGGATGCGTGGCCATCCCCCTCGCCATTGCCTTCGCCATCGGCAGCCACGCCAATCCAACGAACGGCCTTGTCACCGTCGTCATCGCGGGAAGCCTGGCGGCACTGTTCGGCGGCAGCCGCTTCCTGGTCACCGGTCCGACGGGCGCCTTCGTCGTCGTGCTTGCCGGCGTCGTCGACAAGTTCGAACTCCTGCATCCGGGCCAAGGCCTCTCCTACCTCCTTCTGGCCACGCTGGTGGCTGGCATCCTCCTGGTCCTTGCTGGTGTCTTCAAGCTTGGAACCGTGATCAAGTTCATCCCGTATCCCGTCACGGTCGGCTTCACCGCCGGTATCGCGGTCGTGATCTTTGCCAACCAGACGCCGGACCTCTTCGGTGTGGGCCTCGGTGCGCATCCGCCGGCCGAACCCCTCGTCAAGGCGTGGGAGGTGTTGAAGGGCATCGTCGCTCACGAAGGCAACCGCTACGCCATCGGCATGGCCCTCGGCACGATCGCCGTCATCCAACTCATCAAGAAGTTCATTCCCCGCGTCCCCGGCCCCATCGTCGCCGTCGGCTTGTTCACCATCGCCGCCGCCATCGCGGGACCGCACTTGCCCGACGGGGCCATCATCACCGTGGAATCCAAGTACAATGCCCTCCCGCAAGGGCTGCCGGCGCCGGCAATCCCGTCTCCTCTGACGGCTGGCTTCGGGGCCGGCTGGACCGCGGTCAGGGAGGTCTTCCCGAGCGCCATCACGATTGCGATGCTGGGCGCCATCGAGTCCCTGCTGGCGGCCGTCGTGGCCGATGGCATGGTGGCGGGCAGCACCAAAGGCAAGACGATCCGGCATGACTCGAACCAGGAACTCATCGGTCAAGGCATCGCCAACATCGGCAGCCCCCTGTTCGGCGGCATCGCGGCCACGGGCGCCATTGCGCGCACGGCCACCAACATCCAGAACGGCGGCCGCACGCCGGTCTCCGCCCTCGTCCACGTCGCCATGGTCGCAGCGGTCCTGTACTTCTTCGCCCCGTACGCGGGCCTCATCCCCATGGCGTGCCTCGCCGGCATCCTCGCCGTTGTCGCATGGAACATGAGCGAGCGCCACCACTTTGCCAAGATCCTGCGCATGCCGCGCAGCGACGCAGCCGTCATGATTGCCACGTTTGGCGTGACGGTCCTCGTCGACCTGACGTGGGGCGTCATGGTCGGCCTAATCGCCGCCTTCGCGTTGTTCCTGCACCGCATGAGCGGAATGACCCGGGTTGGCGCCGTCGACCCGCTCGCCGACACGGCTGCATCGGAGCACCGCTTCACGGCTGACGAGGTGCCGCACGGCGTGCTCGTCTACTCCATCGACGGCCCCTTCTTCTTCGGCGCCGCGGACCAATTCTCCGAGGCCATGGCGCGCGTCTCCGAAGCGCCCAAGGTGGTCGTGCTGCGCATGCGCGACGTGCCATACCTCGACGCAACGGGCCTCAACGCCCTCGAGCGCGCCATCCAGGGGTTGCAGCGCCGCGGCACCATCGTCATGATCTCGGCCATCCAGTCGCAGCCGCTCGACATGCTGGAGCGTAGCGGCGCCGTCAAGCTCGTGGGCGACGCCGGCCTGTTCCGTGACACATCCAGTGCGCTTGCGGCGGCCCGCATGCGCCTTGCTGGGCCGGCTCCCTCCTGATGGACGGCCACAAGCCCTAAGTCCCGGCCGGGTACGGCGGGTCCTCGAACCCAGTGTCCAAGCCCACGCCGCCGGTCCTTGAACCGGTGAAGAGACTGCCAAGCCGGCGCCGCACCGGGATGCATCGCGAAGCCAGCGGCAGGCCGGCGGCGGGCGAGGCCACGCACGCTCCAGCTTTCCCCGCCGGCACGCGGCCGTTCATCAACCTGTGCGGCGACTACCGCTTCCTGCGCGGCGGATATTGGGCCCTCGTCGACGCGGAACTGAGCGGCGTGGAACCGAGCCCAACGCCGATCCAGGCCGTGACGGCGCAGAATGCCGTCGCATGCCTGCTCGTGGCCAAGCACAACGGCCTGGACACCGCCGAATGGCGCGTTGCGCGCCGGCCCGAGGACATCGAGCCGCCGGCCCTGCTCATCCCCGTGGCGGGCCTCACGGAGGCAAGCTACGAAGTGCAATCGACCCGCAGCCGCGCGGCGCAGTGGCGAAGCGCCACACAAAACGGCACGCGGGCAGCCATCGCAGTGACGCTCACCGGCGAATTGCGCAGCATGAAGATGATCGTCGGCGTCACGGCGCACGAGGACTACCACTTGGCGTGGGACGTGTGGCGCACCTTCGGCCTGCCCCTTGCCACGATCTGGTACATGGAGGCCCCCCACGAGCCCGGTCAGGCGCCACGCCACCTGTTCGTCGGCCTCGACCCCCTCCCCTTGCACGAACTCACCGAGCGCGAATTGCGCCTGTACGAAGAGGTGAGCCAGCGGCCCATGATGCCGTAGGCGTGCCCATGTCCCGACTCGCTATCATCTCGGATGCCTCCAGCCGCGCCCGCGCCGTGGAATTGGAAGCCATGCAGACGTACGTCCAGCAAGCCCCCGCCCACGGCCACACGGCCGAGGTCATCGACGTGGCGGATTTCCATCGTCTGCCCGAGTTCGACGCCGCCTTCCTCCGGTTGGACACGGGTGTGCTCGGGCTGTCCTTTGCGGCATCGCGGTACGCCTGGAAACTGGGGTTACGCGTCGTCGACGACCCGCGCTCCATGCTGACCTGCATGAACAAGGCACACGTGCAGGGCATCCTGGAACGCGCCGGCATCCCGACCCCCGAGACCATCCTGTTGACGCGCGCCGGCCGCGAACGCCTCGACGCCGCAGCCCTCTTTGCCGAACTGGGAAGTCCCATCGTCGTGAAGGCACCAAGCGGCGCGTTCAGCTCCGCCGTCGAGAAGGCGCACGATGAGGAGGAGCTCCAGGAACTCGTGCGGCGCTTCAGCCTGCAAAGTGACGTCATCCTCCTGCAGCGCTACACGCCGTCGACGTTCGACTGGCGTATCGGCGTCCTGTGCGGCGACCCGATCTATGCGGCGCGGTACCACATCCCGAAAGGCGCATGGCGCATCCATGACCGCCCCGAAGGTTCCGGTCGCAAGCAGTGGGCCACCATCGAACCGGTCGCACTCGACGCGGTCCCGCGGCTGGTCCTCGACACCGCCATCGCTGCATGTGCGCTCGTCGGGAATTCCCTGTACGGCGTCGACCTCAAGGAACTCGCCGATGGCCGCGTCGTCGTCATCGAGGTCAACGACAACCCGAACATCGACCCGGGCGGCGAACTGCCGCGCGGTTCGCCCATCTTCGGCGAGATCCTCGACCGCATCGCACGGGAGGCCCCCCGTGCCTAAGACTGCGCCCCGGGGGGCGAGCCGACTGCGGCGGGCCACCCTGGCCGACCTCGACGCCATCGCGGCACTGGAAGAGGTCTGCTTCCAGGACTACCGTCGCGCCAGCCGAGGCAGCCTGCGCCGGAGCCTCGCCAGCCCAAAGCAATCGGTGTGGGTCGTGGACGCGTACGGCGGTTCCGGACTTGCCGCGCTCTTGGTTCTCTGGCACTTTCCGCACCGGGTCCGCATCTACGACATCGCGACGCATCCCGACGCCCGCGGCCAAGGGCTTGGCGCTGTCCTCATGGCCCACGCCGAAAGCGAAGCGCGCGGCGCGGGCTGCCAGTGGCTGTCGCTCGAGGCCGAGCAGGCCGACCCGCGGCTTGTCGGCTGGTACGAGGGCCAAGGCTTCACGACGGTGGCGCGGCTGCGCGACTTCTACCACGATGGCTGCCATGCCTTGCGCATGGTGCGCCCGTTGCGGTGAGCGATGGACCCCCGGCACGCGGCAGCGGGCATCGTCTTCGCCGCGACATTCCTCCTGTTGGCCCTTGGCCGCATCGGCGGAAAGCCTGCCAAGCGCGGCTGGTCCGCCATGGCCGGCGGAGTCGCGACGCTTGCCCTTCTCGTACCAAGCGACCTTGGCTTTGACGTGTGGCGCCTCGTCGACTGGCAGGTCATCGGCCTGCTTGCCGGACTCATGGTTCTGGCGGGCCTCGCCGACGCCGTGGGATTGTTTGCCGGCCTGAGACGCCACCTCGTCCACCTCCACCCGGGGCTCGCCTTGTGGACCGCACTCGCCGTCGTCGCCGCAACGAGCGCCATCCTCCTCAACGACGCGGCCGTCGTCGTCCTCGTCCCCTTTTTCGTGCCCATGGTCATCGCCCTCGGCTTGCCGCCCGTGCCGAGCGTCACTCTCATGGCCGTCGCCGCCAACGTTGGTAGCCTGCTGACGCCGTTCGGCAATCCCCAGGACGCCGTGCTCGCCCGCACTGCGCACCTCGGCATCGTCGATTTCCTGCGGGTGCAGGCGCTGTTCGTGGCTTTGGGGATGGCGCTCTTGGGCGTTGCCTGCTGGTGGCTTTCGCGGTCCTGCCCGCGCGTGCCGCAGCCGCGCATCGAGCCGCGCAGCGCACGGGGGCGCCCCTTCCTCGTGGCGTGCATCCTCGTGTTCCTCGCCCTTGCCGCGGCCGGTCCCGCGTGGCTGGGCCTCGGGGGCGCGGCGTGCGTGGCCGCTGCATTGGCGTATGCCGGGCTTCGACCCTGGATCGGCCGCCCCGCCGACCGCGCCGCCATCGACGGGCTCGACTGGAACGTCCTGCTGCTCTTCGTCGGCCTGTATTTCCTCACGGCCGGAATGTCCACGTGGTTCCCGAGTGCGCGCCTCAACGTCGCCCACTTGACCACTGCGGCCAGCGCTGGCGTGGCGACGACCGCGTTATCGAACACGGTCGGCAACGTCCCGGCCATCCTCGCGTTCCTTCGCCTCGATCCGGCGTGGACGGCGACGCATGCCATGTTCCTCGTCTCCGTGAGCACCCTTGGCGGTGCACTCCTGCTCACGGGTAGCGCGGCATCCCTCTTGGCTGCGGACGCCGCGCGCAAGGCCGGCATCGAGGTACGGTTCCTGCCGTTCCTGCGGACCGCAGTCCCGTGGGTCTTGCCAGTCCTTCTGATTGCGGGTTGGCGGACGTTCTAACGGCGGGGCAGCTGGGTGACGTGGATGCGCGGTGGCCGGCGCGGAGTGCCATGTGCGTTGATTGCTACAGGACGCCATCCTAGCGCTGTTTTGCTTGCAGCCTTGGCACCCCAAACATCCCGGGTCGGGCCCCTCCGGCTGCGAGGTGCCTCCTGGCGGACACCGGCCTCGGCAAGTCGGGGCGACGGCAAGATTGCCCGAAACATCATAAATAGGGGTCCCCGTCCCCATGACCATGGCGAACCTCCGCGTCCTGCTGATTCCCGCAGTCGCCGCCCTGATGCTTGTCCCGATGCCGGCCGACGCGGCATGTACGTCGCCCATCTGCCCGCATTCCAGCGTGAGCGGTCTTACGGCCTCGCCCTCCAGCCCTATCATTCCCCTTGGCGGCTCCATGACGTTCAATGTCACCTTCACGAGCGCCACCATGACGTACACGGTGTGCCAGGCCGGCACTGGGTCGGTCGCCATCGCCACCAGCAAGGAGGCCCCGGCGGGCATCACCATCGGAGGCGCTTCGAGCCTCTCGATGCCAATCCCCCAGAGCTCCACCCAGGATTCCGTCAGTGGTGCCCCCGCGGCGCCGGGAGCCCAATTGGTCGTGAACATCGCCTCGACTGCCCCGGCCAACCACATGCACGCCTACACGGTCTACGCCAACTACACGACCACGCCCTCAACGTGCAGCAACTCGGCGGCCTCCGGCCAAGAGTCGGTCCTGTACGCGACCGCAATCACCCAGATTACGTTCACGACCGGCCCCGGCAAGGGCAACATGACGACCTCGGGCCAGCCGCCCTGCGTCGGCGCCACCTGCCCGACCACGCCGGCCGGCACCTCCAAGGCCTCGCCGCTGGCGGACGTGCCCTTCGTGGCCCTCCTGGTGCTCGGCGTCGCGCTGGTCGCGTCCCGCCGCAACCGCTAGGCCGCAGGGCTCGTCGGTTCGTCCGCTGCCTCGATGACCGAGGTCTGCTCTTCCCCTTCGGCGAGCAGCCGCGCGCGCTCGACCTGAAGGCTCGATCCGAGAACGATGAGGCGGTCGCCTTCGCGCAGGATGACGTCCGGCCGGAAAGGCGCCGGGTGGCGGCCTGCCTGGGGCCAAACGCCGACGACGAGGGTCCCGGTGCGGTTCTGCATGTCCGCCTCGCCGAGCGACTGGCCCACAAGTGCGCTGCCGGCATGCACGACGACCTCGACCACGGTGGCGAGCCGGCTCTGGGCCGTGAGTCGCAACGCATCTCCGTGGGCGACCAGGAGGGCTTCGGCACGCTCCAATTGGTGCGTGTCCCCCATGAGGACCACGGTGTCCCCGACGTAGAGGGGCTCCGATGGCGCCGGATTGACGATTTCGTGGCCGCGGCGCTGCAGGACGGCAATCGTGGCGCCGGTGAGTTCCTCGACCCTGGCTTTCGCGATGGTCTGGCCGGCCACCGGAGAGCCAGGCGGCAAGGCCACGGCGGAGAAGCGGACGCCGAACGGGTATTGCTCCATGACTTTGTCCAGGATGGCCGAGGCGTCCGCGTCCTGGCCAAGCACGCGCGTCACGGTCGCTTCGAGGGCACGGTGGAAGCCGCCGAGTTGCCGCCACGCGACCGCCGCAAGGACGACGGCGACCAAGAGGCCGGCCAGAAGGACCGGTGAGGCGACGGGAACCAGCAATGTCAGGGGAATCAGCAGGATAGCGATGGTGACGGCGACGGCAGTATCGATGAGACGTGCCTTGGCCCGCGCGGAGGCGTTGCTTTGGGAGGCCTCCAGTCCGACGAGAAGCCGCACGAGGTTGCGGTAACTGCGGTACGTCCCCCACACGAGGGGCAAGGCAACGGCGAAGGACACGGAGTAGACGAGGAAGGGTGCCGCGTGGGGAAAGCGTGGCAGCTGCCGGATTGCGACGGGGTCGAGAGCCGTGGCCAGCACGGCCCAACCAGCAAGCAGGATGAGGTTGGCGGCAAGAATGGCGCCGGACCGACCGCGGCCGGGGTCAAGGCGTCCCGTCCGGCTGGCGCGCAGGCTCTGCACGAGCCAACGCAGGGGCTTGCGGAACCGGTCGGGCAAGTGGTTCAAGGCCGCGACGATGCGGGGAACGGCGCGCAACAGGATTGGGACGGCCACGAGTAGGACGAACATGGCGCCCACGACGGCCGTGCCCAGAAGGCCATGCGCCAGGCCGTGGATCTGGGCGGCGCCCACGAGGATGAGGTTGAATTCACCGACGGTGCCAAGCGCCAAGGCGCTGCGGACGGCTCCCTCGGCGGACAATCCGGCGACCAATCCAGCCGGGACATGCACCATCACCTTCGCCACGAGGAAGAGAGCCGCGACGGAGAGAACCAGGACGGGGTGCGACGCGACGTCGCCGAGGTTCGTGGACAGACCCGAGACGAAGAAGAACAGCGCCAGGGCCAAGTCGCGCACGGTCTGCAAGCCGTTGCGGACGACGAAACGCGACCCCGCCTCTGCCGCTGCCACCCCCGCCACGAGGGCGCCCAATTCAGCGGACCCGGCGGCGAAGCCGAGCCAGCCGAAGCCGAGGACGGCGGCGGCGCCGACGAGGACCATGAGTTCATGCGAATGGGTGCGCGCAACGGCGTCGAGCACGCGCGGCACGACGAGGAGCGCGGCGGTCGTCACGAGCACGAAGAGGAAGACGAGCTTCGCCACCGCGTAAAGCGGGGCCACCCATTGCGTGCCAGCGTGGCCGGGGGTTCCCAGGATGGCAAAGACGGCCAGCAGCGCCACGGCTGCGAGGTCTTCGGCCAAGAGGATGCCGAGGGTGCGTTGCCGTGCGTCCAGGGGGAAGCCGCCGGCGCCCGCGAAGCGTTCGCCAAACAGCGTCGACGAAAGACTGAGGGTCAGGCCAAGGATTGCCGCCTGCAGAAGGTCCCATCCGGCCAGGCGTGCGGCCGCCGTGATGAGAAGCGTCGGCACGAGGATGTCGAGCGGCAGGACGAGGGCGCCCTTGCGCAGGATCTCGCGCAGTCGTTTCAAGTCCAAGTCGAGGCCGATGGCAAACAACAGGAACAAGACGCCGACCTGCGCCGCGGGTTGCAGCAGGTTGGCCGGAATCGGGAAGTTCGGGGTCTGGCTCACCGTTGGCGACAGCACCGCGCCGACAGCCAGGTATCCGAGGGCAGGCGGCAAGCGGAGGCGATGGCTCAGCCACCCGGCGGCACCGAGTCCGAGGGCCAGCATGGCCAGGATGACCAGCGGGTCCGCCGCCACGCCGCCCTCATGGGTGCGCCAGAGTTGGGGCTTGTGGTTTGGCTGGGGGCAGGAAAGGCGACATGCCGGCTCGCCTTGGCGAAGGCGTGGAAGTCCCCGAACGGCCAGTGCAGTTGCCGTCGTGGAGCTGGAGCTACGTCGCGTTCCGTTTCGGCGACGGGCTGTCGAGTGCCGTCATCCCGCTGACGGTCGTCCTGCACTACAACATGCCCCTCTGGGCCCTGGCACTTGCTACGGCGGCCCAGAACCTCGCGGCCGTCCCCGCGACGTTCGTGTGGGCGGCCATCATGGACCGCGGCATCCGGCGACGCCCCATCGTGGTCACCGGCTTTGCCGTCGCATCCCTGGCAATGATCCTCATGGCCGCGCTGCCGCCGTTTCCCATCTTCGTCGGCCTCGCCATGGCGTACACCGTGTTCGGGTCGGCAACTGCGCCGGCGGCATCGACGCTCGTGCTGCAACGCGTTTCGCGCGCCATGTGGGGGCGCACCACTGCGGCCTTGAGCCGGCGCACCGGTTTTGCCTACCTTTCAGGACTTGCCTTGTCGATTCTGATTGCCCTCGGCCCCGACGTCTGGCAGCGGATGGGGCGTCTTGGCGTCTGGCTGTTGGGGCATGACCTCGTCGGCGGGCCGCACTTCGGCAACGTGTTTGCCATCACGGCCGCCGCAGGCGCGCTCGCCGCCATCGTTGCCTCGCGCCTCATCCCGCCGTACCAGCCGCCGCTGCCGCATGAGATGCCCTTCGATGCCGGCCTCATCCAGGCCGGCCAGCGTCGCTTCGAGCGGGCCGTCTTCTTCCCCAGCCGTCTGCGCAATTCGCCCACGGTCCAGGGAGTCGTCCAGGCGCTGTCGGGTCCAGGCCGTCTGTGGCCAGTGGGCTACCTCCTGACGTTCACGGGCTCCGTCTGCTTCTTCGCATCCTACCCCGGCGTGCTCGCTGGACACCTCGCGCTGCCTGCCGCACTGGTCCTCGTCGCGCAGGCGCCAAGCAACATCGTGACGCCCATCACGTACCCTTGGGCGGGACGCTTGGGCGCGCGCCTCGGGGAGGCCGTGGGAATCCTGGAAGGTTCCATCCTGCGCACCATCACCCTGCCCCTCTTGTGCATCACGGTGGCCTTCGTCGGCGTCCCCGGGTACGCGATCCTCCTCATGCTGCACGCCATGATGGGGCTCAGTTTCTCCCTCTTGCAGGTGAACGGTCCCGTGCTCTTGGCCGACATCCATCCCGGTGGCCGCGGCGCGGGAGTGGGCACGTACCATGCGGCAATCGGCGCCGGAACCCTGCTGGGCTCGCTGTCGGCCTTCGCAATCTTGCGCGTCGCCGACTTCCGTTGGAGCTACGTCTTCGCCGTCGCCGTCGCAGTCTCCGGCATGCTCGTCCTGTTGGCCGCGGACCGGCAGACGCGCGCGGCGCGCAAGGCCTCCCCCATCACGTGATGTGGTACTCTTGCCGCTTACGTTCGACGATGGCGAGCACCACGCCGGAGCGCACGATGATCTTGGCTCCGTCGGAGGTGATCTTGTTGGAGACCCCGCGGCTGCGCTTGCGTTCCAGGACGATGTCGCTGCCGTCGAACTGCGTGCCCGACAACGTGATGACCGCGTCCCCGTCCACCGAGATGATGTTCAGCGTCGCCCCGGTTCGCCCGGCCAGGGACAATTCGCCGCCCGCCGAGAGGTAGCGCAACGATTCGCCGCGACCGACCATCGAGCCGTCGAGGCCAAGGTCGTGCACACGGCGCAGGATCTTGAGGTTCGCGAGGAACATGGCGCTGCGGCCCCCGTGGCCGCCGAGGATCAGGACGGACTTCGCGCCGATGGCCAGCGCCTTGTCGAGGGCCAAGTCGCCGTCGATGGCATCCTTGTCCGTCGCATGACGCTCGATCGGGACATCCAGCGCTTCGGCCCACTTGTATGTGTCCGGCTTCAGGGAGTCGAGGTCGCCGACGATGAAGGAAGGGACGTGGTCGGTCTTCAGGAGGGCCTGTGCGGCTCCGTCGGCGCAGACGATGGCGTCGCATGCGTCGAGGAGCTTCAACTCGTCGCTGCCCGGCTCCTCGCCGTTCAGGACTAGGGCCACCTTCACGGACGCGCACACGACCCCCTATTTGAAAAGGTGGCCGCAGGGAGGCAACAGGAGGGAGACCCGGCCGGCGACCGGTGTTGCGGGCCGACACCGCTTTCAGCGAATCCGGCCTGGCCGCCGCCGTGAAGCTGCTTCTCGTCCACTCCGACTTCATCGAGTACAAGGCCACCAAGAAGGCCCTCAAGTCGGCGCCGGAACTCGCCGACGCCGACAAGGCCGGCCGCATGGAGGAGTGCCTGTGCGCCTTCGTCGCCGTCGAGAAGCCGGACGAAGCCAACTTGCCGTCCTCGGTCGCAAAGGCCGTCGCCGAGATTGTCAAGGTCGCGGACCAGGTGAAGACGAAGCGCGTGATGTTGTACCCGTACGCCCACATCTCCAACGACCTGGCCGCGCCGCCCATCGCCATCCAGGCGCTGCCGCTCCTCAAAGCGGCACTCCCTGCCGACTACGAGGTCAAACAATCGCCCTTCGGTTGGTACAAGGCGTTCACGTTGTCATGCAAGGGCCACCCGCTGTCGGAGCTTTCCAAGCATGTCCTGCCCGACGGCGTAGCCGCGTCGAGCAGCGTTGCGGCGGCGCAGATGCAAGCCAAGGCGAGCATCCATGGGGGACCGGCGGCACCGGGCGACGGCGGAGGGTCCGTGGCCTCGGACGAGCAGAATCTCGCGCTGAAGGCCGAAAAGGGCCTCAAGTCGCAGTGGTACGTCCTGTCCCCAGACGGGTCCTTCGTCCCGGCCGACACGTTCGACTTCGCCCCGTGGCCCGGCCTGGCAAAGTTCTACGCCTACGAGCACGGCGGCTCGCGCAAGGCGGACCAGGAACCAGCCCACATCGCGCTCATGCAGCAGATGGAGCTGGTCGACTACGAACCCGGCAGCGACACGGGCAACATGCGCTGGTTCCCCAAGGGCCAACTCATCAAGCGTCTCCTGGAGGAGA
This sequence comes from bacterium, assembly GCA_040390065.1. Classification (GTDB taxonomy): domain Archaea; phylum Thermoplasmatota; class E2; order JACPAO01; family JAHFTW01; genus JAHFTW01. The sequence goes on along the minus strand of JAZJZE010000004.1, from coordinate 22,280 downwards.
AGATCAACAAGGTGTGCCGCGACGCGGGTGGCCTGCAGATCGAGACGCCCATCATGTACGACGTCAACCACCCGGCCTTGAACAAGTACCTCAACAAGTTCCCGGCGCGCCAGTACCGCATCAAGTCCGACGAGAAGGAACTGTTTCTGCGCTTTGCTGCCTGCTTCGGCATGTACCTCTCGATGGGGCGCGCGAGTCTCAGCTACCGCCACCTTCCGGCGCGCATCTACGAACTCACGCACTACTCCTTCCGCCGCGAGCAGTCGGGAGAGACGGCCGGCATCAAGCGCCTGCGCTGTTTCACCATGCCCGACATGCACACGCTGGTTGCGGACCTGCAGCAGGCGCGCGAGGAGTTCAAGCGCCAATTCGACCGCAGCAAGGAGTGGATGGAAGGCCTCCAGGTCCCGTTCGAGACGGCCGTGCGCTTCGTGCGCGGCTTCTACGAGGAGAACAAGGACTTCGCCGTGAGCCTCGCCCGCACCGTCAACAAGCCGGTCCTGGTCGAGATGTGGGAGCAGCAGACCTTCTACTTCGTCATGAAGTTCGAGTTCAACTTCAACGACACCGTCAACAAGGCCTTCGCGCTGAGCACGGTCCAGATCGACACGCAGAACCCCCAGAACTTCGGCATCGAGTACACGGCGGCGGACGGCTCGCGCAAGAACCCGTTCCTACTGCACACCAGCATTTCCGGCGCCATCGATCGCAACCTGTGCGCCATCCTCGAACATCAGAGCATGGAGGCCAAGGCGGGGAAGAAGCCGAGCCTGCCCTTCTGGTTGAGTCCCACGCAGATTCGCTTCCTTCCGCTCAACGACTCGTTCCTCGAAGAGTGCAGGCGTCTGGCCGGGGAAGTGAATCGCGCCGGCTTCCGCGCAGACGTCGACGACTCCTCCAATGGTGTTGGCAAGAAGATCGCCATCGCCGAGACCGACTGGGTGCCGCTTCTCGTGGTCGTCGGCGACAAGGAGAAAGCGTCCGGCAAGTTCGTGCCTCGTTCGCGAAAGGCGGAATGGCTCGCGGCTGCGGGCTTGGCACCGGACACGCCGGCCACGCTGGAGGACCTGATTCGCGTCTGTGAACTCAACGTCGGATCCGAACCGCGCGCTCCGCTTCCCCTTCCCGTGATGCTGAGTCAGAGGCCCATCTTCCGCGGATGACATGACGACCTTCGTTGCCCTTCTGCGTGCCGTGAACGTGGTCGGGCGGCGCACGGTTCCCATGGCTGAGCTGCGGGCCCTGTGCGAAGGGCTCGACTTCACGGACGTCAAGACCCACATCCAGAGCGGCAACCTGGTCTTTACGGCGCCTGGTCCCGCGAAGGCCGTGCAGGCGCAGCTTGAGCACGCTATCCGGATGCGCTTCAAGTTCGACGTGCCCGTGATTGTGCGCACGGCCAAGCAGTGGACGGCGTACCTTGCCCCGCCCTTTCCCGAAGCCGCGCGCGACCGGCCAAGCCTCCTTCTCATCGGGGTCGGCCAACGCAAACCCCGGGCGGAAGCGGCAGCGGAACTCGGGCCCCGCGCGCAGAACGGCGAACGCGTCGCGACGCAGGGCGACATCCTCTGGTTCGACTACCCGAATGGTGTCGGCCGCTCGAAGCTGACTCCGGCCCTCATCGACAAGGCGGCCGGAACGTCGGTGACGGCGCGCAACTGGAACACGGTCCGCAAACTGGCGGAGTTGGCGGGCATCGCAATCTGAAGTCAGTTTGCCTTCGGCCATCGCTGCCCACGCCCCAATGCGTTTCTACCACTCGCCGGAAGGCGATGAAATCGTTCGCGACCAGCACCAATCCGTGGGCCGCGAAGTTCCGCAAGTTCGCCAAGGACACGCACGGCGTGGACTTCGCCAATCCGCCGCCGCCCAACACCCTGGTCTCCAACTGGAACCCCAAGACGACGATGGTGAAGGCCACTCGCTAGGCGAGGAGCCAGGCCAGCTTTCTGTTCGGTTGCCGTGCAGACCCCGCAACCTTGAACTAAGGCGGCTGGGCTCCAGTGGCAATGCGGTTTGGAATTGTGGGCGGCAAAGTCGCTATCGCTGCGTCCGTCGCCCTGCTCCTCACCCCTCTAGCAGGCCTTCTGCCCTTGTGGAGCCAGGAATCCCGCACCTGCTTCCTGGGCTGCGGTGATTGGACAACGACCGTCCGCTACGGCGAAACAGGCTGGCTGGCAATTTTGGCATCGGGCGCCGTCCTGTCCGCGGCTTGCGCGCTCGTCGTCCGTCCACCGGGCCTACGGTTCGCTACCTGGGGATTGCTGGCCGCCGTCACCAGCTCTTGGGCGGTTTTTGGCGCCTTTCCGACTTGGGACTTGAACGTGTTCGAGGAAACCAAACCAGCCCAACTTCTTGCGGGCCCCTTCGTTATTTCTGGATTGCTCGTCGTTCACTGGATCCTCTTCATCGTCGAGGCCACGCTCGCGGCCAAGAGACCTCGGGCGGCCCGAACGCGGCCTGACCCCGGTGCCGCGGACGAGGGCGTCGCATCCACCGAATCATCGGCCTACATCCGAGTCGAACAACGGGGCCCCGCCCAGCCGCCGGCCTTCGCAAGCCTCCTTTACGTCCACCGCCATGGGCGGTCGTTGAACTTCGCCGACCTCGCTCCCGGCCCGGCGCCGCAGCTGCCGCTTTCGTCGTACACGAAGCGCCGCGCCAAGCTGGCCAAGCAGTTGGGCGACGGCCATGCCCTCGTCGTCGCGACGCACCCGACGCACCAGTTCAGCCACGACGTGGACTACGTCTTCCGGCCGCACAGCGACTTCTGGTACTTGACGGGCTTCAACGAGCCTGGCGCCGTGCTTGTCCTTCAGGGCGGCAGCGGCGCGTCGACGCTCTTTCTGCGCGACCGCAAGAAGGAGGCCGAGATATGGACAGGGCGTCGCCTCGGCGTAGAGCGGGCCGGCGTCCTCGACGTCGACCGGGCCTACGACATCACGGAACTTTCCGAGCGCTTGAAGCGAGTCCTAGGCAAGTCCAAGGTGCACGCGATTTCCGACCACGATTCCGTGGTCCGCCGCCGCGTCGCGAGGGCGGCCGGCCGCCGCTGGGTCGAGGACGACCTCGCTGCGCAGCGCCCGGGCGGGCCACCGAAGGGCGGCAAGCGTCGCCGGCGGACCGCCTCGCACGGCCGTGAGTTGGTGCACGAGATGCGGCTGGTGAAGGAACCGGCCGAGCTCAAGATGCTGCAGAAGGCCTGCGACCTCGGCGTGGAGGCGCATCTTCGCGCCGCCAGGGGCATTGTTGGTGGCGGCCAGGAGTTCGAGGTCGAAGCCGACTTCGTGCACCAGGCGCGCCATTCGGGCTCGACGGGCGTTGGCTACCCGTCCATCTGCGGCTGCGGCCCGAACGCGGCGGTGCTGCATTACGTGTCGAACCTCGACCGCTTGCGTGCCGGGGAATTGTTCCTCATCGACGCTGGCTGCGAGTGGGGCTACTACACCTCCGACATCACGCGGACGTATCCGGTGGGTGGCGAATTCTCCCGGCGCCAAGTCGAGCTGTACGAACTCGTCTTGGCCGCGCACAATGCCGCCATGCGCGAGGTACGCCCTGGCGTCCCCTTCCGTGCGCCTCATGAGAAGGCGGTCGAGGTCTTGACGTCCGGCCTGGTGGACCTGGGAATGCTGTCCGGTTCGGTCGAGAAGGCCGTCAAGACCGGCTTGTACCGCAGCTTTTTCATGCACGGAACGAGCCACTGGCTGGGCCTCGACGTCCACGACGCCGGCGCCATGGTCGGTCCCGATGGAAAGCCCCGTCTGCTGAAAGAAGGCATGGTGCTGACGATCGAGCCGGGCCTCTACTTCAATCCGGATTACGCAACCTGCCCGCCGGGGACGGCCGGCATCGGCATCCGCATCGAGGACGATGTTGCAGTGACGGAGGGGGGTCGGCGGAACATGACAGCCAGGCTGCCGACAGACCCCGATGACCTTTCGAGGCCCCATCGGAACAAAGGATAAGGCCGGCCGTCCATCGCTGGTCTATGCGCCTGTTGGCCGGCCTGGTCCTAGGTTGCCTGCTGCTCCTGCCCCCCGCCCAGGCCGCCCTCAACGGCGACCACGGATTCGCCTACGACATCCCGTACATGGCGGACTTCAGCGGCGGCGGGAACCTCACCTTGCTTTCAGGCTCGCTCGATGCCACGCTGGCACCCGCCGTCGCCCCCATGATGTTCTTCAACGCCGGAGCATCAGTCCTAAGCGGGCTCACGAAAGTGTGTTGGACCGTTCCGGCGTTGGAATGCTTCGAGGATGCCGCCGGTAACATCGCCATCTCTTGGCAAGCCGGCGCGTCCCCGGGCATCTACTTCCCGGACGCAGTCGGCGGTGCGCTGCACGCTTCGCATGCGCTCATCCTGTTTGCCAACCTCGACGACATGAGGTTCGCGGGCGCCACCTTCCCCCTCGGCCCCCTCATGGCCGCATCCACGGTCGGCGGGACCTTCACCGTCGGCGCGATTCCGGCCATCCCCAACACGCCATCCCAGGACCTTGCCTCCGACAACGCCGGCGGCTTCGTGAACCTGCAGGCCGGCGTCTTCACGGTCAGCAAACCGGGCCAAGTGCAGACGTTCCGTGCGGCGCACGACGCCGTCACGTTCCAAGGCAACCCAGTGCTTGCGCCAATCTCGGCGGACGTGATGGTCATGCCCTTTGCGGCCGGCACAATCCACATGGGCACCGCCGACGCGGCGTCCGCTGCCCAAGGCCTCGACTTGAGCCGCATCCAATCCATGCAGAGCCAAGTCATGGAAGCGATCGGCCAGCCCGGCAAATCGACCGACAAGCCCGGCTTGGGCGCCCTGGCGGACATCCAGTCGAAGATCCTGAACGGCGCGGTCCTGACGGTTCCAAGCCAGGAGGGCTCCACACCCAGCATCAAGGACGTGACCCTGATCCGTTTCGATTCCTTGGACGCGACGGCGCGCACCGGAACGATCGCGACCACCGGCCAGAGCCCGTTGCATATCCAAGCAGGCCGCGTGCAGAACGCCCCCGGCCTCGTCGGCTTCGGCTTCCTTCAGCTCCCCTGGTGGAGCTACTTGCTGTGGGCCCTCGCGATTGGCGCCCTCGTGACGCGCTTCGTGCTTGGCGACAAGGCGCCGAAGAAGAACGAGCGCTGGGACCGCCTGAAGTGGATCGGCTGGATCGTCGGGCCGCTCGCCTTCCTGCTGTTCTTCTTCCTGTGGGACAACGAAGTGCGCGCCGTGTGGGGCGTCAGCCTCCTGTCGGGCCCGTCCGGCGCCGGCCTCCTCGTCGTCACCCTCCTGGAACTGCTTCCGATGGGCATCGTCTTCTTCGGCGTCGTCACGCCCCTTCGCATCCTCATCCGCAACGGCCTGCGCATCGGCAAGCAAGGGTCGTTCATGGGACTGGCCGGCCCGACGGCGACGCTCCTTGGATTCCTGTTCGGCGCGACCCTCATGCTGAGCTACGTCGACATGGTCCTGCGCCAGATCGGCTGATCGAATGGAAGATTCCGGACTGCACCCTCGCCTCGTCGCCCTGCTGCGCAGCCAGGGCTGGGAGGGACTGACCGAGGCGCAGACCGTCGCACACGGACCCCTTGCCGCCGGCAAGCATGTCCTCCTCGTCGCCCCGACGGGGCACGGCAAGACCGAAGCCGCCCTGCTTCCGGTGCTGAGCCGCATCGTGACCGAGAAGGAGGCCGTCGCCGCCCGCAAGAAACCTTGGCCGGCGGGTTTCAAGGTCCTGTACGTGACGCCACTTCGCGCCCTCAACCGCGACTTGCAGCGCCGCCTGGAATCCTGGTCCAAGGCCCTCGGCATCACGCTGGGCGTCCGCCACGGCGACACGACCCAATCCGAGCGCACCAAGCAGTCCAAGTCGCCGCCCGACCTGCTCATCACGACGCCCGAGACACTGCAGCTTCTGCTCTACGGAGACACACTCCGGAGACACCTGGCTACGGTGCGTTTCGTCGTCCTCGACGAAGTGCACGACCTTGCCGCATCGGAGCGCGGCGCGCAGTTGATGGTCGCGCTGGAACGCGTCGAGGAAGTGGTCGGCCAAGGCGATGCCCTGCGCATGGCGAAGGCCGCCGAACGGCCCTGTCCGGCGAAACCGGATGCCCGTGCGGCGGGCGGATTCCAGCGCATCGGGTTGTCCGCGACGGTTGCCGACCCCGTCCGAGTCGCGCGCTTCCTTGCTGGCAACAGCCCCGACGGTACGGCGCGCCCCACCGAAGTCCTCGTGGTCGAGACCCTGAAGGAGATCCGCCTTGCCGTCGTCGAGCCCCTGGCGGACCCCGGCGACGGCGAAAGGGCGGCCAAGCTTACGCTTACGCCGCCGGTCGTGGCCCAAGTGCGGACCGTCCGGCAAATCGCGTCGGAGCACAAGCGCGTCCTCATCTTCCACAACACCCGCGACGGCGCGGAACTTCTGGTCAGCCGCAGTGCCATGTTGGACGATGAACCAGGCGAGGTGAAGCTCGGACTCGGCCTGCATCACGGCAGCCTCAGTGCCGAGCACCGCACGGATGTCGAGGAGCGCTTCAAGAACGGCGAGCTGCGCGCCCTGGTCGCAACGTCGAGCCTCGAACTCGGCATCGACGTCGGGGCCATCGACCACGTCGTGCAAGTGCAGAGCCCGCGCTCCGTGGCGCGCCTGGTGCAACGCCTTGGGCGCAGTGGCCACCACGTCGGAGGGGTGAGCGCCGGCACCCTCGTCGCAGCCGGGCCGGAGGACATCCTCGAGTGCGCCGCCGTGGCCCGCCGCGCCGTCGAGGGGCGACTCGAATCCTTGGAGTTGCGCGACGCGCCTCTGGTCGTGCTGGCCAATCAACTGATTGCCCTGACAAACGAGTATGCGGGCCTGCAGAAGGAGTGGTGCCGCGCCGTGGTGCGCCGCGCAGGTCCATTCGTCGACCTCGACGACGGCTTGTTCGACGCCGTCTGGCAATGTCTGCAGGATGTCAGGACGTTGTACCCAGAGGAAACGGTCGGCGCGGGGCGCGGCGGCGCGCAGCCGGGCGACCGCATCCAACGGGGCAGCCGGGCCCGCAAGCACTTCCTCGACCACATCTCGTTGATCCCCGACGAACGGACCTACAAGGTCATCGACGAGTCCTCGAAGCGCTCCATCGGGACCGTCGACGACGCATTCGTGACGGCGTCGATGGCTCCGGGCGCCCTCGTCGTCATGGCCGGTCGCAGCTGGCGCGTGTTGGAAGTCGAAGTCGAGGCCGCACGCGTGCGGGTCGCGCCAGTGCGCGAACTGGGGCCTGTGCCGCAGTGGACGGGTGCCCAGTTGCCTGTGAGCTACGACGTCGCGCAGGAAGTCGCCCGGCTGCGCCGCCTCATCTGCGAATCGGACAAACGGGGCCTGGCGGCGTATCCCCTCGATGCAGGAACACTCGCGAGCGCCGCCAAGCCCATCGTCGACCACAAGGCCAAGGGTTTGCAGGTCGCCACGGACCGCCTCGTGACCTTGGAGATGAACGGCAAGCTGATTGTCGCCAGCGTCAGTCTTGGCACGCGCGGCAACGAGGCGCTGGGCCGCATCACGCAGGCCCTTCTCTCGCAACGCCTGGGCGCCCCGGTCGGCATGGAGTGCGACGCGTACCGCATCCACTTCACCCTGCCATCGCAGCAACCCGCACAATCCATCCTCGACGTCTGGCAGTCGCTCGATGCGGGGAGTCTCGAGCTCCTCTTGTCGTTGTGTCTGCGCGATTCGCCCTTGGTCCGCCACCACCTCGTGCATGTCGCCAAGCACTTCGGCGCACTGCCCAAGGACTTGGACCCCAACGTCGCAACCCGCGGCAAACTGGAATCGTTGTTGGACCACTTGGCGTTGCAGGAAGAGACCCTGTCGCGGCTCATCCATTCCCGCATGGACGTCGCCGCCGTGCACCACTTCGTCGAGGCCCTGCGCGCCGGCAAGCTGACGTTCGTCATCCAGGCGCAGGGGCCTCTTACCTTCCTCGGCCAGGACGAGACGCGCCGCATGATGGCGCCCCCGCGCAGCGACGAAGCCCTCCTGACAGCCGTTCGCAAACGCATCGAGGACTCCGACGTCCTCCTGGCCTGCTGCGCGTGCGGCAATTCCTGGCAGTCCCGCGTCCTGCTCCTGCCAAAGCGGCCAGCATGCCGACGCTGCCAGAGCCACCAAGTCGCTTGCCTGCGGCCGTGGAACGAGGACCAAGTCCCGCTGCTGCGCAGCAAAGCCAAGCTGGCACCTGACAAGCAAGCCGAGCGGCTGCGCATCGTGCGCAACGGCGACCTCGTCTCCAACTTCGGCAGCACCGCGTGCCGCGCCCTCGTGGGCCGCGGCGTCGGGCCAGAGACGGCAGGTCGCATCCTGCAAAAAGTGGCGGACCTGGAATCTCCGGCTTTCTGGCGCGAAATCCTCCTGGCGGAACTCACCTTCGCCCGCACGAACGCGTTCTGGCGACGTTAGCGGGCCAGGACGGCATCCACGACATCCGCGAAGTCGCGGGGGGCGGGCACGACAGCGCTGGCGGCTTCTGCGACTTCGGGTTGGGGGAAGACGGCAAGCGACGCGCCGACGGCGCGGAAGACTGGAATGTCGTTGGGGCCGTTGCCGACGTGGCAGACCTTGGCAAGCGGGATGTTCCATTCGGCAAGCCGGGCGTTCAGGTTGGCGAGCTTGTCGAGCCGCTGGTCGATGGCGAGTTGCCGCCCGTCCTTGACCGTGACGGGACTGCAAATGGCGTCGACGAGGCCCCAGCGGCCAAGGAAGTCCGTCACCGTCGACGCGACGTCGGTGAGAAGAACCACGCGCAGTCCCGCCTCCTGCAATCGGCGCACGCCGTCCGCGATTCCCGGCAACCAGGCGGCCTTGCGAAGCGCCCGATGCATTTCCTGCAAGCCAAGCGTCTGGACCACGCGCCACTGGGCGGCGTACGCCTCCGGCAGGCTCCAGGTGCCGTCCGCGAATTTTCGCGCTGCTTCCGCGGCCAATTCGGCATGACCTGTGCCGCGAAGGATGGCGGCAAACGCCATGTCGTTGGGCAGCAGCGTGCCATCCAGGTCCAGGGTGACGAGGGCCAGCCGCCCGGTCACGCAGCCACCTTGAAGTCGAAGACGACGTGGGCCTCGGTCGGCGAATAGTTGCGCACGACGCGTGTTCCCGCCAACGACACCCGCTTGCCATTGCGCAGGAGTTCGGCGACCACGGCGTCGCCCCGCGCGGCCACGGCGGCCGGCGTCAGGATCTCATGGTAGTGGATGGTTGCGCCAGGCTTGGCGAGGTGGGCAGCCACGTCGAGGAACGCCTTGGCGCCGTGCGGGAGGTTCATGACGATCCGGTCTGCGGGAAGCAGCCGCTTGCCGATGAGTTTGGCGTCCGCCAAGTGCAGTTTGACCTTGTCCTCGACCTTGTTGTCGGCGACGTTGCGCCGGGCGAGGTCGATGGCGGCGGGGTTGAGGTCCACGGAGTCGACCCGCGCGCCCTTGAGGGCTGCCTGCACGCCGAGGGGCGCAACACCGCCGAACAAGTCGACGAGGTGTTCGCCGGGGACGACGAGGCCGGCCACGCGTTCGCGTTCCGTGGCCAGGCGGGGCGAGAAATAGGCCTTGGCGGGGTCGACCCACAGGTTGACGCCATTCTCCCGGATGTGTGTGAGCGATTCGCCTACACCGGAGATGCGTTCCAAGTCGCGCACACGGAATTCCTCCTTGACGCCGCCGTCGGCGAACACGGCGCGAGCCTTGGCGAACTTGCGGATGGCCGATCCTAGTTCGGCGGCGCGCATCGCGACGCGGGGCGGCACCTTCACGATGACGATGTCGCCGATCTGGTCGAAGGCCCGCGGGGCGAGGTCGAGCAGATCCTTCGGCCACGCTAGGAGGTCCTGGTACCCGGCCGGGCGTACGAGGCGGGCCTTGAAGTCGAACGGCGCCGTCGGCAACTTGGGGCCGCACGACGCGGAGACCGGGAAGACCACGTCGTCGCCCTCCTTCCCGACTTCCAGGTCTATGCGCAGGACACCAAGCTCCTGCAGGCGCCTGCGCGTCGCCTCGGCGTCGCTCTTGGGGACGCGGACGCCAAGGCTCTGCATGCCGTTTCGTACACTCGGAAGGGCGATAAGGTCAACGGGGGCGGGTGCGCAGCCCGATGCGCCACGCGAACCCAACGCAGCCGAGAGCCCCAAAGAGCGCCACGGTTCCAGGCCAGTCGCGGCCGTCCTGCTCGTCGACGGCCACGCTGGCGACGGCGGGGGCCTGGCAGCGGAAGGGCGTCGCCGCGTATGGGGCATGGAGGTTGACGAGCCACGCGCCCGTGTAGCGCATGTCCTCGCAACGCTGCAGATCGATGTCAAGGCCCGCCGGGGTCTTCACGCTCCATGATACGATGATGCTGGCCTCGGCCGCGCCCGCCGGCCGGTCCACCGGGAAGGCGACGCGGCGCGTCTCGGTGGCGGGCCCCGCGTCGCGGACGCCGCGAACGAAGAGCGACGTGGTGGCATACTGCGGCCACTCCATTCCTTGCATGCGGACGCTGGCGTGGCCAACGAGGGTACCGTTGCCGTTGAGGCCCGCCGTCACGTCGACGACGGCCTCATGGGAACCCAGCGTGCGCGTCCCGGCAAACGCCTCGGTGCGCCCGGAGAAGCCGCCAAGGACGCCCTGCAAACTGCGCCCGGTCCCAGCACTCGTGCCGGTCGCGGAGACCTCCCAGAAGCCCGGCTGGTCTGCCACGACGGTCCAGGATGGGAAGGGGGCGCCGTGGCCGTTCGGGTCGGCGTCGTGCGCTTCGAGGACGCGCAGGCTGCCCGTCAGGACCGCAAGCCGCATCGCCCCGGGGCCCGCAAGGGCCGTGGACGAGAGGGCCTGGATGTGGAATGGGACGCCGACCTTGGCCACGTCGTCGGCAATCAAGGGGAGCGCTCCAGTCGGGTCCGGGCTCCCGTTGGCTGGGACTGCGCAGGCCAGCATGCCGCACGCCACCACCCAACCCAGAAGCGGGCCCGTCACGGTATTGCAGTGGCCTTCCCAGGCTTAAGGCCGTTGTCCAGGCCATCGAAATGACGCGGGCAAACCCTTGAAGCGGGGAGGGCGTGGCGGCGCCCGTGTCCCTGCACCTGGTGGGCCTCGGCCTGCACGACGCCAAGGACATCACCGTCAAGGGCCTGGAACGCGTCAAGGCGGCCGACGAGGTGTACGCCGAATTCTACACCGCGATCCTGGCCGGAACCAGCCACGTCGCTCTGGAGGCCTTCCTCGGCCGACCCGTCAAACTCCTGGACCGGCTAGGCGTCGAAGTCGGCGGCGATGATCTGGTGAAGCGGGCCAAGTCGCGCGAGGTCGTCCTGCTGACCGCGGGCGATCCTCTCACCGCCACGACGCACACCGACCTCATGGTGCGCGCCGGCGAGGCCGGCGTCGAGTGCCGCATCGTGCACGCGCCATCCATCTACTCCGCTGCGCCGGGCCTCTTGGGCCTGCAGCACTACAAGTTCGGCCGCACGACGACCTTGGTCCGACCGGAGCGCAACTGGGCACCCACATCGCCATTCGACGCCCTCGTGGAGAACCATGCCCGTGACTTGCACACGCTTGTCCTTCTCGACATCAAGGCCGACGAGGAGTACTTCATGACGGCGAACCAGGGGCTGGCTCTCCTCCTCGATCTCGCCGCCAAGACGGGCAATCCATGGTTCAACGGCAGGACCCAGGTGGGCGTCGTCGCACGGGCCGGGGCCGATGTCCCCGTGCGTCGGACGGGCGCCGTCGCGGACCTTCTTGAGCAGGACTTCGGGCCGCCCCTGCATTGCATCGTCGTCCCCGGACAATTGCACGACGTGGAAGAGGCGGCCTGGCGGCTGTTCAGGCAAGGTTCGTGAGGACGGCAGCGGCTGGTTCATCGTGCTCAAGGCCCCGCGCCTCTTCCTGGCCGTCGTGGCGGCCATGGGCGTCTCCCTCGTGTAGGAAGCAGGGAACCTCACAACGGAGCAATGGGGCGGGTTGCTGCTCCTTGGCACGGCCGGCCTCACGTGGCTCGCATTTGCGGCGGCCAAGAAGTTCGATTGGCCCCTGCCGTCACGGTCGCTCCGGTCGCGCGTCGCTCTCGGCCTCTTCCTGACGGGCCTCGCCATCGGCATCGGTTCGCAAGCTGGGTTCACCTGGGCGACCGCCGTCGGATTAGCCCTCAGGCTTGTGGCCTGTTCTGGTGGGCGACGCGGATTCCATGGCCCAAGCTCCCCGCGCGGCAGCCGGCGTAGCGCGACCCGTGGTTTCTTGATGGCGGCCCGGCATGGGCGAATGTGGCGTGGCGCACCTGGACGGCGGTCGGCTGCGCGGTCGTCGCCGTCGCCGTCGCCGCCGTTGCGGGCCCTTCCAACCAGGCGGGCGACATCGCCGCCGGAGCCATCCTCGTCGCCGGTCTCGTGGTCCTTGCCAGTGGCCTGCGGATCTGGCGTCGTGCGTTTGCGCGCCCCCCAGTGATTCCGGACCTCGTGCGCCGTCCAGGGCCAGGACAGCGTTGGTGCACCCGATGCGGCCGCCCTGCCCCCCGCCGGGGGCCTTGCCCGACCTGCGGCGTCGCGGCGGCCCGGGAACGCCGGAAATTACGCCGGCTCCAGAGGAAACAAAGGGCTGTGCCCCAGGAGAAGAAAACGTAAGCCTCATAGGGGCGGATGCGGATTGGGCGAGCGGGACTGCACCGCGATGGAACTGCGCGAGCGGGACGACAGGAAGACCCATCTCCTGACACGTGGAAACGTGGACGGCATCATCTCGGCCGCCCTGTTCCTGGCCAAAGACCCAGCCACCAAAGTTACTTTCGTGGCAAGCGGCGACCTCGCCGTCGACGTCCTTCGCAAGGACATCTCCAGCTCCGAATTCTACCTCGTCGACCTCGGACTCACGCCGCGCCTCATCAAGACCCTGAATGACAAGTCCAAGACGCGGCAGAAAGTCCACTACCTCGACCACCACGAACAGAGTGGCCTGCAACTCGGCGAACTCGACGGCGACCTCGAAGGCATCGTGCGGCAGGGCGTCTCCGCCGCCGGCGTCGCCTACGACTACCTGGGCCTGAACGGCGAGCACCGCCACCTCGTCGCACTCGCCGACCTCGTCGAATACTGTCCGAGCCCCCTGCTGGCCGACGTCGAGTCGGGCGTCGGCGCCCAACGCATGGAAGACGAAGCACGCATGCTCGACTTCGCCTGGCGCTTCCGCGTCGACGACGACCGCTTCCGCGCCCAAGCAGCGCGCCGCCTTGCCGCCGGCCGCTGGCCCAGCGAAGTCCCCGAGATCAAGTCGCGCTACCTCCAAATGGTCAACGAGAACCGCTGGGACAAAGCCCTCGACCGCGTCCGCGAACGCATCGAACTCAAGCACAATGTTGCACTCCTTCGCTTCGGCCGCCACAAGCCAAGCCTCTTCGGCTTCGGCTCGCGCGCCCTGGCCCATGTGGCCCGCGACCTCGGCGCATCCGTCGCCGTCCTCCTCAACCGCCGCAACAACCTCTCCAGCCTCAGCCTGCGCCGCACACGCTACGACGAGGACCCCGAAGCCCTCAACCTGGGCGCCTTCGTCACCGATTTCACGCAGCACCACGGCATCGTCGGCGGCGGCCACCCGCATTCGGCCGGGGCGAAAATCCACACGCGCAGCGTACCGGATTTTCTCCGAGAAGTATATTGTTTTGCCTGACAAACCAGTTGGGTCCGGCCCCCGGCGGCCCACGCTTGCCCGCGATGCGCTTGGGCACGCTTGAGCCACACCCCACTCACATGCGGTGCTGCGGCGCCGCGTTCGGCCCCTCGCCGGGGGCGATTTGGTCCAAGCGGTCATGGATGGATTCGTCGTCGTGCGCACGGACGGTTCGGCCGGGCGGCCTACGTCCTGCTGTCGACGGTCCCGACGCCGCTTGCGTGGTATGTCAGCGTGATGCGGGAGTTACTCGTGTTCTCCCACATGAGGGAGTAGCCGCCGTCGAGGTCGGCTTTGAACGTGCCCGCCTCGCCCTTCGAGTCCTTGGCGACCCACTCGATGGCCTCCGTCTGGCCGTTCACTTGGCGATGGCTGTGGATGTTGAAGTGCAGCGTCGCGGTCGTGGTCCACGAATAGTCGAAGGTGTCGTCCTTGTGCATCTGGAGGTTGACTTCTTCAGCGTCGTGCGGGTCCACCGTCGTTCGGTCGCGGGAGACCTCGAACTTGGCGGGGCTCGAGCAACCGGCGGCAAGGACGACCACGGCCAAGGCCGCAACGAGGCGTCGCATCGGTCCCGGCAGGCGGGCGCTGCGCAAAAGGTTCGCGTCAACGGTCCAAGGCCCGGATCACCAGAGTGACGACGCCGTACGTGGCCGCCGCAGCCGGGATGCTTGCCAGCCACCACAGCCAACGCGGCCGGCCCGCAACCGCGAGCCCTTCCAGGATGCACCACGCGACGACGGGAATCGCCAAGTCGCCGGCCAGGGCGCGCCAGATGCTCGCTCGGTAGAGGCTGCCCTCCGTGGTTCGCGAGAACAGCCATAGGGCCAAGGCCGTGCACACCGCGAGGACGACGAAGAGGCCGAGGATGACGCGCCTGCCCCGCTGCCCGCCGGCCGCGTCAGCCACCTAGATCACGATGTCGGACTGGCCGAGCTTCGTCGGGTGCGTCTTGAAATGCGCAAACCACGCGATGAGCGCTGCGATGTTCAAGGGCGTGATGAAGAAGCAGATGAGGTAGACCCACCAGCCCGAACGCTTCGCCTTGTACGCCTGGATCGTCGGAAGCAGGAACAGGACGATGAGGACGACGGCGATGACGAGCCAGACGAGGAAGAACGCCCCGAACAACGCCGCAAAGCCGTCGGCCACGGTCCTACTCCTTCAGCTGGGCGTCGTACTCGCCCTTCTCGATTGCCTTGGACATCTCCTTGGCGTTGCGGCCCTCGACCGTGACGCCCATGGAGACGCAGGTGCCGACGACTTCCTTGACGCGCGCCTTGAGGCTGCCGCCGAGCATCTTCTTGCCCTTCATGTTCGTGATCTCGATGGCCTGCTTGATCGTGAGGTTGCCGACCGTGCTCTTGTTCGGCGTGCCGGAGCCCTTCTCGATCTTCGCCTTGGAGATGACGAGTTGGCTGACCGGCGGCGTGCCGACCTCGACGACGAAGTTCTTCTTGTCGTCGATCACGATCTTGACCGGGACCTTCATGCCGGCGTAGGCTTTCGTCTGCGCGTTGATCTCCGCGACGACCTTGCCCATGTTGACGCCGGCCGGGCCGAGAACGGGGCCGAGCGGTCCGGGGTTTGCCTTGCCGCCTTCGACGACGGTTTCGATGGTTTGTGCCATTGGTGGTGTCTCCTACCCGTTTCCCGCTTGCGCGGTCTCCTGTTAGTCGTCTGGGAACCCCGAGGGGTCCAGGCGCACAGGGATGGAGGGCAACTCGGCCTGAGGTGAGGGCGTATTTGAAGAAAGCGGGGCCCCCGGGCGGAGAAAGAGGGCTATAGCCCTTCCCGGCAAGCCTTCTTGTGCAGGAGGCCCGGACGTCCATCCATGGGCCAAGCCAGCCATGCCGCCGCCGTCCTCATCGTAGATGACGAGCAGGACGTCCTCGACTCCTTCGAGCCGCTGTTTCGCGAGCACTTTGCCGACGTCGCCGTGGCAACGGCGGCCTCGGGGGACGCGGCCCTGGAGGCCATGCGGGGCACCACCTTCGATTTGGTCCTGTGTGACTTCCGGATGCCAGGCATGGACGGCCTCGAGGTGCTCGCCCACGTCGTGCGGCGTTCCCCGCGCACTGCCCGCATCCTCATGACAGCCTTCGCGGACCTGGACTTGGCCGTACGCGCCGTCAACGAGGGCCACGTCGATTTCCTGCTGCGCAAGCCCTTCGAGGTCGAGGATCTGCTCGACGCAACGACGCGGGCCTTGGCCAAATCCCTGGACGAACAGACGCGCGACCGGCTTCTCGGCCTGCAATCCGCCATGGGCCAGGACGCCAGCCGCATCCTGCACGCGCCGTGGCCGCTTGAAGTCCAACAGCCCTAGCGTCGTACCCGGGCCTACATCGGCACGGAGCCGGCGCGGATTTTCGAAGCAAGCAGGCGTCCCGCCGGCGTCAAGTCGAGCGACTTCGTGCGGCCGTTCGGGGTGATGATGACGTACTGCTTCAGGTAGTCGTTGGCGGGCTCGCCGTCGCGCAGAAGCCGACCGATGGTGGGCGCCGAGAGGCCGATGGAGCCGACGAGTTCCGCCGCGAGAACGATGCGGCCCGAGACGCCCTTCTCGGCGACTTCGGCGATGATGCGGTGGGCGGACTTGACGATGCGCAGGTCGAGGCCGGCGGGTTGCACCCACGTGTCGTGGCGACGCGGCGCCTCCTGCTGCAAGGTGACCGTCGGCTCCGGCGTCATGAACTGGCCCGGCGTGGCGGCGACGAGTTCCTCCTCGTCGAGGCTTGCGATGATGTCGCGCAGCGCTTGGGCGGCAAGGCGGCGGCGCGCCTTGGGCGGTACGTCGAGGACGCCGAAGTCGAGGGAGACGGCCACCTTCGCCTGAACGCCAACAACAGGGAAGTCGGCCTCCCCCTTGGTTTCTTTGCGGTTCAATTCGTACAGGAACATTGCAGGTCGGCCAGACCGGGGCCTACTTGAAAGCGTTGCGGACAGGCCCTGGCCTATCGAAGATTCATGCTTCTCCTCCTGGAGAACGATGCGCAAGGCGGGCCGCAACGGGACTTCCATATCTTTCGCCATGCCTGAAGGTTTATTGACGGCACCCGTGTCGGCAAGGTTGTCCATGGCCGCGCAGAACGTCACCCCGACGCGCAGCGAGCTCATCAACGTCAAGCGCAAGATTGCGCTCTCCAAGTCGGGCTACAACCTGCTGAAGAAGAAGCGCGACGGTCTCATGTACGAGATCTTCGCAATCCTCCCAAAGGTCAAGTCGATTCGGACGGATCTCATCAAGCGGTACGGCGGCGCGCAAGAGGCCATCCAGGTCGCCGCCGCTGTCGAGGGCGCAATCGCCGTACGCAGCGTGGCCTACACGGTCTCCAATCCGCCGCAGGTGACGCTGAAGGAACACAACATCATGGGTGTGCGCGTTCCCAAGATCCACGCGACGTCGGTCAAGCACACCCTCAGCGAACGTGGCTA
Organism: bacterium; assembly: GCA_040390065.1. Taxonomy (GTDB): domain Archaea; phylum Thermoplasmatota; class E2; order JACPAO01; family JAHFTW01; genus JAHFTW01. The sequence goes on along the minus strand of JAZJZE010000004.1, from coordinate 5,188 downwards.
CGGCCTGGTCGGAACGAGCCCCGCCATCGACGACGCCGTCGGCGCCTACGAGGCACTCGTCGAGCAACTCATCCTCGCCGCTGAACTCGAGACCGCCATCAAGCGCCTCCTGGATGAAGTGGAGAAGACGAAGCGGCGCGTCAACGCCCTCGAATTCAAGGTCCTGCCCGAACTCGACGAGATCAAGAAGTTCATCGCCTTCCGCCTCGAGGAGATGGAACGCGAGGGTTTGTTCTCGATGAAGCGGATCAAGGCCAAGTCGAAGGACAAGGCGAAGGCGTGATTCCTGCGTCGCCCCCGGAAACGCCGGAGGGGCAGACGCGCTACCTCGTGGCTGGCCAGCCGCTGGTGTGTCCAATCTGCAAGGGCCAAGGCTTCGATGCCTGGTCGTCCTTCCAGCGACCGCGCTGGGGGTGGGGCTGGCGCAACACGACCAACGTCGCATGCGTCGCTTGCGGCCACATCATGGCATTCGCCGACCGCTACGCCAAACGCAGCGCCTAGCCGACGCGCCACGGGCTTTGTGCGTCCCGCGCAATCCACCTTCCGGTCCGTGCTTCGCCCGCGCCTTCCGCGGGTCCCTTTGATGCCTTATCGAGAATGGTTAAGAGGGACAACAGAGGCACAACTCCTTCGATGAGAGAATGGTTCCGTCCGAAGCATCTGCCCTTCCCCTCGACCCCCTGAGCCAGCTAGCGACCGCGGCAGGTGCCGCCGTGCCCCCCAAAGCGCCCACGATTCCGGCGCCAGAAGTTCGCCGTCCCGTCTCGCCGCGCACCAAGTTCCTCGCCTGGCTCGGCATCACCGGCGTTGCCGAATTCATCCTGGCACTCATCGCTCTTCATGCGACTTCCATGACGAACCAGCCGTGGCACATGTCCGACTTCGCTCGAAGCCGCTATCCGTGGCTCTGGGTCGCGGGCGCGTACAGTTTCGCGGTGGCGGGGATCGCCCTCATCTTCGCCTTGCAAGAACACTTGCCGGGGTCGGTGCCGGCGCGGGCTGGTCTCGTCCTGCTGTGGCTCTCGGTTTTTGGCATGCTTCTCATCGCGACATTCCCAAGCGACTTGACGCCGCAGCCGCAGACCGTCTCAGGCACCATCCACAACGACGCGGTGTGGCCGACCTTCAGTTCCGTCGGCGTCGCCATGATGGTGATGGGGCCGGCGCTGCATCGCCGCCGCTCCTGGCGTCCCTTTGCCGCCGCCTCCGTCGTCCTCGGCCTGCTGGTGTGCGCCTCGGGCATCGCCTACGTCCTTGCAGACACGCGCGGCCTGATCCTCGTCGCCTTCGCCCAGCGCCTCCTGGTTGCCCTTATCGCCATCTGGTTCGTCCTCCTGGGCCTCAACCTGCTGGCCATCCGCCCGTTGCGGTCCCGGGAGGCCCCCGCCGCGACCCAGCCCGCGCTGCAAGCCGTCAACGCACCGGCTCCGCCGCAGCCGGCCCCGGATGACCACCCCTGAGTTTCGGCCTCCAGCCCACAAGACTTAACCGACGGTCCGATGGCTTTGCTGCATGCGATTGCTCATCGCCCTGCTGGCGGCCGCGCCCTTGCTCCTGGCCGGCTGCTCGGGCCCCGCGCCGCACTCGCCCCCCGCCCACGATGGCTACGTGACGGCGCCGCATGCGCAGAACGTCGACCTCACGCAACCCTGCCTTGGCTACGTGGGCAACGCTGACCTCATCGGTGTCGGCGCACAGGCCCCAAGCCAAGAGTTCCGCCACTTCTCGCTCACCGACAACGGCGCCGAGATGGGCGTCCCCGAGAACGTCAGCGCCATCATCCTCGACCTATGGTGGGAAAACGGCGCCACGACAGGCATCCGCTCAGAGGCCGTGGGTCCGGCCGGCGCGGGGGCAACGTCGCCGGCCCAGCAGGTGGCCACGCGCGAGGACCCCGTGCGCATGCGCTTCGATCACCCGGCCGCCGGCACCTGGACCTGGCACGGCCTTGCGGACCCGCTTGCCGTCGGCGTCGTCCTCCACTTCAATTACGGTCTGTACTACGAGACCCCCGAATCGCTCGCCTTCGTGTGCAACCCCGCCCGGGCCACGCCCGCCGGATGATGCCGTCTCACCTGTGTGTCACGCTGGAAAGGCTTAGAAGGCGCGGCGGTCCATAGGCAAACCGACGACATGGACCCGCTGCAGAAACGGGCGCAGCGCATGCTGCTTTGGGGGTTGGCGGGGATGGTCGCCTTCCTGGTGGCCCTCGCCGCCCTCCACGTCATCGACTTCGTCTGGCCGACGGCCGGGGCGCCGGAGCCGGGTTCGCGCGTCCTTTCAGGAACCGAGCCGCGCCACATCAGCGCCTACGCGCTCGGCCACGGCGGGCCGGTGTGGTACGCCGGCGTCGTCTGCCTTGGCCTCGGCATGATGGCCTTCGCCATGGGCCTGAAGCGCCTTCTGCCGCGGGTGCGCAACTCCGTTGCATCCTGCTGGCTCCTGTTTGCTGCTGGGTGCAGCATGCTTCTTCTCGATGTCTTCCCGACGGATGCAACCCCAATGCCCACGACGCCATGGGGCGCTCTGCATGACATCGCGGCCATCTCATCGCTGACCCTGCAATGCTCGGCGATGGTCCTCTTGTCAGAATCAGGATCGCGCAACCCGGCATGGCAGCAAGTGGTTGGCAGTTCCCCCGCCTGGTCCGCCGTCGCCACGGTCCTCAGCATCGGCTGGGGCTTCATGGACATCCTGCCGGCCCCCGGCTGGGAGTTCGGCGCGGTGGCGCAGCGCGCCGTCGCCGTGTTCCTCGTCTACTGGATGCTCATGGTGGGCTGGCGTGCCCGCTGGGTCGTGCAGTCCACTGCGGCAACTTCCGCCTCTACGCCGACGGGCTGAACCTACGGGCCCCACTTGGCGCGGTGCCCGGCCACGACTTCCGCGGCGATGGCCCAGGCATTGAGCGCCTGCGGCCACAACGACACCGCCTCGGGCGCAGCGGCAAGCCAAGGCGCCGAGAACGCCCCGGATGGGAATGCGCCCAGCACGACGGTCAGGTCGCCCGCTTTCGCCAGGCCGGCAAGGTCCGCGGGGCTGCACGCCTTGCCGCCTTCGTCTAGGCGAAGGACGGGTCCGACGGCCATGGCTTCCAGCACCTGGGCGGGCGAGCGCTTGCCGTCGCTCCACAAGAGCGGCTCCTTGTCTTGGCTGCGGCCTTCGCGAAGCACGCGGGCGATGAGGCCCTGGAAGCGCGCCTCGCCGCGCGGCAGCCGCGTGTCGGGCTTGATGCGGATGAGTTCACCGTGGCGGGTGTGGATGGCGACGCGCACGCGGTCGGCCTTGCATAACGGGCTCTCCAGGATCGTGAGGAGGCAGTAGTGCACGATGTCGGGGCGGCCGCGGCGCTTGCCGTCGACGAGGCGGGCCGTGGCGGCGCCGTGCGCGTTCTGGTCGAGGAGCACCTCGCCAGGCTTGCGCTCTTGTGCCCGCGCGGTGGCCTTCACGGCCGGATGCCCGGCGATCTCCGCGGGCGCCAACTCCACTTCGGCATCGGCCAGCACGATCGTGAGCACAGCCATGCGAGGCGTCCTGTGCGCTTGAAGCCTGCCGAGGCAACCCTTTTGCCGGGCCGTTCGTGGGCCGCGTGTGCCGTTCTCCAAGTTCGACCCCAACCGGCCGGTCGAGCGTTCGCCGGAGGCATCGACGCCGGCCGGGGCGCGGCGCATCCTGGTCCTGCGCTGGGTGAACCCGCTCGTGTTCGCCTACACGGCGCTTGGCTTCGGCTTCATCGTGTACTGGATGGCGCGAAAGTGGACGCCGCACCCGCTGGCCTTCGCGTCTCTGACGGGCGGCACGGCCATCGCCGGCTACCTGCTTGGACGCGTGTGGATGAAACGTGCCGAGGGGCGCGCCTGGTTCTGGGCTTGGGTCGCCGCGCTGTTTTCCACCGTCGCTGGATTCGTGCTCATGGGCCTCTGGCTGCTGCGCGGCTGGTAGGGTTTCCAACACATTGATGAAGGAGAAGGACCACGTTCCCCCCATGCGCGCGCAACTGGTCTTCCTCGCTTTCCTGCTCGTCGCTGGCCTGAGCCTCTCCGGCTGCTCGGGCGGTGGCGGCGGCTCGTCGTCCCCCTCCACTTCATCTACGACTTCGACCGGCTCGCCGCAACTCAACACGGTCACGCAGACGGTCACCATCTCGGGAACCGTGACGACCATCACGACCGTCATCACCAAGACCGCGACGTCCTCCGGCGAGACGACGGCTCCCGGACCGCTTCCGGACATCGCCAACGTCACGGTCACGCCCGGCCCCAACTCCGCGGCCGTGGTCTGGATCGTAAGCGGCGGCACGGGGGCGGTGAGCAGCCACGCCGAGTACGGCTACGCCTCGGTCACGAACTTCACCGGCCAGACGCCACCCGTCCCCAACCTCGGGCCGCAATCCGCCACCATCGCAGGTCTCGCTTCCTGCAGCGACTACAAGGTGCGCATCGCCGCAAGCGATGCAGCCGGCACGAAGGTGCAGACCAATGCGTTCCTCTTCTCGACGACTGGCGCCGCCCCAGCCGTGCCGAGCTTGGCGGTCCCCCCGAGCACCGTCATCGACACGCAGTTCCGGGTGACGTGGAACGTCACGGGTCCCGCGGACACGTCGTCGCACGTCGCCTGGGGTATCACCTCGACGCTGGACACGAGCACCGCGGACGTCAGCGGCCCCGGGGCCAAGTCGGTCCTCATCACTGGTCTCACCGCCGGCCAGACCTACAACTTCCAAGTCGTCGCGACAAGCCCCTGCGGGACCACGTCGTCCGTGGTCAAGACGCAGAAGACCGCGACCGTCGAGCACGTGGACATCAACAACGGCGCGGCAGCCGCGGCCGCCGGCGCCGGCGGCGTCAACTCGTTCTCCCCCGGCTCGACCCTCCCGGGCAAGATGAACGTCGCGGCAGGCCAGCCGCTCGTCTTCGACGTCTCGAACAAGGATTCGGCCTCGCATGAGTTCCACATCACGGACTCGGCCGGCAACGCCCTGAATCCGGGCTACAGCTCGGGCACCATCACGGCCGGCAACACGGTCCACTTCCAGGCCGGCGTCATCCTGCCGGCCGGCACGTACCACATGAAGTGCCTCATCCACGCCGGCATGGACGGAATGATCACCGCAGCCTAGAGGTCATTGCATAACTTCCAGGGTGCCTGCGTCGTTTTCCGGCCTTCGCGATCCTGGCGGGGGCGGTCG
>JAZJZE010000003.1:0-94238 GCA_040390065.1 bacterium | reverse complement strand
CCCCCCCCCCCCCCCCCCCCCCCCCCCCCCCCCCCCCCCCCCCCCCCCCCCCCAGGCGCGTCCGTGGTCCAGCAACCCGGGGTTGCGGCATCCGACGGCATGGCGCCAAGCCCCGGCCGCCGGAGTCCCCGGCACCGAAGGCCGAATCCGGGTGCTGGAGGCGGCCTGCCCCTCGCCCTCCAGGTGTCCTCCTGGACCACCGGGGTCTCCACAATCCTTTTCCATGAGGCCGGGGGGTCGGACGTTGTACGGGCGCCTCCCAGGGGGGGCCCACGTGCAGGGAGGAGTCTGGTGATGCTTGGCAGTGGCAGCAAGGCGGCAGGTGCGCCGCGGCGTGCCGGGGCCGTGGCTGCCATGGGCTTCCTCCTGGGGATTTCCCTTCTCCTCGTCTCCCCGGCCGCCGAGGCTGCGGCCGCGCCGGAAGTCGATTCCATCACACCAAACCACGGCGCGCTAGCGGGGGGGACGTCGGTCGCCCTCGTGGGCCGCAAGCTGGCGGGGGTCACCAGTGTCTCGTTCGGCAGCCAGGCGGCGACCTTCACCGTCGACAGTGGCGGCCACATCACGGCCACGTCGCCCGCCGGCTCGGCAGCCGGGGCCGTCACCGTCAGCATCTCGTCCAGCGGGGGAACGGCGACAATCCCGTTCACCTACGATACCCCGCCCTCCTCCACGACCTCGAGCACCTCGTCCACGACCAGCACCACGACATCCACGGCCTCCACGACGTCGACTACCTCTACGACGTCGACGACCTCCACGACGTCGTCAACCACCACGACGACCCCTTCGACGTCATCAACGTCCACCTCGGCCACGTCCTCGACGACGACATCCTCGCCGTCCACGACCTCCGCCTCGTCAACGACGGCCTTCACGACCTCGACCGGCGCGACCAGCTCGTCGACATCCACCACGGGGCCAACCTCCACGTCGAGCACCACATCCTCGTCGGCCCCCTCCGCGACCTCCACGACAGCGGCGCCCGTAGCGACACCGCTGCCACCACCCCCCGCGGCCCCGAGCCCCTCCCCAGCCCCAGCCCCAGCCCCCGTCGCGCCACCGCCAATCCCCGGGCCCGCGATGGACGCCATCACGCCGGTGCAGGGCCCGACGGCCGGCGGCACCTCCGTCACCGTGCACGGCGTCCGCCTCGAGGAGGTTACCGCCGTCACGTTCGGTACGCAGCCGGCCGAATTCCGCCTGGACGAAGCCGGTCAGCTGCTCGTCGTCGCGCCGCCACGCCCTCTTGCCGGCCTCGTCGCCCTCAGCGTGCAGGGCCCCCACGGCTCCGACTCGGCCTGGTTCACATACGAAGACCCGCAAGTCGAGGAGCGAGCGGTCCCCGACAAGGTCCCCAACAAGCTCCTGCCGTGCACCGCCGCCATCCTGCCGACCGCCCCGGGCGAGCGCATCGTCGTCCCGTTCCCCGCGAGTTGCGGCCTCGAATCCGTCGTCGTGCGCCTCCCCAATGCCACCGGCTCGTTGGAGCTCAGCATCTCCCCCGTCTATGGGCTGCCCGCCGGCGCGCCTCCTCCAGGCATGATCACGGCTCCGACGTCCATCTTCGAGGCCACCCTGCGCGACGCCACTGGCGCCGAAGTCGAGCCCGACAGCGCCCTGCTGCAAGTCCGCGTCCCAGGTTCCTGGATGGCCGCGTGCTCCCCGCCGGCGTGCCGTCCCGTCCTGTTCCACTACCACGACAACGCCTGGACGCAGCAGAACCTCACGGTCGTCGACGACACCAACGGTACCCTCGTCATGCAGGCCGAAGTCGGGAGTTTCAGCCTCTTTGCCGTCGCCGGCGTCCAGGTCGCGGTCCCTGGCCCATGGTATGGCCCTTGGATCATGCCCCTGGCGGGATTGGCGGTCTTGTCCGCGCCGACCGCCGTCGTCGTGACCCGGCGACGGCACCGCAAGGCTGCGGCAAGAATCGCGGCCGTGACGGAGGCCGACTCCGAGGCGCGCGTCGCCGACCTCATGGACGAGATGCGCAACAAGGAGGAGCTCCTGCAGTTCGTCAACAACGCAGCCCACGACCTGGCGAATCCTCTCACGCCCATCCAATTGCAGCTCGACCTCCTTGCCGATGCCTCGAAGGAGAGGCCGGAGGAAGCCGATGCCCTGCAGGTCGTGCGCAGCAACGTCACACAGCTCGAAGCGCTCGTCAAGGACCTGCGCGACGCGGCCAAGCTGCAGTCGGGCAAGCTGCGGCTGACCCCGGCGCCACTCGATCTCGGCGCCCTGGTGCGCAGCGCCGTGCAGTCCTACGCCATCCAAGCCGCCTCCGCCCAAGTCCAACTGTCCGCGTCGGGACCCGATGCCGTCGAGGTGCACGCGGACCAGGCAAACGTGCGGCGCGTGCTCACGAATTTCCTCAACAACGCCCTCAAGTTCACCCCCAGTGGCGGCCGCATCGACGTTCGGCTGAGCGTCGACGAGCAGGAAGCGTTCGTGGAGGTCGTGGACACCGGCTTGGGCCTGACGGAAGAGGACCGGATGCGACTCTTCAGGCCGTTCAGCCAAGTGCACGGTGAGGCCGAGAAGGCGAAGGGGACTGGATTGGGTCTGTACATCTCGAAGGGCATCATCGAAGGCCACGGCGGCCGCATCGGCTGCACGAGCGACGGCCCCGGCACGGGATCGACGTTCTGGTTCACGCTCCCCATCCACGCCTCCGCCACCGCGGTTCCCACAGCCGAGAAGGGAAACCTCGACGCTGTGGAGCCGTCGAACGAACCCCCGCTGGCCGGCATCGACATCGTCGACGAAACGGGCCCAGACATGCCGCCCGACCCTAGCAAACCCTCTTGAAGTTCGGCGGGCCTGGAGAACCGATGCCGCCCCCCGCCAAGGTGCTCATCGTCGATGACGCGCCGGCGATCCTCGAATCGATGTCGAAGGCCCTGCAGCGCCTCGGCGTCCCGGCCGCGGGCATCACGACCGCATCGACGCGGGCGGATGCCGTGCGCCTGTTCTTGGAGAAGAAGCCGACGCTCACCTTCCTCGACATGGACTTGGGCGGCGACGCTGGCGACGGCGCCGCGCACGAAATCCTGGAACTGGCGCCCCTTGCCAAGATTGTCATCGTGACCGGCCTCGACCGGGAAAGCGCCCGCGTGCGGGCCGTCGTCAGCGCGGGCGCCTACGATGTCATCGAGAAGCCCGTCCGCCTCGTGCGGTTGCGGGAAGTGCTCGACCTGATTGAGAGCGAAGAGAAGGGCTTGCGGCGCGTGCTCTAGGTCAAGCGGCCGGCGACGGCCGTCGGGCGGCTTGCCAGAGGCGACGGGCTTCGGCGAGGAAGGCGTTGGCGGCTGGGCAAGGGAAGCAGGAGAGAGGAACGGCAGCGACGCCGGGGCCGCCAGCTGACGGAACCGACGCACTTCAGCGTAGCGCCGTCACGCGGGCTTGTGCTACGACCGCGGGCCGTAAAGGAACTCCCCGCGGAGGATCACGAGCTCTGTCGACCCGTCAGACTGGTGCGACACGCCACCCACGAAGAGACTCGTCACATTGCCGGCTTCTCGTGCCAGGGCTGCCGTGAACGCCTGCCGAATGCTTCCGAATCCAACGAATGTCGCGTTGAATTGGGTGCGATCTTCGGCTAGGGTTTTGGGGCTGGAGAGACTGGGAAGCGTCACGACTCTCAGCCACGATGCCACGTACCAGCGGCCTTGGGAACTCATGTTTGCGACCTGGCTGGGGATGGGGAAACTTCGACCTAGCCGGAGTGGGCAATCGTTGGGGCCACCGCTCCGATAGACGGACTCGTGCCCATCGAACCGAGTGAAGTTGGCCGTCGACAAGCGCGTCTCGCTCAACCGACAGGACACGCGCAGTCCAAGGCCCGCCCGGGCGGAGGAATTGCCGCTCGAATCTGCGACTGCAATGGCAAGGTCCCAACCGTCGTCGCTCCACACGTCGTAGCGAAAGGTGAGGTTCTGCCGGATGGAGCCGTGGCTGAAGTTTCCGTCTGCTCCGCTCACCATGACAACCACCGTTCCCTGGAGTGCGTTGATCCCCCCGCCGACGTCGACGTCCCGTTCGAGATTGTCCACTCGGGGGGCGGCGGATTCCGACGTAGGGCTGGAGCCCAAACTGCTGGTGTTTGAAGCGCATCCGCTGAGCAACACGAGGCAGGCCACCGCGGCGCAGATTTCCGCGGCGCGTGAAGGCATGGAAGGCCTTAGCGGGCGCTCTTGGCCACGCGCTCGACCTCGTCCTTCTTGCCCGCTGCGAACGCGCAGGACGCGGCGGCGTCCTCCGCTTGCCCTGCTGCCGTCCTGACGGTCGGCAGCAGGTCCGCCACGCCCCGCCCGCTTCGCGCAGCGGCGCGGGCTGTTCGCCGTCGGGGAAATTCCTCCGCGCATGCGGCCAAGCGGCCCTAACGGGCCGACTTCGCGACGCGTTCCACTTCGTCTTTCTTCCCGACGGCGAACGACTGCGGGTCGTTCTTGTAGGCCTTCAGGATCTCATCGGCCAGGCACTGGTCGATGGGCTTCGTCGACTTGAACGAGGCCGTCGTGGCGCCCGTGGCGATGTGCCGCAGGGCGACGTTGAGGCGGCGCAGGGGGGCGACGTCGACGGACTTCGGCACGTTGATGCCGCCGTAGCGCAGGCGCGTGACTTCCTCACGGGGTGCTGCGTTGTGGATGGCGGTCACGAGGACCTGGACCGGGTTCTCCTTCGTCTTGTCGGCGATGCGCACGAAGGCGTTCTCGACGGCCTTGTAGGCCTTCGACTTCTTGCCCTGGTACGTCTCGCTGCGCATGAGGTCGTTGATGAGGCGCTCGACGACGTGCACCTTGGTCTTGCCGAAGTGCTTGTTGGCGTGGCGGGCGCTGTGGTGCATCACACCAATGGCTTCGAGGCTGATGTAGCGTGCGAGGCCGACATCGGGGCACTCGATGCCGCGGCTCGTGTACTTGCCGAAGACCGGGGTCTCGGGGAGGTCGACCTTCTTGGCCGCCGGAGTGGCGGTGGCCGTGGCGATGGCTTCGAGGTCGGGCGTGTTTGTCTGGGTGGTAATCTCGTCGTCCATGGCAATCACCGCATCGGCTTCTCGACTTTGCCCTTGACGAGCATGTCCAGGCTCACGTTGTTGACCTTGATGACCTTGTAGCGCACACCCGGGATGTCACCGTAGGAACGGCCCATGCGGCCGCCGATGCCCTCGACCAGCACTTCGTCGTGCTCGTCGATGTAGTTGATGGCGCCGTCGCCGACCGCGAATGCCGTGATCTGGCGGCCGTTGCGGATGAGCTGGACCTTCACGCACTTGCGGATGGCCGAGTTCGGCTGCTTGGCCTCGATGCCGACCTTCTCGATGACGATGCCGCGGGCTTGCGGGATGCCACCAAGGGGGTCCGACTTCTGCTTGAGGCGGAGCGTGCGACGGGAGTAGTACCGGTCCGACCAGCGGGCGGTCTGCCGGTTGCGTTGGAGCTTGCGGGCTGCGTTGATGCCTGTCGGGATGGGAATCACCTGTGGATGCCGACCCGCTTTTTGGCAACGGGCCAGCTCGGTTGTGTTCGTCGTCCCGGACGGAATCGGCGCCAGCCGCCAAGCGAGGCCGACTCAGGCCAGGGGGACACCCTGGGCCAGGACGTGAGCAAGTCGCCGACAAGGCACCGGTATAAAACCGTGATGCCGGCGCCAACAGGAGGTCGGCCGCCCTACGCGTGGGCGGGCGCATGCGCTTGCAAGGAGTTGACGGTCGTCATGCCCCGGCCTGCCTGCGGATCGCCTGGGTTGCGGGCGAGGACGGCGGCGAAGCACTGCCGCGCCATCGCCAGCAAGTCGCGAGCCGGCGGCAGGCTCGACCGGGGGATGTACGAGCCCACGCCGGGGCGGGCGATGCCCATTTTGACGGCGGCTAGCGCCAAGCTTGCTTGCCCCTTCAAGAAATAGGCCTCGCCGCATTCGGGGTTGCCCCGGGCGACCTCCTCGGCGTCGAAGGCGGCCCGCAGGTAGTTGCCGAGCAGGAGCATCGACTGGGCACGGCACAGCAGCAGCCCCTCCGTCGCTCCCTCACGGCGCATCTGCAGTTCGATGGCGGCAAGGCGCTGGAAGGCGTCGTTGTAGTCCAGGTCGGGGGGCGGCAGGAAGCGCACCAAGAGTGTCTCGGGTCTTTGCATCTTTGGCATGGAGCCCAATCACGGCTCCTTTGGCAGCCCGGGCAGATATTCCTTTCCCGGGTTTCCCGGCAAGCACGAAAGGTACGGCCGCGGATGGCGCCCCTCCAAGGGCGAAGCCTCGAATTGCCGCGGAATCCGCGGCCAATCCATCCTGTGAACATCCTTGATGCCCTGGCCCGGCCAAACTTGTCCTACTTGGGCAACTTGGGGTCCGGCCAGGGTTCCGGGTCCCATTCGACTTCCGCCTTCTTCTTGCGCTCCGGCCACGGCGCCGGCGCCTTCTTCGGCTCGGGCTCCGGATCCTTGACTGGCGTCCGCGTCGACATGCCCAACTTCAGGTCGGTCGGCATGCCCGCGTTTTCAAGGATGCGGCGACGGTTGGCGCGGAACTCTGCCTCCGTGATGGAGCCCTTGTCGAATTGCCGCTTCAGCGCCCGCAGTCGTTCGTCGACGAGCGTGAACATGCCGCGGTCCGCGGACGCCTTCGTCGGGTCCTCGACGAGTTCGACGCGGCGGAACTGCGACTTCGGTGCGGCGTCGCGAACGGCATCCGCGAAGGCCTGCGCAGCAAGACGAGGGACCTTGTTCACGACGAAGACCTGGTGGTCCGCGTGAAGAGTCAACGCCGCGTCGTCGAGGTCCACTTCCGCGTGCACGCGCTCGACGCGGCCGTAGCCCCACGACTTGACCGAGGGTTTGCCCGAGCCCGTCGTGATGAAGATGATGCGATGCGACGTCGCCGCGAGGAGCCCCGTGCGGCGACCCATGACGCCACCGGCGGCGGCGCGCACCTTCTCGCCGGATTCGAGGGAAGCCCGAAGTGCATCGACTTCCTTCCGGTTGAGGAACTTCTCGACACCGCCGAGGCCAGGAATGTGCGACTCAGCCATGATGCATCCCAGGCTGTTCAGCGGGGCGGGGGAGATACGGGTTGTGTTTGGCGCGCGTGACTTTTCGCCGGGTCAACAGATGAAACCGAGATGACGCCCGTGGTCAACCGAAGCAACCGACGCAACTGAGCCCGGCGTCGGTCGGTTGTATCGGTTGCGTCGGTTGATGGCTGCGGGTCCCGAAACAAAGCAATCGGCAGGGCCATCGTCCTCCGGCGGCGCCGACGGCCACCACGAGGCCCTCATGATGACTTGAGATGGTCGCGACCTTGCCGGGTCATGCTTGGCGTTCACCTTTGGCGCCATGGCCGGTATGGGCGGCCTGGGATTGCGGGGATGGAACGGCGATTCTTGGGACTGTACTCGTTAACAAGGTGACAAGCATTCGAATGCAACGGCCCACGTCTCCTCTTTAGGGCCTTGCTACACTTTTCCTTCGATGTAGTCAATCGCAAGCTCCAGCTCGGCATCAAGCCGGGCCCGCTTCCGCTCGGGGCCCTGTTCGGCCCACGTTTCCCTGAGGCCCTTGAATATCCGTAGGGTTACCGGATAATACTCCTTGAAGTTGCGGAGTTCGAAAACAATGGCGACCTGACGATCGAGCTTCATTGGTAGGTTAGGATTCTCCGGTTCGACGAGCTTCTGAATCAATTGATGAAACGCCGCAAACCTCCGCTCCCTCAACTCCTGCCTCTTGACGGACAGGTAGGAAGACGTTGCCCAAGCCAAGGGAACGAACGCCAAAATAACGGCTAGCGCTGGTCCATTGTCATCTAGCCATTTCCAGATTAAGTCTAGTGTTCCCATGGTGGTCTCAATCTCCGAGGACGCCGACGAGTCGCGGCGGGTATTCAGCCCGACCTTGCCGGCTCCAAGTACGTGCTCGAGTCAATCAGGGCGACCAAACCGTCCACCAACTCACGCGCCGTGGCCGCGTCGATCTTGCCCTTGTCCTTCATGCGCTTGATGCGGTCCTTGAGGGAGTCCTTCATGTCGGCGGGATTGTAGCGCACCCAGCGCAGCATGTCCGAGACTTTGCTGCCTTCGGTGAGGCGCGTGATGGTCCAGCCACCGTGCTTCGGGTCGACCTCAATCCAGGCCTCGTTCGTCTCGCCGAAGAGGTTGTGGTAGTCGCCGAGGGTGTCCTGGTAGGCGCCGACGAGGGCCATGGCGAGGTAGTAGGGTTCGCCCTTGCGCAGGTCATGCGTCGTGAGGTTGGACTTCGTGCCTTCGGGGTCGATGAAGCGCCGGATCTCGCCGTCGGAGTCGCACGTGATGTCCGCGAGCGTCGTCGTCTCGTTCGGCCGCTCGCGCAGGCGATGGATGGGCAGGATGGGGAACTGCTGCTTGACACCCCACACGTCGGGAAGGCTTTGGAAGAGGCTGAAGTTGCAGACGAGTTTCTGCGAGCTCAGGCTGTTGGCCTGCTCGTATTCCTCGGCGTCCGTCTCGTCCTCGTCCTTGAGGATGTCGCGCACCTTGCCGAGGATGGCTCGGAAGACCGTCTCGGCGCGGCCCAGGCTTGGCAGGCTCAAGTGCCCGAGGTCGAAGAGGCTCTGCAGGTCTTCGCGGTACTGCACGGCGTCGTGGAATGACTCGAAGACGTTCTTCGGGCCCAGGTTCTCGAACGTCGCGTAGAGATTCCATAGGCTCGTCGGGTCGTCGTCGCGGGCGCCCTCCGGGTCCGGCTCGATGGTGAGATACGGAACGCGGCGCACGACGTCGACGACGAGGAGCGCGTGGTGCGAGACGACGGCGCGGCCGGATTCGTTGATGATGTGCGGCACCGGGATTTCGGCTTCGTCGCACACGTCCTTGAGTTGCGCCACGATGGATGACGCGTATTCCTCCATCGTGTAGTTCGCCGAGTTGGAGCCGGAGGAACCGGAGCCGTCGTAGTCGACCGCCATGCCGCCGCCGACGTCGACGTACTTGAGCGGCACGCCCATCTTGCGCAGTTCCGCGTGGATGCGGGCGGCCTCGCGGACACCTTGCGTGATGCGGCGGATGTCCGAGATCTGCGAGCCGATGTGGAAGTGCAGCATCTGCAGGCGATCCAGCATGCCGGCATCGCGGATGCGGTCGACGGCGTACAGGACCTCGGGGATGGTGAGGCCGAACTTGGCGCGCTCGCCGCCGGAGAGTGCCCACTTGCCCGGGGCCTTGCTGCGCAACTTGAGGCGGATGCCGATGATTGGCTTGCGCTCGGACGCCGCGATGAGAGGCACGAGGACGTCGAGCTCCCCGACCTCGTCGAGCACGATGATGACCTGTTCCTTGAAGTGCGTCGCCTGGCAGGCCGCCTCGAGAAACGGCCGGTCCTTGAAACCGTTGACGATGAGAAGCGAATCGCGGTTCGGGTCCATCGTGAGCGCCGCGACGAGTTCCGCCTTCGAGCCGACCTCCAACCCATAGTCCCACTTGCGGCCCGCCTTGATGAGCGTCTGCACGACTTCGCGGCGCTGGTTCACCTTGATGGGGAAGACGCCGCGGTACTGCGTGTCCTTGCACTTGTTGTCCTTCAAGGCCTTCACGAACGCCTTGTTGAGGCGCTCGACGCGGTGCTGCAGGATCTGCGGGAAACGCATGGTCACCGGCGTCTTCGTGCCCTGCTCCGCGATGGTCGTGATGACCTCGTGGATGTCGACCTCGGGGCCGTCGGGGCCGAGCGGGCGCACGGCCAACGTGCCCGTTCCCGTGATGCGGTAGTACCCGTCCGCCCAGCCGGGCACTTGGTACATTTCTTCGGCTTCACGCAAGGTGAAATGGGCCACTGAGTCCGCTGAAGTGGGGCTTGCTCTTCAGGTTATTCCCTCTGGCACGCCCGACGGGAACAGGAATCCACAGAAATGCGTCTACCTAGGATGGCAGCGGTCGGGCCTGGAAGTGGGCGGGGCCGACGGCGCGCCGAATCTGCAACGGACTGCCACCGAAGTTCAGCAGAAGGCCGATGGGTTTGCGTCCTGCGACGAGGTAGTGGACGAGTTGGGCTTGCTCGATGCGTCCGGCTTGGACGATGGCCTTCAACTCGACGACGACGTCCCCGTAGCACACGAAGTCCGCCCGATACGTCGCCGCCAAACGCTCCCCCTTGTACCAAACTGGAATTTCGACTTCGGACTGGAACGGTATCCGTCGTGCGGCGAGCTCGATTTCCAGGGCGAGGTGGTAGACCTTTTCCAAGTAGCCGGTCCCGAGTTCGCGCTGGACCTCGATGGCGGCGCCGATGATGGCCTCCGTTCGAGGATCCGAGGTGGGTTGCTGTGGATTCGGTGGATTCCCATGTTCGGGAGGGGGGAGGGCGCTGACCACGCCACGGGGAGAATCGCACGGCAGAAGACCGGAAAAGGACAGGCCAGGGTCTGACCTATGCCGCCTTCGTCGCGCCCTCGGCCGGAGCCGGAGTCGGCGTGCCGACTTCCTGCCGCAGGACCACGCGGTAGTCGTGGAAGCCCAAGTTGCGGTAGATGATCTGCGCCTCCTTGTTGTTCTCGAACAACTGCACGTCGATGGCCGTGATGCCCTCCCCCTTGCACCACTTCTGCAGGTCCGCCATGAACTCGCGCAGGATGCCGTGGCCGCGGTGCGAATCCGTGACGTAGGCATCCGAGAGGTAGGCGACCTTGGTGTGGCGGTAGATCGGCGGCCGGCGTTGCTTGTTCGCGATGAGGTAGCCGACGAGTTGCCCCTCGTCCTCCGCGACGAGCGTGAGGGTGTCCTTGCGCTGTAACAAGCCCGTCGCGTACGCGAAGAAGTAGTCCGCCGCGTCCTCGTTCAGGATCTTCGAGTGCGTCAGGCCCTCGCGCATGCGAGCGAACTCGGCCCACAACTTGCACAAGCCGTCGACGTCGTTCTCGCCGAGCTTGCGGATCTTCGCCACCATGGACGGGAGGCCAGCCACCCCCCGCGGTTCTTCAAGGCATCGCAAGGGCCCCGCAGCCCTGGAAACGCTGTGCCAGAGAGTGCCTGCCACACCCGTGCCAAAGCCTCGCGGAAGCCTCAAATAAGACCCCCAATCACACCGCCTCGATGGAAGAGCCGCTTGCCAGGGTTGAGATCCTGAAGAACAAGAACGGCACCTTCTCGGCCATCATCTGGACCGAGACCGAGGGCGACAAGGAACTGGCATCCAAGACCATGGACGCCTTGTTCCGTGAGCTCACGATGGACCTGGAGTTCGCAGTCGGCGAGCACCAGCGCGAAGGCCGCGGCCAGGAATTCTCGGCCGAAGAGGAATTCGAGAACCTGCAGTACGCCCAAGAGTGGGAGCAGCAGTAGGCTACGGCACTGGCCGGAAGCGCGCCGCGCTCCATACATCGTCGATGCTGATCACGCGCACCACCTGGATGCCGCCTGCCCCCAGCTTCTCCACCAAGTTGTCCCGCGCAAGATCCGTGGCAAGCTGCCCGGCCTTCGGGTAGGCCAGCCACGCCAAGCGGTCCGACTTGGCGGCGTCAACGAATCCCTGCGCATTGGCCAAGTCGCGCGCCGACTGCGCAAAGAACAGGACTCCGTCGGCCTTGTCCGGGTCCTTGTCTGTCAGTCCGTCCCACCGGAACGCCTTGGGCGCGTTCTGCACGCAAAGGGTCTCGCCCTGCTTGAGCTGCAGCTTGCCGGCCAGGTCCATTGCGCCGCCGAGTCCGAAGGAGGGATTTGAGGACGCCGGACCTGCATTTTGGCGGCTCCAGGGGGATTCCCGAGGAACCCGGAGGCTCCTGGAGGAGCCCGGAGGACGACCCCGGCCGCAGGCTTCTTGACCCAGGGCGCCACGTGGGCGAACGTGCCCGGGCTGCCCATCCTCAACAACGAGGACGCCGCGACGTGCGGGGCATGTGGGGGCAAGTGTTGCAAGACGTTGCCGGGGGCCTTCCTGCCGGACCAGTTGGATGACGCGGCCATCGCGGGGGGGTTGCGCGACGGTCGGTTCGTCTTGGCGTGGTGGGATGGCGATCCGCGGCCGGAGATGAACTGCTTCGACGTGGAGTGCGATGGGTCGTGCGCGCGCTGCATGGATCCGGCGCGTCTGCGCAGGGCCTACTACGTGCGTCCTCGTAACGTGATGTCGCCGGCCGGTCCGTTTGATGGCACGTCGCATGGGGCCTGCACGTTGCTGGGGCCGACTGGTTGCACGCTTCGCTTCGCGGATCGCCCGGCGGGTTGCCAGAACTTGCTTGTCAACAAGGCGGATCCGGGGAATTGTCACGAGCACGCGGTGACGACGGGTTCGTTCAAGCATTACGCGGCCGTGGCGTGGGCGCCGTTCCAGGATCGGCTGCTGCTCGCGGCCGGTGCCTGGTCGGGCTAGCGGCGCTGCGGTTTGAACTGCCAGTCTTCGGCAAGGCGGGGAAGGACGCGCCGGCCGCGGAACATGGCTTGGTGGAGGGCGCCCACGAGTCGCGTGGCGTCCGCCTCCGGGATCTCGATCATGGACAGGTGCGGCAGGATGTTGATCTGGCCGATCTTGTCGGCGGCAAGTCCGCCTTCGTGGGCGAGCATGCCGACGACGTCGCCGGGGCGCAGGCCGTCGACGGCGCCGACCTTGAGGGACAACGCGATCGTGCCGGCAACGACGGGTTCGGCGGGGGCGACTTCGGTCTGGGGGCCAAGGAGTTCGTGCAGGGCGCGCAGGGCGATGTCGCGGACGTTCATGCCCGATTGTTCGGCATGTTCGAGGACGGCGCGCGCCTCATGGCCGGGTTCGATGGCGGCAAGCGCCGTGAGGACGGTCTCGGCTTGGGCCTTGGCCATCTTTGCGTCGTCGGGCACGTCGTAGCGCTCCAGGCGACCCGCGAGGCGTTCGATGGATTGCAGGCGGCGGCCGGCGTTCTGGCCGAGGAAGAGGATGGAGACGCCGCTGCGCCCTGCGCGGCCGGTGCGGCCGATGCGATGGATGTAGGTCTCGACGTCGGCGGCGGCTTCGTCGTGCAGGACGAGTTCGATGTCTTGGACGTCGAGGCCGCGTGCCGCGACGTCGGTGGCGACGAGCAGGCGTGTGCGTCCGGAACGGAAGCGCTGCATGGCGGCGTCGCGTTGGGGTTGGCCCATGCCGCCGTGCAGGACCTCGGGCGACATGGTGGAGAGTTCTTGGCCGAGCGCCTCGACGCGGTCGCGTGTGCGGCAGAACAGCAGCGTGGCCTTGGGGCTTTCGACGGCGATGATGCGGCGGACGGCCTCCGCGCGGTCGGTCGGGCGGACGTGGGCGTAGCACTGGCGGACGAGTGCTGCGGCGGCTCCGCGGGCGCCGGCGCGGACGGTGACTGGGTCGACGAGGGCGCGTTTGGCGAGGCGCTCGATGGCTGGGGGGATGGTCGCCGAGAAGAGCATCGTCTGGCGGGCCTTCGGGAGGGCGGCGATGATTGCGTCCAGTTCGTCCTGGAAGCCCATGGACATCATCTCGTCGGCTTCGTCGAGCACGAGGAGGCTCGTGTCTGCGAGGTCGAGGCTGCCGCGGCCGAGGTGGTCGACGACGCGGCCGGGTGTTGCGACGAGGATGGCGTTCGGATGGTGTTTCATCGACCGGACTTGGTCGTAGAAACTGGCACCTCCGATGAGGCAGACGACGTCGAAGTCGGACCCTTTGGCGATGGCCTGCAGTTCCCGTTGCACCTGCTGCGCGAGTTCACGCGTCGGGCAGAGGACGAGGCCGCGTTTGCCCTTGCGGCGGGCTTCGACGAGGGGGATGCCGAAGGCGGCAGTCTTGCCCGTGCCGGTCTGCGCTTGGGCGACGAGGTCCTTGCCGGCAAGGAGGATGGGGACGGTTTCGGCTTGCACCGGTGTCGCCTCCTCGAAGCCCATGGCCTCGAGGGCGGAGAGTGTCAGCGGATGCAGAGGGAGTTCGTTGAAGCGCATGGACTTGCCACCAAGGGCGAGCCCCGGGATACGGTTTCCGACAAACATCCCCTATATGGTGTGGTTGGTGGGGGCCTGGGGCTTCATTCCGCCGCGTCGTCCTTCAAGTCCACGTCGCCGATTTTGCCGGCTGCAGGCTTGTCCGACTTGTCCTTGATGGCGGCGTAGAGCTTGCCGATGACCGGCTTGAACTCCCAGTCGGCGCCCTTCTGCTTGAGCGATTTCTCCAAGTCCAGGTCCAGGACGAGTTGCGTCTCCTTGCCGGAGTCGACCTTGAAGCCCTTCACGACTTTGAGGTCGTTGTTGGGCAGGCCGATCGTGACGCGGGCGCCGCTCGTGGTGATGCCGTAGGCGCTCGAGGCCATGATGCGCATCTGCTGGTACTTACCAGCCGGCACGTCGGCTTGGCCGAGGAAGGCGGCCTTCGTGCCGGACGCGTTCATGAGGTTCACGTCGACGCTGCCGGAGAAAAGGACCTTCCAGCCTGCGGTCTCGTTGCCGCCGGCGGACTGGTGGATCGAGACCTGCGTGATGACGAGGTGGACTTCGCGGAAGTCATTGGAGACGGCATCCTTGACGTACGCGCTGGCCGTCCCGTCGCCTCCAGAGGAGCAGCCGGACAGGGCCGCCAGGAGGAACAAGAGCACGCAAGGGATTGCAAGGCGACGACCTTTCATTGGTGGTGCAACTCTCCCTCATCTTAGGCGTTTTCTGTCCCGGCAGCGAGCCTGGGGGACGACGACGCCATCACAATGCCCGCTTTTTCTGTTTCCTGGTTCGAGAATTGGACCAATGTGGTTATCGGGATATCTCCACAGTGGCGGACGACTGAACCGCAAGGCCATGGATTCGCGTGACACTCCTTTCGTCACGACCGACTTGGCAAGCGGGTGCCCTCCAAGTGTGTGGATCATGCCGTATTCCTTCCTTCTCATGACGTCTTCGATCATCCTGGGCGCGGTTGCCGCCGGCTGCCTTGGGAGCGACCCATTAGGGCCGGCCGGCGACCCGTTGCCCCCGGAACCTTCCCCCGCGCCCACGGTTCCGGTGGAGGCCGGGATTGTCAATGGAACATCCGTCCGGTTTGACGCGACGGGGATTGGCAATGCGACGGTGCGGCTCGTGACGTTCAACTCGGCGCAGAAGCAGAAATGCGAAGCAACCTACGACACGGAGGGCAACGTCACGAAGCCGTCCGTGGTGGGGTGGGTCATTTCATACAGTGCCAGTCGCACTTGGTACGCGCACGAGTTCATTCGGGAGGACAATGCCAACGTCGCCGTCGCAGGCATCGTGCAACCCACTCCTGTTGGAGTGTTCCCGCGATTCGTCCATGGGAAAAGTCATTCGACGATTACCCTGGATGCTGGTCAGGACATGACGTACTACGTGGCCACGAACTACGAGAACCGTCCCGAGAACGATCTCGGAGGCAAGTTCTCCTTCCAGCTCGTTTGCCCGGGCGGCATGAACGACCTCCGGACTGCGTGGAGCACGACGGCCTACCTGCTTTCCGAGTTGTCCCTGAACGGCACGTGGGCCAGCGTCTACCTGGAATTGCCAAATGGACAGACGGCGCGCTGGGGCGCGACGCCGGCTGCAGAGTGGTCGGGACGTTTGCCCATGAATGCGACGACTTTCATCGCCACGGAGCCCATCGCTGGACAGGCCGTTCTGGCGGCGCCGTCGGGCAGCTTCACTTGCGGGCCTTCCATGAATCCCCAAGCGGTCAACGGGGACGCGCTGTGTATGCATGACGACGACGGTGGCGACAGCAACATTCAGATTCACCAAGCAGCGCCAGGGCACGTAGGGCAATCCGGGACATCCGATTCCTGGCTGGCTCTCATCGCACAATTCGAGTCCCATTCTTGGGCGGAATCCGGCTCGACCGGAGCTGCATTGTAGGGTCGGCCGCCGAAACATCGCACGACGGCCTTGAGGCACCTTGCGACGGGGGCAGAAGCGGCACGCCTGGGGCCGACCGAAGCCTTGGGGCACCTCAGGGATAGATGCCGCGCTTCGCAATCGCGTCAGCCACGCGCTTTACAGCCAACATGTAGGCAGCCTGGCGCATCGTCAGCGGGTCCTTCTTGTTCTCGCGCAGCCAGATGTCGTGGACCTGGTGGAAGGCCTTCGTCATGATTTGGTCGAGGCGCTGGTTCACTTCGTCCTCGGTCCAGAAGAACGATTGCAGGCCTTGCACCCATTCGAAGTAGGATGCCGTGACACCGCCGGCGTTGCACAGGACGTCCGGGATGACGAAGACGTTCTTCTTCAGCATGATCTGGTCGGCCTCAGGTGTCGTCGGGCCGTTGGCGCCTTCCGCGAGGATCTTGCACTTGATTGTCGCCGCGTTGTCCTTCGTGATGACGCCTTCGAGGGCGGCGGGGACGACGATGTCGACGGGCAGCGCCAGCAGCTCGTTGTTCGTGACGGGCTTCGTGCCTGGGAACCCGACCACGGACCCGGTCTGCTTGAGGTGCGTCATGAGGGCCTTGACATCGAGGCCGTTCGGGTTGTGGATGCCGCCGTTCACGTCCGCCACGGCCACGACCTTGCAGCCGAGTTCCGCGAACATCGGGGCCGCGTTGCCGCCGACGTTGCCGAAGCCCTGGATGGCAACGGTTGCTCCCTTGAGGTCGAGCTTGATGACCTTGGCGGCCTCACGGACGCAGTAGATGATGCCGCGGCTCGTGGCCTTCTCCCGCCCCTCGGAGCCGCCGATGTCGACGGGTTTTCCGGTGACGATGGCCGGGACGGCGTAGCCCTTGTTCATCGAATAGGTGTCCATGAACCACGCCATGGTCTGCGCGTTCGTGTTGACGTCCGGGGCGGGGATGTCGATGTTCTCGCCGATTACCACCTGGATCTCGCTGAAGTAGCGGCGGGCCATGCGCTCCAGTTCGGTGTGCGTCAGTTCGCGGGGGTCGACGATGACGCCGCCCTTCGCACCGCCGTAGGGGATGCCGACGACGGCGCATTTCCACGTCATCCACATGGCGAGCGCCTTGACCTCGTCGAGGGTGACGTTCTGGTGGAAGCGCACACCGCCCTTTGCGGGGCCGCGGGCCATCGAGTGCTGCACGCGGTAGCCGGTGAAGACGCGGATGGTGCCGTTGTCCATGCGGACGGGGAGGTAGACTTCGAGGCTGCGCATCGGGTGCTTCAGGACCTCGTGGACGTTGGGGTCGAGCTTCATGCGCTTGGCCACGGTCCTCAGTTGCGCCAGGGCCATCTCGTAGGGGTTGACGGCGGCGTGGGCGGCGGCGTGGGCCTTGTCAGGCATGGCAGGTTCGCCGATGGGATGGGGCTATAAATCAGACCGGAGCGTCGGCGCTGGCGTGGCGGACCTGGATCCGCAGTCGTGGAGCCTCTTTGTGCGCGTGCTGTACGCCGTCGGTGCGTTGTACCTCGCGGGCTTCTTCGCTTTCTTCGTGACGTTCCAGCTCGCGCTTGGGCGGGCGCGGTCCGGGGACGCAGCCGAGGTCGCCCGCTACAATCGGTTGCTGCGCGGTTTTCCCAACGCCTTCTACGCCAAGCTCCTGGGCCGCCGGCCGTTGGTGCAAGGCGAGGGCGACGAGGGACAAGCCAGGTAGCCGGGCTTCCTGTGGAGACGACTCGACCGGAAGCATCGCCTCCGGTGCGGTTTCACCAGTAGAAGTACTCGTGTGTGTCAGAAGAGGGTGGTGTGTTCATGGGAATCCCAGCGGTCTATCCATTGGTCGCCCATATTTGAGGCGCCGCGATACGTTCGCCTCGTACCGAATTCTAAACCAGGTTCAGGAATAAAGGGAAAATGCTGAACTGACTTCATCAGAAGCCATGGTCGATGCCGGTTCCCCTCAGGTTCCGGTCCGGTCAGGCGATGGCGATTCCGGGCTTCAAGGGCCCGGCCACGGCGCGTTTGGCGTGCGGCGGGCCCGCCGGGTCGTCCGCGGCGTACACCGCAATCGCCGGCGCGCCCACCTCTGCCGCGAGGAAGGGTGCCGCCCGGGCAAGGATGGCCGCCTCGTCGGCGCCGCTTGCGATCAACGCCCGCTGCTGCGGCGTGTACTGCGTGACCTGTGACGGCAGTTTTGCCGTGAAGTTCTGCACGTCCTTCCCGAGCTCGCGCATCCTCGGGTCCTTCATCACGTCGCCCATGAACGCGCCCATGGGGAACTTGCCGCCAGCCTTGGCCGCCATGTCCAGGGCCTTGGCCGCAAGGTCGCGTTTCCAGGCCGGCGTCGTGTAGAGCGTCAAGCTTTGGATCTTGTCGACGTTGGCGAGTTTCTTGACCGTGAGGATGTCGTCGAGGACTGCGCGCATGTACTCCTCTGCGGCGAGTGTTGCAGCCGTACCGGGCGGAGCCTTCGGGAATGCTGCGACCGAGCACAGTCCGTCGCCGTGTGCGCGGTGGAACATCTCTTCGGCCACGTGCGGCACGATCGGGCAGAGCGCGCGGGCCCAATCCTGCACGGTCGTGCGCAGCAGCTCGCGGTTGGCGCCGCCGCGCCGCATGTACCAGCGCACGACGTCAGGGACGCCGAAGACCAGTGTTCCTGCGGCGGAGCGCAGGTCCGACTCCTCGTAGGCCCGCGACGCAGCCAAGATGGACTGGCCGAAGGCGGAGCGCAGCCAACCGTCCATGTCGCTGGGCCCCCCCGAGGCCGCCAGGCAATCGTCGACAAGCCGCGTCACGCGCTCGACGTGTCGCCGGTAATCCATCACGATGTCCGGGTCCCACTCGATGTCGACGTGCGGGCTGCCGACGTGGCAATAGTACAGGCGCATGGCGTCGACGCCGTAGCGCTGGGCGGCGCCGGGGATCGGCTCGGCTCCGCCCTTGGACTTGGAGATTTTCGCGCCGGCCTTCTGTGTCACCCACCAGTTGACGAAGATGCCGCGCGGCCACAACCGCGGGTCCTCCAGGAGCGCGACTTGGTTCATGACGTACACCGGGAAGTGCACGGTCTGGTGCTCCTTGCCGCCGAGGTTCATGTCGACGGGGCCCCAGTACAGCACGTCCTTGCGCACGTCGTCCCACAGGGGCCGCGCCGCCTTGCCGTGGCCGTTGAAGACGAAGTCGAAGAACGCATCCGTCAGCTCCTCGAGCTTCAGGCCCCCCGCGGGCGGCTCCGGGTTCCAGTCCGACCGCACGTACCGCTGCACGATATAGAACCACGGGTAGAACGTCGAATCCGCGATCGGCTCGATGATCCAACCCGGCTTGAAGGGGAACTCGGTGCCGAGCCAAGCGCCGCGGCGGACACACGCCCGGTCGCCGAACCAGTCGAGGACGTTGGGCATCTCGTCCTTGTAGCGGTCCGGATGGATGTCCATGGTCGCCGCGTGCGCCTTGGCCTTCTCCGTCCACGCCTTGTCCGCGTAATGGATGAAATCCTGGTCTGGGATGCGCTTGACGTCCACGACCTCGCCCGCGCGTGAGATGACGAGTTCGCTGAACTGCCGCAGGATGCGGGCGGACCCGTCGGCCTGGAAGTCGGCCTTGATCTGGTCCTTCACGGCCTTGATGCGCTTGCCCGCGTACGGCCCGCACGACGCGTTGAGGACGCCCCTGTTGAATTCGTCCGCGTAGACCTCCTCCGTTGCGGCCTCGAGTTTCTCGCGGTCCGTCTGATGCTGGACGTGGTGCTTGTCGCAAGCGATCTTCGCTGGCAGGCCGGCATAGCCCTCGACCGTCGCGATCTGCGGCGGCTCACCGATGGCCTTGAGGAGGCCCGCGTCACGGTAGGCCGCGTAATCGAAGGGCGCGTGGCCGGGGACCGACATGACGATACCGGTAGCAACGGCTGGGTCCACGAACGTGCCCGCCACGATGGGGACTTCCTTGCCGCCCTCGGGCGACAACGGCGAGCGCACATTCTGGCCCAAGAGGTCGCGGGCGTGCACCCGCTCACCTAGCGCCTCGGCGCGCTCGAACTGCCACTCCAGCTTGCGGCGCCCTGCCGTCGACACGAGCCACAACTCGGATGCATCCGCGTCGGCGACGGCGCCGTCGGCCCAGACGCGCACGAGTTGGTATTCGGTGTCCGGGTGGATCCAGATGTTTGTGCAGCCGTAGACCGTCTCGGGGCGGAGCGTCGCGCACGGGACGATGACGCGCTCGTCGCGGATGGTGCCGCGCGGCAGCACGAACTTGAGCACCGTGTACTCCATGATCTCGGCGCCGCCGCCCTGCTTGATGTCGGTCTCCGACTTGTCCACGGCGACGGGGCCCGACACCGGGCAAAATGGCGCGTAATGCGGCTTCTCGATGAGGTAGCCCTTGGCCTTGAGGGCGCGGAACTGCCACTGGATGAACTTGGAGTACGCCGGGTCGATGGTAGTGCAGTTGCGGCGCTCGTCGATGAGGAAGCCGAATTTCTTCCAGTAATCGTTGGTGTAGACGTGCGCGAAGTAGTCGACGACCGCCTTTGGGTCAGCAAGCTTCGCGATGGTGCCAGTGTAGCCGTTGGCGCGCAGGTAATCGTCTTTCTCGCCGCGTTTGACCTCGGCGGCAAAGGCCACGGCCGGAATCCCCGATGCATGGAACCCGGCCGGAAACAGCACGTTGTGGCCCGTCATGCGCTTGTAGCGGGCAAAGACGTCCGTGTAGGTGAAGCCCCGCATGTGGCCGACGTGGAGGAACCCGGAGATTCCGGGGTAAGCGAAGTGGATGAAGTACGAACGTTTGCCCGGCGCCTTCGGCGCATCGGGCAACCGTTCGGCGGCCGCCTTCGGCGACCCGTGCGCCTCGCCGCGGCTCGGCGCAATCCCCTTCGGATCGATCCAGGGCGCTTCGCCGCGGCGGTCCGCCTTGTGGATGCCGGCCTTCCACCAGCGCTCCTGCCACTTCGCCGTGATGGCCTCGAGGTCCCAGGCGTCGCCGTCCTGCATCTTCAACGGGCGACTTGCGGCCGAGGTTTAGACGTTGGGGCCTTGGCCCGGGGCTTGGCCCGCGGGCGGCTTGCGTAGGACGAGCGCGAGGACGCCCGCCACGAGGAGCAGGGCTCCGACGCCCATCATGAGCAGGGACGCGGGCGTGGCGTCGTACAGGTTGCAGAACCACCCGCCGTTGGCGTGGCACTGCCGGGCATCCTCAGATGCGCGGTACCAGTACCAGCTTCCCCATCCGATGAGGAGGCCGCCCAATGCAAACGATGCAATGGCTGCCGCGCGACGAACGTCCATGCGCGGCCGATTGCCGAGCCCCGAAATGAGGCTTGCGTCGATTATTTCCGGCGTCGCTGCACCGGCTCGCCGGCCTGGGCCTTCATGTCCTCGAGGTAGCCGTTGACGCCGATGCGGTACAGCCACATGGCGCCGGCGATGACGACCAGGGCGATGGCGAAGGCGACGAGGAGGAAGGCCAACTGGTTGGGCACGATGTCATCGACGCAGGCGACGCCGTGCTTGGGCAGGCAGGCGGCTTGGAGTTGTTGACCCCAGGCGCGCAACGTGACGGCGCCGAGCAGCATCGTGGCGACGAGAAACGCCATCTTGGCTCCGGGCTTGTACTTGCGGCCAGCCGACATAGAACCCACCCAACCCGGGAGGGAGAAAGAGACTTTGTGTTCGTGCCATTCGGGCATTCCGCCGATTCCCTCCGCTCGGTCAGTCATCGGGGGCGGGCATTCCGCCGATTCCCTCCGCTCGGTCAGCCATCTTGATACCCGCAGATTGACCATGCCGGTTTGACACAATCTGCGTGTTCTGCTCCCAGTCCGTGCGATTGCAAGACGTGCAAGAGCTCACCAGGGCGATGCCTGAACTCTCAGCGGAATCTGTGGATACGTGGGGGCGCGCCCGCCTCGGCTCCGGACGGCCTCGGACGCCGCTAGTCGGCGCCACGCTTCTGGCGTTCAAGGATGAGGGCCAGGATCTGCTCCGGGTCCCGCAGGTCCTGCAACTCGGTGCGCGACACGACGGGCAGGCCTTCGATGGTGGTGCGCGTGGTGCGCTCGACGACGAAGAACCCGGGGTGTCTTGTCACGCGGCTGACACTTGCGACCACGCGGGCGCGGCGGCGAAGCTGTGGTGAATCGGGGCCGATGCCGGTGAGAAGGGCGGCGTCGGCCTCTGCAGCACCGCTTGGCGTGGACAGGGCGTTGAAGGGGCTGCGGCGAGTCGTGCGCACGTCGTAGCCCATCCCTTGCAGCATGGCCATGACGAGCCGCTCCATGGGGTCGTCGGCTTCGGGCTGCGGGGCCGGCGGCGCGAAGGCGGTCGGATCGAAGCTGTCGAACGGGTCGAGCGGGCGGATGAGGTCGGCCTGCAGGAATTCCTCGAGACGGACCGCGGCGTCGATGGAGGCGCTCATGCCCTCCTCGTACATCTGGATGGCGCGGCGGCTGACACCCGCGATCTGGGCCATCATGCCAAGGCTCAGTTGGGCGGCTTCGCGGGCCGCGCGCAGGGCTTCGGCGTCGAGGCGGACGTAGAATCCGCCCGGTGCCGCGAACACCATGGGCGCCGCGTCGTGCAGGTACTCCTGCAAGGTCTCGGGCGTCATGATGGGGATGTCGTGGCGGCAGTAGACGACGCCGTGCTCCAGCGGCCCAGTGCCCGCGCGCAGACCGACGAGAAGCGGACGGGCGTGCAGGAACTTGCACAGGAGTTTGACCTCGTGCGCGATGGCATCGGACAGGGCGTCGACGTTGGCGAGGACCTTGACCATGAGAAGGTCCTTGTCGCGCCGGGCGACGAGGTCGAAGCTGACGGGCCGCAGGTCGCAGCGTTCGCTCACGACGAAACCTGCCCGGGCCAAGGTCTGGCTCACCGTCCCGATGAGGTCGGCCCGTGTCACGGTCATCGCACCCTTCGATGGTTTCTGCTTCTACAAAAGCGATTCGGTGTTTGCCATCTGATGCAAGGGTGGCCACGGGCGCAGGGTTTGCGGCCGTTTCACGTCCAGGTTTCAAGTCTTGCCCTAGTCGGCTTAACTACCAGGTCCGCCGAGCAAGCGCTTGACATGGAAGAAAAATCGGCTCGCCGGCTCAAGCCCGGCCTCGT
Organism: bacterium; assembly: GCA_040390065.1. Lineage (GTDB taxonomy): Archaea > Thermoplasmatota > E2 > JACPAO01 > JAHFTW01 > JAHFTW01. Next base: position 71,365 of record JAZJZE010000003.1, on the reverse strand, counting down.
CTTGACCCTCCTCATCCTCCTCGCGGTGGCGGCCATCGGCGCCGTCGTCGGGGAGTTCCAGCTGACCCGCCACGTCAGTGCCATGACGATCGCTCCGGCCCTGATGTTCGTCTCCTTCCTCATGCTGTACCCCATTCTGGGGGGGCTGCAGGCCAATGCAGACGGGGGCCGCCGTCTCACCGCATGCCAATCGTGTGGCAGCCTGTGGAAAGTGGTGCCCCGTGTGGCGTTCTGCATCCGCTGCGGCGCCTTCCCAAAGGCCCGCCGGAACGCCGCCTGAGGGTGGGCGTCTTACCATAAAGGGGAAAAGCACGGCCGTCAAGCCCTAAGCGTGCACATCACGCTGCGGGAGGCAACCTGGTTCCTCGTCATCCTGGCGGCCGCAGTCGTCGGGCTCACGGCCTACGAGGTGGCAAGCGGCGCGCCCATGCCCCTTGCGATGTGGGTGCCAGCAATCCTCATGGTGTGCGTCCTTGCGGCTTGGCCTTTCCTGAACGGATGGCGTCCCCTCGCGTCGCCGCAGCAGCAACTACGGGATTGCCCCCGCTGCGGCGCCCAATGGCGGCCGTCGGACGAGGAAGGCGCGACGCGCTGCCCGGCGTGCGCCGAAGCGGTGTAAACGGCGCGTCGGCGGCGCGCGCGGGCACCTGGATTGGGAAAGTAACTTTTCGGGTTCTTGTCACCAACGCGACGAAAGGGATCTCGGCCGGCACCTCACAAATCCTCGAACCACCACCTGATTAGGGATGCCGGCGCGGCCGGACGTCGGGGAGGCGGCGCATGACGATGTCCCCATGGTCGTTGATGAGGAACCCGACGCCGCCGCCGTTGGGAATGCGCAGCCGTGCGGCAATGCATTTCGGGACGTGCATCTTGAGGGCGCGACCGACCGTGCCGGTCGTCACGAGTTCTGGCTTGTGCGCCATGGATGGGGATGTGCTGATGCGACGGAAGGTTACTTTCGTGACCCGGGTGAATTCGGACATTTGCCGGCCCGGGTCCGGGCTACTTCAGGATCCCCATCGCCTGCAGTTTCTCAGGCAGGTACGTGTCCGTCACGAAGTTCAGGCCGTACTTGGCGAGCGCCTGCTGTTCGGACTTCTTCTGCATCTCCAGTTGCAGGTTGATTTCGCCCTTCCAGTAGTCGTCCTCGAACCGTGGGTCGTCGAGTTCCGCCTTGAGGGCGTCGACGTCCTGCTCCGTGAGTTTGTCCGTCGGCAGGTCGTAGTTGATGATGTCCGACGGGGTGACGCCGAGGAATTGCGCCGTGGGCGTTGCCAGGTATTCCGAGATGTGGGCCGTCTTGATGGCGCCGTATGCGACGCTCGCGAAGATGCGGAAGGACCAGGGGTCGCCGTCGGTGAAGACGACGACGGGTTGGGCGCATTCCTCGTTGAGGCGCTTGATGAGGCGACGCGTGCTGCGCGCCGGCTGGCCCTTGAGGTGTACCAGGGTGCAGTTGTACTTCGTGTCGAAGCCGTTCTCCACGAGGCGCGCGAACATGCCGCCGGTCTCGATGGCGACGACGAAATCGGTGTTGACGTCCTTGAAGGCCAACCGGTCGGGCTCGACGTTGTAGGGGATGTTGTAGCCGGCGTCGCCCACGTCGTCGGCACAGTGCATCGTGCGCTTCTCTCCGTTGCGGGTGGTCTCGACGACGCGCAAGTCGCCCATCATGGCGGCGCCGTTCTCCTCGGGCCGCAGTTTGAAGTCCTCGCGCATCGAGCCGGTCATGACCTCCAAGTCCTCTGCCAGCAAGTCGGATTCGTCCTGGCTGTGGAATTTCGCGAGGTCCCAGCCCTCGCTGATGTAGTACATCTCACGCAGCGTGGAGGACTTGTTCTCGCCGATCATCTGCTTGATGAAATCCGTGAGGTACATCGTGCGCAGCAGCATGTAGGCGCCGTCGAGGGACTTCGCCGAGCGCGTCGTCATTTCCTTGCCGTACTTCCAGACGGAGTGCTTGGTGTCCCAGACGATGTTGCCCTTGTTGCGGCTCGAGACCTGCACTTCGGGGATGCTGGCCGACTTGAGATGCGTGTAGATGGTTCCGGCGATGCCGTCGAGAGCCTTCGTGGCGGAGGCTTCGCGCACGGCCTTCGTGTCGCGCTTTCCTGGTTCGGGGCTGTTCTTGGATGCCATCAGGATTCGCCTCCTTCATCTCCGTGCCACGGGTCGGCTCCCACGATGTGCGTCTCGTGGATGCCCTGAGCAAAGGTCTCGACGTCGTCGAGGCCCCCCTTGTCGACGCCCGCGATCTGGAACTTCACGGTCGTCTTCTCCGTCGGCTTGAGCGGCGGGATCTCCCACTCGATGTAGCGTTCCTTGACATGCTTCGGCTTGGGCTCGGCGGACACGAAGACGCTCCGGTCGGGCAGGACGACGAAGAAGCGGAACTTCTTGCTGCCCATCATGTAGTTCGTCATGGCGATGCCGGCCTTGCCGAGGAAGGCCTGGCGCGGTTTGGGTGCTTCTGCCGGCGATGCTGGGGTTGCGTCCGCGGCCGGCAGGTCGGGCTCGAAGGAGTCCAACGTGGCGGCCTTCTTGCCCTTCTTCACGTCAGCCTTGGCATCCGGCTTGGCCTTCTTGGTGGGCGCGGCGTCGGGGACGTCGGCCGCGGCTGCTGCCGTCTCGTTCTGGGGCTTGGCCGGAAGCGGAGCCAGCATCTGGCCTTCGAGCTTCTCGTATTCGACGACCGGGTCCTCGACCCAGACGACGTCCATGATCTTGCAGACGATGGCGGCCAGGTCGACTTCGGGCTTCCCCAGCACCGACGCGGCCTTCTTGTTGATCTGCGGCAGGATCTGGGTGACGAGCTTGAACTTCTCCGAGACCTTTGCACGCTTTGCCTTCTTCGCCAGGTGCCGGCCAAGGCCACGGGCCGCTTCCTGCAAGGCGAGCTTGATCTCCTTGCTGATCTCGTCCATCGGGGCGATGGCCTCCTTGGCCTCCGAGGTGAACGGGACCTTCGTGCTGGCGACGTGGACCGCGACGATGGCGGGGCCGCTCGGCATCCCCTTGCCGCTGCGTTGCTCCAGTCCGTACCTGCGCCAATCGACGTCCTGCACGGCGACCGTGCTCGCGCAGCCGCCGCCTTGGTAGAGGAGCGGGACGCGATTGGCAAAGCGCAGGATCCGCACTTCCGTATCGGCCGGCAGCGTGCCGCCGTAGACGATGCCGACTTCGACTTGGAACGGATGGCCGCCCCACACGGCTGGCGGGCGCGTCACGGTCGTGATGTATTCGGGGCTCACGTCCTGCGTCTGCACCTTGAGGCCGCGGCGCACCAGCTGCTCGCCGATGGGGGAGAGGCAGTTCGTCGGCGGGGCCATGATCTTGACCTTGGGCAGGGACTCGTGCAGGCGCCGGGCCTCCTCGCGTGACAATTCCTTCGGGTCGACGTTGGAGAGGTCGGCGGCATCGAGGATCTTCTTCGCCGTGTCGGAGCCGACGGAGGAGAACTCCTCCTGCAGGAACGTGCTGAGTTTGCGCTGCTTGGCGTTCGCCGCCATCGCCAGGAGCGTCCCGAGTTCGGTGCCGTACGGGTGAGGCTTGATCTCCTGCGTCTTGGCCGGCACTTCGTCGCTGACGCGCTCGAAGACGGTGCGCTCGCCGTTGGGGTCCGTGAAGGTGATGCGCGCGTGGGGGTTGACGATGGACGTGCTGCGCAGGAACTCGAAGGCGCTCTGGCGGCCGCCCTGGAACTTGGCCTTGATCTGGACGGAGATGCGCGTGCCGTGCGGTTTCGTCCATGCCTCGTCCATCTCCGTGGCGTAGATCTCCGGCTCGTTCTTCTTGGTGTTCATCCCCAGTTCCATGCGGACGGCGGGGTGCCCGACGCCGATCTTGGACGTGACGACAGCGTGGTGGCCAGCAGTGAGTTGGCTGTAGAGGACGACGGCGGAGATGCCGATGCCCTGCTGGCCGCGGCTCTGGCGGATGGCGTGGAAGCGCGAGCCGTACAGCAGGCGCGCGAAGATGTTGGGCATCTGTCGTTTCACGATGCCGGGGCCGTTGTCCTCGACGACGACCTGCAACTCGTCAGGGTGGTTCGTCTTGTTGACCGTGACCTCGATGTCCGGCAGGAGGCCCGCCTCCTCGCAGGCGTCGAGGGAGTTGTCGGTTGCCTCCTTGATGGCGGTGATGAGCGCCTTGATGGGCGAGTCGAAACCGAGGATCTGGCGGTTGCGCTCGAAGAACTCGGCGACGGAGATCTCCTTCTGTGTAAGCGCCAGGGATTCGGCAATCGGCGCCTTGGCCTTCGACGGCTTCTCGGTCGCATCCGCGGCTTTGGCCTTCTGGCTCGCGCTCACCATCAGGAGGTCTCCCCGTTCATCCATGGCATCCCATGCTCTCCAGGGATGGAGGGTTTGAATAGGGTTCGTTCCGGTTGCGTGAAATCATTCGCCCCAACAGGGACAATCTTGGCGTCCCCGACCGTCGGCCGTTTATCCTGGCAAGGCACCCTCCGCCTCGTGAAGGTGGCCGCAACCATTCGCCTCCAGGCCACCTCGTGGTTCGTCCTGTCGGCCGTGGCGCTCTTCGTTGCCGCCACCGTCTTCGAGAACGCCGTCCAGGGCCCGGCGGCCTCGTCCCGCCCCGTGAGCGAACTCGCTCTCGGCCAGAACGGCGCTCTCCTCGACGCGGCCTTCATCCTGGTTGGGTTCGGCCTCGTCTTGTTGGCGTGGGCGCTTCACCGCACCGTCGTGCCCGGACAGGGCAAGCGGCGCGCATGCCGTCTGCTCGTCGTCGCGGGACCGCAGATTGGCCTTCTCGGGGTCTTCCACACGGACCGGACGCTCGTGCCCTCGACGCCATCGGGTTGGATCCACTTCATCCTCGCCGGTTCGTCCTTCCTCCTCATCCTCATCGCCTTCGTCGTCTTCTCGCGGGCCTTCCGTCGCGACCCCCGCTGGCGCTTGGTCGGGCGCGCGTCGACCTTCACCACTTGGCTTGCGGTGGGTGCCTTCGTGGCGCACCTCGTCCCCGTCGTCGGCCCGCCGGCGGCAGCTCCCTACGAGGGCGTCATGGAGAGGTTCCTCATCGCCGCGTACCTGCTTTGGGTGGTCGTAAGCGGCGTGCATTTGCAACGCGTTGCCCGCGCCTGGCCGGCTACGCAAACGACGCCGGTGTAGGCCTACCAGGTCAACGTCGGAAGGAACGCGAGGATGGCGGCGGCCGAGATGGCCAGGAAAACCGACAGTTGCATGACCGTTCTTCTCTCGCAAGCAGCGAAGGCCCTTGCGGGACAGCCGTGGTGAAAGCCAGCAACCAAATGGCGGCAAGCACTCGTCGCGTCGTGCCGGGAACCCATTGTCCTCGCTGCGCCGGCTACGAGGACCGCGTCATGCGGCGGAAACCCGGCGACGTGCTGCCCCCGGACGTGCAACCGTGCGAGGCCTACGCCATGTCGGACCGCTTCCGCGACTGGGCAGTCGGCCTGATGCAGAAGGAACTCTCCGGCCAGATCGGGGCCGCGGGCCTCGACCGCATGGCCATCCTGAAACGCCCGGCCCCTGCACTAGGTCAGCCAGCGGATGACGAGGAACAACGCGACGGCGCCGCCTAGGACAAACAGTCCGAACTTGACGAGGGCGGTGCGGTCCGTCTCGGCAGCGCGTTCGCGGATGTCGCCGGCCACGTCCCCGACACGTTCAAGGATCGTCGAGCGGCGAGCCGCAATGGTCGCCTCGTGGGTCAGGAGCGCTTCGTCGACCTCGATGGGCGCAGGCTCGGTTGCCACGGGTCGCGGCATCATGTCTTCCAGCGTCGGGCCGTCGGATTGCGCCGGGGCGACGTCGGCAACCCCTTGCGTGAGCCAGTTGAACTTGCGCGTGGGCGTCGCTGGCGCCGTGACGACGGGCGCCGCAGCTGCTGGCGGCACGGAGGTCGCCGGCATGGGAGCGTCGGGGCTCGGCAGCCGCGCCGCGGGGGGCCTTGACACGGTACGCTTCCACAGACCTGAGCCATCGCCGCGGGGCTTCTCGACGGGCCGCGAACTTCCGAGTTGGGAGAGGAGGACGTCGACGTCCTGCGGATCCATGGCGGCGGGCTCGTCGGGCCGGGCGCGACCGGACGCCGGCCACGGGTGGGCGTCGAGGTCGCGGCGCAGGTCGTCGGCATTGCTCATCGGCACGCGGGCAACGACGTCGTCGGGCTGCGCCAGCGTGGCCTGGTCCACGACGACGACGGCGAACTGGGCGGCCATGCGGCGCAGGTCGGGCGTGATCTCCGGCGCGGCAATCACGGGCGTTGCGCCGATGTCGCGCGCGAGTGTGCGCACACGGCTGACCTCGATGGCATCCACGCCGCCGGCGTCGCCGAATGAGATGAGGAGCGCGCCAAGCGGGCCTTCGGCCACCATCTCGACGGCGTAGATGGATTCGGATTGGCCCCGCACGCGCGGATTCTCCCGGACCTGGTAGCCCTTCGCCCGGTAGAAGTCGGCGACCTGGGCCCGGAACATGCTTCAATCACGCCGCACCAGGGATAAACGGGTTTCGAGTTGAACCAGGTCTGGTTGGCGCCCCCTTCGTCCACAGATTCCGCTGCGATCTCGGGCATCGTCCTGGTGGGCTCTTGCACGTCTTGCAATCGCACGGACGGGGAACCGATTCCGCCGATTGTGTCAGGCGGGTTTGGTCAATCTGCGGGGCATCCAGATCGATGACCGACCGGAGGGAATCGGCGAAATGCCCGCCTCAGATCGATGACCGACCGGACGGATTCTGCGCAATGCTAGAGTGCGATCTGGCCTTCGAGGCTGCGGGTGTGCAAGTCGCGCAGCACCCAGGCGGCAAACGGGATGGCGAAGATGCCGAACATGTCCAGCGGCGGCGCCTTGAACAGCGGCGTCGGGATGCTGAGCATACCGGCCCCCGCCATGGCCAGCAGGAAGAAGCCGGCCGCCTTGCCGGGGTACTTCTTGAAGCCGACCGTCGTCGACGGCTCGTAGGACTTGTTGAGGATGTGGCCGCCGGTGAAGGCGAAGGGCGCCAGGAACAATCCGGTCAGGCCTGGGTAGACGAACCACCGCAGGTGCAGGTCCATCTGCGCGTTGAACTCGCGCTGGTTCTCGAAGACGCGCGGCCCGTCCAGCGAGTAGGGCACCTGGTTGCCGTGCAGGTCGACGTAGGAGTTGACGATGATGGCCGGTTGCAGCGGCAAGGAGCAGTGGCCCTGCGCGTCGCGGGCGCACGGGCTGTCGTCGCCGCCGAGGGGCCCGAGCACGTCGGGGTCGGTGATGGTGGCGGTGGAGACCGAGCGCACGATGACGTCCTCGGCCTCGTCGTCGCGGTGGTCGAGGAGCAGAGGTAGCACCTTGTGCCAGAGGATGTGGTTCGGCGTCAACATGCGCAGTTGGACCTGGGCGTCGCGCAAGTCGGTCCGGCTCTGGTTGAGCGCCAGCCACGTGGTCGTCTTGTTGGCCATCGCGTCCGGGTACGCTGGATCGGTGGGGGCCATCCCGGCGAGCGTCGCGTTGTATCCTTCGAGCTTGACGATGGCGGACGCGATGGTGCCTGGCCGCTTCTCGATCGTGTGGGCGTTGTCGAGATACTTGCCCTCGCCGATCGTCTTGTTGAGGGCCGTGATGAGCGTGTCATGCATGCCCTCGTGCGACGCGTCCTGCCACTTGGCGAATTCGTAGTAGCCGCCGAAGCCGAGCAGCAGAGACGCCACGATGGCCACGATGACCTTGGCCTTGCCGCGAGGCTCCGCGACATGGTGTCGCGCCTGCATCCGCCACAATGTGCGGATGGCCACGACGACGAGCACGAAGGTTCCCAGGGCGACGAACCAGGGCCAGGACCGGTCCACGGCGGACGCGACCGTGTCCAGGAGGGAACTCATTGGGGCCGCGAAGTTGCCCCGGCTTAAAACCTGTGGGCAATTCCTCCAGGAGAAACACAGCCTGCCGGCCGTCGGCGTTAAGGCGCCAACCGGGGTCGCCGCCGCATGGAGGAGGCGCGCGAAGGCGAGGGCACGTTCAGCCTGCGCGCACGCGTCCGCCTCGCGGCGGAAGCGGTCCTCGAGTTCGCCGAGCCCTGCTACGGGCCGCGCGGGTTGGCCAAGGCCATCCAGCAGTCCGACGGGTCGGTGCGCGTCCTGGCGTCCGGCGCCAGCGCGCTGCGCGAAGTCGCACCGGCAGACCCGGACGTGCAGCCCTACGCCGACCTTGCGGGCGCCGTTCAGGAACACGCCGGGGACCAGGCCACCGCGTCACTCTTGCTGGCCGCGCGGATGATCCGCAACGCCTGCAATGGCATCGAAGGCGGCGTTCCTGCCGCAGCCTACCTCGACGGGTATTCTCTCGCACTGCGCCAGGCGCGCGCCACCCTTTCGTCCATCGCGGCGCCTGACCCGGCCGCCGACTCCCTCAAGGGCGTCGTCCCGGGCCAGCCGGGCCTTGCAGCCCTCGTCGCTGAAGGCCTGCAGCGCTTGGGGAAGGGACGCGACACGCTGCCTTTGGATGCCATCGACGTCGTGGCAGAAGGCGCTTCGGCATCATGGTTGCCCGGCGTACTGGTCCGGCCGCAGCGCATCCCGCGCGCCCCGCCGACCGGGGAGGTCCGCGTGCTTCTTCTGAGCGACGACTGGCGGCCTGGCACGTTCAAGGAAGGCATGTCGTACAAGATGACGGCCAAACACACGCTCGGCGTGTGGTCCGCCAACGAGGACGCGATGCGGGCCGAAGCGCTTGGGCATCTCCAAGGGCTTGGGGTCGGCCTCGTCGTGTGCCACCGCGAGGTCGAGGCAGGCCTTGCCGACATGTGCGAGAGCGCCGGCATCTTCGTCTGGAACGATGCCCCCGCGTCCGCCATGCAGCGCATCGAACGTGCGGTGTCGGCGCAGCCCGTCGCGCGCCTGGCGCACGCGCAGAGGGCCGACCTCGGCAAGGGCAAGCTCGAGAAGCGTGACCGCCGCCTTGGAGGCTGGTTGCTCGTCGGCAAGGGCCCGTCGGCGACGTTGCTCATGCCCGCCGAGAACGAGTTGGCCAAGGCGCAGGCGCGCGACGACGGCGAGCGTTTGCTGCGCTGCGCGGGGGCCTGGCTGCGCGAGCCGGAAGCGGTCCCCGGCGGCGGCCGTTGGCAGCGCGTGCTCGCGAAGTCCTTGCGCAGCGCGGCCGATGCAGCGCCGGGGAAGTCCCCGCTCGGCATGCGTGCGGCAGCCGACGCGCTCGACGCCGTGGCCGATGCCCTGGTGCGTAACCTTGGCCTCGACCCGCTCGCCATGCGGCTTCCGCCCGACGCGGCAGGCATCGTCGATCCAGCCCTATGCGTACGCGTCGCCCTCGTCGGAGCCGTCGAGATGGCGATCCAGGTGCTGCGCGTGGACGACCGCTACGCCAAGAAGCCGACGAGCACGGCGGGCTTGCGGGGCGGCGAGGGCAAGCCGATGACGGTGCGCGAGATGGCCGGCGACGTCCCGCCACTGATGTGATTCAACGGCGGCGGGGCGCCTGGCGCTGGGTCACGCTGACTTGCGTGCCGACGGCCTGCGCCCGGGGGGGTCCTGGTCGGCGTCCCGCACGGCGCTTCGTGTCGCGAAAATGCAGGTACAGGAAGACGACGGCCGCGAACTCCAGGATGAGTCCGCCGATCCACAGGAACGTCATGTTCGTCGTGACCGGCTTCGTGTCCCAGCAGGGCTGGTTCGGGAACCTCGACGGGCACGGCGGGCAGGCGTCGCTGGCACACGGCGGATGCGCGGTCAAGGCGACGACGAAGCCGCTTGCGAAGAGGGCCAAGCCCAAGCCGCCAAGGACGAAGGCGGCCCCCTTCATGCTGACCATCGCGAATCGATGATGTCCCGCCATGAAAGAGGTGCCGATTTCGGAGGCCGGAAAGGCTAAGGTCTGCGAAGGGCACGTCATAGCCCGTTTCACGTCGTCAACAGGATTGCAGTCATGATTGGTTGGCCCCTGACATGCGCCCGACGGTCAACCGATGCAACCGACACAACCGAAGGGTCGCAACGTCGTCGGCTGCGTCTGTTGCCTCGGTTGATTGGCGGGGGCGTCGGGCGAAGCGCCGGTCATGGATTGCGCCGGATGTTCACGACCTTCTCCACCGACGCGTGCACGACGCCGGCCGCGTCCACGAGTTCGACGGTGTAGGTGCGGTCGACCTTCTCTGCCGTCTCCAGCAGCCGCTTCACGTTGGCGACTTCGTCGTCCGGCATCTTGCACGAGGCGAAGAGCGTGGTCTTGCCCGGCTTGCGGAAGCGGATCGAGGCCGCCTTGTCCCACGCCGTGTAACCGGGGCCGAGGCGGTGCATGAGCATGAACATGAACATCGGGTCGACGCAACCGTACAGCGAGCCGCCGAAGATGGAGCCGACGTAGTTCTTGGTGCGCCGGTTGAGCTTGAGGCGGATGCGCATCTCCGACCAGTCGGCGGCGATGAAGGTGACGTGGCCACCGGTGCCGCGGTAGCAAGGGTACCAGTTCAGCATGTGGCGGAACTTGGACGGGTTGCGCTGCGCCCATCGGCCCATGCGGGAGACTGCGATGCCGGCGTGCGGTGTCGCCATGCGCCGGCGAAGCATTGGGGTCCCTTAACCCTCCACGCCCTGCCGCCATCAACGGACAACGCCGCTGGAACCGATGCGCGGCTTCGTATCGGTTTGATCTGTTGCATCTGTTGACGCGCGGCGGCAATCGTGGATTAGGACGGGATCGTCCGCGCCAGCGGCTTCCACTTGATGTTGCATCCCATGCTGGGCTTCTGCGTCGCGATGGGGGGCTTTCCCGTGACGAGCGCTTCGACGGCGAGCGTCAAGTCCAATCCCGTGATGGGTTTGCCGTTGCCGGGCCGCGAGTCGTCGAACTGGCCACGGTAGACGAGCCGGTGGTTGTTGTCGTAGAGGAAGAAGTCGGGCGTGCATGCCGCGTGGTAGGCGCGGGCGACCTCCTGGGATTCGTCGAAGAGGTACGGGAAGGCGTAGCCGCGGTCGCGTTTCTCGATGCGCATGTTCTGCGGCGAATCCTCGGGGTAGTTGGCCACGTCGTTGGAACTGACGCCGACGACAGCGACGCCCTTCTGCATGTACTTCGTGGCCACCTGCGCCAAGTCGTTGGCGACGTGCTTGACGTAGGGGCAGTGGTTGCACAGGAAGATGACGAGGATTGGTCGGCCGGCATAGTCGCGCCGCCGCACCGTCTTGCCGTCCGTGTCGGGCAACGCGAAGTCCGGCGCCGGGGAGCCGAGTGCGACCATGGTGGATGGCGTGAGGGCCACGCCGTCCGATGCATGCACCGCCTCAAGAAATGTGCGTGGGCACTTCACGTGGAAGGGTGGGCGGCCGGTGCGACGCGGAAGGTGAAGTCCAAGAACGCCAAGACGGTGGGCAATGCATGGGCGTCCGCCCCGCGCTGCTTGCCGTCGTCCTTCTGGCCGCCCTTGCCGCCGGCTGCGCCACTCCAGCCACCGGGCCGTCCACGCCGGCCGCGTTGGAACCCGGATCGCTGCCCGTCATCGTCCTGGAAAGCACGTTTGCCATCACGGAGGCCGACAACGGGACGGCCTGGTCCCCGCCGGCGCCGTCGCCTTGGTACCACTGCATGGCCGACGACATCATCACGCTCGACCGCAGCGCGCGCACCGTGACGGTCCCGTACTACTACATCGGTGGACAGGGCGACGCCGCCTTCCGCCAGTTCAAGCAGAATGCCACCGTCGTCCTCCTGTCCCAGGAACGCGGCCCCGACCAACCCCACAGCCCCCGCCACTATGCCCTCGACCTGTCCACACCCGCGGCGGCGACGACCCTCGCGCTCGGCAACGACGCGACCAGTGGGCATGCCACCCTGGGCTTCGCGGCGGGCATCGTGACGCTGGATGGCGTGGCGGTGGCCCCAGGCGATGCGCGGGCATTCCACTTCAGCTACGTGTGGCACCACGGCCAAAATGATGGCACAGACCTGGCCCTCGACGTCGACGAGACCCTGACCGTCCGCAACCTGGGCGTCTGGCCGGATCCCCTGCGGGGCGTCGACGGCAATCCACCGGACTGCCTGTCAGTCACGTGAAGCGCAAAAAAAAACGAGGAGAAGGAGAGGGAAAGGGATTCGCGTCGGGCTACGCGGTCTTCGCTTCGGCCTTGGCCGCCGGCTTGGCCGCGGGCTTCGCGGCCTTGGCCTTGGGGGCGGCCGGCTTGTTGGCCGGCGTCTGGACGCGCTCGCTCTTGTGCTCGTCGGCAGCGCGGGTCCAGCGGACGTGCCGGTTGACGCGGCCGAGCTCGACCATGTTGCGCTGGCACTTGGCGCGGTCGAAGTGCAGGACCGTGCCGTCGCGCTTCACGTACATCTTGCCGGTGCCGGCTTCGATGGCCGACCCGCAGAACGTGCAGTTGGTCATGTCTTCTTCCTCCCGCCGGCGCCCATCGTGCGGGCTTCGCGCTCCGTCTCACGCAGCATCAAGGTGTCGCCCAGCTGGACGGGTCCCATGACGTTGCGGGCGATGATGCGGCCCTTGTCGCGGCCCGCGAGGACGCGGACCTTGCAGAGTGTGACTTCGCCCGTCATGCCGCCGCGCGAGACGACCTCGACGACTTCGCTGGGGAATGCGTCGGTGTCGCCCTGCTCGGGCAGTGCGGGCTTCGTGATCGGTTCGGACGGCTCGGCACCCTTGCCCTTGTCGCCCTTCTCCGTCTTCTCGGGCTTGTCGCCCTTTGCGCCCTTTTCGGGCTTGCCCTTCTTTGCGTCGTCAGCCATGGTGTGGCCTCCTTACGCGGCCTTCAGGGCGCTCGTCTTCTTGGCGACGTCCTCGACGGCCTCGCCAGCGGTGCCCGCGTCGACGATGGCGACGGCGGCGGTGCCGACGGCCAGGCCTGCGGCGTTGCCGAGCTCGGCCTTGGACGGGACGTAGCCGTACGGGATGCCCTTCTCTTCGCAGAGAAGCGGGATGTGCGCGAGGATCTCCTCGGGCGTGACATCCTCGGCCATCACGACGAACTTCGCGACACCGCGCTCGACTTGCTTCGTGACCTCGTTGGCGCCCTTCGCGACACGGCCGGTGCTGCGGGCCTTCTCGATGGTCTCGTAGATCTGCGTCCCCAATTCCTTGGGGGTCTCGAATCGAACAAACATTGCCATAGTTGTGGTCTCCATTCATCCCGACCTTGCGGCCGGGACTTCATCTTTCAACGACCTGCGCCCCGTCTCCCCAGGGGGAGTCGTGGCTGGCGTCGCCTTCGGTGAGGCCATCGCCTACATAAGCGTTGGGCGCGGCTAGACGCGGCGGCGGACAGCCCAAAGCACGGTGCCCGTTGCCACGCCCGCTGCCGCGATGGCCACGACGGCGCCGAAGACCCAGAGCGGAAGGGGCGTCGCCGGCGCGGCAAGCCCACCGGAGTCCGGCGTCGTCTCCCCGCCACCATCCCTCACCGCAAGGCCCGGCCGGCACGCGTTGCCGATGCCGAGGCCGCCGTCGTCCCGCTGGTCCGGGTTGGGCGTGAGCGGGCAGTCGTCGTGGAACGAGCCAGGCAGTCCGCCGCTTTGTGGCACGCCGTCGCCGTCGAGGTCGGCGTCGCACACGTCGCCGATGTGGTCGCCGTCGAAGTCGGTCTGATCGGGGTCGGGGATGCCGGGGCAGTCGTCCACGATGTCCGCGATGCCGTCGCCATCCTTGTCAGTCGGCGTCACGGGTCCGGGAGCCACCGGGCTCACGGGGGCGGCCGCGGTCTCGGGGCCTTCGCAGGCATCGCCGATGCCGTCGCGGTCGCGGTCCGCCTGGTCGAGGTTGGGGATGCCTGGGCAGTTGTCGGCGCTGTTGTCGATGCCGTCCTGGTCCGAGTCGAGGGTCGGCGTGTTCGCGGGATGCGGCAGGATGCGCAGGAGGAATTGGATGTCGCGGCACGCGTCGTCGTGCGTCTTGCCATCGGTGACCTGCAGGGTGAGGCGGTAGTAGCCGGCGTCGCCGGCTTGCGTGGGCCAAACGAAGGCGCCGCTTGCGGAATCCAGGATGGCGCCGGGCGGGACGGCTGGAAGGACGGTGAACATGAGGGCTTCGCCCTCGATGTCGGTGGCGTGCGGTGCGAGGCGGATGAACTGGCCCTCCATGACGATGCGGTCGCCAAGTGGGTCGAGGACGGGGCAGCAGTCCGTGTCCGCGTAGGCATGCACGACGGCGTTGGCCGTCACCTTGTGGCCGTGGCCGTCGTCGGCGGTGGCGCTGACTGCGTAGTTCCCGTCGTCCTTGTAGGTGTGGCCCACGGTGACGGAGTCGGATGTGGCCAAGTCGCCGAAGGTCCAGTGCACGCTGACCGAGTCGCCGTCCGGGTCGGCAACGAGTGCGGTGAAGAGGACGTCCGAGTCCTCGCAGGTGTGCACCGAGTTGTCGTAGACGATCTGGACCTGCGGCGGCTGGTTGGGTGGCGCGATCTCGAACGTCGAGTCGAGGACAATCGTCGCGTGTGCCGGAACATTGATGTCGCAACTCCAGCCCATGGCCGCGTCGACCTCGGTGTTGTCCACGGTGTCGGGGAAGGCGGCGTGCGTTGCGACCCACTTCCACAGCGTGGTGTGCTCCGCCTCCATGGAGTGGCAGTTGGTGAATCCCGCCGGCCAGGTGAACATGACGTAGGCGCCCTGCGGCGGCGTCTTCGCTGGGTCCTTCCGACACGCGACCTTGCCCGTGGCCAGGAAGCCGTATGCGTTGTCGTACCCGGTGCCGTCATCGCCCGCCATGCGGCAGTCGCCAGCGCGGAAGATGCGGTAGTCGTGCGCGACGTTGTCGTTGTTGCTCACAGCCAACGCCGTGTCCCAACCCTCGTCGCCCAGCGTGTACGTGCTGGTCTCGGCCAGGCGGGCAAGGCCCGCGTCGGCCACGGTCACGACCTGCGTGCCCGCAAGCGACTGGCTGGCATACGAGAAAGGCGTCACGGGTCCGACCCAATTCTTGGCGTCCGAGCCGCCATGGCTTGCGAAGTCGGAGCCGTAGAACACGCCGGCTGGCAGCGTCATGATGAAGGTCCCGCAGTCGCCGGGGTGCTCCTGGGGTGGGTAGAACTGCGCCCACGTCGGCGGCGCGCCCGTCAAGGCCGGGTCGTTGCTGTGCTCCGATTGGCAAGACAGGTCCTGGCCGATCGTGATGCGTGTCATCGGGCCGGGGCTCAGGATGTCCGACGAGGTCACCGCTGCGTTTGCGTGGCCTGCGAGCAGCGTCGCGGCAACGAGCGCCACGCCGGCCAGAGCCAGCCCCGGCCAGGCGACGAGGCGGCGGCCGCGCATGCCTACTCGCGGCGGCGGACGCCCCACATGACGACGCCGACCGTGAGGATCACGGCGGCGACGGCCACGATGATGCCGAACATGAGGATGGGGCTCTTGCTGGCAGGCGCGCCCACGGAGGCCGCCCCGTCGGCGGCGGGTTGGCCGTCGGTCGCGCCGATGCCGGCTCCGGCCTGCTGGCCCGCCGAGCCGCGGCACTTGTCGCCGATGCCGAGGTTGCCGGTGTCCGTCTGGTCCGGGTTGGGGACGAGCGGGCAGTTGTCGTGGAACGAGCCGCTGAGTCCGCCGGTCTGCATGATGCCGTCGCCGTCGAGGTCGGCGTCGCACACGTCGCCGATGCGGTCGTGGTCGAAGTCGGTCTGGTCGCCGTTGGCGATGCCGGGGCACAGGTCTTGCGTATCAGGCACGCCGTCGCCGTCGCGGTCGGTGGGCGTCTTCGGTCCGACTTCGGTCGGCGTGTAGGTGGTCGTGGCCGCGGCTTCGCCTTGGCAGGCGTCACCGATGTTGTCGCGGTCGCGGTCGGCCTGGTCGAGGTTCGGCACACCCGGGCAATTGTCGGCCGAGTCGTCGATGCCGTCGCGGTCGGAGTCGGTGATCGGCGTGCTTGGCGGCTTGGGGGTCACCTTGAGGATGAAGTTCTGGGTGTCCTGGCACGGCGCGGGCTCGCTGGAGTGGTCGCGGTTGTCCGTGACGTGCAGCGTCATCTGGTAATCGCCGGCATCTCCGCCAAGAGTGCGCCACGCGAAGTACCCGGTCGATGCATCCAGGGTCGCGCCATGGGGCAGCTCGGTCTGCATCGTGTACGTCATGGAGTCGCCCTCCCAGTCCGTCGTGTACGGGAAGAAGCGGAACGACAGTCCTTCCATGACGCTGCGGTCGGGGACGGGGCTGAGTTCGGGGCAGCAGTTGGTGTCCGGCGGCGCGTGCACTTGGCGGGTCGCGGACGCTGTCGCCTTGCCGTTGTCGGTGACCGTCACGATGACCGTGTAGTCGCCCTCGTCGGCGTAGGTGTGCGAGGCCGAGCTGGCTTCCGCCGTCTTGCCGTCGCCGAAGTCCCAGACGACCGAGGAAATGCTGCCGTCCGGGTCGCTCGCGATGGCGGTGAACTGGATGTGCGAGTCCTTGCAGGTCGGCGTGCCCATCGTGACCTGGATGCCCACCGTGGGCGGCATGTTGGGCGGCGCGTCAGGCTGGAACTTCGTCGTTGCGGCGATGGTGAACTGGGCGCCCCCGTTCAGTTGGAAGTCCCAGCTGAGTCCCATGCCGTTGTCCTCCTTCGGGCAAGGCGGGTTGGGCGGCGGCGCCGGCGGCTGCGTGCACGGCGGCTTGCCGTACGCATGGATGGTGTCGGGGAAGGCGGCGCGGGCACCGATGGTCTGCCAGACGGTGTCGTACTGGTCCTCCATGTAGTGCGAGCCCGGGGTGAGCGGCGTGAACATCTCGTACCGGGCGTTGGGCTGGTTGTACGGGTTCACCGTGCAGGCGACCTTGGCGTAGTTGCCCGGCGGGTCCGCCCAGCCGTACCCCTCGTCGTCGTCGCCGAGGTAACAGTCGGCCGCGCGCCAGAGGCGATAGTTGTGCGTGCCCGAGTCCGTGTTCGTGATAGTGGTCGAGGTGGACCAGAACTGGTCGCCGAGGAAATAGAAGTCGTCCTGCACGATGTGGGCTTTCCCGGCCTCGACGATCGTGGTAATCTTGTACGGGGTCGAGCCGCCGCCCGTGCCGCTTACGGCGCTCTGGCTGGTGTAGACATAGTTGGTGTGGGGAACGGGCTGGTCCACCTTGCCGGCAGCCGTGCCGCCGTGGCCGCTGATGGAGAAGTCGGGGCCGAAGAACGTGCCCGTCGTCGGCGGGTCGACCATGAGCATGGTGCCGCAGTCGCCGACGTTGTTCATGAGTTCCCCGTCCGTCTTGGGCGGGAAGAACTCGTCCGACGCGTCGCCAAGGTAGTTGGCTTCGCAGCCGAGGTCCTGGCCAATGGTAATGCGGGTCAGCGGGCCACTGGCGGATGTGATGGACGTCGAGGTGACGGCGGCGTGCGCGTTGGGGGCAGCCATGAGCAGGGCGACGGCGGCCAAACCCACCAAACAGGCGACCAGGAGGACCTTGCGGGGGTTGGACGTGAAAATGCTAGAGTGCTCATCCATATGGACCTGGACCCAGTGCTTGCAGCCAGGAGGGGACAGAAAAGCCTTCTGGCCACGTCCTTCACCGGGAAGAGGTGGTCCCACGCCCTCGGCCTTTTCATCCCGCCCCCTGTCGGGAGGCCCGTGGAGAACCCCGTCCTGGTGGCCGGAGCCCGCACGCCCATCGGCCGCTTCCAGGGCGCCCTTTCGCCCCTATCGGCCACGCAGACGGGGGCCGTGGTCGTGCGCGAAGCCGTCCGCCGCGCCGGCGTCAAGCCCGGCGACATCCAGGAGGCAATCCTCGGCAACGTCCTGCAGGCTGGCCTGGGACAGAACCCGGCGCGTGCCGCTGCCCTCGGCGGCGGCCTGCCTGACACCGTGCCGGCCGTGACCATCAACAAGGTCTGCGGGTCCGCCCTCAAGGCCGTCATGCTTGCCGCGCAGGCCATCAAGGCCGGCGACCGTGACCTCGTCGTGGCCGGCGGCATGGAATCGATGACGAACGCACCGCACATGCTCCTCGGCTCGCGCTCCGGCATCCGCCTCGGCGACGGCAAGCTCGTCGACCACATGGTGCACGACGGACTCTGGGACCACTACAACCAGTTCCACATGGGCGAGACCGGCGAGATTGTCGCCGAACGGTTCCACGTGCACCGCGCCGACGCCGACCGCCTCGCCGCGCGCAGCCATGGCCGTGCGCTTGCCGCCCAGCAAGCCGGCCGCTTCGACGCGGAGATTGTCCCCGTCTCCATCCCGCAACGAAAAGGTGCGCCCCTCGTCGTACGCCTGGACGAAGGCATCCGGCCCGACACGACGGAGGCAGGCCTTGCCAACCTCAAACCGTCCTTCCGCGCGGACGGCCAGGTGACTGCCGGGAACTCGAGCCAGATCTCCGACGGCGCCGCGGCTGTCGTCGTCGCATCCGCCGCCTATGCGCGCACGCATGGCCTGCCAATCCTTGCGGAGATCGAGGGGTACGACGCGTCGGGGACGAAACCCGAGTGGGTCATGGAGGCGCCCATCGCGAGTGTGCGCAATCTGTTGGCACGGACCGGCCGCAGCGTCGCCGACATCGACTTGTTCGAGCACAACGAGGCCTTCGCCTCGGCCAGTTGCGCGGTCCAGAAGGATCTCAAGATCCCGGACGACCGCTTCAACGTCAATGGCGGCGCCGTCGCCCTCGGCCATCCGATTGGCGCCTCCGGAACCCGCGTGCTTCTGACCCTCACGCACGAACTCAAGCGCCGCGGTGGCGGGCGCGGTGTCGCGACGCTGTGCCTCGGCGGCGGCAATGCCGTGAGCATGCAAGTGCGCGTCCCCAAGTAGATACAACCTCCAAGAAGTTGTTTGGACGTGGAACGCTGATATCCACGCCCGCGGTGGCCGTCCCCATGTCCCTGAGCGTCTCCGCCCTCGTGCTCAGTCTTCTCGTCCTTGCAATCGGCGTCTTCATGGCCCCGTACACAGCGGCCTTCGGCGTTGTCCTTATGATCGTGGGCCTTCTTGGAACGGTCCTCTGCCTCGTCCAGCTCGGCGGGGGCATGGACGGGCAGTCCGCGGTGGGTCCAAATGACCCCGCGTGGGTCGACGCCTCGCCGGAGTCCAGGCTCGCCCGGCTCGACGACCTGCGCGCCAAGGGAATCATCCCGGACGCCGAGTGGAAGAGCCATCGCGACTCCATCCTCGACCAGCTGTAGACGAACACGCCGCCCAGCGCCGGGGCCATCCCCCTTTTCAAGCGCGCGGGCATCGCGGAGTCGAGTGAGTCCATGCCGTTTGCCGTGATGCGCCAAAAGTATCCGCTTCTGAAGTTCACGATCCCACTGGCCGTCGTCATCGCGGCCGTCGGGTTGGCCATGTTCTTCATGCAGGGCGAACCCAAGGACCCCGCCATCCTCGTCTACACGTGGCTGCCCGCCGTCGCGATCGCCCTCCTCGGCGTCGCCGTCCGCAAGAAGGAGGCCATCGAGGTGCCGCTCCCCAGCGACCATATCCAGCAGGCCTCCCGGTCCGAGGTCGACGGCATCCTCGCGTCCCTCGACGAGGCCCGCGCCAAGGGTGACATGTCGGAGACGCGCTACCAGAAGGCGCGAGCCAAGGTCTTGGCGCAGGCGAAGGGGAAGAAGTAGTGCCCTACGCCATCGAGGCACGGCACCTCGCCCGCCACTTCGGCGACGTCAAGGCCGTCGAAGGGCTCGACCTGCAAGTCCCGCAGGGAAGCATCTTCGGTTTCCTGGGACCAAACGGCGCGGGAAAAACCACCACGCTGCATCTGCTGCTGGGCATCGTTGCCCCGACTGCAGGCTCGGCCCAAGTGGCCGGCTTCGACGTCGGCACGGCGCCCGGCGAGGTGCGGCGCCGCTGCGGTGCCCTTCTCGAACACAACGGCTTGTACGAGCGCCTGTCCGCCCGCGAGAACCTCGACCTGCACGGGCGCATGCACCGCATGGACGCTGCCGACCGCGCCCAGCGCATCCGTGAACTCCTCGACCAACTCGGGCTGTGGGAGCGTCGCGACGACAACGTCGGCACGTGGAGCCGCGGCATGAAGCAGCAACTCGCCATCGCGCGCACCCTCATGCACCGCCCCTCCATCGTGTTCCTCGACGAGCCCACGGCGGGGCATGACCCCCAGGCCGCCGCCGCACTGCGCGCCCAACTTCCAGAACTCGTGCGGCAAGACAAGACGACGATCTTCCTCACGACGCACAACCTGCACGAGGCGGAGCAGGTGTGCGACCGCGTGGCGGTCATCCGCGCCGGCCGCCTGTTGGCCGTCGGCCCGCCCGGCGAACTGCGAACGGGACGGCAAGAGCAAGTCGATGTGACTGGCGGCCCGTTCCCCGCGCGCGGGCTGGCCGCATTACGCAAGCGCAAGGACATCGAGGCGGTCGAGCCGGTCGATGGAGCACTCCGCCTGACACTGGCCCCCGGTTCGCGGCTGCCCGCCATCGTCAAGGCCATGATCGATGCGGGCATGGCCGTGGAGGAGGTCCGCCGTGTGCGGGCCAGCCTCGAAGAGGACTTCCTCGCCCTCGTCGCCGCGGAGGCTTCGCCATGAGCGACGTCGGCACCGTCGTGTGGAAGGAGTGGCGCGAGCAGTTCCTGCGCCGCGGGCGGCCGTCGCGCTCGACTTGGGGGGCCCTGTTCTTCGTCGGCATCCTCGGCATCGGGACCCCGATCTTCTTCGCCTTCGTCTTCGGGAACCTCCTGCGTGGCGCTGCAGCCCGATCCCTGGGAGGCGACGCCTTCCTCGTGTCCATGGTGGCCCTGACCGGCGTCATCGCCATGGCGTACCAGGGAGCCGTCGTGACCATCGGCTTCGTCGTCGACAGCTTTGCCGGCGAGCGCGAACGCCACACGCTCGAGACGCTGCTGGCAGGCCCGCTGCCAGACCGCGCCATCCTCGCCGGCAAGATCCTCGCGTCGGCGCTGTTCATCCTCGCAAGCACGGTCGCCTTCAGCATCTTCCAGTTCGCAGCATGCCTCGTCCTATGGGGCGGCGCGGGCTTCGGCTACGCGGGCGCACTTCTTGCCGGGCCGCTCTTGGGGACGTTGGCCGGCATCCTCGTCGCGAGCATCGGGGCGATGGTGAGCATGCGGGCAGCGACCGTCAAGGCGGCGGCGCAGATCCTCGGCCTCATCCTCCTTCCCCTCTACATGCTGCCGGGTCTCCTCAACACGATCCTGTCGTACACGGATCCCGGCCGCGCCGTCGTGCGCTTCTACCAATTCGTCGGCCCCGCCTGGTTCGTCCTCATCGTCGGGGCCGGCCTCGTCGTCGTCGACGCCGCACTCTTTGCCTTGGCGCTGCGCCTGTTCCGCCGCGACCGCCTGATCCTGCGCAAGTGACGGCCACGGGCCTTTTTGAACGGCGCAAGCGTGCCGCGAGCATGGCAGTGCAGACCGTCGGCGTCGTCGGCGCGGGACAGATGGGCGCCGGCATCGCCCAAGTGGCCGCGCAAGCCGGCTACCGCGTCGTCCTCGTCGACCTCAAGCCCGAGTTCGTCCAGAAGGGCCTCGCCGGCATCGACAAAAGCCTGGCGAAACTCGTGGAGAAGAAGGTCGTCGCCGACGCAGACGCGAAGACCGCCCGCGCCCGCATCACGACGTCGACCGACAACCAGGCGCTCTCCGACTGCGACCTCGTGGTCGAGGCCGTCGTCGAGAACGCCGACGTGAAGTGCAAACTGTTTGCCGATCTGGACGGCATCGTCGGGCCGGGCTGCATCCTCGCCTCCAACACGTCAAGCATCCCCATCACGCTGCTCGCCGCCGCGACCAAGCGACCCGACCGCTTCATCGGCATGCATTTCATGAATCCCGTGCCGCTTATGAAACTCGTCGAGGTCATCCGCGGCGCCGAAACCTCCGACGCCACCCTCGCCGCCGTGGTCGACGCTGGCCGCAAGATGGGGAAGGAAGTCCACAGCTGCCGCGACTTCCCTGGTTTCATCTCGAACCGTGTCCTCATGCCGATGATCAACGAGGCCATCTTCTGCCTGAACGAAGGTGTTGCCACACCGGAGGACATCGACGCCATCATGAGACTCGGCATGAACCACCCGATGGGGCCCCTGGCGCTTGCCGATTTCATCGGCCTCGACACGTGCCTCGCCATCCTCAAGGTCCTGCAGGACGGATTTGGCGACCCCAAGTACCGCCCCTGCCCGCTCCTGGTGCAGAAGGTCCAGGCCGGCCACCTCGGCCGCAAGACGGGGCGCGGCTTCTACACGTACTGAGACGCAGCACCGGCCGCGCATCCGCCCCGTTCTTAAGCCGCCAAACGTGCTTCGCTCCCCGTTGAGCGAGCCGCCGGAACCGGTGCAGCCGCAGCCGCCCGCGACGGCGCCGCCGCATCCGGCAGAGCCCCACACCCTCCTGGGCGACATCCACGCCTCGACGCTCGCCCTGCGCAAGCGCCTGAGCAGCGCGCACGCCTTCCGCGACCGCGGCATCGCCATCCTGGCCGCCGTCGGGCTGTCCATCCTCGCCGTACTCGCGGTGCTGCCCATCGCGCGCCCTGGCTACGCCGAGATGACGGAACGCCTGGCCACCATCGGCGCCCTCACCTTCCTCATCGCGGCGCCGGGCTACTGGCTCGGCCTCGGCCACCGCTCGGTCGCCATCGCGGCGGCCATCGTCCTCACCTTGTACGCATCGACGGCGTGGCTCGGCGGCGGAGGCCGCGTCAATGACCTGTTCGTCGTGGCGCGCGTGCTTGCCTTCCTCATCTTCGGTCTGGCCGGCTTCAACCTCGTCTTCGTGCTCGAGGAGATGATCTACGACGCCCACCGGTTGCTGCCCCATCGCCGGCGTGGTTGGCTGGCGCTTCCCCTCATCCTCGACGTCGCCGTCTGCGTGGCCCTGCCCGTCTGGTGGCGCCACGGCGGCCTGTACCTCCCGACACTGTGGATCGGCGCCATGATCACGTCCGCCATCCTCGCCTCCTGGTGGTTCATCCGCCTCGTCAACCGGCTGGACCTGCGCGGCCTCGTCATCCGCGAACTGCACCTGTTCGTCGCCGGCATCCTCGCCGCGTGCGCCCTCGCGGACGCCGTATCCTATCTCATCGCGCTCGAAGGCGGCCTGGACACGCTCCTCGTCTACCTCGTCCTCTTGGGAACTTGGGTGTACGTCTCGTACACGACGCTGCAGCGCACGCACCTTCTGCTGCGGGGCCGCAACGCCGCGCCGTGGGCCGCCATCCTCCTCGCCGCGACGTACGCCATCGTCGCCTTCGGCCAGAACCTGTTCCTGCACGACGACAAGAACGCCGTGGCCTACCTGTTTGCGCATCGCATGGCGTACCTCATCGCGGGCATCTGGATCGGCATCGCGTTCTACGCGGCGCGCGGCCTGTGGCGCACATTCCGCCTCATGGGACGCCTGCGCACCATCACGCCACGCGGTCGCGCCGTCGCCGCGACGGCAGCCAAGGTCGCCGAAGGCGTCATGGCAACCGAGCGCGTCGTCGAGCAGGCGACCCGCGGCCTCTACCTGGGACTCGACCGAGCATTGCCAGGCCAGGCAAAGGCACCGACGCGGCCGCCGCCACCACGGGGCGGCTGGGTCCTCGACGAGGACGCGCAGATCAAGGTCGTCGATGACGATGAAACCAACGAGTAGCCGTGCCTACGCCGTCGGCGCCGCGGCCGGCATTTCGACGTGCGAGCCCGCAACCACGCTGGCCATGCTGGCGCCTGGGAAGTAGGCGACCGCGCGGCCCTGGCGGATGGTCTCGACGAGGCCGCCTTCGCTGAGGCGGCGGACGTGCCAGTGCGCGATGGACGGCGGGATGGACAGGGCCTCGCACAGCGACTTCTGCATCGTCCCGGGGTGGTTGCGGATGAATTCGGCGACGGCCTTGCTGCGGTCGTTGCGCAGGATGGCGTATGCTTCCTTCTGGTCGTGCCCGTACCGGCCGCCGTTCTCGTAGTAGTGGCGGCTGCGGCCGACGCGGCGCGAGATGATGAGGTGCTGCTGCTCCAGCAGGCGCAAGTGGTGCACGACGGCCGTGCGCGACAGCCCGGTTGCGCGTCCCAGGTCCTGCAACGAGATGCCGGGCTCCTGGAGGATGCGGGCGTAGAGCTGTTCGCGGCGCGGGTGGCCAAGGACCGTGTCGCGTTCGAAGCGCGTAAAGAGCGGGCTGGCAAGCGGCAGGAGCCGGCGCAGTTCGGGCGTCGCGGCGCCGGCCGACAGCGTGCTGGAGGAACCCGCAAGCCAGAGGACGACGTAGGTCGCCGCCGCCGCGGTCGCGCCGACGACGAGGATCGAGCCGGCGACAAGGAGCGAGCCTTCGGGGATGGCCGCCTGGGACTGCGGGGTGACGCTTGCGTCCTGGGCTTGCGCCTCGTCGCCGCTGGCGTCGGAGCCGGGCAGGGGCGGGATGGAGTGGGAGACTTCGTCGGCCTTGGCCTGCGCGGTCTTGAGGAGAGCGGCGGCGTTGTCGGCCACGATGGGGGGCACCGCGGACACGACATCGGCCGGCACGCGGTCGAGAAGCGCCCCGACGTCGGGGTGTGCAGGTCCCGGCTGGGTCCCAGGGTGCGGCGAGCTTTGTCCGCCCGACGACCCGGAACCGTCACCGGGGACGAGTTGCGGATCTGGCACCGGTCCAACGATGCGCGACACGCGGCTTTCGGCGTGGTCAAGGAGGGCTTGGCCGGCGTCCTCGGCGGTGCTCAAGTCACCGGAGAGGGCTGCCGCGTACGGAACAATCACGAGCAATGAAAGCAGCCCGAGGGGCAAGGCCCACCGGCGCACCTGGTTCTCCAACACACTCCGAAAGCCGGGCGCGACCACATAAGCACGATGGTCGGTTTGTCGAAGTGTACTCCTGGTGGACGAACGACGCCCCAAGAAAAGGACTGAAAAAGGGGAAAAGGCGGAAACCAGGCTCAGACCGGCAGGGCTCCGGTCACCTTGTCCAGGAGGCCAGAGGCGTCCGGCTTGGGGGCAAGGTCCGTCGGCCGCGCGCTCGGGGCTGCAGAGCCGCCGTCGCTGCCGCCGCCGCCCAGCAGGGTGTGGATGGCGTCGCCGATTGCCTTGCCGGCCGCGGCGAGGCCGTCGCCCACTGCCTTGGCCGCGGAGCTCGCACCATCGGCGAAGCCGCGTGCCGTGGCGGCGGCGCCGTCGCCGAGCCCCTTGCCGGCCGCGCCCAAGGCGTCGCGAGTCGCGCTGGCCGCCGCGCCGAGCGCGCCGCTTGCGGCCTTGCCGGCGGCGCCGAGTCCGTCGAGCGAGGCGCGGGTCGCGCCGACGAAGCCGTCGCCCGTGGCCGCGGCGCCTTTGCCGATGGCCTGGCCGACCGCGTTGCCTGCGGCGCCAATCGCGGAAGCCGCGTTGGCGAGCGTGCTCGCCACTGCGCCGACGGCCGTCGAGACGGCGTTGCCGACGATCTGGGCGGCGGAGCCGAGGGCGTTGGACGTGTTGACGACACCGTCGGCGATGCCGCGTGCCGACGCGACGAGGGCGTCGAGGCCGAGGCTTGCGCCTTTGCCGATGCCAAGGCCGAGGCCACCGAGCAGCCCGAGGACGAACTTGACCGCGCCCGTGATGGTACGCGCAAGGACTTTGCCGACGTCGCCGAAACCACCGAGGATGGCGGAGAGGGTGTCCGTCACGGTCGTTGCCAGGCTACCAAGGAAGTCCTGGATGGCGCGCACGATGCGGTCGAGCTGCGAGGTTGCGTTGGCCGGGTCCTGCACGATCTTCTGCGCGGCGTCGAGGGTGGTGTTCGCCAGTTCCTTCACGCCGTCGGTGACGTTCGCGATTGCCTGCGTCGCCGTGTCGTTCTGCTTCTCGGCGGGCTGGGGTGGGGCTTGGACGTCACCGGGAGGCGTGAAGTAGCCGTCGCAGACCGCGCCGAGGGCGTCCTGGCCGGTGGCCTCGTAGGCTTCCCAGCAGGCGATGTAGCCCGCCTGGCCGGTCTGGTTGGCGACCCCTTCGGGGGTGGCTTGCTGTTGTGCGTATCCGGCTGGGTCGGCCGTGGCTTGCCCCGCTTGTCCTTGGGCGTATCCGAGGGCGTAGTGGACGGGGTCCGTTCCAGGAGCGGGGCCGGGAGGCTTGGCGGCCGCATGGCAGCATACCGTCAGAAGGACGACGGCGGCTGCGATGCTTGCGTTGCGGAGTGTTGGGCGCATGGCACAGACCTCAACCACGAGACGCCCCAGGGCCGCACTTAAGGAGTCTAGCGCGGCGGCTTGAACGAGTGGCTGGCGCAGGCGCCGCCCGACGGATCCACAGATTCCGCCGAGAGTTCAGGCATCGTCCTGGTGGGCTCTTGCACGTCTTGCAATCGCACGGACTGGGAGCAGAACACGCAGGTTGTGTCAAACCGGCATGGTCAATCTGCGGGTATCAAGATGGATGCCCGACCGGAGCGATTCTGTGGAATGCACCAGCAAACCTCAAACCCCGCCCCCCTGTGCAAGCGGCGATGCGAGTCCTCGTCACCGGTGCCTTGAACCCGTTCGGCCGCGCCGTGGTCGCCGGCCTCGCCGCGGCGGGGCACAAGGTGCGGGCCTTCGGCGTCGCGCCGGGGCAAGACCCGTTCCACGGCGTCGCGGGCGTCGAGTGCTTTCCCGGTCAGGTCAAGCTGGCCGGTTCGATCGAGCCCGCAATGTGCGAGTGCCAGGCCATCGTCCACTGCGCCAACCTGGACGAGCCCGTCGCCGACGCGCGTGAGCATGAAATCCACATCGAGCGCGGCACGCTGTACACCCGGTATGGTGCGGAGCGCGAGTTCGTCGGCAGCCTCGTGTACGTCGCGCCGTGGAGCCCCGGCCGCAAGTGGGGCGAGGCGCTCAAGGCTGCCGAGGCGCACATCGACGGCGCCCGGGTGCCGCATGCCACCGTCCGCGCTGACCCCGCCAATCCAGCCGCGGCCGTGGAACAGGTGTTGCAGGCGGTCGGCCGGACGACGGCAATCCAGCATCAAGGGACCGCGTCACCGGCGACCGCCCCAGTCTAGACTGCGCACCGAGCGCGCTTCGGCAACGGCGGTTGGGCAGGCGCTTAGTACGGCTTGCGCGGCGGCTGCGGAGGGCCGGGCCGCTGCATGGGTCGGACTGGCGGGCGCGGCCCCGCGGGCGGGACTCCAGGCTTGGCCCAGGCGCCCAAAGCCCCCGGCGGAAGTTGCGCCTTGTTCCACGTGACTTGCGAGCCGATGGCAAGGCCGCCGGAGGTTGCCAACCCCGCCGCGAACGCCAGCATGAGGAGCACGCCAACGCCGGTGAACGACAGCAGGCCTGGGCCAACCGCGACGACCAGCAGTGCGACGAGGGAGAGGCCGACGGCGACGGCGAGGACGTAGCGGCCGGCGCCGCGCACAAGGTGGCTGGCGAGGAGACCGGCCATGGCGGCGCCGCCTGCGACGCTGAAACCGATGGCCATCGTGCGAAATTCGCTCGTGGTGGTCGGGCATCCCTTGTCGGGCATCTCGCCGCGGGCGCATTTGTCGGCCAGGCTGAACCCCGACATCCCCATCAGTAGGACGAAGGAGCCGACGACCCAGCCCGTGATGTGGGCCGCCCGAACGAGCCCGCGCCCGGGGCGCTGCACGCCGCGGCCGCAGCGCGGGCACTTGACCTTCTTGCGCGTGTCGTTGGCGAAGCGGTTCTGGCAGGCCGGGCAGGTGCGCAGGTGCATGGCAAGGCGGACTAGGGTTGGCGCCTCATGAAGCTGCGGGGGCGGCCGGCCACGACGGCAACCCTCAAATGCCTGGGATGGGAGGGCCACACGTGGCGAAACTGGTCCTCGTCGACGGCTACGTCGACGAACCGTCGTGCTTCGGCGTTCCGCCCTACATCTCTCCGCAAGCCCGCTACGCCGCCGGCGCCGCCATGGCGCAGGGGGCCGAGGTGGAGTACCACACGATCGACGGATTGCGCAACAAGCCGCTCGAGCTGAAGGGCGACATGCTGGCCGTGCTGTCCTCCTGCGTCGTGCCCGGCAAGTACCTGCGTGGGCGGCCGATCACGCATGACGAGACGGCGGAACTGTTTCGTGACTTTTCCGGCGACACGATGCTTTTCGGCGCCAACGCCGCCTTCGGTTTTGCCGACCACGGCGGCGGCCACGCCACGACGCGCGTCAACCCGCTGAAGGACCACGTCGACCACTTCATCACGCGCGACGGCGACGCGGCCATCGCCGACCACTTCGCGGGCAAGACGGTCGTGAACCGCTTCCGCACCGTCGATGAGTGGAACCGCCACGCCCAGGCGGGCGCCCCCGTCGTGGCGCAGCACCCGGACATGCAGCCGGGCATCCTCATGGCGGAGATCGACACCTTCCTCGGCTGCGTGCACTACCTGTCGGGCGGCTGCGGCTTCTGCAAGGACGCGAAGACCAAGCCATGGTACCGCGACGAGGAGGACATCATCCGCGAAGTGCAGACGCTGTACGAGGCAGGCGTCCGTCATTTCCGCCTCGGCGGCCAGTCCTGCTTCTGGACGTACAAGGCCATCGGCGTCGGCCTCACGGACGAACCCAAGCCCAACGTGCCCGCGACGGAGAAGCTCCTGCGTGGGATCAACGACGTGGCCCCGAAGCGCAAGGTGCTGCACATCGACAACTGCAATCCCGCCATCCTCGCGACGCACCCCGAGGAAGGCCGCGCCATCGCACGCCTGCTCGTCGAGCACGGGACGGACGGCAACATCGCGGCGATGGGGCTCGAGTCGGCGGACCCGGCGGTCTTCGAGGCCAACAACCTCAACGCCACGCCGGAGCAGACGATGGACGCCATCCGCATCCTTAACGAGGAGTCTGGCGAGCGCGGACCGAACGGCTTGCCGTACTGCCTGCCCGGCCTGAACCTCCTGTACGGCTTGCCCGGCGAGACCGCCCTCACGTACGAGCTCAACTGGAAATTCCTCATGGACCTGAAGAAGTCGGGCCTGCGCATCCGTCGTCTCAACATCCGCCAGCTTCTGCCAATCCGCGGCCAGAAGGAAACCATCAACCCGAAGCTGAAGTCGACCTTCATCAAGCACAAGATGGCCGTTCGCGAAGGGTTCGACCGCCATGTCCTGCGCCAAGTCGCGCCGACGGGAACCATCCTGAAGGACGTCTACCTGGAGAAGACGGAGCCCGGCATCACGTACGGCCGCCAGATTGCAACGTACGCCCTCCTCGTCGGCATCCCGTACGAAACGCGCATCGACCGCTTCGTTGACATCATGGTCACCGACCACGGCTACCGCAGCCTGACCGGCATCCCCGTCCCGTTCCACGTCCCGTCTGCCAGCATGAAGGAACTGGAGGCGATCCCCGGCATCGGCCGCAAGCGCGCCCTTGACATCAAGGTGAAGCGCCCCGCCAGCCTGGCCGAGTTCTCGGCAATCGTCCAGGACGACGCCATCGTGGCACCATTGGCGCCGCACCTCAAGTTCTGACGTCCGCGTTCGGCCCGCGGCGAATCTCAGGCCAAGCCTCAATCACGTCTCGCCGATGATGTCGCATGGCTCCAGACCCGCACGTCAAGCCAGCCCGACCGGCCCTGCCGGCGCCCCGCCCCATGGGCTCCATGTTCCCGCCGCCTGCGCGACCTCCGACGCCTCCAGCCCCGCCCTCCCGCGCACCCTGGCACCATGAGCATCCCGCACTTGCCACCATCGTGGCTCTTGCCATCGTCGCGGCGCTCCTGGCCGCCGTCCTCCTGCTGGTCCCGCGCGGCTCCTCGAACACGTCCGTCTACGAGGTCGGCCCGTACCCTGGCATGTACGCGTCGCGCCCCGGGACGATCATCAACATCCACAACGAGTGGGAGTACTACAACTACCTCAACCTCTCCGTGCGGCCGTCGCTTCTCAGCATCTCGCTGTCCTTCAGCGGTGTCGCCTGCAGCGCCGTGCAGAACGACCCGGACGGCGTCGTCGTCAACCTGGCGGGCGCAAGGGAAGCGGCACGGGCGGCGTTGAACGAGAGCCGTCGCATCCTGCCACCGGGCACCCTGCAACCCTTGCATGCGAAGGTCCAGCAAGTGTTCCAGGACACCGTGACGACGACCGACTCGCTGCTCGACTGCATCCAGTCCGGCGGCGCGGCAAGCGGCTGCCCGCAAGCGCAAGAGCAGACAGGGAAGCTCATGGACGACGTCGTGTCGCTCACCCAGGAAGTCAAGACGGCCGTGGGCGGCCAGGTCGCACGGCTCTAGAGGTCGTCGCATCACGTCCCGGGTGGCCTAGCAGTGGGTTGATACCGCCGAGGCGGGTCCGCCAATCGTGCAGGGCCGGCGCCTCTCAGGCCTCGTGATGGGCGCCGGATCCGGCATCCTGTACGGCTCGGTCAACGTGCTTGCCAAACCGCTGGACATGCACGCCGCATGGAAGACCGCGTTGCTGTACGCGGCGTCCGCGGCCTTCCTGTCGCCGTTCCTGCGCGGCCTGCGCATCGCGCGCGCCGACCGCGGCAAGGTCCTCGCCATGGGCTTCTTTGGCGGCGGTCTCGCTCCCGTGCTCCTGTTCTTCGGCCTGCAGGAGACGGCCGCGACGGATGCCGGGCTGCTTCTCACGCTCGAGATGGTCGCCACGGCCGCGTTGGCCTTCGCGTTCCTGCATGAGCGCTTCACGGGCCGCGACACGTTGGGCTTGCTTTTCCTGCTGGCCACCGCGGGTGCCGTGGCGCTCGCCTCCGGGCAGGGTGCTTCGGCGACGACGCTGCGCGGCGCCGCGCTCGTGCTTGCCGCGGCCGTATCGTGGGGCATCGACAACGCCGTGAGTGCCAGCCTCGTCGGGACGTACCGCGTGCCGCAACTCGTGGCCGTGAAAGGGGTCATCGGGGCGACGTGCGCCCTCCTGGCCATCGCGGCGCTTCGCCCCCCGCTGCCCACCACGACGCCCGCACTCGAGATGGCTGGCCTCGGCGTGGTGTCGATTGCGTGCAGCTCGCTGCTGTTCTACACGGCGCTGCAACGCGTCGGCGCCGCCCGGACGAGCGCCATGAACATCGCGACCACGGCGACCATTGGAGCGCTCGGTGGGGCTGCTCTCTTGCACGAGACCTTGGGCTGGCTGCACGCCGTGGCATTCCTCCTTCTGCTCGTGGGGGCTGCCCTCCTTTGGCGCGCCAGCCCTATTGCGGCGGCCCCGCCCGGTCCCGTTTCGTAACCCACACCGCGCGGCCGCGCCGGCCGGTGCGAAGGGTTCATGAAAGGGGCCAGACTAGGAACTTCCATGGCACAGAAGACCAAGGGCCCGGGCATCCAGTCGGCTGCCGGCCTCATCCGCTACTTCGACGCGGAGGAGGACTCGGCGTTCAAGCTGTCGCCCTCCGTCGTCCTCATCTTCGCCGCCCTCGTCGGCGTCGCCGCCGTGACGATGCGCATCTTCTGGCACTACAACTAGAGGCTGTTTCATAACTTCCAGGAGACCTGCGCGCGCCGGTTTGCAAGGAAGGCTAGGAGGATTCGCCGACTGCGTGGCAGCGCCACGCCGAGGCCCGGCTGACGCCGGAATCCGCCGCAAAGCGGCCCGCCCATGCGGGTCGTTTTCCGGCCACACACTCCAGGCGACGGCGGCCTTGGCGGGCTGCCGGCCCGCCGGCGGCCGCCCTCGCCCGGATTGCGAAGCCCGGAAAACGACGCAGGCACCCTGGCAGTTGTGAAACAGCCTCTAGAGCCGGCGAAGCACGCGCCGGAGTGCAGGCACCGAGTCGACAATGTGGTCGGCGCCCGCTTCGGCGAGGCTGTCCCGCGAGCCGTTTCCCCACAGGATGCCGATGGCGATAGCCCCCGCCGCCTTCGCCGCCAGGATATCGAAGCGGGTGTCCCCAATCATGGCCGCGTCCGCGGGGGCGCAGCCGAGGCGCCGGCAGGCTTCCAGGACGGGCGCCGGATGCGGCTTGATG
This sequence comes from bacterium, assembly GCA_040390065.1. GTDB lineage: Archaea > Thermoplasmatota > E2 > JACPAO01 > JAHFTW01 > JAHFTW01. The sequence goes on along the minus strand of JAZJZE010000003.1, from coordinate 39,652 downwards.
GGCCGGACATCGTCGTCGCCGACGGCAGCGTCGAAGAGCTCGAGCACGCCCAAGTCGGCAAGAAGGGCCTCGGTCTCATGCTGCCCCTTGCTGGTCACGACCGCCAGCGATGTGCCGTTGGCGCGCAGGTCGACCGCCAGTTCCCGCAGCCCCGGGTAGATGCCGACGGTCACCCAGCCGACCTCGCTGTACAAGTCGCGGTACCGGCGGGCCATGGCCTCGATGGCCGTCGGGTCCGGTGCGGGGAGTTTTCGGGCCAGGATGTCGCGCAGGCCCGTGCCGATCAGCCCGTCCAGCTCCGTCCTTGTGAAGGCGGGCAGGCCGCGTTCGGCGAGCACCGCGTTCATGGTCGAGCGGATGGACAGGTTGGAATCCAACAGCGTGCCGTCGAGGTCGAACAGCACCGCCTTGCGAGTGGCCACGGCGCAAGCGACGCCGCAAGGGCATTTGAAGGGCGGCAACGTCGCCGCAGCGTGGCCCGCGCCCGCACCCTCGATGGCAAGGCGCTAGCCGCCCGCATGGAGGCGCGCCTGTCGCAGGAGGTCGCGGCCATCCGGGCGCAGACGGGGATGGTTCCCGGCTTGGCCGTGGTCCTGATCGGCGACGACCCGGCAAGTGCCATCTACGTCAAACGGAAAGCCGAAGCGTGCCGCCGCGCCGGGATGCAATCCTTCGAGCATATCCTCCCCTCGTCGACGTCCGAAGCGCAGGCTGCGGCGCTTGTGCACCGCCTCAACAACGACCCCGCCGTGCACGGCATCCTCGTACAACTTCCCCTGCCGGCGCACATCCACAAGAAGGCCGTGCTGCAGGCCATCCTGCCGGCAAAGGACGTGGACGCCTTCCACGCCGAATCCATGGGCCACGCCCTCATCGGCGACGAGACGCTGGCGCCGTGCACGCCACAGGGTGTCCTCTTGCTGCTCGACGAAGCCGGAATCAAGCTGCCCGGCGCCGAGGTGTGCATCATCAACCACTCCAACCTCATCGGCAAACCGCTTGCCGCCCTCCTCATCAACCGCGACGCCACCGTGACGGTCTGCCACAAGAAGACGCGGGACCTCGCCGAGCACACGCGCCGCGCCGACGTGATCGTGTCCGCGACGGGCGTCCCCGGTCTTCTCACGGCCGACAAGATCCGCGCCGGCGCCGTCGTCGTCGACGTCGGCATCGCGCGCGTCGGCGGCAAGGTCGTCGGCGACGTAGCACCCGACGTCTGGGAGAAGGCAGGGTGGGTGACGCCGGTTCCGGGCGGCGTGGGCCCGATGACGATTGCCGTCCTGCTGGAGAACACGGTGCGGGCCTTCCGGCGCCAAGTCGAGTGAGACGGCGTACCTCACCGAAGAATCTAGATAGCGTCGCGGAGGTGGAAGAACGTGGGCCGGTGGCTGCAAGTCGCGATTGTTCTTGCCGTGGCAATCTCCGGCTGCGCCCAGTCCGGCAGCGACGCGGGAAGGCACGTCCCCGCCGCGGGGGATTCGACGTCGTCCGCGCCTGTGCAGCCCCGCGCGACGCCGACCGAGAGTGCCACGGGCTGGTGGCTAGTGCCAATCGAGTGGCACACCATCACCCCCCTTCCGTTCCCTGGCTCGAACCTGCCGTACCCCATCTACGTGGACGACAACGCCACCGCCGCAAGTCCAAGGCTGACCTTGCAGGTGGAAGCCCTGGACGTGACCCTGCACCCGCTTGGCGAAGCCACCAACTTCGTGCTAAGCCCAGGCGGCGTGGGCGCCGGGACGTGCGGCGGCGTCACCCTGCGGCTACCGGCCACCGTCGCCTGGACGAACTGGCGCTTCACGGCTCGTTCCGGAGACCAGGCGAATCCCTTGGGCTGGTGGCGTGCCATTCCGGACGGCAGGCTGCAGCCGTCGCTCGAGTACCTCGTGCGCGACCGCACGGGCCGCGATGTGGGCCCGGCGCAAAGCGCCCTGACGATTGGCTCCGACGACGACCACATGGGCTACGTCGTCGGCGACAATGCATCGCGGCCGGGCGTGACACCGACGGCTCCGACCGCCTCCATGGTCTTCGTCACCGGGGACTTCGGCGACTCGGCCTATGAGCGCGAGCGCCAGGGCAACCCGGGACCTTCCCCAGAGATGGTGTCGTACGGCAAGACGGCGGCCTGTGGACGCAACCGTGAGACGCGCGACCTCCTGCCGCCAGCCGTGACGATGCCGTTTGGCGGGCCCAAGGAGCCTCGAACGATTGCGCTCTTGTGCGTCTACGACCACGACCAGTTTTCCCTGACGGATGGCGTGCACACTGGCTTTGCCACCGACGGCGGTTGCGCGCTGCGCGCCTGGGATGTGCCGCCCGAAGGGGCCAAGGTCCCGGTGGGCTGCACCATCCGCGGTTGGCTCGTGGATGATTCTGAGGTGCAAGGCATGACCCAGGGGGACATCACACCAACCAATCCCCTGATCGCCGTGCCGCCGCTCGTCGTGCGCGGCGCAACGGAGACGCTGGACATCGCGGCCACGGACGCACCAAGTGGCATTGGCCCGCCCCCGGCGACGCCCTTTTTCCAGCCCGTCCGCACGTCGACCTACAAGGCGAATCTGCCAAGCGCAACGGGCATCCCCTATCATGCCGGAAACCTCACCGTGGACATCAGGGTCGTGGCGGTCGACCCTGACCCGCAAACCCGCATCCACATTGCCCTCGACGACGACGCATGGGACGTGACCGGCCTCGCCGCCGGCCAGACCGTCACGCACACGGTGCGCAGCACGTATCCAATCATGCAGGAGGGTTCCGTGCGCCTCGAGGCCAGGCAGGCCAAGATCGAAGTCTCCTGGCGCCAGGACGTCGAGCTCCAGCCGTCCGTCCCCGACGCCCTGCGCCCGTTCCTAGGTCCCACCGTGGACGTCCCCGCAGGCTTCGCGTAGGCAAGCCCCCGGTCCAGCGGACTCCACAGAAACTTGATATCGCAGCCGTTTCTCGCGCGCTTGCATGAACGCGAAGCTCGTTGCGATTCCAGCCGTCCTCCTGTTCGCCCTCGCCGGCTGCGGCACCAAGGACCCGACGGGCAAGCTCGAGAACGCCAACTTCGCCACCCCGCTGGCGGCATCCATCGACCTGTTCTACCAGCCCTTCACGAACGGCGGCAACCCGCTGCCCACGCAAGGCCCGGTCAATGCGACGTGCCTACAGAACACGCCGAGCGCCCCGGCCGACCCGTCGGGCAGCGTGCACCGCTGCAAGGGCCCGTACACGACCATCAAGGTCTCGGCCGAGAATCTCCCAGCGCCCAACGGCGCCACGTACGCGGTCATCCTCGTCGGCCCCGGCCGCGCCCCCTACAACATCGGTCCGCTGGACGCCAGCCAGCCGAACGCCACCATCAGCATCAACGCCACCGCAGACCTGTCCGGCGCCTTCGACCACGCCGAACTCCGCTTGGACGACTTCCTCTACGGGACGGCGCCTGTCGGCTCCGGCAAGGCCACTGCCGCCGGCATGGCAGCGAGCGGCAAGTTCACCCTGAGCGCGGGCGTCAACGCGCTCACCGTCGTGGGCGGATTCACCGGCAACAGCTTCGACGTGACCGTCGCCGGCCTGCCTGCAACCAACGGCACCTACACGGGCATGCTCTACCTGCCGAATCCGGATGGCACCGTCGCAAGCACGCCCACGGAGATGTTCCCCATCAGGATGGACGGCGTCTACCACTTCGAACCCAAGGCCCACCAGATCAGCGAATACGCCCAGTTCCACATCCACTTCGAGCAGTCGAAGCTGAACCTGTACAAGGCCAACATCGTGCAGGACGCCGCGTAGGGCCGATTCTCCTCTCGCCTTCCGGTGCCTTCGGTCCCCCCCGCGAAAGGCGTAAGGCGGGGCTCGGAATGCGGCCGCCATGCAGCAGCGCTTCCTCCTGGCCGCGGTGGCCTTTCTCCTTGTCCTGCCCGGCGCACCCACAGCGGCGCAAGGCAGCGCGGCGCCGGCGCCCGCCCCGGTGGCGGTCTTGCAGGACGATTCCGGCGACGTGGCCATTGGTACACCCGTCCAGCCCATCAGCAACCCGACGCCGCGCCTGGCGCAGATGGACCTGGTCGCAGCCACGGTGCAGGAACAGGCCACGGAGTTCCTGTTCACTCTCACCGTCGCCAGTCTGGAAGACGGCACCGAGCCGCCCCTGGGTGAATCTGCATTCTACGGCCTGCACTTCCTCCAGGGCGACGTCCAATACGCCATTCAAGTGGGCCGCATCAAGAGCCAGCAGACGGGGGTGTTTGCGTCCCTGGCACGCTACGATCCCGCCGAGGACCGCTACTACGCCGTGGATTACCTGCCAATCACGCAAGACCGAGCGTCCGCGTCCTTCGTCATCACGGTCCCCCGCGACCTCATCACCGACTCGCACGGCGCCAAACCCTACGTCGGCACGCAGATCAGCGGCTTCTGGGCGGACTCCCAGTCCTTCATGGAAATCTTCCTTTTCCCCGTCAGCTTCAGTGGGCAAGCGCCGCCCACCATCCGCGACCGCATGCCAAACTCGGGCAACGGCACAACCGGCGTTCCGGTCATGCTCGGACCAGTCCAGACCGGCTCGGCCCGACTGTCAAGCCAGGTCCCGACCCGCCAATCCAACGGCGAGGCCGGCACGGTGGTCTTCACGGTCACGGCACGAAACGTCGGCCCCCGCGCGGACCACTACCGCCTGGAGGTGAGCAACCCGCCCCTAGGCTGGGACGTCAGCCTTCCCAATGCCGTCGTCGACCTCGACGCCGGGGCCTCCGTCGACGTTCCGGTCGTGGTGACGATGGCGTTCAACCACCAGCACGGGTCGTTCAAGTCGTTCATGCTTCATGCCGCAAGCGCGACGGACGCTGCTTCCCATGCCGACCTGGAACTCGGCGTCCGTTACCCCAAAGTGCCGCAACCCGCCGGCCACCACAACGTCCTGTCGCTGCACAGCGCGCCGTTTTCGGACGACCCGACCATCCCGGCGTACGCCTTGGCGTTCGGCTTCAACGTCGAGTACGCGTGGATGAACGCCCTTGCCAAGGACGACGGTGACCGCGGCGTGGCCGTGCCTGCGGACCCGCCATCCGGGTTCGTGCCATCGGTGCCGAACACGTTCCATTGGACGGTTCCCCTGGCGCCAGACCTTGCCATCGGCCTCGACTTCGACCTGCTGCGCAACGGCACATTTTCTGGAGGTTTCCAGTCGACGACCCCCATGCTTGGCGCCGTCGCCTCCGGCGAGTTGGCCTACTACGTCGACAGCACGTTTGACCAGTTTGGAACGCGCACCGGCGGCAACCGGACGGTTCTGGCCCGTCTTGCGACGTCGCCGGCCCAGGACATGCAGGCGAGCACGCCGGCCTACTTTTCGCTGAAGCTGACCGCCACGCCGGAGGGCGACCGGGTCGTCTTCAGGCCCAAGAGTTCCCTCGTCCTCGAGCTGACGGTCGCCGGCACGCGCCCGGATACGGCCGTGGCCCGCGACCCGCCAAAGCTCCTTCCCGGCGGGCTCCTGGACCTTCCGTTGTTCGAGTATCGCGATCCGGTGGACGCGACATTTGCGGCCACGGCGAAACTCGCCTTGCAGCCCATCGGCAGCCAGGACCGGGTCGTCAATCCCGGCAAGACCGCGGTCTACCAAGTCGCCGTCCGTCTGGCGCCCGACGCCGGCGCACACACCATCGAGTTGCACTTGTCTGGCAAGGGTGTCGAGTGGGCACGTCTCCTGGACAATCCAGAGAACCGCGTCGCCGCGGGCACCTGGTGGAACGTCACCGTGGCGGTCGCCGTTCCTCCGGGCGCAACCACCGCGGACTCGGTGGACTTGGTGCTGCGTGCACAGGCGCAGGATGATCCGGCGCTGCAAGCCCTCGTACGGTTGTATGGAACGGTCTCCACGTCGCAGAATGTGCCGGATGAAGCCGCCCTGGCCGCCAGCCTCGAGCACACGAGTCAAGCGCAGAGCCCCGGGCTTGGTTTCGTGGCCGTCCTGGCCGCGGTCGGCGTGGCCACGGTGGGTATTCGCCGTCGGCCCCGCGAGGGTTGAAGGCCTTCGAGAAAACGGGTTGGAAGAAGGGGGTGGAGATTGTACGCGCGCTTCGCACACCAGGTTTTCGCGCCGGTGCCGGGAGGGCGGGGGGGCCTGCGCACCGTCCGCTGGGCAGCCGACGCGTTCCGTCGTGGTCCGCCAACGCGCTGCGGCGCGTCGGCTCGACCCCTGCGGTCCGGCTGACGCCGAACCGCAGGGTCCGCCGGCGCTTCGCGCCGGCTCATGTGAAAGTCGCTCGTTGCGCTCGCGAATTTCACATATCCATGTCGCCCATGCCGCCGGGCATTCCGCCCGCGCCGCCTGGGCCGCCGGCGCCGCCGCCGGAGAACGACTTCGCCGCGATGACGTCGTCGATGCGCAAGATCATGACGGCTGCCTCGGTGGCAGCCTTGATCTCCTGGGTGCCGACGCGCAGCGGCTCGATGACGTGGTTTGCGACCATGTCCTCGATCTTGCCCGTGAAGACGTTGATGCCGGCGTTCTTCTCGCCCTTCTTGTGGGCGCGGCGCAGGTTCAACAGGATGTCGAGCTCGTCCAGGCCAGCGTTCTCGGCGAGCGTGCGCGGGACGACTTCGACGGACTCCGCGAAGGCCTCGACGGCCAACTGCTCGCGGCCGCCGACCGTCGTCGCGTACTCGCGCAGGCGGAAGGCGATCTCGGTTGCAGCCGCGCCGCCGCCGGGCGTCATCTTGCCGTCCTCGAGGGCGACCGCGACGACGGAGAGTGCGTCGTGCATGGCGCGCTCGGCCTCATCGACGACGTGCTCGGTGCCGCCGCGCAGCAGGATGCTCACGGCCTTGGCGGACGGGCACTCGGTCACGAAGGTGAACTTGTCCTCGCCGATCTTGCGTTCCTCGACGAGTCCGGCCTTGCCGAGGTTGGAGGCCGTGAGGTCGTCCAGCGTGTTGACGATGGTGGCGCCCGTTGCCTTCTCGAGCTTCTCCATGTCCGACTTCTTGGCGCGGCGCACCGCGTAGATGCCGGCCTTGGCGAGGTAGTGCTGGGCGAGGTCATCGATGCCCTTCTGGGTGATGAGGACGGTGGCGCCGGACTTGACGACCTTCGTGACCATGTCCTTCAGCGTCTTCTCTTCCTGCTCCAGGAAGGCGGACAGCTGGTTGGGGGCCGTGATCTCGATCTTGGCGTCGACCTCGGTCTTCTTGATCTCGAGGGCCGCGTTGACGAGGGCGATCTTCGCGTTCTTGACGTTCGTCGGCATGCCGGTGTGGACGCGCTCCTTGTCCAGGATGATGCCCTGGATGAGCTCGGTGTCCTCGAGGCTGCCGCCCTTGGCCTTCTGCACAAGGATGTTCTCGGCGATGTCGACGGTGGTCTCGGCGTCCTTGCCGGTGCCCTGGGTCTCCATCACGGAGGTGCAGGCGCGAACGACGATGTCCGAGATGAGCTCGGAGTTGTAGGAGATGTTCTTCGAGTTCAGGCTGGTGCTCGAGATCTGGCGCAGGGTCGCGATGTCCGTCTTCTTGACGGGGATGGCGATCGAGGCGAGGACCTTGAGGGCCTCCTTGGCGGCGAGCTGGTAGCCGGCCGTGATTGTCGTCGGGTGGATGCCCTTCTCGAGGAGCTCGCCAGCCTGCTTCAGCAGTTCGCCGGTCAGGATGACGGACGTCGTCGTGCCGTCGCCGCATTCGGCGTCCTGCGTCTTTGCAACCTCGATGACCATCTTGGCCGCCGGGTGCGCGACATCGATCTCCTTGAGGATGGTCGCGCCGTCGTTCGTGATGACGACGTCACCCATCGAGTCGACCAGCATCTTGTCCATGCCGCGGGGGCCGAGGGTGGACTTGACGGTCTCCGCGATGAGGCGTGCGGCGTAGATGTTGTTCGACTGGGCGGTGCGGCCGCGGGTGCGCTCGGTGCCTTCCTTCAGGATGTAGATCGGTTGTCCGGTGCTTGTGCTTCCATTCGTCATGGTGGGTCACCTTGTGAATGGCCATTCCCAGGAGAAATCCCGGTTCAGGCTCTGGATTCCTGCATGAGCGCTCGTATTTAGTCCTTTTTGGCCGGGGCACTGCGTGGGGATTGCCGGCCGACGACGCCGCGCGCGACGGATTGCGGGCCCGTCCTAGCCAATCGGGACATGTATCCCGCTTGAATCGTCGGCTTGCACGCGTGGCCGAGGGGCGGACGCACCATACCCGACCTACCACCGCTGGCCGCCGGCAAGCAACACCGCGGCTGGCTCCCCCTTCGGCCACGCGTGTTTTCGTTCGGTCGGCAACGGCCCTGTCGCAACCTCCTATAAGTCTGGGCTCCAATGCGCGACCCAGCGATGGCCAAGCGGCGCCCCTTGAACATGGTCTTCCGCGCCTTGAACGAGCGCCTGTACCCGGCGTTCGACGCCGGCGGCATCGAATGGGAAGGCCGGCAAGTCCCGGAGGGGTTCGGGCCGCGTGTCCGTCGCCTGCGACGCGCGGGGGGTCCGGAAAAGCGCGCGCAGGATCCGGCCGCCATCGAGGAAGCGTTCCTGTACCACTTCCGGCTGGGAACGCGCTACGGCTACCCCGAATGCTGCGTGTTGCAGTACGCGATGGAGGCGCCCGTCATCTCGCCGCTGTTGCTGCGCGGCGGCATCACGCTGAGCGGCTACGTCCCCTGCGACGCATGCCTCGAGAGCTACTTGCTCGACTACATCGAGGACGGGCCCGACTGGGACCGCAAGTTCGGACCGACGGCGCCGGTCGACTAGAGTCTGACGCAAAAGTAGCCTGTCCGCCGGGCAATCCGCAGCGTGCCGGCTGCTAGGAAGGGGCCCGCAGGCGTACTGGAGGTACGGCCAGGGCCCCTGACGACGCAGACGGTCGGCTCCGGGCAGCCCGGCGTCAGGGGACTTTTGCGTCAGACGTTAGTCGGATTTCTTGGAGTCCGCGGCTGCCTTCTCGCGGCGGTGCTCCCGGATGCCCTCGACGACGGTCCACGAGATGGCGAACGCGGCGATGGCGACGGCGAGTGTGGCAGGCACCCACCAGGGCACGGGGAGTTTCGTCACGCCTTGGTCCCAGAGGATCCGCCAGGCAACCGTCCAGGCGATGGTGGTCGCGAGGATTGCGGCGACGACGGCGGCGAGGATCGTGCGCGTGTGCAAGCCCACGATGCGCCCCAGGACCATGCCGACCGGCGGCCCGTTGAAGGCGAAGGGGACGATCATGAACGCCCACAAGCCATATCCGCCGTACTTGTCCAGCATCTCACGCTTCTTGGCCGCGCGCCGGTGGGTGGAGCGCACGACGCCGCCGACGAAGCCCCAGATGGCGCCCTTGCTGTGCTCGACGCCTGCGACGCCCACGGCGATGAACGGGTACAAGGCGATGCTCGCCCCGGCATCGACCCAGATCAAGGAAAAGGCGATGATGAGAGGGTTGCCCGACAGCGAGAACAACACGATGGGAAGGCTCGACTCCTTGCCGGCAATGAACATGGCGCCGATGGCGACGGCCACCGCGATGCCCTGCGTGCGGTCTGCCAGCCACAAGAACCCCAACCCGACGGCAGCAGCAACGAGCATGCCGGCGCCCAACATGAACCACGGGCTCTGCCACGGTGGATGGTCGAGGATGGATTCGCGAAACGGTGCAAGCTTCTCCTCGAGTACGGCCTCGACCTTCGGTGGGACGGGCAGGTCCATGTCAGCGGCCTCTGCGCGCCTTGAGGCGTGAGCCCAGCTTGGCGATGGCGCGACCACTGCGGGTGCCGAGCAGCCGCTTCACGATGGCCGGGTCGAGTTGCCCTTCACGCCACAGCGTATCGAACTTGCCGACGAGGTCCTTTGCAAATGTGCGGTCGTCGAGGTGGACGACGGCGAAGTACGTCTTGGGGTCGAGCGGGTTGCGCACGCCCAACACGACGCGTTCCTGGTCCAGGACGGAGAACGGCGTGATGTCGGCGGCGGACAGGCGGACCTCGAGGTTTTCGCCGAGATGCGGCAAGAGCGCGTCGAGGACTTGGTTGACGTACGGCGTCGACAGCAAGTAGTCGACGTCCTTGGCGCGCAGGAGGATGCGCGTGTGCACGCCGCGGCCGACCGCTTGGCGGAAGGCGTCGAACAGGGCGAGGTCGTCGTCCTGCACCTTGTCGAAGGCGAGGTAGGCTTCGACCTGCGCCTTGGCGCCGTGGGTGGCTTCGATGAGGAATTCGCGGGCGGCATCCTCGCCGAGGCGGACCCCGTACAACGTAGAGCCAGGCGCCTTGCGGGGTTCCAGTTTCGACAGTTGCGCCTCGAGGGCGGCCGCATGCTGCGACACGTCGCGCTCTTCCTCCTGCAACTTGCGCTTGGAGGCCGCGAGCAGGCGCGACGAGACAGTCCCCGGGGCCACGGCGGCAAACATCCGGGGGCGACCCACGCGGCTTGTCGCAAGCCCGCGTTCGATCAAGGTGTTCAGCGTGTCGTAGACGCGGCCGAAGGGGATCTGCGTCTCACGCGACAAGTCCGGCGCACTGCGCTCGCCATGCTTGAGAAGATGCGCAAGAGCCCGCGCCTCGTAGGCGTTGAGGCCGAGAGCCTCGAGCAGGTCGAGCATACAACCTCGGGCAAGTTGTGGCCCTCGATAAGGGTTAATGCCGCGCCACCGGTCGACGGGGCCATGGAAGGCGGACTCGTGCGCTCCATCCTGGGCACCCACGTCGCCCGCCGCCATCCTGACGCCGGCGCCCCCGGCAGCGACCCCAACTCCCTCGTCGAGGCCTGGACGCTTTCCGAAAGCCTCGCGAAGGTGCAAGCCGCCCGGGGTGAGCAGGCGGTGCGCCAGCTTGCCGCCGACTACGTCGCCTTGTGGGCGCGCACGTTCCGCACGCTCGTCCGCCATCTGCGGGGACGGCCGGAGCGCGCAATCTCGCTCTTTGCCAGCGAAGTGTACCCGTACCTTCGCGGCGACCGCCTTGCAGCCCGTGTCGAGGCGCATCGCCCCGGGGAGGCCAGGATCCTGCTGCAATCCGACTTGCCCGACGCGTACCTTGCCGGCCTGGTCGAATCCTTCGTCGGCCTGTCCGGAGCGCAAGCACACGCCAAGCCCGAAGGGAACGGCCAGTTCGTCGTCTACTACCGGTTGGAAGGCCGCGACCGCCTCGTGCGCCTTGCCCAAGTGGTCGCCGCGCAGCGCCTCCACCTCGTCCTGTGCGCCGTCTTGTCGGCCGCCGTCGGCATCGCTCTCGCCGTGCGTCTGGCCGGCCCCGTTGTGCCCTGGCGCATCGCCGCCATCCTGCTTGGCGCCGTCGCCGTCCAGTTGGGCGCCAACGCGTTGCATGACCTTCGCCACCCACACGCGTCCGGCCCGCTCAACCTCAAGGTGCCCAACCGCCGCGCGCTTCTGTGGCAATCCCGGCTCGGGTACGCCGTGGCGAGCGTGTGCGGCGTGGCGCTTGCAATCCAAGCCCCCGTCGTCGTCCTGTTCGCCGTCGCAGGACTAGCCTTGAGCACCGCTTTCGGCCACCTCAAGAACATCGGGTGGGGCCCGCTTCTGGCCGGCATCATCTATGGCCCGCTCGTCGCGGAGGGCGCACTGCACGCAGCCGCACCAGGGATCGCCGACCACTGGATGCACCTCGCCTACGCGGCCGCAACCATTCCGACGGGAGCCCTCGCCGCCGCCGTTCTCTACGCCGACGACCTCGCCGACCGCCCCCTCGACGAAGCAGGGGGATCGCGAACCCTTCTCGTCCGCCTTCCGCGGCGCCGCCATCTCGCCGGCTACGCATCCCTCGTGCTGGGCGCAATCGCCGCCCTGGCGGGCACCGCGTTCATCCTCGGCGCCCGCGTGCCGTTCATGATCGCCGGCCTTGGCATTGGCGCCATCCTCCTCGTCGGCCTCGTGCAACGCAACCTTGACGACCCGCGGGGCCTCGCGCCAGTCCGGTTCGGCACCTTGGTCCTGCACGTCGCCGTCACCGCCGTCCTCTGCCTCGCCATCCTGGGGGTCGCCTCGTGAGCAATCCCATCACGGGCGTGTTCCCGGCCGCCATCGTGGCCCGCCTCGACGATGTGGAGAAGCGCCTCGCACTGCAGGGACAGAGCCGCGATGCCCGCCTCGGGAAATGGACCGGCGAAGCCCTCGGCGCCGGCGGCAAGCGCATCCGACCGCTCCTGTTGCTGACGGCCTTCGAGGCGTGCGGGGGCGACAAGCTTGGCCCGCAGGCCCAATCCGACGCCATCGACTCCGCCGTCGCGCTGGAACTCGTGCATGCCGCGAGCCTCGTGCACGACGACATCATGGACGAGTCGAAGGAGCGCCGCGGCCAGCCAAGCACCTATGCCGCCCATGGCCGCGACGGGGCCATCCTCGTGGGCGACTACCTGTTCACGCAAGCCTTCGCCCTCGCCGCCAAGCTGCCCAAGGACGCCATGGCCATGACCGCGGACGCATGCCGGCGGCTCTGCGAGGGGCAGATGCTCGAACAGGAACTTCTCGCTTCGGGAAAACCCGACCGCGAGGCGTACGTCCGGGTCATCCGCGACAAGACTGCAGCGTTGCTGGCCGCGGGTTGCGGAATCGGTGCCACGATGGCCCACGCGCCGGCGCCCACCGTGCAGTCATTGCACGCCTACGGCAATGCCATGGGCCATGCCTTCCAGATCCTCGACGACGTGCTCGACGTTTCCGGCGACCCGCAGTGGACCGGCAAAGCCGCGGGCACCGACTACCTTGCCGGAACAATCACGAGCCCGTACCTGCACTTCATCGAACGCGGCGGCCAAGTGCCGGCGCGTCGTGATGCCAAGGAATTCCCAGGCATGCGGGCCCGCTTGCTCGAATCCGGCGCCGTGGCGGCCAGCCAACTGGAGGCATCCAGCTACACCCAGGCGGCACTCCTGGAAGTCGAACGCCTGCCGCCGTCCACGGCCCGCTCGGCCCTGGAACGCTTGGCGGAACTCCTCATGGAACGCGCGCAGTAGGTCGGCGGCTACTTTTTCCCGGACATCTGCCTTTGCATCTGCCGCATCATCTTCCGATTGCTCCCCATCCCCTTCATCATGCCCTTCGTGTTCTCGTAGTACTTCAGGAGCTCGCGCACCTCGTTGACGGTGCGTCCGGAGCCGCGGGCGATGCGGCCGATGCGTGGCGCCTTGAGGATTGTCGGGTCGTCGCGTTCCTCGTCCGTCATGCTGGTCATGATGACCTTGAAGGCGTTGAGTTTCTGCTGGGTGCCTTCCATGTCGCGGCCTTTGAGGGCAGCGCCCATGTTGCCGGGCAGCATCTCGGCCACCTTGCCGAGGTTGCCCATCTTGCCCACCATGTCGAGTTGGCTCATCATGTCGTTCAGGGTGAAGCGGCCAGAGAGCATCTTGCGCGCCACCTTTTCCGCGTCCTTGCCAGCCATCGCCTGGTTGGCCTTCTCGAGGAGGGCTTCGAGGTCGCCCATCCCAAGGAGACGGCCGATGAAGCGCTTCGGGTCGAGAGCCTCCAGTTCGTCGATGTGTTCCCCCGTGCCGATGAAGACCACGGGGGCGCCAGTGACGCCGACGGCCGACAGCGCACCGCCGCCCTTGGCCGTGCCGTCCAGCTTCGTGATGATGACGCCGGTCACCTGCACTGCCTCGTGGAAGGCGCGCGCCTGCGACTCGGCCTGTTGGCCGACCGCCGCGTCCATGACCAGGAACTTCTCGTCGGGCTTTGCGGCCTCGAAGATGCGCTTCATCTCCTCAATGAGTGAATCCTCCAGCTTGTCGCGGCCAGCCGTGTCGACGATCACGATGTCGTTCTTCTTCTTGAGCGCCGCAATGCCCCGGGTCACGATGCCCGCGGCGTCCGTCTCGCCGGGCTCGCCGTAGAAGCCGACCTGCACCTTGTCCGCGAGTTGCTTCAGCTGGTCGTGCGCCGCTGGCCGATGGACGTCGGCCGCGATGACCGCGACCCGCATCCCCTTTTTCTTGAAGTGCAGCGCAAGCTTTCCAGTCGTCGTCGTCTTGCCCTGGCCGTACAAGCCGACCATCATGATGGTCTGCGCACGCAGGGGAATCTGGCGTGGCACGCCGAGGAGCTGGACGAGTTCGTCGTGGACGATGCGGATGACGTGTTCCCGGTTCGTCATCCCGGGGATGGGCTTCTCCTCGAGAGCCCGCCGCTCGATCACCTTCGAGATGGCCAGGACCTGCTTGACGTTCATGTCGGCCTGGATGAGCGCCCGCTGGATGTCACGCGTGACGTCCTTGATGAGCGCCGCATCGATGCGTCCGGCGTTGGCGAGCTTCTTCAGGCTGCTTCGCAGCGATTCGCCAAGCCCCTCCAAGACCATGCAGGTGGCTTCACGGCGTGCCGGTATTTTAGGCCGGCTCCACCGTCAAGCGCCGGTCGCGCAGGAGTACGACTTGAGCTCCGTGATGAAGGCGCCCTGGCCGGTGCGGGTCTCCGTCCGGACATCGTTGCAGACTTTGGGGGAGTACCAGCGCACCTGCGTGACGTGGCTCGCAATCCCGCTTTCGATCGTGAAGTTGAGGCGATACGTTTCGAACGTGCCGGCGGGCACGGTGATGTTCTCCATCGCCAACGCGGTCACCGTGTACTTCGTTGTCGTGATCTGCGGCGGGTCGACGGCCGGGTCGTGCGTCCGGCATTCGCCGCTCATCGTGGCGCCGACCGTGATCGGCCACGGGTACTGTCGACAGGGGCCGTCGTACTCGGTCACGGACACCTGCTGGCTGCCGTCCTTGTCGTCGATGGTCGTGACGTTCGCATGCAGTTGCGACCCGTCGGCGGTGCGTTGCCAGACGCGCTGGATGACCCGCCAGCCGACCGGCCCGGACGTCTGATGCGTGCGCGTCTCCAGCAAGACTGCCTCGTAGGTGCCAGCGCCAATCGCCCATTTCTCGGTCGTCGAGTTGACGGTCATCGTCAGGTTCGCCTGCGAGGTCGTGCCGCGGCTCGTGATCTGCACTCCCAACTCCCAGTGGTCGCCGACGGACAGGACGGGTGCTGCCGCACCCACGACCGGTGACGGGCCAGCCGGGGCGGGCGACGAGCAGCCGGCAAGAAGCGGAAGACTGCAGGCGAGTGCTGTGATGATGCGGCGTTGGGCGGGCCCCATGCGGTCACTCCTTCAGGATCAAGTCGACGGCCAACTGGACTTCGCGTTCCGTGGGCTTGCCATCCTGGCGAAGCCGGGCGGCGCCATGCACGATGCCCTTGCGGATGCGGCGCGCGCGGCGCCAACCCATCCCGGTGGCGCGCAGCAGGAAATGGGTCTCCTTGTGCTTGCGGCGCCGGCCGATGAGGTTCCACTTGGTCGACGCCATCTCGTCGCGCAGGGCGGCTTCGACGATGACGCGTGCCTCGGGGGCGACGGCGGACATGCCGGGGCCCTCGTCGGCCTCCGGCGAGACGATGACCTTGGCCTTCGCCATCATGCGCCACCTTGCCCTTGCACGCGGCAGCATGGCGCGGGGTTGCATATGGGGATTGCCATGCAGAGGGCGGGGGTCAGCCGCACGTGTAGGAGGTCAATTCGAGGTAGGGGCTGCCATGGGCATCCGTGGTCTTGACGTTGCGTAGGCACCCGCTGGCGGCGATGTAGAGGACCGAGTCGTTGGCCGCCTGGCCGGGGATGTCCTCGTCGTCATGGAACTGCACGACGAAGACGTCGAAACGGCCCGCAGGGACGGTCACGTTGGTTCGTCCGCCGACAAGGTACGTCCCGACTGGGTGGAAGTCGCGGGCGGGGGCCGACGCGCTGCATGACTCCTGCCAGGAGGCCCCGACGACGAGCGGCCAGTGCAGGCGGGGGCACGGTGGCGTGTAGGTCGTGGTTCCGCCTCGCGTCTCGAACTCCATCATGGCTTCATCCGGGAGGCTTTCCCACACGGTTGCGACTTCGGTTGGAGTGTCGGAGACGGCGCCGCCGGGCAGGATGAGCGAGTACGTCGTGTCGATGCGATGCGCCCGCACGCAGCGGTGCTCCTCGACCGCGCCGATGCGCCAGATGGACTCCGACGTCGACGTTCCTTGATGGGCGAGGAAGGTCCACTGCGTCCCGACAGCCAGAGGGGGTGCGGAGCCTGCGGACGTGTCGGCAAACGCACAGGGCGGCCCGAAGCAACCAGCGAGGCCGGCTGGGAGCAGGGCGGCCAGAAGGGCGATGGGCCCGAGGCGCACCGTCACTCCTCCAAGAGCCTCTGCAGCACGATCCTCAGCCCGGCCGCCGTGGGTCCCTTGGCGAAGTAGTCGACGCCGCCCGTCCAGGCCTTGCTTGCAATGTCGAGGTGCGCCCACTTGGAGTCCTTGGCAAAGTGCTTGATGAAGGCGGCGCCGACGCAGACGCCGGCGCGCGTGGTGGTGCTGATGTTCTGCAGGTCCGCGTACGTGCCCTTGTTCGCCTCGTCGAACTCCTCGCCTTGCGGCAGGTGCCAGGCCTTGTCGCCGGCTGCGGCGGCGTCGCCCACGAGTCTGCGGGCAAGGGCGTCGTCATTGGAGAGGACAGCGACGTATGTGGTGCCGACGGCGACTTCGCAGGCGCCCGTCAAGGTCGCCATGTCGATCATGAGGTCCGGCTTGAACGTCCGCGCGTGGGCGAGGGCGTCGGCGAGGATGAGCCGGCCTTCGGCGTCGGTGTTGAGGACCTCGATGGTGGTGCCGTCCTTCGCGGTCACGATGTCGCCGGGTCGTTGCGCGGTCCCCGACGGTAGGTTCTCGACGGCGGGGACGACGCCGATGACGCGGTGCTTGACGCCGAGGGACTTGAGGGCCGCCATGAGGGCGATCGTATTGCAGGCGCCGACCTTGTCGTACTTCATCTCCCACATCTTCTCGCCGGGCTTGATGCTGATGCCGCCGGAGTCGAAGCAGACGCCCTTGCCGACCACGGCGATGGTCTTCTTCGCGCCCTTCGGGTGGTAGTCCATCGTGATGAGTTGCTCCTCGTTGACGCTGCCCTGCGCGACACCGCATAGTGCGCCGTAGCCTTCCTTGCGCAATTGGTCGCGGCCCTTGACTGACACCGCAAAGCCATGCTCTGCGCCGCGCGACTTGGCCTGCGAGGCGAGCCAGGCAGGCGTGCAGATGTTGGCCGGCGTGTTGGAGATGAGGCGCGAATCGTTGACGGCGTCGGCGACGATGGCTGCGCGGGCGATGCTGCGCTTCACGGCAGCGCCGGCCGCTCCCGCCGGAGCGACCACGTGTAGGACGTCGAGCTTGCCGTTGGGCTTCGCAGCAGGTTCGCCCGACGGATCCTTGTCCTCCTTCTTCGTCTTGTACTGGTCGAAGTCCAAGCCGCCAATCACGGCACCGTGCGTGACAGCCTGCGCGGCGGCCGCGTTCCCCCACGTGTCGAGGACGAGGGTCGTCGCCGCTTCCTTGCAGCCAAGACCCGCAGCGGCCCGGGCCCCGAGGTTGGCGGCCGTCCCGATTTTCTCCTGCGTCAGTTTCTTGCGGTCGCCGACGCCGACGAGGACCAACCACTTGTCGCCCACTTGCAGGCTGCGCACCGTCTTGAACGGAAACGCGATGTCCTTGTTCGCAAGCAGGCTCGCCACGGCTGCGTCCGTGATGCCGAGCGCCTTGAGGCCGGGAGCCTTTCGTGCGGAATCGACGCCAACTACGAAGGCGGGGACTTTCGGCTTGGCCGCGGCGACCCTGACTTGGACCATGAGGCTGCGACCCGCCGCGGCGCGATAAAGGGAACGCAGGCTAGATCAGCGTGGCGACGGCCGAAGCCAACTCGGCTTTGGGGCCACGACCGGCACGTTCAAGGGCAGCGATTGTGCCCACGAACAGGGCAAGTGCAATCCCAAGGGCCACGACAGGCGCGGTTGGTGGTCCAGCCACCTGGCCACACGCGGCAACGAAGGCAGGAACGTTTGTAGCGCAATCCTGGAAAGACGATGTTGGGATGGCGTTGGCGGCCACGAAGGTGGCAGGCATGGCCCCGGCAAACGCCCAGGTCCACCCGGGGACCCGGATCCGACCCGGCAGGCCGCGTGGGTCCACAGCAGCAGCTGGGCCGCGCGCGACGAGCAGAAGGGTACGCGCGTCGCGCATCACCTGGACTTGACGGGCCCGCGGTATCGCCCACGCGGCAAGGCCTGCAATCCAGTCGACCATGCCCCCCGCCAGGAGTGCCACCGCCCATGCGTCGCCGGATGCGGTGCGGCCGGAGCACTCCCAACTCTGGGCGCCGGTTTCGGTTGGAGTCGGGTCGCAGCCCCAATGATGCGCGGAGAACACGAATGCGCTGCCAGCGACGACCACGGCCCCGAGCAGCGCCACGGGAAGCCCCCAGTTCGGAATCGGACGCCGCAGAACTTCCGCCAGTTGCTGTCCGGATGCACTCATGCGTCGACCATGCGGCCGCCCCCTCATCTAGCCGTCGCAGCCCGAATGCCTTTCATCCCGGACAGGGTGGCCTTGCCGTGGACCTCGAGGAGCGCACGCGTGACCTCTTCGCCGCGCTGTCGGCTGGTCCGGCCGCGGCGATCACTGCGTTCCTGGCCAAGGACGCTGTCTTCGAGGTCGTGGATCTCCTCCCGGCGATCTCCCGCGACAAGTTGGACCCGATGCTGGCGCGTGCGTACGCCAAGGCGCCGCCCGTGAGGCTCAAGGTCGTGGCTCTCAAGGTCAAGCGCAACGTTGTCTTCGTCGGCTGGAAGGCCACGGGCGACATCCCTGGCTCTGGCCCGGGCGAGCTCGACGGCCTCGCCGTCATCAACTGGGACCAGGATGGCCAAGTCATGCGGCTGGACATCCATCTCGGCGAAGAGGTCGCGGCGCGACTGCGGCCATGACTCGGGTCCCGACCGCAAGCCACCGGCCCGCGTTCCCGCCGGCCCTCGGCGTCGCGACCGCCGTCGTCTGTGTGTCGTTTGCAGCGCCGTTCTTCCGTCTCGCGGATGCCCCGGCGGTGACGGCGTCGTTCTGGCGGCTTGCCTTCGCCGTCCTCCTGCTGCTCCCCTTCACGTGGTCGTCCTGGCCCATGTGGCGCCACTACTCGAGGGCGGATTGGGCGATCACGGCGGCATCCGGCCTTGCCCTCGCGCTGCACTTCGCGCTGTGGGTGACGAGCCTGGCGTACACGACCGTGGCGGCAAGCACGTGCCTCGTCACGTTGCAGGCCGTCTTCGTGGCCCTCGGCGGCCACTTCATCCTGCACGACCGGTTGACCCGCAAGGGCTGGTTCGGCGTCGCCGTCGCAACCGCGGGTGCATGCGTCATCGCTGTGGCCGACGGCCGACTTGCGCCCGACTCCGCGCGGGCCGTCGTCGGCGACCTGCTGGCCCTTGCTGCTGGGCTTGGCTCGGCCGCCTACTTCCTGGTTGGACGGCGCTTGCGGGCGCACCGCGGACTCGTCGAGTACGTTTTCCCGGTCTACGCGGTGGCTGCCGCCGGGCTCCTGGCCGCGCTTCCGTTCGTCCACCAGCCGTTGGCCGCCGGCCTCGATTCCCGCAACTTCGTCTTCTTCGTGCTCCTCGCGGCCGTGCCCATGCTTGGCGGCCACACGGTCTCGAACTGGGTCCTGCGCCACCTTCCCGCACACACGGTTGCCACGTGGATCCTCCTCGAGCCCGTCGGAGCCGCGTTGCTAGCCTGGCCGATGCTGCACGAGACGCCGCCGCTCGCGGTCGCAGCCGGGGGCGTCCTCGTTCTGTGCGGGGCGTTCCTGACCGTGCCGAAACGAGGCACCGGAGCGGGTGCCGCCGCCGAGCCTGCGGGCTGACAGCCGGCCCCGAAACCCCGCCTTATGTGCTTTCGCCAAGCCCCTCATAAGCCTCGAGGAGGCGAGGTATGGTTGGGATTGCAATGGCTGCCCGACATCTCAACGAAACCGTAGCACCCGACGACCTCTTGCACCTGGCCAAGGCCCTGGAGGGGATGGCCGGCGCCCTGCATGACTGCAAGCAGGTCACGAAGGAAGACCTGGAGGCCGCCGCCCTTGTGGCGCATGAGGTGTGGCCCGCCCGCGTCGACGGCCACGACCTGCACGACCGCGAATACGAGACAGCCCGTCACGAGGTGCGCAAGTTCGCCGCCGCCGCCGAAGCCGGGGACGCGAAGGCCATCTCTTGGATTGAGCGTTCCGCCCAGCACATGGCCCTCGCGTTGCGCTGGAAGGCCCGCGCCGCAGCCGACGTCAAGCTCACGCCAGCGCGAAACTCGATGCCGAAGCACGCACGCAGCCGCATCATCAAGGTCCTCGACCAACGCTACGCGCGCTACGCCGCCCACGCCGCCATCGCCCTTCCGTTGCAGCCCAG
The DNA here is from genome assembly GCA_040390065.1 of bacterium. GTDB lineage: Archaea > Thermoplasmatota > E2 > JACPAO01 > JAHFTW01 > JAHFTW01. Next base: position 19,439 of record JAZJZE010000003.1, on the reverse strand, counting down.
CCTGCTAGGTCTGGCACGGAACCTGCGAAAGCACATGCGTCAACGACTGTAGCGGATGCGCCAGCGTCAGCGCCTTGAACCTGTGGCCAGTGACGTGCAGCTTGCGGTGCAGGAACGCCTGCTTCTCCGTCATCTTGCCGTCGCGCATCGCCGCGAAAGTCTCGTAGTCGCCGCGGATCGTGAAGGTCGGCGCCGGTGCATCCGACAGCACGGCCGGGTCCATGCCGACGCGCAGGTCCGAGTTGCCCTCGCCGTCGAAGCTGGCGTAGAGGAACGTCAACCGGTCCGGCGGCGCGTTCTCGACGAGCGTGAGGACACTCACCTTGTGGCTTGCCATCGCCTCGCGGACCTTCTCGTCCGAACGCACGCGTCGTATGGCCTCCTCTGCCCACTCCGGGCTCAGGTACGCGACCGTCAACGCCAGGCCAGAGGCGAGGAGGACTTAGGCGCAATGGTCCGCGCACGCGCCTGCCTGGCCACAGATTTCGCAGAGACCTCGGGCATCGTCCTGGTGGGCTCTTGCACGTCTTGCAATGGCGCGGACTAGGAGCAGATTCCACGGATTGAGCAAACGGTTGGAGTCAATCTGCGGGGCAGCCATGTGGATGAGGGACCAAGGGATTCCGGGAAATGCTCGCACCGAACCTTTGAATACGGATTCCCGGCTAGGAAGCAGCATGAGCGGATCCGTCAACACGGTCACCGACGCCGACTTCAAACAGTTCACGGGCCAGGAAGGCGTCGTGCTCGTCGACTTCTGGGCACCCTGGTGCGGCCCCTGCCGCCGCGTGGCCCCCGTCATCGAGCAACTGTCCGGCGAGATGCCCAACGTCAAGTTCGGCAAACTCAACACCGACGAGAACCAGTCGACGGCAGCCCAGAACGGCGTCATGAGCATCCCCACCATCATGGTGTGGAAGAACGGCCAGAAAGTCGAGCAGATCGTCGGCGCCGTCCCCAAGGAACACTTCCAGGCCGCGCTCAAAAAGCACCTTTGAGGCGACCAGTCAACCTGCGGTTCAAGGCCAGCGAGCCATTCCCGCAGTCCTCCGACGGCGGCGACGCCCAGAGGGAATGGAAAGAGGCCGGGCAAGGCGCCATCACGCGCGCTGGGCCGCCGTTGCATTGACACTGGAATCCACAGAATCCACCGAACCGACGCCGCTAGTTTCTGTGGATTCCGTGGATTCCTGTTTCAGTCGTTGGGCGCCGATGCGTCAACTGCCCAGAATGTGGCGCGCAATCACAAGCCGCTGGATCTCGCTCGTTCCTTCAAAAATCTCAAAAATCTTGATGTCGCGCATGTAGCGTTCGACGTTGTAGTCCTTGGTGTAGCCGTTGCCGCCGTGGATCTGGACGCCTTCAATGGTGGCTTTCATCGCCATCTCGCTGCAGAAGAGTTTGGCGCGCGACGCTGCGTGCGTGTACGGCTCGCCTCTGTCCTTGAGCCACGCGGCCTTGAGGTAGAGGTTGCGGCCCGCCTCGATTCCCACGTCCATGTCGGCGAGTTTCCACTGGATGGCCTGGTTCGACGCGATGGGCTTGCCGAATTGCTTGCGCTCCTTGGCGTAGACGATGGAGTCCTCGTACGCGGCCCGCGCGATGCCAGTGCTCCCCGCGGCGGCCATGATGCGGCCCGTGTCCAACGTCGCCATGGCGATCTTGAAGCCCTCGCCCTCCACGCCGAGGCGCTGGCTCGCTGGGATTCGCATGCCTTCGAAGAACAACTGGTTCGTGTAACTCGCGTTGAGTCCGAGTTTCTTCTCGTTGCGGCCGACCTTGAAGCCCTTGGTCTTCGTGTCGACGATGAAGGCCGTGACACCGCGAGCATCAGTCGACTTCGGGTCCGTGCGCGCGAAGAGGATACACGCGTCGGCGACGGCGCCGTTCGAGATGAAGATCTTCTGCCCGTCGATCACGTAGTCGTCGCCGTCGCGCCGCGCTGCCGTCTTGAGGCTGCCCGCGTCGCTGCCGGCTTCGGGTTCCGTGAGGGCGTAGCAGCCGAGGAGTTTCCCCGACGAAAGTCCCGGGAGGTACTTCTGCTTCTGATCCTCCGTGCCGAAGCTGAGGATGGGCCCGACAGAGAGGCTCGCGTTGGCGCCGAAGATGACGCTGTGGCTCGCATCCGCGCGGGCCAACTCCTCCGCGACGAGGGCGAACGAGATGTAGTCCGCGCCGGGGCCGCCGTACTTCTCCGGGACCGTGACGCCCAGCAGGCCCAGTTCGCCCATGCGCTTGGCCGTCGCCATCGGGAACGTGTGTTCCTTGTCGTGCTTGCTGGCGATGGGGGCAATCTCGCGGGCGGCGAACTCGCGCACCATGTCGCGGATGGCGCGCTGCTCGTCGGTGAGCGAGAAGTGCACCTGCCTTCGAGGGATGGGTGGTTGATGAAGGCGACGACGCCGACCAAACACTCGGGCGGGGATCGGAGGGGGCGCGGGTCGGACGCTTCCGCGGTCGGGGGCCCGCCATGACTAGACGGCGAGGCCGCCGCACTCCGGCTCCGGACGACGTCGCCCGATTGTGGTGCCGGCGGCTAGAATCGGGGAAGCCGATGAACCCAATGCAAGCCGCGATGAACCAAATCGCTCGGCTTGGCTAGAAATTGGGTTCATCTTCCGGATTGGATTCATCGTCCTGCCCAAGTCCTCAACGATCTGAGGCTTAGCACGATGGACACGGCCCTCCTGCTGAACTTCGGAAGCTCACAGTTGGAGATTCGCCGCCACACCTGGTTTGCCAACCGGCTGCCGGCGTCGGTTGCTCCGGTTGCGCCGGTTGATGGGTAGCCGCGACTATCCCAATGCCAGCGCCCCAACCACGCGCTGCGGCGTCGCATCCGCGTTCCAAAGAATCCCGCGTTCGCCCTTGGAATGGACAATCGCCTTCTCCAGCGTGCCCTTGACGTCGCCCTCGGAACCGGGCCCGCCCAAGTCCTCCGTCAGCCGGATGGGCACGAACTGCATGCCGACGCCGATCTGAAGGACCGCGCCGGCCTTGAGGGGCGCCTTGCTGAAGGGGCTGCGCTTGAGGCGGTACGTGACGGCGGCGTCCTTGGCGCTGACGACGAGTGGCGCGTCGGCGGGAGCGAGGACCATGCCGCGGTCGAGCATCTCCGGTGGCGTGTTGCGAAGAGCCAGGCCGACGCGGTCGCCGGGAACGGCGGTGGCGTGGTCGACGTCGTGGATCTGGATGCTGCGCACGGGGCAGATGACTTTCTCGGGGAAGGCGTGCAGCGTCTCGCCCTTCTTGAGCGTCCCTTGCTTGACGACGCCGAGGATCACGGCGCCCACACCCTTGACGTTGAAGTGGTGGTCGATGGGGACTTGCACGGAGGCCGCCGGGTCGCCCGCGGGCTTTGCGGCTGCGAGGTGAGCGCGTGCCTTGGCCCAGTCCTCCTCGGTCAGCATCATCCAGCCTTCCAGCGTCGTGTTCTTCAGGATGGGCTTGAGTTGGTCGGGCTGGAGATAGTTCTGCAGGACGATGACACCGTACTTGATGCCGGCAGCGTCGGCGGCGAGGATCTGCTCCCCGACTTGGGGCGTCAGTTTGTCGACCACGAGGACCGCAGCGTCGACGTTGAGGACAGCGTACGAGAGCGGCTTCACCGACGCGGGGTAGCCGGCGGGCACGACGCCAATCGCCTGTACATTTCCCTCCTTGAACTCGTGGAGGTGGATGTCGCTCTGGGTCCCGACCTTGCCGAAGTTGTTGCGCGCGTCCAGGTTCCCGAGGACGGCCGCCATGACGCCAGGCACAAGCCGCGCCAGAAGGGCCGTTCTCATAACGGTTGACCCCGCCCGAAGGACCCGAGAGTTTTTGGAGGCGGCGGCGTGGCCGTGCCCATGGACTCCCCCGGGCCCACGCCCGACCCCACGCCTCCGGCCACACCGACCGCGCCCGCAGCGCCGGCAGCCCCGGCAACACCGCCCGCCACCCCGCCCGCCGCCGACGCCGCCCCCGCGCCACGCCCCGGCCTGTTCGGTCCGCGTGGCCCCATGACGCCTGAACTGCGCGAACGCCAGATCCGCGGCCGCCTCAAGACGTTCGGCTTCGTCTTCATCATCCTAGGCGCGTTCTTGGTCGCGCAACTCGTGATGGGCTATGCGGGGTACGAGAGGGCCGTCGAGGACAACTATCCCGCCGTCAAGGGCGGGGACCTCGTCGTCCACGTCCAGCCCGCCGATGCCGGCTGGACCATCGTCTTGCACAACTATGGCAACCAGACGTCGTTCATCTCGCGGCCGACGGATGCCAACGGCACCGTCAAGTTCCCAAAAATCGAGCACGCCGTGGCCACGTTGAGCGCCACCCGGGGCAATGTCACCGTCCAGGGAGCAGTCTACGTTCCGCCGGGCGAGACGCACACGCTCGAACTCTCGACAACGACCGTGTCGCAGAAGTGGCTCGAAGGCACGCCGCACATGCCTGCCACGCTGCTTGGCTTCCTGGGCTTCATCGGCCTGCTGCTCGTCATCGGTGTGGTCGGGGGCGTCGCCCTGGTCCGCCAGAAGGGCGCCCGCATGGCCCTCGTCGGATCGATGTGCGTCGCGGCAAGCGGCGTGGTCCTGCTGCTCTTCGGCTTGAGCCTGTATTCCATCGTGCTCATTGCAATCGGCGTGTGGGCCACGATGACGGTGCGCAAGAACGCGACCGCGTTCGCGGCGTAGGACGTCGGGCTACTTCGAGCGGCCGAACCAGCCCTTCTTCTTCGGCGACTCGGCGGACTCCTCCATGGGAGCTTCGCCTTCCGCTTGCGGCCACTGCGCTTCGCCCCATGCCTCGGCAGGTGCGCCTTCGGCGGCCTGTTCGCCGGCGGGTGTGTCCCAGGTGACCTGCGGGCCTGCGGCGGGGTCGGCCTGGGCCCAGGCGCTCACGTCCGATGCTTCGGCTTGCGCTTGCGCGGCCGAGTTGCCGGCAAAACCGCACTTGGGGCAGACGGGGCGCACACCGGCGGGGATGCGCTGCACGGTCCGGCACTGGGGGCAGCGGATGCGTAGGGCCATGGCGCTTGGCAGACCTTTGGAGTTTTCAAGGTGTCGCCGGCGGGAAAGGGGGCCATCGCGGGCTCGCCCTGTCCCCGATGCACGGCCTTTTTCCATCCGGCCGGCTCGCCATGGCCGTGCCCCGTTGGGTCCCGTGCGCTGAATGCGGCAACCGCTACGACGCCGACACCACGGCGTTCTGCCCGCGCTGCGGCTCCACCATCCGCGGCAAGGATCCCGAAGTCCGCGTCCCGGTGCTCGCCAACGACCCACGCCGCCGCCGCGCCCAGATGGGGGGCGCCATCCTCCTGTTCATGGGTCTGGCCTTCTTCGGCTTGTGGGGCTACGGCTTGGCGAGTGCGGGCTTCCATCCCGAGGGCAGCATAGACAGTTTCGTCGGGCTGACCGGCGACTCGCCCATCCCGGCCGGCGACCTGCATCTGCAGATCCTCGACAACGGCACGGCCGTGCCCAACGCCACCGTGGCCCTTGCCCTTCCGTCCGGCGTCGCGTTCAAGTCCGGCATCACGGACGACAACGGCTGGTTCAACGTCACCCTCGACCGGCAGGCCGCCGTGAACATCACCGTGCATGCCGGCAACATCACCCTCGAACGCCGCGCCTTCGTGGTCTGGCCGGCCAGCGAGGAGGTGCACCTCGACGTCGCAGACCCCGCCCGTTCGACGGCTTGGCTTGGCTTGCAGGAGTTCAACCAGATGGCCCTTGTGGTGCTGATGGTGAGCGGCGTCGCGTTCCTGCTCATGGCCGTCGGCGGCGGTGCGGCCCTCGCCCTGCGCACACCCAACCTCGCCGTCGCAGCTCCGATGCCAACGGTCGTGCTCACCGGACTCCTGTTTCTGTGGACCTTGCTGGTGGGCGTCTTCTACGTCGGCATCGTGCTGCTGTTGGCGTTGCAGGTGACGGCTATCGTCATGGTCGCATCGGGTCGTAGCGCGTTTCGCAAGCGCCGCTGAGCCTAGAGGTCGGTGCATCACTTCCAGCCACCAAAGCCCTCAAACGGACGCCGCCGTCATCGAGGGCTGCCTTGTGGAGCACGCACGTCGACGGCCAGTACTCCATGTACGTCTACGGGCCGCCGCTCTTGCTGGCCGCAGCCTGCGTCGTAGGTGCCATCTTCGGCTACGAAGCCATCCGGCGCCGCCTGGCGATCCCGAGGCCGCAAGCCGGCGTCGTCCTCTTCGCTGCTGCCGCTGCCAGCGCTGCGCTCGCGGCCGTCATCGTGGCCGTCGGCCCAGGCACGCCGGCATGGGAACTCTCGGTGAGCGGCCGCTTCTCCGCGGGTCTCGTCCACACGATTGCCCTCCCCTTCGCCTGGCTCGTTTCATTCCCTTTCGCGCTGTTCGGTCTGTTCGCGCTGTTTCTGTGGGCGGCTCGGCGCGGTCGTTGGCCTGAGGCCTACTTCGCCCTGGTCGCCGGCCCCGGGCTGGCCGCCGTGCTCGTCGTGCTCAAGGTCGTCTACCCGCGCCTGCCCCCTGCCGCACAGCCGTTCTTCACGGGCGCCACGTCCTTCCCCAATGACGGCGCCGCCCTTCTTCCCGGCCTCGTCCTTCTGGCGTTGTTCCTCGTCGCACGACTACGGCCGGGCTCGCGGCGGCATGTTCCCTGGCTCGTCGCGGCCGGCGTCGCCGGCGTCGCGGGGCCCATCCTCGCAGGTGTCGCCTGGCCGACCGACGCGCTTGCGGGTTGCGCCCTCGCCGTCGCCTGGTTCGCACTGAGCCTGATGGGATTCCACCTCACCCAACTCGCAACGGCCGACTCGGCGCTGGGGCGTCTTGATGCAACCGCGAGCCGCATCCTGGAACGACCCGTGCCATGGCTCGCCGGCCTGGTAGGACTTGGCGTCGTCCTTCGCATCGCGAGCTATTGGTGGACGCCGCTGGCCGTCGACTCGTACGCGTACTCCGCAATGGCCCACAGCTTCGTCCGGCACGGCGGCACCGACTTCGCCATGCCGTGGGGCGACGTGCACACGTTCCTTACGGCGCAAGTCCCTTCGCACCACTACCCGCCCTTGTATCCGCTGTATCTCGCGGGCTTCTTCGAGGTGCTCGGAGTCAACGCGGGCGCCGTGCACGTCGCATCCATCGTCAGCAGTCTCGCCGCCATGGTCGTCACGTACGCTTGCACGCGTGACCTCTACGGGCCCCGGCAAGGCCTCGTCGCCGTCGCCCTCGTCGCCGTGAGCCCCATCCTCGTGCAGAACACCGGCCAAGGCTACAGCGAGAACCTGGTGCTCGCCCTCTTCGTCGCAACGCTATGGGCCATCCTGAAGAGCCTGGAGCGGCCGTGGTACATCGTGCCCGCGGGCATCCTCGCTGGCCTGGGGTACCTGACGAAATCGACGATGGGGCCGTTCTTCATCATCGCCGGCCTCGGCGGCCTCGCCTGGCGCCTGCACTGGAAGGGCTGGAAAGTCCTGCGCGACCCGGCGTACGTCACGGCCATCCTGGCCTTCGGATCGCTCGTGGCCATCTGGGCCATCCGCAACATCCTCCTCTTCGGTTCCTGGGACACCAGCCTGCACATCACGAACGCGTACCACGCCGCATTGTCCCACCCGCTGCAGTGGGCGTACCTGTTCCTCGTCACGCTCGTGTTCTACGCCACGGCGGGCTACCTCGTCTACCTCGCCCTTCTGCCTTGGCTGCCGCGGCTTGCGTCGATCCCCAAACTCAAGTCGGAGCATGACTCGGGATTGTGGCTCGCGTTGGGGTTGCCCCTCCTTCTCACGGCCGCCATCGACGCGTGCCTGTGGCTGGTGGAGGGGGAATTCTTCGTCAACAACGTGCGCTACATCGCGTTCGTCGCCGTCCCCGCAGTCTGGCTCCTCATGCGCCACGCCTCGCCGAAGGACCGCGCCGTGCGCCTCGCCACCCTCGTCACGGTCGTCCTGCTCGTCACGGGTTCGCTGTACTTCGCCAAACCTAGCACGTCGTACACCCAGGCGCTCGCGGACGAACTCGGACCCCGCCTGCACGACGGCGACTCGGTGGCCTTCGTCGACAACGACAACCACTTCGCCTACCGCTTCTATTTCCAACTCACCGACAACGGTCGCCGCGACGTTCCCGTGGTGATTGCGTGCAGCCACGATGCGCTAGCGCCGCCACGTTGTCCCGAGACGGCAGCCGATGTCGGATCGCTTTCGACGACCTGGGTGCTCGTCCCCCACTATGCCGAGCACGCCCTGCCGGCCGCGTACCACCAGGTCCTGGACACGTGGGCCACGGCGGACGACGCACATCCAACGCTCATGACCATCTGGCACCACGAATGATGCCGCGACGGACCGTGCGGCTCATGAGCAGGCGCGGCCTGCCTGGACCGTTGCGCCCCGGCATCGCGTTCCCCCACCGCCATGCCCATGAGCTTGCCCACCTCGCCCCGCTCATCGCCCGCGTCCAGGACGTGCTCGTGGCGCCGCCCGAGACCGCCTCCGTCGTCGTCCACGCCGACACGCGCCCCCCCGTGCGTGGCGCCTGGAACGTGCAAGTGTTCCACGGCTTGGGCGACAAAGGCTACACCACCAACCCGCTCTTCCTGCAGCGTGGGCGCTTCGTCCGGGCCCGTACGGCCGCGAACATGGCCATGCGGACGGTGCGTCTTCCTGCTCCCTTCCTGCGCGCTCCAGAGCGCCCGGGCATGCGGCGCAGCCGCTACCAGCAAGTGAACGCGTACGGCCCGCGTTGGGCCGACCTCTTCGAGGGCTTCCTCAAGGACGCCGAGGTCTCGCGCTTCGGCCACGTCGCCCTCAACGAGACGGCGGGACTGGAAAGCGACCCGGACGGCCCCGTTCTCTGGTTGCCGACGTGGGACAACCGCAAGTACCTCGGCGGCGTCAACCAGTCCAGCCTCGAGCCGTTTGCCGACGAGGTCGTGCGCATCGCCAGGTCCGTTCCTGTCCTCGTCAAGCTGCATCCCCTGACCGTCACGCACGACCAGTCGGCAAAGACGCGCAAACGCCTCGCCGAGGCCGCCGGCATCACCATCGCCCCTGCAGACGCGGACCCCTACAAGCTGCTACAGGGCGCCCGGGCCGTGCTCACCGACACGAGCAGCCTCGGCCTGGAGGCGTTCTGCTCCGGGCTCCCCGTTGGCCTCGCGCTCAACCCGGGACTGCACCCCGAAGGCCTCAACGCCGAACTTGCCGACCGGGTCCCGTGCCATTCCCCAAGCCAGCCGACGCTCATGGATTGGGCCCAGGCGCCACCGCCGCCGGCAGATGCCGGATGGGCCCGCGACCTGCTGTTTGCGCCGGCGCCGCACCGCAACGACGAATTCGCCGCGACTCTGCGCTCGCGCATGACGGGGGCCACGTGATCGATCTCGCGCCGGTGCGCCTCGGCGTGGCCATCTCCATGCTGGGCGGCGCGGCCGTCCTGGACCTGCGCACGCGACGCGTGCCGAACCGCTACTGGTTCCCCTTCGTCGCCATCGCCGGCGCCCTCCTGCTCGCGGAATTCGCGTGGACCCTGCCGGTCGACCGCCGCGAGACCATCGTCTACGACGCGATGGCAATCGGACTCGTGGCCTTCTTCTACCTCGTCTGGCGGTTGCGCCTGTTTGGCGGGGCCGACGCCAAGGCCCTCATGGTCCTCGCCGTCCTGGAGCCGCGCCCGGTCGTGGGTGGACTCCCCGTGCCTCCCGCCTTGGGCACCTTGGCGTTGGCCTCGATCGCGGGCGCCCTAGTCCCCGTCGTATTCCTGTTGTGGAACGCCGGCCACGGCCGCTTCCGCCTCCCCGCGGCGTTCCTCGCGGTGCCGATGGAGCTGGGCCGTGCCCGCAACGCAAAGGTCTGGCCCATCCAGGAGGTGGACGCCGCCGGCAGGGTGCGGTTCCGGTATTGGGTGAAGCTCGGCGGCGGCCTCGACGAGCGTATGGCAGCCCGATACGCAGCCTTGGAGCAAGCCGGGGTCACGACCGTGTGGGTGACGCCCAAGCTTCCCTTCTTCGTCCCTCTCCTGGTGGGCGCCCTTACCTGGGTCTGGGTCGGAACGCTACCCCTGCCGCAGCGCTGAGCCCTTCGGGCCCCCGCGGCAGGCCGGTTTTCCTCCTGGCAACAGTTGACAACGGTTTCAAACATAGAGGGGGTCTCTCTCCCTGTGTCGAAGCGGCTCACCACGGGCCTCTCGGGCCTGGACGCCCAACTGGGCGGCGGGATCCCGGGGGGGTCGGTGGTGCTGCTTCTGGGCGAGCCCATGAACGCCCACGAGCTGTTTACGTACCACTTCGCGGGCGGCAACAAGCTGGGCAAGTGCATCTTCGTCACGACCTCCGGCGAGGACGCGCAGATCCAGGACGGGGTGAAGGCCATCGGCGCCGAGGGGGCAAAAGGGCGCATCCAGGTCGTGCAGCTCGGGGGGGCCGCCAAGGACAAACTGCCGGACTTCGGCGGCGAGCGCTACGTCCTGGACTCGTTCAGCGAACACGTCGCCTCGATCGGCTGGGATGCGGGCTTTGCACGCCTGCGGGCCCTGCGCGACCAAGTGCACAAGTCGGAGGGCACCCTCCTGGTCACCGCGACGCCGGAACTGCACACCACGAAGGAGATCGCGCTCCTCAAGCTGTGGGCCGACGGCGTCATGGAGCTGGGCTTCGACCGCCAGGGCTTTGGGCTTTACCCATACCTCAAGGTGACGAAGATGCGCGGTGTTCCCGATTCGGCGCGCTTCCTCCTCTTCAAAGAAACGGACAAGGGCCTCTTCATGGAAAGCACGCGCCGGGTGTTCTAGAGCGGCCTCTTGGGCGCCGGGACCCTAGCGGGTGTTCTAAATGCCCCCTGTCCCCAATGCCGGCCACGCCCCCATGACCCCCCCTGCCGCCCACCCGACCGTCGCGCCCCTGCGGACCGACGAGCGTGGCGTCTCGCCCGTCATCGGCACAATCCTGATTCTCGGCATCACGATTGTCGGCATCGCGGGAGTCCTTGCGTACGGCGCGCCCGCCATCGACCGCATCCAAGCGCGCAACGCGCAAGCGTCCATGGAAGGCAGTTTCGAGACGCTGCGCGACGACGCCCAGGAGATGTCGGTGCCCGACCACGCCCGCAAGCCGGCCATCAACCTCCCCGGGGGGACCATCGACCTCGCCGCAGGCGACCGCTTCCTCATCGCCTCAGACCACGACACGGCGTTCCAGTACTGCGACCTGCACGTCTCCGACTGGTCGGATGCCGGCGCGTCCGTCACCATCAGCTCCACCGGCTGCCGCTCGCCAAGCGTCACGTGCACGTTCCCGATGGCCGCTGGCACCGCGTGCCTCGAGATTGACGCCGTGGCCGGAAGCACGATCACACGGCAGACCGCCAGCCTGTCCGGCGGCACGGCGTCGGTTGGCGGCGCCGACTTCAGCAAGGGCGACTGGGCGTTCCGCCTCACCGACGGCAACGCCAACCCGACGGTCTACGCCGAGGCGTGGCTGCACTCCGCCGACATGGTGCGCTGGCGCATGGACACGGCCACTGGACGCTACGAGGAGTTCTTCGACGGCGGCGCCGTCTTCGGCCAGCGCAGTGGTGGGTACTACCTCGAGAAGGAGGCGCCCATCGGCGATTCGGCCTTCGGGCCGGGGTATTACGGCCTGTGGCTGCGCACGCTGATCGCCACGGGCGGCATCTATGCAGGCGTCACGGGTGCCAAGTCCCATGAAGTCTCCATGTCACTCTTGGGAGTGGCCACGCGCGTCGACGAACCGACCGTGTACAAACTCCGCTTCGACTGGAGCGGCCCGCTGGCCCAGCCGTGGTGCAACTCCTTCCTCCTGCGCAACCAGCAACTCGGCGGCGCCGGCATCTATACTGAGGATGGCACGTTCAATTGTACGGCGGGCGGCTCGCTGGGCCTGCGCTCGCTCACCTACACGTGCCTCACCTGCGCCGGGGCCGGCCATCCCTTCAAGTTCCGCTTCCTTCATGCCCGGATTGCGACCAGCCTTGCCTCCTGAACGAACACCACCCGGAAGGTCCGGCCGCAGCGGCCCGCCGCGCGGCCGCGGGCAGCCTCGAGGCGCCCTCGCCGACGACGAGACCGCGGTCAGCGAGATCATCGGCTACATCCTCGTCTTCGCCATTGTGGCCGTCCTGCTGATCCTTGGCATGCTGGCGTTCAACAAGGCGCAGAACGACGCCCGCCGTAACGTCATCGATCTGCGCGCCCAGTCGGCGGCGACACGAGTCTCGAGCCTGGTCGTGGAAGCGTCCCTTCTCGCCGAGACGCAAGGGACCACCACCGCGATGCGGTTCCTTGCCCCCCTGCCCGAAGACCTCGAGGGATTCTCCTATACGGTGGCCATCGAGCCGGCAGCCAACGGCAACGTCGAGCGCGTGCACGTCGTCGTTGCCGGCGCGGCCGTCGACGTGACCGCACCCATCTTCTCCGCCAGCGCGCCGCTCACCGTCGACATCTGCCCCGGACCCACCGGGACGGGCACGTCCGCGCGTGGCGGGCACATCAGCATCGCGTTCAACGTCGACACCTACCCGACCCAATCCTGCCTGTTCGTGGAGCCCGCCGCATGACCCCTGACGCCAAGAAAGACAAGCAGCCGGCCGCCGAGCGCCCGTTGCCGCATCAGTCGCCGGACCCGCCGGGAGCCCCGCCGCGCCCGGCCGCCGCGCCCGGCCGCCTGCCTCCCACTCAGGCTGCGCCAGCGCCTGCCGTGCGTGCCGCCCGCCCCGAATCATCGGGCAAGACCGCGTGGCTGAAGGCGCTGCGCCCGAAGGCCGCGCAGCCAACCCCCCCGCCGGCTCCGCCTGCGTCGCAGCCAGTCCGACCTGCAGCGCCGGCACGCGCCGAGGCCGATGAGCCCATGCCGCCGCCGGGCCGTACACGCCCGGAGACGTCGCGCGATGTCATGGCGGCAGCGCTCGAAGCCACGTTGCCGCAGCCTGAGGTCGCGTCGCCGAAGCGGCCGGCGCCTGCCGAGAAGAAAGGGAAATCCGCCCCCGCAGCGCCCGGGCCCCCCACAGCGGCCCCGCGGCGCAAGGCGGCTGCGCAGGCCTCCCCACCGGCTCCCGCTCCCGCGCCGGAACCCGTTCAAGAAGCCCAGCCTGCACCCATCGTCGCCGAGGAATCGGGGCCGCGCCGCGCCAAACGCGCCGCCGCGCAGGACGAGATGGTCGGCCAGGCAACGCCGACGCGCACGGTCGGCCGCGGCGAAGCGACCGCCGTCGACAAGGCGGCCGGAAGTTCGGGTCGGCGCGACATCATGACCGGCAGGAGCGCCCTCGAAGAAGCCGCACACCGCAGGGCCGTGACGCCGAAGGCCAAGCTGCCCGAGTTCCCGGCGCCCGCGTCCGAGCGGCCCGAAGAGTTGGTGCGCGAAGAGAAGCGTCGCGAAGCCATCCGCTGGAAAGAGGAGACGCGGCGCGCAGCGGCCTTGGAGGGCAAGGACGAGGAGCAGCAGAAGAAGCTCATGGACGAGTGGGTCCTCGAGGACGCGCTGGAGTACCATACCGACCCGGACGACGTCGAACTCGAGGTCTACCCGTTGCGGGCGCCGTACGCCTACGTCCAGATCATCCGCAACACGCGCACGCATGCCACGCTCTACCACGTGATCGAGCCGAAGCTGAACCACGACGAGCAGCTGCTTCTCACCTTCATCGAACAGACGCTCGTGGACGTGCTCGACCTGCAGCCGTCCGACCTGGACAAGGAGGAGATCTCGGTCTACATCCGCAAGAAGTTCGAGAGCGTCATGGAGGACTACTCGGTCCGCCTGGGCGACGAGGAGTCAACGGAAGCCGAGTCCAAAGACCGGCTCCTGTACTACGTGTTCCGCGACTTCATCGGCGAAGGGCCGATTGACATCTTCATGCACGACCCGATGATCGAGGACATCTCGTGCGACGGCCCCCACCAGCCGATCTTCATCTACCACCGCAAGTACGAGTCGCTCACCACGACCGTGCGCTGGCGCGGCCACGAAGTGCTGGACTCCTTTGTCATCCGCCTCGCCCAGCGCGCCGGCAAGCACGTCTCCATCGCGGAACCCATCTTGGACGCGACGATGCGCGACGGCAGCCGCCTGCAGGCCACACTCGCGAAGGAGGTGTCGACGTTCGGAAGTTCGTTCACCATCCGCAAGTTCCGTGAGGTCCCGTTCTCGCCCGTCGACCTCGTGCGATTCGGCACCATGTCCTCGCAGATGCTCGCGTACCTCTGGATGGTCATCGCCAACCGCCAGTCCGCCATCTATTCGGGCGGCACGGCGTCGGGCAAGACGACGGCAATCAACGCCATCATGCTGTTCATCCCGCCGGCCATGAAGGTCATCACGATCGAGGACACGCGCGAACTGAACATCCCGCAACCCAACTGGATCGCAGGGTTGACGCGTGGCGGCTTCGGACCGCGTGACGCGCATGGGCGCCAGGCCGGCGAGATCGACATGTTCCAGCTGCTCAAGAACGCCCTGCGTCAGCGGCCCGAGTACATCATCGTCGGTGAAGTGCGCGGCGCCGAAGCGTACAACCTGTTCCAGGCGATGGCGACCGGCCACGCCGCATACGGCACGATGCACGCCGACTCCGTGGACGCCGTCATCCACAGGTTGGAGTCGGACCCCATCAACATCCCGCGCGCCCTGCTGGAAGCCCTCGACGTCGTCGCCGTGCAGATCCAGACGCGCGTGGGCGGCAAACGTGTCCGTCGCACCAAGCAGATCACCGAAATCGTCGGCCTTGACCCGAACACGCGTGAGATCCTCACCAACGAGGTGTTCCACTGGGAACCCGCGACGGACGAGTTCATTTTCTCCGGCGTGAGCTATTCGCTCGAGCGCATCGCGGCCGAGAACGGCCTCGACACGGACCAGGTCCTCGCCGAGATGGACGACCGGCGCCGCGTCATCGAGTGGATGGTGAAGCAGCAGATTCGGGAGTACAAGATCATCGCCGACATCATCAACGCCTTCTTCTTCGACAAGACGAAGATCATGGGCTTGGTGCAGGAGGATCTGCCTTGGGCCTGACGGCGTTCGACCGCTTCGCGTACAACGTCCTTGGCGAACGCGCCCGCAAGTCGAAAGGTCTGCCCAAACTGGAGGAGGCGCTGCGCAAGGCCCAGATGCCGGTTCGCGCCGAAGCCTATCTTGCCAAGTGCATGCTGGCTGCGCTCCTGACCGCTGGCGCGTTCCTCATCCTGGGCATCATGGGCATCGTTGCGATGACACTGGTGCTTGAGATGAGCCCAGTCATCTGGGTCTTCGTGCCGTTCCCGCCAATCCTCGGCGGCGCCATCGCCTACGTCGTCGCCTCCGCAACACCCGCGTCGAACGCCAAGAAACGCGCCAAGAACATCAACCTCCGCCTGGCCTACGCGACGAACTACATCGCCGCCATGGCGTCTGCCGGCGTCATCCCCGCGGAGATCTTCAAGAGCCTGGCCAAGCAGGACATCTACGGCGAGGTGGCGAAGGAGGCCGCCATGATCTACAAGGACCTGGTCGTGCACGGCAAGGACATCGTGACCGCATTGCGGCGCGCCATCGACCGCACGCCCTCCGTCAAGTTCCAGGAACTCCTGCAGGGGGCCATCACGACCATCACGTCGGGCGGCGACTTGACCGCCTATTTCCGGCAGAAGGCCGATCGATACCAGTGGGAGAACCGCGTCGAGCAGAAGACGTTCATCGAGACCATGGGCCTCATGGCGGAGACGTACGTCACCGCCGCCGTCGCCGGCCCGCTCTTTCTCATCGTCATGGTCGCCATCATCGTGCTCATGGGCTCGGGCGACATGACGCAACTGCAACTCATCATCTTCCTGCTCCTGCCCGTCATCAATGGCGGCTTCATGTACGGACTTTGGAAAATGATCCCGGAGGTGTGACGTGGGCGAAGGGTTCGAGGAGGTCCCCGAGGGCTTCGAGGAGGTCCCCGAAGGTTTCGAGGAGGTGCCCGAGGAACCGCAGGCCACGCAAGCACCACGGCGGCCTTCCATGCCCCGGCCACCCGCGGCAGTCCCGGTACCGGCGGCAGTGCCCGTGCCGGCCGCACGCCCCGGCATGCCCGACAAGACGCGTAAGGCCCTCCTCGAGGGCACCATCGTCGCAGTCCTGCTTCTCCTGCTCTGCGTCGTCCTCGCCGGGGCCGGTTTCATCCCGCTCAGCGTCGGGTTGCAGACGGTGGCCTTGGCGGTCGCCACGGGGGCGCTCATCGGCGCGTCCTTCCTCTTCAACACCATCCGTTGGGAAAACCTCGGTGACGGGGGCCCGACGGTCCTGAACCGGGCACGCTCGGACATCTTCCTCACGACGATCAGCATCACGGCGCTGTTCACGGTCATCGTCATGGTGGTGATCGAGATCCTCGCCCTGCTGGTCTTCACGCAGGTGATCCCGCAGGAGGACATCGGCACCTTGGGCACGGCGCTGGCCTCGAGTTTCGTGCTCATCCAGACCATCATGCTGCTGGTCTACCTGCTTGCCCTGGTGGTGCGCGAGAACAACCCGTCGCGCTACACGCCGTCGCCGCGCTCCTCGGCAGCCGCCACGTTCCTGTCGCCGTTGGCGGGGCTCATCATCGCATTTGGCGTCCTCGTCGCAACACAGCTGTTCAATCCCCTCGACCTCAAGGAAAGCCAGGCCGTCTACATCGTGACACTCGGCGTCCTCATCGAGTTCGTCGCCATGCGCATCCGCCTGCGGCTCCCGTCGCTCTGGTCGATGTTCCGCGGCGCCATCAACCAAGCCAAGCGGCCGGACCCCGAACTGGCGGAGCTGCTGAAGAAGCGCGCCCTTCGCACCTACGTGATCGCGTCCATCTTCGTCGCCGCCAGCATGGCGTTTGCGGGGCTACTGCTCACGGACACCATCCCGCTGCAGGATGCCAACATCATCGGCAGCCTCACGGTGTTCTACGTGGGCGGGTCGCTCATCCTTCTCGGCATCGTCGCCGTCCGCATGCTGCAGCACCGCAAGCTCGAGCGACCGGCTGCGCAGACGGGAAACGAACTCGACCGCCTCGTGAGCCAGCGCAAGCGCTCGCCGCAGGAGGTCGCGCGCATCAGCATCTACATCTTCACGGGCTTCCTGGCGGTGCTTTCGGGGATTGCGTGCTTCATGTGCGCACAGGGGAGTTTCGGCACGAACGCCGAGGGCTTCGGGCCGAAGTACGCAACGGACCTGTTCATCCTGACGGCCATGTTCGGCGCCGGCCCCGTCGGCTTCTTCTACAACCGCGAAAAGAACCGCGTCGCAGCCGTCGACGAGAAGTTCCCCGATTTCCTGCGCGACATCGCGGAATCGGCGCGTGCCGGCATGACGCTGCCCCGTGCCCTCGTGACCGCGGCGCAAGGAACGTACGGCGCCTTGACGCCCGAGATCAAGATCATGGCGGCCCAAGTCGAGTGGGGCGTGGACTTCGGAGACGCCTTGCAGCGCTTCGCCCTGCGGTGCAAGACGCCGCTCATCGACCGCACGGTCGCCCTCGTCGTCGAGGCGCAGAAGGCCGGCGGCTCCATGGTCGACATCCTCACGGCCGCGTCGGAGGACGCCCGAGAGATCAAGCAGATCGTCGCCGAGCGCAGCTCGCAGATGGGCATGTACAACGTCGTGATCTACATCTCGTTCTTCGTCTTCATCGCAGTCGTCATGGTCCTGGCTGCCCAATTCATCCCGGCGTTCAAGCATGCCGTCTCCGGGACGACCGGCCAGAAGGTGGGCGGACTCAATTTGAAGGACTTCGACGTCGAGGACTTCAATGCCATCTTCTTCCAGGCTGCTGTCGTGCAGGCCATCGGGGGCGGCCTCGTGGGCGGCGTGCTTACCAAGGGCCATCCGCTTGCCGGCTTCGTGCACATCGCCATCATGATGGGATTCGCCTGGCTGGCCTTCCGTGTCCTCATGGGCTTCATGACGTCAGGCGGTGCGGACGCCGGAGCCGCCGCCACGGACGCCACACAGGTCGGGGCCACGGCGATGGTGATGCTGTGGCCGTGACACGCCCCACGCTGCGGCGCGACGAGGGTGGCGTCTTCATGGTGGTCGAGGCGGTCCTCGTCGCCGTCATCATCCTCACGGCGATCCTGTTCTTCACGAGCGTCCAGAAACCGGCCCGCAGCGGCCAAGAGGGCAGCTCGAATCTCGGCCGCGTCGCATCCGACACGTTGGGCATCCTGACACGCAAGTCGTTTTTGGTGACCCAAGCCACGGCATGCGCCGCCGCGACGCCGCCGTCGGGCTCCTTGACCCTTGAAGCGTGGGTCGGCCTCGTGCTGGCCGGCGACTGCAACACGGCCCACGCCGTCGACGACGACCTCGCCCTTCTCGTCCCATCCGGGGCGCGCTACGCCGTACGCCTCAACAACGGCCTCGCGACGACCACCCTGTTGCCGTACGGTGGCTCCGGGGCGCCCGCGGGCGCGAACGCGGCGGAGACGCCGATCTTCCCGCGCTGGAACGCCTACGCCGACCAGTCCCGCACCGTTATGGATGGCGTCACCGCGTCGGCCTCCACATCGGTCTCGTCCGCGACGGCCAACTTCGCCGCCGGGGACGTCGGCAAGCGCGTGGTCGGCCCCGGCATCCCGGCCGGTGCGCTGATCGTGTCGCGGACCAGTTCCACGGTGGTCGTGCTCTCCGCTGCCGCCACGGCGACGGCCACCGGGTTGCGCTTCGTCATCGACGCGCCGTCTGCCGCGCCCGGCGCCCAACTCTCGTCCGGAGAGCTGTACGGATTCACTCAAGCCGCGACGACCAAGTGCCTGCGCGCCCCCGTCGACGACGCAACGGCCGCCATCCGCACCCGCACGGTCAACGACGGTGTGACCACCATCGCCCAGACTGCCGTTGCATCCGCGACGGCCGCCTTTACGGCCGCGGACATCGGCAAGCGCGTCCTGGCGGCCGGAGTCGCTGTTGGGACCACGGTCGTGGCCGTGCCAGACGCGACCCACATCACGTTGTCGGCCCCGGCCACTGCGACCGCCAGCGCCGTCATGCTTTCGCTCCTCGACGAGGGCTCGAAGACGGGGCCGGCGGGGGCCACGTGGGTGAGCCTGTGGCAAGGGCAGACGGCCGGGCAGGAACGCGTGCCGCCCGCGGGGCCGTTCGGCGTGTGGCAGGGTTTCCCCAATGTCGACTGCACCGGAACGCCAGTGTACGGCCGGGTGGAGCTGCCAACGGCGCAGGCCCCCGACGACTTCCCCATCTATGGCCTGCAGTTGGTGATCTGGTATGGCGCGTGACAGGACGCGGCCCATCGGCCCGGCGAGCCCATCCGCGGCTGACGCCGAGAGCCCCAGCAACTCCGGTCGCGCGCCCAAGGCGCGACGACCCTTCCCCCCGGCGAGCCGCTTCGCGGCTGACGCCGAGAGCCCCAGCAACTCCGGTCGCGCGCCCAAGGCGCGACGACCCTTCCCCCCGGCGAGCCGCTTCGCGGCTGACGCCGAGAGCCCCAGCAACTCCGGTCGCGCGCCCAAGGCGCGACGA
>JAZJZE010000002.1:102912-107185 GCA_040390065.1 bacterium | reverse complement strand
ACGACCCGCAAGGGCGCGCCGCTTTGCGGCGGATTGCGTCGTCGCTTGGACCTCGCCGTGCCGCTGCCACGAAGTCGGCCCCACCTCCTAGCACTCCTTGCAAACCGGCGCGCGCAGGCCTCCTGGAGGTCATGCAATGACCTCTAAGCCCTGCCGGATGCGGCCCACGACCCGGCCCGAGCGCAGGGCTCATGAACCGCAAACCTTTGGACCCGTTGCTGCATGCCTGCCGATTCCCTTCACATCCTGTGGGCCGAGGACAACCCGCAGGACCGCATGTTCATCGAGGATTCCCTTGCCGGCATGACGCCGCCGATGAAGCTCACCATGGTGCCCGACGGCGTGCGACTTCTCGAAGCCCTTGATGTGCAGCGCCCTCACCTCATCGTGCTCGACCTCAAGATGCCCCGCCTCGGCGGCCTTGAGGCTCTCCGGCGCATTCGCAGCCACCCGGAATGGAACGATTTGCCCGTCGTCGTTTTCAGCTCTGGCAACCGGCCCGACGAAATCGAGCAGTGTCAGGCCCTTGGCGTAAAGGAGATTGTCCAGAAGCCGGTCGACTTCGATCTGTTCCACTCCTTGGTCCAGCGCCTCGTCAAGGCCGCCCACCCATAGATGTATGGCCAGGCGCGCACCTTAGTTGCCCTCCAGGAATAGGGACAAAGCGATGGCGTCGCAACTCGACCAGGCCGCCGGCCTCCCGTCCCCGGCGGCGAAGCCCGCCGTACCGGCGACCCCGGATGCACTCAACCTCGTTGTTGCCGGCCGCAACGGCCCACAGGGTCAGTCCACCGGCGCGCAAGAGCCCCTTGCCGAGAGCCTGAGGCTCGCCCGCCAGGCCCAGCAAGTGACACAGGACGTCCTTGAAAGCCGCAGCCGCCGCCAAGCCACCATCGTGCGGCTTGGCCTCGAGGCCTTGGCGAGCCGAGATCTCCCTGGAACGCTCGCCTTGCTCGTGCGCGAAGCCGCAGCGACCATCGAGGCCGATTTCTGCTCGGTCCTGGAACTCGAGATTGACCGCAAGACCTTCGTCCTGCGCGCCGCTGTCGGGCCGCATGAAGCCCGTATCGGATCGGCCACACTCGGGGCCCTCAGCCAGGCACAAGCTGACTACACGCTTCATCAACCCGCGCCCATCGTGTCCCCGGACCTTCGGGCAGAGACGCGCTTTTCCGTGCCAGAACCCGAACTCCCAGATGGCGCGCGAAGTGGCATCAGCGTCATCCTGCATGGCAAGCACCAGGCGTGGGGTGTCCTTGGGGCCCTGTCCAAGATGCCGCGGGCCTTCACGGAGGACGACAGCCATTTCCTGCAGGCCGTCGCGAACCTCATGGCCCTCGCAATCGAGCGTGCCCGCGTAGAGACAACCCTGCGCCACCGCAACCGGCAGCAAGCCGCCGTCGCCCAATTGGGTCGACGCGCCCTCCTGGGCCCGCACATGGACGATTTCTTCGCCGAAGCCCTGCGCGACGTGGCTGCCACCCTGGACGTCGGCCTGTGCGACTTGCTGCAGCGCCAGAACGGCAACGCGATGCTCCTCCTGCGCGCGGGCGTCGGCTGGCAACCCGGGCTCGTCGGGACGGCCCACGTTCCGCTCGGCATCAACTCGCAGGCAGGCTTCACGCTGCAAGCGGATGAACCCGTCATCGTGCGCGACCTGCGAACCGAGACACGGTTCGACGCATCCGAGATTCTGCGTGAGCACGAGGTCGTGAGCGGCATGAGCGTCGTCGTGCCGGGCCGCACCCGCCCCTTCGGCGTCCTGGGGGCTTACAGCCGGCGGCCTCGCGCATTTACCCAAGACGACAGCAACTTCCTGCAATCGGTGGCAAACCTCCTGGCAGCCGCAATCGAGCGCCACGAGGTCGAAGGCCAGCTGCGTCGGCACCGCGACGACCTGGAAGGCCTGGTGGAGGAGCGCACACTTCTGCTTGCGGCCTCGAACCGTGAACTCGCGTCCTTCAGTTACACGATCAGCCACGACTTGCGGGCACCGCTTCGCGCCATCAACGGGCTCAGCAAGATCTTGCAACGAAAGCATGGCGACAGCCTGTCCCCCGAGGCCAAGGACCTGTTGCGACTCATGGCCGACGAGGCGGTGCGCATGGGCAAACTCATCGAATCCATCCTGTCGCTCTCCAGCCTGGGGAGCGTCCCCTTGACTCGCGCCGTCGTCGACGTCAGCGCGGCAGCGACGGCAATCCTGCAACAACTCCAGTCTCGCCACCCGGACCGGGCTGTGGCGTGGACCGTGGAGCCGGGCCTATCGGTCGTCGGGGACGAGGGCCTCGTCGACGTCATTCTCGAGAACCTGCTCGGCAACGCCTGGAAATTCACGGGACGCACCGCGGACGCCAGCATCGTCGTCGGCCGTGAGGCCGGCGGCTTCTGCGTCACCGACAACGGCGTCGGCTTCGACATGGGGCACAGCCAGGAACTGTTCCAAGCGTTCCACCGCTTGCACGATGCCGACGATTTCGAGGGCACGGGAATCGGCCTCGCGACGGTTGGCCGCATCGTCAGCCGCCACGGCGGCTCCGTGTCGGCGCAGAGTTCGCCGGGCAAGGGCGCCACGTTCCGCGTCCTCTTGCCGCAGGTGAGCGTGGCCGCGGTCGTTGTGCCTATCACCGCGCCCTCGCCACCCGTCCGCCCGATTTCCAACCGCTAGGGGGCAAGCGAAGGGCCGGGCGGGCCTCGCCGCCGTACGCGCAGGCTGTCCTTGCGATTGCTGCTTTCCCGCTGCAGTTGGCACAGCCGTCGCAAAGCGCGCCAACGTCTTGCGGTTAAGGCAGGTGGTTCGGACCACGCGTTCCTGGGTCCGCCCAGAGATGTTCGGGTCCGCAAGACGGCTAGTAGCCACTGGGACAATGCCGATGCACGATGCGACCGGAAGTCGAGCACGCCCAGCGCCACCTGTCTCCTGTCGAGAGCGACGCCCCGGCCATGTCCAACGTCGCCTTGGCCCACCGCGCCCAGGTCCAGGACCAAGCCGCGCGCCTGGCCGCGGTCGTCGCGTCTTCGACGGACGGCATCCTGACCAAGGACCTCGCGGGCCACATCACGAGTTGGAACGACGCCTGCCGCAGCATCTTCGGCTACACGGCTGAGGAAGTCTTGGGCAAGCCCGTCAAGCTCCTCTACCCGAAGGGCAAGGACACGGAGGAGGATGCGCTGCTGCGCGACATGCGCGCCGGCCGGTCCGCCCGCATCCACGAGGCCGAGCGCGTCCGCAAGGACGGCGCATCGATCTGGGTGTCCGTCTCGTCGTCGCCGCTGCGCGACGGCGCGGGGGAAATCGTGGGCGCCGCCGACATCAAGCGTGACGTGACCCAGCGCCGCAAGGAAGACGGCCAGTTGCGTCGCCTAGCCAGCGTGGTCATCGACTCCAACGACGCCATCACCGTGCAGGACCTCAACGGCCGCTTCGAGGCCTGGAACAAGGGCGCCGAACGCATGTACGGCTACACGGAGGCCGAAGCGCTCGGCATGAGCACGGGGCAACTCGTCCCCGCGGCCGAACGCGCCCGCGCCCTCGACCTCGTCCGCCAGATCCGCACCGGCGAGGCAGTCGATTCCCTCGAATTGCAGCGCGTCACCAAGGACGGCCGCATCCTCGACGTCTGGCTCACCATCACGAAGCTCCTGGACAACCAGCGCAAGATCGTCGGCTTCGCCACGACCGAGCGCGACGTCACCATGCGCCGCAAGGAGGAGATCTCGCTGCGCCGCTTGGCCAGCGTCGTACTGGACTCGAATGACGCCATCACCGTGCAGGACCTCGACGGCCGTATCACGGCCTGGAACAAGGGGGCCCACTCGATGTACGGGTACACGGAGGCAGAAGCGCTCCAGATGAACATCCGCGACACCGTCCCCGAAGACCGGCGCGAACAGGCCCTCGACCTCCTCCGGCAAGCCGAAACTGGACAAGTCGTTGCCTCTCTGGAAACGCAGCGCCGAACCAAGGACGGCCGCATCCTCGACGTCTGGCTTACCACCACCAAACTTCTCAACGCGAAAGGCAAGATTGTCGCCATCGCCACGACGGAGCGCGACATCACGCAGCGCAGGCAGCAGGAAGCGGACCGCAGTCGGCTGGCGTCGGTCGTCGCCGACTCCAACGACGCAATCACCATCCAGAGCCTCGATGGCAAGATCACCGCCTGGAACAAGGCCGCGCACGCCATGTACGGCTACACCGAGGCCGAGGCCCTCCGCATGAACATCCGCGACACCGTCCCCGAAGACCGGCGCGAACAGGCCCTCGACCTCC
>JAZJZE010000002.1:0-102812 GCA_040390065.1 bacterium | reverse complement strand
CGGCTGGCGTCGGTCGTCGCCGACTCCAACGACGCAATCACCATCCAGAGCCTCGATGGCAAGATCACCGCCTGGAACAAGGCCGCGCACGCCATGTACGGCTACACCGAGGCCGAGGCCCTCCACATGAACATCCGCGACACCGTGCCAGAGGATCGCCGCGAACAGGCCCTCGACCTTCTCCGGCAAGCGGAAACCGGCCAGGTGGTTGCATCGCTCGAGACGCAGCGCCGCACCAAGGACGGCCGCATTCTCGACGTCTGGCTCACGACCACCAAACTTCTGGACGAGAAAGGCAGAATCGTCGCCATCGCCACGACCGAACGCGACGTCACCGTCCTCCGCTCGGCCGAGAGGGAACGCCGCGAAGCCCACGAACGCTCGCAGGAGATGGCCCGGCTGCAGGAAGTCAACCGCTTCAAGACGCAGTTCATCAACACGGCCGCCCACGAACTGTGGACGCCCCTCATGCCGCTGCGCACCCAGGTCCACCTGCTTCTTCACAGCGCCACGACGCCCCCGGCGCCGGCCCAGCAGAAGGCGCTCGTCGTCATGGAGAGAAACCTGGAGCGGCTCGGAGCACTCGTCGAGGACCTTCTCACCGCCGCCAGGTCGCAAGCCGGACGGCAGGGCATCGAGCACCAAGCCATCGACCTCACCAAGGTCTTGGGCGAGGCCGCCGAGGCTTACGACGAGATGGCCAAGGCTCGCGACATCACGTTCCTCGTCGAACGTGGCGCGGGGATGACGATCGCGGCGGACCCGAAGCGCATCTCGCAAGTCCTTGCCAACCTACTAAGCAATGCCTTCAAGTTCACGCCCAAGGGTGGGCGCATTTCCCTTGGCCTGGTGGATGAAGGTGCCGACGTCCAGATTGCAGTCACCGATAGCGGGCTAGGAATCGCCGAGGAAGACCTGCCGCGGCTCTTCAGCCCGTTCGTGCAAGTGCACGACACGGCCCAAGTCACGGCTCCTGGATCCGGCCTCGGTCTGTACATCTGCAAGGAATTCGTCGAACTGCACGGCGGCCAGATTGGCGCCCACAGCCGGGGCAAGGGCGAGGGGGCCACGTTCTGGTTCCGCCTTCCGAAGGACGCTGCGCGTGCCGCCACGACTCCCGAGCCCGGCCGACCAAGTGCCGGGTGGAATGCCCCCTCACACGAGACAAGCAAGGATCCGATCCCCAAGGAGAACAAGCCATGACCGCAAACCCACCAGCGCCTGCCGCTACGCCGAACGCATCGAACCCCGCCGCGGGACCGCCGCCCCGACCCTGGATCATCCTGGTCGTCGACGACGAACTCGACGTGCGCAACAGCCTGACCGAGCTTCTCGAGCAATCCCTTCCCGGCACCAAGGTCCTGGCCGCCTCATCCGGCAGGTTGGGCCTCGAGATCCTGGAGCGCGAACGCGTCGACCTTGTCATGTCCGACCACAAGATGCCGGGAATGGACGGCATCGAGTTCCTCGTCCAGGTCCGCCGCATGCGTCCGCAATTGCCGCGCATGATGTTCACCGCATTCGCCGACAAGACGTTGGCCCAGCGCGCCGTTGCCGAGGCCGTCGTCAGCGACTTCCTCGCCAAGAACCTGACACCTGCCCAGACCGTCCACAAGGTCGAAGCACTCCTGCGCTACAGCCCGTCCACGCCCAGCGAGGAGAGCAAGGAAGGGCCCGAGCCGTTCCTGGCCAACAAGAGGGCCGACGCCCTGTTTGCCGGCTCGGGGCGCTAGAGCGCTGGCGTGCGTGACATGGCACAAACCGAGGACAGCCCATGACGATCGGCAGCGTGCCGGCTACGCCGGCCATGAAGGCGGCAAAGGCGCAGGCAAGCCCCCGCGTGATCCTCATCGTCGATGACGAGCCGGACGTGCTGGAAAGCTTCCGCGACCTGCTGGAGCAATCGCTTCCTGGCATCACCATCAGGACCGCAGCGTCTGGTGCGGCTGCCTTGACGATGTTGAACGATGTCGACCTCATCGTCGCCGACTACCGGATGCCGGAGATGGATGGCATCGGATTGCTGAGCCGGTGCCTGGTCTTGCGGCCTGAGGCGAAACGCATCCTCGTCACGGCCTTCCCGGGTCCCGTCCCGGAACTCGAGAACCGGGCGCGCCGGGAAGCCAAGGTCGCCTCGTTCGTCTCGAAAGGACTGGGCCCGCATGCGCTTGTCGTCGCCGTCCGCGCCGTCCTGTTCCCGGCCGACACGCTTGGTGCTGTCGCGGCCCACACGTAGCGCCCCGTTGAATCCGACTACGCGCACATGTTCGTCTCACAGCGGCGGTAAGAGGCAAGCGGCATTACACCACCCTCTGGCCACCGCCGGAACGTGCTCTATGTCCGCCACCCCTTCGCCCATCAACCACCCCGGCCCCGTGTGCGCATATTGCCACGCGGCCAAGGCGCCAAGCGTCCAACTCGACAAGGAAGGCGCACCGGACATCCTCACTATGTGCCTGCCCTGCCTGCGCTCCGCCACGCTCATGAAAGCCGCCCTGAGCGAGCAGCGCGGCGTCCAGCTCCTGCGGCAGAACGCGGAAGAGCGCGGCCTCGCCATGTGGCGCTCCAGCCACGTAGTGTACCTGTTGCCGGCCGTGATGTCGCAGGCCGCTAGCCGCAGGCCCGTCATGGCCCACCCGTAGGTCCGCCGAACGCCAACGTTGCGCGCCGCCTTTTCCCGTATTCTTCCCGCACCTCGATCCCAGGCCCGTCATCATGTCCACCCCATCCCTGTCCCCGCTGCGCCGCAAGCGCGCCGTCATCCTGCCCGACCTCTACGTCGATGCCTTGGCCTTCCTTCCGCCATGGGCAACGGCCTCCCGCCGGCTCGGGGCCATCGCCGGCCGCGGCGGCGGCAACCTTCCCGTCCCTCCCATCGAGTTCAAGCTTGGCGGCAATGCGGCCAACCTCGCCGTGGCCCTCGCCCATCTGGGCGCGCAGGTGGACCTGGTCGCGCAGACGGACGAGCTTGGAAACAGCCTTCTGCAACGCGCGGCCGCCGGCACGCGTCTGCGCACCGATGGTGTGCGCGTCGGCTCCAAGGGCTCGGCCAGCCTGGCCTTGGAGTTCGGACGCTCAAACGTGATGCTGAGTCATGCCGGCCCCTTGCAAGAGTTCGGTCCCGGACAACTCACGAAGCAGGACTGGCAGCGCATCGAATCGGCCGACCTCGTCGCCGTCGTGAACTGGGCCCAGAACCAGCGCGGCACCGCCCTTCTTCGCGCGCTGTCCGCCCGGCTCGACGCCTGCGGCATCTTCCTCTACGTCGACCCGGGGGACGTGCGGCACAGGGGGCCGGACGTGGCGGCCTTGCGCCGCGACAAGTCCGCATGGAAGGGCGTCGGCAGCATGGGCATGAACGACAACGAACTCGACGCCTTCACGGGCGGTTCGACGCTCCAGGACGCGCAGGGCCTCGCCGAGGAACTGGGGATCCGCATCGACCTGCACAACCGGAAGTGGGCCGCAAGCGTCACGGGCCAAACAGCCGTGAAGGTCCCGGCAGGTCGCGCCCCCGCGCGGCGCTTGACGGGCGCTGGTGACGCGTGGAACGCCGGCAACGTCGCCGGCTATCTCCTCGACCTCGGCGACCGGGAACGGCTGGCCTTGGCCCACCGCGTCGCCACGTCCTACGTCACCGGCCCGGCGGCCGTTGCAACGACGGCCATGGAGGTGGCGCGATGATCGCGCTCCTTTGCGGCAACCAGCGCCTCCTTCTCACCATCGACGAGCGCGGCTCTTGGGCCCAACTCTACTTCCCGCAGCCGGGCATGCATCAGCAACTGCAAGGAGCCCGCGTCGGCCTCTTCGACGAGGCCACGAAGGCGTTTGCGTGGGTGGACCAGGAAGGCGAACTGCCCACGGGCATGCACTACCTGGAGGACTCCAACGCATGCCGCACGAGCCTGCGACGCATGGGCCTCGACGTCACGTTGGAGGACGTGGTGCATCCGAACCTGGACCTGGTGATCCGCCGCATCGCGTTGCGGAACCCTGGCCCGACGACGAGGCGCATGCGCATCTTCCGCTACCAGAGCCTCAACATCGCGGGCTCGATGTACCAGGACACAGCGTATTGGGACCCCGAGACGAAGACCATCACGCACTACAAGGGGAACTTCTACTTCCAGATGAGCGGCAAACCCGACTTCGACCAAGTCTCGTGCGGCGAGCACACGCTCAAGGGCCTGAAGGGAAGCTACGTCGACGCCGAGGACGGCACGTTGCAGGGCGGCACGATCAGCCACGGCGCCGCAGACAGCGTCGTGCAATGGAACCTCGAGATCCCCCCCGGCCAGGAACGCGCCGTCCACCTCATGATGGTGATCGGCGGCTCGCGCCGCGAGGTCACCGCCGCCACGAAGGGGTTGGCCGGCCGCGAACCAGCCCTGTACCTGGCCGAGACGGTCGGCTACGGAAACCACTGGGCGCAAGACAAGCAAGCCACGGTCGCGAGTGACCTGTCACCGCAGGTCGGGCACGTGTACCGGCGCAGCCTGTACGTCCTGCACGATTGCCAGGCGACCAACGGCGCCATCATCGCTTCGCCCGACTCGCGAACACTCAAGTGGGGCGGCGACACCTACACCTACAACTGGTGGCGCGACGGCGCGTACATCTGCCGCGCCATGAGCGAAGTCGGCCTGCACCGCAATGCCTTGGCGTTTCTGGCCTTCGCCGCGCAGTGCCAGGAAGAGGACGGCTCGTTCCTGCACCGCCACCTGCCAGATGGAACCCTCGGCTCCACCTGGCATCCTCCACCGTTTCTGCAAGTCGACCAGACGGCGAGCGTGGTCGAGGCCGTGTGGCACCACTACGAAGTGACTGGTGACCTCGACGAACTGCTGCGTTCCTGGCAGCTTGTCCGGCGGGGCGCCGACTTCCTCATGGGCTTCGTCGACGAACGCAGCCTCCCGCGGGCCAGCTTCGACTTGTGGGAAGAGAAGAAGAACGTCAACGCGTACACGGTTGCCGCCGTCATCGCAGGTCTGCGCGCGGCCGCCCAAGTCGGGCGGGCACTTGCCAAGCGGTCCGAGTTCTGGGTCCAGGCCGCAGACCGCATGCAGGCCGCTGCCCTGGCGCATCTATGGAACCCGTCGAAGCACACGTTCTTCAAAGGCATCGACCCGCAGGACGCAGCCATCGATGCGTCGGCGCTCTTGGCCCTGCGCTGCGGCCTTCTCGCACCCGACGACGCCCGCTACGCCCAAGTCGTGCGAGCCGTCGAGACGCGCCTGTGGTCGAAGCCCCATGGCGGCATCGCAAGGTACGAAGGCGACGTCTACTACGGCAAGGAGAATCCCTGGATCATCTGCACGCTGTGGCTTGCACAGTGTCACTTGGCCATGGGCAACCGCGCCCGATGCAAGCAACTCATCGAGTGGTGCGCGGCGACGGCCGGCCCGACGCATCTGCTTGCGGAGCAGATCGACGCAGAGACGGACGAGCACACGAGTGTCACGCCGCTCGTGTGGAGCCACAGCACCT
Organism: bacterium; assembly: GCA_040390065.1. GTDB lineage: Archaea > Thermoplasmatota > E2 > JACPAO01 > JAHFTW01 > JAHFTW01. The sequence goes on along the minus strand of JAZJZE010000002.1, from coordinate 97,325 downwards.
TCATCGAAGCCGTCAACGACTACACACGCCACATCCAGCTCGGCCCGCTGCCCGCCGCCGATATCGTCCCGCAGGTCGTCGTCACAGGAAAGGGGGCGTCGCAATGAAGGTTGCCATGCTTGGCTGGGAGTTCCCGCCCTTCATCTCTGGCGGGCTCGGCATCCACTGCCTCGAGATCACGCAGGACCTCGCACGCCAGGGCGTCTCGATCGACTTCTACATGCCGCACATGACGACGCTGGAGGGCTCCCTGCGCGTGGCCGACCACCACGAGCACTTGCGCATCAAGGAGATCGAGGCTGACGCAGCCATTTCACCGTACGGCGGCGGAAAAGCGCAGTATGATCGCGGCTTCAACGATGCAGTCGCCTTGTACAACCAGCGGCTCGTGGCGGCGTTCGACTCGCACGACGCCGACGTCCTGCACGCCCACGACTGGATCACAATCCCCGCCGCATTGGCCATCAAGGAGCGCACGGGAAAGCCACTCGTCGTGACGATGCACAGCATGGAGTCCGACCGCAGCGCCGGCTTCCACCCGCAGCAATGGATCGCCGACATCGAACGGCGGGGCGTCCGAGAAGCCGACCTGGTCATCGCGGTCAGCCGCTACACGAAGCAGGCGCTGGTCCAGCAGTATGGCATCGATCCCGGCAAGGTCGTGGCCATCCACAACGGCATCGACGCAAGCAAGTTCCGCAGCGCCGACCACCGCGACTACGCGACGGCGCCGGGCCCCGTCCTGTTCCTGAGCCGCCTCAGCCGCCAGAAAGGCCCGCTGTCGTTCCTGCGCGCCGCCCGCCGTGTCCTGGAGATTCGCCCCGACACCCGGTTCGTCATGGCGGGCACTGGCGAAATGCTGGGGGAATGCATCGAGTATGCCCTCGAGCACGGCATGGGCAATCGCGTGCAGTTCACGGGGTTCGTCGGCAACGCCGACTTGGCCGACGTCTACGCACACCACGGCTTGTACGTCCTGCCTAGCGTGAGCGAGCCCTTTGGCATCAGCGTCCTCGAAGCGATGGCCACGGGCTTGCCCACCATCGTCAGCCATTCCTGCGGCGTCGGCGAAGCCCTGCACCACGTCCTGCGCTCCGACCATGACGATGTCGACGAGATGGCCCGCATGATCATCGCCCTGGTCGACAACGCCGCGCTGCGCGAAGAGATGGGCCGCAACGGTGCCAAGGAGGCCGTGGGCTTCACCTGGGCTCTCTGCGCCGCCCGCACGAAGGACCTGTATACCCGCCTAGCCCCGTTGGCGCCGGCACCGCTCGGGGCCGTCGCCGCGCACTTGGCGTTGCACGCTCCCGGGCCGGCCGCCATCCTCGAGGTGGCAGCATGACCGACATCTGCCTCTACTTCCAAGTCCACCAGCCTTACCGATTGCGGCGGCTGCGCCCGTTTTCCCCGCGCCAAGGATTGGATTATTGGGACGACGCGAAGAACCGCGAGATCCTCGACCGCGCCTCGACGAAATGCTACCTGCCCACCAACGCGGCCATCGCCGAGATGGTGCGCAAGAGCGATGGCGCCTTCCGCGTCGCGTACAGCCTGAGCGGCGTCCTTCTTGACCAACTCGAAGAGCAGCGGCCCGACGTCCTCGACTCCTTCCGCGACTTGGCGCGCACGGGTCATGTCGAATTCCTCGACGAGACGCATTACCACTCGTTGGCCGGCCTGTGGGGCGACCAGCAGGAGATGAAGGAACAGGTGGCCGAGCACCGCCGTGCCATCGAGCGGCACTTCGGGCAACGTCCCACGAGCTTCCGCAACACGGAACTCATCTACGACAACCGCATCGCCGACACCGTCGAATCCCTCGGCTACACGGCCATGCTGACGGAGGGCGCCGACCACATCCTCGGCGCGCGCTCGCCAAACCATGTGTACCGGCCCGCGCGGCCCGGCAGCAACCTGCGCGTCCTGCTCAAGAACTACCGCCTGAGCGACGACGTGGCCTTCCGCTTCTCGTCGCACGGCTGGGCTGATTTCCCCCTGACGGCCGACAAGTACGCCGCGTGGCTCGCCAAAGCGCCGGGGGAGACCGTGAATCTCTTCATGGACTACGAGACCTTCGGCGAACACCAATGGCCCGAGACCGGCATCTTCCAGTTCCTCGAACACCTCCCGAAGGAGACGGCGCGGCACGGCCACCTGTCGTACGCCCTGCCTCGCGAGGTGGCCGCCCGCCATGTGCCCGTCGACACGCTGGAAGTGCCGCGCGCCATCTCGTGGGCCGACACGGAGCGTGACGTCTCCGCCTGGCTGCACAATCGCATGCAGCACCACTGCTTCGACCAGCTCGCAGGCATCGGCAACCTCGTCCGGCAGGCACGCGACCCGGCCTTGACGACGGCGTGGCGGCGCCTCCAGACGAGCGACCACCTGTACTACTGCTCGACCAAGAACCTGAACGACCAGGACATCCACTCGTACTTCTCCCCGTACACGAGTCCCTACCTTGCGTTCATCAATTACAAGAACGCCCTCGACGACCTGCAGGGCAAGGCCGAGCGCATGCTTCGGACATAGTCGTCCGGCCAACGTTGGGCATTCCTTGGGCAAGCGCATTGTTGTCCGTCGCAGGTTCAACGGATGCGGCGCGAACTCGGCGGCACTGGCGCAACGGGCGCCCCGTGCCCGACGGACAGGCCTTGCAGCCCCGCCGCGAAACCGCCCAGCCAGGCCAGGTCGTTGCGCTGCGGCACGGAGGTGCCGTCGCCGATGACGAAATCCGTTGCCTCCATCGTGCCGCGCTGGAAGAAGCCGGCCCGGCCAGGTCCCGCCGGCTGCGCCGAGACAATCATGAGGGCCTCGATCCATCCCGCGTCGCCCAAGTGCTTCAGGATGCGCGTGTCCTGCGAATACAAGTCAGGGTCCATGGTCTCCATCCATGCGGCGTAGATGCTGGCCAACGCGCGCGCGTCGGGCAGCGCCTTGCCGAACGGGTCACGACCGGGATCCGTCGATGCCCTGTACGCCTGGCGCAACGCCTTGACGAGGGTTGCAGCCGTGAGTTTGGCTCCAGCAGCAAGCGCTGCACGCAGTTGTGCGTGGAAGTGTCGCGCCGCGTCCGGACGCACGCCCGGCTGGCCTGCTCGGTCCATGGCCGAAGGCCGGCGCCCGTGGCCGACGGCAGGGCGCGGGCTGCGCAAGGCGGGACGCGGCCGGCGGGTGGTCCGAGCGGTGTCGCTCGCAGGCGGGAGTTCCGGCATCACGACGACGTCGTGGCGGCATCTACATCAAGCTTGACGGACGGAACTTGCGCAGCCAGCCACGGCCATCACCCTCAAGACCAAGGGCCGCCTCCGCCAGGCAATGCCCTCCGAATCACCCGTCGAGGTCTTCGCCGACGTGAACCTGAAGGGCTCCGTCGTCATCGTCGCGTTCCCCACGACGGGCTCGGCGGGCTCCATCGCGGCGCAGTACCTCATCCGCAACCTCAGCCTGCCGCTCGTCGGCCACCTGCGCCTGCCTGACCTCGTCGGACTCGTCGCCATCCAGGACGGAATCGTGACATCCGCGGTGCGCATCTTCGGCGGCGAAGTCGTCTGCAAGATCGGCAAGGAGTGCCCGTCCATCTACGTCGTCACCACGGAACTCGCGCTGCCGCCGCCCGTCCTCAACCACCTCGCTGAAGCCGTGATGCATTGGGCCGCCCGCGGCGAAGCGCACATGCTCCTGGTCCTCGAAGGCGTGGGACGAGCAGAGGGCGACGACATCCCCGACGTCTTCGCCGCGGCCGCCGACGCGAAGGTCCTCAAGATGCTCGTCAAGGCCGGCATCCCGCCCATGGAACGCGCCCTCATCGCCGGCATCACCGCGCAGATCCTCCTCGAAGCCCCCGCCCGCGGTGTCAAAGCCGGCGGCCTCCTCGTCGAAGCAAGCCGCGACCACCCCGACGGCCGAGCAGCAGCAGCCCTCATCGAAGCCGTCGCGCGCATGGTGCCCGACGTCGCCGTCGACGCGAAGCCGCTCCTGAAGGAAGCCATGGCGCTCGAGAAGGAAATCAAGAACGCGCAGAGCCGCACCGAGATGGTGGCGAACGTGAAGGCGCCGGATCAAACCTTTATCTGAACCGGCCAAACGGCGCTCGCTAAGCTCGGCCGTTTGACCGAGGGCAAGGGACGCCCGACTCTGGGGCCTTCCAGGCCCCAGACCCCTCGGAGGAAAGGGCGGCCGCTCACGCGGCGCGCCTCGTCGGCGCGCCGTTCCTTTCCCGGCCTCGCCGCGCATCGGCGGGCGCTCGCTTCGCTCGCGGCGGCCGCCCAGGCCGGCCAGGCGGCTGATTCGCACGTTGCTCGCGGAGGGCGCTCGGCTCCTACCCTCCGGGTCCGCGATGGCAAGCCGGCCGCCGAGCCCAGCCGCGCAGGGAGGTCGACGCGAAGTGGCGCCGGCCCCAGGGTGGTCTGAAGGACAGCCGTCAAGTCTGTTGTATCTCTTGCATCGGTTGACCAGTCGTCGTCAGGCGGCGGCTTCCGGCTCCGGCTTGAAGATCGTCCCGCAACACGGACACCTGATCCGGCCGATGAGGCGCAGGGCCCAATCGGGCAACATCCATAGCACGACTGTGCCGCTGGGCGCTGCCTGGCCTTGAGCTCTCCCTTTGTGGCACGGTTGCCACCTTTCGACGAGTGTGCCGCAAGGGGTTTGCGGGCCGGCCGGGCATCAGGGATTGTCCGCATCCTTGTCCTCGCGGCGGCTTTCAGCCCTCCCTGCCGCCGCGCAGGACGCCCCCCATGGATCCCGACGGCGACCTACGCCGTCTTCGCCGGAGCTGCAGGCGTCGCGGCCGGCGCCGGCGGGTTCGCGAGAATCTGCAAGCCCTCGGCGATTTTTTCCTTGACGGCCTTCACGGTGACGTCCATCTTGGCCTTCTCGGTCGGCGTGAGGTCGTACTGCACGATGCGCACGAGGCCGCCACGACCGAGGACTGCGGGGACGCCGATCGCGACGTCCTTGTGGCCGTACTCGCCGTTCAGGATGCAGCCCGTCGGGATCTCCTCGTGCGTGTCTTCCAGGATGGCCTTCACCATGCGGCCGGTGCAGGCGCCGGGGGCGTAGGCCGTTGCACCCACACGTTCGATGATCTCCATGGCGCGGCCACGCGTCGTCTTCTCCCACGCGTCCCAGTTGCCTCCCTTGAGGCTCGGGCTGGACAGCGTCGGGGCGACGAACATGGTCTCGCCGTGCTCGCCGAGGATGGTGGCGCGGACTTCGCGGTCGCCGGTGGCGTCGCGCACGATGTCGGTGAAGCGGGCGGAGTCGTGCAGGCTCGTCATGCCGATCACGCGGTTGGAGGGGAAGCCGAGTTCCTTCCAGCAGACGTACTGCAGGATGTCGACCGGGTTCGTGACCAGTAGGAAGATGCAGTCGGGCGCGTTCTTCTTGACCTCGGCGCAGACGTTCTTCAGGATCTTGATGTTGATGCCCAAGAGGTCGGCGCGCGTCATTCCCGGTTTGCGGGGCATGCCGGCGGAGACGACGACGATGGCGCTGCCTTTCAGCAACGCGTAGTCGGTGCCGCCGTGCACGCGCGTGCGCCGCCCGAAGGCGACGCTGGCCGTGTTGAGGTCGAGGGCGCGGCCGACTGCGGCGGGCTCGGCGATGTCCACGACGGCAATCTCGTCGATGCGGTCCGTCATGGCGAGGGTCGCAAAGATGGAGTTGGCGCCGATGGTGCCGGCGCCCACGAATCCGACTTTCGTGGACATGGGCGCGGCGACGGGGAGGCCCTTCAAAACTTATGGGTCGCCAGCGGGCGCGGCAAGCGCAGCCTCGGTCATGGGTGCCTTCCCATCCAATTGCCGCAGCCGGAACCGCAGCGCAAGTCCCAACCCGACGACCAACCCGATGTCGGCCACGAGCCCCCACACGTCGGACAGCAGCACGAGCAGGTTGAAGCCCGCATGCAGGCCGACCGCGACGACGAAGTACGGCACCAAGTGCAGCATGGAGCGACCCGTCAGGCGGCAATACCCGTACCCGAAGCCGACGACGGCCGCGGCGGCGGCATGCAAGAGCAGACTGGAGACGGTGCGGATGGCAATCGTCTCGAAGGCAAGCCCTGCCCCCGAACCGGACAGGGCGGCGTTGGCGTACACGACCGTCTCCGTGGCGGCAAAGCCGAGGCCGATGGCCGTGCCGTAGACGATGCCGTCCTCCAACTCGTCCATCTGGCGCCGAACGAGGGGCAGGCCGAGGGCCTTGGCAAACTCCTCGATGGGCGGGCTCACGACCACGAACGCCAGGATGGCCAAAGTCGACGCGTCGCGCACACCGTCAAAGTGGACGAGCGACTCGAGGACGGCCGCGACGGCGACGCCGGCGGTGGACCCGTAGAACAGGGCGCCAAGCACGGCGCGCACCGGTTCGCGCTCGAAGCGCTCCTGGTTGCGCAGCCACAGGGCGTACGCCACCGCCGGCAGAAAACTCAGGATGGCCAGCACCACCAGGGCGCCGGTGCGGTCCAAGGCCATCGCAGCGCACGATGCCGGGGGGGCGATATGGGCCTGCCGAGGCGCGGCACGGCTGCCGAAAAGCCCTGGAGGGCAACCCACAAGCCTTACGGCTGCGCCCACTTTGCGACGCTGTGGCCTGGCTGGTCCTCGATACGTCCCTGCTGCTCGGTGGCAAGGATCCCCCGCGCTCCTCTTCGTGGGCGACGACACCGGAGGCCGCCGCCGAAGTCTCGCCCGGCGGCAAGGACGCGCGCCGCTACGAGGGCTGGATCACCCAGGGGCTGCAGGTGCGCAGCGCCCGCCAGGAATCCGTCGACCGCGTCGAGACGACGGCCATGGGTGCCGGCAACCTGGGTCGCCTGAGTGTCGCCGACGTCAGTCTCGCCGCCCTCGCCTTGGACCTGTCTGCGACCCTGGTCACCGACGACTACACGCTGCTCGACGTCGCCAACCGTCTCCACATCCCGACGCAGACCGTCAACACGACGGGCCTCAGTTCGCAACTCGACTTCCGGCCACGCTGCATCGGCTGCGGCCGCTGGTACGAAGTCATGCCCAAGAAGGAAGAGTGCATCGTCTGCGGCTCCCCCGTCAAGTCAAAGCCATGGAAGCCGCCGGCGCCGGCGGCGCAGAAGGCCTAGGTTCGTCCGGCATCGTTGCGGGACCGGGTCCTCGTGGGACCGGTTCTCGACTCGGGGCTCGGTGGGAAAGGGCGGCGCTCACCAAAGTCCAATATGATCACATGTCACCGACGATGTGCCAGATCATCGCGCCGGGCCTGGCGAGCCTCTTGGCAAAGAAAGCCTCAGGGGGTCCGGGGGCGCGAGCGCCCCCGGTGGGGGGATAGGGGCGGGGGGCAAGGCCCCCCGCAGCAGGGTGGGGCCGCAGGCCCCACGACGCAGATGATCGACCTTTCTCAAGGTCGCATGTCACCGACGATGTGCCAGATCATCGCGCCGGGCCTGGCGAGCCCCTCGGCCAAGAAAGCCTGAGGGGGTCCGGCGTGGCGCCACGAATCAGGCGTGCTCGCCGACGGCCGATTCGTCACCGGGATGTGTGGCGCGCGGGTCGTGGCCCGCCGCTGTCAATTTCCCTGCGGCTTGGCTTCGTGGACCCAGAAGTAGGTCTGGCGCGTATCGCGCAGGCTTGCTTGTTCCTCGAGCAGGCCCATCTCGCGCAGGCGGCGCAGGGCGGTGTAGATGGTGCGGCGGGGCAGCCCGGTGGCCTCGCGCAGTTCCTTGCCCGTCATGGGCTTGTGGTGGTTCAGGGTGTTGAGGACCGCCTGCACGGAGGCCGGCACCGGGTGGGCACCTTGGTTCGGGTCGTTCATGGACAAGCTCCATTGGGTCGTGGATTCGATTTACCCTTTGTGGCTGTTCTTTAAGAACGTCCTCCTGGGGGCGCCGGTTGCGGCCACCGCGAGGCCCCGGCCTCGTCGGCGCGTTGCAGACCCCACGAATGTCCGTCCCCAAACGGCCAGGTCTATAACTGGCGGCAGCCAACTGTAGGGATGGGATTCGAGGCTCTGCCTCAGGCGGCCCGGGGCATGATTCGGCTCTTGCCGGATTTCTTGCGACCACCGACCACCACCCACTGATGTCCCGCGCATGCGGGACGGAAGCGAGTGCTCCGGACCGCCACCCATTTTTTCCATCGGAAACCGGGCCCGATGCTTCGAAGCGATGATATCGCAGGGCGCCGCTGGGCGGGCCCATGGTGCTTCGTCTCTTCCGCCGCAAGCCGGTGCCGAACACGCCGCCTGCGGGCCAATGGGTCGAGGCGCCGCATGGCGCTGCGGCCACCACGTTTGCAATCCCCGTCGCCGTCGGGGCCCCGAAACGCCGGGCCAAACCGGTGAAAGCCAAGAAGGCCAAGCCTGCGCGGGCGAAGAAGGCGAAGCCGGTCCGCAAGGCGCCAAAGGCCAAGCGGTCGGCCAAGCCAGCGAAGAAGGCCGCAAGACCCAAGGCTGCCAAGCGCGCAAAGCCCGCAAAGGCCGGCAAGGCGAAGGCGAAGCCCGCGTTGCGAAAGAAGAAGCGCTGAAGCGTTCAGTTCCCCCACCCCTGGCCTTTTCCGTGTCCGCCGGGTGCGAAGGGCCGTGACGGATGTCCGCTTTGCCCTGGAGGCGCCATTCGCCCCGGCCGGCGACCAGGGGCCCGCCATCGAGGCTGTCGTCCAGGCGCTGAAGGATGGCAAGCGCTTCGTCACGTTGCAGGGCGTGACTGGAGTCGGCAAGACGTACATCATGGCGCAAGCCATCACGCGGCTGCAAAAACCGACGCTCATCATCTCGCACAACAAGACCCTGGCTGCGCAGCTCTTCGAGGAGATGCGGGCCTTCTTCCCGAAGAACGCGGTGGAGTACTTCGTCTCCTACTACGACTACTACCAGCCCGAGGCGTACGTGCCGCAATCGGACACCTACATCGCCAAGGAATCGGACGTTAACAAGGAGATTGAGAAGCTGCGGCATGCGACCACGCAGGCGCTCATGACGCGCCGCGACGTCGTGGTCGTGGCGTCGGTGTCGTGCATCTACGGCCTCGGCTCGCCGGAGGATTACCGCAGCGCAAACCTTCTGCTGCAGGCCGGGCAGACCATGGAACGGCGAACGCTCGTGGGCCGCCTCGTCGACATCTACTATGAACGCAACGACGCCGACCTGAAGCCGGGCACCTTCCGCGTGCGGGGCGACACCGTCGACGTCCTGCCGCCAGGCGACGAGCACCCGCTGCGCATCGAGATGTGGGGTGACGAGATCGAGGCGGTGAAGCGCATCCACACCGTGACCGGCGAACCGATGGCGACGTACAATGCGATCACCATCTTTCCCGCCAAGCACTTCGTCCTTCCGCCCGACGAGTTGGAGGCCGCCATCGGTCGGATCCAGGAGCAACTGAAGGACCGCTTGTCGGAGCTGCGGACGCAAGGCAAGATCTTGGAGGCGGCACGCCTGGAGCAGCGAACGCGCTTCGACGTCGAGATGCTGCGGGAGATCGGTTACTGCAATGGCATCGAGAACTACAGCCAGCCGCTGTCGGGCCGGCCGCGCGGCGACCCCGGCTCGTGCCTCATGGACTACTTTCCCGAGGACTACTTGCTCATCGTCGACGAGTCACACGTCAGCGTCCCGCAAGTGCGCGGCATGTACAACGGCGACCGCATGCGCAAGGAGACCCTCATCAACTACGGCTTCCGCCTGCCGTCCGCCCTCGACAACCGGCCCCTCAAGTTCCCCGAGTTCGAACGCAAGTTCAAGCAGTGCGTCTTCACGAGTGCCACCCCCGGACCCTACGAGGCCGAGCACGAGGAATTGCGCGTCCAAGCCGTCGTGCGCCCCACGGGGCTAATCGATCCAGAGGTCACCGTCCGCCCCATCGCGGGCCAAGTCGACGACCTGTACGGCGAGATCGTGAAGACGGCCAAACGCGGCGAACGCATCCTCGTCACGACGCTCACCAAGAAGATGGCGGAGGAGCTCACGAAGTACTACCAAGGACTCGGGCTCAAGGTCACGTACCTGCACTCCGACATCGACACGCTGGAGCGCATCATCATCCTGGAGAAACTGCGAAAGGGCGAGTTCGACGTGCTCGTCGGCATCAACCTCCTGCGCGAAGGCCTCGACCTTCCCGAAGTGTCACTCGTGGCCATCTTCGACGCCGACAAGATCGGCTTCCTGCGCAGCGAAACGAGTCTCGTGCAGACGATCGGGCGCGCCGCCCGCAACGTGAACGGCCGGGTCATCATGTACGCCGACCGGATGAGCGACGCGATGAAGGCCGCCCTCGACGCAACGGCCCAGCGCCGCACCCGCCAGATCGCTTACAACAAGGAACACGGCATCAACCCTGTCAGCGCCGTCCGCTCCATGAAAGGCATCGAGATCGACGGCCGCCGGCTTGGCGAAAAGCCCGTCCTCATCCCCAAGGAGACGATTGCGACGCTGGACAAGACGGGCTTCGACAAACTCATCGTCAGCCTCGAGAAGGAGATGCAGTCGGCTGCAAAGGCCTGGGATTTCGAGCGCGCTGCGTTGCTTCGCGACGAGATCATGGAACTCAAGTCGGGGCAGCTGCCGAAGGACGCGAAGTCCGAGCGCGTGGTCAAGGCCGAGCACGACGTCGAGGAACGCGTCGGGCCGCGCAAGCAGCCGGCGCAGGTAGCAAGGCGGATTTTCGAAAAATCTGGGGCGATGAAGGGGAAGGACGACAAGGAAACGTGACGCCCCGTCTCCCCTGGTCAACAGATGAAATCGATGAAACCGATACCTACGTCATCAACCGACGCAACCCAAACTGCCGATCCGCGGTCCCTCATCGGTTGCTTCGGTTGTATCGGTTGACCAGTTGGCCGGCGGGGGCAGCTCCAGCAAGCCATGAAACCGATGAAACCGACACCTACGTCATCAACCGACGCAACCGAAGCAACAGAAATCGCGCCCTTCGTCGGTTGCATCTGTTACATCGGTTGACTGGCCGGGGGCAAGGCCAAGAACCGCACAACCAGTACCTACCGCGTTGAAGGCCACCATTTGGTTCGACGGCGCCTGCTCCGGCAACCCGGGTCCCATGGGTCTGGGCGCTGTCGTCGACGTCGAGGGTGCAAAGCCGCACATCTTGTCGATGGCGAAGGGTCATGGCACGAACAACCTCGCCGAATACCACGCCCTCATCCTCGGTCTCCGCCACGCCCTCGCCGTAGGCGCGACCGACATCGTCGTGCACGGCGATTCGCAATTGATCCTGCGCCAACTCTCCGGGCAGTACAAGGTCCGCAAGGCGGAGCTGGCCCCCCTGCACGCCGAGGCCGCCAAGCTGCTGTCGCGCTTCGCCTCGCACAGACTCGAATGGGTGCCGCGCGAGCAGAACCTGATGGCCGATGAGGCTTCCAAGAAGGCGATTGGGCTGGCTTGATTCGTCTAGCAACCTTCATGGCAGTCAGGGCGGGTGTTGCGGCGTGGACGCAAAGCCCTGGTACCGCGCCATCTGGCACCTCATGGACGAGTCGATGCGGCGCTGGTCCGAGCGCCTGCAACGCATCGTTCGCCTCCTGCGTCTTGCCCGTTTCCTCCTCGTCGTCGGCATCCTCGCCATCCTCGGCTCGGCCATCGTGGGCCTGTTCTGGCCGAAGTACTTCCCGTACGCCTACGCCGTCGCCACCGTCTTCCTCGTCGTGCCGCTCATCCTCCTCGTCGTCCTCGCCGGCTTGCCGCTTCGCGCCAGGTCCGTCGTGCGCCTCATCGACATGGGCTACCCTGCCAACGCCCGCGAGATGGCCATCCGCATGATCGCCCGCAAACTGCATGACGAATCCATCGCCACGGAAGAGCTCCTTTGGGACACCGCCGTCAACGAGGGGCGCAAGTTCATCCGCAAGGTCGAAGAGCGCAAGAGCAAGGACGACGACGGCGCGACGATGGAACCTTGAATCTTCGCAAAGCCGCCACCGCAAACCGTAAGAACGCGGACGCCGGAGGCGGGGTCTGGAAGGGGATGCTGACCGGCCGCCCGGTGGGTGGCCAACAGGCTGTCACTTCCTCCAAGTGATGCGGCACTTTTTGGGCCGCCCCTTCCCCTCTCCCAAATGGGTCCTCACCGCTTCGGGCGGCGCTGCGCGCGCCCGGGCAGACGACCCATTTGAGAGGCAGCCAAGGGTAGGTTTCGGCAGGGGGCTGCGCGGACCGGCTGCGAGGCATGGTGGCTGGATGGAGCTCGCTTCGCTCGGCCGTCCAGGCCTGCAAACCTGCGCTCCGCGCGGCCCCCCCACTTTTCTGGACGCGCGCAGCGCGTAGACCGCGGCTCCGCTTGGCAAACGTTGTACGGCATGACCGCGTGGCCGCCGTGTGGACCCGGCGCAGCCGTCGACCTTCGCCGGGCTCGTCGCGCTCGGCGCCGGGGCCGGTTTCCTCTCGACGCTGTTTGGCATCGGCGGCGGCGTCGTCATCGTGCCCGTCCTCGTGTACGGGCTCGGCGTCGACTTCCACGTCGCGACCGCGACATCGCTTGCCGCCATGCTGGCCCATCCACCGCTCGGCGTGTACCAGCACGCGCGCCGCGGCGCCGTCGATTGGCGCCTTGCGGGCCTTCTGGTGGCCGGCGGGGCCGTCGGCGTTCCCGCCGGGATCGTCATCGAGGGGCACGTCGGGACGTCCTGGCTGAAATTCCTGTTCGCCCTCATCATGGTCGGCGCAGCATGGCGCCTTGTCGCCAAGCCGCCTCGGGTGCACGAGGAGCCACACCCCGCCCTCGGCGTCGTGGCTTTGGGCGTCGTCGCCGGCGCAGCCTCCCGCCTGTTCGGCATCGGCGGCGGGCTGGTGAGCGTGCCCATGCTGGCCTTCCTTGGGACCCGCATGCATGCCGCCGTGGGGTCGAGCCTCGTGGCGGTCTTCACGAACGCTGCATTGGCATCCGCCGTGAGCCTGAGCAAGGGCCTAGACTGGCATCCAGCGGTCCCCATCGCCCTCGGAGCCGTGTGCGCCGCCACCTTTGGCACGCGGGCCGCTCATGGACTCCGTGCACAGCCCCTCGCCCGCCTGTTCGCGGCGGCGCTCACGCTCGCAGCAATCTACGTTGCCGCCACGAGCGGCGTGGTCTGACCTACGGCGCCTGGGGAGCCTGGTCGTCCTTCAACATGAGGCCGAGGACGCCGAAGAGGACGAAGACGGCCGACGTCGACACGACCCCGACGTCGGCGGGCGGGCTGGCCTTGCCCCAAAGCATGCCGCCGACGGATCCGAGGTAGAACACGACCCCGACGGCCAGCGACGCCACGGCCAGGAATTTCCCACTGCGCATGCCTTGGCCGACGAGGGGGGGGTTTTTGGTTGTTGCGCAAACGGCGCCGCCCGGCGGCCCGCGCCATGTCGGTGGCCGCGACCCGAACGAATGCGATTGCCTTCTTGCCGCCGGCCAAGCGGTTATGCTCCCTCGCCTTCAAAGAGGACGCGCATGGCCGACGACACGCTTGAACCAGAGACCGCAGCACCCGTGTTGCCGGGGCAAGTGCCCCTTGGCAACGACGTTGGACTGCCGGCCCGCGCCGAGCCATCGGTGTCCTTCCCGGCTCCGTCGCGCCTCGCCCGCCCTCCCCGGCCGCGCCCCATCTCCCCGGCCAGCGCAAACGTGCCCCCTGCCGGCGACGTTGGCCACCGAATCTACGGCATCGTGAGGGACAATCCGGGCATCCATTTCCGCGGCCTTGGACGCGCTGCACTCCTCTCGTCGGCCGGCCAATTGCGGCACCATCTGGACCGCCTGGAACGGCAAGGGGCCGTCGTCGAAGTGGAGGACGGGCGCTACCGCCGCTTCTTCGCGGCCGCCGACCATACTCCGGACCTGCGCCCGGGACTTGCCCGCTTCTCGCGGGCCGTGCCGCGCCGCATCGGTCGCATCCTCATGACGGGTCCCCTCGGTCGCACGGAATTGCGGCGGCGCCTGGGCTGCGCCGACTCGACGCTCGGATACCACCTCCACCGCATGGTGCGCTCCGGAGACCTGCGCAAGGAGCGGGGCCGTGACGGGACGTGGTACGCGCTTGCCAACGAGGATTTCGTGCGGCGTGTGCTTGCTGCCCAGGCCGAGCACCCCTTGACAGTTCCATCGCCCCCGGACGGGCCCGACGCAGGCGCACCCGCGAGCGACCAAGCACCCGCGGCCGCCTAGGCGGTGGGCGATGGACGACGACGCCGCCTCGCACGGGGGCCGCGGATGGCGGTCTCAGGGCCAGAACGCTGCGTACCTGATGCTGAACGGCGTGGCAGGAGCCGCAGCCGGTCTCCTCTTCTGGATGCTCTTCGCGCGCTGGTCGGGCCTGCCACCGTCCGCCGTCGGCGTCGGGTATGGCGTCGTTGCCCTTGCCACGCTGGCCGCCGTGCTGGCAAAGGGCGGTCTGGACACGGCAGTGCTGCGCTGCGTCCCCGGCGCGAGCAGTCAGGCAGCCGGTCGCGTCGTCCGCTTCGCCATCGTCTTGGGGGGCTCGCTGGCCGCGGCCCTCGTGGCCATCCTTGCAGTCGCCGCCCACGGCAGCGCCGCCTTTGCCGCGTTCGACGATACGGCATGGTTCCTGGCGGGCCTCACGGCCGTCGCCCTCGTCGTGACTTGGCTGCAGGACGCCTACTTCCTCGCAGAAGGCGACGCCCGTCTTGCGTTCCAGCGCAACCTCGTCCTGTGCGTCGTCCGCATTGCCCTTCCGCTTCCCCTCGTCTGGCTGGCGGCCCCGCAACCCGTGGCACTCGCATGGGCGCTGGCGCTGGTCGCCTCTGTGCTTGCCGCCTGGGCCTTCACCCGGCACATCCCGGAACGCGCCGGCCGGAGCGTGCCACGGCGCGAGGTCGTCGCAAGCGCGCTACGCAACGTGTCCGGTTCCGCCGCCGAATTCCTTCCGGGCCTCATTCTGGTGCCAATCGTCCTGGCGCTGCGTGGTCCGGCTGCCGCCGCCTATTTCGGCATGGCGTGGACGGCGGCATCCCTGCTGTTCCTCGCCGCAGCCGCCATCAGCCGCAGCGCCTTGTCCGAGATGGTACGCGGCGGCCCCGGCACCACGACGGTTGCGGTCCGTCGCGCCGCCCGCCACATGCTGTTTGTAGTGGTCCCCGCCGCGGTCTTGGCCGCCGCGTCGTCGACGCCCCTGCTGCAGTTGTTCGGGCCCCCGTACGCTGCCGCCGCCCCCGCCCTCGCAGTCCTGGCGGCAAGCGTGGTCTTCGTCGGCCCGACGTACCTCTACCTTGCCGTCCTTCGCGCCCGCGAACGTTCCACGGCTCTCGTCGTCCTGCCGCTCCTTATGATCCTCGCCCTCGCCCTTGCCGTGCCCCCGATGGCCAGCCGATTCGGCCTCGCTGGCGTTGCCTGGGCGTGGCTGCTTGCGAACGCGCCTTTCGGGATCTACGCGGCCCTCCGCCTGTGGTCTTCGCATCCGGAGGTGTCGCGCCTTGCCCCAGCCCCGCATGTCGGTGGTCGTGCTCACATGGAATGAGGAACGCTCCATTGCCGCTTGCCTCGGATCGCTTGCGGCGCAGTCGGAGCAGCTCATCGAGGTCATCGTCGTGGATGCCGCCAGCACCGATGGCACGGTCGCCGCGGTGCGCGCGGCCCAACGGTCCTTCCCCGTCCCGCTGCGCCTCGTCGATGCGCCGCACCGTCTGCCCATCGGCGAGGCCCGCAATCTCGGCGTCGCCGTTGCACGGGCCGACGCAGTCGCCTTCCTCAGTGCGGATGCAGAACTGGACCCTAACTGGGCCGCCCGTGCGCTGCAAGCACTCGAGGGACACGACATGGCGTTCAGCCGCCAGGTGCACGCCCCGCGCCGATGGGGAGTCGGCGCCGCCGTGCGCGGTCTGCGGTACGCCTTCCCCGAATCCCGGGTCGAGCAGCCGCTGCGCTACGCCTCGAACGTCGCGGCGGCCTACCGCAAGAACATCCTCCTGCAGCACCCGTTCGACCCTTGGGCCAATGCCGCCGAGGACCTCCTGCTGGCCCGGCGCGCCGTGCGGGATGGGGCGTCTGCGACGTACGACCCGGCCCTCGTCGTCCACCACCACGACGTCGGATCGGCCCGCGCCGAACTGCGCAAGAACCTCCGTGAAGGAATTGGATGCGCCATGTATGCAAGCACAATCGGCTGGCCCGCGCACGCCTCGTGGGGCATTGCCCTTGCCGCCCTGCTCCTCCTTGTCGTCGCCTTTCCGACGCCCGCCGCCCTCCTTGCCCTCATGGTTCTCCTATGGCTTCCGACCCTGCGACGCGCCCTGCGTCCGCACAAGGGAATGCCCGCCATGGCCCGCGTGCTGGGCGTCCTTCTAAGTCCCATCTTCGACCTCGTATTCCTTGCCGGACTCGTCGCCGGCGCAACGTCGCGGGCCCCAGGGGGTCCGCAAGAAACACCCGGGCCGGAGCCCGGCCACTGAAGTGCCCCCATGACCCACGCAACCGTCTTCCTCATCATCGATGCCGGACGATTCGACTACGTCAGCGAATCGTCCATGCCGTTCCTGCACCGCCTGTCGCGGGACGCCGTCACGGGATCGTTCGAGAGTCCGCCCGGCTTCGCGCAGCGCACCGTGATGTTCTCCGGGCAGTACCCCGACACGTCCGGCAACTTCAGCCAGTTCGTCTTCGATCCCGACGGCTCGCCGTTCCGTTGGGTGCGCGGCCTCGGGCCCGTCGGGAACCTGGTCCGCCCGCGCAAGCTGATGTTCCCGGCGCGCATGGCCATCCAACGCATCACCAAGTGGCGCACGGGCGCCTTCCACACCGACCCCGCGTGGATCCCCCCGCGCTTCCTCCCGTTCTTTGCCATGTGCGAGGACATGCGGCCAATCTACGAGCCGGGTGCACTCCGGGCAACGAGCATCTTCGACTTGTGCCGTGCCCATGGACTGAATTTCCGCTACCTGGCCCATCCCGTGAGCGGCGACGACGACGAAGTGCACGACCTCCTGGTGCGCGACTTGCGGGCCGGCGCCCCGTATGACCTGTACGTGGCGCAGTTCAGCGTGACCGACCAGCAAGGCCACAAGCACGGGCCGCACGCAGCCGCAATGCGCGATGGGTTCCTGCGCCGTCTCGACCGTCGGCTCGCCAGCATCCACGCAGCACTCGGGGCCGGCTACGATTCCTGGGACCTGTTCGTGTGCGGCGACCACGGCATGGGGCAAGTCGAACGCCGGGTGGACCTGCTGCATGCCTTGCGCAAATGCCACGCGCGGCCTGCCAAGGACTACGTCGTCTTCGTCAACAGCACCCTTGCCGTCTTCTGGTATCTGACTGATGCGGGCCGGCGCGAAGTCGAGGCTGTCTTGCCTACCATCCCAGGCACACGCGTCCTGCCTGACGACGAACGTCGCCACCTGCGCATCCCCATGGACCGTCGGTGGGGGGACCGCATGCTCGCAGCAGACCGAGGCGTGTTGTTCTGGCCCGACTACTTCCACGTCAAGGACTCGGTCATCCGCGGCATGCACGGCTACCTCGACAAGGCGGACGAGACGCACGGCATGATGGCCTTGCTGTCCAGCGACGGCCTGGCAGGTCCGAAGGACGTTGGCCGGCGACCGCTGGTCGACGTATTCCCGACCTTGTGCGCACTCCTCGCCGTGCCCACGCCCGACGGCCAGGAAGGGCACAGCCTGCTTGGCGACGTCGTGCGCGAACGGCCCGGCCTGCGCGTGGCCGCCGCGCCCCCGAAGGCAAGGCCGTAACCATGGCTTACACGGTGCACGACACGCCGGCCCTTGTCGCGCGCGTGGAGACCGACCTGGCGGCCGCGGTCCGGATCGTACGCGCCGGCGACCCCGCCCTGCGTTCGCTTGTTCTGACCGGTGCGTTTGCCCGCGGCGAGGGGGCCGTGTTGGATGGGCAGCCGCAGAACGACTACGACCTCGTCGCATTGCGCGGCATCGGCCCGGCGCGCGTCTCGTACCGCCGCATGCGGTTGACGCTCGAGGACCGACTGCGCATGCACGTCGACCTCGCGCCCGTCGGAGTCGCCCGCCTGCGCTTTGTGTCCCGTTCCATCTTCTGGTACGAGACGCGCGCCCGGGGCCGCGTGCTGTGGGGGGACAACCTGTTGGGGCGCATCCGCGTGCGGACGCCCTCGCAACTCGACCGCCGCGAAGGTCTTCGGCTGCTCGTCAACCGCGCCGCGGGCTTGCTGATTGCCGCCGAGGAGGGACACCCGCACGACCTGCAGATCCAGTCCAGCAAGGCCCTGCTTGCGGCGTTGGACGCGCACCTGCTTGCCTTGGGGCGCTTTGCCCCTAGCCAGACCGAGCGTTGGGCAATCTACAATGGCTTGGTGGCCGACGGTGCCGCGCCGGCCGCCCTCGTGCCGTTTGGCGACGCCCTGCGCTGGGCCTACGTGCGCAAGGTCGACCCCGCTCAGGCGCGCATCGCCGACCCGTGGGCCGCATGGCGCAGCGCACGCGCTGCGGTCCTCGACGCCGTCCCCGCCGCATTGCGCCACGCGGGCCTGCCGACCCTGGATGCGTATGGTCGCCGCGACGGCCTGGCCGAGCGGCTTTGGTACATGTGGCGAGCCCCGCTGGTCCCTGGGGCCCATCGCATGGCGCCGCATCCCAC
The DNA here is from genome assembly GCA_040390065.1 of bacterium. Lineage (GTDB taxonomy): Archaea > Thermoplasmatota > E2 > JACPAO01 > JAHFTW01 > JAHFTW01. The sequence goes on along the minus strand of JAZJZE010000002.1, from coordinate 78,787 downwards.
CGGGCAAATCCGTGTCGCGACGCTCAAACTGCTGCGCGCGGCTCGCGACGGCAAGATTCCTGCCGCCGAGGCCCACAAACTCCTCCGTGAGGTGGCGGCGCCCGGTGCCCGCCCCATCCGCACCCTCGAGGCGTTGCGTCACGCCACCTTGCAGTGAGTCTTCGCTAGCCTGGCGAGCTGCGGGCCCGCTCGAGGACGGTCTCGGTCGCGTCAGCAGCCTTGTCCCAATCGTGCTCGGCGACGACGCGGGCACGGCCGTTGGCTCCCATCGCCGTCGCCCGCTGGGGGTCGGCCAGCACTTCGACGATTCGGTCCGCCAGGTCGCTTGGGTCGCCGATGTCGCAGAGCAACCCGTTGTCGCCGTGCCGCACGAAGTCGGGGATGCCGCCGACGCGTGAGCCGATGACAGGGCGGCCGCAGGCGTTCGCCTCCGCGAGCACCAGACCGAACGCCTCCGCGTCCGTCGTGCTCGGCAGCACGAGCATGGCCGCACGCCGGTACTCCTCGACGAGGTCGTTCTCGGTGACGTGGCCCGGCAGGCGGATGCGGTCTCCGTCATGCGCCGCTCGGCGCCGGAACTCCGCCAGACGGTCGCCTCTCCCCACCAGGACCAAGCCCGCCTCGGGCATGCGTGTCCGCACGAGTTGGAAGGCGCGCCACAGGACGTCGACGCCCTTCCAGCGGTAGCGGGAGGAGAGCGGGCCGACGAACAGGATGTCGTGCGTCACGCGGAGTCCGTTTGGACAGAAGCGATTGGTATCGACGCCAGGTCGGACAACCGTCACCCGGTCACGATGGCGCGCCAGGGCATGGTCCCGCACGAAGGGGCTGACGGCGATGAGGCCGGCGCTTGTGCCCAGCATGCGACGCTCGGCGGTGGCGCGGTCGAGTGCGGCGAGGGCTTCGAGGGTCCGCGAGCTGCCATGCAGCCGCCCTGCGTGGTACGTGGCGACGAAGGGACGCCCCATGCGCTGGGCAACACGGCTTGCACGTTCCGCAGTGTACGGCACGGGAGTGTGGCCCACGATGACGTCCGGCTCGATGCGGCGCACCATGCGCGTAAGGTGTGAGGCAAGGCGCGGGTGGATTGGCGTGTTGCCTACGGTGAAAGCGGGAGCCATGCGTTGCACCGCCACGCCGTCGCGCAGGCGGTCCGGCAAGCTGCGGCGCGTGAAGGCGACGGCGTGCACGTCGTGGCCGCGTGCGGCAAGGCGCTTGAGGATCTCGTGCTCGTACCGTTCGAGGCCGCCACCCTCCGGTTCATAGTACGGGCTGGCCGCGAGGATGCGCATGGCTTGTCACCTCCCGGCCGCCCGAGCGACCCCGGTCCGCATGGGCGGCAAGGACCTCCTTGTACACGCTTTCGAGGCGGTCCGTCACGGCAGACCACGAGAAGTCGGCGTGGATGCGGTCGGCGAGCGCTCGGCCCCGCGGAAGCGGCGGGCCAGAGAGTGCGGCCCGGATGGCGCCCGCGAGGCTGCGCGCATCTGCGGGGCGGGCGACGACGCCGCCCAGGCGGGCAACCATGCCGACGCCCGGAAGGTCCGACGCGATGACGGGCGTCCCGCATGCCATGCTCTCGAGCAGCGTGATGCCGAACGCTTCCTGGCTGTTGACGCTGGGCAGGACGGTGGCTTCCGCCTGTTGGTAGAGGCGAGGTAGGGCGTCGTCTGGCACCCGCCCGAGGAATCGCACGGGGAGGCCAAGCCGTCGGGCTCTGCCTTCCAGTCGGCGGCGCAGCGGCCCGTCCCCGGCCACCACCAGCGGAACGCGGGCTCGCAGGCCGTGCAGGGCGTCCAGCAGGACGTCGAGGCCCTTGTATGGGACCAGCCGCCCGACGAAGAGGATGTGGCCTTCGCGGGTTGCGTCCGAGGCGGGCCGGAAGCGTTCGGTGGCGATGCCGTTGGGAACGACGCGGAGGGCCGACGGCGGCACGTTCGCCAGGCTCGGGGCGCTCTGCGCATAGCCAAGGGAGCGTACGATGACGGCGTCGGCCAGGGAATAGGCGCGCGGCCCTGCGCGGCGGAAGGCGGCGGCTCCGAGGCGGCCAAGCACGCTCCCGGGCACGGGTTCGAAGTGGAAGTCCAGCACTGCTGGAAGCCCGAGGCGGCGCGCACGGCGCAGCACCGGGCCCGTCGTGAACGGGTACGTTGCCGCGACCTGGACGAGGCCGCCGTCGCGGCCGATTTCCTTGGCGAGGCTCGCCACGGGGGCGCGAAGGATTGTCATGCGTCGCGGCCGACGCACCATGAGGACGCCGTGCTCCACGGCCACGTTGTGGCGACCGGCACTCGAGCAGACGAGGGTGACGTCATGGCCCCGCGCCGCAAGCAGGCGGGCGGTCTCAAGGTAGGCGCGTTCGACGCCGCCGACGTGGGCTCGGCGGTCGGCGCGTTCCGGCGGGCTCGGGTCGAATGGGGAGACGAGGGTCAGGCGCAACGGCTCCATGGCATCACGGCCAGGTGTACGTGCTGCTTGTCGCCGCGTCGCCCGAGGTGCTCGTTGCACGGAACTGCACGGCGGAGCCGCTTGCGACGTGGAAGCTCTTGGCCCAAGTCCCCCAACTCGTTGCGTCGAGGCCGGTCCACGGGCCGCCGTTGACGTTGGCCTCCACCTTGGCAAGCGGGTCGGATGCGGTGACGGCCACCTCGACCCACCACTCGTTGATGTTGGATGAGGGCGAGAACGTCGCCGAAAAGGAGGACGGCGGCGGCGAGCCGGGCGGGACACTTCCATGGGACAGGTTGCCGTCGAGCCACGTAAACGGCTGGCTCTGCGACTGCGCGCCGTCCGATGAGGTGGCGAGGAATTCCACCTTCGTCCCAGCCACGGTATGGTAGGACGACGTCCACGCCCCCCAGGAGCTCTTGGACATTGGGAGCCACGCGCCGCCGGACACGCGGACTTGCGCCTGCGTGATGGTGCGCGGCGTCTGCGGCGTGACGGTGAGTTCCTGCCACCACGCATTCGGGGCCTTGATGGTGAACGTCGCGTTGAAGAAGCCGGATGGCGGGGGCGCTGGGCCGACAGTCGGGTACGGCAGGTGTGGCCACGCCGAACTGTAGGGCTTGCCGGTGTCGTAGACGAGGATGGCCGCGCCGCCGGCAGACGGGTCGAGCTGGCCCACTTCGGCGACGAGTTGCATCATGCCGTTTCCGGCCAGGTCGGCGACGACGGGGGCACGGGCGAGCTTCCACGGCCAGAGGTCGACGAAGGATTCCTTGGCGCCGGTGCGCGAGTCGAGGGACCACAAGCCGTCGTGGCCGCCTGCATTCGGGCCATTGGCGATCATGTCCTGGACCCCGTCCCCGTCGACGTCGGCCAGTGGGACGTCCTTGTTGCTCCACCAGGTGCCGAGAGTCTGGCGCCAAACCAGGTTCCCCGAGCGGTCATATCGGTAGAAGTGCGCGGGGCCCGTGCCTTTCCAGGCCTGCGACTCGTCGAACGGCGGCTTGTGGCCGATCGTGTTCCAGTCGCCCCAATACACCTCGGGTACGCCGTCGCCTGCTGCGTCGGCCACGACGGCATGGCTGTACGTCAGTGGGTTGCCTTGCGGGTCCTGGCGGCCCCACAGCAGGCGGCCGCTCGAGTCGAGGGCGAGAAGCAAGGCGTGGTCGTTCGACCAGTTCGACGCGTCGTGGCTGTCGCGTGCGCCGACCACGACGTCCGGGCCTGCCAACCCATCCAACTGCGCAACGGCGGGCCCCACGGGCATGCTGCCTGAACCCAGGTTGAAGTGGGCAAGCACGTTGTAGGTCCAGAGGAACGACCCGGTGCGGCCGTCCAGGGCGGAGACGATGCCACCGTCGGAGCCGTACACGATGTCGGGTGTGCCATCGCGGTTCAAGTCGCCGATGCCGGGCTCCGCGTTGCCGCCGCCCATGCAGTTCTTCCACAAGACCTGGCCGTTGGCTCGCAGCGCATAGATGCCTTGCTCCTCCGTGGCGGCGATGATCTCGAACGTGCCGTCGCCGTCGAGGTCGGCCAGGACAGGCTTGGCGTCCATCCCCGGCGTGGAGAAGCAGTCTGACAGTCGGCGTTCCCACTCCTTCACGAAGGCGAAGTGCGTGCTGGTGCTCGCGACGGCATCGAAGCGGAACATCGTGACGGTGGCCGCCGAGTTGGCGACCACGAGGTGGACTGCGCCGCCTTGCGTCATGAGGGCCACCTCGGGGCCATTGAAGCTACGCGCCCCCCAGCCCGGCGGCAGCGTCGTCGTCGCCTGGAACAGGATGGCCCCTGACGCCGAGTCGAAGACGTACACCCATTGGTTGTCGTTCTGGGCGATGATCTCGAGGCGGCCGTCGCCGTTGACGTCGAAGACCTTGGGCGGGTTGCCGTCGAAGCCCGCAAACGGAACGGTCGGGTGCGCGCTTGCGTTCGTGATGGCCAGGGCGCGCGTGGGTGCCGCGGCAGCCGGCGTCGGGATGGACAGCGGCGCGGCGAGGGCAAGGACGCATGCAACTTGCACGAGGCGAGTTGCCCAGAATGGTTTCATGCGGCGACCCCGCCCCCCAAGTCGACGTCGACGAGGGCGCCGCGGCCCGGTGTCGCAAGCGATTCGAGGGCCACAAGCATCGTGGCATGGCCGTCGTGGCGAAGGTCCGCAAAGGCGGGGCCGCGCAGGACCTTCCAGTCGCCGAATGACAGGGTGCCTTCCGTCGTGCCCGTCGCGGCGTCGAGGCGCCAGAATCCATCGGAGCCGAGGCGTGGCGCGTTGGCAAGGACTTCCGCCCGGCCGTCGCCATCGAAGTCCCCGACGGCGATATCCTTGTTGGACCACCAGGCCTCGATGGTCCGCACCCACACCTGGTTGCCCGCGGTGTCGAGGCGGAAGATGTGCGAACGGTTCAGGCGCTCCCAGTCCCCGGGGTAGTGCCCGATGGTGTTCCAGTCCATGCCGAAGATGTCCATGCGGCCGTCACTGTCGGAATCGGTGGCGACCAGGCGCGTGTAACTCGTCGGGTTCGCCCAGGACGGTTCGAGGTGCCACAGCACGGTCGCGGCGCCCTTGTCGTCGCCGTGCACCGCGAAGATGCCCATGTGCTCCTGCGGCAGGACGGCCGCGTCGGCGCTCCAGGCATGCCGGGCCGTGAACAGGACCTCGCGCGGCGGCTGCCCGTCGAGTTCGGCGGTCGTGGGCGTCACACTCATCGAGCCGGGCCACGTCTTGTACGCGGTCGCCACGTTGACGGCCCATCGCGGCTGGCCGCTCGCGGCATCGACGACGGTCAGGATGCCTTCGTCGGAGCCGAAGATGGCTTCCTGTCGGCCGTCGCCGTCGAGGTCGTCCACGGCGGGCGCGGCGTTGCCGCCGCCGATGCATTGGTGCCAGAGGGTCGTGCCGTCGGGCGCAAGCCCGTAGATTCCGGTCTCTTCCGTCTGCACGAGGATGGTCTTGCGGCCTGCGCCGTCATCGGCGAGGGCGACGCCGGCGTCCATGCTGGGTGTCGGATAGCAGCCGTCCATCCTGTGCTCCCACGTGCGCTGGAAAGCAAAGTGATCCGTCGTGCTTGCGGCGCGGTCGAAGCGCCAGGCGGCCACGTACGCGGCATGGTTCGCGACGACAAGGGAGGGCGGCTCACCGGGTGCCAGGACGCCGGCGGCCACGACGTTGAGGACGCGTTCGACGTACCAATGCGACGGGATGGTCGTCGGCAGGTCGGCCACGTCGCGGCCCGAATCGAGCCGGAAGACGTGCACATGCGTGTCGTTGCCCTGCGCGATTACTTCGTCGACGCCATCGCCATCGATGTCGTACGTCGTCGGCGTCACGTCGAAGAGTTCGCCGCGACCGACGTTGGCGAGCATAGTGCCAGCGCCAAACGATTGTGTCAGGGACGGTTCGCGACCCGTCGCGTTCCAGTCCCAGGATTCGACGGTCGGCGCAAACGGCGGCCGCGATGCGCTGCCGCGAGGGCCGATCACGCAGCCAGCGGCAAGGACCGCGGCCAAGGCCATGGCCGCCAGGCGGGGGCTCACGGTCCCTCCTGCCCGACGCGGATGGCTGGCCGGGCGGCGTCGAGCGCCGCTTGGGGCGCCGCAGCATCTGGCCTCGGGAGGCGTGCAAGGCGCGTCCGGACGAGCCGTCGGGCGATGCGCATGCCGTCGCGGCCGAGGGTCAGTTTTGCAACACCGCGCCGGGGCAGGTAGTCGACGCGCACCTCTGCGATGGTGCAGCCCGTGCGCACGCACAGGCCAAAGAGTTCGGCCTCGAGGCCGAAGCCGGTGCTGCGCAGCGGAAGCTGGCGAAGCACTGGGGCGCGCAGACCCCACAGTCCCGTGCAGACGTCGTGCACGCGGCGGCCGTACAGGACGGTGGCCGCAAGGGAGAGCAGTCGGTTCCCAGCTCGGTGCGTCGCGCTCATGGAGCCCGGCTGTGGAACGCGCCGGCCCATGACGACGTCGGCGGAGCCCCAGGCAAGGCGCGCCACGATGCGGGGAACGGCGTCCGCGGCGTACGTGCCGTCGGCGTCGAGCATGACGATGAGGTCTCCCTGGAGTTGGCCACGAGCTTGGCGAAGGGCGGCCCCTTTCCCGCGTTCGCGGTCGGGCACCACGGTGGCGCCCCAGGCTGCCGCGATTGCGGCGGTCCGGTCGTGGCTGTGGCCGTCGAGGACGACGACGTCACAGGAGAACCCCATGGCTCGTAGCGTTGCGAGGGGGAGGCTTCGCAGCGTGTCGAGGATGGCGGCCTCCTCGTTGCGGGCCGGGACCACGAGAGTGACGTGGGAGGCAGGCGGGCGTGCTGGTGTCATTGAGTCATCCCGTACAGGGTCACGCTGGCGGGCCGTGAAGGAGCGGGGCACCAAGTCCCCAGGACCATCCACGCCGGCGGCGCAAAGCCATGCATGTCCGCCTTGGGTGTCCCCATCTTCAAGAGCGGGTCGTCCACGGCAACGAGCGGGGTCCCGGCATGGCGCATCGTGGCAACGAGGCCATCCCGCTGGGCAGGCGACGTGAAGAAGGACGGGGAAAACCAGATACGCGACGCGTTTGGCGCCAGTGCTGCAAGGACAAGTTTGGCTTGCCAATCTCCGGTCACGGCAATGGTACGCCGGTCCGTGGCCAGGCGTGTTGCGATGTCCTGCAGGGCGGCGAATTCGCAGGGTTTGTACAGCCGATACCACGCATAGGGATCGGGCGTGGCGGCGACGACGTCGGCCGTGCCGGCTACGCCGACAAGCACGACCGCGGCAAGCGCAAGGGGCGCCACGGCCAGCCTCGACGCGCGGCGCGGTCGACGCAGCCAATGCTGGACAGCTGCCCCGGCGGCCTTGGATGCCTGGCCGACCGCCGCGCCAGCCAGGATCGCGGCGGCCACGGCGAGGTACACGGCGGTGCGATGTGGCCAGAATGGACTGTGAAAGGGATTGTACAGGACGAACGGGAGGGTCGCAGCCGCCAGTGCGGCGCCCGCGGTGCGAACTGGTGTCGCGGCAAAGGGCAAGGCCACGAGGGCTGCTCCCGCCAGGATGAGGATGGGCCAGCCAATCATGCGTGGCAGGTTGACGAATTCCGGCATGCCGTCTTGGACGGCGGGCACGACGATTGCGACCAGCGCGGCCGCAAGCCCAACGCAAGCAATGAGTCGGACCCACGTCGGCCGCGGCCGCCGGGCAGCGAGCAGGGGATCGAGCCGGCGGGCCGCCAGCCAAAGGACCGCTGCGACGGCGAGGGTGATGGCTGCAACCGCCGGTGCCGCGAAGCGCAACTGGTCGCCGCCGGGGAAGATGTCGCGAAAGCCCGCCCCGCAGGTGCCCGCGCAACCCCAAAGCATGAGGGCCACGGGGACGCCGACGATGCAGCAGGCGGCGGCAAGACCGCGGCTGGAAAGCGGTGCGCGACCCTGAGGCCACGGTGCCGTCGCAACGAACACGGCGAAGGCCACGCCCGTGATGGCTAGGACCGTGAGCAGCCACGGATGCGCGAACAAGGTGAACACGGCCAGGGTGGTGGCGGGGAGCAGCCAGCCGAACCGCCCGCGCACGACCTCGAGAAGCGCCAGGAGGAACCACGGCAGCAGGGCAAGGTCGATGGCGGTCGGGCTCATCATGCCGGAGCGGAAGATGATCTCGGGCGCAACGGCGCACGCCGCCGCACCGGCCACCGCTGCGACTGGGCCTTCGTGGCGCCACAACAGGACCGCGACGCCGGCCACGCCGATGGCTCCTAGGACGGCTGGCGCCAGCACCATAAGCGTGTACAGGTCCGTGCCGAGGAACGACGCGGCGACCGCGACCATCGCGTGCAGGCCGGGCGGATACAGGCCTTCGCCCGCGTTGAGGGGGGCAAACGAGCCGCGGTCGAGGTCATTGCGCACCAAGGCCATGTGCGTAAACGGGTCCTCGGCGGCCATCACGGGAGACGACAACGGGTCGCGTAGCCGCAGCGATAGGCCGAGCGCCACCGCGCCCACGGCCATCAACCCGCACAGAAGGGATAGCCCAATCGAGCGTCGTCCGGCCATGGCGCAATCGCCCCTTGGGGCAAAACCGGTCTGACGCCCCTGCGGCATGTCGTTTGTGGGACAAGCGCGCAATCGCGGCAAACGGAACAAGATTGGCGCAAGCATCTTCCCCCGATGGGGGCAGGTTTTCCCATGCGGGCTGCGGCGCCTCTCGACGATCCATTGCCTGACGCGCCAAGGGGCCGGGCCCCCGCGCCGCACAACGCGGACGTGGTGGCTGCGGCCGGAGTCTGCCTGGCCGGTGCCCTTGCCGCATTCGCACTGCCCCCCGGCTCCTTGCTGCGCATGGCGGCCGGCGCCGTGGCCCTCGTTGCCCCCGGCTACCTTCTGTTGCAAGCGTCACTGCCGCAGTCGAGCCGGCGCGAACGTCTGGTCCACGTGGTCGTCGCCCTCGGGCTTGGCCCGGCGGTCGCCGCGCTCTGCGCCCTTGCGCTTGCGTTGGTGCCCGGCATGTTCCGGCCCGCCCCAATCGTTGCCTTCGTCACGGCGACGTCGGTCGCGCTGGCGCTCGTCGCCGTTCGGCGCCGCACAGCCGAGGTGCCCGCGGTGGCGGTGGGTCATGCGGAAGGGACGATGCGGCGCCCAGCAAGACCGCGTTCCTTGCCCCGCGCCGACGCGGAAGGCCAGGATGTGGCGGCCGTGAGGGACGACACGTTTCAGTCCGTGCCACGACCGCGCTAGAGAAATGGGGACTATGCGATTTGAACGCATATCAGCGGCTCTGGAGGCCGCCAGTCTACCAGGTTAGCCTAAGTCCCCGATGGGTCCGCGCACAAAGATGCGGCCCTTCAAGGTTGCGCCGCGCCGGCGGACAGATCCAGTTGGGAAGAAGGGATGAGGAAGCGAACGCCGCCGCGGAGGCGGAAATGCGCCTACGCCTTGCGCAGCTTCTGCGCGCGCTTTCGGCGGCGCATCTTCTTCTTGCGCCATTTCCAGCGCTGCTTGCCTGGCTTCTTCCAGGCGCGGGAACTTCGCTTCATGAGCGTCAACTGCCCACTGGGGGCAAAGCGGGCGACATTGGACCCTCATAAAACCCTTCGGGGCGGCGACGGCCGGGGGCTTCGCCTACGGGGAGAACGTGTCCTGCGGGCCGGGCCACTGCGCGAGGATGATGGCGATGAGCATGAATTGGACGAGGCGGTATCCGCCGTGGACGGCGGCCAGCCGGATGCTTCGACCGGCAAAGCCCACCTCGGCCATGACCAGGGGAACGGCGAAGCCGAGGCCGATGACAAGGCCCAGCACTGCGGCGTTGAACAGGTACTCGTCGGCGTAGAAGAACTGGTCCACGATGAAGCTCATGTGGTAGAGGACGACCGCCATGGCGACCGAGGCGAACACGGCGCCGAGGGCACTGACCCCGATGGCGCGCGCCATGTGCCGTCTTGCGTCCGCCGCCGTGACGCCTTCCTCGCGCATCCAGATCTTGCCGAAGCCGAACGGGGCATACCAGGCGTAGCCCAGGAGCATGCTCACGACCACGCAGCCGAGGATGGCGACCCAGTTCAACTGGCCAAAGGGAAGGACTTCCGACAGGTCCACGCGGCCGGACCGCGGGCCTGCCGTAAAGAGGTTCGTCGCGACGGCCCCGCGTCCGTTCGAACATCGTCCGACCAGGGCTTTATAGTCGGGAAAAGATGGCCGCGCAGGTGTCTACCGTGATTCGCGCCCTGTCCGCCGCCATCCTTGTCCTTGCCGTCTTCGCGGCTCCTGCGCTCGGTGCCCCCGGTGGCCCCCGTGGCGACGGCCAACATGCGGCCCCCGGCGGCCAGGCCGGCCACCACGTCGACCTGTCGGCGCCGGATGGGCGCCTGTCCATCACGGGCGACCAGTCCCGCGGCAGCCCCCTGCACGTCACGATGAAGGACGCCTCGGGCAACACGCTCTACGATGGTGACGCCATGTGCCGCGCCAAAATGCACGGGCACCCCGCGGCGACGGACGGCGGCGCCAAGATGGCGATGGAATGCCGCCACCGCGATGCAGGCGGCGGCATGCGCGTCATGGTCCGCGGCACGGTTGTCGGTGATGGCCAGGGCCACGCCGCATTCGAGGGCAAGGGCATGGGCGGAGTGAAGACCGGCGACGCAAAACCCGTCAAGCAGGACTTCCCCGTCGTTGCCGGCACGCTTACGCGGGCGTAGGCGCGACCTTCAGCAGGCGGGCGACGGCCGGCGCTGCGCTCACGATGTCCAGGCCGGTCGGCCGCGGCGAAGCGACCGGCACCGTGTCCGTGACGAGGAGGCGATCGATGCCATCCGACAGGAGGTTGGCCGGAGAGCCGCCGGTGAACAGCCCGTGCGTGCACGCGGCGTAGACCGCCTTGGCCCCCGCCTGCTTGAGTTGCCGGGCGGCCGTGAGCATGGTGGCGCCCGATGCAATTAGGTCGTCGACGATGGCGACGCGGGCACCGCGCACGTCGAGGTCTTTGGCCTGCATGACGACCTCCGTCGCCGACAGCCGGGTCTTCTCGAGGTGGTCGACGCGGGCATGCATGATGTGCGCCGCGGACTCGGCTCGGGCCCGAGCCCCCTTGTCGGGGGCCAGCACCGTGTCGACGCCCCAAGAGGCCAAGACGGCGGCAAGCTGCGGCACGGCCGAAACGGAGGCAGCCTTGCCGCCGAAGAAGGCCATGGATTCTTCCTTGTGCGGGTCGATGGTGATGATGCGGTCGCTGCTGCCCGCGATGGCCCGCGCCGCAGCCCGGCTCGAGACCGCCTCCCCGGGAAGGAAGACGCGGTCCTGGCGGGCGTACCCGAGGTAGGGGATGACCGTCGTGATGCTGGAGGCCCCGGCTTCGCGCGCCGCGTCCTGCCACAGCAGCAGTTCGACGAGGTTGGTGTCCGGCGCCGTCGCCTGGACGATGACCACATCGCGGCCTTTGGCGGGGTCGAGGATGCGGACATGGCCTTCGCCGTCCGGGAACCGCTTGGTTTCGGCGCGCGCCAACGGCGTGCCAAGTTCGCGGGCGAGGCTCTCGGCGAAAACCCGGGAGCCAGAGCCAGCAAGCACGAAGGGCACGATGGGGCCAGGCCCCCCGGCGTGAAATGGGTTTGGGCGGGTATTCCGCAGAATCCCTCCGGTCGGTCATCCACCCGGATGCCCCGCAGATTGACCACAGCCGCTGACCCAATCGGCGGAATCTGCTCCCCGTCCGCGCGTTTGCAACGTTTGATGCGTTGGACCGACAAGATTGTCAGTCCCCTCAGTGGAATCTGTGGATTGGTCGCGGGGAGGCGCCGCCAGTCAGTCGAAGCGGCCCTTCGACGCCAGCAGGCTGGGCCCCGACTGCAGTGCCGCGACCGTGATGGTCCGGCCACGGCTGTCCTTGTTGGTGGCGTTGAGGTTGCCGTCGCAGCCCGCCGTGCAGCCGTCGCTGAAGACCACGACGGGGCGCCCGTCCGGAGTGTGCGTCATGTCGATGAAGTCCAGCATGTTGCGGCACGGATTGCCGCCGCCATTGAGCCAAACGCATCCGATCTGCACGGGGCTGTCGTCCATCGTGGCTTGCACGGTGGTGAAGGTCGGCGTCGCGTTGCCGGCGTCGAAGCTCAACGTCTCGAACAGGTGCCAGCGCGTCTCGTTGGGTGCCAGGGAGGGCTCCTTGTCCGTGTCGCGCGTGCCAAGGTAAGCCATGGCGATGCGCCCGTCGTCGCCCGAGGTGATGCCGGCAAAGACGGTGGAGCGCAGGTCGGGCGGCGAGACTCGCCAAGGTCCCTGGAAGCTCTGGAAGCGGTCCTTGCTGCGCACGAGATACTGCAGGTGGTCGGAGCCACGGTATTGCATGTAGGCCGTGCCGTCCGGCGTTACCGTGACATCGGGGTCGATTTCCTCGGCGCCGTGCTCGGTGGGGCCGACGCGGTTGACGTAGGACAGGCCGTTGTTGGTGGACACGGCGACGACGGGGCCGGGGCAGCCCAGGTTCAGCGGGAGGTACAACGTGCCGTCCGGCGCGGCTGCGGGGTGGCCGTTGATGCCGCCGCATGGACCCTGGACCGTCAGGGGATCATCGGGCTGCGGGGTCGTCGCGATGGTCGCGGCGCGGTCGTAGTTGAAGGTGAGGCCGCCATCGTGGCTGACCGCGCAACTGGAGGCCGCGAGCTTGTTGTAGCAGTAGTAGACCAGATTCGGGTACACCGGGTTGAGGGGCACGGGCACGTCGGGCCCATAATGTCCTGTGGCGACCTTCTGGTGGTCGTTGACGGGCACGCCGCAGTCGATTGGGCTGGGAATCCAGGACGCGCCGCCGTCGTCCGAGTAGTACAGCTTGCTGCAGTACAGCCCGGTCATGAAGTCGGCAAAGATCCGGTCCGTGTCGGTGTCGACCCATAGCATGTCGTCGCTCGAGCGCTCCAGGCCGTATACGGTTCCCGTCGGCTCGGGGTTGTACGCAGGTCCCCAGAACGTCGTGAGGTTGAACACCTCGGTCCAGGTGAGCCCCAGGTCGTTGGAGCGCTCGACGCCGGGGCCGGCCGTGACGTACATGGCGCCGTCCGAGGTGATGCCGATGTTGGGTTCGCCGCCGCGGTGGTGCGTCGACCGGACCGCAAGGCCGAGGCCGGCGAATTCTGCAGGTGTCACGACGGTGTCGTTGCCGGCGAAGGTGCGTAGCATCCCGCCATGCTCGGTCGGCATGGGCGCCGTGGGCGGCTGCGACGGCGGCGCCTCGGTGCTCGTGCATCCGGCCAGGGTCATGAGGGCAAGCAGGGCGACGGCCGAAACTGCGCGCATGCCGCGGCGACACGGCGGGCGCCGGATAACTCTTGTCGGCGACGGCCTGAGGGGGTCTCACGACGGGGCAGGCGCAACGACGGCGACGAGGTTGTCGGGGCCGCCACGTCCCAGGATCGTGACGTCCGCCATGCTGCGCACGACGAGTCCCGCGGCCGTGCAATCGCGGCGCAGCGCACCGTCGGTGTACAAGTGGTACGAACGGGTCTCGTCGTGACCGTCGCTACGCCAAGGAAGCTCGACGTCGAGTTCATCGCCGGGAGCGCCCAGCGTGGAAAACCGCGGCGCGTCCCGGCTCCAGACGGTCACTTGCGCCGTGCCTTGCGGGGCAAGGACGCGGCCGAGTTCCTGCAAGGCCTGGAGGCGCCCCGCGGCAGACGGCAGCGAGTGCAGGCCGGCGACGACGATGGCGGCATCGAAGGAATGGTCGGCAAAGGGGAGCGCCGCCGCGTCGCCGACGACGATGTGGGCTGGGCGGTTCCTTGCCGCTGCGATGCGCGCGGCGGGCCGGCTCCAGTCGAGCCAAGTCGCTTGGTGGCCGGCGGCCGTGATGACGGTGGTGTGGCGGCCGTTGCCGGCCATGAGGTCCAGGACACGAGATTCGGCCGGCAGGCCTGCCACGAATGCGTGGACATGCGGCCAGGTGCGCGTCCGGCTCCGGTCGAACGATGCCGCAATCACCTCCCAGACGGCGTGTTGGGAACGCGGCACACCCTTGTGAGCCGGTCCGCGTTGATGGAAGTGCGCCTTGGCCCGTCGCGCGAACTCTCCGGTCTCGCCGCTCGACAGGTGGGCATCGCGGGCCATGACTCTTATACCCGCAAACCCGTGGGCGCAGTGTGCGGGATTGGGTTGGTTGGGTGGATGAGGCGGCGGACGCTCCGACGAGCTGGGACGCACAACGCTTCACGCGCGCCCTCCTCGCCGTCGTCTGCCTCGCCGCGTTGACCGCCTCGTTCAACGGGACGCCCCCCGCCCAGGCCAACGTGACGAGTTGCATGAACCCATGCTGCTCGGTGCCCTGCGTCGACATCGGCTACCAAGGCCCGCAGATGATCAACTCCAATCAACTGCCGACGCTCCCCGGCGCCGGGCCGCTGATCGACGTCTGGATCGGCAACGAACTCGGCTGCCAGATTGCGCGCCAGGGCGACAACCAGTTCGAGATGTACTCGCCGACCGTCAAGCCCGGCGATTGCGGCACGTTCCTCTGGGATGGGACGACGCTGTACGCCCCGAACGAGGCAAGTCACTCGTCGGCCACGTGGTCCATCGGTGGCTACCGCGCGTTTACTCCCATCTCGCAGTCGCAGACCTCCGACAGCCTCGGCGGCCTCGGCGGCCCGTCCTCGGGGACTGCGCCGGTCACCAATTCGGCCACGACGGTTGTCGCGGTGGGCAGCACGGGCATGGTCGTCACCGAGGTCGACACGTACGTCTCGGGCAACGACTTCTACACCACGAACGTGACGGTCGACAACCCGACGGACAGCGCCCGGACCATCATCCTGTACCGCGCCGGCGACTGCTTCCTCCAGGTAAGCGATGCAAGCAACGGCTTCAAAGGCCAACCCAAGGGCGCAATCGGCTGCAGCGTCAACGTCGACAATACGCCCAACGGCCGCATCGAACAATGGGTGCCGCTCACGGCCGGCTCGAACTACATGGAGGACTTCTACAGCACCGTCTGGCGCCAGATCGGCCTGCACCTGCCCTTCCCCGACACGTGCACGTGTTCGACCAACCTCGACTCCGGCGCGGGGTTGAGCTGGAGTTTCAGCATCCCGGCCCATGAATCGGTCTACGCCGCGCACAACACGCGCTTCTCGCAACTCGGGGTCCCGCCGCCCCCGCCGCCCCCCATCCCGCCGGCGGCTCGCTTCAAGGCGACGAGTTCCTCGGGGACGTGTGGCCCGCATCCGGTCTCCTTTGCGGACCAGTCCGCAGGCGGCACGTACAACATCACGGGCTGGGCGTGGGACTTCGGCGACGGTGCCACGAGCACGGACCCGAGCCCGACGCACCAGTACGCGCAGCCGGGCCAATACACAGTCACGGAGACCGTCACGGTCGAGAACGGAATGACCTCGACGCACACGTCGCAAGTGGTCGCGACGGAGGGAACCATGTGCATCCCGAGAACCATCTCCCAGGACAATGGCCAAGCGCCGCGTCCGCCGCATGACGGCGTGGACGACCAAGTGGCCGGCGCCGACTCCGACGGCGACGGCTGGATCGACCGTGTCGACAACTGCCCGCTGGATGCCAACCCATCACAGACGGACGCCGACGACGACTTGCTGGGCGACGCGTGCGATGCGGACGCCGACAACGACGGCATCGTGAACGCCGCGGACGACTGTGCGGCCGTTTCCAACGCAGACCAGGAGAACCTCGACGGGGACGCCATGGGCGACGCGTGCGACGACGATCGGGACGGGGACCTCGTGCCCGACGCGACGGACAACTGCCCGCAAATCCGCAACCCGCTGCAGGAGAACTCGGACCTCGACGCCGCCGGCGACGCCTGCAGCATCTTCACGTACCGCGACGGCGCGGCGCCAAGCGAAGGCGCCCGCCCGCTCGACAAGACTGTTGCGGGCAGCCCGGCCGCCCAGGCGGCGACCGGCAGCCTTGCCGGCATCCTGCTGGCATCGGGCGTCGGTCTTCTCGCCGGAGCCGGAGTCGTCGTCGCCGTCATGCGTCGGCGGGCCTGACGTCGCCGTCATTGCTATCCGGTCGGTGCCCATCGCGGCGCCGTGAAGGAGCTGGACGGCCGCAACCTCGTCATCGTGGCTGGCAAGGGGGGCGTGGGCAAGACCACGTGTTCTGCGGCCCTGGCCCTGCGGTTTGCCCGCGACGGCCGCAAGACCATGCTCGTCACGGTCGACCCCGCCAAGCGGCTACAGGACTCGCTGGGCGTCCCGGTCGGTTTCGTGGCCACGCCGGTGCAGCCCAACCTCACTGCGCTGATGCTCGACCCCGAATCCGTGGTACGAGAGCACTTCGCGCGCGAACTCCCGGGCGTCCAGGTGACCGACCACCCGTTGTTCAAGCAGGCGACGCGCGCCCTGCCTGGCCTCAACGAACTCATGGCCATCGGCAAGCTCAACGACCTGCGCCGCGAGAACGCCTACGACGTCATCGTCGTCGACACGGCGCCGACGGGCCACGCGCTGTCGTTCCTGTCCGCACCGGCGGCCATCGAGGAACTCGTCTCCGATCGAAGCCTGCTCAAGTGGGCCGTGAAGGGCTACGCGGTCTGGCAGAAACTGTCGGGAGCCGCACGCCGCATGCAAAACGTCGTGAAGCGCGAGGCCAAGCGGGCGCCACCACCCGACGTCGACTTCGAGAAGGTGTTCGGGGACATCGCCGAGGAGGCAAAGCGCATCCGCGCCTTCCTGACGGATCCCAAGCACTCGGCCCTCGTCCTCGTGTGCCTGCCCGAGAAACTGCCGGTCGAGGAGACCTGCGAACTGCACGCGGCGGTCACCGGACTCGGCATGCACGTCCGCCTCGTCGTCGTCAACAAGGTGCAACCGGATCCCGTCGCCGGGTTCGATGGAGCCTTCACGCATTTGGCCGGCGACGCCGAGGCAAGGGCAGCCTTTGCCAAGTCCGCTTCGGCGGCGACGCAGACCAAGCCGGAATTCGTCGAGGCCCTCGTCGCCGCAACGGAATTCGGGCGCGTGCGCCGCGCCATGAACCTTGAACACATCGCCGAACTCGAACGCCGCCTGCCGAAGGTGCCGCAGGTGCTCGTGCCGCTACGGCGCCGCGACGTGCACGGCATCAAGATGCTGAAGGAGTTCGGGGACGAACTGGCGCTTGCCCGTTGAGGTGGGCGCTCGTCGCGACGACTCATCCGCGGATTTCGCCGACATCCCCGGCATCGTCCTGGTGAACGCTTGCACGTCTTGCAATGGCACGGACTGGGAGCAGATTCCGCCGACTGACTAAGCGGGTGAAGTCAATCTGCGAGTCTCCAGATGGATGACCGACCGGAGGGATTCTGCGGAATACCCACTCAGTTGAGCAGTTCGCGGTCTTTGCGAGGGGCGCTGACCTTCTCGTCGATGGAGGGGTCGGTCACGATGACCGGGACGTGGTCCCAGCGGTTGTTGCAGTAGACGCAGGTGACGAGGACGGTCTTGAGGATGCGCTCCATGGGGAGCTTGCCCTTCACTTCGAGCGTCTTGCGGTCGGACGTCTCGATGAGGAAACCGGCATCGGAACCACACTTTGCACAGCGGAGGAGGACCATGGAAATCGCCAGGGAGGAATTGACTTTAGCCTGCGTGCTATGTTAAGCGTTGCGGCGCGGGGCGGCATTGTCCACCGGCGCGTATTCGCCCAGCATGAACATGTTCGATACTCCGTGAGGGGTTTACATTCCCCGGCAGGCCCTTTAGCGGGCGGGGACGATCCTGCCGCGACGGCCACGGAACCCGTGCAAGTTTGGATCCCTCGTTGTTCTCCACCCCGCGCCCCCCCAAACGTCGGTCGTTTGCGGTAAGGCTGCTCCCTTCCGGGCCTGACCCGGTCCCCGCAGCGAAGGCATTCGGCGTCCCTTCCGGGACGTTTCCTGCCACCGCCGACCTCGGGGGACGAGGTTTCACCGTAAGACGAGGGCTTGCAGCGGACCCCGGGCGCCACGACAGGGGTTCGGTCGCGCCATGTAGACTTGCACGAAGAGGGGCGCCTACTCCCTCACCTAGTCCCCGCCTTGCGCCGGGCCGCCATCGCAGTGCGGTGGCGGGATTGCGACGACGGGAGTGTCCCACTTAAGCGGAACGGGTGGCGGCGGGATGGCTCGAGGCGTCACGCGGCAAGGTGCTTCGAGATGACGCCCGTGTACAGGATCTTGCCGTCGGCATCGTAGGCGGTCGCGTAGACATTCTTGGCGTCGACTTCGAAGTACCAGAAGCCGTGCTCGCTGGCCTGGAAACGGCCGGCGTTCGTGCCCACCAACTCGTACGTGCCGGCGCCGCCCGCTCCGGAGCCGATGAACTGCGTCCTTCCGCAAGGCGCCACTGCGTCGAGCCATTGCAAGTCGTGGTCGTGGCCGAAGAGGTACAGGTCCACCTTGTCGCAGACGTGCGCTTCGAAGAACTGCTTCGTGTAGTCGCCCGATTGGCCCGGCACGCCGGCGCGCCCGTCGTAGGCCCCCGCGTTGCCGTGCGGGCCGTTCGAGAGGTAGCCGTGGTGGCCGATGGCGATGCGCCAAGTGGTGTTGGCCGGCAGAGCCGCGATGGCGCCGTCGACCCACTTCGTCTGCGCCTGCACCTCTGCGGCCTGGCCAGGCGGCACCGGAACATCGTCGAACAAGAGCGTGTTCGTGTCGAGGGCGACGAAGGCGGCGGGTCCCTGCGTGAAGGTGTAGTATCGCGCCGGCATGTGCCACTTGCCCGACGTGTCCGTGCGCTTGCCGTACGCGACCTCGTTGTTGCCGGCCGAGTACCACAGACCAAGGCCCCCCGTTGCGCCGCTTGCCGCCGGGTCTTGCGAGTTGTCGTGGTTGCCGAGGACCATCCAGAACGGCATCGCCAAGTTCGCGTAGGGGACCTCGAACTTGCTGTCGAACTGCGGGTCGCGGTCCGAGCTGGCGCCCGCGTCGTAGATGTTGTCGCCGAGGCCGACGGCGAAGTCGCAGCCGCGCTCGGCGCAGACCTTGGCGATGGCGGCCGCGACGGTGAACTGGTCGGCTTCGCCCGTGCCGGCGTCACCCAGAGCGACGAAGCGAACGATCGGGTTCGACAGAACGGGTGACGTGCTGGTCGAGGTGGTGGTGGCAGGTCCCAAGCACGCGGGCAGAAGGATCAGAAGGAGAGCCAAGCCGGCGGCGCGACGCACGCGTCCCGACCGCCGGCCCGTCGCCTAAGGTTTTGCATGACCCGGCTACGCCGTCGCCCCGCCTTCCACCTGGGCGTGCCTTGGCCGGCTTTTGCCGACGGAATCGGTCGTCCAACGGGTCCATCCAAGTTATCGGTGGGTCCGCTTGTGCGAGATGCGTGCCCGACGACGCAGCCCTCCTGCGCCTGGCCGACGCGGTGCGGGCCTGCCGCCTTTGCCGGCTCTGCGAGACGCGGACGAATGCGGTCCCGGGAGAAGGCACGGGGGCAAGCGGCGTCATGCTGGTCGGCGAGGCGCCGGGCCGCAACGAGGACGAGACGGGGCGGCCTTTCTGCGGCGCCGCCGGGAAGAAACTGGACCTCGCCCTCGCAGCTGCCGGCATCGACCGAAGCGCCTGCTTCGTCACGAGCATCGTCAAGTGCCGCCCGCCGGCCAACCGCGATCCGAAGGACGACGAGAAAGGCGCGTGCCGGCCGTACCTCCTGGCGCAAGTCGCCGCGCTGCGCCCGCGTGTCATCGTGGCGCTCGGCCGGCACGGCCTGTCGGGCTTGATCGGCCACGTCCCGGAGGCCTTCTCCGCCCTGGCCGGGACCTTCCTGGCCGGCCCTGATGGCGTGCCCATCTTCGTCAGCCTGCACCCGGCGGCGGTCATCTACCGGCAGAAGTGGCGCGACGACTACCTGCGGCACTGGACGGAGTTCGGTGCGTGGCTGCGGTCGGGTGCAGCGGCGCCTGGCGTCCCCTTGCCGCCGGCGGGCCCCTAGGTTTCACTGACCTGGCGGCAAAGGTTTCGGCTTGGCGGGCTTTGGCCTCGTCGTCGGAAGTCCGGCCCGCTCCGTGATTGCAGCTCCCCCCTCCCACAATGGGTCAGTTCTTGGCGGGCCGGCCTTCCCTCAGACGCCTCCATTCGGCAGCTCGGCGGACCACCATTTCCGATGGACTCCATCGGAAACGAAGGTTCAAGGCAAGGCCATGGTTGGGCATCCAACAGGAGGCGGCGCCTTTTCGCCGCCCGGTTTTTTCCCAAGTCATTAAATACCACAGGGACAATGGGACTGTCAGACAAATGACCACAAACAGGCCCGAATGGGTCTGCGGGTGGACCTTTGCCAGCCACAGTTGTCTGACAACTGCGGCGCCCCAAGAGGTCAAACAATGGCCGCAAAACACGCCAAGAACCCGTCCGACCGCGTCACGGTGCGCCTGCCCGTGAACCAGATCCAGCAAATGGAAGCCCTGGTCCACGCCGGCATGTACCGCAACACGACCGACCTGGTCTACAACGCCATCAAGGAGCTCCTGTTCACCAAGGGCTCGGAGGCGATGAAGATCATGGAGTCGAGCCGGGGCGTCCTGGAACTCCAGCAAGAGCTGGCGCGCCAGAAGGCCACCAAGCAGAAGCTTGGCCTCGAGTAGGGTTTCACGGTCCTCGCCTCACAAGGCTGGGATGGGATGCACTCGGGGGATGGGGGGCCGACGCCGGCCCCTCATTCCCTATGCCGGCAAGGTCCGGCCATACCGGCGTCAACAAGTGGAGGAGCTGAACACACCATGCAAAGCCTGATTGGAGTCGCTGTTGGGTACGCCCAAGAGCAGGAACTCAAAGAGTACGAGAACTTCGGCGAACCGAAGATCGTGATTGTCGGCTGCGGCGGCGCAGGCGGCAACACGATCAACCGCCTGCACAAGGTGGGCGTGAAGGGCGCCGAGACCATCGCCATCAACACGGACAAGCAAGCGCTTGACCTCGTCGAGGCGGACAAGAAGCTCCTGGTCGGCAAGACCATCACCCGCGGACTTGGCGCCGGCGGCTACCCTGAGGTCGCAGAGCGCTGCGCCGAACAGGCCCGCGGCAAGCTCGAAGAGATGCTGAAGGGCGCGGACCTCGTCTTCATCACGGCCGGCATGGGCGGCGGCACGGGCACCGGCACCGCCCCCGTCGTCGCGGACGTCGCGAAGAAGATGGGCGCCATCGTCGTCGGCATGGTGTCGACGCCGTTCAACGTCGAGCGCGCCCGCATCATCCGCGGCGACGAAGGCCTGCAGAAGCTGCGCAGCCGCGCCGACTCGGTCATCGTCCTCGACAACAACCGCCTGCTGAACTACGTCCCCAACCTCCCGATCGACCAGGCCTTCTCGGTCATGGACCAACTCATCGCGGAGACCGTCAAGGGCATCAGCGAGACCATCACCCAGCCGTCCCTCATCAACCTGGACTACGCCGACGTGAAGGCCATCATGGGCGAAGGCGGCGTCGCCGTCATGCTCTGGGGCGAATCCAAGGTCTCCGACGGCCCCTCGTCGGTCGTCTCCGAGGCACTCAACCACCCGCTTCTGGACGTGGACTACCGCGGCGCGACCGGCGCCCTCATCCACATCACCGGCGGCCCCGACCTCACCCTCAAGCACGCCGAGGAAGTCGCCGAAGGACTCACCTACGAACTCGACTCCCAGGCCAACGTCATCTGGGGCGCCCGCGTGCTGCCCCAGTTCGAGGGCCGCTGCCGCGTCATGGCCATCATGACCGGCATCAGCACCATCGAAGTCGCCCCGAACCTGCAGCAGGCCAACGCCCCCGTGCAACTGCACGCGGTGCAGACGGCCAACGGCAAGGGCGCCGCGGCTCGCACCCCGAGCGGCGGACCGGCCAAGCCCGAGGGCTTCAAGTTCGACCGCCCGACCAGCATGGGCAGCCGCAGCGGCCGGGGACAAGCCCCGCCCTCGACCGGCGGCATCGACTTCGTGCAGTAGAATCATCGTGATGCCTCCCTCTTCCCTCTCCTCCTCCCTCCTCCCCGCACACCCGCCCCCGCCGCGTTGATGGCTGTCCTCCCACGGTCATCGGCTCCTCCCAACGGCGGGGGCGGGGGTTGCACTCGACCTGCAACCAGGTCGATCATTTTCTTCGTGATGTCTCGCTGCGCTCGACACCACATAGCGGCGGGGGGCTTCCCGCCCCCCGCGCGTTTCCCCCCGGCGGAGGGCATTTCGGCCCCCACGGCCCCCAAGGGCTCGCGCACCTGCGCTCGCAGGGGCTTGTCCAGGGCGTTCCGCAACGCGCCCCCGGCGGCCCACGCTTGCCCGCGCTTCGCTTGGGCCCGCTTGAGCCCAACCCCACTCGCCCGCCGTTCGCTTCGCTCCGGCGGGCTCGGCCCCTCGCCGGGTGCGATGTATCCTGTTTCCGTGTGCGTGTGTTGCCCCCGGCCTCGGCGGAATCCTCATGACCCTCGCTGCCGCCTCCAGCCGCGTGAAGGCCGTCGTCGGACTGCTCTTGGGCCTGCTGCTTGCCGGCTGCTCATCGTCGTCGCCGACGCAGGATGCGTCCACGTCCGCGACGGGACCTCCCCTGCACGGCGCAATCAGCAACGCAACGGCTCCCATCGCCCCCGTCCGCCTCACGTGGAACCTGGATACGTCCTACGGCCTCGTCGCCGCGAACGTGACCTCCGGCCAGATTGCCATCTCCGGCGGCAGCGACCCGACGCACGAGCGCGACCTCCTGCGCTTCACGGGCCAGCCGGTCGCGACAGCGGTCTGGATGTCCAACTTCACCGTCCACCTCATCTTCGAGACCAGCCAGGCGTGGACCGGTGACTTGCAGGACTTCGGCGGCGTCGAGGTCTGGTTCGGCTACGACTTGCCCGACGACGCAGCCGCCGCGCCATCCTTCCCCGTCAACGGCCAAGCCCGCGTCGCCTTGCAGCAGGCCGGGACGCGCTTCGACGTCCGCATCAACGACACGGCCCTCACGCCAGGAGGCGTCGGCATCCCCGCAGGAGCCCGTCCCGTTTTCCTCGTTGCCGTGCAAGGCTCGCAGTCCGCGGCGGCGCCACTCTACCTCGACGTCGGCGGCGACAAGAATTCGCACGTCCACCCCGTCGTCGCCCCGTGGAACCGCACGACCAACTCCATCCTGGCCGGCCCCCACCAGGAAGGCTCACTCGGGCCCGGAGTCGCGGTGGGCGGCGGTTCGGCCAGCTCGAGCCCGCCAATTCCAATCCTCGTCCCCGCCGACGCGCGCGGCATGGTCGTCGTCGTGTCCGCCAACGGCACCAATGGCGTCCCCACCGACCTTGATTTGCAACTCCTCGACGCGAGTGGGGCGTTCCTCGCTGAGTCCAACTCGCCGTACGAGCGCGAGGCACTGCGATTCTACGACCCCAACCTCAACGCCACCGGCCGCACCTTCATGGCAGTCGTCGACGACGGGTCCGGCCTCCCCGCACACTACTACCTCCAAGTCTTCTTCCTGGTCCAGCCTTCACGGACCTAGGGCTTCGCTCCGCAGACGCAACGCTCATGAACGAACGCCCGGCCTTGCCGGCTGTGCGCGGCGCAATCCTTGCCCTTGTCGTCCTCCTCGTCGCCGGATGCACCGGCGGGACGACGGAGCAGTCCAACACGGGAGGCGTCCTGCTGCAGTACGACGACGGCGGCGCCAACAAGGTGGACATCCCCATCCTCAACGCCACACCGCCCGCACCGGGAGAGCGCACGCTTCAGGCGCCGCCGCAATGGCGCCTCGGCGAATGGTGGGAGTACACGGTCACGGACCACTTCGCGGGACACGTGCTGCACATCAAGCGCGTCGTCGCCGGCACCTTCGGCACCCAGTATCTCGTCGGCTTCCCCATCGACGGCTTCTCCAACGACGCACTCGTCCTGCACGTGCCCGGCTATGGCGACATCGACCAGAAGGACCTCTCCTTCGAAGTGCACGACGTCGGCATGAAGATCCTCGACTTCCCCCTGGCGACCGGCAAGCGCTGGGACTCCGCCTTCGAAGGCCGGCCCGGCCATGCCCTCGTCACTGCCGCAGCCGACGGAAAGGCCACGATCCACTTCGAGGACACCGCCAACGGCTCCTTCAACTGGACCGCGACGTACGACGCCGAGACCGGCGAAGTCGTGCGCCTCGACGACCCCAACTACGCAACCGTCGAAGTCGCGGCACACGGCTACGGCTACCACGGCGTCGTGCGTGTCCCCCATGCGCATGACCTCGTGTTCCAGAACGGCCGCCTCGGACCATGGAACGCGCAGACCAGCCCCACGCAGGACCCCAAGCCAGCGGCCGCAAGCGAAACCGTCGACGTCCAGCCCGGCTACGACCACCTCGCGTTCACCATCCTCGTCGGCGACCTCACCAACTTCATCGTGCCCGGCCTGCCCGCACAATCCCCCGGCGTCGGTGACTACACGGAGACGGTGACCTCGCCCAACGGCACTGTGTACTCCGTCCATTCCGGCGCGGGCGAGAGCGGCCTCAAGATCGTCTTCTTCGGCACGGGCGACCCCACCGGAACCTGGAAACTCGACCACCAAGCCATCGGGCCCGGCCTCGTCCTGACCGAAGGCATCGGGTACCACTCCATCGACGTCGACCTGCCCAGCGGCTGCGTCCTTCCTGGCCCCAACTCGGGCCACCACCTCAACCCGTGCACGGGGAAGATGGGTGCCACGACGGCGGCCACGCAGTAGCCCCCTCATCGCATCGCCCGGTCCATCAACCGATGTACCTGAGGCAACCGAATCAGCGGGCCGTCTGTTGCGTCGGTTGTTTCGTTTGATGGGCCGCTCAGGCGCGTAGGGCGCATGCCATGCAGCGCTCCCCGCTCGTCGCCTCGCCGCACTCCGGGCATGACGCAAGCGGAGTCTTCGGCAGCGCCGCCAGGAGAATCGGTTGCAACCGGTCCTGCCCACGCACGAGCGCATGTCGCGTCCCGGGCGTCCTTTCTTCCAGGCTGGTCAAGACATCGCGCAAGGCGAAGCGCTGGCTGCGCTCGGCGTAGGGACACTCCGCCTCATGGTGCAGTGGCAAGTCGTTCAGCACGGCGTACAGGAGGACTTCCTTCTCGGGGATCGTCCGAAACGGCATGAGTCGCGGCACAAGGCCATCATGGCGATCGCCTTGGTCATGGGGCGCCATCCGCGAGGCCCGGTCCAGGTCGCCCTTGAGGTGGTTCATCAGGATGGTCTGCGCCTGGTCGTCAAGGTTGTGGCCGGTCACGATGGCGGATGCCCCCGCGTCGCGTGCAAGTCGGTTCATGCCAACGCGCCGGAAGACACCGCAAGGGCCACACGCCGCCCGCGGGGCATTCGTGTGCGACTCGCCCCCGGGTCCGTGCGTTCCTGCCGCGTACTGGTCGATGGAGTAGCCCGCAAGCTCCTCCGTCTTCACGAGTGTCCATGGGACGCCAAGACGCTTCGTCACCTCGCGGCAGATGTCCAGGGCCGAGTCGCGGTAGCCCGCGATCCCCTCATCGACGGTGACGGCGACGAGCCGGATGCCGGGGCGGCCGCCGAGCATCTGGTGCAGGAAGTGCAGGACCGAGACGGAATCCTTGCCGCCCGACAGCGCGACGGCGACTGTCCCTTCGGGCAGACGGCCTTGCCGAGCGATCTCGAGTTTGGCGCGCCGCGCGAAGAATTCGAGGAAGTGCTCGCGACACAAGTGCGTCCCGGCATAACGCAGGAAGATGACGCTCGGCGAGCGGCACTTCGAGCAAACGGACACGCCCTTCGGACGCCCGGCCCCGAGAAAGCGTTTCAGGCCGGGGCCCTGACCGCGGCCGCAACCCCATCCAGCCGGCCAATAGAATTTCCAGGCCGGAAAAACCCGAGGATTTCCCCTGTCCAGGCAGCCACCGAATCCTCCATAAGACCTTAAGTAGGGGCGCGCGAGTCGTTTGACCCATGTGGTCCGGGTCGCCCCCCGACGTCATGTCGAATGAACGCACTGGCCTGTTCGCCGTCCTCGGACTGGCCGTCGTGGCCACCTTGGCCGTCCTCGTCCTGACCGCCCCTGGCGCCCAAGCCGGCGCGCTTGCGCAGTCGGGCACGCAGCCGTTCGACGTCCCCAGCAACCTGGCCGCGGGCGCGACTCCGACGCACCTCTTCTCGCTCAAGCTCGCAAGCAGCTGGGACGCCAACGGCGACTTGCTCATCCAATTCCCGGCCGCCTGGGCGGACACTGCATCCGGCGCCGTCTCCTTCGCAATGTCGGGCACGGCATGCGCCGCCCCTGGCGCGGGCACCCTGGCAGCCCCCGACTTCTCGCTGCCGGGCCGCATCCTCCTTACGCGTTCCAACGACGGCGGTGCCTGTCCGGCCGGCGCCATCGCCACCATCGGCTTCGGTGGACTCGACAACCCTGCCGCATCGGGCCCGTACGTCATCGACATGCGCACGCGCAACGCCGGCGGCGCCACGATCGACTCGGCGACGGCGAGCATCGTGATCAACGGTGCGTTCTCCTCTGGCAGCATCTCGACCCTCCCGGCGACGCCGGTTGCCGGGGCGGTCACGACCTACACCTTCACCGAAACCGGGGCCGGGACGTGGCCTGCCAATGGCAAGATGGTCATCCAATTCCCCAACGACTACACGCCGCAGCCCTACGCCTTGGCCGCGACGCCGACGGCAAGCGGCGGCAGCTGCGTGACTGGCACGTTGAGCGCAGTGGGCGCCAACATCAGCCCGACGCCCGCCGGACCGGCCGTCTTGACGGTTCCGACCATCACCTTGACGCGCGTCCCCGGCGGCGCCTGCACCCCCGGCCAGGTTCTGTCCGTGACCGTCAGTGGTGTCACGAATCCGGGCGTTGCGGCCCAACCTGGAGCCTTCACCATCCGCACCTTCACCTCGACGGGGTCGCAGCGCGGCTTCGTCGACGGCACCACCGCGAACCTGTCGCCCGCCCTCGGCAGCGCCGCAGGCGCCGTCTTCACCGCCGCGGACGTCGGTCGCCTCGTCATGGGCCCGAACATCCCTTCTGGCACGACGATCATCTCGTTCACGAGCGCCTCGAGCGTCACCATGTCGCAGAGCGCGACCGGCGCCCAGGCGGCTGGCAGCGTCATCACGATCCTCGACGGCCTCGTGGACACCAATGTGGCGGGGGTCTCGCCGCTGATGACCGTCGGCACGCTGTCGGGGGTCACCATCACGACGACGCCCACCCCGGCCGTCGCAGGCGTCCTTTCTTCCTGGGAATTCGCCTGGACGAGCGCAAACGCCCTGCCGATGGACGGCCGCATCCAGTTCACCTTCCCCGATGACGTCATCCTGTCGGGCGTGACTACGCCGGCCACGGTGACCGGCTGCACGACCGGCGTGTTCCCTGTTACCATCACCAGCCTCCACGTCATCACGGTGACGCGCGCTACGAGCGGCACGAACGTCCCCGCAGTCTGCTCCCGGGGCGCATGGACGTTGACGCTGGGAGGCATCCGCAATCCCCGTTACGGCGGCCTCCAGGACTTCGGAGCGTTGACGTCGGGCAACATCAAGACGATGACCGCCGGCGTCCCCGAAATCGACTACGGGACCGGCACGATCACGATTAACCCGGGGGTGCTCACGGCGACTGCCGCGTGGCTCTCGGATTACACGGCGGGGAAGAACCCGGTCACCTACCGCCTCGAATTCACGCCCGCCAACTTGTGGACCACGACGGATGAACTCTGGATCTCGGGCTTGCCGACGTCGCTTGGCGTCTCCGGCGCCGCCCTCATCGTGCCGGCCTCGGGATGCCTGAACGGCGTGACGAACGGCGCCACCATCTTCAGCCTCGTTGCCCCGGGCACCGTCAAGATGGCGGCCCGCACGGGCGGCACCGGTTGTGTCGCTGGCACGCCCCTGGCGGTGGAAATCTCGGGCGTCACCAACCAGCCGTTCTCCGGCGTTGCAGGCCCCTTCACGCTACGCACGCGCACCGCTCTCGGCGCGGATATTGACGTCGGCACGGCGGCGGCCATCACGTACGTTGCAGCAACCTTCTCGGACGGGCCCTCCTCGGTCGTGCCGATCCCGTCGACGGCAGGATCCACGGCGGCGTACAGCATCGCATTCACGTTGGTCAACCAATGGCCGTCCACGGGCATGGCGAAGGTCACGTTCCCGTCCCAAGTCGACCTCGCCGGCATGTCGCCCAGCGTGGGCACGACGGGGGCGACCTGTTTCTCGGGGACGTTCACAGCGACGCGCGTCGGCACGACCCAGGTCGTCACCATCCAGCGCAGCGGAGCCGCGTCGGACTGCGCGCCCGGCTCCAGCGCCATCCTGACCATTTCGGGCGTCAAGAATCCCCCCGTGCCGGGCAACTACGGCCTCCTGTGGGAGACCGAGACGTCCACCGGCGCTGCAATCGATGCGACGCCTGCCCTGACGACGCCGCCGCAAGTCGGCCAAACCGCAAGCATCACGGTCGCCGCGCTGACGGGAATTTCGGCAACGCCGACCTCGGTCTTCGACGGAGCGACCACGACGTACTCGATCCAGTTCAAGCTCACGAACCCCTGGCCGATTGGCGGCCTTTTCAAGGTCGACTTCGGCACGACTCCGGGCACTTTTGACTTGGGCGCGCTCGGCACGATTGCCACGGTCACAGGCTGTGACGGAACCTTTGCCGTGACGCACACGACGACCGTGGCCACCATCACGCGCTCCGGAGGCACCGCCTGCGCAGCCGGCACGACGGTCACGATGACCTTGACTGGTGTCAAGAACCCCGGCGTCGCCGGCGTACAGACCTTCACGTCGCCGACCGCCTTCTCGACGTGGACCTCGGCCACACCCGGGCCATCCGTGAAGGTGGACCAAGGCCCAGCCGCCGCGTCCCCCGTGACGGTGTCCATCCTGCCTTCGGCGCTCACGTCCGTATCCCTGTCGCCGAGCACTCCGGCCGCCGGCGTGACGTCGTCGTACACGTTCCAGTTCACGCTCGCGAACGACTGGCCGAACAACGGCCTGTTCACCGCAACCTTTCCCGCGGGCTACGGCGTCGTCGTGGCCGGCCCCGGCTCCCTCGCGGCGACCCTGTCCGGAAACCCTTGCACCACGGGCGACACGTTCCTCATGGACGCCCTGTCGACGGGCAGTGGAAGTGCGGGCGGAACGGCGTTGTTCGACCGCGCGGCCGGGGCCAAATGCCTGGCCGGGACGTCGCTCACGGTCACGATCACCGCCGGCATCACGAACCCGGCAGGGCCGCAGTCCAGCTTCATCCCGTTCCAGACCACGACCTCGTCCGGCGGCATCATCGACACCGGTGGCGTGGCCATCACGACCGGCCCGGCGACGCCAGTCGTCATCGGCGCCGACCACCTGGACCCCGGCGTCGCCGCAACGTACACGTTCCTCATCGGGTCGACATCGACGTGGCCGGCCACCGGGTCGCTCGGCATCTCCTTCTTCGAGAAAACCCCACCCGGCCCGTATGCGAGCCCGCGTTGGGTCAGCGACAGCGCCTTCGTCACCGGAGGAACGACCACCGTGACGAGCGCGCTGAACCTGTTCCTCGACTCCGATGTCGGCAAGCCCGTCACGGGCTGGAATGTCCCGACCGGCACGACGGTCGCCGCGGTGGCGGCAGGCGGCGGCTCCATCACGCTATCGCAGAGCACGTTGCCCTTCGCATCGGCCGGAGGAGTGACCATCTGGGCCGCGCCCCCAGTGGCCATCGTCACGGGCTGCTCTGGCACCTACTATGTCACGTCCTTCTACTACGAGATGCTGATCATGCGCGCGGGCGACGGCGCCCCGTGCCCGCCGGGCACCATCACCGCGCAGTTGTCCGGCATCGTCAACCCGTCTGGCACCGGGCGAACAGGCATGATCGAAGTGCGCCTCATCGCACCCGGCGTCGTCCTCGAGGAGCACTTCGGCTCCGTCTTCATCAGCCAGCCGGCAAGCGACATCGTCTCCCCCGCATCGACCTTTGTCGGCGTCCCGGGCAACCGCAGCCTCGTCCTGCAGGTCAAGATCCGCGACGCGTCAGGCAACGGTGTTGCCGGGCGGACAGTCACGTGGGCGAAGACCAGCGGCGCCGGCATCCTTGGCGCGACGACGTCGGTCACGGACGACTCCGGCATCGCGACCGCGCAGATCACGACGGACGGACCCGCGTCGGCCACGGCGCC
The DNA here is from genome assembly GCA_040390065.1 of bacterium. Lineage (GTDB taxonomy): Archaea > Thermoplasmatota > E2 > JACPAO01 > JAHFTW01 > JAHFTW01. The sequence continues at coordinate 48,811 of JAZJZE010000002.1, read as the reverse complement.
GGCCCTCACGGTCACGGCATCGGCGAACAACGCGCAAGGCGCGGCGCTCACGAACAGTCCCATCATCTTCAAGGTCAATCCGCTTGGCGTCTCCGGCAACGGTGGCCCCGTCATCGCGCGTCTCAACGTGACGGCCACGCCCGCCACCGTGAGCGCCGACGTCGGCCAGGTGACGCTGTCGGCTGTCGCCTTCGACGATCTCGGTCGCAGCCTCGGCGACGTCACGTCGACGACGACGTTCACGGTCGACAACGGCGGCGCCTGCGCCACGGGCAACGTGTGCAACGGGCTCACCAAGGCCGGCGTGCATAACGTGACAGGCAACAACCTGGGCATCACCGGCAAATTCAGTCTGACGGTCACGCCGGGTGTCGCGAAGAAGATCACGGCGCATCCCTTCACGGCGGCCAACAACGCTCCAGGGACGTCGCAGGCGCTGCAGGCCAAGGTCAGCGACGCGTTCGAGAACGGCGTGCCGGGCGTCACCGTGACGTGGGCTGTGACAAGCGGGGGAGGCTCCATCGCCCCGACCTCCGGTCCAAGCTCCTCGTCAGGGCTGGCATCAGCGACCGTGACGACGGGCACGACGGCGGGCGCAAACACGGTGACCGCGGCAGCCGCAGGTCTCACGAACAGCCCGGTGACGTTCACGGTCACGTCGGCCACACCCTCGGCCTTGACCATCACGCCCGGCACCTTCACCTTCGGCGCCGGCGGATCACGGCCGTTGCAGGCGACCCTGAAGGACGCCAACGGCAAGGGCATCACGGGAGCGACGCTCACGTGGTCGGCCACGGACGGCAGCCTTTCGGCGCAACTGTCGACGACTGACGCCAACGGGCAGGCGACCGTCACGTTCTCGAGCAGGTCCATCGGCACGGCGACCATCACGGCGCGCTCCGGTAGCTTGTCGGGAACCACGACGGCCACCACGATCGCTGGACCGCTCGGTCGCCTCGAGGTCACGCCCGCCGGCGCCACCGTGGGGGTCGGCGTGCCCAAGACCTTCAGCGTCAGCGGCTTCGACGCCTTCGACAATCCGTTGGCCAGCGCCCAGTCGGGCGCCCGGTTCGACATGATGCCCGACGGCACCTGCTCCGGATCGACCTGCACGGCGACGGCGCCGGGCACGCACACGGTCACGGTCTTCAAGGACGGCGTCACTGGCTTCACGCTCCTGCAAGTGACAGGCGAAGCGACGCCCACCCCGACTCCGTCGGGCTCGTCGACGACGGGCAAGGGCTCGCCGGGCTTCGAATTGGTCGGCCTGCTGGTCGGCTTGGCGGCCGTCGGGCTGCTGGCGCGCCGCAAGGCGTAGTCAAGCGACGGCATGCGACCAGCCAAATGCTGCGTCGATCCGCGGCATCCGCGCCATCGGCGGTTCGTGGCGGCGCGCGAACGGCATCGGTCAAGGCGAGCCAATGCGGGGCAGTGAGGTCGCGTCGCACGGCTACGGCAAGGAGATGGCCGCGTGGTTGGTTTCGGCTCGTCCCAAGCCGCCGAGTGCGCCGATGCGGCCGGTACGGCGTTGTCCGTGACCTCAGTGCGTCCCGTGGGTTGGCGCGCTCGGGATGCGAGGGAGTACCGGAACCACGTGGCGCGAAGATGAATCGTTTCGTCTTCTCCGCCCGACTCCCGTTCGGCCCGGCCGCCCAGGTCGATGGCGTCGCGCTGCCCTAGAGGAGCCCAGCCTTCTGCAGTGTCAGCAAGTCCTCGGTCGACAACTTCTCGCCGGCTTTGAACTTCTGGAACACGAGTTCTGCGGCGGCCTCGCTGCGGGCTTGGTTGGCCTCGGCGCGGCTCGAGCCCGGGGGGGCGCCTGACGTGGCGGCCTGGTCTTCGATCTCGTGGATGGCGTTCACGAACTCGATGTACGTCTTGTGGATCTTGTCCGCTTCCATCTTGCTGATGACGAAGCGTTCCTGCAGCTTGTCCGCAGTCTTTCGCAGTTTGTCAGACTGCTTGTAGAGCTTGATCATGGCGTCGTGTTCGCCTTGCGCCTTCTCGGCCATCTCGCCGACCTTGGCGTGCGACTTCTCTGCCTTCTCCTTCAGTTCCTCGGCCTTTTCGAGCGCGGCCTTGAGTTCGGGGTCGGCGCGCAGCGTCTTCTCCTTCTCGCGGATCTGCTTGCCGATCTCCTTGAGGCGCTCCATGAGGGCCTTCTCCTTGGTGACGGTGAGGACGGAGGTCATCTGCTGGAATTCCAGCTGCTTGGCCTCCTTCTTGAGTTTCGCGACCGTGAGGGTTGCGTCGCCTTCCGGCATGCGCTCGCGGCGCAGTTGGTCGGCGCCCTTGCCCGCCTCGTCCGCGATGCGGTTGGCCTCGTCGCGGGCCTCCTTCGCGCGCTTGACGCCTTCGTTCAGTTCGTCGCGGCGCTTCTTGTGCTCGTTGGCTTCGTTGACGAGTCCGCGCACTTGCGCGTTGAATCCGTCGCGCTCTTCCGCGTGCTTGCGGGCGTCGTCGTTGAGGCGGTCGCGTTCGCGGCGCAGGAGGTTGGCGCGGTTCTGCAACTCTTCCTTCTTCATGCCGGGCTTGGGGCCGTTCGGGTTCGGCACGGGCGGTGCCGGGGCGAGCTCGGCGGGGGCATCGGCATCCACGGGGGAGGCGCCTTCGGGGACGGCCGGGGCCTGCATCTCGGGCTCGGGGGCGTCCATCGGGGGGTTCGGGGCGGGCTCCGGGGGCGCACCGTCGTGCGCGACCGAGGCCACTGCGGTGGGCTCGCTCATGGTCCAGTCACCAGGATGTTTCGCGCCAGAGCCACCCCCTAGATAACGAATATGGGCGGGGCCGGGAGGCGGCTTGGCGGCTCAGTGTTCGGTCCAGAAACCGCAAATAGGCGCCAGGGGGTTGCCAACTAGGCCAACGTGCCACCGGGGTCCGCCATGTCCGTCCAATCGCTTGCGTCCAAAGCCGCCATCGCCCTTCTCGTGGGCCTCCTCGTGCCGATGCCGGCGTCGGCCATCATCGACCGCTGCACCATCGACAGCTCCGGCTGCGTGCCCGCCGGCAACAACGGCTTTGCCCCATCCAACGGCTGGGCCGGCTTCTGGAACAGGTCGCCAACCTACGGCACGCAGCTCGTCGTGCACCAGGACATCTGCGACCAGATGCTCGGCATGACGCCCGGCGCCGAGCCGCTCATCCTGTCGCCCGATCCCATCACCGACCCGAACTATGTCGCATGCGCCGCACCGAGCGGCATCCCGAGCCCTCCGTGCATCTGCCCTGACACGCCGGAGCCGCTGCCGGTCCTGCTGCCGAGCCAGCTGATGGAGACGACCGCGTTCTGGGACGGCAAGGACGCCTACGTGATCGGTGGCGTCAAGGATCTGGCCGGCACGGAAGTGTCCGACATTACCCGCTTCAGCCAAGGCATGCCCCTGGGACCGTTCGGCCCCAACGGCGGACCCTGGGTCCCGAATGCGCCAGGCGGCGAGATTCAGACGGTGGCCTCGTTGCCCCATCCCCTCGGTCGCCAGGCCCTGGCGTACGATCCCAACCTGGACACAGTGTACACCTTCGGCGGCACGAACGCCGGCGCACTCAACAACGAAATCTACAGCTTCTACCCGCCATCGCTTCTCGTCTCGACCATGAACTGCGTGCTGCCGCGGCAGTTCGACTACATGGCCGGCGCGTGGGCCGACGGTGCGGCCTATCTCTTCGGCGGCCGCTACCTCGAAGGCGACGGCAACACCGTGCCCTTCAGCCTGCACACGTCAAACGAAATCTACCGGTTCGACCCGGCCACGTGCACGGTGTCCCTCAGCCCGAACCCGTTGCCGCCGACGGTGGCGCCGACCCCCAACCCGACGACGGAAGGAAAGCGCTACGACCTGGAGGCGCAAAGCACCGGCAGCGACATCTTCCTCTTCGGCGGGACGTACTTGGAGGACGTGGCGTGCAGCACGCCCACGGAGATCTCGAGCGGCGCGTGCATCTACAACCCGCTGTGCCCGACGTCGGCGCCCAACGTGCCGTGCCCCGTGCCGCAGTGCTCAATCATGAAGTTCACGCCGTCGACGGGCGTCACGACCATGATCAACCCGTACTTCCCGCAGTTGTGCGGTTCGCTCTCGAGCATCTACGATGGCCGCTACATCTACGTCTTCGCCGGCGGCAGCGCGTACCGGTACGACCCGACGACGCCGTTTGTCAATCCCACCTTCATCGCCGGCCTCCCCGTTGGCACCGGCAACCCGCTCAAGACGAACGACTACATGCGCGGCGGCTTCGTCGGCGTCTCGGCCATCAGCACCGGCTGCAGCGGCTACCTGTTTGGCGGCTTGGTCGACGGCATCCCCGTGACCGCCCCGCCGGACGGCCCCATCTCGGACAAGATCACGTGGTTCGGCAAGTGCAAGCCGCAAGCCATCCTGCAGCCGACCTACGCCTTCACGTGCCCCAACTATCCCATCTGGTTCGACGCTCGCGACTCCATCGTGGGCGAAGCCGACTTCAAGTGGGCAAAATGGGACTTCGGCGATGGCCCGAGCGCCACGAACCCGATCCAGGGCCGCTGGTTCGACCACCCGTACGACTGGTACAACCAGTACGCCTTCGTCTCGCACGTCTACGCGAACCCCGGCATCTACACCGTCACCGTGACCATCACGGACCTCAACGGCCTGAGCAGCGTGCTGACCTCCGGCTTCAAGGCGACGGCGACCGCCACCGTGCCAATCGTTCAGGACTCAACGTGCGACGGATTCACGGGCACCAAGCACCACGACCCGCTTCTGACCTGGCCCTTCGGCGTGTCGCTCGACAGCGACCTCGACGGCATCCCGGACCTTTCCGACGATTGCCCCTCCGTTGCCAACAACGACCAAGCCGACGGCAACGGCGACGGCATGGGCGACGCGTGCACTGCCGAAACCGTGCCGCCGCCGGTCGTCACCACGGCGCCGGAGGAGCAAGTCATCCCGCTACCGGACGCCGACCATGACGGCATCCCCGACGTGGCCGACGACTGCGCAAGCACGCCCAACCACGACCAAGCCGACATGGACACGGACCGCAAGGGCGACGTCTGCGACATCGACATCGATGGCGACGGCGTTCGCAATTCGGGCCCCGCGGGGGCGTTCCTGGACAACTGCCCATGGTACCCGAACCCCGACCAGCTCGACTCCAACAACGACGGCGTCGGCAACGAATGCTCGTACATCGACTCGCCCGGCAGTGCCGTGCGCGCGGGCTCCGCCGCAGGCAATGCGGCCGAGCGGGCCGGCGGCCTGCCATGGTCGTCGGCGGCCACGATGGCGGTGCTGGCTGCGCTCGGAACGGCGGCGCTCCTGCTCCTGGTGCTGCGCCGCCCGATGAAGGGCGACAAGGGCAAGACGTAGGGACGCGCCCGAAGGAGACGGCCCAAAAACCGTAAATAGGGACCTGGGCGGTCCTTCTCTGGCGAGAATCGCCGGTGGGAGTCCTCCTGATGTCCGTTCCAGCCCTGACGTTGAAACTCGCCGCCGCAGTCCTGCTTGTCGCTCTCGTCCCCATCCCGGGCCAGGCCGTCATCGACCCGTGCACGTACGCCAACCCAGGGTGCGTCCCCACCCAGCAAGGCTTCCCCCCGTCCAACCCATGGAGCGGCTTCTGGAACACGTCGCCCACGTACGGCGTGCAACTCGTCGTCCACCAGGAATACTGCGACCAAATGATCGGCATGCCGGGCCCGGTCGAGCCCACCATCATCTCACCCGACCCCGTCACCGCTCCCAACCTGGACCTCTGCGGCCCGCCCGGCCCTGGGCCGACGCCTGACACGCCGACGCCCATCCCCGTCGTGCTCCCCGACCAAGTCATGGAGGCGACGTCATTCTGGGACGGCACGGACGCCTACGTGTTGGGCGGTGTCAAGGACCTGGGCGGCACGGAACTCTCCAGCATCACCAAGTTCAGCCGCGGCATGCCCCAAGGCCCAACGTTCGGTCCCTCGCCGGGCATCCCGTACACCCCCAACGCCCCGGGCGGCGAGATCAACCCGGCCAACAGCCTGCCGAAGCCCCTCGGTCGCCAGGCCCTCGCGTACGACCCCGACCTCGACATGGCGTACACGTTCGCTGGCACGAATGGCGGCGCCCTCAACAACGAAATCTACAGTTTCTACCCGCCATCGCAGTTGGTCACCACGATGAACTGCGTCCTGCCGCGGCAGTTCGACTACATGGCCGGGGCCTGGGCCGAAGGTGCCGCCTACGTCTTCGGCGGCCGCTACCTGGAAGGCGACGGCAACCTGGTCCCGTTCAGCCTGCACACGTCCAACGAGATCTACCGCTTCGACCCGGCATCCTGCACCGTGTCGTTGAACCCGAACCCGCTGCCGCCCAACACCGCCGGCTCCATCACACCGGAAGGCAAGCGCTACGACATGGAGGCCGTCACGGTGGGCTCCGACATCTACCTCTTCGGCGGCACCTGGCTCGACGACGTCGCCTGCAGCACGCCGACCGAGGTCTCGAACGGCGCCTGCGTCTACAGCCCGCTCTGCCCCACGGTCGGCCCCTGCCCCGTTCCGGAGTGCTCCATCATGAAGTTCACCCCGTCCACGGGAGTGACCACGATCTACCAGCAGAACTTCACGCCACTGTGCGGTTCGCTTTCCGCCGTCTACGACGGCCGCTACATCTTCATCTTCAACGGCGGGCCGTTCAAGAACCTGGTCTACCGCTACGATCCCACGACGCCGACCGTTGCGCCGGTCTTCGCCTCCGGAATGCCGACGGGAGCCGGCAGCCCGACCAAGGCCGACGACTACAGCCGCGGCGGCTTCGTCGGCACAACCGCCATCTCGACGGGATGCAGCGCATACCTCTTCGGCGGACTCGTCGACGGCATCCCCGTGACTGCGCCCCCGGACGGCCCCATCTCGGACAAGATCACGTGGTTCGGCAAGTGCAAGCCGCAAGCCGTCCTGCAGCCGACGTACGCCTTCACGTGTCCCAACTACCCCATCTGGTTCGACGCTCGCGACTCCATCGTGGGCGAAGCGGACTTCAAGTGGGCCAAGTGGAACTTCGGCGACCCGGGCAGTGGTGCCCTCAACGTCGTGCAGGGCCGCTGGTTTGCGCATCCCTATGACTGGTACAACCAGTACGCCTTCGTGCCGCACGTCTTCTCCAAGGAAGGCATCTACACGGTCACCGTGACCGTCACCGACTTCAACGGCCTCAGCAGCTACTACAATTCCGGCCTGCAGTCGACGGCGACGGCCATCGTGCCCATCCGCCAGGACTCTTCGTGCGACGGCTTCACGGGCACGAAGCACAACGACCCGTCCCTCCGCTGGCCCTTCGGCGTGTCGCTCGACAGCGACCTCGACGGCATCCCTGACTTGTCCGACAACTGCCCGTCCGTTGCCAACTTCGACCAGGCCGACACGAACGGCGATGGCATGGGCGATGCATGCACGGTCGAGGCCCCGGTCACAGAATGGGCCCCAGTCACCGAGACGCCCGTGGTCGTGCCCCTGCCGGATGCGGACCATGACGGTGTCCCCGACGTGGCCGACGACTGCCAGAGCACGCCCAACCACGATCAGGCTGACATGGACGCCGACCGCAAGGGCGACGTCTGCGACATCGACATCGATGGCGACGGGGTCCGCAACTCGGGCCCGACAGGGGCCTTCCTCGACAACTGCCCATGGTACGCCAACCCGGATCAACTCGACTCCAACAACGACGGCGTCGGTGACGAGTGCTCCTACTTGTCCTCCGGTGGCTCGGCGCGCGATGCTTCCCCGGTGGGCGCATCGGCCACGCAAGGTGTCGCCGGCATGTCCTGGACGACGGCCGCAACGATGGCGGTCGTCGGAGCCGTCCTGACGGTTGGCCTCCTGATGCTGCTGCTGCGGCGCCGCATGCGCCCCGAGTAGCGAGCACCGCGGCCCTCCAGGGGTCCGCAGACAAGCCTCATATGCCTGGCCGAAATGTGAAGGGCGTGGGTGGACTGTCTCTCTCCCGTTCGTGCCTCGTCGTGGCGGTGCTGGCCATCGGCATGCTGGTCGTGCCGCACGGCGCCGTCGCGCAGGCGCGCGGCTGCGAAGGCTTCGCCACGTTCCACGACAATTTCGATGGCGACCGCATCCAGAGCGGCACGTCGCAGACCAGCGAAGTGAACAAGGCCACGACGTGGCGCAACTGGAAGGTCTTCGACGGCACCGTCGACTTCTTCACCAGCCCCAACGACCCGGTCTTCACGGCCCCGGGCGCAGGGTTTGCCACCAAGACCATGGGCTCCTTCGTCGAGCTCGACGGCCAGACGTTCCGGGCCGGCTTCTTCTACCACACGATGTTCCTGTCGCCGGGCAACTACACGCTCACCTTCTCGCTTGCGGGTCCGCAGCGCTCGGCAACGGCGGACACTGTCCTTGCCTATCTAATCCCGGCCCCGACGACCTTGACGCGGCCGTTGCCCACCAACAGCTGGGGGCCCTCGCCCTTCAGCCAGGCCGTGAGCTCCAACACCGTCTGGACCACGTTCAAGACGCCGGTGTACACGGTCACGGACCAAGGCACGTACTATCTCGGATTCCAGGCGGCGCCGCAGCCACCGTCCAGCAGCGACAACAAGGGCCCGCTCCTCGACGACATCAACATCTCCTGCACGCCCTTCGACGGCGCCGACGGCCAGGACACCGACCAGGACGGCGTCATCGACGTCGCCGACAACTGCCCCGCCATGCCGAACCACGACCAGGACGATGCCGACCGTGACAACGTGGGCGACGCGTGCGACGACGACACGGCCGCTCCGCCCGCTGGCGAGACGCCGCCCCCGACGCCACCGCCGCAGCAACAGCCGGACCGCGACTTCGACGGCGTGCCGGACGCCTCGGACAACTGCCCCGACAAGGCCAACAACGCCCAGACGAACGTCGACGAGGACACCCACGGCGACCTGTGCGACGACGACATCGACGGCGACGGCGTGCCCAACCAGGCCATCGCCGACGACGGCATCTCCAGCACCTACACGGACAACTGCCCATCCGTGTCCAATCCGGACCAGGCGGACTCCGACAAGGACGGCATCGGCGACGCGTGCGACTTCGACAATATCTACGGCACGCCTGCATCGGCTGGCGGCGCCGGCCACGTAAGGGATACGAGCGCGGCCGGGGGCAACCAACCCGCGCCGGCGCCAAACACGGCCGCCACCAACATGCTGTGGGGAGTCGGCGTCCTCGTCGGAGCCCTCGCCATCGCGGCCCTGGTCGCAGTCGTGGCCTTGGCCATGCGCCCCAAGCCGCCCGTGCGACCGCAATAGTTTCGATGCGATTCGAGCGACGCAATGGCCGGAAAGCCTAAGTAGGGCCAAACTAGGTCCGAGGTACCCTTCCCCGGAAGGGCTCGGTGGCATCCAATGGTGGTCGCGTTCGACGGTCAAGGTAGTCCAAGGTCTCGCTCGCGCACGGCGTCCCTGCTCCTCGCAGTCCTCTTCGTCGCCGGCCTCTTCGCCGTTCCGCCCGCGCAGGCCGCAGGGGCCGTCAGCCTCAAGTTCACAGTCCCCCCCGCCAACGTCGGTGCCGGCGAAGCCTTCACGCCCGCCATCCAGGTCGCAGCCGTCGATGGTTCCAACGCGGTCGACGCCGGCGCCTCCGGCACCGTGACGCTCGCCATCACGACGTGGCCCCCGTGTCCCACCGCCGGCCCGCCGGCGCGCCCATGCGGCGTCCTTCTGCAGGGCCCCGTCGCCGGGAAACAGAGCACGGTCACGGCCAGCCTCGTAAGCGGCATCGCGACGTTTAGCAACGTGCGCATCGACACCATCGGCAAAGGATACGTCCTGACGGCGACCGCCGCCGGCCTGACGTCGGTGGCCAGCGCACCGTTCGACGTGCAAAGCGGCGCGGCGTGGCCCCAGTTCCACAAGGACAGTCGCCACACGGCGGCGACCGTGTTCTCTGCGGCCATGACGACCCCGACGGCGATGGCGGACCTCGTGGTGACGACGCCGGGCGCCGGCGCAACGCGAGCCATCGGATCAAGCCCGCTTATCGTCGACCTCGACCGCGACGGCCTCATGGACATCGTCGCCGTCACGGACTTTTCTAACACGGCATCCGGCACGCCAGGCGTGCGCGCCATGCGCCAGTCCCCGGCGGGCGCGTTCACGACCCTGTGGCTGTCGTCGGGAATTGCAGGCTTCACGAACGTCAAGGACGGGCACGCTACACTGGCAGCCGGCGACCTGGACGGAGACCAGTGGCCGGAAGTGGTCCTCTATTTTGCTGACTTCACGGACGGCGGTGCCGGCGGTTTCCTCGGCCCTGCCGACCAAATCCGGGTCCTGAACGGCCAGACTGGAGCCCAGTTGGCGGCTTGGGCGCCCCCGTTCATGCTGACCACGCCCATCGCGCCGACAATCGGCGACGTCAACGGCGACGGCAAGAACGACATCGTGGTCCTGACCATGGATGCGACGTCGGGGGGCTATGGGCCGGAGGCTGCGGCCCTGTACGTTCTCGACTATGCTGCGGGCGCAATCTCCATCGTCGCCAACGCCAAGTTCCCCCAGGTGGCCGTGACCACGGGTGTCCTCACCGGGACGTACAACCAGTTCGCGTCCGCCGCCCCGGCCCTTGCCGAACTGCGCAGCGCCCACGATGGCCTCGAGATCGTCCTGGGCACCGACGACTCCCCCGACATCCCCGCCCCACCCAACGGGCGCGTCTACATCGTCACCGTCGTGGGTTCGACCATCACATTCGGTGAGGTCGTCTCCCTGCCCGGCAACCAGCAGGCCGGAACCGGCGACCAAGTGAAAGGTCTGGCCGTCGCCGACCTCGATGGCGATGGCGTGCAGGAAATCGCCGTGAACGCCGGTTTCCGCAGCGGGACGCCAACGCAGACACCATCCCTGTTCGTGGTCAAGACCGCTGCCGCCCTGTCGGGCGCGTCGCTTGTGACGTCCCCTGCCGCCGACTCGTACCTCTGGAACGCGCCGGCCCTCGGCGACGTCGACGGCGACGGCAAGCCGGACATCGCGAACGTGAAGGCTTCCGCCGACTCGGCCGACAGCGCCAAGCAGGGCGACGTCACAATCCGCGGCTACACGGGGTCAATCGTCGACAAGGGGACCCTGGCCCGTGTGCCGGCCCCTCCCGCGACGAACACGGAGTCCCCCGGCGGCGGCGCGCTTGCCGACCTCAATTACGTGCAAGGCGCGACCCCGACCCTGGAATTCGCCTTCGGTTCGCTGGACAAGACCCTCGCGGTGTCGCGCGGGGCCACGCCTCCCACGGCATTCTGGGCCACGCCGCCCGTCACGTCCGGGGCGGGCACCTCGCCGATGGCACTTGGCGACCTGAACGGCGACTGTCGCCCCGAGCTGCTGGTCGGCATGGACAACGGTTCGCTTGCCGCCTTCAAGGGCACCAACGCTGTACTGCCCTCGCCTCCGAGCTTCACCACGCCCACGGCGTTCAACACGGTCGCGCCCTGGGCCTTCGCCACGAGCAAGGCGTCCCCGGGTGGCGACACGACGACGCCGCTCGTGCAGGCCAAGCTGGCCTGGAACGTCCCGACGGACGGCGGGCTACCCATCATCGACTACCGCGTCTACCGCGGCACGGGCGCGTCGGGCGGCGCCGGCACTCCCGTCACGAGCCAAGTCGGCGTGTGGCGCGGTGCGACGCCGCCGTCCGCGACCGCGATTACCGATTTCTTCACCGACGACTTGTCCGTGGCCGGCGAGAATGACTACTACTACCAAGTCACGGCCGTCACGTGCTTCGGCGAGGGGCTGAAGTCGGGCTACTTTTACGCCGAAGTGAAGAAGCCGCAGGCGCCGACCGCGCTGACGGCCAGCCAGCTGACGCCCTCCTCCGTCAAGCTGGACTGGACGGCCCCCATCAACACCCCCGGCGGCATCGACCGCCCCGGCGGCTGCGGCCTCAAGGGCGATGCGTTGTATGGCTTCGTGTACAAGATCTACTGGAAGGCCTCGGCCGGCGTCACCACGGCGGACACGCTTCTGGGCACGACCCTGCCCGGCATCCTCACCTACACGCACAGCCCGACATCCGGAACCAACTACTACCGCGTGCTTGCCCGCAACTGTGTGGGCGATTCCGTCCTGAGCAACGAAGTATCCATTACCCTGACGAGCGCCAACTCCGCCCCGGTCATCACGGTGCCGGCCGCCGCGCAGACCATGCTCGAAGACAACGCGGTCACCTTCTCGACAGCCAACTCCAACCTCATTTCGGTTGCCGACGCTGACTCCGACCCGAGCCCGCTGCGCATGCGCTTGGCCGTCGGCAAGGGGACCTTGACGCTGGCCACGGTCACCGGTCTGTCCTTCGCCTGCGGCGGCGCATCGCCCGGCACACCGTCCATTGCGGCCTGCGTCGGCGACGGCACGGCCGACGCCACGATGATCTTCGAAGGCAAGCAGGCCGACATCGATGCGGCGCTGGATGGCATGCAGTTCACGCCGGCGGCCGACAAGTGCGCCGTCGGCACCTTCACCACGCTGACCGCCAACGTCGACGACCTCGGCAACACCGGGACCGGCGGCGCCAAGACGGACCAGAGATCGGTCACGTTGAAGGTCACGTGCGTCAACGACGCGCCCTCCTTCGTTGCGGCCGACCCGCCGTCGGTGGCGCAGGACGCCGGCGCGCAGACGGTCATCGGCTGGGCCTCGGCAATCTCGCCCGGCCCCGCCATCGCAGGCGACCCGGGCGACGAATCGTCGCAGCAGCTCGTCTTCTCGACCGCCGTCATCACGAACGCGGCGCTCTTTGCTGTGGCGCCGTCGGTCGCCCAGACGACGTCAACGGCCGGGCCGTTCACCGCCGTCCCGTGGGGCGACCTCACGTACACGTCCGCCACGGGGTTGTGCGGCCAAGCCACGTTCCGCGTCACCCTCACGGACAACGGCGCAAGCGTCGCACCCGACGTCAACTCCTATACGCCAGCGACGGACTTCACGCTCACCGTCTCGTGCCCCAACGACAAGCCGACGTTCGACGACAACGGCAGCCCGGCCGCCATCTCGCAGTCCGGAACGAGCACCGTCGTCTCCACGCCGGCCTGGGCGTACAACATCAAGACGGGCGTGCCGGCGAGCGAGGCGAACCAGCAGATGCGCTTCAAGGTCGTCTTTGCCTCGGGCAGTTCCACGCTTCTCATGGCGGATCCAATCGTCAGCAAGAAGGGCGGCGAGCCAGGCTGCACAATGGTGTCCCCCAGCTACTGTCCGGGTCCGTTCACGGCTGCAAACGGTTGGGGCGACCTGAGCTACACCATCGCGGCCAACGAATGCGGATTGGCCACGTACACCATCACCCTCATCGATGACGGCACCATGACGCCGCCGCCCGACTCGCAGCCGGCGACGAGCATCGACCACAGCCTGGCCATTTCGGTGGCGTGCGTCAACCAGGCGCCGCACTTCAACGCAGCCAACCCGCCAACGGTGCGCGAGGACAACCTGCCCGGCGCCGGCCCTGTGACCGTCGCGGGCTGGGCCACCGGAATCACGGCAGGCAACGCCGGTGAGGACGCCACACAGACCGTCAAGTTCACCGTCACCGTCGTCACGAATCCAGGCCTGTTTGCCATGCCTCCCGCCGTGTCCCCGACGCTCTTTACGGCGTCGCCGTTCAGCGGCGGCACCTGGGGTGACCTCACCTACACGCTGGCGCAGGACCAGTGCGGCACGGCGCGCTTCCGCGTCACGCTCACGGACAGCGGTATGAACGTCGCGCCGGCCGTCAATCTCTACACGCCTGCCGATTTCGCCATCACGGCCACCTGCGTCAACGACGCGCCGGTCTTCGTAGGCTTGGACCAGGAGCTTACCCAGGACGCAGGGCCGCAGCTCGTCGCCGCCTGGGCGACCGGCATCGCGCCGGCGCGCGCCACGGCGACCGATGAATTGTGGGGCGCTGCGACGCAGCAGCACCTCGTGTTCACGACGACGGTGACGGGAACGTCCGCGGGCCTGACCTTCACGACGCCCCCGTCGGTCGTCAAGTGGTCGTGCCCGATGGCGGGCTGCAACGGTCCCTACGATGCGGCCAATGGCTGGGGCGACCTCACGTACGAGGTCAAGAAGGGCACGTACGGAACAGCCGATGTCAAGGTCTGCCTCAGGGACGACGGTGGCAATGCCAACGGTGGCGTCGACACGACCTGCGACACGTTCACCATCTGGGTCAGGCGCGACCCCAACGCGCGCGACAGCGGGCCGCACACGGACAACGACAACGACGGCATCGAGGAAGCCGCGGACAACTGTCCGTCCATCTCCAACCACGACCAGACGGATTCGGACCACGACGGCATCGGCGACGCCTGCGAGACGGACGCGCCCGCACCGCCGCAGCCCGGCCCCGAGCCCGTCATCCCCAATGAATCGCAACCCGGGGACTGGGACAGCGACGGCATCATCGACCGCGCGGACGACTGCCCGGACATCCCGAACCGCGACCAGGCCGACCTGGACCGTGACGGCGTCGGCGACGCCTGCGACACGGACGTCGACGGCGACGCGGTGCCGGACGACGGCCCCACGGGCGCGTTGCGCGACAACTGCCCGGCCCTGCCCAACAAGGACCAAGCGGACGCCAACGGCGACGGCGTCGGCGACGCCTGCCAACGCCTCGGTTCGTCCGGCCGCTCGGTGCCGGCTGGCGCCACGGGTGCCTTCGGCAACGCCGGCGCAACGCCAACGTCGAGCGCGGGATCAGCGCTGCCCATCATCCTCATCGCGGCCCTCGGCACGTTGGCGGTGGCCGGCGTCCTGTTCTTCGCGTTGTGGCGCCGGCGACACACGCCGACCGGACGCCCCTCCTAGAAGGGCGGCGACGAATAAGCTCAAATGGGTGCACACCTGGGCGCAGCCGTCAGGGCGGGATGCCCCTGGCGTGGGACCAAGATGCTGGACGACCAGACCGTCCGCGGCCTGTTGCAGGCCTACCACGACTCCACCTCCGGTGAGGATGGCGTCCCGACGCCGCTTATGATCCTGCACGGCCTGCGCGAAGAGGTCACCATCCGGCCCCACATCGAGTTGCCGTCGGCGTACCACATGGCGCACTACCTCGACGAATTCGTGACGGAGCGCACCATCGGCATCACCGTGTGCGGCCGCTTCTTCAAGCAGATCGGCGACAAGGTGTTCCAAGGCACGCTTCTGTACCACGTCGACCGCATCGGCAGCCACCTGATCCGCGGCATCAACGCGGAGACCGGCCTGTACACGGTCCTCGACGACTCGCCGTACTGGAACAAGTTCCCGTACGACTTCGACCAGGGCCCGCAAGATCCCGACCTGCCCATCGGCTACCACCCGGGGCCGGAACTCGAGGAAGGCGAAGGCACCGGCGATGACCCGGAAGGCCAGGCGGGCGCCGTGGCGGGCGACGACGAAGGGGACGCGTAACGGTCGACCTGCTTGTCCAAGCCAGCGAACCATTCCAAGCATGCTCCGACGGCGGCGCCGAGGTGAAGGAATGGCAAGAAGACGCGGCGAACGCAGAAGCAACCGCTGCAACCGACGAACGTGAGCCCCCGGTCAGGGCTGCGGTCGCGCGCCCCAGGCGCGGCGCCGAACATGAATTCCGCAAGCGTCCGCGCCGTGGGGCCGGAGCCTTGCAAAGGCCAAGGCCTCACTGCTTGATGATCGACCTTTCTGAAAGTCGCGCGAGGGCCGCCGGGCGCCTGAAAGACCAGGAAGCCACGGAAAAAACGGGAAAGCGACCTTGCCAGTCTTCGGAGACTTCGCCGTCCGTCTGACAACGACGGCCGGGAAGAACAGGAGCCGAACGGAGAACAGGAACCCATTCCCCTTCTCTCCACTTGATTCCTGTTCTCCCGGGCCTCCCACACTCAGCCACGCGGCCACCTCGTAGCCCGCGCCGCCGTCGGAGGTTGGTGTGGCCGGTCGTCGGCCTGGCTTCGCGCGAGGGATGCAGCGTTCATGCCCCGCCGAACCACCGATGGCACGGATGCAACCGAGCGGCCCATCCTTGAGAGGCGTCCCTCATTGGTGCAACCGTCCTTCGCCCGTTTCAGTCAGTTCACTGGAATCCCACGCCGCCCACACTTTGCCACGCCACGGCAAAGGCCGCAATCTTAAGCCCGAAGCCCGCGTCGGCGCGCCCGTGCCCGGGGGTGATGCATGAGCCAGCCGCTCGTCAAGGCCGACGACTTGCACCTGAGTTTCGGCCCGACGCACGTCCTGCGCGGCGCGAGCTTCACCATCCATGCCGGCGACAAGATCGCCCTCGTCGGCCCCAACGGCGCCGGCAAGACGACCATCTTCAAGCTCCTCTCGGGACAACTCAAGCCCGACCTCGGCGAGATCCAGATGGACCCGGACCTGCGCATCGCGTACATGCCGCAAGTACCCGACATCCCGCCCGAGACGCCGGTTCAGGACCTCCTTGCCGCGCCGTCGGGGGCCGCCCGCCGCATCGAAACCGAACTCGGCGAACTCGAAGCCTGGATGGCGGAACCCGCAGCCTTCGAACAACCGGATGCCAACGAGCGCATGGCGCGCTACTCCGACCTGCAGGGCAAACTGCACGAGGAGCGCAGTAAAGGACGCGCCACCGACTCGCCGCTTCTCAACGACCTGGGGCTCCCCGAAGAGACCCTCGAGGCGAACTTCGGCAGCCTGTCGGGTGGCGAACGCAGCAAGGTGCTCCTCGCCAAGACGCTGGCCGCCGCGAAGGAGACCGACCTGCTTCTCCTCGACGAGCCGACGAACCACATGG
Source organism: bacterium (assembly GCA_040390065.1). Taxonomy (GTDB): domain Archaea; phylum Thermoplasmatota; class E2; order JACPAO01; family JAHFTW01; genus JAHFTW01. The sequence goes on along the minus strand of JAZJZE010000002.1, from coordinate 32,073 downwards.
ACATCCCGACCGTGGAGTTCATCGAGCAGTACCTCATGGACCTGAAGGGCTCCGTCATCGTCTCGGCACACGACAAGTACCTCCTCGACAACGTGGCCGACCGCGTCTTCGAGGTCGACCTCCGCCGCGTCGCGTCGTACACGGGCAACTATACGAGCTACCAAGGGCAGAGGCGCGCCCTGCAGGCAGCCATCGCCGCGCGCAAGTCCCGCAACGAGAACGAGGTCAAGCGGCAACTCAAGATCATCGAGGAGCTGAAGGTGCGCAACAAGTTCGACGCCCAGGTGCGCAGCCGCAAGACGCGCATGAAGCACGTCGAGCAACCCGTCGAGGAGGCGCCGACCACCCGAAAGGCGTTCCGCATGCTCTTCGACACGGACACGCCGCCCCGCGAATCCCTGCAAGTGGAAGACCTGTCGAAGTCGTTCGGCGACCGCCTCCTGTTCTCGCACGTCAACTTCGAGGTGGAAGGCGGCGACAAGATCGGCCTCATCGGCCCGAACGGCTGCGGCAAGTCGACACTGATCAAGCTCCTCACCGGGCGGATGAAGGCCGACGCGGGCACCGTAAAACGCGCCCCAGCCGTGAATATCGGGTACTTCGACCAGCACCACGAAAGCCTCGACCCTGAGCGCACGCTCATCGAGGAGGCCCAGAGCCTGCGCGACCCACCGCCCCCCGACGAGTGGAGCCGCGGTCTTCTCGGGCGATTCCACTTCAGCGGCGACGAGGTGTTCAAGAAAGTGCGCGACCTGTCCGGCGGCGAGCGGGCCCGCCTGGCCCTTGCCAAGTTCATCGTCGGCAAGCACAACACGCTCGTTCTGGACGAACCGACCAATCACCTCGATATCGAGTCCCAGGACATCGTCGCGGCCGCGCTGCGCGAGTACGAAGGAACCGTCATCGTCGTGTCGCACAATCGCAGCTTCCTCGACGAGGTGTGCAACCGCATCGCCATCATCGCGCACCGCCGCGTCGGCGTCTTTGCCGGCAACTTCAGCACGGCCTGGACCTCCAAGCGCATGGCCGACTTCGCGGCGACCGGGGCCAAGGGCCGCTACAAGGTCCTGCGCGCCTTCAAGAACTGGGAGACCGACACGAAGTTCCACTTCGGTGACGTAATCGAGATCAGCGGCCTCGAGACCCAGGGTTTCCGGCGCCTCCTGCGCTGGGCAGAGGCCGAGGGCCGCATCGAAGAGATGACCTGAACCCGTTCACGTCGCCCCCGAACCGGCGAGGCGCGAGCCCTTGCCGCGAACCCAAGGCGCTAGTATGCAGGGGAAATCGTGCACTCCATGCCCGGCATCGAGGCCGCGGATTTCGACTGCCCCGGATGCGGCGGCTGTTGGACGGCCGTGTCGGGCATCCGCGTCGGCTCCGTCGCCCAAGCCGTGGTCCGGTGCCCGCAGTGCGGCGACACGCTCGGGACCGTTCGCTGCGACCAAGGGCACCCAGCCCTGCGGCCCCGACCGTCCAACCAACCCAATGTCGGATTCGTGCGCATCTACGGGGCCGACCGCGCACTCCTTCACCTGGCCTCACAAGGCTCCCAACCGTCGCGGCCCCGCCCGCCGCAGCTCGAGCCCAGCCTTCTCAATGCCCTCCAGGCGCTGTCTCAGGGCCTCGCCGCCGATGCCGTCCCCCTGGCAGGGCGGACGCCGCCGCATGAGATAGCCCCGGTCGGATTCGACCCTACGGCCGCCAAGCGGCAGCCGTAGGGATACCTCGCTTCGCATCGGCAAACCCGCCCGGGTCTGCCTCGCTGCGCTCGGATAGCCCCGGTCGGATTCGAACCGACGTCAAAGGATTCAAAGTCCCCTATCCTTGACCGCTAGACTACGGGGCTGGGCTGGGTTGCGGCGACGAACGTGGCCTTGATGAAGGCAACGTGCGGATTCAAAGGCCCCTATCCTGGTGATGGACTTCGCGAAGCGAAGTCCGAGCCTGGCGGGGCCCGGCTTGCCGGGCCCGCGCCACTGACCGCTAGACTACGGGGCTGGGCTGGGTTGCGGCGAGGAATGCCCCAGGAGGCAGGTTCGCAACACCTGGGGGCCTTTACGTGCTGCCAAGCCGGCCCTTCTCTTCCAGGAGGCTCGGCCCTTCGTTGACCCAGGCGACGGTCAAGGCGCCGTCGTGTGACGTGTTTGGGTTGGTCTGGCCCGGAGCCGTGCATGGTCCCGGTGTGCATCCGTCGGCGTAGGCGAGCCATGGACGGCCGTCGGGTCCCATTTCGAGGTCCTGGAACTCGAGGAGGTTGCGGTCGTCGTGCTTGCAGTCGTTGATGCTGCACACACTGCCGCGCTGGATTGGGTCCGGGTCGGGGTTGACTTGCACGGTGGCGAACGTGGGCTCAGGGTCGTCGGCGTCGAGGCTCATGGAGAGGTAGAGGTTCCAGGCGGTGGTGCGCGGGACGTCGTCCGGGGCAGCGGAGCTGGCGTTGTTGCCGAGGTAGGCGACGGCGATGCGGCCCTTGGAGCCGGCGACGATGGAGGTGAAGACCGTTCCCTTGATGGCTGGGGGCGACACGATGAACGGCCCCTCCACGGTGGCGAAGCGGTCGCTGCTGCGCAGCAGGTGGACGCGCTGGTCGTCGCTGCGGTACACGTAGTAGGCCATGCCGGCCTTGTCGACCGCGACGGCGGGGTCCATCTCGAGTTGCTTGTGGTTGGCGTTGCGCTCGACCCACGTGATGCCGCCGTCGGTCGAGACCGCCACCACGGTCCGCTCGCAGGTGTGACCGTAGGGGACGTAGATGGTGCCATCCGGGGCATGGCGTTGCCGGCCGTTGAGGCCGCCGCAGTCGCCGAAGAGTTGGCTGGCCAGGGGCACGGGCCCGGCCGGCGTGGATGGGGCGCCGGCGACGTTGCGGTCCTGGGCGAACGTCTTGCCGCCATCGTGGCTGGCCGCGCAATGCGTGACGCGGGGCTGGCTGAAGCACATCGTCACGAGCTGCGGATACACACCTTTGGCTTCGGCGGTGGCAAGGGGGCCGGCGTATGGGCCCGTGGCCAGTTTCTGGTGATCGATTTGGCCGGGCAGGGCGGGGCAGACGAGCGTCGGGTCGGACCAGGAATTGCCCTGGTCGTCGCTGACTGCGATGGTGCTGCAGGTCGCCGCCGGGTTCATGTGCGTGGCAAACACCCGGTCCGTCACGGGATCGACCCATAGCATGGGATCGCGGTCCGTGCCGGGCACGGAGTGGTTGACGGGCCACGTCCGGCCGCCGTCTTGGGAGCGCAGCACGCTGGCCCCGGCGGCGGCGAAGATCCACCCGTTCTTCGTCACGCCCAGGGACGGCTCCGGGCCGGCATGCGCCGTCGATACGCTCAGCACGCGGATGTCGCCGCCAAACGATGCCGGCAGCGGCACCCCTTGCGCCGTGTCCCCGATGGACTGGAACGCCATGATGCCGACGGGGCTCGCCACGGGTGGTGGCGCCGTCGTCGGTGTGGTGTGCTCGAAGCAGCCCGACGCCCCGATGGCGACAAGGATGGCAATGGCGGTGACCCTCATGGGCGGGGCATCCACCGGGACCCCCTACAAGGGTTGCGGTGACGCCGCCCGACGAGCGTTGTGCTGCCACTTTCGCCCACCTCTGCAGTGACTTGGAGAACCCGCGCCTGCTTCGGATCGCCATGCAGACCGACATGGCAGTCCGCTACGTGGCGGTCGTCCAAGTCCCCGACGGGTCGCGCCTCTTCTGCAGCGACCAGTACCGTGACGAATGGACGAGTCGCCTGGGCTACGCGGAAACGTTCCGGGCCCTGTACGATGCGCTTGCAGTCGCACAGCGGCATGGCGGCCAAGTCCTCCTGTGGCGCGAGGCGCACGAATTGTCGCAGGCATGACCGCCCCCCTTCATCAGGCCCTGCCGGCATGCGCCGACGTGCGCCTCTTCGTGGGTATGCCCGTCCCGGCAGCCGGCCTCCCCGAGCTGACAACGGCTCTCGAAAGCGAAGTGCCCGGCGTACGGTCCGTCCCGCCCGGCACCTGGCATGTCACGCTGCGCTTTCTCGGCGAGGTCGACGACGTGGATCCGGTGCGCGCCGCGTTGCGGGCGCGGCTCGCCGATGCCCGGGCGGCGCCGGGCCGCGTCACCGGGATTGGGGCCTTCCCGGACCGACGCCGTGCCCGCATCTTGTGGGCGGGAATCCTAGCACCGGGAATCGATGCCATCGCTCGGCGAGTCATCAGCGCGACGGCAGAGTTTGGCGACCCTCCAGAACGGCATGACTTCGTCGCGCACGTCACGTTGGCGCGCTTGCGGGATGCGCGGGACGTCTCCAAGTTCTTGACGACGCGTGCCGGCATCGAATTCGGGCCAGCCCCCCTCGATACCGTCGTCCTCTTCAGTTCGGTGCTGCGTTCAGTGGGGCCCGCCTACGAGCCCGTCGAGACGTACACGCTAAAGCCGCAGCCTTCATCGCCCCGGGCTGGCTCGCCATAGACGTGCACCGTCCCGGCCTCCTGGTCATCCTGGACGGTTTTGCCTGGGGCGACCCGCGTGACATCTGCAATGCGGTTGCCATCGCCAAGACGCCGACCTTTGACCGCTTGCGCTCAACATTCCCGAACGTCGAGCTGCAGAACAACGGTCCCGCCGTCGGCCTGCCCCACGGACAGATGGGAAACTCCGAGGTCGGCCACCTGAATATCGGCGCCGGCCGCGTCGTCTACCAGGACTTCATGCGCATCAACAACGCCATCGCCGATGGGTCGTTTTCCTCGCACCTTGCAGCGGCGTTCGACCACATCCGGCGGACAGGCGGGCGCTTGCACCTCATGGGGCTGCTTGGGCCTGGCGGGGTGCATGCCCACGAGGCTCACATGGCCGCCGCTCTCCGAGCCGCTGCGGCCGCCGGCGTCAAGGACGTCTGGGTGCACCCGATCGGGGACGGACGCGACACACCACCCCGAAGCGCCCTCGGTTATCTCTCCATTTTGCAGGGGCAGATGAAAGCGGCCGGCGTCGGGCGCATCGCCGATGTCGTCGGTCGCTACTACGCCATGGACCGCGACAACCGCTGGGAACGCATCCAATCGGCCTACGAATTGTACGTGGGTGGCCTCGCCGTTCAGGCGCCCACGGCATCCGCCGCGATTGAGGGGGCCCATGGCCGTGGGGAAGGGGACGAATTCGTCGCCGCCACGGCGCCGGATGCCTCCGGCGCAGTGCGTTCCGGCGACGCCGTCGTCTGGCTCAATTTCCGTCCCGACCGCAGCCGGCAGATGACCCGGGCCTTCATGGACCCCGATTTCAAGGGCTTCCCCCGGACCAAAATCGACAACCTCGTGTGGGTCTGCATGACGCAATACGACAAGTCGTTCGCCGGCTGGCCTGGCCTGCACGTCGCCTTTGCACCGACGGCCGTCGCCAACTGCCTCGCCGAGCACGTATCGCATCTCGGACTGACGCAGTTCCACATCGCGGAGACGGAGAAGTACGCGCACGTCACGTATTTCCTAAACGGTGGCCGCGAGCAACCATTTGCAGGCGAGGAGCGCGTCCTCGTCCCGAGCCCAAAGGTCGCAACCTACGATTTGGCTCCACGCATGTCCTCCGGCGAGGTCACGGATCGACTCCTGCTGGCTCTCGGCTCGGGCGGCCACGACCTCGTCGTCGTCAACTACGCCAGCCCCGACATGGTCGGCCACACCGGCAAGCTCGACGCCGCCATCGAAGCCGTCGAGTTCATCGACAACTGCCTGAACCGCGTCGTGGCCGTCGCCACCGCGCTCGGCTTCGTCACCCTCATCACCGCCGACCACGGCAACTGCGAACAGATGTGCAAGGTCAACCCTGACGGGTCGCGCGGCGAGGCCGTCACGAAGCACACTATGAACCCGAGCCCGCTCATCCTTGTGAATGGGCCGGCGGGTGCCACCCTGCGTTCGGGCGCGTTGGAGAACGTCTCGCCCACGCTCCTGGACGCGATGGGGCTTCCCGTGCCGCCGGAGATGACGGCCAAGAGCCTGCTGCAGCGGTAAGGTTGGCCACCATCACGTAGATGTGCGGGGGTTGGCGTCCACGGCCGATGCGCATTGTCGTCGCGGCCGTCGTCTTGCTCGTCGCCCTGCCGGCCGGCGCCCAAGCTCCGGGCGCGGCGGACGCCGTGACGGATGGGGTCCCGTTCGAGCTCGACGGCAATGCGACAGTCGCGGATCTGCGGGCCTTGGCTGCCGACGTCTCCGGTGCCAGCATCCACGCTTGCGTCTCGGACGTGACGCTGGGCGCTCCCGACAGCTACCGGCTGATGGGGACGCCGACGCATGATGCCTTCGTGGCGAAGTACCGCAACGTGTTTGGAGAACTCGGGCTCAAGACGGCTCTGCAGACCTTCACGGACGGCGGCCCCGGTGTCGGCGTCACGGTCCCGACGGGCGGCACCAACATCGTCGGCGTCCTGCCAGGCCGCGACTTGCAACGATGGGTGGTCGTCGGCGGTCATTATGACACGCGCGAGGCGACGTTCGGCGGCGGCGCCCTCGACAACGCCTCCGGCATCTGCACGGTGCGTGAACTGGCCCGAGCGTTCAAGGCGGCAAGCGACCGCCAGACGCTCGAGGCCACCGTCGTCTTCCTCTGGTACGACGGCGAGGAGTGGGGCTTGTACGGGTCCATCGCATTTGCCAAGGACCACTCTGTCGCCGCGGGCCTCCTTGGGTTGAACGCGACGGACCGCATTGACATCCTGCTGTCGCAATCCTTCGACATGCCGGGCCTCAACTACCCGGCCATGAACAACTGGGTGCAATACGGCAACGCCACCGACGTCTCCAAGACGGCGGTCCTGAACCTGCGCACCGCGCCCATCCACGCCGACGACGACTGGGCCTGCTTCTCGTACGGGTGCTACCAGGACCTCAAGGCGAGGCCGGACTTCCCGGCCATCCTCGCGAACAACACGAACTACCAGTTCCTCGTGCGCGAAGTCGCCTACGACCTCCTGCGCCTTCCCCCGCAGTACATTTGGGTGTACGACGACGCGTACGGCCGCAGCGACCACGTCCCGCTCATCGCGATGGGCCATGCCGGTATGCGCATCCAAGGCAGCCACGATGCGGAGTATCCGCACTACCACCAGCCGACGGACACCCTTGCCGCCCTCGAGGTCGAGGCCGGTGGCAAAGACCTCCTTGTCGCGGGCTACGACACGGAAGCGCGCATCGGCGGCACGGTCGCCTACTACGCGGCACGCACCGGAAGCCTCGGGCACTACGGCTACGTGCACGACGCGGCCCTCCTGCCCGGCACCGGCCCCGCGTCAACGTCGTCGTCGACGCCGCCGCACTCCACCAACCTGCCAATTGCGCCGGCGTTCGCGGGCCTCATGGCGGTGGCCCTCCTGCGACGCCATTCGACGGGCCGCAAGCCCTAAATCAGTGCAAGGCTGGAAAGCGCTCGTGAACCGGAACGTGCCAGCGGGCACCATCGCCGACGCCGGCTACACCAGCGTCGATCCGGCCCCGCCTCTGGATGGCCCGTACGCGGCCCATCGCGGCAAAGTGGCCGAGTTGCGCGCCCGCCTCACCGACGTGCACCTGCCCATGTTCCAACGCATGCGCTGCGTCTTCACGCTGCGCAACCTTGGCGGGCCCGACGCCGTCGAGGCGCTGGCGGCTTGCTTCGACGACCCGTCCGCCCTCCTGCGCCACGAAGTCGCCTACGTGATGGGACAGATGCAGGACCCGCACGCCGTGCCGTTCCTCACGGCGGTCCTGGACAAGCCGGACGAACACGTCATGGTGCGCCACGAATGCGCCGAAGCCCTTGGCGCAATCGGCCAGAGCGAATCCATCCCGGTGCTCGAACGGCACCGCCACGACCCCCACCCCGAGGTCGCGGAATCCTGCGACGTGGCCCTCGACCTCATCGCCTGGGTGAACTCGAAGAATTTCGAGTACGTCGACTCTTAGACGACGTGACCACGCCACACCCAACCTTTACGTCCCCCTCCCGGGATGATGAGGCATGGGCGTCCGCACCAACCTCCCCCTCACTCCTGGCCAAGCCGTGGCCGCCATCGCCTCCCAGGCCGTCTTCGGCGACGGCTCCGTGACGCAAGAGGAGAACGACACCTTGCGCGGCTGCCTTGCCGAATTCCCCGAACTTTGGGCGTCGGAATCCCTCGAGGCCGCCATGAAGGCCGTCGGGGAACGCATGCGGCGCAACGGCGTCCAAGCGGTCCTCACCGAAGCCGTCGCCACGGTGCCTCCGCACTTGCAGCAGCCCCTCCTCACCACCGTCAAGGAACTCGTCGCCTCCGACGGCGACGCCTCCGTGGACGAAAGCGAGCTCATCGCCACCCTCGACTCGGCCTTCGGAAAGAAGCGACGCTAGCCGCTGCGCCCCCTCACCTATATACGGCGTCCTCATCGACGAAACGTAAGTATGGCCGGCCCGCCCGTACCCGCAGGGAAACCTGCCGCCGCACCTCCCGTCAAGCCCGTCGGCAAGGACGCCCCGGCTGCACTCCTCTCCGTTTCCGACAAGGCAGGCCTCGTCGACTTCGCCAAGCGTCTTTCCAAGATGGGCATCCACCTCCTCTCGACGGGCGGCACCGCGCAGGCCCTCCGGAAAGCCGGGCTGGTCGTCCAGGACGTCTCCGACTTCACCGGCTTCCCCGAGATGATGGAGGGCCGCGTCAAGACGCTGCACCCCAAGGTCGCGGGCGGCATCCTGGCCAAGCGCGGCGACGCGGGCCACCGGGCATCGATGGCGGAGCACGGCATCCGGCCCATCGACGTCGTCGTCGTGAACCTCTACCCGTTCGAGCAGACGGCGACGAAGGAGGGCGTCGACCTCGAGGAACTCGAGGAGCAGATCGACATCGGCGGCCCGAGCCTCGTGCGCGCCGCCGCGAAGAACCACCGCCACGTCCTGGTCGTCACGGACCCGTCGCAGTACGACGCCGTCGCGGCGGCCGTGGAGAAAGGAGACGTACCCCTTCCATTCCGCCAGGAACTTGCACTGCGCGCCTTCCAGCACACCGCCCGCTACGACGCAATCATCGCACGCGTCCTGTCGAAGCGCTTCGGCCTCACCGATTATCCCGAGCACTTGGTGTTCGCCTACGACCGCATCGAGACTCTCCGGTACGGCGAGAACGAGCACCAACGCGCGGCATTCTACGAGAAGGCCGGGCCCCGCAACACGCAGGAGCCCTCCATCATCCACGCGAGGCAGTTGCACGGCAAGCAACTTTCCTACAACAACATCCTCGACGCCGACGTCTCCATCGAATGCGTGAAGGAATTCCCGGAGAAAGCCACGTGCGTCATCGTCAAGCACGCCACACCGTGCGGCATTGCATCCGCTGCGGACGTGACTCAGGCGTACAAGGACGCCTTGGCATGCGACCCGTACTCACCCTTCGGCGGCATCGTCTGCGTCAACCGCAAATTCACGCTCGACACGGCGAAGGCCCTCGACGAGTTGTTCCTCGAAATCGTCATCGCACCAGCATTCGCCGCGGACGCCCTTGCGCACATGGAGAAACGCAAGAACCTGCGCCTCCTCGAACTCCCCGGACTCGACCGCCCACACAACCGCAGCGGCACCCAGGTCCGCACCGTCACCGGCGGCCTCCTCGTCCAGGACCGCGACCTCAAACCCTACGACGTCGCCTCGTGGAAATCCGTCACGAAGACCACGCCCACGAAGCCGCAAATGGAGAGCCTCCTCTTCGCCGCGCGCTGCGTCAAGCACATCCGCAGCAACGCCGTCGTCTTCGTCCAAGGCACGAGAACCGTCGGCATCGGCGGCGGCCAAACCGCCCGCGTCGACTCCACCTTCATCGCCACCCACAAAGGCAAGGACCGCATCAAGGGAAGCGTCATGGCGAGCGACGCATTCTTCCCGTTCCGCGACGCCATCGACGTCGCGGCCGAGCACGGTGTGGCTGCGATTGTCCAGCCGGGCGGCTCGATTCGGGACGCCGAAGTCATCGGGGCTGCGGACGAGAAAGGCATTGCCATGATGTTCTCAGGACAGAGGAGTTTCAGGCATTGACAAACGGGCCCGTACGAGTGATATGGGCACAATCCCCGCTCGGCGTCGTGGTGAATTGCGTCGGACTCCTGGGATTCCTTGCGTTCGCGCTTTTCAAGTTCGGCTCGCTGGTCAGCGTGAGTCCTCTTGGCCCCGCGGCCGTGATTTGTGGAATGACGGCCTTTGCAATCGGCATTCCCTTGGTGCTGGCCTGGACTGTCACCGAACGATTTCGCGTGGATGGTGATGAAATTACGCGTGGCGTCCTTTGGTTCCACCAGACCGTCCGCTTCGACGAGGTCGTTGGCATCAAGTCGTATACGGTTGGCTACCGTGGGGCCTACATGCGCCGCCTGCGGTTCCGAACGGTCCGCGGGCGCAACAGCAGGGCATTGCGGGTGACGACGAGCGCCATGCGCAAGAGAGATTGGCAATTCCTTGCAGAACACGTCCTCCGCCGATTCCCCGAGCCGCCAGAGGGTTGGCAACAGAAATGATCGGCGAGCTCCGCGGCCATCCCCTCGACCCCCAAACCCGTTGCGTCCACTGGCACGGCCCCCTCGACGTCGTCGCCTTCCGCTTCGCCTGTTGCGATGGCTGGTGGCCCTGCCACGATTGCCACGACGAAACGGCGGGGCACAAAGCGATGCCGTGGCCGAAATCAAGGCACGCGCAACCGTCCGTCATCTGCGGCGTCTGCAGGCACGAGATGACAGTCGCCGAGTACGTCGGCTGCAACTCAAGGTGCCCGGTATGCCGCGCCGGTTTCAATCCTGCATGCAAGGGGCACTGGCCGCGGTACTTCGAATAGTCGGCCCAAGTCATCCCCGGGGCTCCTCGGGGTTCCCCGTTTCGTCGGGCGGGCCCCCGGCGGCCCCGCCGCTCGCTTCGCATCGCGGCTGCCACGCCCTCGCGCGGCGGCTGCGCCTCGCCGACGCTCGCCCCGACCGGGGGCTTTGCGTTTCGTCATCTTGGATTCCCTCGTTGCAGTCGCCGCCGTCGGAGGCTTGACGAATCGGGCGCCGGCCTTTGACACGCAGGTTTCAGTGGGTTCAGTGAGTTCAGTGGTAGGGCCTCTCTTTGGTGGGTTTGACCGAACCAACCAAGGAGACAGCAAACATGAACCCCGAAAACCGAAACCAGAGCTTTGAACGCAACACCGCCCGGGCGCTTGGGCACATGTCGGAAACGAACCTGCCCTTCGCCGTCGAATTCCTCGCGCGGCGCAAGAACAACGGTGTCCGAGCAAGCAGCAACTACGCCTTCGCCTGGGCCATGATTCGCCTCGACCGCCACCTCACCGGACGCGCCTTCAAGGAAGCCACTCCAGACGACTTGGCGCGCTTCATGGACAAGTTGCGCCGGGGCGAGGACGAATCCACCAACAACGCAGCCCACACCCGAGTCGGTCGACCGCGCAGCGCATCCACCATGCGGGGCATGTGCATCCACGTCGGCCTCATCATGCGCGAAGCATTGGGCCTTGAGGAATCCAAGGACATCCCGCGCGCCCTGCGGCAAGCCTACCACGTCGCCCGCCCAGCAAACGCCGTGCGCGGCCAAGTCTTTGCCGAAAAGGCGTTCCTGGCAGCCATCGAGGCCGTACCACGATTGCCGCACTACGACCAGACAGCCACCTACACGACGGAACTCGTGCGGGCCCTGTTCTGGCTCATGTGGGACGCCGGATTCCGCATCAGTGAACTCCTGTCCCTGCGCATCAACGACGTAGCCTTCGACGACGCCACCGGCACGGCCAAACTCCAATTGCGCGAGGAACTGGCTGCCACGCACGGCCTCAAGACAGGCGCCCGGTACGTGATCATCCGTGACGCCGTCCCAGCCCTCAAGACGTGGCTCGCTATCCACCCCGGCCGCAGCGACGGCGAGTCGCCGATTATCACGAGCCTCGCCTACTACCGCAACGGCGTGCGGGGAATGAATGTGGACACCGTCAACCGCCTCATCCAAGAAGTCTTTGCCATGGTGGACGCGCGGCCAACCGGCAAGCGGACAAACTTCAGTGCCCACGACTTTCGCCACACCGCCGCAACGCGGGACGCCCAGCAAGGCTACCGGGAGCCCGCCCTACGCCTCAAGTACGGCTGGAGCGGGTCGAGCCCTATGCCAAGCCACTACGTACACCTGAGCGAGGAAGACGCCCGCCAACGCGTCCTAGCAACGCGACCAGCCGGCTCCGCCCCGGCCTTGCCGGCGGCCGTCGACTTGGTCAACCAATTGGCCAACCAACTGGCACGAGCCATGGCAGCCCTTGGGCGCGAGGGTGCGGGTGCTGCGCCCGCCATCATGACGGACGGAACCCCGCCTGCGGGAGCCGCAGCGGCCCAAGCCGCATAGGCGGACACGCGCACATGCGGGTCTGATGGGTTTGCGGCCCGGATGAAGACCCAACCCCGGACCACGACCGATGCTGCTCGGGCGGGCTGGCTCTATTGGGTTGCCACCTCAAGTTCAGGCCACTCGGCATCCGGATGGGCGCCTTGGCCAAAGACGCGCACCCACTCACCACAACGGACACACCCACAATTCTCTGAGTGAGGGTCGCCCTTTCCGCCGATGGCTTTGCTGGTGGCGCGAATGACGCGGTTGGCCATGTGGCCATGGGCCCGGTGTAGTTTGTCGCCGCTTGAGCCGTTGAAGACGTCGAGGCGAGCCGCGTAATCATGGAAGCCCAGCATGAATTTGCGGACCGTCATGTCCGTGCGTTCGGCGTTCTTGTAGCTAACCCATGTTACGATGCGTTCCTCGGCGTTGTACTCGATTTTGCGCAAGTCGACCATTTCGCGTAGTTGGTAGCTCAGGATCTTGTGGTACCTGGCGACTCCCTCGACTAGGACGCCGAAGTACGTTGAAGTCGCGTCCGCGCCGAGGTGCAATGCCTGGGCTTGGCGTAAGACATTCGCTTTCCACGCCATGAGGCCGTCGTTGCCGTCGCGGCCGCCGCCCAGGTCGTAGAAAGGCAACTCCATCGCCTTGCCGTCCTTAATGGTCCAGCCGTTGATGGTCATGTCAATGTGGGGATGCCGGCGCACGAAGGCGCCCTCCCCGAAATCCTGGTAGGATGCAACACCGCCAACACCTGGGCCAAAGCCTTCCTCGATTGCCTTCCAAATGACGCTGCTGAAGCCTGTCGGATTCCGGCTGGCCGCCATGCCCCAACTCGGCGCCGCATCATAGATGGGGGCGGTTTGCACGATATGCATGAAGCGCGGCTCCTCGCCGGCGGGGGTGCATCGTTGGAACTTTTCGACGGTGCGCTGCGTTCGTCGCCAGTGGGCGAAGGTGAGGCAGTTGAGGCACCAGGGCTGCAGGTTGCAGACGTAGGGTTGCAGCTTCGTCTCCCCAGGCCTGAGGGGATTCTCGTAGCGCTTGTACGTGAGGCTGCACGTCTTGACGCGCTCCCATACGGAGGGGAGATTGTCCTGGAGGAACCTGGCCGCATGCGTGGCGTCGTTCCATCGCCTGTTGACCTTGCGTTGCAGGGCAACGGTGGCTTCTTCGACGCTATCGCTTGCGACGACCGGCATCGCTACGCCGCCGGGGGCGGGGTTGGCTTCGTCCTGACGGGATTGAATTTGGCGGCAAGGCGCCGCATGCCGGCGTTGGGTTCGACGCCGAACATCCTCGCAAATGAGGGTTCGTAGGATTTGAAGCCCTTGCAGTGCCTGAAGACGAAGTTGACGATGCGGTCCGCTTGGCCGCCGCTTAACATTTCGGGGTGGAACATCTCCAAGGCGGCCTCGAGGTCCTGCTTGGTGGGCTTGCCTTGCACGAGTTCCAGGTATTCGATGAAGTCCGGGTTATCCATGGCGCGCAAGGCGCTTCTGGCGGTGAAGGTGCGGTCCTTGAAGTGACCCGACCTTGAGCGCTCGACGTTCGCGTGCTTCCACGGCTTGTACACCTCGTACAGCGCCGGCCGCATCCAGGGTAGGGCCACAACACCGTGTGGTGTCCCAGCGATCCAGACGAGAAACAGGGACCACTTCTTCTCGGGATTCCACAGGATCAACTCCAATTCGGCTTGCATGGAGTCGTGCTCCTGCCGGCGGGGACTTGCCACGAACAGATTCACGCCGCTGGCCCTCAGGGTGTCTTCCAGGTTCTCGAAGAGGCTCTGCAGGGTGCGTGAGCCCTCGCCGGCGGTTTGCACGAATTCGTCCTGAAGGACGCTCTGGCCCGGTCGCTTGCCGCGGAGTTTGCCGGGCAGGTCGCCGATGTCCAGGCTCAGGTGATTCACGAGTTCGCCAGGCTTAATCTCGGAAATCCAGTCCATGAGCGATACGGCGCAACTGCTCTTGCCGAGCCCCGTGGGTCCCGTGAAGGATAAGTGTACGTTGCCTTGGTGTTCGAGGCGGTAGCGGATGTGGTCGGCCAAGTCTTCACCGAAGTCCGTCAAGAGCGCAGAGACAAGGCGCAGATGCGCTTCGGCCCCCACCGGACTACTAAGAAGCGGCGTGAAGCGCGCCGCCAGGGAATGCTCGTCAAACGAAGGGCCTTCCAAGCCGACGCGGCGGAAGTAGCGCCAAAGGTAGTCCTCGACGGTCTTGGTGGTCTTGTGCCAGAGGCCCCAGTTCTCGACGGCCGTATTCAGGACCGAGGAGTATGCCAGGGACAAGCGCTGCACTAGGTCAGCGCGCTTGCCGGCTTCATGGCGTGGCAAGAAGCCCTCGCCAAGCCACCCCGCATTGGCCACGACGCGGCCGGGGACCTGGGCGCCGGGCGAGGGCACCGTTGCTTGGACGGCCATTACGCGGCCTCGCAAGGTTCCGCAACGGGGTCGACGGTGACGGCCGCGGGAACGGCGGCTTGCGGAGTCCAGGCGCACCCATTTGCGGCCAATGAGGCGGATGCGTTGTGCGCGCGGGCGATTGCCCAAGGGACTCGGTGGGGCGAGGCCCCTTGTTGCACTTGCATGGTGTCACTCCGCTTGCGGGGCGTCCGTGTCGGGCGTTGCGAGGGACCTGACGTAGCCGTCCGATGTGACTTGAAACGGCAATTGCGGCTTGACCAAGCCGCCCCGCGTGAAGATGTCCAAGGCGTCCTGGATGCCGTCCACCTCGGCGCGCCCCATGGCGGCCGCGACTTGCGGCACCGTCCACAGCCACGGCCCGCTGCGGATGGTGGTTTGCGCAACGACTTGCAGAACGCAGCGACCAAGCGGGTCGGCGGCCCTGCAATTGGCTTCCCGTCGGGCCTCACTTGGCGCGTGGTGGTCGGGGGCTTCACGTTTCTTGGCAGGGTATTGGGCTTTCATGTCGGGCCGTGCCGAGGCTGGTCCAACGTCCCGCGCAGGCATGATGTCCTGGGGGAGGTTGGCGCCGCCTACCGTTCGCTGACCGAGGCGGGGTAGTTAGGGCGTGGCTTTGGACAAAGGCAACAGGAGGGCCGCGTGGATTTTCGCGGCTTTCTATGCGGCCTTCTTTGGCGAAAGGAGGGGTATTCCGAGTGCCTGCATCATGTAGGTGGGAGCGGCGGCACGGGGCCAGAATGCGCGGTGCTTGACTGCATACTCGAAGAAACCGCGCGACGTGGCTTGCTGGATGAATTGGCCGCCTGTGCGTTGCCGCATGGGCCAATTGCCGCCGCTTGCGACGTGTTGTTTGCGGAACTCTCGCAGCACCTTGGGCAATTCCTTGGAGATCGTCATGGCGGCGAGGTACAGTGGGCGGTAGTTTCGGGCGTCGGCACCAACGTGGCTGGATGCAAGGGCGACATCCGTAATGGGTTCATTTCTGACATCCTTGGAATCAAGTCCATTGGGTATGCGGTTTGCCATGGATTCCAGAAGGGCCAGCATGGACTTGCGTGCCTTTGGGTCCTTGCCGGCAATCGTGTTGGCAAGTTGGCGCCGACCCCATGCCGTTTGGAGGTCAAAGCGCCGCGAGCCTTCCAAGCTCAATCCGGGTGGCCCCCCGTTGAGGACGCGCAGGAACGTCAACATGGGAATGATTGCCAGCCGCCACGATTCCTGCGCCACGTTGATGCTGCGAGCCACAACGTCAATGGCCTCCCTTTGCCGACGGCCGTTTGGGGTCTCCAAGCCTCGGATGTGAAAGCGGCGGCCGTCCTGGCCTGCTTGCAGCCGCAAGGAACCGGCCGGACTTGGACGTCCTCCAGTAGCAGGTTCTTCGCGGTCGGCAGGGCCCACAGCCCGGAAATTCATGCAAATCCTGTCGGTGTTCCTCCCTTACAAGGCTTGTCCGGCCGAGACCGAGGATTGGATGACTCGCCACCGCGGCCAATCATGGACAATCTACCGAGGCAGCCACAAAGCGGGGGACGTCCACTTCGAAGTGGAGGCCCTCCGCAGCCCGCCAGAAGCGTAATGGCCAGGACGGCGACGGCCGCGAGTCGTACGGGCTGGCAGTCAGATGATTTGTCAGGTCATCCCAAACAACGGTCTGCGGCAGTTCGCCGAACAACACGGACCCCTCGGACATGATTCCTCTCTTATGCACCAGCGCCATGGTAGAACCCCAGGTCCTTTCATTTCCGGGCAGATGCCGGTGGAGGCGGCCAAATGGGTACGGGGGATGCATCCTCCTTGATAAGGAGGATTTGGTCAACCCAGCCATAGACGGTAATCCGGCCAGGCGCAAGGCGAACTTCCTGTGCCACGCCTTCGAATTCCCCTGACCCAATCAAGTCCAAGGCCGTGTGCGGCGGCCAGCGCACCATATCCCCAAGAGGTTCCAGCCAAAGCTGCATCTCGTCGTTGGTTTGATTGTTGAGACGGATTTTCTGGGCCATCTTCAAACGCCCCCTAGAAGTCCATACACATGCCACATGAGTTCGGCCCGCCCAGCCGCACTGGGATTTGCGGGGTATAGTCTAGCCGTTGCATCATATGCGCGGGCCCAGCCCCGGGCCATGTCTGCATTCAGGCCCAGCCCGCGGGCCTCTTGGGCAGTGATGGTGCCCATCCTTGACCTGGC
Source organism: bacterium (assembly GCA_040390065.1). Taxonomy (GTDB): domain Archaea; phylum Thermoplasmatota; class E2; order JACPAO01; family JAHFTW01; genus JAHFTW01. Next base: position 15,126 of record JAZJZE010000002.1, on the reverse strand, counting down.
TTCAGCGTTTCCCGAGCCCCAGCCCATGTCCTCTCCGAACTTTCCGAGTTGAACCTCGCCGTTGACCACGTAGCGGGCAGGAGTGCTGGCGCGCATCAACGCAGCAGCTTCGGCTTGTGTCCCGATAGAAGCCTCCCCCGCCGCAATGCGGGGGAACAACTCGCCGCTCGTGTCGGCCCAAAAGCCGGTGGGTCGACCGACCCGATATGCTAGGGCGTCGTCAATTGCGTAGGAGGCCGTGAGGCCCTCCGATTCGGCAAACAACCCCGGAAGCGCAAACCCAAGAACGAAATCCAGCCGGCCCCCAGGCGTCCCCCACGGATCGCAATGTTCAGCCATGAAGCATCCAAATTCCCGATACCCAGCTTGCGCGATTGCAATCGTCGTCTCCCCCGTCACCTGCAGAATCACCGTTCCGACCTGCCCATTCCCAACCGGGTCGCGCGCGGCGCACTCCCGGGCGGCATCCGGCGACAATCCATGCGGACGGCCACAACTCGGCACGTCCATCCATGCGTCGTGGTACGTGCTCGTCCCCGGAGCCGGCAGACCACACGGGTTGAGGTCATTGCATTGGCTAAAACACGTGTCAGAATATTGCGCAGCCGTACACATGAGGCCTGACGGGTCAGTAAAGGAAATGGGGTTTGATCCAACATATGCGTACCCATTCCCCGATGCACTGGCGTCACCCCAGATTCCAATCGGGTCGCGGCTGAGGAATTGGCCGGCCGCCGCGTCATAGTATCGGGCGCGGTAATAGTACAAGCCGCTCTCCGGGTCGAATCGTTGCCCCGTGTAGGCGTACAGGTTGCCAGACGCGGACGTCGTCGATGCTATGTCGTCGTAGCCCCACGATATGAAGCCATCAAGGCCGGCTTGGATGACGATGCGACTCCCGTACGCATCGTAGGCGTACACTTCCGCGGGGACCCAGCCCGTCCCGGAAAAGGGTCTCAGGAGCGCCACAACGTTTCCGAGGCGGTCCTGCACGAAGGCGCGCCGCTCGTCCAAGACGCCGACGGCGGATGCGTCGCCATTCACGTTCGTGTCCATGATGAGGGGTTCGTCCACGTGGTCGCCGTGCACGAATTGCCGCAGCAGGACGCCAAGGCCATTGTCCTCTTGGATGACGTTGACGCCATCGTACGTGAACGTGGTCGTTGCCAAGGGCAAAACCTTGGCAACGCGACGGTTGAAGGCGTCATAATTGTACGTGGCCTGCAGGGCTCCAGTCATCTTGTCCGAGACTGTGCGTAGCCGATTGAATCCGTCCCACGTGTACCTGTGTTGCCCGTCATCGAGACGATTGCCGGCAGCATTGTAGGCGTACGTGAAGGCGCCCCCGCCCGTCGTGGAGGAACCCACTTGGCCCATGACGCCGTACGAACGCGTCTCCGTTGCCATCGTGGAGGCCGTCGTCGTGTTTACGGTCCTCCAGGCATTCGTGGAATCCAATCCATACTCCGTGGCATCCGGCAAGCCGCCCGCGGCTGGCGCCATCGTGTTCCACGAGCCAAACGGGAGGTTGGCGAAGTTGCCCCACGTTGACTGCCGGAGTCGCCCGACGGAGTCGTAGACGTTTTGGCGGCTGAAGTTGGGCGCATGGCCCGTTTTCTCGCCAACGACTTGGCCTGCCCGATCGTACGTGTAAACAAAGTCGAAGCCCTGGCCCTTCATGCCTGAGAGGCGGCCATTCGCGTCGTACGCGAAGCTCATCTTGTGCGGTGAGGTGCCGTAGGCGGAATCGATGGCCTCGACGCCGACTCCTTTTGCAAACAGGCGCGCCGACCCGTAGAGATAATGCTGGATTCCGTAATTGGATGGGACGGCCGCGTCGTAGGGTTCCGTGACCTGTGTCAGGCGCCCCAGTCCGTCGTATGTCTTGGTGATGGTTCGTCCATTTGGGTACGTGAGCGTCAAAGGATGCCCCAAGCCGTCAAACGTGCGCGAGACTGACTTGCCGGCTTGCACTTCGGAGGTGACATGGCCCATGGAGTCGTAAGCCATGGTGTCCGCGGCATCGTCCGCCGTGGTGGCGGGGTCGTTGTTGTCGAATGCCCTAGTGACGTGGCCGGCTCCATCGTACTCGAAGAGCTGCAACGTGGACCGAGTGGTGGGTCCCGTCACCGCGACGCGGACTGCCTGATCCTCTACGTACGTGACGGCGATGGTGTTGCCGCTGGCGTCCGTCTTCCGCACCAGGTTGCCGTCTGCGTCGTACCAGTACCTGGTCTGTGTGCCGTCGGCGAAGGCCTCGATGATGCGCTTGCCTTGGTGGTCGTATGTGTACGTGGTCTTGTGGCCGGCATCATCCGTTTGGGAAGCAAGGCGGCCGTCGGGGTCCCATTCCTGCCACGTCTTGATGTGACCCGCAAGGGATGATTGGGCGGTGCCGTCGGCGTGCAGTTCCCGGTCCGTCTGGATGAGGCGTCCCTGGGCATCGTAGAGGTAGGTGACGAGGTTGCCGTTCTTGTTGATGTTGCCGCCGTAGCGATTCGTTGGATCTGAGGCTAGTTCGCCTTGGGCGTCCATTTCCCAGGCCAGGTTGCCCATGGAATCGTAGCCGGCGCGGTGCGTGTTTCCGCCATCATCTGTGACGCGGATGACGTGGCCGTCCACGTCATAGTCGTAGAGCGTCGTCATTGTCACTGGGTCGAATGCCCAATTGTGGGCGGAGTTCGGGCGGGTATCTGTGACGTCCTTCCGCGTGACTTGCCCGAGGGCGTCGTATGTGTACTCCGTCGTCGTTCCGCCCGCGTTGGTCTCCGTTGCGAGTTGCCCCAGGCCATTGTAGGTGAAGTCATGGGCGCCGCCATTGTCCTGCGTTTCTCGCGTGACTCGGCCGGCGGCGTCGAACTCGTACTTGGTCGTGGCGTAACCGTCGCCGGGGGTAAGGCCTGCATCTGGCAGCGGGGTCCCGGTGGCCGGGTCGAAGCGCGCGACATCGGATTGGAACATGCGGCCAGCCTCATCAAAGAGGAACCGGGACCGCTCCAGAAGGACGCTGGCGCCAGGCGTGGTGTGCCAACCCACTCCGTTCAAGGGTCCGCGGGTTTCCTGCATGACGACGCGTCCGCTGGCGTCGTACGTCGACACGGTCGAGGTTCCGGTTGACGTCCTGGTCGTGGTTGGGCGACCGAACGCGTCGTACTCGTAGTACGTCTGGGCGCCGTTGCCGTCCGTCGTCATGGCGACGCGGCCATTATCGTCGTACTCCGTCGTCGTAGTCACGGCGTTGCCGATTTCCAGGCGCGACGGCGCCTCGGGTGAATCGAAGAGGATGAGGCGTCCCGGTTGGCCTCCGACGGCTTCGAGTTCGAGGCGCCAATTGGCCCCAGTCATAGTGGCGGTGCCCATGGCGATGCGGTACTCGTGGACTTCGCCGACGGGCCAGGTGGGGAAGGTCGTCCCGGTGGTCACGTCATTGGAGGCCACGAGCGTGCTGCCTTGATACAGGCGGGCAATCCATGTGTTGGGTGCCGTCGTCGAGTCGGCCTGCATCGCCCAGAATTGCAATCCGATCCGGACATTCTGCTTGTTGATGGCCCCATCATAGGTCCAGGATACCGCAGCTTGTTGAAGCGGCGTATTGGAGGCAACCAGGCGCGCACCCGAGCTTGCCACTGCCGTCGGCACAAGCGGCGGATCCGTTTTCGGCCGCACGTTCGTCGGCCACGCAGGGCTCATCGAATTCTGCAATGCCGTTGCCACGCACGACGGCGGATTCACGGTGACCGTCGGCGGGGCAATCGTGACGTCCACGGGATTGCTCCAACCGGTCAAACCGCCGCTAGCGCAGACCAGGCTCGGCGCACACGCCGAAGGCAGCGGTGGAAGATTCGTGCAACCCAGATTGGAAGGGCAATCGACGCATGCAAACGGACTCGCGCACGAGAACATGGCTACACCAGGTGGCGTCGCCACGCAGGTCGCTATGGCATGCGGTGCGGGGGAATCGTGGAGGAACAGCGTGAAGGGGTCGTTGATGTCGGCGACGGGGATGTTGGCGTTGCCGGGGACGTGGCTGAAGATGGGATTCAGGCCTCCCGTCGTGGTGGCGACCACGCGGTTCTCCTCGTCGTAGATTAGCGTCGTGGCGTCGTTGGCATCGGTTCCTTCCGCGGATGTGGTTTCCCGGATGAGGGCGAGGTTGCCGTTCAAGTCGTACCCGAATTCTCGGTGAATCGTCGCCGGCAAGGAACTGGCGGGGGCTCCTGCGGGGCGGGCCGCCGACAGCCATTCATCGGTCTTCTGGCCCATGGCGTCGTACGCGAATGTGTCCGTGATGAAGGGGGCCGACGAATCCTTCGAAATCGTGCCGTCCGGTTTCATGAAGACGTTGAGGGCCTTTTTGGACAGGACGTTTCCGCGTTCGTCATACGTGAACTGGAGTTCCCCATGCAGCGGGCCTGGCAGCAGAATCTTCGTGGGGCGTCCCACGATGTCGCGCTCGTATGTGGTGACTTGCCCGGCTTCATCCGTGTAGGTGGCAAGGTTGCCGGAGCCATCGTACGTGTACGAGGGGTCAACCATTGTCCCGTCGCTGCCAAGCTGGATGGTATTCGCCACTGTGCCCTTGGCGCCGTCGCTGGTTGTGGCATCGCGGTAGATGGTCTTCCAAATCATCCCATCCAGAGCCATGTGCTTCGTGACTTGACCCCGCGCATTGTAGGCGAATTTCTCAACCTGCGGCTGCGGCGAGGCCGAGACAGGATTGTTTGTCGGGTGGTTGACGACAATGACGTGACCCGCAGGAGTACCGAGTGCGCCATCGCCGTTGAGGTCCACGGCCACCTCCTCCTGGCCGTACACGTACGTCGTCGTGTAGCGGCCCGGGAAGTTGGCGCCGCCGTTCGGGGGAACGAAGGTCGGGTCGTTGCCTTCTGGCGCGGTCATCGTTTTCAGGCCCTGGAACGTGTTCTCGTACGTGAACGTCGTGACTAAGGCTGCTCCCGCTGAGAGCTCGTGCGATTCGCGCAGGTTGCCGCGCGCGGTTGGCGTGGTCGGACTCGGTTCAAACACGAACTTCTGGCCGGTCTTGTCGGGGTTTTGGATAAGGATGATTTCCAGGTTCGCATTAGAGTCGTAAATCGTCGCGGGACCGGGCTGGGCGCTGCCGCGGTACGTTGCCTTCGAGGTTGGCACGGGCAGGACTGCGCTCTTGTAAGTCCAGTCGACCTTGTTGTTGTCGGGGTCCTTCACCGTCGTCTTCGTGGATTCCGGATAGTAATCGAATTGGTAGAATCCACCGTCCAGCGCCGTCTGGGTGAATACTCTCGAAGCCTTGTATTCGATGCTCATGTACGGGAAGCTGACCGTCGGCACCAAGGGGCTGTCCTTTGCGGTTTTCAGGTTGTGGGCCTCGTACGTGAATTCATGATACGTTTCGGGAAACGCGATTAGCGCCAGGTCGCCGGCAGCGTCGTACTCCAGGAGTGTTTGGTGACCGTCGTGGTTCGTGATTGTGACGAGTTTTTCGTGGTCGTATTCGAATCGTATGACGCGTTCGTGCGCGTCCGTGATCTCGTACAATTTCTTGCTGGAGTCGTATGTGAATTGCACCTTGTTTCCGGAGACGTCTTCGATGCGGGTGCGCAATCCGTCGGCGTTGAAGTATTCCTTCGTTCCGCCGACGTGTTCGAGGATTTTCCCGCCCGTGGCAGGATCATCGGTGAGTTTCTCGTAGAAACCGGGCGGTGAGTCGTACGTGGGTCCCGCTCCAGGGAAGGCGTCAGCGCGGCCTGTCCCATCCATGAGCGTCCACGTGCCGCCTGCATCGACGACGCTTCGGGCAACGGAGAGATACCAATTCTTGCCGATGAAGTCGCTGCTTTTCGAATTGCTGCGGTGCGTCGCGATCACGGCCACGTCAAGACCGGGATATGCGGAGGGGTCATTCAGGAGGCAGACGGAGCCGACGAATTGGCCGCTAACCACGTTGACGGTACCCTTGTCAGCGTCCACGCAGGGGAAGGCCTGGAAGAGGCCGATGCCGCTTCCCGGCGTTGTGCCGCGAATGGATTCTGGCGTGAACACGGGGTCGGTGAGCTTGGCGTCATTGGATGGTTGGCTTTCCAGTCCAACGGCGTTCGTCGCCGTGACGTGGAACGTGCATGAGGCGCACGTGGACGTGTACGTCAACGTCGCTGCGGTTGTCGTCGTGGCTACCAGGGTGAATGTTGTGCCGTCGACGGATTGCCAAATCGAGTAGTGGGCCAGCGCACTTCCGCCGTTCCAGGCGGGCGGCAGCCAATCCAGTTTGGCGTTGGCTCCCGATGGCATGGCGTTCAGTTGGCGAGGCGGCGAGGGAGGCTCTGGCGCATTGGCCGAGACGTGAGCCTTCTTGCCCTCCCCGGCCTCATTCCATGCGCTCACAAAGTAGTGGTACGTGGTTCCACCCGTCAAGCCGGCATCCACGTAGTTCGGACTGGTAAGGCCATAGATCCAGTCGACAGGCGTCGCCGTGGCTGCATCGTTGACGGTGTTGCGGTAGAGACGGTACTTCTCGATGGCAAAGCCGCCATCGTACCCTGCGCTCCAAGTCGTCTTGATTTGGCCAACTGCCGGGCCGCCCTCGCCATGGAAGTGGATTGGCGCATCGGGGACGCCGAACGTCTTGCCGGTCGTGAATGCTGGCTCCCATGGTCCGGTTGCGCTGTAGGGTCTCAATTCGTAGGTCCACGCGTCATCGTTTTGGAGGCCTGTGTGAACGTAGGGAGGGGCGCCTTGCGGGACGGACAGGAGGACTTCGTCGCCGTCTGGCTGTTTCGCCTCGAGTTGGTAGAAGACGATGGGCGGTCTGCCGGCGGGAATGGTCCAGGAGAGGGTAATCTGCTTGTTACCAGGCGCCGTATGGAAATTCTCGACGGGGCCGGGGGGTGGACGCGTTTTCCCCATGACCGGAAGCGAGGCGGCACTCGTTCCGGCAGGATTTGTAGCCGTGACCTTGTAGTACATGACAGTGTTGTCCATCATGCCGTCGTCGGTCCATTCCGTACCCGAGATTCCGCTCTTGATCAACGTGTAGGTACCGGATTCCTCCGGCGCGCGATACAAGGAATACTTGACCGGGCCCAGCCACCCATTGCCTGTTGGCGGCCAGTAGACGCGGATTGCCCCTTGCCCCGCGCCGGCCTCTGCCTGGATTCCCGTGGGCTTGTCCGGTTCTCGGCACACGTAAATGGAGCGCGTGTCGGTGTCCGATCCAGCCCGCAACTGGTAGTAGTAGAAATGACCGTACTCCGAGGACGGGTACGTGTAGATGAATTGCGAACCTGTGAGGCTCTGCCAAGGTGCCAGTGTGCTCACGGAGGTGCCGCGGTACAACGCGACCGTGGCGCGGTTGCTCAACCACTTGAACGTAATCCGTCCCGGCGCGTCCTTGCATTCGAGGGAAACCCAATCGACCCAGGCCGGTGGAGGCGGGGGCGGAGGGCCCGGCGTGACGGTAACGGCACAAGCAGAGGACATGCCGGCCGAAGTGACGCCGACGCTCTGGCCTCCACTGGTCGCGAAGGTGGTATCAAACGTCGAGCCTGAGCCCGAGGCGGGCGATCCCGCCGATGTCCATGTCTTCGACGCGGTTCCGCCGTACGCTGTGAAGTGGGCGATTGTGCCGACCATTACATTTTGTTCTCGGGGGTCGCAGACCAGTTCCGGGGGCGCCGTCGTCACGATGACGGTGCAATTGGCGGACGCTTCGCCACTCGTGACGGCGGTGACAAAGGTGCCTTCGGTACTGTACAAGGCGGAAAAACCAGCCGAGGTTCCGCCCGCATTCGTCGACAGAGCTCCAGGAGCCGCCCATTCGTATGTTCCCGTTCCCGCCGTCGCCGAGAAATACGCCCAAGTGTCCGTGTATACATTCTGTGACCCAGGGCTGCAGGTCGGCGGTGCGGGCGGGGGCAGAACTGAAAAGGCCGCCGGCCCGTTGTACGCAAGCGCGTCGCAGTCACTACAGTTGCCGTCCGCGTCGTGCGCTGTAGCGGTCCACGTGTATGATCCCGGTGCCAGTGGCAGGCTGCAACTGAAGGTCTTGGCCGTACCCGGGGTCCCGATCGCGCTCGTGCACAAGTGGTCGTCTCCCGAGGGCCCGACCACGCTAATCCAGCTCGAAATTTGGCCGGCATCACCATCCGTTACGGCATCCCATGTGAAGCTAATCGGGCTCGACAGTTCCGTCCCGGCGCCGGGAGCCTGCAGGAAGGGGGCAGGAGTGTCCGCTGATGCGTGGGGCGTCAGCAGCACGAGTGCGGCAAGGCAAAGCGCGACCAGCGGCAGTGCGCGGATGAGACGGTTGGCCGCCCGGTTGCCACCGGCTTGCCGTTCGAGGTTTGCCTGCGTTCCAGGATTCACGAATCCGGCCAGGGGCGGTCTTACAAATACGCTTCCTGGTGCCGGGTTGACGCTAGGCGCGTTCGTCATGGATGGGCCTTCTGGAGTTCGTGTCGGATGGTGGCTACCGGTACGATGAACTGCACAGCATGGTCGTCGTACGACGAGTAAATGATGGCTTCAGCAGGAAGGATTCTGGAAGGATTGTGGTTCACGTACTCACCAATGCGGTTTTTCTACGGGGGTGAAGTGGCGGGGTTGCGGCGGGTGGTGGGTATTCCGCGCCGCGCCAATTCCATTGTGGCCCACAAACGGCCCATGGTTGGCGTCGTGATAGAGTTTGTCCCCGCAGGTTCCCCGATGGCGCGCATGAAGATTCGAGGCAGCAACCCGGATTCCACGGACCGCATCCACGTCGCCGTCGACCGTGATCTCTTGAAGTGGATTGACGCGAATCTCGTGCCGGGCGGACCCTTCGGGAGCATGACGCACGCCGTCGAGTTCTCGCTTCGGCACTTGCGGGACGAGCAGGAGGCCCTGCGGCAGGCGTGCAAGGAAAACAAGGTGCCTTTCAAGGACACGACGATGTGGCTGCTGTACCAAGAGTTGCTGGACAAGTCGCGGCACCGTTAGGGTTGCAGCCACCAATTCTTGTCCCCGCGGACCTTGTCAAGGACGGTCGCCAACGCGGCGTCTGTGGCAGCGTCGGCGGCAAAGGAATCTTGCAGCGTGATGGCGAGGCGCAACCATTGCGCGGCTTTCTCGATTTGCCCATCCCCAGAGAGGCGGGCGCAGCAGCGGGCGCCTTCGTAGGCGTTCTCGGCGCGCAGAGGCGCCACGTCCATGCCGAGCTGCGCTTCCTGCTGGAGCCAAAGGTCCGCCTCGGTATGCATGAGGAGGGCTTCCGGCAGTCGGCCGAGACCGGCCAGGCAGAGGCCGCGGATGAACGTGGATTCCGAGTCCGCCGCATCGAAGTCCAACGCCTTGTCCACGAGGCGCAACGCCTCCGGGAACCGCCGCTGGTTGATCGCCTCGTAGGCAGCTTCCTGGTACTCTCGGCCTTTGGCTTGCGCCACCGGATCGCGGCCCGGGCGACGGCGATGAATCACGAAGCGGCGCCGACCAAAGTAAATCGTCGGGCCACCAAGAACGGCGCTGCCAATCAAGGCAGCAACGGGCCACAGCAACCAAGCCATGGGGCTAGCCGAGGCGCCGGAAGGAGAAACCGGGTGGCCGTCGACGACCGCTTCCCCGTCGCCTGACAAGGTGGCCGCCATTGGCAGCGAGGTGCCGCGACCGGCAAGGTGCGCACCCACGTCTCCCGAGATAGTGACGTGGTTTCCGCTCAGGGGTGTGGAAGCGTCGCCCACCTCCAGGTTGCCGACCGCTGCCTCAAGAGTCAGTCCTGTGGTCGATAGCGCGGCATCCCCGGTGGTCAGAAGTATCGGCGGCAAGGCGCCCAAAGGCACGGTCAGTTTGCCGCCCGTAACGTAGACGTATGCCTCTGCATCACGGCCGAAGACCTGGGAGATGTCCGGCGCTCCGGCCGGCACAAGGGGTGATTGTTGGGGGCCGGTTCGGATGTCTTGGGTTCTGCCGTTGGCGGTCAAGGTGGCGTTCCACTGCCACAGTGAGAGCCCAAAGGAGCCGGTGATTTGCGCGACGCCATTGCATTCCGACCACGCGACCGACAGGTCGATTTTCCGCGTCGTTGCTTGACGGGCCGCATTGACGTATGGTACGCGTTCCAGGGTCGCGGCGTCGGACGCACGAGCAGAGCGGCAGGTGGCTTCGACGATGGGTACAGGAGCGCCGTCCATTGCGAAGACATTCCAGCGGAAGTTGTTTCGCGTTGTCGTTCCCTGAAGAGTGGCATCGGTGTACTCGCTTGATTGGGTGGTCGGATTGACGTCCTTCGGGTTTCCAGTTGCATGAATCGAGACGTCTGCAGAGTCGACTTCGATACGCATGTGCTGGGCCGTCAGCGAGAATCCGGGAATCGGTTGGGCGTCCCCCGTCGGCTCTTGGAGCATGGCGGCAAGGGGGGCCTGGAGATGCGTTCCTGTGGACCCTTCTGCGCTTTGCGCCGTGGTTTGGGCGGAAATGGGTGCCGAGGTCGCCGCGGCCGGCACGGCCACCAGCAGCAGAACCATTGTCGCGGCCACCATGCGGAACATCGTCAATCCTCAGGGAAGGCATTCGTCGTGAACGCCGTAGGCCAAGAATGGCGGGTAGGTGAAGACGCTCACGGTCAAAGGGTCGCAGGGAACGCTTGGCGGAACGCCGCCGCCCTTGAGGAGCCATAGCGTGTCGCTTTGCGGGGATTCGACTCCGGACGTGACGGCCTTGACGTAGTAGTAGTGCAAGCCTGACAAGGAGGCCAGGTTGTCGGCGTAGCTCGTCGTGGTGGTGCCGCCAATCTTTGCGTCGTCGCGGTACACGTTGTAGGAATCGGGCGTCGTGCCGGTGTCGGCGACCCACGAAATCGTCAGGGTGTGCGTGGAGGCGTCGTAGCTTCCCGTGATTTGTTTGGGGGCGCCTTGCGCCGTGATACAGGTTTGCGTGTCCGTCAAGGTCACGCATCCCCCGGGGCCAATCGGGCAGGCAGCGGCCGTGCCAACGGTCAACAGCAGGAAGGCGACGGACAGGGGGAAGCGCAGAGGGACCACCGACCAAAACCTATCTCTCGTAAAACCTAAGCATATTGGCTACGTTGGGCCCAACAGCGAGATTCACCCCCCGGGTCAAGGCTTGATTTGCGCGAAATGCAGAGTTAATTCGCGTTGGCGCTTGCCCCTTGGCCAGACGCCTTGTGCACTCCTTCACCTCGCCCAGATGGCTGTCTTCTTGGCGACGCGAGCAGTGGCGGTGCAATGCACATTGTGCGGTGCGCGTCGCGTCTTGACCAACGAGTGGGCCGAAGCCTACAACGAGTTTCGCGCCCAACGCCAACGCATCCCCTGCTTCGCCACCGAAGCATGCCACGGGGAATTCGTGCATTGGCAACCATGAGGCAATGAGCCGCACGGCAACCTTGGCGCCTGCCGCATGGAATGGTGCGACCGGCCGCATGAAAAAGGGGCCACGACATGCCAACGACGTGCAGCGCCCCCCGGGAAGGCCAAACCACGAGGCACGCCAAACCCAAGAAGACCTCGCCATCCTACTCAAGGCTGGCCTCCTCGTGAAGCGACGCCGCCCCGACGGAACCTGGGGCTACTGGGCCCGCAAAGGCCCACCCTAGACCAGGCGGTAGGCGACGGTGGATGGCTTGGGCGGCGGCGCCCCCGGGCCGTCGTCTTGCCGGAACAAGGATAACCCCTTTAGGCACACCTTCATCAGCAAAGCGATGGCAGACGACGATCTTGAGCTAGTCGATGAAGCCGACGATTCGGCGTCGCTTCCCTTCCGCTATTCAATAACGGCCTACGGAGCAGACATGCTGGTCGATGGGCTCGTGCGCCGCTTGAAGGACAAGAGCATTGACACGCCACGTTTCCAGCGCGGCTACGTATGGAGCTACAAAGACGCCTGCCGCTTCATCGAATCCCTTCTGCTTGGGCTACCTGTTCCTTCCGTTTTCTTGTCCAAAGACGACGAGAGCCAGCGTTTCCTCGTGATTGACGGGCAGCAGCGTTTGAAGACACTCCTTTACTTCTACACCGGGATTTTCGAGCCCACCGCAAAGAAGTTCGTGCTCCAAGACGTGCAAGAGGGTCTAGAAGGAAAATCCTACGAAACGCTGCCCGTGGACCTGCGCCGGAAACTCGACGATTCCATCATCCACGCAATCATTGTCAAGCAGGACGAACCGACGGAAGACCGTAGCAGCATCTACCAAATTTTCGAGCGCCTCAACACGGGAGGCATGACGCTTCACTCCCAGGAGATTCGGGCGTGCATCTACGACGGAGAGTTCAACGACTTGTTGAAGGAGTTGAACACCATTCGTGAATGGCGCGAAATCGTAGGCCCCGTCAGCTCCCGGATGAAAGACCAAGAATTGATTCTTCGGTTCCTAGCGTTGAGATATGACAGGGCCACGTACTCCAAACCGATGAAGCTCTTCCTCAACGGTTACATGGGCCGCAACCGGCACCTGAAACTCCAGAGTCGAGACCAACTTGTGGGCGCCTTCAGGTCAGCCATCGAAACCGCCAACCGCGCCTTCGGCAAGGGCGCGTTCCGCCCCCAGCGAACCCTAAACGCGGCAGCATTTGACGCCGTCATGGTGGGAATTTCTGAACGGCTCAAGGCTGGCCCCATTACGGACCACCATGCACTCCGGGCCAAGTACGACTTGTTGCTCCTTGACCCAAAGTTTTCCGAAGCAATCACCAGCTCGACTTCGGCCGAGAAACAAGTCCACGAGAGAATCGAAAGGTCAGTTGCCGCCTTCTCCAAGGTTGCATAGGAATGGCGTCGGCCCGGGCCATCATCCACGAGTACTCCACTCGGTTGGACGGGCTTTTCAAAAAGGCGAGCGCCATCCAAGATCTGGAGGCCAAAGCCCACTGGACGCGGTACTTGTGCGTCCTAGCATCCGGATATCTGGAGGTCTCGGTAAGGAGCATTGCCGAGGAATACGCGGCCACGGTGGCTCATCCAAATGTTGCCAATTTCGTGGCAAGTTCGATTGAAGATTTTCACAACCCTAGGATGGAGAAGATCTTGGAGGTTGTCCGCTGTTTCAACAGCGGCTGGGCAGCCGAACTGGAGAAGGCATGCGAAGGGGAACTCAAGGCATCCGTGGATAGCATTGTCATCAACCGTCACCTGATCGCCCACGGCAATTGGACAGGTCTTTCCTTCGGGGTCATGTCGCGGTACTACGATGGCGCTTCGAAGGTCGTGAATCTTCTGCTCATACGATTCTCGCTGTGAGTTGGCGAGTCCGCGTTCGGCCGTAATTGCTTGCTGACTCGAAGGCTCCCTGAGCCTGGGCAGCGAGCAACTGCGATGAGTCCTGTTTCAGCCTCCGGGTGCCGCGTCCAGACGACGGCTTGCGTGATGGCTCTTGGCCTGACCCGCGACGCGGCTGCAAGTGTTCGCCGCGCCGGGCCTTCGCCGCTGCGGCGGCTCCGGCAAGCACGGTCGGCGCCTATGGGCGCCTCCGAAGAACTGGTGACGGCGCATCACGCAAGAGCGCGCCCCCCTCTTTTTCCCTGAACGCGAAGTGCTGGGCAATCGTTGACGGCAACCACCCGCGGGATTCGCGTCGCCGCGTCCAGCGACAGGCCGAATAGGAGGGGCGCCCCCCTTGCGGGTGGTCATCCATGGGATTGCGTCACGGGGGCCCCGGCGTTCGGGGCACCTGCCGGCAAGTCTGGTGGGGCCGGGCCCCAAATCCGGTAAACCCCGCCCGGCAAGAGCGTGAGCGCTTCGCCCGCCACCCAAACGGTAGTTCGGCCAACGAACCTTTTGGGTGGCGGGCTTTGCCTTCACGCCCTTTGCCGCGGCGGGGCTAAAGCCGGCTTCGGTGCCCCATGGCCCCACCAGAATTTGCCGACGAGTGCCTCGAAACTGCCTGCCCCGTGCCCCAGCCACACGGAAGCCACTGCCCCCGCATCCTGGGCGCCCGCCTCGCGGGCTGCCTTGAATGCGGCGCCACGATCCTGCTGGCCCGCGACTACGCCCCCACGACGGCCCGATGCCAAGCGTGCCGCGACGCGACGACGAGGGCGACCCTGACTGCGGACCGCGCCCCCACGCGGGACTGGCTGCGCCGATTCCGGCCTGAGCCGACGGACGACGAGCCGCCCGTCGCGGACGTCGTGCGGACGCCCACCGCGGGCGACCGACTCCGGTCTGCCGAGGCGACGATGCGCCTACGCAAGCTCTCCGCCGGCCACGTCCTGACCTTCACGCCACCGCGCGCGATTGGCCACGACGACGCCGGCCGCCGCGTTCGACCCTCCTTGCCCCGTGCCCGCGTGGAGGACGACCAATTCGACGTCGAAGCCTCCCGCTCCGTAATGCGGTACGGCGGCCAATTGCCCACCCTGGCCGGCTACGGCGCCCCAGCAGGTGCCTGAATGCCCCTTCCGACCAACCAGGCCATCCAGCGCCGAACAACCATCATGGCCTACGTGGAAGCCAATCCTGGCCAAGGCTTCCGGGCCCTTTCACGAGGCACCCGCATCCCGACCGGTACCCTGACGCACCACCTGAGCGTCTTGAAGCGGCACGGCCAATTGGCCGAGCGGCCCCTAGGCATCCGGCGCTTGTTCTACCCGGCCGACGCCGTCGTTTCGGACCCCGTTGCGGCGACGATGAACCTTGAGCCAAGCCTCGGCGCCCTTCACGCCTTCGTTGCAGCAAATGGTTCCGTCATGCAGAACATCGTCTTGACGGCCTTCGAGGCGCAGGGCTGGCCGCGTTCCACGACGCAGCACCGCCTCAGTCGCCTCGTCGCAGTCGGTGGGTTGCTTGCTGTGCGCGGTGTTCGGTCGCTGCGGTACACCGTGCAGGCACCCGTGGTGGTCCAGTTGCCGCTTGCGTCGCACCTACCGGCGGTGCCGGCATGACGAGTAAGACCCTTCCCGTCTGCTCCTTTTGCGGCCGCACGTGTGCGCAAGGCGTCTGCACGCATCCCGCGTGCCCTTCACAGCGGGTGTTCTGATGCCCTCCCCCCGCCAGGCCGTGTACGAGAAGGTCACGCAGGCCATATTGGAGAAGTTGCGGGCAGGCGTTGCAGCGTGGCACAAGCCATGGAGCAACGCGGGTCGACCCCTAAACTTCGCCACCGGCCGAGCCTACTCGGGCATCAATGCCTTCGCCTTGGGCCTC
>JAZJZE010000001.1:262717-421768 GCA_040390065.1 bacterium | reverse complement strand
CGTCGAGGAAGACGATGGACGGGCTGCTCTGCTTGGCCTTCTTGAAGATCTCGCGTACGGCCTTCTCGGATTCGCCGACCCACTTGGACAGGACTTCGGGGCCCTTGACGCTCAGGAAGTTGGCGCCGCTCTGGTTGGCGACGGCCTTGGCCAGCAGCGTCTTTCCCGTGCCGGGCGGGCCATACAGCAGGATGCCACGCGGCGGCTTGATGCCCATGCGTTCGAACGACGCGGGGTCTTCGAGCGGCCATTCGACGGCTTCCTTGAGTTGCTGCTTGACCTCGGCGAGGCCTCCAACGGTGTCCCACGTGACGTTGGGGACTTCCACCAGGAACTCGCGCAGGGCGCTCGGGTCGATGGTCTTGAGGGCGTTCTTGAAGTCCTCGGACTTGACCTGCATGCGCTCCAGCAGTTCGACGGGGACGGGGAGTTCGAGGTCGATCTCGGGCAAGTAGCGGCGCAATGCCTTCATGGCGGCTTCGCGGGCGAGGGCCATGAGGTCGGCGCCGACGAACCCGTAGGTCATGTCGGCCAACTCTTCCAGGTCTACGTCCTCGGCCTTCGGCATGTTGCGCGTCTGGATCTGCAGGATCTCGAGGCGGCCGGTCTTGTCCGGCACGCCAATCTCGACTTCACGGTCGAAGCGGCCGGGGCGGCGCAGCGCGGGGTCGACCGAGTCGGGGCGATTCGTTGCACCGATGACGATGATCTTGCCGCGGCCCTTGAGGCCGTCCATCAGGGTGAGCATCTGCGACACGACGCGGCGCTCGACTTCGCCTTGCACTTCGTCGCGCTTCGGGGCGATGGCGTCCATCTCGTCGATGAAGATGATGCTGGGCGCATTCTTCTCGGCCTCCTCGAAGGTCTTGCGCAGGTTCTCTTCGGACTGGCCGTAGAACTTGCTCATGATCTCGGGGCCATTGATGGTGTAGAACTGGGCGCCGGACTCGTTGGCGACCGCCTTGGCGATCATCGTCTTGCCCGTGCCAGGTGGGCCGTGCAGAAGGACGCCCTTGGGCGGGTCGATGCCGAGGCGCTCGAAGAGCTCGGGGTGCTTGAGCGGCAGTTCGATCATCTCGCGGACGTTTGTCAGGGCTTCGCGTAGACCACCGATGTCCTCGTAGCTGATCTGCGAGACCGCCTGGCCCGCTTGTGCGGCGGCTTCCTCGTTGACCTTGATCTGGGTCTCCTCGTTGATGAGCACGATGCCCTTGGGGTTCGTGCTGATGATGCTGAACGGCAATGCGTTGCCGAAGAGCGCGATGTTGGGCACGACGACGACGTCGCCTTGCACGCACGGGCGCTTGAGGAGTCCGCGCTTGGCCAGCTGGTCGATGCCGTCGCCGAACTGGATCTGCTGGTCCTGGCTGATGGCGGGGGCGAGAGTGACTTGCTTGGCGGCCTTCACTTCGGCCTTCTTGATCGCGACCTTATCGCCAATGGACACGCCTGCGTTCTTGCGCGTCAGGTTGTCGATGTGGATGATGCCCTTGCCCTCGTCGCCGGGGTGCGAGCGCCAGACGACGGCGGCCGTCGTCTTGTGGCCCTTGATCTCGATGATGTCGCCGGGGCTGAGGTTCAGCTCGACGCGCGTTTGGCCGTCTAGTCGGGCGCGCCCGAACGAGACGTCCTGCTGCAGGGCTTCAACGACACGCAGGGTGGCTTCGGTCTTCACCATGGGGTGACTCCGGAACAGGCATTGGTCAGCACTTCTATAAAAAGTGGCTGGCTTTGGCCTGAAAGGGACGCTCAGGAGCGTTCCTAGCTGGGAGAACGACCGGCCGTGTAAAGGGGTTGGCTTTGGGCCATGCTGAACCGAAGCGCGACGCGGCTCTGACATGTCAATGCCCGCCCAGGAAAGCCGTGAAATAACCGCGACCCCCAGCCGGCGCCGTGGCCGACCTGGACCAGACCGCCCCGACGACGGCGCCCCCCACGCCGGCATGGCTGTTCTACCAGCGTCGCCAATTCCTGCTCAAGACCATCCTCATCGCGGTCACCACGGTCGCCTTCATCCCCATCCTGCTTTACAAGTCCGAAATGGCCGCGGTCATCGCCGTTTCGCTCCTCATCGTGGCGCACATTGCGGGTGGCATCATCATCGCAATCGGCGTCAAGCGCCACCAGATCGCCCCAGACCGCCGCGGCATGATCATCCGCCTCGCCGGCCTCACCATCCTTGTCCTCCTCATCTGGCTCGCGGCCAGCGGACTCAAGGACCACGACCTGTCCAGCAACGTGTTCTGGGGCGCGCTCTTTGCCATCTGGGCCCTGCACACCGCCGGGCTGGCCCTGCTGCACCTGCGCAGCCGCCGCGAGCAGTCCGTTTGCCCCTTCGTCTAGCGGAGCCGAACAAAGGGCAAACAGTCAGGCGGACCGTGTGGCGCGCCCGAGCAGGGCCACCCGGGCTTGCCCCTTCGCATAGCATCGTGCGCGTTCCGAGGCGGCGGCTTCTTCTGGATGACGCCCCTTGCGCCACCGTCGCATGCGCATCCAGGCCCGCGTCCTCGTCCTCGTCGTGCTTCTCACGGCCGTGTGCATCGTCGCCCTCGGCGCCGCGGTCGACCGCATGGCGGCCCAGCAGCTCGAGAAGGGAGTGCGCGACCACCTTGAATCCGTGGCCGAGGTCGAGCAGACCCGCATCGAAGGCATCCTGGAGCACCACCTGCAGGAACTCGACCTCATGGCCACCGACACGAACCTGGGCTCGAGCGCCGCAGCCTGGAGCCTCAAGGTGCCAACCGATCCGGGGCGTCTCCACGACCGCGATGTCGCTCGCGCGGTGCTGCGGGACGCCGAGCTCGCCCTGCCCGACCTCGACTATGCAGAGCTCACGGCCACCAACGGCATCGTCATCGCATCGACGGACACCACGCAGGAGGGTGCATCGCGAGTCGGCTCCACGCCGTACGAACTCGGCTTGTACGTCAAGCGCACGCATGACCTCTACCGCGACGGCCAGGGCCAGCCCAACTTGCGTACGTCCGGCCCCGTGATCCTTGGCGGCCGCACGGTAGGCGTCCTCATCGTCGGCGACTTGGCGCAAGACCTCGAAGACACCATCGAGGACCGCACCGGCCTCGGGTCGACGGGCGAAATCGTCCTCGCCGAGGCCGAACCGGATGGCTCGGTCGGTTTCCTCTTTGCCGCACGCGGTGATCTCCCCGGCGCCCCGCTGCGGATCGTGCCGTTCCGGGAAAACCTGCCGCAAGTGCAGGCGCTTGCCGGACGAGAAGGCCCCACGACCGACGCGATGGACTACCGCGACCAGTCCGTCATCGCGACAACCAGGTACCTCGCGCTGCCGCAGTGGGGCCTCGTCGCCCAGATGGACACCGCAGAGGCGCTGGCCCCGATCGCGGCCATCCGGTCCACGATCCTCACCATCGGCGCCATCGTCCTGCTGGGCGGCATCGGCGCCGGCGTCGTGGCCAGCCGTACCGTGACCAAGCCTCTGCGCCGCCTCACCAGCCAGGCGCACACCATCGCCAAGAAGGTCGGCACGCCGCTGCCGGCGACGCGCTACAAGGACGAGGTGCGTGACCTCGAGGCCTCGTTCAGTGCGATGGTGACCGGGCTCATGCTGAACGAGCGCCAGTTGACGCTGCGCGTCGAGGACCGAACGCTCGAGTTGCAGAAATCCGTCTCGCTCATCCACGCCACGCTCGAGGCGACGCAGGACGGCATCCTGGTCGTCGACCTCGACGGCAAGACGACGCAGGTCAACGCCCAGTTCGCCCGCCTGTGGGGCCTACCTCCGGACGTCCTCGGCACGCGGGACGACGCCAAGATGCTCGAGTACGTCGTGGCCCAGCTCAAGGACCCGGACGGCTTCATCACGCGCGTCAAGCAACTGTACGCCAACCCCCAGGAGGAGTCTTTCGAGGTCATCGAGTTCAAGGACGGACGCATCGTCGAGCGGCACTCCCGCCCGCAGCGCCTCGGCGACGACGTCGTGGGCCGCGTGTGGAGCTTCCGCGACGTGACGGAACGTGTTCGGGCCCTGCACGCCGCCGAAGCCGCGGCACGCGCCAAGGCCGAGTTCCTGGCCAACATGAGCCACGAGATCCGCACGCCAATGAACGCCGTCATCGGCATGACCGGCCTCATGCTTGACACACCCCTGAACGGCGAGCAGAGAGAATTTGCCAACACCATCCGCACGAGCGGCGAGCACCTTCTCACCGTCATCAACGACATCCTCGACTTCTCCAAGATCGAATCCGGCAAGCTGGAGTTGGAGCACGTGCCCGTCGATGTGCGGCACCTCGTGGAAGAGTCCTTGGACCTGGTGGCCGCCCGGGCGACGGACAAGGGCCTCGACCTCGGCCACGTCATCGAGGAGGGCGTCCCGCCCGCCGTCTTCGGCGACGCCGCACGCTTGCGGCAGGTACTCCTCAACCTACTCTCCAACGCCGTGAAGTTCACGCAGAAGGGCGAAGTGGTCGTCGCGATCTCGGCCAAGGCGGTCGAAGGCGGCCACCAGGAACTCCTGTTCACCGTGCGCGACACCGGCATCGGCATTCCCAAGGCCGCCTTCGAGCGCCTGTTCAAGTCGTTCAGCCAGGTCGACGCCTCGACGACGCGCACGTACGGCGGCACGGGATTGGGCCTGGCCATCAGCAAACGCCTCGTCGAACTCATGGGCGGCACAATCTGGGCCGAATCCGAGGAAGGCAAGGGCTCCGCCTTCCACTTCACGCTGCCCACCGACGTCGCCCCAACGCCGGCCTCGAGCGACTCGGAGAAGGCTGCGGATAGCCTCACGGGGCGCCACATCCTGGTCGTCGACGACAACCCAACGAACCGGCGCATCTTCCGCCTGCAACTCGAGAAGTGGGGCATGCACGTCCGTGACAGTGAGGACCCCATGCAGGCGCTCGAGTGGATCAAGGCCGGCGAACGATACGACGCGGCCATCATCGACCACCAGATGCCGAAGATGGACGGCATGGAACTTGCGGCCGAGATGCGAAAACTGCGCGGGCGCGAAGAACTGCCCATCATCATGGCGAGCTCGATCGGCGACCAGCCGGCCGCGAAGCCCATGCTCGGCAACCTTCTGCAGGCCTTCCTGACGAAGCCCGTGAAACGCTCCAACCTCCTGGATACTCTCGCAACCGCCATCCTGGGCCGCGGCTCCGCAGCCCCGGTTGTCCCCATCGCCAAGATCGCCGCCGCCTCGTCGCTACGAATCCTGGTGGCCGAAGACAACCTCGTGAACCAGAAGGTCGCCGTGCGCATGCTGGAAAAATTGGGCTGCAAGGCCGACATCGCCGGCAACGGCAAGCAAGCCGTCGACGCCGTGGCGGCAAAGACCTACGACCTCGTCTTCATGGACATCCAGATGCCGGTCATGGACGGCCTCGAGGCGACGCGCACCATCCGCGAAACGCACGATACCGGCGGCCCGTTCATCGTCGCCATGACGGCCGACGTCATGCCCGGGGACCGCGAGCGCTGCATCGACGCCGGCATGGACGATTACGTCGCCAAGCCCGTGCGCATCGAGTCCCTGGCGGCCATCATCGCGGCCCGCCAGAAAGCCCTCGTCCCCGAGAGTTGACTTAGGCGATGCGGCCGAGGCCCGGTTCGTCACGGGCCAGTTGCGCAAGCAAGCGCTCGACATCGGATGCATGGACGGGCTTCGTGAGCACGTCGAATGCGCCCATCTGGACCAGGCGGCGCACGCGGGGATCCTGCTTGTCATAGCCGCTCACGATGACGACGCGGACGGCCTCGCCGCCGGAGAGCACCTTCGAGCCGGCCTCCTCGCCGCCCATTCCGGGCATCTCCATGTCCATGAGCACGACCGTGGGGCGGAACGACTTCATGGCCGCCTCCACGTCCTTGCCGTCGCCAACCTCGCGGATCTGGCCGTCGTTGACGCCGTACTTGTTGAGCAGGCGCCGCAGCAAGAGACGCACCGCGGGCGCGTCATCGACGATGAGGAAGCGTTCCAGGCTGGCCATGGCTACGGCCAAGCCAAGGGGAGGTCGGCCAAAGCCGTATCGGCATGGCCACGGGCTGGCCCACGGATTTCGAGGCTAGGGCGCCGGAGGACCAAATCTCCAAGAGAGGACGAATCCGCCGGCGCGGCCCGGCATGCCCGAGTGCCCCGTCACCCAGCGCCTTCGGCCCCAGGCAAACCCTCCTCGCCACCATTTGGCAGCAAGGGCGCTTCGCGCCTCCTTGACTGCAAAGGTGGACGAGGAGGGATTTGAACCCCCGGCCTCTGCCTTGCGAAGGCAGCGATCTACCAGCTGATCTACTCGCCCGGTAGGCTGCGCGACATGGGAGTGCATGAAAAGGGTTTGGAGAAGGGGGAAAGGGTGGTACGACTACTCTGGGCAGGGGCCCCAGCACGTGCTGGAGTACGTCACGCTTGGAGTCGCGTAGGGGTCGACGTCGCCGGAGGTGACGGTGGCGCTGCGGTCCATGGTGCAGCCGCCGTCCTGGTTGTACACGTAGACGTCCTGGCCGACGGCCTGCAGGTCGACGGTCGTCGTCGTGACGGCGCAGTAGCAGCCGCACGTCATGCCTCCGGCGATGCCGGCAGAGGGGTCGGGGATGCCATCGCCGTTCGTGTCGCTGGTGTTGGTGGTGATGGTGTACGGCAGCGGGTTGGCGGCTGCTGGCTGCAGCATGTACAATGCGAGGATGGCGGCCGCAAGGGCGGCGATGCGCAGGGTTCGGCTCATGGTGTCACTGGGCGGGGCCCGTGAGGCGACACGGCCGGGAACGAATGAAGGTTGGCTTCACGCCATGGGGGATGCGTCGCCGGCTTGCCAGTTGCCCGTCGAGACGCCGGTGGCGTTGCGGGCGGCGACGGCGTCGACCCAGAGGTAGGCGGGGAGGCCCACGAAGCCGATGATGCCGAGGTAGTAGCCGACGTTGGCGAACCGCGAGTCGTAGAAGATGCCGAGGTTCTGGCTGCCGCTGAAGTTGCTGCCCCACAGCATGCCGGGCCCGTTGCCAAGAAGCGGCAGGAAGAACGTCGCCCAAAGCACGGTGAAGAGACCGGCGCTGAAGGCGACGATGGCGAGGCGGACGGGCAGGTTGGCGCTGGTGGTGATGCGACCCGTCGCCGTGAGGCCACGCACGACGAGGCCGGCCACTGCGAAGAGGGTCGCGGTGACGGCGCCGATGCCGAGGACGCTCGTCGCCGTCTCGCGGCTCGCATCGGTGCCGATGCCACTGGCCGTCGGGGTGTGGAACGGCCCGTAGTTGAGGAACAGGCCCTCGATGCCGGGGACGCCTGCGCCGCCGAAGGACACTCCGCCGGACGAGCGCGGGCAGTCCTGCGCGGCCTCGTTGTAGGCGCAGTCATGGTTCAGGGTGACGCCGCGCGTCCACCAGGGGGCGACGAAGGCGCCGATGACGACCGCGACACCGAGGAGCAGGATGAACATCCGGGTCGATCCGGAGGAGGTCAGGTTGCGCGGCGTGCTGGTGGGCTCGTTCTTCGAGGTGGCCATTGCACCTCCACACTGGGAGGGGGGCATAACGGTATGCTTGGGGCAACTGGAGGCCGGGGGTCGAACCGCTTATAATCCACCCCTAAGTCGCCCGACCCGCGGGCTCGTAGCTTAGACTGGTAGAGCACCCGGCTGATAACCGGGAGGTCCTCGGTTCGAATCCGAGCGAGCCCACTCGAGGCGCGGGAACGGCAATGCCAAATCCCCGGCGCCGGATGGATGCCTGCCCATGGCCGAAAGCCTCGTGCCCAGAAGATGAGAAGTCTGCACTTCCCCTTGGGCATGTAGCCTAGCCAGGATAAGGCACCGGACTTCTAAGCCGACTGTCGTGCGTTCGAATCGCACCATGCCCGTCATCCAGCGAAACCATCGGCCCGACCGTTGCTCACTCCTTCGTCGCTGCCTCGGGGTGGCACGCGCCGCACCACGCGGCGTCAGGGACCGTGATCAGGTCGTACTGCGTCCGCGGCACGCGGCCCCAGCCGCCCGAACCGGTTGCCATCCAGCCGTACACCATGCGGCTGTTCTGTCGATGGTCGCCGCACACGGCGTTGCCGCAGAAGCAACAGGTGGCGCGCGCTGCGCTTGCACAACGAAAACATTGCACGCACCGCCATGGGCCCAGCCATGCATAATCCTGTCCGACAAGGCCGCAACGCTTGACCGCCAACCCCCGGTGGACGCCCTGTGGCGCATGCAACGCAGTCCCGCTTCGTGGAAGGGCCTGCGGGGCGTCTCGATGCTCGCTTCGACGGGCCGGAAGACGGGCAGCCGGTCCTCCTCCTCCATCCGCATCCGCAGTGGGGCGGCACCATGGGCAGCCGTCTCGTGCATGACGTAGCGCAGGGGCTGGCCGAGGCCGGCTTCCGCGTCGTGCGGTTCAACTTCCGTGGGGTCGGCCGCAGCGAGGGGGCATACGCTTCGGGTCCAGGCGAGGTCGACGACGCGGCTGCAGTGTTCGACGCCATGGCGGCAGAGACAGGCAAGGTCCCCATCGTCGTGGGCTACTCGTTCGGCGGCGCCGTCGCATGCCGCCTTGCCACGCTGCGCAAGCCCCTGCGCCTCGTCCTCATCGGCACGCCCCTTGCGCTGTCCGAATCCAAGTTGCGCCCCGTCGACGACGCCCCCCGCGTGGCCGCTCGGACGGACATCGTCGTCGGCGACCGCGACGGCTTCGTGCCGCTTGCCGATGCGCAGACGTTGGCGGCCGCCTTTTCGCGCCCGGCGCACGTCGCCGTCATCGAGGGCGCCGGCCACTTCCTCGAGCCAAGCCACAACGAGCAGGCCGTCGCCGCGGTCGCGACAATCCTCGCCGGCCTGGAGTAGGCTTTTCCGCGCGGCGGCACTTGGACGCAATGGGATGGATGCCACGGCGAGCCTTGAGCCGCAGGCCGCAGGCCGACGCGCCGTCGACCTCGTGGCCCTCTTCGAGTCGCACGGCGCCCTTGCGGAACCGGCGCTTCTGGCCGAGTTGGGCGCATCCCCCGACGGGCCGGTGCGGGCGCAGGCCGTCCTCTCTGGCCTGCGCGAAGTGCCGTTCCACTTCGACCGCGAGATGTGGAACCGCATCGAGGAGCAGCAGCGCGAAAGGACCGGCCCTCCCCCGCCGCCCCGGACGGCAGACCCCGAGGCCGAACGGGCCCGCAAGGACGCACTCCGCCGCGCCGCTGGCCTAGTGTACGACAACGCACCCTCCGAGGAGTCCGACGGCGACGAAACCGACGATGACGCCGACATGACCCCTGCACCGCAAGCGCCGGCGCCTCGCCAGCCGATGCGCATCGAACCGCGTGGCGATTGGCGCCCCGTGGCCGCCGAGTATGCCGGCCGGCTGGAGGTCGTGGCCGACATGACCGGCTCGTCGACATGCGAGGGGACGACGGCAGACTTCACCGCCTACTTCCAGGACCGCTACCGGCAGATCGCCAAGATGCTGCGCGGCCGCCGCGAGATGCGCAACGCCACGGCAGTCGAACGCATCCGTGCGGGGGCACGCGACGTGCAGGTCATCGGCATGGTCGTCGAAGTCGGTACCACGAAGAGCGGCCACAAGCGCGTCGAACTGGAGGACGAGACGGGCGCCATCCTCGGCTTGGTGCGCAACAGCGACGAGGCCCTCATGGCCATGGCCGACACGCTCGTCCCCGACGAGGTCATCGGCGTGCAGGGCTCGGCCAGCGCGAAAGGCGACATGCTCTACATCGAGGCCATCCTGCGCCCCGACGTCCCCATCCCTGACCACGATCGCAAGCGCGGCGCCGAGGTGCCCGTCATGGCGGCGTTCCTGTCCGACATCCACGTCGGCAGCAAGACATTCCTCGCCGAGAACTGGACCCGCATGCTGCGCTGGCTGTCGGGGCATGGCGGCTCGAAGCGCGAACGCGATGCCGCGGGCCGCGTCAAGTACCTCGTCATCCCGGGCGACCTCGTCGACGGCGTCGGCATCTACCCCGGGCAACAACACGAACTCTCCATCCCGGACATCTACGACCAGTACGGCGCCTTCGGTGACTGGATGGCCGCCGTCCCCGACCACGTCGAGATCGTCGTCCAACCTGGGAACCACGACGCAAGCCGACCCGCGGAACCGCAGCCCGCCTTCGCCGCCGAGGTGCGCAACCGCTTCGACCACCACAAGGCGCGCTTCGTGGCGAATCCTGCCACGTTCCGCTTGCACGGGGTCACCACCCTGGGCTACCACGGCAACAGCCTCATCGACTTCGCCGTCGCGACGCGGCACCTGGAGTTCAACAAGCCGCTTGCCACCATGAAGCAGATGCTGCAGAGTCGCCACCTGGCCCCCATCTACGGCGACAAAACACCGGTGGCGCCGGAACACCACGATTACCTCGTCATCTCGGAAGTCCCGGACCTGTTCGTCACCGGCCACGTGCACGTCCCAGGCATCGAGATGTACCGCGGCGTGCAGATGGTCAACTGCGGCACGTGGCAGAGCCAGACGTCGTACCAGAAGATGCTCAACTTCACGCCGGACCCGTGCAGGATGCCTCTCATCGACTTGCAGACCCTACGCGGCACCCTCGTCGACTTCCAAAGCCCGCAGACCGCTGGCGAGATGACGCCGCAACAGGGTTGAATCGACCATTGGGCCGCGCGCTTGGTCGCGTCGCTGAAGATTTCATCGAGCCCACTAATTTTGTGCGCGTCCGCCAATCAGGTTATACCCCGGCACAAACGGAGCAGAGGGCATGCGGCTCTTCGTTGCCCTCGCCCTTTGCCTGATGGTCACCCCGCTTGCGGCAGCCAACAACCACGTGTACGATGCGTCCACGTTCACACTCGCGTCGGGTCGCGGCGCCACCTTCTACTTCCACGTCGACCAGCGGCGCGAGGTCAAGGTCGACTTCACCGTCGACGGAGGCTACGGCCAGGGACTGCACGTGACGGGCGGAAACGGCGTCCGATGCATGGACTTGCACCTCACAGCCTACGGCGCCGCCGGCATCAACCTCGGGAACCCCCAGACGTCGACCAACTGCAACGTCGTCGGACCGGGCACGTACTGGTTCCGCCTCACGCTGGACACGGGGGCCCTGCGTGGCAAGGTCGTGCTGACCGGCGCGCAATTGCAGTAGCGGCCCGTACCCCAAAGGCAATGCCTATCATTTCGCGCGTCCATTCTAGGGCGTGATTGTCCCGGAGTTCCTGCTGCGCCGCCTCTACAAGCGCGGGAGCCTCCGTGAGACAGGCGACGGCCGCTTTGCCTTCACCCTGCAGAACCCGCTGCGGGTCGCCACCATCCTTGCCCCTCCCCACGTCGTCGTCAACGGCATCTCATACAAGCCCAGTGACATCGGCATGGACCACCTCGACCTGTCCTCCATTGCGGAGTCGAAGCCCTTCGTCTTCCGCAAGGGCCAGGAAGCAACCCTCCACTTTCCGGGCCGCCTCATGCGGGGCGGCAACCGCATCCACATCACCGTCGAGACGAAAGAGTTCGGGCACGTCGAGATCTACGTCGAGGACAAGGAAGCCGAATTCTGCGAATTGCCGACGAAGACGGATGCAGCGACGACGGCTTAACCTGGAAGACCAGGAACGCGGGGAAGACCAGAAACGGCAGATGCCAGTTCACACCTCAAACTTGATTCCCTGCGCCAGTGGAAGCGTCTTGCCGTAATTCACGGTGTTCGTCTGGCGCCGCATGTACTGCTTCCATGAGTCGCTGCCGGATTCGCGACCGCCGCCCGTCTCCTTCTCGCCCCCGAAGGCGCCGCCGATTTCTGCGCCCGAGGTGCCGAGGTTGACGTTTGCGATGCCGCAGTCGGAGCCGACGACGGAGAGGTAGGTCTCCATCTCGCGCACGTCGTTCGTGAAGATGGCGGAACTGAGTCCCTGCCGCACGCCGTTGTGGATGGCAAGGGCCTCGTCGAAGGCGCCGTACTCGAAGACGTACAGGACCGGCGCGAAGGTCTCCTCCTGCGCTAGCGGGAACTTGCCCTTGGGTGCCTGCACGATGGTGGGCTGTACGTAGCACGGGCCGAGGCCAGGGATGGCGCTGCCTCCGGCGAGAACCTTGCCCCCCTCCTTCTTGGCTTGCGCGACGGCGGCCAGGAAGATCTTGACGGTTGCTTGGTCGATGAGCGGTCCCATCTGGTTCTTGGGGTCGAGGGGGTCGCCGACCTTGACCTGCCCGTAGGCGGCAAGCAGGCGCTTCCTGAATTCCGCGGCGATGGACTTGTGCAGGATGAGGCGCCGCGTGCTCGTGCAGCGTTGCCCGGCCGTGCCGACGGCGCCGAACAGCACGGCGCGCAAGGCGATGCCGAGGTCTGCCGAGGGGGCGACGATGACGGGGTTGTTGCCGCCGAGTTCGAGGATGGTGCGGCCGAAGCGGTCCGCCACGGCCTTGCCGATTTCGCGGCCCATGCGGCACGAGCCCGTGGCAGAGATGAGAGGGATGCGCTTGTCGTTGACCATGAGGTGGCCGATCGGGTCGCGGCGGCCGACGACGAGGCCTGCGACTCCAGGATGGCCGGCCTTCTTGCATGCCTCCATGAGGACCTTGTGGAGGGCGATGGCGGACAGCGGCACCTTCTCGGACGGCTTCCACAGCACGGTGTCGCCACAGACGAGGGCAAGTGCGGCATTCCATCCGTGGACGGCCATGGGGAAGTTGTAGGCCGTGATGATGCCGACGACGCCAAGGGGATGCCATTGCTCCATCATGCGGTGCTGCGGCCGCTCCGACGGCATCGTCCGGCCGCCCAGCGTACGGGACAGGCCAAGCGCGAAGTCGCAGATGTCGATGACCTCCTGGACCTCCCCGAGGCCTTCCTGGAGAGACTTGCCCATCTCGAGGGAGACGAGGCGACCGAGCGGTTCCTTGCGTTCGCGCAGCAGTTGACCCCAGAGACGGACCACTTCGCCCCGCTGCGGCGCCGGCACCGTCCGCCACGCATCGAACGCCTTGTGGAGCGAGCGCACGGTCTTCTCGTAGTCCGCCGCAGACGATTCCCGCACCTTGGCCAGCAGGACGCCATCGATCGGCGAACGCACCTCGTGCAATGGGCCATGGGCGAACCAGGACTTGCCGTCGGAGGAGCCGGCGACGGTCGCTTCGCGAATGCCACAGGACGCGAGCAGTTCCTTGGGTTCGCGCCGGGTGGCGGGCTTGGCCATGCAGTGGGCACGGCGCCCCCCGTTGTAAACCTGGACGCCGCATTCCCCCGGACGGGCGGCCGGCATCGACTGCGAGTTGGATGGAAGCTGGTCTCGGACCTCATGAATGCCCGAAAAGGCGCAATCCCGGAACGTTGCGTCGATGCTTGGCTTGGGAAACTGACGGGTCGGCCCAAAAATGGTATATGGTTGCAAGCCTTTATGGGCTGGGACCTGAAGGCGGGCACCGATGCCAGCCTCGGCCCAGCGATGGTGACTGAATGACGACCCCCCGCCCGACCCCCATGCCGATGAGCCGCCTCCTCTCCAGGGCGCTCATCGCCATCACGGCAGCGGCTGTCCTCGCCACCCTCGCCCCCTCCGCGCAGGCGGTCTACGAAGGGCTGGTCAATGGCCAGGTGGAAGGCCCGGCCGGGCCGGATTACGGCTTCGAACTCGGCATCGTTCCAAGCATCGACGACTGGACCACCACGGTGGGGCACCAGACGCAAGCCACGCTTGGCCCGGCTTGCAACACCGGCTCGGGCCCTGCCCCGGACGACGGCCAGGTCCACGGGGACTCGTGCGCCGTCGACCTCGGCGTCCCCGGCCCAACGACAAGTTGGTCGGCCGTCGAATCCATCAAGCTGTGGCCAAGCGCGCTTGGCGGCAAGCTCGCCGATATGCAATCGTTCTCGGCCTGGCACAACGTGCCCACCGGACCCGGGGCCCAGGAGAACGCCGGCTACCAGTTCTTCTACCGCATCGATATCAACGAGGATTCCCAGCCTGACGCATGCATCGTGCAGGCCGAAGGCTTCCCGTTGATTCCCTCCTGGCCCGCCAACACCGGAGGCTGGCAACAGATCGTCTTCTCATCGACAGACCCGTCCATCAAGTTCCATGACACGGACGCCCAGTGCAGCACGTGCGTGCCGCCGTGCAACGCCCTCCTGCAAAGCGACGTGCAGAACAAGTACCCGACCGCGCGCATCCTGAACCTGTACATCCAGGTCTTCCACCGGGATTGGGACGCCGCCCCCGACTACCCCGACTGGCCGAGCGGGGTGCACATCTACCTCGACGACTTCTCGCTCCTCATGCAGAACTCCGACGGCGTCCTTCTGCAGGGTGCTGCCACGCTCACCGTGACCGAGGGCGGGCCGGACGACGGCTACGGCATCCGCTTGTCCGGTTCTCCGGCGCCTGGCGAGATCGTGACGGTCACCATCAGCGAGGACCCGGGCTCTGGGAGCTCGCAGTTGTCGATTTCCCCAACCAGCGTCCAGTTCGACGATGGCAACTGGCAGACGGCGCAACCCATCACCGTCCAGGCCATCGACGACACGATCGCCGAAGCGGACCCGATCACGACGACCATCCGGCACACGGTCTCGAGCACCAGCCTGACGTCGCAGTACTCGAGCATGACGGTTCCGTCGACGAGCGTCACGGTGCACGACGACGACGTGTCCGGCGTCAGCGCCGACCCCGATAGCGTCGACCTCAGCGAGGCAACGCCCGCGACGACGGCGACGTTCGACGTCAAGTTGGGCTCCACACCGGCTCCCGGCGAGACGGTCACCGTGACGCTCAGCCCCGATGGGCAGGAAACCGTGGACACCGACCCGGTCATGGTCGGCGACCAGAACGTCTTGACCTTCGACAATCTGGGGCCGCTTAGCAAACCCGTGGTCGTCACGGTGGTCGACGATTCGGTCGACGAGGCGAACCCCAGCACGGCCCACGTGAGCGGAACCGTCTCCAGCAACCTTCCCTCCTCGGCGTACACGGGCGCCACGTTCTCCGACGTGGATGTCGTGATCAAGGACAACGATCCCGTCGTGACGGTGGCCGGGACGACGGATGCCGACGAGAACGGTCCGGTAAGTGGCGTCTTCACGTTCACGCGCGGACCCGATCTCACGTACGATGTCGACGTGGACTACACCATCGACGGCGGGACGGCCTCGGCCGGCAGCGACTTCACTATGCCGTACGCCGGTACGAGCGGCACCTTGACGATTCCCGCGGGGTCGGCGAGCGCGACGCTCAGCGTAGCCGCCTTGGACGACGCGGACGACGAGTCGACCGAGACGATCGTCCTGGTCCTCACGGACACGTCTGAGCCCTACACGGCGGGGCCCACGGCTTCGGCGAGCGTGGACCTCCTCGACGACGACGACCCGACCGTCTCTGTGGCCAACACCGCGGACGCAGCGGAGGCCGGCCTCGTCGACGGCGTCTTCACGCTGACACGCAGCAACGCGGACCTCGCCCTCGACGTCGACTACGCTCTTTCCGGGGCGGCAACGGGCGGCGGTGTTGACTACACCTCACTCGCGTCGCCCGTGCACTTCAATGCAGGCGAAGCCACAGTCCAAGTCAAGGCGACTCCCGTCGACGACCTGCTCGACGAATCCTCCGAGACGGTCATGTTGACGCTGACCGCCGGGACCGGATACACCGTGGCCGCCGCGCCGGATGATGCGGCAACCGTGTCCATCGTGGACGACGACCTGCCCACCGTCTCCATTGCGGCCCTCGTCGCCGCAGCCAGCGAGACAGGCCCCACGGATGGCACCGTTCGCATCTCGCGGACGGGAGGGGACACGTCTGCGGCCCAGGTCGTGACGTTCGTCGTGTCCGGCACGGCGACGCCCGGCACGGATTACGCCAGTCTCGGGACGTCCGCCACCATCCTCGCCGGCAACACCTTCGTCGACGTGACCATCGCTCCCATCGATGACAGCACAGTGGAAACCGATGAGAGCGTCACCGTGACGCTGCAGACGGATGCCGCGTTCTTCCTGGCGGCCTCGCCCGACGATGCCGCGACTGTCACCATCGCCGACGACGACTACAGTGTGACGTTGGATGCAACCACGGCGAGCGCCTCCGAAGTCGGACCCGTATCGGGCGTCTTCACGCTCACGCGCGACAAGATCGGCCCCGCCCTCGTCGTCACCGTGACGTTCACCGGGACGGCAACGGGGGGCACGGATTACCCGAGCCCACCCGCGACGATCACGATCCCCGTCGGCCAGACCTCCACGACGTACACCATCGTCCCCGCCGTGGACCTCGCCGACGAGGCCGCGGAAACCGTCATCGCCACCGCCAGCGCCGGAACGAGTTACGTCGTAGGCAGCCCAGGTGCCGGGACCGTGACGATCGCGGACGGCAACGCGCCCGTGGCGTCCCCGGACAGCGTCGCCGCCTACAAGAATTGCCCCAAGACGGTCCCCGCGTCGGGCGTGCTTGGCAACGATGCAATGCCGACGGGCATGTCGTATACTGCCAATGCATTCGCGGGAGCAACCGGCCAGGGCGGCTCCGTGAACCTGCTCTCCTCGGGCGCTTTCACATACACACCTCCCAACGGCTTCACCGGCACGGACACGTTCACGTATCGCGACAATGACGGGACCTACGACTCCGCGCCCGTCGCCGTCACACTGACGGTCGGGGCCAACACGCCGCCAGTCGCGCACTTCCAGGCAAACCCGCAGACCGCCGCCGTCGGCGAACCCGTCCTATTGCATGACACGTCGACGGACGCAGAAGGCGGCATGACGGCATGGCTCTGGGACTTCGGCGATGCATCCGGCGGCGCCGGCCCCATCATCGTGCACACCTTCCACTCCGTGGGTTCGTTCCCCGTGCGCCTCTCCGTGCAGGACGACCAGTGCGGCTGGGCAAGCGTCGTCCAGCAGGTCACCGTCGTCGCGGGCCAACAGCCGCAGCCCCTGCCGCCACCGACGCCCCCACCGCCACCGCCGCCGGCCCCGACCGACCCACCCGTCGAGCAGCCGCTCGTCGCCGACGCGGGACCTGCCCAGACCGTCGATGCCGGCGCCTCCGTCACGTTGTCCGCTTCGAGCCCGACGGCCGGCGTGACCTTCCGCTGGACGCAGTTCTTCGGCCCCACGGTCAACCTCGCCGGCTCCGACAAGGCAAAGCCCTCGTTTACGGCGCCTGCGCCCGACGGGAACGATGCTGAATACCTCTACTTCACGCTGGTCGTGTCGAAGGACGGAAAGGACTCTGAAGCCGCCATGGCGCGCGTCACGGTCCTCTCGGCCAACCACGACCCGACCGCGAAGGCAAGCGGCGGCGAGGCCATCCCGGGCACCGTCGTGACGCTCGACGCGCGAGGCTCGGGCGATGCGGACGGCGATGCCATCACCTATCGCTGGACGCAATGGCGCGGCCCTCCCGTGGCCCTCGAAGCCGCCACGTCGGACAAGCCCACCTTCGTCATGCCCGATGCGCCGCCTGGCGCTGAACTCGAGTTCGCCCTCGAGGTGTCGGACGGCCGCGCCTCCACGGTCGCCGTGACGAAGGTCGTCGCACTAGCCGGGGCTGCGCCGGCACCGGCCTTCACGGTGGCGGTCCTGGTCGACGGCACGGTGACCCTGACGCCGACCGCGGCCGGCGCGTCGTACGAATGGGACTTCGGCGACGGCTCGCCGCATGTGGTCCTTGACTCCGCAAAGCCGGTCGTTCACCGCTACGCCCCGGGCGCGCGCTACACGGCCGACCTGGCGGTTACGGGCGAAGACGCGACGCAGCATGTGCAACGCTCCTTCGATGTCGGCGACACGAGCCGGTCGCGCCCTGTCGAGGCGACGGCGGGAAGTTCCTGGCCGGCGGGCACGACGCTCGCGGTGGCCGCCATCGTGGGCGCGGTCCTCGTCGCACTCATCCTGCTGGTACTGCTGCGCGGCAAGCGCACTCAGCCGAGATAGCAGTTCTCGGTGGCGTTGGGACCGATGGAGTTGGGTCGGCGCTTGCGCCGGTAGCTCGTCATCTCGGCGCCGAGGCGCTTGAGCTCGCCTTCCGGGACGTTGGTCTGAAGGTCGAAGAACAGTGTCGCCTCGCAGAAGGAGACGTGGGCCTTGAGGGCGTCCGAGACGGCGCGCACGGTGGCGCGGAAATACTGCGGGTCCATGAGCGTGATGCGCAACTGGTCGACGGCGCCACGCAGCACCTCGTGGATCTGCGCGTAGCGACCCTGGATGGCCGTCTCCGTCGCGGACTCGACGGCGTGGAACTGCTCCTCCTCCACGTGGTCGAGAAGCGACCCCGTCCAGAACGACAGGAACGAGCGGCTGGCGTTGAGGGCGTCCTGCGGCGTGCGGTCGGCGGCGTGCGCGAGGCGCTGGGCATGCAGGAGCATCGCGTGGTGGTCGCGCGACAGGTCCTGCAGGGATGGGTGGCGGATCATCACGACCACTCGTCCTCGTGCTCGACGCCGCGTTCGGCCTCGGCGCGCAGGAGGTCGCTCCGGGTCAGGATGCCGACGATCTGCGTGCGGTCGACGGCGTCGACGACGACGAGGCGGCCGATGCCTTCGCGGTGCAGCCGGTCGCGGGCGCGGTACAACGTCTCGCCGGCAAGGGCTGTGATGGTGAGGCCCGAAATGACGTTTCCAAGCGATTCCGCCCCCTTTCCGGCATGCAGCTGCTTGGAGAGGTCTCGCCTGGTCACCACACCTTTCAGCTTCCCGTCGGGGCCCAGAACAGGGTATCCCGTGTGGCCCAAGTCAATCATGCGGTTGAAGGCTTCGCCCACCGACAGGTCGGAGGGGAGTCCGTGCACCTCCTTGGTCATGACGTCGCGCACGACGAGGAAGTCCAACGGACTCTGTACCCGGTCGTGCTCGTAGATGACGCCGGTCTGCGTGAGCTTCAGGGTGTACACGGTCTCCTTGGAGAGGCGGACGGAGACTGCGTCGGCGGTGACGGCGGCAAGCATGAGGGGCGCCACGATGGCGTAGTCGCGCGTCAGTTCCGTGATCATGACGATGGCTGTCAAGGTGGCGCGCGTCGAGGCAGCATAGAAGGCGCCCATCCCCACGAGGGCATACGAGGCCGGGTTGACGACGATGGACGGGGCGATTGCATGCCCTGCAATGCCGATGAGGCCGCCCCACAATGCGCCTTGGTAGAGGCTGACGGAGAACATGCCGCCGGCGCCACCGGAGCCGATGGTGATCGCAGTCGCAATCGGCTTGGCCAAGACGAGGATGGCCAGGATCGGCAACAATGGGGCGTACGCGTCGGCCGGGGTGGCCAGCACGTTCGTCATCGTGGCATAGCCCGTACCAAAGACGTGGTAGTCATGCATGGTGGAACTGCGCGACGTGGCCCAGAACATGGTGAAGCCGAGGATGCCGACGAGCAGACCTCCGAGGACCGGCTTGGCGAAATCGGCCATACGCGACTTGGCCCAGGCGTAGTAAGTCCAGGCGATGAGGCGGATGAAGGCCACGGCGGCGAAGCCGCAGACGATGCCAACGACGACGTACAGGATGAGTTCCCACGAGGAATGGAAGACGAAGGCGGGCACGGCAAACGTGGCGTGGCCGGCAAGCAGCATGTTGCCTATGGTGACACCGACGACGGTGGCGCCGACCAACGGGATGAACGCGTGCGTGGAGAACTCGGGGACGATGAGCTCGAGGGCCATGAGGACGGCGCCAAGCGGGGCATTGAAGCTCGCGGCGATGCCAGCGGAGAAACCGCAGCCGAGCAGGATCTTGATGTCGCGTGGAGTCAGGCCGAGGCGGCGCGCCACACTGGAGCCCAAGGTCGCGCCGATGTAGCCGATGGGGCCCTCGCGCCCCGTCGAGCCCCCCGTGCCGACGGTGATGGCGGACAGGAGTGCATGGCCGACGCTGGAACGCGCACGCAGGATGCCGCCCTTGGCCTGCACGGCCGCCATGACCTCCGTGACGCCGTGTTGGCGGATGGCGGGCCAGTACCGGCGGATGGCTGCGATGGCGAGGCCGCCCAGGGCTGGCACGAGGATGACGAGCCAGCCCCAGCGGGACACCACGAACGTGTTCTCCTCGCGCGGTGTCGCGGCCCCTGCATCACCCTGGAACGCGACGCGCTGCACCCAACTGATGGCATAGCGCAGGCCGACTGCGGCGAGCCCAGCGACCGCGCCGACGGCAACGGCGGCAAGGTTCAGGACAGTGAACCGCCGACCCATCAACACGGGTCGGGCAAACGCCAGCATCCCTCAAAAGCCCGAGGGCCCGGCCACTAGGGGAAGATGGCCTTGCCCGGGAGAGGCCTCCGCATCCCCGAATACGAGCCCGCCATCCGCGGCGTAACGGGCGAAGGTCGGGAAGGGCAGCAGCGGCGACAGCCGGATGGTGTCGTGGAAGCTGCGGCGCGGTGCCATGGCGGGTGGGACGAGGGCAGGGGGCAAGACCGCAAACGGCGACGACCAACCGCGCAGCCCGCGCAATTGTTCCTGGAGCGCGGCCACGGCCTCCCGGCGGGGCACGTCCTCCGCCCTCCATCGATGCGAATGGCTCACGGCGTGGCACCCATCGCAGAGCGTCATGAGGTTGTCCCAGCGGTAGGAGAAGGTCACGCCGCGGTGCGACCCGGCGGCGCGGACGAACGCGACGGCATCCGTGATGTGCGCCATCTCCAAGTCGTCCCGGCCACCGCACACGCGGCAGCGCCGTTTGTCACGCTCCAGGATGAATGGCCTCCACTTGGCCTGCAGGGGCTGGCGGTACCGCTGGTAGGGCTCGGGGTGGGCGTACGAGCGGCGGGGCTGGCCGACGTTGAGGGCCGACAAGGTTTCGCCTGACCAACCCGGGCTTTCCTGAATGTTGCGCAGGGTCGGGTGAAGCCACGGAGCACGGCTCGCGACGCTGCGGCGTCGCTCGCCACCCCTGCGGTCGCGCTGAAGCGCAACCGCAGGGTCCGCTTGCCCACGCTCGCTTCGCATCGCTCGGGCGCGCTGTTCTGCACGGCCTTCGAAGGCCGAAGCGCTGCGCGCTATTCGGCCCCGAAGAAGCCGCGCAGAACCGGATGCATCTCCATGACCTGTTCCTTCGCAATCTGCTGTCGGGCGACGCTGCGGCGTCGCCCTTCGTGCCCTACGGCCGCGCTGAGGCGCAGCCGTAGGTCCGCTCGGCCCTGCGGGCCTCGCTGCGAGCACATTGCGGGAACCTGGCCTGGATGCGCCCGGCTCCGGCTCCCGTCGGCGGAACGCGCTGCGCGCTATTCCGCGCCGAAGAAGCCACGGAGCACGGGGTGCATTTCCATGACCTGTTCCTTCGCAATCTGCTCGTACATCCTCATGAAAATGCCGACGCAGAGCAGCAATCCAGTACCGGACGCCTGGCCGACGGTACCGATCATGTCGGCAACGGCTGCCAGAGCACCGACCGTCGCACCACCGATGATGGTAAGAGTTGGAATGTAGCGTTCGAGGACCTTCTCCAGCACGCGCGGGTCACGGCGGAAGCCGGGAATCTGCATGCCGGATTTCTCGATCTGCTTGGCCACGTCATGGGGGCCCATGTTCGTCGTGTCGACCCAGAACTTGGCGAACATGATGGAGCCGCCGATGAAGAGGCCCAGGAACAACGTGATCTTGATGAGGATCTGCCACCACACGTGGCCGTGGGCAAGCCCACTGTAGCGCGGGTCGAACAGGGGCAGGAACCAATCGGACAATCCTCGGAACTGCTGCAGGTACCAGGCGCCGCCGGCGATGGGCTGCGTCGAGCCGCCGCCGGTCTCGTACGTGCCGACCCACCAGGAGTGGCCGATGCCGGGGATGTGACTGAACGTTGGGTGCTGCCAGAGAAGCAGGCTGAAGATGTTGATGTTCGCGAGCAGCGCGGCCATCAGGATGACCGGGATGTTCGAGGCGTAGATGAGGCGCAGCGGGTAGCGGCCGCGGGCGCCGCGGACCTTGCCGTGCGCGAGGGGCAACTCGATGCGGCTTGCTTCCGCGTAGACCACGAACATGAAGATCATGATCGTGCCGAAGAAGGCGATGAGTGGGTTGGGGAAGTTGCCGCCGCCGATGAAGACGTTCTCGAAGCCTTGCCCATGCACCATGCTTTGCAAGTCACGGTTCCAGAACACGTATCCCGCCATGGGAATGGCCCCGACGGGCGGGTTCGTGATGGGGTTGTAGTGGTTGCCAAGGCCCGCGTTCGACGGCTGCCAAGACAAGGTGCCTTGGAACAGCGACTGGCTCACACCGGCCGCGATGAAGAGCGAAATGCCCGAACCGATACCCCACTTGGAGATGAGTTCGTCCATCAGGAAGACGATGATGGCGCCGAGAGCCAACTGCGCGATGATGACACTGCGGGACCAGGCCTCGCCGCCGCCGATGTTGTGGCTGCCAAACCAGGAGATGAACTTCGGGTCCGGGTTGAGGAAGCCGTACACTTGCGGGATGGCTTCGATGAAGATGAACAGCAGGACCATGATCTTCTGGGCGCCCTGGTAGATCGCCTTGTCCTCGTCCTTCGTGAGGTCGAGCTTGATGATCTTGGCGCCCGTGAAGAGCTGCATCACGATGGACCCGGTGACGATGGGGCCGATGCCCAGGTGCATCAAAGTGCCGGACTGGCCGGCCAAGACGGCGCGGAAGCTCGCAAAGATGTCGAGCTGCTGGTTCGACACCCCGAAGAGCGGGATGTTCGACAGCGCGAAGTACAGCAGGAGACAAATGGTCGTCCAGAGGAGCTTCGTCTTGAACGAGACGTGACCCTCAGGCTTCGTGACCGCAGGCCACCTCTTGATGAGGGGCTCCAGTGCGTAGAGGGAACTGCGTTTCTCCGTGTCTGCCATGTGTGGGACCAGCCGGGGATTGTTGCGCCCAAAGAGGGTTCCCTCTTAAGGGCTCGGACTTGAAGGAAGGGAAAGAAGGGGAAAACGGGCCTGACCTATCTACGGCTTGGCCGGAGCGGGCTTGTCCGCCGGCTTGGCGGGGGCACCCTTTGCTGCGGGCTTGGCGGCCGCGGCCTTGGATTGGGCTGCCTTCGCCGCTGCGGCCTTCTCCTCTGGGGAGGCGCCGGCCGGGAGGACGACGTTGCCGCCGGCCTTCTTGACCTTCGCGATGGCGCCGGCCGAGGCCGACTCCACCTTGACCGTGAACTTGCCAGCGACGTCGCCGGAACCCAGCAACTTGCCGTAGCCCGCGAGCGTCAGGTCGATGTCGGACTTGCCCGGGAAGACCAGGGCGAGGTCACCGACGTTGAGCGACTCCGGCTTCGGGTTGCCGTCGCGGCTGCGGTACTTGAAGCCGATGCGGCCCCACGGCTTGGCCGCCATGTGGGCGTGCTTGCCGCCGAGCACCTGCAACATGAGGTAGCGGTGCTTGTTGGCGCCGGCGCGGCCGCGGCCGCCCTGCAGACCCGCGCCACGGCCGGCCTTCTTGCCGCGTCCGTGCGTGTGGTTGCCGCGCATCTTCTTGGCTTTGCCACCCGATGCCATCTCAGGCACCTCCCGATGTCTGGGCGCCCGCGCGGACGGAGGTGGCGGCGACCTTCGCGGGCTGCTTGACGGTCTGTTTCGGCGCCGTCGAGCCCGTGCCCTCGTTGTCGCTGTGGATCATCTTGCCAAGCAGCTTGTTGATGGCCGGGCCGCGGTAGCCGAGCGC
Organism: bacterium; assembly: GCA_040390065.1. Lineage (GTDB taxonomy): Archaea > Thermoplasmatota > E2 > JACPAO01 > JAHFTW01 > JAHFTW01. The sequence continues at coordinate 398,234 of JAZJZE010000001.1, read as the reverse complement.
GCCGCCCACCTGGACGGAGCGCTTGATGCCTTCCAGGCCGTTGCGGGCCGGGTGCAGGCGGAACAGGGGCTTGACCTCGGGCACGTCCTGGTAGCGGAACTTGCCCTCGACGATGGCCGAGGCCAGTGCGTCGATGGTCTTGAACGGCGTGTGCTTCGCGACGTGGGCCTCCGTGAGGGGACCGTTGCCGACGACGCGGCCGCGCGACTTGATGACGCTGGACAACGTTGCAGCGTCGACCTCGCCCCAAGTGACGTAGTCCTTGGCGACCTGGAGCATGCCGATGGTCGTCTCGTTCTGCGGCAGGACGACGGCGTGGTTGACGCGGTTGAGGCGCAGGTAGCGCAGCGTGTCCTTCGTCTTGGGGTTGAGGTTCTGCGTGCCGCGCAGGCGGATGATGGTGAAGGCTCCCGTCTTGGAGCCGACGCGGTGCGCCATCGGGGGGCGGGCCGTGCTCATGCCGCGCCTCCTTCAGGGGCCGCCACCGGCGGCTGCTCGACCGGGCGCGGTGCGATGGCCTTCTGGGCGCCAGAGACCATCTGGATGCGCGAGCGCTGGGCTGGCGTCATCTCCATGTCCTCGACGTTCTTCAGAGCCGCAAACAGTGCCTTGGCGTAGTTCGTGGTCGTGCCGGTCTGGCCGCGCGTGTAGATCCACGCGTCGTGCACGCCCGCGAGTCCGAGGACGGCGCGGGCGGTCTTGCCGCCGACGAGGCCGGTGCCCTGCGGCGCCGGCTTGATGGTGACTTCGGTCGAGGCGCACTTGCCGAACAGCTTGAACGGCACCGAGTTGGCGGGGGCGCCGGCGCCCGACTGCCACGAGCCGGAGCCGCGCTTGACTTCGATCATGTTGATCTTCGCGCGGTCGATGGCGCGCTTGATCGTGGGGCCGACTTCCTTGCCCTTCGCCATGCCGAGGCCGACGAAGCCGTCCTTGTTGCCCGTGACAGCGGTGATGCTGAAGCGGACGCGGCGGCCGGAGTCGGTCATGCGTTGGACCATGTTGATGTTGAGGACTTCATCGGCGAGTTCCGGGAGGAGTGCGTCGACGATCTCGGGTTCGCGAAGCGGCAGCTTCGTGGCCAGTGCCTCGCTCATCGACTTCACGTCGCCGGACTTGACCATCTTGCCAAGGCGGGTCTTGGGGACCCACGGCAGCTTGGGTGCGTCGTCGTCGCGGCGGCGGCGCGGGGCGCCATCGCGCGAGCCGCCACGCGGGGCGGAGCGGCGGCCGTCTGGGCGCACGCCGGGGCGGGGGCCGCCGAAGCCGCCTCCGCCGCCGCGGGGGCCACCGAATCCGCCGGAGCGGGGCGCTTCGCCCGCGGCACGCGGCGCGCGGGGGGCTGGACTGCTTGGAGCGTCGGCCATGTTATTCTTCCTCGTCGTTGGACTTAGCTGCCGATGCCTTCGGCGTGGCGCCGACCGCACTGCCCTTGTGGGCAGCGCTCGCGGGTCCAGAGCCCTTCTGGTCTCCAGACCCAATCTTGGCCTTGACAGCGTTGAAGTTCGTTTCCAGGTCCAGGAACGCCCCGTTCAGGCGCTCTTCACTGGGGTAGATGCCATCCTCGCCGTGTGGCACGTCGATGCCGGCGTCCAGGACGCCCTTGAGGGCGGCAAAGACGCGCGAGCCCTTCGTGGGCGGGCGGCGGCCGATGTCGAGGACCGCCGACGAGACGCCGGCGGCAGCAGCGCGCTTGCCGGCCAGGAGACCGGTCAGGTACGCTGCGGGAGTGTTCTTGCTGGATCCTTCCCAGCCGAGCTTGGCGAGTTCCTGGGCGACGGCGGTGGCCTTCACGAGGTCGCCGTTCTGGTCCCAGTCGACGAACTGCACGATGACGTTGGCGCTGGTGCGGCGGACGACCAGGCGGGTCTCCTCGGAGCGCAGCAGGGCCAGGCGGCGGCGGTAGTCGGTCTTGCCTTGGCGGCGGCGGCGGAACGGGACGCGGGTGCGGGGTGAGGTTGCCATTAGATTGCCACCTCTTCGGAGAGGGCGCCTTCAGTCTTCATGTGGGTGCGCAAGTGGGCGCGGGAGCGGAACTGTCCGCCCTTCGCGCGCACATAGTAGTCGCGGTACGCGGCGGCGTCGATGGCGCCCTTCTCGCGAAGGACACGCAGCTCGTCGCGCAGCGCCCGGATGCGGCCGACCCACGTCGCCTTGCGCGGCGTGCGGGCGTTGGCGGCGCCCTTGCGGGAGCCGGGGCCGGTGCGGCGGCCCTTGGCCTTCTGGGATGCGATCTTGCGGCCGCGGCCGCGTGAGACGCCGGTCTTCTGGACGGCCGTGATGACGCCGCCGGAGACGAGCTTGCGCACGTCGCCGCGGGTCACCGCCGTCGCGACCTCGTCGTTGCGGTCAGGGTCGATGCGGATGCGGCTGGCGCCCACCTTCATGACGGAGGCTGCCAGGCGCTTCTGGTTGCGCAGATCGGCCATCAGTTCTCACCTCGGTTGAGGACGCGGATGCCGGCCTTGTCGGCGGCCTCCACGATGAGCTTGGCCTTGCGGCCGCCGACGGTGCCGCCGATGCGGGCCGCCTGCGTGGTCTTGTCGATCTTCGCGAGCTGCTCGGGGTTGTACACGAGCACTTCCTCGAAGCCCGACGGGTGCAGCCCGCGCACGTCGGCGGGGCCGCGGTAGCCAATCGAGACGACCGGCGGACGGTACTTGAAGTGGCGGCGCACCTTGGAGTGGATGCCGCTCGGGACGCGCCACGGGGCGTTCTTGCCGCCGAGCTTGACGTAGCGCCACCATTCGTGGCGGCGGAACGCTGGGCGCTTGGACTGCTTCTCGCGGCGCAGGCCGAGGGCCTGGCTCTGGTCGGCGGTGAGCTTGGGCTTGGCGCGGGCCTTGTAGGACTCGGCCTTGGGTTCCGGCTTGCCGTCGGTGGCGGCCGGCTTGTGCTCCTTGGTGTCCTTCTTGGCTGCGGCCTTCGCGCGGGCCTTCTCGCCGGCCTTCTTGGCGGCGGATTCCTTCTTCTTGTCCGGAGTCATGCTTAGGCCCCCTTGTTCGTGATGTACACGCCGTCCTGGAAGACGCGGATGTCCTTGTTGCGGATCTTGGTGCAGCCTTCGATGTTGGCGGCGGTCTGCGAGACCGCGGTGAGGTCGACGCCCTCGAGCGTGACGTCGGCGCCCTTCACGGTGATCTTGACGCCCGGCTCGATGCGTGCGACGCGCGGCGAGCGCTCCCCGAGGAAGTTCTCGACGTGGAACGCATCGCCGTGGATGGTCATCTTGATGGGAAAGTGGTTGAACACGGCCTTCATCTGGTAGGTCCAGCCGTTCGTGACTCCCTTGATCATGTTCTGGATGTGCGCCGCGTAGGTTCCGGCCATGGCCTTCTCCTTGCGCCGGGGCAATTCCTTGGATACGACGACCGTGGCGCCGTCCATACGGACCTTCACGGAAAGGCTGCGGAACGGCCGCTGCAGGGTCCCCTTGGGGCCCTTCACGACGGTCTTGTTGTTGTTCGGCCCGACCGTGACGGTGACACCGGCGGGGACGGGGATCTTGTGGATGGTTTCAGCGACTTTGGACATCCATTCACCTCAGTAAACGTACGCCAGCAACCGTCCGCCGGTGCCGGCCTCCTTGGCCTTGTATTGGTCGATCACGCCACCCGTGGTGGTGAGGATGAGCGAACCGAAGTCGCGCGCCGGAAGGAAGCGCGACTCCCAGTGGTCGAACTCCCCGACCTTGATGGCGTAGCGGGGCTTGATGACGCCACAGTTGTTGATGGCGCCCACGAGCGTGACCTTGTACAGGCCGCCCTTGCCGTCGTCTTGGTACTCGAAGGGGCCGATGTAGCCCTGCTCCTGCATGACCTTGAGGACGCGGCCGACCAGCTTGCTGGCCGGGGTGATGGTGGCTTCGGTCTTGGATGCGCGCTCGGCGTTGCGAAGAACGGTCAGAGCGTCGGCGAGAGGATCGTTTTGCATGTCATTTCCTCCTAGGAGTACTTCTTGAAGCCCAGGTCACGCGCAGATTCGCGGAAGCAGTGGCGGCACAGGCGCAGTCCGTAGCGGCGGACCATGGAGCGCATCTGGCCGCAGCGGCGGCAGCCTTCGTAGACGCCCTTGTACACCTTGCGTGTCTTCATTTGCAGTGTCATCCAACCACCTCGATGGCGAATTTCTTGGACAGGAAGGCCTTGGCCTCGTCGCGGGTGACGCGGTGCTGGGCCGGGATCTTGGCCGCGACCATGCGGCGGCGCTTGACGCGGAAGCCCGGCTTCTCGAGCGTGATGCAGACGTCCATGCCGAAGACGCCGATCTCGGGGTCGTAGCGCTCGCCCTCGAAGTTCGTGTAGTCGGTGACGCCGAACTGCAGGTTGCCCTGGTTGTCGAAGGAGTACTCGTACACCTTGTTCTTGCGCGTGTAGAGGGCGCGCTTGACGAACGAGTCGGCGTCCTCGCCGCGCAGGGTGACCTTGCAGCCGATGGGCTGGCCGAGGCGGACGTTCAGTTCGCGGTTCATCTCGCGGCCGAGCGTGCGCACGGGCTTGCAGCCGGTGAGCTTGGCCAGGACCTTCTCGGCCTTCTCCAGCTTCTCGCCGGAGTCGCCGACACCGATGTTGACGGTGACCTTGGCGATGCGGGGCACCGTCATCGGGTTCGTGGCGCCCGCGGCCATCTTGGTGAGGACCGGCCTGGCGACCTTGGCCGCGCGCTTGCGGTCCGGGTACACGGTGGCCAACGGGTTCTTGGCGCCCGGCTTGGCGGCGGGCTTGTCGGCCTTCTCGGCCTTGATCGTGAAGCCCTGCGCGTCCTTGCCGGACTTGTTCTCGCGGGTGTTCTCGCCCTTGTTTTCATTCTTAGACAATCGTCTTCACCGCCGTGCTGGAGGGCATGTTGGACTTGTCGCCGATGGGGAACGCGTACGGCTTGATGGTCGTGAACGCGACGTCGCCGACGGCGAGGTGGATGAGGTTGGGCTTGTGGCTGCGCGTGACCTCGATGGCCTTGACGGGCGCCACTTCGCCGGCGTGGCGGCCGGACGTGATGAAGACCTGGGCGCCTTCCTTCAAGGGGAAGTGGCCGAGGATCTTCTGCGACGGGAGCTCCATGCGCAGGACGTCGCCGGTCTTGTAATCGTCCTTCTTGACTAGCAGGTTGCGCCCGTCGTGGAAGTTGAGTTGGGTGCGGCCGCCGGAGACGGTCGTCTTGTCGTCGATCTGGACGAGCTTCCACGCGGCCTGGGCCGACTCGATGGGGGCCAGGCGGAGGCGGGCCTTTTCGTCGACGACGACGCGCCAGGACTTGCCGAGCTTCACGACGGTGACGACGTCCATGAAGCCGACGGCGAACTTGGGTTCCTTGACGACGCGGCCGTCGACCATGACCTCGCCGGCGCCGATGACGCGGCGGGCTTCGCGGCCCGTGGTGGTGAGCTGGAGGACGTCGCGCACGATGGTCGCCAGGGGCAGGGCGCGCTCGATGGGGTGCGCGCCGGGGCGGGGCTTCGTCGTGTAGACGTTGGTCTTGCGCGGGATCGCCCACGAACGCGGGCTTGCCAGGCGCTTCAGGTGCTTGCTCATACCTTCACTTCCACTTCTTTCTTCGGCTCAGGCTTGGCCTCCGCCTTGGCGGGGGCCTCCTTCTTGGCGGGCTTGCCCTTGTTGGACGGCTGCTTGGCCGCCTTCTTGGAGGTGCCCATCTTCGTGGACTCTTCGGCCTCGGCGAGTTTCTCGCGGCGGCGGTTGTCCTCGAGGTTGAGCTTGACCAGGAGCAGGTTGGACGGGTGGATGGAGCGGGCGACCTCGGTGCCGTCCGCCTTCTTGTTCACGACACCGTCGACGGTGACGCGGCGAGCCGGGACATCGATGCCAATAATCTTGCCCGACTTGCCGGCAAAGTCGCCGCGCAGGACCTTGACCTCGTCGCCCTTGATGACGGTGAGGCTGCGGCGGTTGTACTTCAGCAGCAACTCCTCGGAGAGGTGGCTGGCCAGCGCCTTGCGGGCAATGTGCTGCGGCGCGTCGTACATCGCCTTGCGCTGCTTTCGGGGCTGCGTGGAGGCGGTGCGGAATTTGCGGTTCTGGACGGAGCGGGAGCGGAACATGGTGTCACCTCAGATGATCGTGGCCGCGGTTGCGGCGATGCGGGGCCAGCGGGCAGCGGCTTCCTTCGCGACGGGCCCCTTGATCTGGGAACCCTTCACTTCGCCGTCCTCCTCGTTGATGATGACGCACGCGTTGTCCTCGAACTGGACGGTGGTGCCGTCGGCGCGCTTGTAGGGGCGGCGCTGGCGGACGACGACGGCGTAGAGAATCTGGCGACGCATCTCGGGCGTACCCTTCTTGACGGAGACGATGATCATGTCGCCGACACCGGCGGCCGGGTAGCGCTTCATGACGCCGCCCAGCTTGGGGACCATGACGATCTCGACTTCCTTGGCGCCCGTGTTGTCGATGACTTCCATGCGGGCGCCGCGGGGCAGGCCACGCGTGACGTTGCCGGGGATTCCACGCATGTCCTAGGCCTCCTTCTTGGGGGCCTTCGCGGGCTTGGCGGCGGGGGCGGCGGCCTTGCCGGCGGCCGGCTTCTCGGCCGACGCGGGGATGGGCTTGGCCTTGGGCTCCGGCTTGGCGGGGACGTTGCGGGCCGGGACGGCGCGGACGGCGGCCGGGTTGCCGCGGTTCTCGACGACGACGAAGGTCACGGTCTTGGAGATGGGGCGGCATTCCGCGATGGAGACCTCATCGCCCTCGTGGACGTCGATGTTGGAGGGGACGTGGGCAGCGTAGCGGCGGGTGCGCTTCTCGTACCTCTCGAACTTCTCGACGAGGCGCTGGTGCTGCTTCTCGACGATGGCGGTGCCTTGCATCTTGGCCGACACGACGGTGCCGACGATGACGCTGCCGCGGATGGGCAGGCTGCCGTTGAATGGGTTCAGGCGGTCGCCTGGGGCCGGCTCGCGCGCGGGAGCCTTGACGTCGATGCCGATGTCGCGGTTGGGCATGGGATTGACTTCTCCTGTGTTGCGGCGGAAACGGGTGTCTTCCAGGAGGAAGATTCCGTTGCCTTAGCAGCCTCCGAGGGTAACGAATCCTCGACGACTGCGACCCGGCCGTTTGTCGGGCTAGATACGGTCCCAGGCATTGCGGCGGGAGACGCCACAGCACCTGTTGCTAGGAGTCGGGGACTCCCCGTTGGATATAAGCGCTTCGGGGGGCCTGAAAGATCGGGAAGCCCCCGAAGAAAGCGAACCGCTTTTTCCCGGTTTTCCACGGGTTCCTGGTCTTTCGGGCAACGGCGGCCTGGGAGAACAGGAGACGACCGGAGAACCGGAACCCGTTCTCCTTCTCTCTACGAAGTTCCTGTTCTCCCAGGCCGCCCGTCCTTGCAAGCCTGAAGAAACGCGAGCTTCACCGGCCCACCCAAAGGTCGTCTCGGTTTCATCGGTGTCATCGGTGATTCCGTAGGGCCCGAATCCGGCCATGCGGGCACCCCATTCGCGTCGCCACCGTCGCACGATTTGGTAGCCGGTCACTGCGTTGCTTCGCCCCGGCGGCCCCTTGTGAAGCGGATCAGCTCGAACGCTTCGACTCGTTGCGCATCTGCCTGTCCAGCCAGCGCTTCTCCTTCTCGGCGCGCGCGATGGCCTTGGTGGCGTGCAGCATGCCGCGGTCGCGTTCCCGGGAGGCGTGGTGGCGCTGCAGTTTCGCCAAGTGGTCCTGCATCTGGTGCAGCAGGATGTCGTTCTCGTTCTGCAGATCCTTGAGGTGGGCGATGCGCTTGTGCTGGTCCACGGGGCACCTACTTGCGGGAGCGGCGCAGGTGGCCGAAGGCCTGCACGTCGGGTGTCTTGGCCTCCATCATGTGGTTCTTCCACTGCGCCTCGAAGATGGGGTCGCGGTCGGACTTGGGGCCGGTGGATTTCATGGTCCAGGTGCAACCCTCGTGCGACTCGCAGCGGATCTCGAGGGGTTCGCCCTTGAGGCCCCGCTTCGTGACCGCATACGTTCCAGGCATGGCTGCGTCCAGGGTGGGCCCCGCGATAAGCTTGCAGGTCAGGGGTCGCTGGCCCCATGCGGGCAATTTTGTCGCAAGGTATCTGGCCCCACCGCGCCAAGAGCGTGGGCATGCGCGCGTGCCGCCGTCGTGAGGGGCAACCTTGAGGGACCTGTCAAGTCCCATCTTGGGCGCGCTCATGGCGTTCGTCCTCCTTGCCCCCGTCGTCGCCTTTCCCGACCGTGCGGACCTGGGGAAGGTTGGCCGGCCGTTTGCCGCGCCGACCGCCCTGCAGCAGTCCTTGGTCCCGGGAAGCGCCCACGCCGAGGGGCCGCAACCCGTGGCCTCGGCGCCAATCGAGCCCCAAACCTTGAAGCAGGGCGACAAGGCGGACGCCGCCGCGCCGGACGACGGCGCGCCCACCGGCGACGGCGGAGCCCACCACCACCGACACCACGACCACGCAGACAAGGACGGTTTTCCCCTACCGGACCTTCTTGGTCCTGTCCTCGGGGCGGAACTCGATGGCAGCGCCGGGGATACGAACACGACCGCCGGCTGAAGCGAATTCGAAGGTGGTCCCGGGTTTGCCGACGCGCATTTCGCGCCCATCGCCACGCCGAACCACCAGGGTCCGGAGGGTTTCGTCCACGACGACGCCGGCCAAGCCCACCAGCCCGGGGTCGGTCGACTCCACGACGGCCACGGCAAGGCCAATGAGTTCGCCCCGGGCGACGGCCCGCGCGGCCCCCTCGAGCCGGGGGATGGTGCGCTTCACGACGCGGCCGAGGGCGCCGGCCGTTGAAAAACCAGGTTGGGCCCGTGACGGAGGCAGATCTGGTGCACTTCGAGGCATGGGCCCGCGAAATCCAGGCGAAGCCCGAACGCCAGGCCGGTCTCCTGCAGCACCTCGTGCACGTCGCGTTCGCGGCCGTCGTCCACGTCGCGCTGCACGTCCACGACGATTCCCGGAGAGCAGAGGAAGTCGACGGCGTGGCCGGGACGAAACGGCTCGCGCCAGAACGGGATGGCGCGCAGCGCGAACTCGCATGCCAACGCTTCGCGGTACGCTGCCCACGGGTGGCCGCCGCCGAGCCAGTTGTGGATGCCGACTGCGGCTTGGAGGATGGTCTGCGTCTCAGGCGAGTCTTGCGGCCGCGAGCGGGTCATGGGAGAGCCGAGGCAGCCGACGTTCCTGAACGCCGTCGAACAGGCCTTGGTGCGCTCGTTGCGGAGTACCCGCCACCAATCCACAGATTCCCCCGAGATCTCAGGTATCCCCCTGGTGAGCTCTTGCACGTCTTGCAATGGCGCGGACTGGGAGCAGATTCCACGGATTGTTTTTTCCCGGTTTGGTCAATCTGCGAGGCATCCAGATGGATGACGGACCGAAGGGATTCTGCGAAATGCTCACTCAACGCGGGCCTGGAATCCCATCTCGAGAAGCACTTTCTGGACCTTCTTGGCGTGGTCGCCCTGCAACTCGATGGCGCCTTCCTTGATGGTGCCACCGCAAGCGCACTTCGACTTCAGGGTCGAGAGGAGGTTGTCCAGGCTGATGGTGCTGTCGACGATGCCGTCGACGATCGTCATCTTCTTGCCGTAGCGGCGCGAGTCCGTCGTGATGCGGATCTCCTGCTGCTCGCGTGCGATGTCCTCGCACACGCAAATCTCCTTGGGAAGGCCACAGGTGTCGCAGATCACTGCGGGCCTCCGCGGGCTGCCCGGGAGACGTCGGAATTCACTTCGCGGACTCCTTCTTGGCGCGGCCGGCGACGACGACCGCCGGGCCACGCTTGATACCATGGACATCTTCGTTTTGGATGGTCAGGATGCGCGCAATCTCGCGGCGCAGCGTGCGAATCTTGCCGGGGTTCGGCGTCGAGCCGCCCATGGCCTGGATGCCGCGCTCCTGCATGAGTTCCCGGCGCAGTTCCGACAGACGGGACTTGCGGTCTTCCTTGGGCATGGCGCGGACTTCGTTGGCCTTGAGCATTATTGGCTACCTCCCGAGGTGCCGCCGACGGTAAAGGACTTGCGCTCGCGGCGGTCGCCCGTCTTCGAGGGCGGCTCCACCGGTCCCGACGATGCGGGCATGCGGGGGCCGGCCGGGGCCGCCGGCGCTGCCGGGGCGGGGGATGCCGTGCCGGTCTGCGGGCTGGCTCCGGCTGCGGCGCCGCCGCCGAAGTCGGGTGCCACGGTCTGGACGCCAGCGGCCTGCTGGGCGACGCGGGCCTTGCGGGCTGCCTCTGCGGCATCCTTCTCGCCGGGCGCGAAGATCTTGACTTCGTCGGGCAGGTGGGCGTCCTTCTTCATGATGCGGACGGTGCAGCCGATGATGCCGAGCTTCTTCTTGCACTGGGCGTAGCCGACGTCCATCAGGGTGAGGGCCGTCTCGCCGCAGTACTTGACGTGGCCGGCGATGAATTTCTCGCGGCGCTTGCGCTGGCCCGTGAGCTTGCCGGCGATCTCGACGATGACGCCCTGGGCGCCGGATGCCATGACGCGCTGGACGGTGCTGTGGCCGACGCGGCGGAAGTGCCAGCCGCGCTCCAGGGACTCGGCGACCTTGATGGCCATGATCTGCGCGTTCAAGCCGGGGTTGTAGTTCGGCTCTTCGACGGAGATCTGCGGGTTCTCGAGGCCGAACTCGCCGTGCAGGCGGGAGGTGAGCTTGTTGATGGTCTCGCCGCGGCGGCCGATGACCATGCCCGGGCGCTCGGCGACGATGTTGACGCGGGTACCGAGCGGCGTGCGCTGGATGTCCATGCCGCCGTAGCCGGCGCGCTCGGTCTCCTTCTTGACGAAATCCTTGACCAGGAGGCGGTTGACGGATTCCTTGATGAATTTGCGTTCGACTGCCATCAGTTCTCAGCTCCCTTGGACTCCTTCGTGGCCTTCGGGGCCGGCTTGTCGGCCTTGGCGCCCTTGGCCTCGGCCTTCTCGCCCTTCTCTGCCTTCGGCTTCGCGGTCTTGGCGGACTTGGCGGCGCGGCCCTTGCGGGGCGACGCCGACTCCTCGTCCTCCTCGATGACGCTGACGATGACCTCGAAGTTGCACTTGCGGTTGTAGTGCGGCGTTGCGCGGCCCTGGGCGCGCGGCGTGAACGCCTGGTTCACGGTGCCTTGGTAGGCCGTGGCGTGCGTGATGACGAGGCGCTCCTTGTCGAGCCCCTTGTATTCGGCGTTCGCCTCGGCGGACTCGAGCACCTTGAGCATACGCGTGACCGTGCCGACCGGGTACTTGCCGGGGCCGAAGCCCTGGCCGCGCCGGTGGTGGATCTTGCGGTTGCGGACCTTGAAGGGGACCGGCGTCTTGAGCTCGGCAACTTCCTGCAGGAAGGTCTTGGCGCGCGCGACGGGCATGCCCTTGATGGCGCGGGCGACGTTGCGGCCGCTCTTCGGGGAGCAGTCCAGGTCGCGGCCATAGGCGCGAGCGGTGGTTTCGGAATCGCTGACGGTGGAGTAGTAGGTCGCCATGGCAATCACTTCAGGGGGACATGCTTGCTCGACCGTGTCGCACCGACACCCACACCCGAGTGGATGCAGGCCTTCGTGGTGATCGCGAACTCGCCGAGGCGGTGGCCGATCATCTCCGGCTGGACCGTCACGTTCTGGAACTCGTGGCCGTTGTGCACGGCGACGATCTTGCCGACAAAGCGCGGCAGGATGCCCATGTGGCGGTAGTGCGTGCGCACGACCTCGCCGGGCTTGGCGGCCTCGACCTTCTCGAGGAAGCGCTTCTCCTCCGGCTTCACACCGCGGGTGTAGAGGCGGCGGGTGCGGCTCGGCAGCAGGGGCAGCACCTGGTCCAGGGGCATGGCCTGCAACTCTGCGAGGCTCTTGCCACGGTACAGGAACTCCTTCTTGGAGCGGGTCTCGATGACCGCCTTTGCCTTGCGCAGCTTGCGGCGGGCGGCGCCGACGTTGACGATGACGCGTTTTGCCATGGAATTACCTCCTCATGCCGGTTCGGCTGGGTGCGATCTTGCCGACCTTGCGGCCCGGGGGTGCCCCGCGAGCCACCGAGGTCTGACCGCCACGGAAGTTGTGTGCGCCGCCGCCGTGGGGGTGGTCCACGGGGTTCATGGCGACACCGCGCACGCGGGGCCAGCGTTGGCCACGGGCGCGCATGTGGTGGTACACTTTGCCGGCCTTGAGGAACGGTTTGTCGCCGCGGCCGCCGCCGGCGATGAGGCCGATGGTGGCGCGGGCCAGCGGGTGGCAGTCACGGAACTTGCCCGAAGGCATGCGGATGACCGTGCGGCCCTCCGCGTGCGTGACGATCTCGGCGGCCGTGCCGGCGGTGCGGACGAACTTGCCGCCGTCGTTGGGGCGCGCCTCGATGTTGTAGATCGGGGTGCCTTCCGGAATCTTGGAGACGATGGTGACGTTGCCGGGGAGGATCTGCGTCGTGGCCGTGAAGGTCACGACCTGCCCGACCGACATGCCTTCGCTCGCGATGTGCAGGAGCTCCTTGCCGTCCGAGAGCTTCAGGGTGGCGAGGATGCAGGTGCGGCCCGGGGCGTGGTCGAGCTTCTCGACCGTGCCGCTGCCCGTGAAGTTGACCGGGTAGCTGACGTTGCCGGAGTGGCGGTGGCTGGGCGACAGCATGCGCGGGGCCATGGCTCCGCGGCGGCGTGTCAGGATGCGCTTTCCCATCTAGAAACCCCCCTGGATTGTCGGTGAGTTCCCATTGGCAATCTGTGGAATGCTCACTTAGAACACCCCGATGCGCATGCCGATGTCCTCAGCAGTCGTCTCGCCCGCGAACTTGACGATGGCGCGCTTGCCGTCCTTCGTGATGCGGGTGTTGACGGTCGCGACCTTGCAGTCGAAGAGCTGCTCGATGGCCGACTTGATCTCGGGCTTGTTCGCGGTGCGGCGCACCAGGAACTCGAGCGAGTTGTTGCGGTCCATGAGCATCATGGTCTTCTCCGTCACCATCGGGTGCAGGAGGACGTCGTGCGGGTCAATCATTGGAAGGCCTCCTGGATGGCGGCGATGGCGCCTTGCGTGAAGACCGTGAGGCGGCCGGCGTCGCCGCCGGGGGCGAGGTGTTCGGCCGACAGGTTGCGGGCCGCGACGACCTCGACGCCAGCAAGGTTGCGTGCGCCCGGGGCCTTGCCGTCGGCCGTGACGAGGAGGACCGACTTCGGGGTCCTGTAGCGGCGGCCGCGGAGTTTGCCCATGCCGGCGCGCACGTGCACGCCGTTCTTGGCGCGCTCGAGGTCGCCGGCGAGTCCTAGCTTGCCGAAGATGTCGGCGAGGTCGCTGGTCTTCGCGGCGCCGATGGCGTCGTCCGTCACGATGACGGGGAGGGCGAGCTTGTCGTCGACCTTGTGGCCGCGGGCGCGCACGATGGCGCCGTTGGCGGTCGCCGCGAGGGCCGACGCGATGGCGAGGCGGCGCTCCTTCGTGTTGATCTTCTCGGTCCAGAAGTGGCGCGACTCGGGCGGGTGGGCGCGGCGGCCGTGGTACGCGTTGGGCACGAAGGCTGCGCCGTCGGCCTGCTTCATGCGCGGCGTGCGGGCCATGCCCTTGCCCTTGCCGGGCCACTCGACGGACGGGCGCTCGCCGGCCACCGGCATGGCGCCGTAGCGCTGGCGGCGGTTGGCTTGGGCCACGTTGACGGCCTTGCGGATGAGGTCGATGCGCAGCGGCGTGTCGAAGACGGCGGGCAGTTCGACCGAGCCGGCCGACTTGCCTTCCTTGTTATGGATCGTGATCTTCGTCATCTTCAGGCCCCCTGCTTGCTGGCGGTGGAGACGTAGCGGATGTCGGCCTGCTGGACCTCGATGCCGCGCGTGTAGCGGACGGCGTCGCGCATGCGGATGAGGCGGCGCGTCGGGCCCGGGATGCTGCCGTGCACGATGATGTAGCCGTTGCGCACGACGCCGTAGTGCGGGAAGCCGCCGGCAGGCGTGATCTCGGCGCCATCGGTGCCGATCTTGAGGACGCGCTTGTTGTACTCCGTGCGCTGGTGGAAGCCGCGCTGGCCGTCGTTCGGGACCGTGCTCTGGACCCAGTTCGGGTGCCAGGAGCCCTGGGTGCCGATCATGCGGCGGTGCTTGGAGTTCTTGTGCGAGAGCAACTTGGTGTGGAAGCGCACGACGCGCGACTCGAACCCGTAGCCCTTCGTGATGGCAAGGGCGTCCATCATCTGGCCGGACTTGAGTGCCTGGTCGACCGAGATGGTCTTGCCCAGGATGGACTTGGCGTATTCGACGCGGGCCTTGAGGTCGCCGCCGCCGACGCGGATCTCCATGATCTCGGGGATCTTCGAGTCGACGCCGGTCACTTCGACGGGCTGCGTGTGGGCCAGGACGCGGACATCGGCGATGACGGACTCGCTCACGAGTTTCCAGTTCGCGGCGACGTCGGCCTGCTTGCCGAGGGGCTGGCGGTTGTCGAGGCGCTGGTCGACCTTGTCGGCCCAGATCTCGGTGATGGTCTTGAGGCCGTACGGGGTGTTCTCGTACAGGCGGACCGCGACGACGCCCATGGGCGGCGTCTCGATGACGGTGACGGGCATGCGGACTTCCTGGCCCGACGTGTCGGAGGTCGGCCGGTAGTCGATGACCAAGGCGTGCGTCATGCCGGCCTTGTAGCCGGCGAAGCCCTGCAGTTTCGGTTGTCCGGCGTCAGCGGCCCAGGCCTTGACGTGCGGGACGGTGGAGCGCGCGCGCTTGCGGGGGTAGAACCCCATCGAGCCCTGTCGCGGGTGAGAACGTTTGCCCATGTGATGTGTCTCCTGTGCTGACGGTCAGGCGGCCCCTATGCCGCCGTCGCGCCTGGTGTTTGGAACGGGTGGTTCCACCACGAGATCGTGGAAGAGCCCCTATCGCCCAAGACGGATGACTGCCGAGGTCCCGAAGGACTTCGACGCGGTTCCACCGTGACGCCTGCTGCATGTCCAAGGGGGCCCTCCATCACTGGAAGGCGGACTTGCCGCACCGGGTTGCACAAGGCATTGCCCGACAGCGTCTGGTGAAGCTGCTAAACGCGGCGACGGAGGGGGGGTATAAAGAGGTGATGGGGCGCCTTCCAGGGTCAGCGGACGACTGCATATTCGGTCTGGACCAAGCCACCGGAAAACGTGCGCGTCGCCACCTGCCGCAGTCGGACGTCGTTGGCAAGCGGCCCGAACAGGGGGATGCCTTGGCCGATGAGGACGGGGACGCGCGTGACGATGAGCCGGTCGACGAGGCCGTCGCGCAGGAAGCCCTGGATGGTCGCTCCGCCATCGACGTACAAGTTCCGGGCCCCCGTCAACGCAAGGCGCTCCACGATGTCGGCGGGCGTGCCCGCCATCGCTTCGACGCGGTGGCCGCGTACGGCCGCGAGGTCGACGGGCTTGCTGCTCAGGACCACGACGCGCTTGCCGGTGTACGGCCACTTGCCGAATCCAAGGGCGGTCTCGAACGTCTTTCGTCCCATGACGAGGGCGTCGATGCCGGCCATGAAGTCGGCATAGCCTGCGTCATCGCCGCCAGGCGAGGGGAGCCAATCGAGGCCGCCGTCGGGGCGCGCCAGGAAGCCGTCGACGCTGACGCCGACGAAGACGGACACCGTCATCGCCGAGGGCCTACTGGCTGCGTCTTGCGGGCCCGCATGGTCAGCTCGCCGGAGCAATTGGGGCAGACGTGGCCGTATTGCTCCGCGCAATCAGGGCAGAACGTGCAGTCGAGGGCGCAGGAGTAGGCGGCGTCGACCCATGACAGCGGCGCCTGGCAGGTCTGGCACTCTTCGGCATCGGCCGTCATGCTACCTCCGACGAGCCGCCAAGGCCAACAGGACCAGCGCGACCAAGGGGCCGATCGGCATCGGCGACTTGGCCGCTGATGGGGTGCCCGGCGGAACGGGATCGCTCCAGGCTTTCGCGGCGACGACGGCCGCCTCCGCGTCCAAGGCGCCGAAACCGGTGCACCCGTCGGGACCGGCTGCGGCCTTGTCGGCCGCCGTGTCACGCATGATGGCGGCGAGCGCGGCGACGGGAAGTCCAGGACGGGCCTGCCACATGAGGGCCGCGGCCCCGGCGACGGACGCCGATGCAAACGCGGTGCCCGACGCCTGGCCTTGGCCGCCCGTGGGCGTTCCAGGCGTCGCCACCTTGACGTTGCGAGCCGCGGCCGCCAGGTCGGGCTTGAGGACGCCGGCCGCCGGAACGCCCGCTGCACACGTAGCGTCGCGGTCGCCGACGGTGACGACGTATGGGCTGTCGTGAAGCGGCGAGTGGCTGCCCGCAGGCACGATGACAAGGACGCCCGCATCCCACAGGTCGTGCGCCTGCGCGGCCAAGGTCGCGGCCCCGGATGCCGTCAAGTTGTTCGCGAAGGACAGCAGCACGACGCGCGGTCCCGCCGTGCCGTTGCCGCCGTGGTGGCGCAGCAGTTCATCCATCGCACGCGTGGCCGCTTCCTCCGCCGTCGGGTCGAGGGCGCCTTGCGTGTAGCGGGCGCTGACCTGCATGTCCAGGATGCGGGCGCCGGAGGCGACGCCGAACGACTTGGCCGCCGCGACGCTCGCCGCCGCCGTGCCGTGGCCATCGGGGTCCGGCTGAAGCGTCGTCGGGTCTGGCAAGCCGGGAACCGGCGGGATGGGGGATCGGTAGAAACTCATGCGCTCGACGCGGTCCTTCAGTTCCGGGTGGCTCGAGTCGACGCCCGTGTCGAGAACGGCGATCACGATGCCGTCGCCAGGGTCGGCGGCGCGGGCCGGAACGGCCGGCAGAAGCATGAGGACGAGGGCGGCCATGGCCAGGCGCTTGCGCACGGCGTATCCTATCGGCGCCGCCCACATGAGGTTTGGGTGGGTCGACCTGCGGCCCCTCGAAATGGGAATATAGGCGAGCCCTGGCCTCCGCCCCAGCGCCCTTCTGCCGAGGTCGCATGACCCGGTATTGCGCTGGTCTCGAAAACCAGTGTCCCTCGACCTGCAAACAGGTCGATCATTTGGGCAGCGGGGCCTGCGGCCCCGCGGACCTGCGGGGGGGCTTACCGCCCCCCGCGACCCCCTGATGGCTCGCGCGTCGCGCTCGCACGGCACGAAACCTGGAAATAGCGGCCACAAGTCGGCCGACTTACCTGCCGAGGTCGCATAACCCGGTATTGCGCTGGTCTCGAAAACCAGTGTCCCTCGACCTGCAAACAGGTCGATCATTTGGGCAGCGGGGCCTGCGGCCCCGCGGACCTGCGGGGGGGCTTACCGCCCCCCGCGACCCCCTGATGGCTCGCGCGTCGCGCTCGCACGGCACGAAACCTGGAAATAGCGGCCACAAGTCGGCCGACTTACCTGCCGAGGTCGCATAACCCGGTATTGCGCTGGTCTCGAAAACCAGTGTCCCCTGGATTTGCAGGTTCAAATCCTGCCCTCGGCGCTTGCAGGTCCGCATTGTCTTCCGACCCGCCCGAGAGCCGCCCCGCGACGTCGCCTTGTCGCCCGGTGCGACGGTTGGGGACGTGCTTCGCGCCGTCGGTCAATCGCCGGACCACACGCTTGCCATTCGCGGCTCGACGCCGGTCCCCGAGGACGAGCCCGTCGTCGATGGCGAGACCCTTGTCCTGCTGTCGGCGTTCAGTGGCGGTTGACGGGCGCGCCCCCACCTGCGCGCTGGCCAAGCTCAGCCAACGTGCCAGTTTCCTTCGCCCGCGTCGTAGCCTGGGCCGTTCGAGCTGAAGGCCTCGTTCACCTTGGTGTAGGACCAGAAGCCGACGAACGTCACACGCAGGAGGCCAACGTAGCGGTAGTGCGCGCCGTCGGACGGCTGGGTCCAATCGAAGCGCACGGCTCGCTCCGTCGACTTGCCCGCCGCGAGCGCCACACCGTCGGCGCGGACGCCGAAACCGGTCGGTTCGATGGCGACGCGTTCCCGGTGGCCGTGCAGGACGTAGGCGAACGTTTGGTTGCCAGCGTCCCATGCGTCGAACTGGGGCTCGCCTTCCGGCGGGCATTCGCCAAGCGGGACGGATGGGTCGTGCAGCCGGGGGACAACGTATGTGACAAGCGCCGTCTGGCCCACGACGAAATCGTGTCCGTCGCCGCGCAAGTGCAGCATCTGCGTCCCGAAGTCGGCCTGGGCCGAACCGTCGTCGTCGCAAGGCACCGGGTTGGCGGGCGGCGGCGCTGGCGGCCCGGTCCCGTTCAGCCACAAGTCCACCTTGAGGACGCGGTACGTCTGCGGCGGCTGCTCGGGCTGCGCCTGCGGAGGCGGCGGCATCGGCGCCAGAGGTGGAGGCGGCGGTGGAGGGGCTGCCGACGAGGACGTGGCGGGGCGCGCGGCGGATGGCGACGAGGAATCCTGCTTG
Source organism: bacterium (assembly GCA_040390065.1). Taxonomy (GTDB): domain Archaea; phylum Thermoplasmatota; class E2; order JACPAO01; family JAHFTW01; genus JAHFTW01. Next base: position 379,981 of record JAZJZE010000001.1, on the reverse strand, counting down.
GACGAGCCGGAGCAGCCGGCCAGCAACAGAACGACGCAGACGGCAAGGACACGCAGTCCCATGGCGGCCGGACGATCGGGGCGTCGCTTCAGGCACCGCATCGCGGCAAGAGGGGCCATGCGCACGAAACGCCGCGCGCGGGCATACACCTCGCGGTCAGGTACGGTGCCGAACGAACCAGGCAGGCAGGGCATCGATTGCCACGTCCTCGGTGTTCCCCGTGGCGAGGTCCTTGACCTGCGCCTTGCCGGCTTCGAGGTCGCGGTCGCCTAGGATGACAAGGGTCCGTGCCCCAACCGCGTCGGCGTGCTTGGCCACGGCGCCTGGCTTGCGGCCAGCGAGGTCCAGCTCCACGACGAGGCCGTTTGCGCGCAGCCCCGAGACGATTGGCAGCACCTTCGCGGCGGCGGCGTCCGAGAGGGCGGCAAAGTACGCGGCAGGTCCGGCGTGCGCGGGGAAGGCAGTCTTCTGGCCGGCGAGTTCCGCCTGTTTCTCGAGTGCGACGATCGTGCGGTCGAACCCGAGCCCGAAGCCCATCGTGGGCGTCGGCTGGCCGCCAAAGACGGCCGAGAGGTCGTAGCCGCCGCCTCCCAGGAGTTGCTTCTCGGCGCCGAGGATGGGGCAATGCATCTCGAAGACGATGCCCGTGTAGTAGTCGAGGCCGCGGGCGATGCCGAGGTTGAGCCGCACGCCCTTCACACCGAACCCGTCGAGGAAGCGAAGCGCCGCATCGAGGTCGGCGAGGTCAGCCCGCAGTTCAGCGTCGTCCTCCGACACGGACGTCGCGTCGATCAGCAGAGCGTGGCGCGCGGCCGCGACCGTCGGCGCGTCCATGATGAGGAAGAGCCGGTCGAGCGCCGCTTCGCATCCGCCCTTCGCATCCGCGAGCCGCTGCACCTCGGCCCGGTCGCCCTTGTCGATGGCGCGCATGAGCTTGCCGCGCGTGGCGGCGTCGAAGCCGAAGGTGTCCACGCAGTGCTTCAGGATCTTGACATGGCCGACGAAGAACTCGCGCTCGACGAGCCCGACTTCGCGCATGACAGCGTCCGCCAAGGCCAGCAGCTCGGCGTAGGCCAACGGCGTTCCCGCACCAATCTGCTCGCAGCCGAACTGCCAGAATTCTCGGTAGCGCCCTGCCTGCGGCCGGTCGTAGCGGTAGCACGCGCCGTGGTAGAACCACTTGATGGGCTTCGGGTCGTTGAAGTGTTCCTGGAAATACATGCGCATGACGGGAGCCGTCAGTTCCGGCCGCAGGCACATGTCGCGCTCGCCCTTGTCCTTGAAGTTGTACAATTCCTCGACGATGCCCTCGCCAGATTTCGCCGTGAACAAACCGAGTTCCTCGAAGGCCGGCGTCTGCACCTCGCGGTACCCGAAACGCGCAAACACGCCGCGCATCTGGTCGGCCACGTGACGACGCACGGCCATCTCGGCCGGGGCGAAGTCGCGGGTGCCGCGGGGGCGCTGGATTTCCCGGGCGGGCTGGTTGTCCACGCGCGTCGGACGTGCAACGCGCCCTTAGGCCTAGCGCCCCGCGTCGCGTCGGTCTACAGGATGGGGCCGGCCGTCTGCTTGTACACCCGCAGCGGCGTCACCAAGGGGAAGTCAGTGCATCCGTTGGGCTGCGCGAAGACCACGACGTAGGCGTTGCCGCTCGGGCTCAGGCTGGAGCCCATGAGGTCGCCGCATGCGCCGTTGACGGCGCCGATCGTCGTGATGTCACTGATGACGGGCGTGCCGGTGGCGTCAAGCTTGATGTGCGCTGCGTAGAAAGTCGGGTTGAAGCAGGACCCGTTGTCCTCCGCCCAACTCACGAGGGCGCCCTCCGCGAGCTGCGAGCCCGAGATCCACAGGAACGCGATGTTGCCCGCGACCGTCGCGAACGTTCCCGTCTTGAACGTGGTGCCGGTCGTGGTGGCCGAGACACTGAAGTGTGTGGCGTCCTTCGCGGCCGTGACATAGAACGTGCCGGGCTGACTGACTGTGGAGAAACCCCAGTTGGCGCCGTAGCCGCTGCCTGGGCACGCAAGGTCCGTCGAGGCGACGGCGAAGTCGGTCGTGGTTGCGCTGGGGACAAGCGTCGTTCCCGTGATGACGCGCAAGTTGGCGCCTTGGACGTGCGGAATCACGTACCGGCCATCGGAGCCCCGCAAGGCAGGCACGCCAGGAATGAAGCCAGCGGCGCTGGCGCAGCCGTTCCAGAACGGCGGCGTGACAGGGGGCGCAACGCCGGGGGCGACGTTCAGCAGGCTCAACTGGACGCGGTTTCCAGCTGTCCCGAGGTACCCGTTGTTCACGAGCAGGAGTTGGTTGTTGGCGTAGGCTGCCCAAGGCCTGTCGGTCGCGACCGAGGCCACACCGCATCCGGAGGCCACCGACTGGTTCGGACTCCACGCGTCAGGCAGCGTGTAGCACACGTTGGCGCCATTGCCGCAATACCCGGTGACGGACATGCCCTGGGCGCCCATGTCGACGAGCCACGCGCGACCGGTGCCGTCCGCGACGACGATGCCCTCGTCGCCGCCGGGCTGGGCCGAGCCCTGGACGGGCGCGGTGGACACGCTGGAGACGGCGGGCAGTTGCGTCCACGACACGCCGTTGTTGTTGCTCACGTAGGCGGGCGTGCCGGTCGAGTAGGCGCCGATGACGTGGCCAGCCACATAGATGGCTCCCGTCCCGGAAACCGTGACGGTCGGCTCGTAGAGGTCCTGCAAGACGCCCACGGCGGGCGTGACGGTGCCCGAGGCGAACGTCATTGCCAGGTCCGTCGTCGGCACGAGGTCGCCTGCGGCTTTCTCGACCTGGCCGGTCGGCGAGGGCTGGGCTGTGGCAAATCCGGGAGCGGTTGAGGCAAGCGTCGCCAGGACCAGCAGGACAGCGGCGAACATGAGGTAGGTGCGAGGTCGGACGGCCATGGGAATCCTGGTCGCAGACGATGCAACGGGAGGTTATCCCTTGTGGCTACGACAGGCCCAGGCGGCCCGCCGGTCCCGCGGATTCACAACGACTTCGTCTCGGCGATGACCTGGTCGATGATGGCGTCGACGGGGCCGACGTACTTGGCCGGGTCCATCGCGTCGGCGAGGCCTTTCTTGCCAAGCAGCTTGACGATGCGCTTGTCGGCGGCGAGGGCGACGCGCAGGTGGACGTTCTTGGCGATGGCCTTCATCGAGGCTGCGCGCGACATCTCGTGGGCTTCCTGCCGGCCGACGCCCTTCTCGGTCAACGAGATCATGACCGATTCGGCCATCATGAGGCCCTGGGCGCGGTCCATGTTGTCCTGCATCCGGTCTGGGCGGACCCGCAGTTCACGGAAGACTTTGGCCATCTGGTGCGTGATGTGGTCGAGGAGGATGAAGGCGTGCGGGTGCAGGAAGCGCTCTGGCGCCGAGTTGGCCAAGTCGCGCTCGTTCCATTGCACGGCGTTCTCCCACACAGGCAAGACCATCGAGCGAACGAGGCGGGCAAGTCCTGTGACTTGTTCCGAGGTGATGGGGTTCTGCTTGTGCGGCATGGTGGAGCTGCCGACCTGCTTCTTGGCGTCGAAGCCCTCGGCCACTTCGCCGATCTCGCTGCGCTGCAGGGTGCGCACTTCGGTGCTGAACTTCTCAAGGCTGGTCGCGATGTTCGCGATGAGGCCAAAGAGTTCGATGTAGCGGTCGCGCTGGATGATCTGGGTCGACGCCGTCACGGGCCGAAGGCCGAGTTTGGCGCACACGGCGGCTTGGACCTGGATGCCCTTGCCGCGGAAGGCCGCCATGCTGCCCGTGGCGCCGCTCATCATGCCGACGGCGACGCGGGGTTCGACCTCGGCGAGGCGCTCGAGGTGGCGCCCGACTTCGCTTGCGAACACGGCCATCTTGAGACCGAATGTGATGGGGACGGCGGCTTGTCCGTGTGTGCGGCCGAGCATGGTCGTGTGCCGGTGGGCATCGGCCTGCTTGAGGAGGGCGTCGCGAAGAGCGCGCAGGCCGCCGCGAAGCACGGCGATGGCGTCGCGGAACTGCAGCGAGTTGGCCGTGTCGATGATGTCGTAACTCGTCGCCCCGAGGTGGATGTACTTGCCATCGGCGGCGCCCGCGACCTCCGTCATCGCCTTGACGACCGCCATGAGGTCGTGCTTGATCTCGGCCTCGATGGCCTTGACGCGGTCCGCCTTGACCTTGCCCGAATCGGCGACCTTCTGCAGGCGCTTGGCCGCGTCCTTCGGGATGGTGCCCGTGGCGGCGTGGGCGTGGGCGAGTGCCGCCTCGACTTGCAGCAGGTACCGCAGGCGCCGCTCTTCCGTCCACAGGGCCTTCATCTCCGGGCGGCCGTAGCGGAAATCGAGGGGGCAGACGAGGTCCACGCGGGCGCCAAGGTCCGGCGACTCATAAGGCCCGGGGCCGTGCGGCTACGGGCGGGAAAAGGACAAGAGGTCGACGCCGGCTTGCTCGCAGCTGTCCTCGCCGAAGCCCGTCGAATGGATCTGCAGTGGCTGCCCGTCCATGAAAATGGCCGCCTGCCACCAGTCGCCCGGGCCGTTCGAGCCGATCGTCGCGTTCCCCTGCAAGACCTGGAGGTGGACGTCGTCGGAGCAGAATCCGATTGCCGTGGAGGGCGAAATGACGGATGCCTGCAAGCCGAAGGGGACTGCGCCCGTTGCCACGGCCATGGGTTGCGTCTCCTCGACGAAGCGGCCGCTCACGCTGCTGCGGCGGAGGGGGAATTGCTGTGCCTCCACCGGCAACGTGTACAGGGACTGGTCCGCCGGGGCGTCGTCGGCCCCGAGTTCGACCGTGCCGTTGAGGACGAGGAAGATGTAGGCGCCGCCACGGTGCACGGGCAGGCTGACGTTGGCACCCGCAGGGACGCGAAACGGCCCGAGGGGGTGATCGTCCGGGTCCCACACTTGCACGATGCCGGGGCCGGCCATGGGGTCCGGCGCTGCAAGGGTCAGCTTCGCGGCGTCGCCGCTGACGTGGGCCAAGAGCGGGCGAGGCCCGAGCGGACCGTACGAGAAGCCGGTCGGGGAGGGCTCCGTGGCGACCGCGGAGAGGTGACCCGCCCGGCTGTACGTCGTCCAGGTCAGCAGAATGGCGCCGTCGAGGGCCGTGTAGCGCACGACGCCAGCCACCACGTGGCCCGAGGCGCTGCCGAGGTAGGTCTTTGCAGGCACGCTCCACTCCTGATGGCCTTGCAGGGCGGGCAGGGGCACGAGCAGGCCGAACGGGCTCCCGGCACTGCTGGCCTCGAGGAGGGCGCCCGCGTCGGTGTGCAACTCGACTTCAAGGTCCTGGTATTCGCCGGCGGCGACGAGTGCCACGGCCCACACAGGGGGCGCCTCCACGGTCACGTTCACTTGGCGGACCGATGGGCCGGCGCCCGGCAGCATGCCTTCGGTCGGCAAGGAGTTGTCATCGGCGAGCACGGCGAATCCGGACACCCACGGCAACTTGCGCAGCACGGGCAGCGTTTCCCCCGCCGACGCGACCCAGAACCCGATGGCGACCTGCCTCTGCGGCACGGCGACCATGACGTATTCACCCGCGGCCGCCTGCATGTCGAGGCGTGCGTGGATCGTATCGAGTCGGAAGCCGGCGACGCGGTGGTCGTCGGGCGCAAAGAGCGTGAGGTTGGCTGCGCCTGCGGACAAGCCGAAGGACAAGGTGCCGCCACGATGCATGACCGCGAAGGCGCCTTCCATGACGCCCACGGTCGGGATCTCGAGCGGCGTCTCGGGCGGCGTCCGACCGGGCAGATGGGTCGGCGCGGGCACGGCGCACCCCGCGGCAAACAGCGCCAAGACGGCGACTGCGACGGTGGCCCTGCCCATGTGTCGGCCTCCCCTTGGGGATTCTTAAAGCGTGTGGTGGCCATGGCGACGGCACGGAGCTGGATCAGGTCCTCGCCACCATCGACCCGAGGCTCTGCGTCTCGTGCAAGGGGGCGAGAATGCTCTGCGGCTACGACCCCTGCCCGCTGTTGCAGAAGATCCGCTCGCAGATGCCCAAGGTCGTGCGCGAGGGGGGACATCTGGGGCGCGACGTGTTTGGCAGTTCGCCGCCGAGCCTGTTCGTCGGCCGCCATGGATACCCCAATGTGGCAATCGGCCCGATGTTGCCCCCCGAGCACCGCGAGGCCGACGCCGCGCGCCGCCTCGACTCGCCCGCAGAGTGGCTTGGCATGACCATCCCGGACATCGTGGGCCTGCGCTCGAGCCTGCTGCGCACCACGCACAAAGTGGCCGTGCGCGACGTGGCGCGGCTTGCCGGCGACGTGTTCTCCCCCGACCGCATCACCCGCCTCAGCCAAGAGCTCGCGCTCGCCGCCCGGCCCATCGACACCGAGGTGCATCTGGCAAAAGCCCCGCGTTTCGGTGCCCCGACCGTGGGCGACTTTGCCCCACCGCACGGGCCGAGCGCCGAAGTGGAGCGCGCCACACTTGCCGAGAACGTGCGCGTCGAGCGGCCCCTCGAACGCGCGGCGGGCGACACCGACTTGCGGGCCGGCGAAGCCATCGCGGGCCTGTACGCCGGCGGCACCTCGGTGTACCAATTGGAACGGGTGCTCTCGGCGGGCCTGCTCGGCCTCGGGCAGAACCGCAAGCTCGTGCCGACGCGTTGGGCCATCACGGCGACGGACGACCAGGTCGGCAAGGCCTTGATCGAGAAGGTGCGTGACCTGCCGACCATCGACAAACCGATTCTGCACGTCGGCGAGCGCTTCGGCAACCGCTTTTTCGCGCTTCTGCTGCCGCGCGTTTGGGGGTTCGAATCCATCGAGGCCTGGCTGAAGGGGAGTTTTTGGGCCAGCTCTGGCATGCCCCTGGCCGAGGGGGCATCCGGGATCGTGGAGGCGGACTGGGAAGACCACGCGGGCCGCACGACGTACGCCGCCACCGCGGGGGGATACTACGCCACGCGACTGGCCGTCCTCGAACACATGATTGCGACTGGCCGCCAGGCGACCGCAATCGTCCTACGCGAGATTACCGACGACTACACGACACCGCTTGGCGTCTGGGTCGTGCGCGAAGTGTCCCGCTTGACGATGGCCGCTCGGCCGCTCGTCTTCGAAGACGTCGAATCCGCACTGCGCCACATCGACCGGCACTGCCAGTTCAAGACGTGGCAGGCCCATGCGGACCTCCTGGCCCGGTGCCGCCTGCAGCGTACCTTGGAATCGTACTGACGGAAGGCCGGCTCCATCCGCACCAATGCCCCAAACGTGATGAAGCGCAGGCCAGTGCCGTTGCAGCATGAAGGCAAAGCCCGCACTTGCCCTGGCGGCGTTTCTGGTCCCCTTGCTGGCCGGCTGTTTCGGCGGCAGCGACGACACGGGGCCGGCGTTGCCCCCGACGGCGACCGACTCCGACCTGGCGGGCGCCGCACCGTACACCATCTTCCTGTGCAATGCCGGCTACCGCATCGGGGCGGCGGCGTCGCAGGCCGGCATCGACGAGTGCAACCATCGCGTGACGCATCCGCTCGTCGACAACCACACGATGGACTGGACGACGCAGCATGGGCCGGGCAACGAGGTGTCCGTCGCCGTGAATCCGACGAACCCGCTCAACGTCGCGGGCGGCGCGAAGGACTACACGGTCTCCTACCTCGGGGGCGGCGCAGGTTGCGGGAAATACAACGTGTGGATGGGCACGTTCTCCAGCCTGGACGGCGGCCTGACGTGGAACGACGACCTCATGCCTGGCTTCCCCGGCGACAAGCGTCCAAGCGCCATCTCTGGAAACACCTGCAACACGGACCCGGTCGTGGCGTTCGACGACGATGGCACCTTCGTGTTCTCGGGCCTCAACTACGGCGGTGCGCATGCCGGTCAGGTTCCGAGCCAGCCCAACCCGGTCTATCCGGGGTCGACGGACGCCACCACGGCAACACAGATCTACTTCGCAACCAGCACGGACGGCGGCAAGACCTTCGGCGCCATCTCGTTCTGCGGTGTCGGCGACAACGGCATCCAATTCAATGACAAGCAGTGGTTCGCGTTGCAGCCGGGCGGCGACCATGCGATCGTGACGTGGACACCGTACTACTCGACGCCGCCGCTGCCCAGCGGCGTCCCCGACCCGACCGGCCTGCTCGCGCAGTCGACGAGCGTCATCAGTTATTGCGAGAGCATGGACGGTGGCAAGACCTGGGGCCCGCAGCACACGTTCGCCCCCGGCACGTCGAGCGGCCTCGATTCGCAATTCTCCATGCCGCAGTATCTGCCCAACGGTCCCGGCGGCATGCCGCGCGTCGCTGTCATCTGGGCGGCCGACACCGACGGAACCCTGCCCGTGGGCGTCCACCCGAACGGCGACCAACTGTCGTACACGGAAGGGACGGTCACACCCGGCGGCACCGTTTTCGCCCCCGTCATGTCGACGTTCACCATCTCGCCCATCAAGTCCGACCCAAGCGTCGGCCCGCGCGACGGAACCGGACCCAGCCATTTCCGCGTCGCCACGTACCCGGTGCTCGCCATCGATACATCCGGCGGGGCCCACGATGGCCGGCGCTACGTCGTCTACGCCGAGCAGACCGGGCGCGTCAACACGGACGTGCAGCTCATGATGCGGCACTCCGACGATGGCATGGCCTGGAGTGCACCGGTGCGCGTCAGCGACACGGAGAAGGGCGACCAATTCGTGCCCTGGGTCGACGTCGACCCGCTGGGCGGGGTGCACGTCGCGTGGTACGACCGGCGCAACTCGCCGGACAACCGCCTGCTCGACGTGTACTACGCCTATTCGGACAACGGCGGCGACAGTTTCCACCCCAACGTGCGCGTGACGGAGCGCTCGTTCGATGGCGACCTCGGCCACCACCAGAGCGGCGCGCCCTTCATCGGCGACTACATCGGGCTGGACACGAGCAAGGAATCGGCCACGGTCTTCTGGGCGGACACACGGCACACGGGCGAGGCGGGCCGGCTGGCCGGATCCGACGTCTACGCCGCGACCATCCTGAAGGATGCAACGGCCCGCAAGGACTTCGACGCGGCCTACCACCGGTAGCCGCAACGCCGCCTTTTTTCCTCGCCCCAGGAAGGAAGTCAACCCATACCTTCATGAATGTGGGGAGGTCGTGCGAGGGTGCGGCGGGTCCGGTGGGGCCTGCCCGGGAGACAATGCGATGGAGGTCAAGCTGTCGGGCAGGCGCGCACGGCCACGCGACGTGGCGCGCAAGCTCGGCATCGGCCTCGGCCTGCTCCTCCTGGCCCTCGCCCCCGGCCTGTACGTCGACGGCTACTTCCGCGTGCTTGCCACCGCCGGCTTCGTCGGCCTGGCCATCCTCGGCGTGCGCACCCTGGCGGCCACGATCCTGACCGGTCGACGCCCCGTGGACCCCCCGGCAAAGCCCGACGGCATCGAGTGGCCGACCGTGTCCGTCCTCATCGTCGCCTACAACGAGGCGGCGGTCCTGCCACGCACGATGGCTGCGATGGAGCATGTGCGCTACCCCCGCGACCGCATCGAGTTCGTGTACGTCTACGAGAAGCGCAGCACCGACGCGACGGCCGCGATCATCCGCTCCTTTGCCGAACGCGACGCGCGCATCGTGCCGGTCGAACGAAACGACAAGCGCGGCGGCAAGGCGGCGGCGTGCAACTTCGGCCTCGACCACTGCACGGGCGAAATCCTGGTCTCCTTGGACGCGGACCACGCCCTCAAGCCGGACGCCATCGAGCGCGCCGTGCGCTGGTTCCTGTCGGACCCGAACATCGCCTGCGTGAAGGGTCGCCCCATGGCCGTGAACGCGACGGAGTCGACGCTGGCCCTGTGCACGACGCTCGAACGCGACGTCGTCGAGCGCGGCGAGACCTACTTCCGCGAGGTCGTCGGCGGCTTCACGTTCTTCGGCGGCGGCCAGGCGTTCTTCCGCCGCAGCCTGTTCGAGCAGATCGGCCGCTTCGACGAGGAGGTCCTGATCGAGGACATCGACTTCTCGGTGCGCATCCACCAGGCCGGCTACCGCCTTGTCGTCGACCCGTTCGTGATTAGCCATGAGGAGCACCCGGCCAACTGGTCGGCGTGGTGGGCGCAGCGCACGCGCTGGACGCGCGGCGGCATGCAACTGGTGGAGCGCTACCTGCCGCACCTGTCGACCATGAACCGCGCACCGCTTGGCATGCGCGCCGACCTGTTCTACAACCTCGCGTTCTCGCTCCTGCCGGTCGTGCTGCTGATGACGCTGCCGTTCGTCATCATGCCCTTCCTCGGCATCCACGTCCGCACGTTCTTCCCGCAAGCCGTCGAGACCTTCGGCGGCATCTTCTTCGCGGCGATGCCCACCGTGGCCTGGATCGGCATGTGGTGGCACGACCGGCGCGACGGCGTGAAGCACGCGGCCGTCGAGTGGTTGGCCGTGCCGCTCCTTTGGCCCTACCTTGTCCTGCAGGGCGCCGTGTTCGCAAGCGCCTTCCTCGACGAGTTCGTGCTGCGGACGAAGCCGGTGTACGTGAAGACGTCCAAAACCGGCGCGGAGCCCGCCTTGCCCGCCGCCCCCGCCGTCGCGCCCGTCCGGGCGGAGTCCATCCTCGAAGAGGCCATGCCATGGAAGTGAGCCTGCACCGCGACCGCCCGGACTGGGGCGAGATCGTCGCCACCACGCTCGCCATGCTGGCTTGCACGCTCCTGCTGCTCGTCCCCGGCTTCTTCGTGCCCCACTACTTCGCCGTGGTCGGCGTGGTCCTCGTGGCCCTCATGGCGTTCCCCCTCGTGCGGACCTACGGCTCGTGCATCGCGGGGCTGCGCCGCAACCCGGAACCGCCCGCCAAGCCCGACGGCGCCGAATGGCCGCGCGTCACCATCCTCATCCCCACGTACAACGAGGCCAACGTCCTGCCGCGGTCCATGGCGGCCCTCGCCCACGTCGACTATCCGCGTGACCGCATCGAGTTCCTGTACGTCTGCGAATCGCGCTCGAACGACGGCACGCAGCAACTCCTTCGCGACCAGGCCGAACGCGACCCGCGCTTCCGCGTGTTCGAGCGCTCCGGCGGCCGGCCGGGCAAGTCCGCTGCCTTCAACGACGGTGTGGCGCAGTGCCACGGCGACATCCTCGTTGGCCTCGACGCCGACCAAGTCCTCAAGCCCGACGCCGTGCAGCGCGCCGCCCGCTGGTTCCTCGCCGACCCGAAGCTCGACTGCATCAAGGGACGCGCCATTGGGCTGAACGGCCGCGAATCGCCCCTGGCGCTCATGATGCGCATCGAGCGCGACATCCTGGAACGCGGCGACATCTACGCCCGACAGCTGGCCTCCGGCTTCACGTTCTTCGGCGGTGGCCAGGTGTTCTTCCGGCGGTCGGTGTTCGACCGCGTCGGCGGCTACTCGGAGGAGCAGCTCGTCGAGGACATCGACTACTCGGTGCGCATCCACGCCAGCGGCGGCCGCCTGCGCGTCGACCCGGGCATCCAGACCCACGAGGAGAACCCCGCCCGCCTTGCGGCCTGGTGGGCGCAACGCAAGCGCTGGGCGCGCGGCTGGTTCCAGGTTGCAGCCCACTACTTGCCGCGCATCCATCGCCTGCGCGTGCGTGCCCTGCCGCGCCTCGACCTGTACCTCACGTTCGTATACGTCTTCATCCCGATGGCGCTGATCCTGCTGCTGCCGCTTGGCATCCTTGGGCGCTTCGGGTACGACGTGGGGGCCTTGCCGTCGCAATGGACTTGGATCTGGACGGCGGCCGCCGTGGCGCCGTTTGTGTCCTGGGCCACGATGATGGTGCGCGATGCCATCGACGGTGTCCGCCACGAATGGCGCGAAGTGGCCGCCCTGCCCTTCCTCCCCGTGTATTACACCATGCTGAGCATCGTCGCCTGGGCAGCGTTCTTCGATGAGTTCGTGCTGCGCAAGCCGCGCGTCTTCGTGAAGACCTCGAAGACGGGCGCGCAGATGGGCGGTGGCGGCGTCGCGGCCGGCCGCGTTGGCGACGCCGTCGACGAAGCGTAGACCTTACCCCGGCTGACTTGCCGACTGGAGCACCGGTTGGTTCGCGACGACGAAGAGGCGCGGCGCCGGAGCCTCGATGGGCAGGCCTTGGGCCCGCTCGGCCGCGCCTTCATGGAGGAAGTAGCGGCGCCGGTGCATGCCGGCCTCGCCGACGAGTCCCTCGCGGCCCAACTGCCCGAGGTGGCGGCGGACGATCTTGCGGGAGATTCCGAGGCCGCGGCTCAGGTCGCTGAGCGTCTGGCCGGGGCGGTGCGCCAGCAATGCCGTGAGCGCGGCGCCGGGACCATCCGACAGGACGGCGAGAAGACGGGCCTCGGGGCGCCCAGCCGGGTACAGGCGTACGCCCTTGCCGACGGGGAACGCCGCAACGATGCCCTGGCTTTCGAGGAAGGCCAAGTGATGGGAGATGGTCCCCCAGCCAAGCCCCAAAAGGCGCGCCAACTCGCTCTTGGTGACACCCGGACTGCGCCGGACCGTGTCCTCGATGCGGTTGCGATTCACGTTCGGCTTGCGTAGCCGATGTCGACTCGAAGGTCCCGGCACCACCACGCGGCCGAAGACCACCGGCCATCTTCAGGCCAATGCAGATTTACCGCAAATCCAGGCATCATCGCATCGCTCTATGGATGAATGAAAAGAACGGCGCCCATCTATATGCCGCGGCTCTGTGCCAACCGTGGTGGATTGTCCCGTGACGCGACCCTTTACTGCCATCCTCCTGACGGCCCTGTTCATGATCCTCGTTCCTGCCTCGACCTACGCCGACCCAGTCAACACGCCGCCCGGCATGCCGACGCATGTCAACGCGGCCTACGACGACAGCACCAACACGGTGGCGCTGCGCTGGGACCCGCCCGTCATCGCGGGCTCCAACCCGGTGACGAGCTACGTCATCAAGGCCAACGCCCAGATTGTCTACGAAGGCCCGCTCCTCACCTTCACGACGGCGGCGGACCCCATGCCGACGGTCTTCAGCATCGCCGCCATCACGGCTGATGGCGAGGGCCCCGCAGCCATCGTAGTCCACTCGCCACCCCTCTACAACGGCGTGTTCGGCACCCTCGGCCTGCCCACCCTGATTGACGGCACCCTGTTCCCGTACCCGTACTGCACCAATATTGTGCGTTCGCTGCCGAGCTTCCCGTTCTACGACCTCCGGACGGAATGCCTCCTCCCGCCACCGGTCTGATCGCCTCGTGACGGCCCGCGCTCTCCTCCCCGCCGCCTTGATTTGTGCTGTCCTTGCGATGGCCGGCCTTGCCGAGGCTAGCGACGTGCAGGGGTCCCTGACCGTCAGCCAAGCCGACCTCACGGGCCTCACCGCGACAAGCGGCCCGCTGGGTGCGTTCGAGTTGGCCTCGGGCGGCAACGTCCCTGTAGGAGCCCCAAGCAATGCCCAGGCCTCGTCGCCCTTCTCCCTGCGGGCAGACGCCCTGCACCTGGTCGTGGACGAAGCGGACATCGTCGTCCACGGCATCATCGCGAGCCAGCCCCAGGGGCGCCATCACAGCGAGAACGACTACCACGCTGCGAGCGTCACGGGAATCGTGAACCGACCTGGCTACTGGTTCGTCGTGCAGCCGATGCCCGGCCACGCGCCCCCAGTCTGGACCGATTCCATCACCTGCAACGTCGCTCGGCCGACGAACGCCCAGAGCCTCACCTACAGTTCCCAACTCGGCGTCCACGCGACGCTGACGGCGGACGTCCAGGCAGCCGTGCACATGCAGCCGTGCGCGCCTGCCAACGCGACCATCACCGGAGACTTCGTCCTGGCCCTTTGGCAGTGGGACGTGCAACTCGACAGTCTGGAAGGAAGGGTTTCCATTCCGACGGGCATGCAACCCCTTGCCGGGCCGAGCGCGGACCCCGGGGCGACCCGCGACCAGGAAGCATTCCTCGAAGTCACCCACGGCGCGCTCACCGTCCCCAGCGAGTTGGGCGACATCGCCTTCGTCTACGTGCAGCAGCCAGAGATGGTCGTCCAAGGCCGCCTCGACCTGCACAACCCGGTCGGCACGCTCGTGCGCGATGGGGTGGCTGGGCCGGTTGGCGGTCTGACCCTCCACCTCGAGGGCAGCCTCAAGCTGCGGGCAGGCCCCGCTCAATCGGGCATCCCGGTAGCGGTCTCGGGGCAGACGGCCGGCCCCACGTCCCCAGCGACGATGGCCACGTCGCCTGGACCCGCTGGATGGCTATGGCTTGACCTTCTAGGCGCCGCTCTCGTGGCAATCGCAATCGCCGCCCTGCTGCGGCGTCGCCTGCCGACCCGCGTGAGTCCGCGCCGCCGCGCCGCCGCCTCCCGGGCATTGGCCCACGCGCACACGAGTGCGGAGGATTCCGCCTGGCGACAGGCGCGGCGCTGGGCCACGCGGGCCATCCGACTCGATCCATCGTGCGCTGACGCGTACGCAGTGCGGGCCCGCTGCCATGGCGCCTTGGGAAAGGCCGACCTGGCCCGCCGCGACCACCAAGAGGCGCAGCGTCGGTTCCCGGCCGATGAAGGAGAGGCGATGGCAAGCAACGCCTTGACGGCTGCGCGCACCTTCGCCCGATTGGACCTGCGCGACGACGCGCTCGCCTGGCTGGACATCGCTCGCCGCCATGACCCGACCCTCCACGAAGACGCAGAGGGCGATCCAGCTCTGCGTAGCCTGCTTGGGGGCTGGCCGTCGCGCCGCCCACGACGAAGCGAACACTAGAGGTCATTGCATAGCTTCCAGGGTGCCTGCGTCGTTTTCCGGCCTTCGCGATCCTGGCGGGGGCGGTCGCCGGCGGGCCGGAAGTCCGCCAAGACCGCCGGCGCCAGGAGTGTGTGGCCGGAAAACGACCCGCAAGGGCGCGCCGCTTTGCGGCGGATTGCGTCGTCGCCTGGACCTCGTCGTGGCGCTGCCACGAAGTCGGCCCAACCTCCTAGCACTCCTTGCAAACCGGCGCGCGCAGACCTCCTGGAGGTTATGCAATGACCTCTAGGTCCGCACTCCGTTCGAGTCAGCACGACTTTCTGCAGGGGCCCGGCCGGCCTCGCGGTTCCGGCCCTACGACGGGTCCGTCACGACTTCGACGACAACGCGAACCGTTTGCGCCTCTTGCAGCGCCTGCTGCAACGCGGCGGTCCGTTGCACGTAATACCTGGCGCGGGGCCGAATGAGGACGATGAAGCGCTGCGTCTCGAGCATGCGCAGCGATCGCATGACCCATCCGTGATGCATTCCGATGTGGCGGGCAAGCTTGTTCACCGGCCATTCGCGGCGTTCGGTGCCGCCGAGGGTGACCGCAAGCTCGCGGCGCTTGGGTTCCGCGACAAACGCGCGCAGCCAGGCGGCGGGCGTCTCATCGCCGGCCAAGTAGTGGCGCACGACCCTTCCTTCGCGGCGCTGCAGGACGCGGCCCGCCGCGGCCATCTTGGAGAGGTGATACGCGGCCGTCGTGTGGCTGCACTGCAGCTGGAGTGCGACTTCCTGGATCGTGCAGCCGGGCTGCTCGGCGAGGATCCGGGCGACGACTGCGAGTCGGCGGGTCACTTCGCCGTCGGCGGAGGGCCGGCCCGCGCTATCCTGGACCAGGAGACCGGGCACGACCACATTCCGGGAGAGGCGTGCATGTGTTTCAGCCTTTCGGGGGGAGGGCGAGTTGCGTCGCGTCCAATGGTGGGGACCAGGGCTCGCCCCGGGACCTTCCGCCCTGCCTGGATTGCCGTTTTCCACGGGGTCAGCCATCCTGGCGCCTCCGGCCTAGGGCAAGGCCCAGCACGGCCAGGCCGACCAGCGCGAGGGGCAGTGCCGGCGTCGACTTCCCCGCCGGCTTTTCCGGCGCCGACGCGACGAGTTGGCCGCCGGACTCTGCAATGAAACCCGACAGTTCGTTTCCGGCCGCGTCGCGGACGTTGACCCCGATGGGGGCGCCCTCCCAGCGGCCATCCGACGCCGCCGAGGTGCCGGTCGCGTTCGACTCGATGGGCCGGCCGTCGCCAGCCGTCATGGCCACATGGGCGAGGCCTCCCGCGTCGCTGGCGGTGAGACGGAAGTCGTCGCCCTGCCACGCCACCGAGACCGTCGGCGGCGTGCCGTCCACCACGACGGTCCACGGGCCGATTGATTGTGCATTTCCGGCGGCGTCGGATGCGCGCCCACGGACTTGCCATGTTCCTTCCGCGGGAAGGATGACCATGCCGTCCATGGAGGTCTGCTGCGCGTTGCCGCCGGGCCCCGACACCTGGAGTTCGTAGTGGAGTGGAGATCCCGCTGCGGCCTGGTCCGTCAAGAGGAGAGGAACCCGGCCTGGCCGCGTCGTCGGGGCCGGCCCGCCTTGCATCAGGGGCGGGGTGGCGTCCCAGCCAAGGGCCATCGGCGAGCCAAGGGCAACGTTCCCCGCGTCATCGACCGCACGAAGGCGAACGTCGAGAAGGCGGTTCTCGGGCACGGCGGCACCAATGATCGACGGCACCAGCCCGACAGCCTTCCAGCCGGCCGCCGTGGCGTCGCGCCAATCGCCCGCGGCATCATGGTCGACCTGCAAGTGGACGGGGCTGCCGCCATCCTGTGGAGCCGAGGCGACGACCGTCAGCACCTGGTTTGCCCAGGGCGCAGACGCGGATGTCGCGGGACCCACGATCTGCACACTCAGTGCCGGCGCCGTTGCATCGACGGCGAAATCCCATTGCTCATCGCAGGCTGCTCCCAAGCGGTCTGCAGCATGCAGCGTCACGTGGTGCGCCCCTTCGGCAAGCCCCGTCGCACGTGCGTGCGCGTGGCCGTCGGGCGACAACGTCGTTGCGAGCGCCCGGCCGTCGACGGTGAGCACCACGGAGGCGGCGTCCGGCGTCGCGGCGAATTCGAGTTGCGCTGCCAGGTCGACGGCCGAACCCGTCCAGCCGCCAGCACGAGGCTCGCGCCACGTCACGGTCGGAGGCCCTGGGGGCGGGGCCGTGCCGCCGGCGATGCGGCGTGTGAGCAGGATATTGTCCGCGATGCCGGGCCCATTGCCGGTCCACGCCAACACCAGGTCGCCCGACGCTTGGGGCTGCGCCATCGGGACGAACATGTGTTCTTGGTAGGGTTTGCCGACGAGCAGCTCGGGAGCGAGCCAGAAGCCGCCGGAGCGCCGTGCCGCCCACATCTGGAACGTGTTGACCGTCCCGGTCTGCCACACGGCAAGCACGTCACCGCCGCCCAGCGTGTACGCGCCCACGAGGGCTGGGGCCGTGGGCGGATGCCCGCGCGACACGTTGGTGGCCGCCGACCATTGGCCCGTGGCCGGGTCGAGGACCGCGAAGAACAAGTCCCGCTGCGTGCCGTACAGGGCCCCGACGCCCTCGGGGATGGGGAAGGCGGCGGCCATCTGCTGGAAGGAGCCCTGGGCTGGGACCGTGATGACTTTGCGGGCGACATCTGCGCCGGCATCGACGATGGCGAGTTCGACGCGCCGGTCCTTCGTCTCCTTGGATCCGGGCACGCCCTCCTCCCATGTGACGTAGCAGGCGCCGTCGGTCCCGCATAGGACGTTGGGGCGCGTCTGCAGGGACGAGCCCGTGTCGAAGCGTTTGTCGGCTCCCCAGCCGGCACTCGACCATTCGCGCACATGCACCTGCATCAGGTCAGAGCGCAAGTAGGCGATCCGCAGGTGGCCGTTGCCGCCGACGGCGCCGCTGAACATGATGGCCGTTCCGGCGGTGTCCGTGAACGTTTCGCGGGCGCCGCACGTGCGACCGGACAGCACGCAATGGACGAGGACGACGGGGGCGGTCGCGTTGCCCAGCTGTTCCTCCCAGACGACGTGGACGTCCGCCCCAACGAGGAACACTTTGGCAATCGAGACGTGGTACAGGTCGTCGACGGCGCGCCACGACGCGCTCCATTTGTCGGCCACTGGGTCGTACATGCGCAGGTAGAGGTCGGAGCACCCGTCCACGAACGTGCCGGGACAGGACGGCCAGGCAAACAGCAGTGTGCCGTTGGCAAGGGCGGCGGCAGAACCCCAGGCTCCACCTTCGGGGCCGGGGACGACGGTCGGCGGGGCGGACGGGTCGTTGACGGCGGCCATTCCAAGCGCACCCTGGACCGGTGGCAGCACCATGAGCAGTGCCAGCAGCCCAAGGAGCGCCTTGCCCTTCCGCCCGCCAGACCTTCGGCGTCCGCGCCACCACAGGCCGCCCACGAGGGCAACTCCCGCACACGCAAGGCCAATCCACATGGCCGCCGACGACGGCCGGTTGGCCGGAGCAGCGAGCAGGTTGGCCTCCAGGATGGCACCGTGCGCGTACGCCGCTTGGCTGCGCACGACGCCAGCGGTGACTGCAGAGTCGGGGTCGGCCCGGGCCTGCGTCAGCCACCAGGAGGCATCACCTTGCACTTCGACGATATGCACGCCGTCATATCCGGCATCCTGCAGACGCTGACGTTCAGCGGGCAACTGCTGGATCACTGCGTCAAGCTCGGCGACCGTCGTGTTGCCCTGGAGAGCCGAGTATGCATAGATTCGACGCGCCGTCTCCTCGACGATGCCGGGATGGGCGACCGGCCACTGGAACGTGGGCAGCGAGAGCCCGTTGATCCGCTGGGCCATGCCCGCAAGGTCGGCCCGCGGCCCGGATGGCGCCGGCACGAGATCGAGGATGCGTTCGGTCGCGGCCGCGAGGTCGCCGGCCATGGCGACGGGGTGGGCAAACGAGTATCGCCCGGTCTCGGAGCGGAAGACGTCGACGGACTGCTCGGGCATCAAGTACCCGACGGCGTGCACGTGTTCCTGTTCGGCATCGGCAAGGACGTTGGCCGCGGTGAGGAGGATTTCGAGCTGGTTTGCGTGCAGGTCTCCGGCCTCGAGGGCGGCCATGCGCGCGCTCGCGTGGTCGATGCGACCGGCGTTGGCTTGCGTCTCGTTGGCCAGCTCATACAAGTACTGCTGGGCCGGGTTCGGCGCGTTCTGTGCTTCCTCCCAGAGCGCGTGGGCCAAGGCGGTGGCATGGGCAACGCTGGCATCCAGCATGGCGGTGCGGTAGGCATGGTGGGCGCTGGCATTACGGAAATCCGGCTCGTCGAGGAGGCTGGCGGGAGCGCGGGCCACGACGGCATCGGTCGCCTGGACCCACACGTCCTGCGGGGTCGCGGCCTCGGCGGGGAGTGCAGGAAGGACGAGGAGTGCAACCAAGGCTGCGAGGATTGCGCCGGATGGCCGGCGTGAGGTTGTCGTTGGGCCGGTCATGGGAAAAGCAGCCGTCGACATGTGGGGCCGCCTTCAAGGTTGACTGGATTTCCCACTCATCGCTAGCAGGTTCGCCGACGAAAAACGGAGGAAAAGGGGGAAAGGGATGGTCTCAGGACCGCTCTACGGCGTCAGGACGGTCGCGCCGGCTGGGTCGTCGACGTCCATGTAGGCGACGTTGGAGCCGTCATCGCAGCCGTTCTGGCCGCTGAGGTCGTACAGGCCCTGCAGGTTGCCGCCGCCCAGGTGGGCGGTGATGGCGGCCTGGTGGCTGGCCGGGACGTCGTTCTGGTCGAGGACGAGGGCCCAGTCGTGCGACTCGGAGTCCTCACCGAGGTCGGTGTGCGACGAGATGGGCACGCCGGACAGGATGAGCTTGTCGACGTTGTAGCACGAGATGACGTAGCTGTCACCAGCGGCGGCCGGCACGATCGTGCCGACCGGGACGATGTTGAAGCTCGTTCCCGACTCGCCGTCGGTGAAGAAGTCGATGTAGGCCGAGGCGTCGAAGCTGGCCGCGCCGGCTGCGCCTGCCGTGCAGTGGATGGCGGGGGTCATGAGGACGCCGTCGAGGGGGGTGCCCGCGAAGGTGCCCTTGCCCTGAGCCATGGGGGCCGTGTAGACGATGCTCGCGTAGGGGCAGCGCGTCAGGGTCCACTCCTGCGTGCCGGCGACGGCGAAGCAGTTGTTGACCGCGTCCTTGAGGCAGTGCAGGGCGTCCTGGCTGATGAACTGGCCACCGGCCAGCGTAACGCCGCCGACCTGGATGGCGCAGGGGTCAACCGGGCCCGGGTTGTTGCAGGCCGGATTGATGGCGGCCGGGCAAGCGAGCGGGACCGGCGGGATGAGGGCAGGGATCGTCGTCGACGTGCCGGCGTTGGTGTAGACGCGCAGGCTCTCGTAGTAGAAGACGCCGAGAGGGGCTTGGACACCGAAGAGCTCGATGACACAGACCTGATGAGGCGTGTTCTGGAACCAGCCGATACCGGGCGTGGTGACGCGGGCCGCGTTGATGTAGAACGTGCGGCTCAGGTCTTGGTTGTCGCCGGGGAGGGCCGATGCGATCGGGCCCGCCAAAGCGAGGCTTGCAAACAGGGCCGCGAGGCCCAGACTCAGTGTTCTCTTGTGCATGTCGATGTCTCCAACCGCCAGGTTGTCCCGGCGGGCGGGCGTCGATAATGGGCGCCGATGATAATGATTGACGGGACTTGTGGGAAATCCAAGAACGAACGCGTGAAACCATTTGCCAACCGCGCTTGCCGCGACCGCGCAATTGCCATGTTTCTCGGAGGAACGGCGCGTCCGTGAACCTACTTGCGGTGACCATCACACGATAGGGGTGTCGGGCGGGATGACGACGAGCAGCGCCCCCGAATTGTTCGTGTACACCGTCTCTTGGTAGAAGCGCGCGGGGTTCACTTCCGCTTCGAGCACGTACGCGCCGGCCGCCACGCCGGTCATGTCCACCCACTGGCCGTCGAGCGCGTAGCCATACTCGTCCGCCCAGCCGCGCGAGATCCCCTGGTGGGTGGCACACGATTGGTATCGCGGGGCTTCGAGCGGCGCGTAGGGCACGACATCGATGGCGCAGAATCCCTGCTTGTGCCCACTGAGGAAGCCCGCAGCCAGCTCCGGATGCTGCGCCAGGACTTGCGCCGCCGTGGCGGTCGGGGCGGCGTCGCGGGCGTGGCGCCACGCGACGTACGCCCGCAGCGTCCAAAGACGATACTCGGCGTACTGCCTGAAGTGCCAATGGCCATGGCACGCACCCCACTGGAACCAGGAGGGATGCTCGGCGGGGTCCCCGATGAGCAGGTCGCCGTCGCCGATGTTCGGCGTCGCGAAGGTGAAACGCAGGAGTCGGCGCGTTCCGGGCGACGTGCTGTTCTCGACGACGGCGCACGACGACGACGTGAACGTGCGCTTCTCGAGGATGCCGTCGGCAAGCCGGGCGGCGTCGACCGTCAGGTCAGGACAGCCGCGCGGGTCGGTGCAAGGGACGGACCCCGCGGGGGCCTCTCCTTGCTCCGGCGGCAGCGGGACGAGCACGGTGGCGCTGAGCGTGGCCTGGCCGTCCAGCGTGATGCCGGCAACCTCCTTGTGCACCGTCACGTTTTCCCCGACTGTCTCGTTGATGGCCCCCGGCGGTGCTGCGAGCGGCACAGTCGGGATGTCCGGCACCAGGCCTTGGATGATCTGGTATTCGTCGTGCGTGAGGTAGCCACGGATCGGCGCCACGAGCCAGCGCTGTGTGTCGGAATCCGACGTCTGCGACATCGGTTGGCTCTGCGGGACCAGCCATTGCCTCAGGTCGAGGGGCACGGGCTCGCAGTGCTTGGTGTGCATGTCGCAGAACGACTCGACGTCGGGCGGCTGCAACGCCGATGTCGGGGCCAGCCCCGTGGACGGCCCGGCGAGGAGGGCGACCAGGATGGCAGCCGGCACGACGCGACGCAGGCCCAAAGGCATGGCCGCCGCATCATGGCCGGGCCCTCATGAGCCTGGCATGGATTTCGCATTCCTCGGCAACTACGGGTACGTGATGACACAACCGCTGGCGGCGTTGCTCCAGAGACCCTGGACCGCAAACGTGCCGGTGCTCCAGGCGACGTTCTGCATGTGGCCGGGTCCAGAGGTCACCCAGGCGCACTTGTCGGCGTTCTCGCCGGCGCCGCCGGTCGAGTCGGCCCATCCGGTGACCGGCACGGGATCCGTCACGACCTCGGCGTACTCGTGCCCTGCCACGATGCTGACGCCATCGAGAAGGCCCGGGTAGGGCAGGCCACCGTTGACCGAGTAGGCGCCGCAGGTCTCCGGCATGGTCGGCATGTACGGCAGGTTGGTGAACGCGACATTGCGGCTCAGGCTGTCCGTCGTGGTCGAATGCCAGGCGCAGAATTCCGCGCCGAAGCCCGCCGTGGAACTGTACGGCGGCGTCGCGATGATGTAGTCGGCGTCCGCGCTGTATCCGAAGTACGCCTCGGCCCGGATTGCTTCGGCGGGCAGCCACAGGTCGGGGATCGTTGGCGGTAGAGCCGAGTTGTCGTGCCACACGCCGGCGAGCTGGCCGGTCGGGTTGGTGATGCTGGAGTATTGGGTCTGGATGTTGGCCCAGCCCGTGCCGCCAACGCCGTTGAAGAACGCCGTGAGGTAGGGCTCGACGTTGGCTGGGTCGACGCCGTTCCAGCCCCAGTAGACCAGGTAGACCTTGGGGGCCGTCTGGACGGGCCCGCCGTGGTACACGAGGTTCCCTCCGCCCGACGGCAGGGCGTCAGCCGCGACCGGCGGGGTGGGGACGGGGAGCGTGACGGCCGGCGCGTGGCTGAATGGCTTCATCATGTGGCGAACGGGGGGTTCCGACATCGACGCAGCAATCTCCTGGACGGAGGGCAGGGGGGCCGCGTGCGTCGCGATGGGGGCGGGCGAGCCTTCGGGGCCGCGGACGGCGGCGGCCGTGACGAAGAGCGATACAGCGGCAATCACGGCAAGCGCCAAGGGGATGGTTCGTGTCATGCGGACCCGGGCAACCAACGCGCGTGCCCTGGATAAGGCGGCCTCGCGATGTGTGGGAAGAACAGCCTCTTTCCGGTTGCCGGGGCCCGAGCCTTCAACCGTCAGGGACCGCCGAAGGCGCCGGCGGCTACGTGGTGCCCTTGCGCGGCCACAATGCGACCAGCAGGACCACGGCGATTACGGCAGCAACTGCTACGACGATCCACACCGCCAATCCGACCTTCGCCCCGGAATCGGCGGCCGCTGCTTGCGGGACGGACGCCCCCCCTCCCGGCGCCGCGGCGGCGGTGTCCTGCGCGGCCTTCTCGCCATCGCCGGGGACTTGGGGAACTTCGATCGAGGACGGGGCGACCGTGACGGTCTGCACGGCGACGCCCGAGGCCTGGCCGTCGCTCACCTCGAGGCCAAAGCGCAGCTTCGTACCGGATGGCGCATCGGGGACAGTGAACGTCGTCCGGGCCGCGTTCGGGTCGGCGATGACGACGGGCGGCCCTTCCCACTGTGTCCAGTGGTACGAGAGGCTCTCGCCGTTGTCATCCTTGGACATGCTTGCGTCGAGGGCCACCGTCTGCGCTGGCTCGGCGGAGGAGTCGGAGTTCACGGCGGCGACCGGGCCCGGCCCGGCCTCCACGGTCACCATGACGCCGCCGACGGCGCTCTGCGTCGCACCCTGTGCGGTGACCTCGAAGAACAGCACGGCGTACGGATTGGCGACCTTGGGGGCGGCAAACGTCGGCGACGCCGTGCCCGCGGCTTGCAGGTCGACGTGCGGGCCCGCCGTCTGGATCCAAGCGAAGGCGGTCGCGCCTGCGGCGGACGCGTGCAGCGTCACCGCGGAGCCCGCCGGCACACGTTGGGCCGGCCCGGCATCCACATGGAAGGCTTGCGTCCCCGGTTGCTCCGCCGGCGGTTGTGCCGGAGGCTGGGTCGGCGGCGCAGGCCCCGAGCCCGGCGGATTGGCTGGACCGGACGGCGCGAGCACGGCCAGACTCTGGCAGTAGGGGAGGCTGAACGCGCCGAAGCCGTCCTTGACCGTCAAGCAGACCTTGGCGCCGCCGATTGTTCCGAAGACGTGCGTCGGGCTGGTCGCGGCGGATGCGTACCCATCGCCGAAGTCCCACGCCCGGGTTTGCACCGCGTCCCCGGGATCCGGGTCGGCAGACGAGTCGATGAACGTGACCGGCTGACCGACCACGGGGCTGCCGGGATTGGCCACGAAGTGGGCATGGGGCAGCTGGTTGGCGCGGACGGTGATGCTGACCATGGCGCTTGCGGACAAGCCGCCGGCGTCCGACAATGTGTAGCTGAACGTCTCGGTACCGGAGAACCCGACGGCCGGGTTGTAGCGGATGTTGCTGCCGACGATGGTCGCCGTGCCGCCAAAGTTCGGCAGGGTGACGCCAGTGATACTGAGCGTGCTCCAAGCGGCAGGAGAAGCGGCCACGCCTGCGTCGGGGTCGCCGTCCGTGGCGGTCACACTCGGGCTCAGCAAGGCCGGTGCCGCGTTCGTGATGACGAGATAGCTGTCGTTGGTCGGCTGCGGCAGGTCATTGACGCATGCAAGCGTCAGGGTGACCGCCACGGTGTTGACGTCGGCGGCCGTGGTGTCATCGTGCAACGTGTAGGTGAAGGCGTCGCTGCCGCAATAGTTGGCGGTGGGCGTGTAGGAGAAGGCGCCGTTCGACGAGAGCGTCAAGGAGCCGTGCAGGACACCAGCCCCCAGGATGGCGCGGATCGCGTGGCCGAGGGTGTTCACATCATTGCACAACACGCCCGCCGTGCCGCCGCAGGCCGGATACCCGCTTGCCGCAAAGGGCGTTGCACAGAGGAGGGCCGCAGCGGCGCTGCAGTCTTCGGAGAGCGAATAGGAGTCCGCCAAGGCGAACGGGTCGGCGGCAGTGCAAGCGACGGCGATGCTGGCCGTGACCGTGTTGAGCAGCGTGTTTGTGTCGATGTCTTTCAGTTGGTACTGGAAGGAATCGCCCGTGCCGCCGCAGTATCCGGTCGCCGCCTGGTACGTCACGCCGCCCTTGGCGTCGAGGGAAAACGTCCCTCCGGGCGTGATATGGGTCGGGCCGGAGACCAGCAGCGCCGTGATGACGTGGTTCGCGGTGTCTTGGTCGTTGCAGACGACGCCCGCGTACGGTCCGCCCGATGCGGCCGGCGTGCCTGCCGGAACGCACGCAGTGGTCGCGGTCAAGAGCGTGTCCTTGATTGCGTTGAAAGAATCGGCGACGGCCGCAGGCGGCGTGGGACCGCTGGACGTCGTATCGCCGCACGCCTCCGCCGAGGCGGGGCCAAGGTTCGGCGTGGCGTAGTTGTCGTACGCCCGGATGTAGTAGCAGTAGTGTGTCGCGGCGGTCAGGCCCGAACTGGTGTAGGCGCACGCAGGTGTGCACACCGCCGAGGCCAGTACGTCGTCCACTAGGGCTTCGCCGCCCGACGGTCCGCGGTAGACCTTGTAGCCCTGGATGCCGCTGCCACCCGACCCGGCCGGGGTGCAAGATGCCGCGGGGCAGTCCGTCGGCGCGGTCCACGTCAGCTGCAGCGAGTCCGCCGTGGGGGATCCAGCCGCAAGCCCGGTTGCCGCGAGCGGCCGGAAGTCGGGCACGATGGACATGGATGCGCTGCGCAGGCTCTCGCCGCCTACGTAAGAGGGCTCGCCCGCGGGTGGCGCCGACGTCTTGGCCGGTAGTTGTGGGCAGTTGACGGCGGACACCTTGTAGGCGTACGTCGACCCCGTCGTGAGGCCCGTGTCATCGTACGTCGTGCTCGGGGAGCTCACCGTGGCGACGAGCCCGAACGGGAGGACTCCGTTCACGCTGCGGTACACACGGTAGGCGGAGACGGCTTGGGCACCGTTGTCCGCTGCCGCAGACCACGAGACGCGAACCTTGTTGTCCCCGACCGGGGTCAGGGCGGAGAGGGTCGGTGCGTCTTGCCAGGTGTTTCCGTTCTGGCCAACGGTCCATGCACCGGATCCGGTTCCGGCCGGTGGGGGCGTCGAGCGGCCAGCCGAGTCGAACAGCGTCGCGGCGGCGAAATCCTTGGAATCGACCCAGATGCCCGTCCAGGCATCGCCGTCCGCCGGGTTTTGCGAACCCGCGGCGCCCCAGCCCGTGCGGCTGACTGAATACTTGACCTCATTGCAGGCCCACGTGACGGTGTACGGCGTCGGTTGCGTGGAGGAGCCGGAGTCGCTGTTGCCGACCGCGAAGTCGGCTCCGGACCACGCTCCCGCAGTGTCGTACTTGTTGGTGAACCAGCGGGAGGTGCCGAACTTGTCGATCAAGTTGACGGGAAACGTCAGGGCCGTGACGTGGTTGGCAGCCGCCGTCGGGTCATACGAGGAGCTCGAGTCGCCGACCTTCACCCAGAAATAGATCCGGGATGCGTCGGACGAGGCGCCGATGCGCACGATCTCGGCGTCCTGGCTGCCGCCCGTATGGTCGGATGTGCTGTCCGCCAGGATCTCGAACCCGGTGCCGCCTGCCGCCGCGGTGTGGGCAAACAGGGCCAGCCCACTTGCAAGGACGGCAAGCGCCAGGGCGAGCAGCGTGGCCCGCTGGAACGCCATGCTACCGCCTCCGCCGGCGGCCGGCTGCAACGAGGCCGATGGCAAATGCCCCTAGGGCGGCCGCGATGCTGACCGGCAGAAGGAGCGGCACTGTGGACTGCGGCTGTGCCGGGGCAGAGACACCGCGGTCGGTCGTCAGATCTCGGCTTGCCGTGGGCGCGACCGCCAAGGCCTGCAGCGTCTTGATTTGGCACGCGTCGCCGACCCCGTCTGCGTCGACGTCGCCCTGCAGCGTGTTCGGGACCGTGGGGCAGTTGTCCATGCCATTCAGGACATGGTCGCCGTCTTGGTCGTCGTCACATGGGTCACCCTCGCCGTTGCCGTCGAGGTCCTCTTGGTTGGGATTCGCGGTCGTCGGGCAGTTGTCCGCGTTGTTGGCCAAGCCGTCGTTGTCGGCGTCGATGTCGCACGCGTCGCCGGCCAGGTCCGCATCGCTGTCGGCTTGATCGGCGTTGGCTGCAAACACGCAGTTGTCCAAGGCGTTCGCCACGCCGTCACCGTCCGCGTCTGCGCCGGCGATTGCCGGGTCGGTGCCATCGTGCGGTGGCCGGATCCCCTGCGGGTCCGACTGTGAGATCGTCGGTTCCGTGCACTGGGTCGTCGTGACGTCGACCGTGGACGAAACGGTGTTCGTGTTTCCGTTGGCGTCGGTGACCGTCTCGGTGACGGCGTACGTGCCCTCTCCGCCATAGTAGTGCAGGGGGTTCTGGTCGGTGCTGGTGCTGCCGTCGCCAAAGTCCCAGGCCCAGCCCACGATGGGGGCGCCGCCGGCCGTTGACGAGTCGGTGAACTGGACGGGCGAAAGTCCGCAGCCGTTCGTCTGCTGGCCCTTGTGGCTCGCCGTCGGCCCTGCGGGCGGGGTCACGTCGATCTTGGGAAGCTCCTGGTAGGCAAACACGCCGACAGGCCCGGGGAGCTGGGTCGGTGCCTGCGTGTCCCAGTTCGGGACCGGATTGTCGTAGTTGTACACCTGCGCCCCGATGGTCGTGAGGGCCGCCGTCGCGGCGTCTGTGCTCGTATCCGCCCCGTAGTAGAAGACGAAAGGCTGCATGCTTCCCGGACCGAGGGTCCCGAAGTTGAGGTCGTAGACCATCGACTGCGTCTGCACGTAGGCGAAGTGGTACACTGGGGGGCCGCCTGGGGGGCCTTGCACCGCGTACGTCAGGGGAACGGTCGGGTCGGGCACGGGGCCGCTGAGCGCCGGCGGGCCGATGGCGTACGGCTCCACCAGGCCGGTCGCGACGAGGCTTGCGGGCGTCGGCGCCGCCGTCGGGAGCGTGTCGATGTCCTGCGCCGTCTGGCATTGGCAGTTGCCGCCATAGTTGGTGTGCATGTTCATGTCGAACCAGCCCATTGTGCGGCGGAACTGCACGTTCGTCAGAGTGCACGTCATGCAGGTGTTGACGATCTGGATGTCGTCGCGGAAGATCTGCGGGAATCCCGGCTGCGGGCTGAAGGATTGGGTCATCTGGATGTCGCCGCACGTCACCACGGAGACCGCCGTCGTGGCGGTGGCGGTGAAGGACACAGGTGTAGGCGGCGGCGAGCTCAACCCCGCCCATGGAACAGCGACGCTGGTGGCCGTGGCCCAGCAGGACGATGCCCCCGTATACGCCAGGCCCCAGGCCTCGTAGGCTTGGCAGTTGGCGTCCGAGTTCAGGCCGTCGTGCCGCAGCGTGATCGGGTCGGCGTGCTGCGGCTGGTTGGCGCGGTTGCAGTTCGTCATCACCGCGCTGTCGACGCCGAGGCTGCCAAGTGGCAGGACGCCGAGGGCGACGACGCCGTTATCCAAGACGGCGCCGCCGGGGGCCGCCGTCGCGGTCGGCAAGAGCGGGATGGCAAGGCCGGCAAACGTCGCAAGGAAGGCGAGGACGACTGCCGACAGGGCGCGCGAGGCGCGGCGGGCCTGGTCCGACTGCGTTTCATCCCTGCTCGGGGCGCCGGCTTCGGCGCCCAATCCACCACGTGCTCCCCACATACCTTGAGGCTCACGCTGGTTTTCCTGAAAAGGATTTTCGTCTTTTCGGAGTCCGACGCATGGATTTCTCAGAAATCCAGTCATTGTTCAAGTATGGACATCGCGAGGGCTAGGAAAACGGCGTTTCAATGGCGCGGAATGCGATGACCGTCGCATCACGGGGCGCCATATCCTTCGCGCATCTGGAACTCGGACGTCGCATCCTTGCCAAACCGCCGCGGATCGAGGCCGGCGTCGACCCTGCCCCGCACTGCATCCGCCAGCTTCGCGCCGAGGGCCAGGCTGCGCATGACCCCGAAGCCGTTGTCCCCCGTCAGGACGAACAGCCCCTCCACCCCGTCGACCGGACCGCACAACGGACGCCGGTCCGGAGTCGCCACACAGAGACCCGCCCATCCCGAGCGGACCGTCGCCTCGCCGCCATCGTCGAAGCGCCGCACGACGCGCTCGGCCGTGGCCTCGATGAACTCAGGATCGGCCGCCTCGTTGTAGTGCTCAGGATCGAACGGGCGCAACTGCGTGCCGTCGCCTGCCATCATGGAGGACTCCGACTCGGGCCGCGCGTAGAAGTGCTGCACCAGGTCATGCACGATGGGCAGGTTCTCCGACGGCATGGCCAGGCTCGCCAGCTGCGTCCGGTAGTTCTGCACCGGCAGACGCACGCCGTGGCGCGCAACAAGAGGGGCGGTCCATACGCCCGCGGCGACGACGACGGCGTCCGCACCGTGCACCCGGCCGCCCGCCACGGCAAGGGCATCCGCCCCGTTCTCGACGACGGCCACGCCTTCGCTCACGAGCCGCGCGCGCAGTGCGGCGGTGAGATCCCCCACCTCGACGATGCCGTCCTCCTGCGCCACGAGGATCTCCTCGCCTGGCTCGAACCGCATCTCGGGGAAATCGCGCGCGGCGCTGCGGTGGTCGAGCCGTTCGCATTCCTCCGTGTGGCGCTCGACGCGCTCCTGCAATTGGTCGAGCAGCCGCAGCGAGTCGCCCTTGCCCACCACGATGGACGGCGTCGGCCGCCAAGCATTGCGGGCGTTGCGCTCGCCTGCCGCCATGGCGAGCGAGATGAGTTCGCCGATGGCGCCACGCGTCTCGGCGATGAGCTTGTAGTCCGCGTCGTTCCAGGCAAACGACGACAGGATGCCCGCCGCTTTCGCGGAGTTCCCCGAGCCAAGGGTCCGACGCTCGACCAGCGTCACCTCGTGCCCCCCATCGGCCAGCCCCAAGGCGCCTGCGCACCCGAGCACGCCGCCGCCCACCACGGTCACCTTCACGCGTCGCGCAGGACGCGAGCCCCTGAAGAACAGTATGCACGCAGGGAACGCTTAAGTCGCGCCGCGCCGCGTGGCCGGCCATGCGTTGGGCGGGCCTCCTCTGGGCCTTGGCAGTCATACCGTTTTCCGGCTGCGTCGCGGATACGGCGTGCGGTTCCATGGCGGTGCCGCTGCTTGCGACGCCGCACGTCGGCGCCGACTTCATGGCGACCGACGGCCGCCAGCCATGGGACACGCTCGTCCTGCAGGACGCCCCGGGGCTGCACTGGAACGCGACCGTCGCCGCCCATCCCGACGCCTGGCGGGCGGACGCCGAGCGGCTAGGAAACGGCACGGCCTCGCCGTCGCTCGTACGCGTGCGGGTGCAGCCCGCGACGGCGACCACCGCCAACGTCACGCTGGCCTGGACGACGCGCGGCGAAGCGGACGGGTGCCGCGCCAGCCAATCCGGCCACATGCGCTGGGCGGTCGCGGCCCCGACGCCCGGCGACGTCGCGCGTCCCGGCGTCGGCGTGCGCGTCCTCACGGCCGGCTTCCTAGAGAACGGCACCCTGTTCTACACCAACATCGAGGCCGTGCAGAACGACTCGAGGTGGGCCCGATCGCCCATCTATTCGTGGGATGGCGGTGACGCGCTGCCCGTCTACGTCTACGACCGCGAACGCGGCGAACGCGGCGCACAGTGGTCGGCAACGACGGCTGGCACGCCGGTCGGGCCGGCGACTGGAAACCGAACGGCATGGGACTACTTCACGACCATCCGGGGCTTCAACAAGGCCCTCAAGGGATTGTCCACAAACACCGTGCGCGTCGTCCGGCTGGCGCCCGAGGACGCGTACACGGATGCGGCGCACGCGGGCCATCCGCTGTACGGGCAACCACTCGTCTTCCTCATCAAGGTCGTCGCCGTCGACCCGGAGCCGTGCCCGGATACGGGTTGTGTTGAAGCCATGAGCCGCGGCGCAATGCCCCGACCAGGCTCCCCGATTTTGTCGACCTTGAAGATTTAAGTGGCGCAGGGCATGCCGGACCGTCTGGCGGAACGGCCGGACTGGTGAACCGCATGAAACTCCGAACCCTGTTTGCGACAAGCCTGCTTGCAGCCACGGCCATCCTGGCCGTCCCCGCCCCGGCGACGGCCGACGGCGGCGTCACGATCTGC
This sequence comes from bacterium, assembly GCA_040390065.1. Lineage (GTDB taxonomy): Archaea > Thermoplasmatota > E2 > JACPAO01 > JAHFTW01 > JAHFTW01. The sequence goes on along the minus strand of JAZJZE010000001.1, from coordinate 349,333 downwards.
GGCACGGTGCAGTGCCTGACGCGCTGCCCGAGTGTCGGCGGCAGCGGCGGCGTCGTTGGCGCCACCGAGCTGTACGTCTCCCAGGAAGCGGCGGTCCTCTGCAACGCGCGCGACCAGGAGCTCGCCATCGCGGTCAGCACCGCCCTCGACTCCTGCGCGGCGACGATGAACTACCTGTTCGGCAGCAGCTGCACCACGACCTGCACCTGCGACCCGCCGGTCTCGCCCATCGGCGACTGGCTGCGCCAGATCGTGTACGTCACGGAGACGGGGATCTCGATGCCGGCCTCTGCCAGCACGACCACGTCGGCGGTCTACATCTCCTGCGCCGACCCGTCCAACTACGGCCCCGGCGTCGTCGGCGCCACCCTGACGTACGGCTCCACCATGGGCTCCATCGTCTGCAACGCCGCCGTCGGCACGGCGTACGTCGCCGCGGGCGCCACGTTTGCCACCTGCAACAACACCAGCGACTACCTCATCGGCAACCACAACGTCTGCATCATCTACATCGTCGCGTAAGCCGACAGGTCGCTCCCTCTCCCCCTCTTCCCTTCGTTTCCATCAGTCCTTTTGCACCACCGGGGCCAGCCCAATTCTTTTATACATCCCCTTTGTCGCGAAGCTTGCAGAAGCGTCCGGGGCAACCCGGGCGGACGTGGGTTCGCCCACGCCACGCCGCTGGAACTTCGGTTCCACGGTTCGCATCGGCATCGATCCTCGCGCCCTTCGAGGCGAGGGGGGAGTCACCATGGCAGAGAACACCAAGCCCGACACGAAGGCGGAGACCCCGAAAGGCCCGCCGAAGGAGAAATCCGAACCCGCCAAGAAGATCGAGTTCGGCCCCGACTTCCGCCACCTGGTCCGCCTCGTCAACACCGACTTGGACGGCAAGAAGAACGTCGCCACCGCCCTCGCCTACGTCCCCGGCGTCGGCAAGCGCCTGGCGTACGTCGTCGCCCGCGAAGCCAACGTCGACCCCGACGAGCGCATCGGGAACCTCAAGGACCCCGAGATTGCCGCCGTCAACGCCGCCATCGAAGGCCTGACCGAGATGCTGCCCGCGTGGATGGTCAACCGCCGCAAGGACCCCGAGTCCGGCGACGACCGCCACATGATCGGCACCGAGATCACCATCATGCTCCGCGAGGACCTCAACCGCCTCAAGAAGATCCGTTCCTGGCGCGGCCACCGCCACGAGAAGAAGCTCCCGACGCGCGGCCAGCGCACCAAGAACAACGGACGCTTCGGCTCCGCTGTCGGTGTGCAGCGCAAGATCGAGGGCCAGCCCGCACCCGGTGCCGAAGGCGCACCGGCCGCAGCCGCGGCCCCGAAGGCCGCCGGTGGCGGAGGGGCCAAGCCGCTCGGCGGCGCCAAGCCCGCCGCAGCCCCCAGCGCAGCACAGGGTGCCCAGGCCAAGGCGGCCGCAGCCCCGGCGAAGCCCGCTGCAGGCGCCCCCGCCAAACCCGCAGGAGGCAAGAAGTAGATGGGCCAGCCCAAATTCAACCGCCGCCACTACGACACGCCGAGCCACCCGTGGCAAGGCGAACGCATCAAAGCGGAGAACGAAGTCAAGTCCAAGTACGGTCTCAAGAACAAGACCGAGATCTGGAAGGCCCAGACCATCCTGCGCGACGTGCGCGGCCAGGCCCGTGCCCTCATCGCCCGCACGCGCAACCCGGCGGACGAACAGGCCGTGACTGAGTCGCGCCTGCTCATCGCCCGCCTGCAGCGCAGCGGCTACCTCGGCGACAACGCGACGCTCAACGAAGTGCTGGGCCTGGATCTGGAGCGCGTCCTCAACCGCCGCCTCCAGACGCAGGTCTACCTCAAGGGATTGGCCCGCACGCCCAAGCAGGCGCGCCAGTTCGTGAGCCACGGCAACATCAAGATTGGCGACCGCCGCGTGACGGTGCCGTCGTACGTCGTGCGCCGCGGCGAAGAGGAACAGATCATGATCGACCCCACCGCCGCCATCGCCGACGAGAACCACCCCGTGCGCCCCAAGGCGCAGGGCTTCGAGACGCCGGCGCCGTCGCTGGCGGAGGCTCCGGCCCCGGCCGGCGCCACCGGTCCGGGAGGTAGTGCATGAGCGCCGACAAGCGCGGCATCGCGCACATCTTCGCGAGCTACAACAACGTGCTCATCACCGTCACCGACGCCACGGGCGCCGAGACGGTGGCGAAGGCCTCGGGCGGCATGGCCGTCAAGTCCGACAAGGACAAGGGCGGTCCCTTCGCAGCCATGGCGTGCGCCCAGCGCATCGCCGAGGCCCTGAAGGAGAAAGGCTTCACGACGGTCGACATCCGCGTGCGCGGCTACGGCGGCAACAAGGCCCGCAGCCCCGGCCCCGGCGCCCAAGCCGCCATCCGCGGCCTGGCACGCAACGGCATCATGGTCGGCCGCATCGAGGACGTCACTCCCATCCCGCACGACGGCTGCCGCAAGAAGGGTGGCCGCCGCGGCCGGCGCGTGTAGGTGCTTGACATGAAGATCGAGATTCGCAACGTCACGGACCGCGAGTGCAAGCTCGTCATCGACGGCGTTCACCCGTACTTCGTCAATGCCCTGCGCCGCGTCCTGTTGTCGGAAGTGCCCAAGCTCGCCATCGACAAGGTGACGTTCTACGACAACACCTCCGCGCTCTTCGACGAGATCCTGGCCCACCGCATCGGCCTGCTGCCGGTGCCGACCGACCCCTCCACGCTCAACATGAAGGGCCAAGTCGACGCCGAAGGCAAGCCGACGTACCTCGTGCGCTACACCCTCACCAAGGAGGGCCCGTGCACGGTGTACTCCGGCGACCTCGAGCCCGAGGACAAGAAGTTCAGCATCGTGGACGCGAAGGTCCCGCTCGTTGACCTCCTGGAAGGCCAGCGCCTCATCCTCGAGGCCGAAGCCATCCTCGGCGACGGCACGCAGCACGCAAAGTGGCAAGTCTGCTCCGCGGTCGGCTACAAGTACTACCCGACGGCGACGTTGGACAATCGCAAGATCAAGCCCGAGGCGGCCAAGGAAGCCGTCGCCCGCACGCCTGCGGGGATCCTGGGACTCGATGGCGGCAAGCTCGTCATCCTGCAGCCCGAGGAGATCAACCGCGCGGACGAAGCCGAGAAGCTGACGCAGGGCGGCCTCAAGATCACCTACGACGACCGCAAGTTCATCTTCCGCTTCGAGACGGACGGGTCGCTCAAGGCCGAGGACGCCCTCATGAAGGCCCTCGACCTCCTGGGCGAGCGCTTCAAGCGCTTCGCGGACGCCATCGGCGAACTCGAGATGTAAGGTTCAAGGGAATCCACTTCTCCCCTCTTCCCAACCGTCTGCACAGGTAGTCAAGTGGCCAACGACGGAAGGTTGGCCGGGCCGCCGCTTCGCGGCGTCCACGTCGCGCCCTCGGACCTGATGGCCCGAGGGCTACGGCCTTCCCCTTTGTGGTTCGCCTGGGCGCAACCCTCAAGTGCCAACCTGAAGTCGGCCGGATGCAGCCCTCCGCAAGGGCTGGCCCTTTTCCCCAAATGCACAGGTAGTCAAGTGGCCAACGACGGAAGGTTCAGGGCCTTCTCCTTTGTGGTTCGCAGGTTCAAATCCTGTCCTGTGCACTAAGTCGCGTCGCATCGGCGGCGCCTAGCGCCCGCCGGCGACAGACAGGTGCATGGGCAGGGTTTGCCGATGCCGCGAAGCGGCGAGGAACGCTGCGGCTGCGCCTGCGCGGCCGCAGCGCCAAATCCTGTCCTGTGCACTAAGTCGCGTCGCATCGGCGGCGCCGAGCGCCCGCCGGCGACAGACAGGTGCATGGGCAGGGTTTGCCGATGCCGCGAAGCGGCGAGGAACGCTGCGGCTGCGCCTGCGCGGCCGCAGCGCCAAATCCTGTCCTGTGCACTGAGACCGCGAGCGAAGCGAGCACGTCGTAGGTGCCAGGACAGGTTTGCCGATGCCGCGAAGCGGCGAGGAACGCTGCGGGCTCGCGAGGTTGCGTCAACCTCATGGTGGAGCTCCCCTTTGGCCGAGCGTGGCTGGCAGCACGCCCGGGCATTCCCCCATGGCGGGCGACCCCGAATCCTGCCGCACCCTGCAGACTGTCATCATAGAGGCACTCCAGGAATTCGTGGCGGATGCCGCGGGCGACGGATGGGTTGGGCGGGAACGCGAGGCCGTCAATCGCTTCGTTTTCCGCCACCTGTTGCCCAAGGTTGGTCATGCCGGGAGCCCGCTGCAGGACGTCGGCCAGATCGGAATCGAGGTCAGCATCCCCAACGGCGTCGCCACGAACGGCAAGCGGAAAGCCGCCATCGCGAAGGACCTGGTCATCTGGCCCGAACCGTATGGCACCGCATGGGAGTCGGGCGGCACGAGCTGGACGCCAACCCATTTTCCGTTGGCCGTCATCGAATGGAAGGTTTGGCGGGGCCGTGCCCTCATGCACATGAAACAGGACGTCGCAGAAGCCAAATGGATTCGCGCTTGGATGGAGCGGACGCAAGAGACGCCGCTCGTCATGACAGTCAGTCTTTCCTTCACACCGACGGACGTGGCGCTCCATTGGCGAACATGGCGCGGCCCGCCCCGCGAGGACACGGTCGGACCACGGCCCAGGATCCGCGGCGGGGCTGTTGGATACTAGCCGCCTGGACGACGGCGTTGCTGGATTGCGTTGTTTCACCGTTCGCGCCACGGGGCGTGTCCGGCGGCGCCCACCGATTGCATGTCTCGATGGCATGGTCTTTGCGTTGCATCGCGGCCCGTCAGCCGCCGCATGGCCACGGCGGCTTCCGACGCCCCTCACTTGCGCATCTTCGCCATGCTGCCGACCGCCGTTTTTCGGCCCGCCGCGATCATGGCCAACAGCAGGGCCCCGGTGGTGACGCCGACGACGGCTCCGAGCGCGCTGCTCGTTCCGGACGCGGCGGCTGCGGGGATGCCAGGGGCGGCCGCGATGACGGGGACGGGCGGGACGAAGCGCAGGTCGGTCACTTCCACGACCTCCGCGAAGATGGCCTCGCCGTAGTCGCCGACGGCGAAGAATTCCCGCTGGTACGTGTCGCCAAGGTCCTTGCCGTTGTACGTGAAGGGCGCGGCGGGGAGTTGCACGATGTCGTCGCTCAAGTCCTCGTAGGCCATCTCGGGCTGCGAGTTCAGGAACGGGTCCGTCTTGTTGAGCACGTTGCCGATGTCGAGTCGGTGCACGGCCAGGACGCCATCCTCGTCCAAGGCGACGAAGCACTTGCGGATCTTGGGGCCGATGGATTTCTGCACGGCGTCGATGCCCACCGGTTCGATGGTCTCGCGCAGGATGAGGTGCACGACGCCCGAGTACTCGCGGTACAGGACGTCCTGGATGTTGGCGCGCAGGATGCGTTCATCGCGGGCCAGAGGAGTGACGCCGTCCGAGTACGAGTGCACGCCAGTCCAGTCGATGCGTCCGTCGGAGTAGTGCCCGAAGACGCCAGTGAGGTCCAAGCCGTTGGCCGAGGAGACGCCGGCCGACAACAGGGCAAGCCGGCCATCCGAACGCACGCCCAGCTTTGGCGCGCCGCCAACGATGGGACTGGCCCCCATGTAGACGGGCTTGCCGCCGTCGGGGTCCATGCGAAACAGCTCCACCGTGCCCGGCTGGGTCTCCGGATGCCATGGGAACGCCCCCTGCTTCGGGTCGGCCTGGCAGCCGACGTACAGCCAGCCTTCGAAGAGCACCGGATTCGTTGCACCGCTGCACGGCCCGATGGACCACTCGACGGGTTGGCGGCGATACGTGTCGTTGTCACCGACGCCCGTCCACACGATGCCGATCGTTCCACGCGGCGCCACGCTGCTGGCTGGCGGTGACGAGTGGGGCGGCGGCGCAAGTCGACGCGCTGCGTAGCCGGGAAGGACATCCAAGGAATCGGCATCCGCCTGCGGGGCGTCGCCGGGTACCGTGGCCGACCCGGACGGCGCGTTGCCCCGGTCCTCGAACCACACCATGGTCATGTTGTCCGTGGCCGCGTTGAACAGGAACCACGTCTGGCGGATCTTCCCGCCCTTGAACACCGGGTCGACGTAGACGAGGTTGTACGAGCCGTCGGCACCCGTCTGCTTCTGCCGCACCTGCTCGACGCTGTCGAACTTCTGCGCGCCGATCGTGTAGCGGAACGGGCCGCCCCTTTCGCCCACCGCGTACGTGGAACCGACGTAGACGTGACCGTACGGGTCGACGGCCGCAGCGGAATGCTCGCCGTATGCGTTGCCGAGGTCCTGCGGCGACTGGTAAAAGGCGTCGTCCCACGTGGCACCTGCGTCGTTGGACGTGAACGTCGTAAAGGGCAGGCCGATGCGACTGCGCACCGTGGGGCCGCCGCCGTCGACCGCACCGTGGATCATCGCCATGGCCAGGTTGTTGCCGTCCATCGGGTCGATGGCCAAGGCGGGGTCGCCAAGCATCTCGGACGTATCCACCATGCGGACGGGACAGGTCGGTCGCGAGTAGGAGCTGAACTGCAGGGCACTCGACGTCGGGCAGACGATGTGCAGCGAGTACGCCGACCCCCCGGCAAACGAGGGTGATGGGGCCGGAAGGGCAGCGCCCGCGACGGCCGCCGAGAGGACGAGGGATGCAACCACCAGGCGGACAGCCACAGGGTGACGATTCGGGCCCTGGTCTTGACGTTTGTCGGGACCATGTCCATGCCCGAAGCTGCAAGGGCAGCGGGAAGCGGGGCCCACGGGGAAGTGTGGCATGCGCCGCGGCCATCAAGCCCGAAACGGAACGGCTACTGCGAAACACGGCAGGGCGGGCCCAATCCGGGCACTATTGTCTAGATACGTTGGGCCGAAAGAGGCCGAGTTCAACAACCGTACGCCACAGGTGATAAATGCCTCGATTTGGTGGGAAGCTCGTGCACGGTCGGACCGGCGCATTCGCTGTCGTGGGGGCATGCCTCGCCGTGGTCGCCCTGATGGCCGCCCCGGTCCCCGCCGCAGCCGATTCGGGGCACCTGGAGGGCCAAGTCGTGGCGACGGGTTCGTGGACCCTGCACGGCAAGGTTTCCGGCGAAGCCCATCTGCGCGCCAGCCTTCTCCTCGGCGCCGGGGACGGCCTCAAAGCCCTAGATGCATCGGGTGCTTGGCACTATCGCGTCGTGCGCTTCGACTACTTGGAGACGACGACGCCGTCGACAAGTGTACCCCTGACACCAACCGTCCTTGCGGAGGGCGACGCGCCCAACCTGTCTTTCTTCCCGCAGGGTACTCCGGCCGTGCCTGCGACCCTTCTCGTCGTACCGTTCCTGTCGTCGGCGCCTTACGTCGGCGCCCTGCAGGCCCAAGGCGACCAGCGCCTCGAACCATTCACGCTGCCCGGCTTCACGGAGGGCCGCTACCTGCCAGACACCGACGCCACCGCGACGACGCCGGCCGGGGCCTGCGGCATCGCCGATCTTGGTCCGTCGGCCATCCCATCAGCCTCCGGTGGCCTCACCGTCCTTCTGCACGGCGGGACCATGGCATGGTCTTCCGGTGCTGCCACGACCGGCACCAACCACGACGGCCCCGGCCTCGTGCGGCACGAAGTCGTCGCGATTGCCAAAGCGGGCGCCGCCAATGCAGCATTTGCCGGCACCTGGCGGCACTGTGTCGCGAGCCTCGACGGCCGCGCCGTTGGCGACATGGCGCTCACGGGCGTCACGGGCGCGGTCGACATCGGACCGCAATCCTACGACGCCGACACCGCCATGTTCCAGGCGATCGGCGACCTCCACATCGCTGCCTCGTACGAGCAGACGGCCTCCCATTGGAGCCTTGCTGGCAACGTGACGTACCTGGGCGTCGGCGGCGCCGCAGCCTTCGGTTCCCGCAGTGCGCTGGCCACGGGCGCCACGCTCCTGGCGGGCGTTGGGCTTGGCGCCCTCATCCTGCGCGGCCCCGCCCTCGTCGCACTGGCCGTGGCGCACCGCCGCAACGCCACCACGCATCCGGCCCGCGCCGAGATCCTGCGCGAGGTCGCGCGCCGGCCAGGCTCCTCCATCGGCGACATGGCTCGCCACCTGGGACTCAGCAAGAGCACCACCCGTTTCCATGTACGCGTCCTGCAACGAGCCAAAGCCATCGGCGGCCGGCTCGATGGCATGACCGAACTCCTGCACGCCGGTGGAGCGCATCCGCCGCCCGCCAACCTCGAAGCCATGGCGCTCCTGCACAATCCAATCCGGGCCCGCATCTACAATGGCGTGCGACAATCCGCCCTGCCCATCGACTACGCAGGGTTGCGCCAAAGCTGGACGGAACAGGGGCTGGCCGTGACGTCGCATCCGCTGGTCCTGTACCACGCGCGGCTGCTGGAAGAGGAAGGCGTGCTTGAGCGCGTGGCACACGGCCGTGCCGTCGCCTGGCGCGTGGCTGCCGGGATGGCGGCCTTGCCCGTCGACTCGCCCGCCGCCATTCCGGCCCCCACCCTGTCGCCCCCGACCCGCGAGGCCACGGCGGAGGCCTCGACGTGAGACTGGGCGTGGCACTTGCCTGCCTGCTCCTGGCCGGATGCGCAACCCCCCCGGACCGCCTGCCTCTGGCCCAGGCCTGCGAGGACTGCCATGGCCGCGGCGCGGACTTCTGGTTGCAGGGATGTACCGCAATCGACGCCGCCTACTCCGTCGACGCGGCCGCGGTGCGCTCCCGCCTGCCCCCCGGCTACTCCTTGCGCTCCTACGATCCGACGACCGAGAACGTGTATCCGGTCTCGACCCGGTTCGGCGAGTGCAAATCCGCGGCGCTCGACAACGCCACCGTGCTGGAAACGGTGCGGATCGTCATGACCTTCGTCGCCGTGGTCGCGCCGCCAGACGCTAGCCGACCGCCCGACCTGTTCCTGCTCGAAGGCTACGTCGACAATGCGCTGCTGGCCGCCCGCTGGGGCGAGCTCGGCTTCAACGTCCAGCAAGCCACCATCGACCGCAGCGCCGACAGCGCCCTCGCGCATTGGTCCGTGCAAGACACTGCAGGCGGCAGTCTCGACCTGCGACTGGGCGGCGTGACTGCGCGCCACAACACGGCGTCCGCCGACTGGCGCATGCACGGGCAGGGCCTCGGGCTGGCAGGCGCATTCGACTCCAGCACGCGCGAAGGGGTCGGCGACGTGAGCCTCGCGGGAAGCCTGCAAGGCACCTTGCCCAACACCGTTGCCGCCGCCCCCGCCGGAATGGCGCCCGTGGCCGCTTACTCGGTCGACGCCGATTATCACTGGATCTTCGTCTCGGAGGAAAACGCATGAAACGCCTGTATGCAATCGCCAGCCTCGCCATCGTCCTGCTCGCCGCCACGCCCGCCTGGGCTGGACCGCCACCGCCCAGCTCACCGGACACGAAGTGCGTGACCACCCAGCCGGCGGAGCAACCGTACCCTGCACCCGGCGCCGATTTCGTCCAGACCGGGGGCTCGGGCGGCGAGCACTACGCCCGCGTCTTCGATCCCCAGAACGGCCGCTGGATTATCGTCACGACCCCCTGCTCGACCATGGGCCTCGCGCTCCGCTGCCTCGCCCAAGCCGGCCAGGAACAAGTGCCGCAGGACTGTGCGTCGTTCATGCAGTGGCCGGCGAGCATGGCCTTCGACCGCAACGCAACGGTGACCTGGACGACCAACGGCCTGTCGAATGGCCAGCTCCTGGTCTGCGAACTGCTCCTATACCAATACGGCTGGAACGTCCTTTGGGCTTGCCCCGGCACGCAGGGCCACAACTGAACTCGCAACAACGGCGCCCCGCCAGACCCGGCCACGCCGCTGGCCGGCCCTTGGTGAAGTGGCGGGCGATCCATAGACCGACGAGGCAACCGACCAACCCAAACCTCTAGTACTGCGTCTGTGTCGAAAAAATGTGGTTTCTCGTTGGGTCAGCGTATGCTTGGCCATGCTCATGCTTGGATTGGGACTTGCCGTGACGGAAAGCGCGGCGCAGGCCGGTGGCGACTGCATGGGCTTCTCGACGTTTTCCGACAACTTCGAAGGCGATACACCGGCAAGCGGGACCAAGGAGCTTGGCAAGACCTCGTGGCTCAACTGGCAGGTCTTCAGCGGCTCCGTGGACTTCTACACGCTGGCCGCGGATGCGGACTTCACTGCGCCAGGGGCGACCTTCGCCGCGACGACGACCGGCAAGTTCGTCGACTTGGACGGCTCCAGCAACCAGGCCGGATTCTTCTACCACACGATGACCTTCCCGACGGGCCAGTTCACCCTCAGCTTCAGTGAGGCGGGGACGCAGCGCGCCTTCTCACCCACCGACACCCTGCGCGCGTACATCATCCCGGTCGCCTCCATCGCCCGTCCCTTGCCGGCAGCAACGTCCACGGCGCCCATCGCATACCAAGCCGCGTGGGGCACCGTGACGCTTGCGCCGACCTTCAAGGTCAACGCGGCAGGCACCTACGCCATCGGTTTCCAGAACCTCCCCGAGCCTGGGGCGTCGAGCGACAATGCGGGCGTCCTCATCGACAACGTGCAACTGTCATGCGCCCAGCGCGGCCCCATGGCCTCCTTCTCCTTGACCTCGCCGGGCACGTGCCAGGACTCGACCGTGACGGCGACGAGCACGTCGACGGACCCGCAGGCCGGCATCACCAGTTCCTCCTGGACATTCGGCGACGCGACACCGGCGCAAAGCGGCGCCACGACCACCCACACGTACACGGCAACCGGCGCAAAGACGGTGAGCCTCACCATCACGGACAGCCTCGGCGCGACCGACACGGCAACCCAGACGTGGACCTCCATCGGCGACCCCAACTGCTGTCCCGTCGTCACGCCCCTGGGCGATTTCACCGCCAACGAAGGCCAAGTCCTGCAGTTCACGGCCACGGCCACGGACTTCGAGAACGACGCAATGACGTTCTCGCTCGGCGGCACCATCCCGTCGGGCGCGACCATCAATCCGGCGACCGGAGCGTTCCAGTGGACGGACGGCCTCGGGTCCGCAGGCATCTATCCGATGCAGATGAGGGCCTCCGACGCGGGCTGCACGGGATCGACGCCGTTCAAGCTCACTGTCGGACCTGACCGGCCTCCGACCGGGCTCTTCGCCGCAGACCCCATCGACGGCGTCGCCGGACAGACCGTCACCTTCGTCGACTCCTCGACGGACCCGGACCAAGGGGACGTCATGTCCGCCTGGGACTGGAACTTCGGTGACGGCGCGTTGTCGCACGACTCCAGGCCGTTGCACATCTACGGCAATGCCGGCTCCTTCTCCGCGTGCCTCACCCCGTACGACCGGCTCGGCCTCGTCGGCACGAAGGGCTGCCGTACGATCCACGTGGCAGCTCCGAATCCGTCGAACGGAAATGGCGGCTCAAGCGGGTCCGGCGGTTCGGCAGGCGGCTCGTCCTCAAGCTCGTCGTCTGGATCGGGTTCGCAGGGAACTGACAGCAACCTGCCGCCGACCGCGCCGCCTCCGGCCCCGCTGACCGTCGACGCGGGCCGCGACCGCATGGTCAACCCCGGCAGCACGGTCAGCCTGCACGCGCAGACCGCAGCGTCTGGCGTCACATACCGGTGGGCGCAGACGTCGGGCCCTAGCGTGGCCTTGCAGGGCGCAACCACGTCGGTCGTCACGTTCCAGGCGCCGACGGTCTCGGAACCGACGACGTTCTACCTCGAAGTCGCCATCGAGGATGGCTCGCGCGGCGCCAGCGACGGCGTCGCCGTCACCGTCCAGCCGACCGCCTCCGGGCTGCAGGCCCAGGTGGTTGGCCAAGCGAACGCCGACGCCGGCTCGCGCATCGCCCTGGACGGCAGCGCTTCGACCGGCGCCACGTCGTACCACTGGACCCAGTGGGAAGGCCCGGCCGTCGTCCTGGACGATGCAAGCTCCGCCACACCGTCGTTCAACGCTCCGTCGCAGGCGACGCAGTTGCGCTTTGCCCTCGAGGTCGGCAACGGCCAGGACACCAGCGTCGCGGTCGAAACCGTCTGGGTGGCCGTCGCCGCTCCGACGGCGGCACCGTCAGCCACCGCGCCCAAGGCATCTGACATGAACCCCCCGAGGCGGCCGTGCCGGAGACGTCCGCAGCCACCGCGCCCGGCATCCCCGCCTGGGTCGTGCTGGGCGGCGCAGCCCTCGTCCTGGTTGGCCTGCTGGTCGCCATCGTGCTGGTGGCTGTTCGCGGCCGCGCCAGGCCCCCCGAAGGGCCGGCAAGCCTCTAACGCCGGACGGGCTTGACCGGGCCATGCCCAAGGCGCGCAAGTTCCACCTCCTCGACGTGCACCTCAACCCGGAGCGCGGCGCTTTGGCAACGCTCGCGCGCACCCTGGCCGACGCGAAGGTCAACATCGAGGGATTCGTCGCGAACCGCGGCGGCGTGCAACTCCTCACTGCCCACGAGGCGGCGGCCCGCAAGGCCCTTGACGCCGCCGCGTACCACTACAAGTCCATGCCCGTGGAGGAGATCCTTTTGGCCGAGAAGCCAGGGTCCCTCGCGGGCCTGTGCGAGAACCTGGCCTGGCAATGGACGAACATCGATGTCGGCTTCGGCATGGCGACCGGCAACGCCTCCCGCGTGTATCTCCGCCTCGACGAGGAAGCCCCCGGCAAGGCGAACCCGCCCCCGGCGCCACGCCGGTCGTAGCCTCCCCGCCGTCGAAGCCTTCAAGCCAAGCCCCAGGCTGGTTCGCGCATGGCCGAAAAGGCACCCGAAGCGGGCCCCTGGAAGGTCCGCCTGAAATCAGGGGACGTCGAGATCGAGTCGTCGGGGACGAATCCGCAGACCACGTGGGCCCAATTCCAACTTCTCTACAAGCTGGCCTTCGGCGGCAAGTGAAGCATGCGCGGCGCTCCGTTGCTGGTCGCGGTCCTGCTCTTGGCCGGATGCGTTGGAGGCACCGACCACCCGACGGCGCCGGCGCAGCCACTCCCGAGCGTGACCCGTGAAGCCATCCGCTTCGACACGACGGCGGGCCCCATCGTCGTCATGCTGTATCCGGAGGCGGCGCCCAACACCACGGCGCTCATGAAGGCCTACGTCGGCGAAGGGTACTACGACGGCCGTGCCTTCTATCGTACCGTGCCGGGCCACGTCATCCAGGTCACGAACGCGGCGGGTGGCGCCGTCGGCGAGGATGCGCGCCGCGTGCCCCTCGAGACGGATGCGGGATACCATTTCTCGGCCGGAGCGGCCGGCATCGCACGCGACGTGGATCCAAACTCCGGGGGGCCCGAGATCTTCATCATGGATTTCGCGACCAGCCACCTCGACGGGAACTTCTCCGTGTGGGGCCAGGTCGTGCAGGGCATGGACGTCGTGCATGCCATCGCGCGCGGCCCCGCCGTCGACGCGCCCCGCCTGCCGGGCGGTGTCCCGAATCCATTCCCCTTCGACCGCATGGCCGTGGCGCCGGTGACCATCAATGCGACCAGCCTGGTCAAACTGACGTTGTCCGGCGAGGATGCCGCGGCGTTCCCGCTCGACGTGGCCCGCAACGTCCGCGTCGGCGATTTCCGCCACAGCCTGCAATGGCCGGCCAACCTCGCGGCCGGCAAGGCGGCCCAACTCGAATGGTTCGTGCGGCCGTACAACGGCGCCCCGGTGCCGGGTGCCGAGAGTGTGCGCATCCGGGTCGACGGCCGCGAACTCGCCGTGGGCGATGGGGGGGCTGCCGGCGCGTACCGCTTCACCTGGACGCCAAACTCCGGCGGGCCCCACGACCTCGCGATGTACGTCGCAGGTGCGCCATGGGCCACACTGCAAACCATCGTCCAGCCTTGATTCGCCCTGGAGGCAGAAGGCGCCAAAGGCCAAATAGGAGTCCAGAAGTGGGACAGGTATGTCGCCCCGCAAGGCCTCGTTCGCCATCGTCGCCGTGGCCTCCATTCTCCTGTCCGGCTGCGCCTCGCAGTCCAGCGTGTCGCCTGCCACGACGCACGCGCTGACCCGCCACGTGTCCATCAACGTCACCGACTTGTCGAATGCCCCGACGAGCATCGACGGCGCCATGGCGAAGTACGGGCACACGTTCTTCGAGTACACCCACTCCGGCGCAACGCTGGACGTTGCCGGGACGACCGTGCGTTACCAAGCCGTCGGCGGCCTGCAGCACACGACGCCGCTGTCCGCGTTCACCACGCAGACCCAACTGCACGCCGGCGACGTCGTCAAGATCGACCCGGTCGACCCGGCCATGGACGTCCTGTCCGGCATGACGGTCGAACGTGCAGGGCAGCAAGTATCAGTGCGCTCCGGCAACGACCGCGCTTGGCTCAAGAGCGAAGGGTACCCGATCCCCGTCGCGACCGCCCATCCCGGCCTGGCAAGCTGGAGCATCCACACCGGCGGCGGCGTGGACCTCCACCTGCACGACTTGTCAGTCATGGCCGACGGCCCCACCTATTGCGACGCCTCCGGCTGCCACCGCAGTAGCACGACGACGACCGTCCAATCCTTTGACCTCAACCTGACGAACACGCTTGATGCGACCGTCCAGGCAAAGACCACGGCCCCGGCCTCGGGCACCGAACTCACGTACGCGTTGCCCTCGCTCACCGACCACGCCAAGTTCGACCTCGGCGTGCGCGCCTCCGTCGGCAACGACTCGCGCGACATCGGCCTCGCAGGCGACGTGCAGGCCAACCTCGGTGGGCACGTCACGCTCTCCTTCGACGGCTCGCGCCAGATCAACAAGGCCGCCGTCGCTGGGTCCGTCGCCTTCGACGGCACCTTCTCGTCGCACGGCCTGCCTCCGGGGTCCGAACTGCCGCCGACCATCTCCTTCAGCAGGGACCTGCCCGAGCACACCGAGACCGTTGCGGCCGGCCGCCAGCCGGACGCCGCCATCTTGTCCTTCGTGCAGCGCCTGTGGGCCATGGACCTCATCCCCGGCGACGAATTCCACTTGGCCATCGGCAGTCCGTTCGGCAGCGTCACCTACGCGAGCCAAGTCTTGGCCATCGAGCCGCGCACCGTGGGCACGGAGACGCGCTCCACCCTGCGCATGGCCGACCACATGACGGCGCACTGGATGTTCAACCCGGAGGGCTTCTCCTTCGACTTCACGTACTGGCTCGACGCCGCCAGCTACCTGCCGGTCTACGAGCAGGGCACGATGACGCAGACGTTCCGCCTGGCAGACTACCCCCAGGTGCAGACGGCGCTCACGGCGGCCTTGGGAAGCGCCGGCGCCCACATCGTGCACTACCCGAACGACGCCGTGGTGTCGTTGCGCTCCGAAGCGACCCTGCAATTGACCAGCTACTCGGGCGATTACAGCCACGCCGCTGTGCTCGGCCTCGGGGCGACACTCATGCCTGCCACGGCCGTGTTCCTTGGCGCAGCGTTCGTCGCCGCCAACAACCTGGGCCGCTTCTAGAATCACGACGGGCGCAAGGCTTCGGCCACATTGAGGCGGGCCAGGCGCCGCGACGCCGCCAGCGCCGCTGCCACGGCAAGGGCCACGGCTGCGACAGCCATGGCCACAAGGGGCGCGGCCCGCAGCACCCACGGCACATGGATGGCCAAGCCGTGGCCCAGCACGGAGATGGACGGAGCGAACCACGCGATGGCGATGGCGACGAGAGTCGCAGTGGCCACGGCACCGGCCACGGTGAGCCCGGCCAGCACCGTGTAAGAGCCAGCAATGGTGCGCGCCGGAACGCCGATGGCCCGCAGCGCCGCGATGGCGGGCGCGTCACGCGCGACCTGGAGACTCACTTCGCGGACCAGGAGAACGGCAAGCAACACCGTCACGAGCGCCAGCACAGCGATGGCCGCGACGTCGACGACCGCGAGGACTAGGCCCATGGCCACGCGGGCCACGCCATCGGCGTCCTGCGCCTCGAGGCCAAGCCCCAAGGCCTGAACCTGCCCAAGCGAAGCCCCGTGCACGACGATGGCGTTGGCGGACGGGTCGCCCTCTCCCCTGCCGGACAGGAAACGCGCATCCCCGATGGGGGCAAACGCCACGAAACGGTCGAGCGCGTCGAGGCCGCTGCGGAAGACGCCGACGACGACGGCGGGCCGGTCCAGCGGTGGGGCGCTGGTTCCCGACACGAAGCGGCCGCTCGTGATGCGCAGGGCTTCCGCGAAGTTGGGTCCGCCGCCGGGGCCGGGGTGCAGGTCCAGGCGACGCGCGGCCTCCTCGCCGACCAGGAGTGGCACGTACGCCAACTGCGTGCGAGGGTCGATCGGCGGCGCCGTCGGAAGCGTGGTGCCCCAGACGAGGTAACCTTGCAATGGCGCTTGCTCCTCGACAATCGTCGGGTCGATGCCGACGAGGATGCCTGCAGTCCAGTTCTCGACGCGGTCCTGGCGCGCCGTGACGTGGCTGGCCTCCCAACGAGGGGCGGCAACAGCCCCGGGGATGACTCGGATCTCCGCCTGGACGGGCCGTGCGTCCGCCCAAGGAAGACCTGCGGCGAGGTCGGACGAACCAGCGGTCACGCGCACGTCCCCCGAGAGTGTGTCATGCACGGGGCGGATGATGGCTTCACGCGCGCCATCGAGCAGCATGCCGACACAGAGCACGGCAAGCAAGCCGACGGCGAGGGTGGCGCCCACGGCGAGTTGCCGGCGCCGGCGAGACCTCCACTGGCCTCGCACAAGCAGCCGCAGGGGCACAGGCAAACCATGGGTGCTCGCCATAAGGGCTTGGCGACGCGCGGCCTTCCAGTGGGAAAGCCTCATGGCGCGGCCGGATTTGGCCGCTTGACGTGACGACGCCCTTGCTGCCGGCCCCGCTTGCCGCGCTGGCCGGTTGGGCCTCGAGCGTCACCATCCTCCTCCTGGCGTTCCTCATCGTCTTCGGCGTCGCCGCCGTAGGGGGGCGCTGGCGCCACGCTTTCACGGCCCTGCTTGCCGGCCCGGGCCTGTTCGGTGTCCTGACGCGGTTCCACATCCGGTATCCGATGACGTACCCGGTCGGTCCGCCATTTCCCCTCATCGGCGGCGTCGGCGACCTGGCGGCTGCCCTCGGCGTCAGCCTCGCCACGATTCTGGCCTGGCGCGCTCGCTGCTCTGCGCCGCGGGCGGCTGCCTGGGCCCTCCTCGGCGCCTTGCTTGGGGCTGCGCCAGCCGTGACTGGCGCCGACACGGTCGCGAACAGCGCGATTGGCGCCGCTTTCGGCTTCGCCTGGGCATGGATTGCCATCCTTGGCGGACTCGTCCTGCATGCCCTCCTGGAGCCTGATTCCGTGCCGCCCGGGGTCACGATTCCGTTCTGCGGCCCCGTCACGTCATGGGCGGACCGAAGGCTTTGGGGCAACACGCGCGTCCTGTGGGGACTCATCGGCTTGGGGGCGCTGCTACGCCTCCCGGGCATCTGGACCTGGGCCATCGGACCGGACGCAAGCCGGTACGCCGCGATGGCGGACGCCCTCAACCACAACGGCGAGTTTCTCATGCCTTGGGGCGATGTGTACTCCCCGGGCACCGGGCTGCAGTACTCGCATCACTTCCCGCCGCTTTATCCCGCACTTTTGGCCGGCTTCTACAAGGTGTTCGGGTTCTCGGTCGCGACGACGCGCCTCGCGGCCTTCGTGCTCGCATTCGCCGCCCTTGCCGTCACCTACCTGTGCACGAAGGACCTGTACGGCAAGACGAAGGGGCTCATCGCCGCCGCCCTCGTGTCCCTGTCGCCAGTCCTCATCATGACGACGAACAAGGCGTACGCCGAGAACCTGCTCCTCGCCCTGTTCGTCCTGGCCATGTGGGCCATCCTCAAGAGCCTGGAGAAGCCGCGCTTCATCATCGTGGGCGCCGTCTTCGCCGGGCTCGGATACCTGACGAAGTCGTCCATGGGCTACTTCTTCATCGTCGCCGGACTCGGCGGCCTCGCCTGGCGCCTGTACTGGAAAGGATGGAAGGTCCTGCGTGACCCGGCCTACATCGGGGCCATTGCCATCTTCGCGGCCATGGTCGCGGCCTGGGCATGGCGCAACTGGGAACTGTTTGCATCCCTCAGCACGAGCACACACCTCGACGCCGCGTACGCCAACGCGTTTGCCCATCCGACACTGTGGCTGCGCATGACGGTCTATTCCTTCATCGTCATGTTCGGCCTCGGGTACCTCGTCTTCATGGCGGTGCTGCCCTGGCTGCCGCAACTGCGCCGCATCCCGCGCCTTGCCTCCGAACACGACTCCGGGCTTTGGCTTGCCATCACCCTACCGCTCCTTCTCACCGTCGTCATCGACGCCGCGCTATGGATGTACGAACGCGACTTCTTCATCCACAACGTGCGCTACGTGTCGTTTGCAATCGTCCCCCTGTCGTGGCTGGTCATGCGCCACGCACCACGCAGCAAAGCCACCTGGGTCGCAATCGGCATGACGTTCGCCATCCTGCTCGTCGGATCCGTGTACTACACGCTGCCGAACCGGCCGCTCAACACCGAGGTCGCCGATGCCCTCGGGCCCATGGTGCACGACGGCGACTCGCTCACCTTCGTCGGCGACAACGACGTGTACCGCTACTATTTCGCCATCACGCACGACGGCACCCAACGCAACCACACCGTGCTCTACGAGCCGCAGGCGACGGGCCTCGAGAGGACGGACTGGGTCGTCGTGCGCGGCGATGGCGCAGGACTAGACGGCCACCAATACGTGCGGGTGTGGTCCAGGTCGCAGGGCCACGGCCTACTCGCCGAGGCGTACACGATCTGGCGGCAAACGCTCGGGTCGTGACGGCCACCGCGCGATACGCAGCGCTGCGGCGGCGTCAGAACTGGTATGCCGCCTCTGCGTGTTCCTGCATGTCGCGGCTGCCCATCTCCTCGGCCTCCGACGCCTGGATGGGGCGGATGAGCTTCATGACGTGCAGCACCAAGTACGTGACCCAGAACGAGTACGCCGCGACGAACAGGGCAGCCCCGACTTGCACGAGGAGCAATTTCGTCCCCCCCTCGAGCAACCCGACTTGGCCATTGATTGCGCCCGAAGCAAAGACACCCGTCGCGATGACGCCAATCGTGCCGCCCACACCATGGCAGGCCCACACGTCCAATGCATCGTCCCACTTGCGGCGGCCGCGGAACTTCGTGGCGGCAAGGCAGATGCTGCCGGCAAGAACGCCGATGACCATTGCCGCCCACGGCGCGACGTAGCCGCTTGCCGGAGTGATGGTAGCAAGGCCCGCAACGGCACCAGTCACGGCGCCGGAGGCGCTGGGCTTGCCGTCGACCCACCAGTTGAGCGCCATCCACGAGAGCATCCCAAAGGAGCCGCCCAGCATGGTGGTGACGAAGGCGTTCGCTGCGATGCCGTTGGCCGCAAGCGCAGACCCCGCGTTGAAGCCGAACCAGCCGAACCACAGGAGGCCGGCACCGAGAGCCACGAACGGCACGTTGTGCGGCGCGGCGTTCTCGCCGGCCGGGATGTTGCGTGGCCGGAAAACGAAGACGCACGCAAGCGCCGCGAAGCCGGCACTCATGTGCACGACGTAGCCGCCAGCAAAGTCGATGACGCCCTGCTGCGCCAGCCAGCCGCCGCCCCAGATCCAGTGCGCAAGCGGCACGTAGACGAGGAGAAGCCAAACCACGGCGAAGGCGATGTAGCTGGAGAACTTCATGCGGTAGGCGAAGGCACCGGAGATGAGCGCTGGCGTGATGATGGCGAACATCATCTGGAACGCCATGAAAATCTCGTGCGGAATCGTCGACCCTGGAACCCCGGGGCCAAACATCGGGCCCGGCTCCATGCCGACGTCGCGCAAGCCCGCGAACTGCAAACCGCCGATGAGGCCGTGCCAGTCCGGACCGAACGCCAACGTGTAACCGATGAGCGCCCAGACGGCCCCCACGACGCCGAGAGCGGCAAAGCTCTGCATCTTGATGGTGAGCACGTTCTTCGAGCGCACGAGGCCACCGTAGAAGAACGCCAAACCGGCGGTCATGAGCATGACGAGAGCGGTGGCGACCAGCATGAACGCGGTGTCGCCTGAATCGATGGCCATTGCAAGGCTCCAGAACCCGCCAACGGGGGCAGGTAGGTCTTAGCGGTTTCCATCGGAAATTTGGGTCCTGGCGGGGTGCTCAAGAGGACAAGCTGGAGGCGGGGGAGGGGTCATTTCCTGTCAAGACGTCCATGGACGTGCTTGGCCGGCCATGGCCGTCCAGCACGGAGTCCGACCGTCATGGCAGGCCCGGTCGGCCCCCAAAGCCCTTCAACGCCACGCCGAATCGGGCCAGGTCGGAGGACAAGCGATGGCCAAGATTCTCTGCGTGCTGTACGATGACCCGGTGGCCGGCTATCCGCCACAGTATGCCCGCGATGGCATTCCCGAGATCAAGTCGTATCCGGGCGGCGCGAAGACGCCGTCGCCAAAGGGCCGGGACTTCAATCCGGGTGACCTCCTGGGTTGCGTGTCCGGCGCTCTCGGACTACGAAAATACCTGGAGAAAGCGGGCCACAAGTTGGTCGTGACGTCGGACAAGGACGGCGTCGGTTCGCGCTTCGACAAGGAACTCGTGGACGCGGACGTCGTGATCTCGCAGCCGTTCTGGCCGGCGTACATGACGGCGGAGCGTTTTGCCAAGGCGAAGAAACTGAAGCTCGTGATCACGGCCGGCATCGGCTCCGACCACACGGACTTGCAGGCAGCGGCGGGCCGCGGCGTCACGGTCGCCGAGGTGAGCTACAGCAACAGCATCAGCGTTGCCGAGCACGTAGTCATGATGATCCTCGCCCTCGTGCGCGACTACATCCCGTCGTACAAGATCGTGGTCGACGGCGGTTGGAACATCGCCGATGCTGTCTCGCGGTCGTACGACGTGGAGGGGATGCAGATTGGCACGGTGGGCGCCGGCCGCATCGGTTCTGCGGTGCTGCGGCGACTCAAGCCCTTCGACGTCGGACTCCATTACACCGAGCGGCACCGCCTGCCGCCGGCCGTGGAGAAGGAATTGGGTCTGACGTACCACGAATCCGTGGCCGACATGGTGGCCGTCTGCGACGTCATCACCATCAACACGCCACTGCACCCCGAGACGGAGAACCTCTTCGACGCCAAGATGATCAAGAAGATGAAGCGCGGCGCTTACCTCGTCAACACGGCGCGGGGAAAGATCGCAAACAGGGACGCCGTGGCCGCCGCGCTCAAGTCGGGACAACTCGCAGGGTACGCCGGCGACGTCTGGTTCCCGCAGCCGGCGCCGCAGGACCACCCATGGCGCACGATGCCACACCACGGCATGACGCCACACGTCTCAGGCACGAGCCTGTCGGCGCAGACGCGCTACTCCGACGGCGTGCGGGAGATCCTCGAGTGTTGGTTCGCGAAAAAGCCCATCCGCACGGAATATCTCATCGTTGACAAGGGAAGGCTCGCGGGCGCAGGGGCGCACGCCTACAGTGCGGGAAATGCGACGAAAGGGAGCGAGGACGCGGCGCGGTTCAAGAAGAAGTCGTGAGCCAGAAACGCACCGATTCGGAGCAATCCGCGAAGGCGCTCGACACCCAAGTCCGCCGCCTTGAGTATTGCAGCAAGCGTCGACCGCTTCAAAGGCTTGTGCGCCGGCACGGTCAACTTCTGCACGTCATCGCCAAGCTGCCGTTGCATCCGGATGTGGCTGCCGCGTTGCCGGACGACGACCCATCCATCACGCTGCAGCGCCCGGACCAGACGGTCGTAATCCAGGGACGGGACCTTCAAACGACAATCTCCTCGATGACGGCCCTGCGCGAATGGTTCGCGTCTGCAGGGACGTCTTGGAGGTATAGCGCGACGGCTTGCTTGATGTTGCGCAGGGCCGCCGCTTTCGTGTTTCCTTCACTGATGCATCCTGGAAGGGCAGGGACGGTGACGGTGTAGCCACCCTCCTCACTCGGCTCCAGGACGACCTTCAAGTGCACGCCCTTGGATTCGGCTTGCACGGGCATAAGACTTCTGGGAGAGGAACGCGGGCGGCTGGATGGAGGGAACTTCGCCCCGTTGGTATGCTCGTGAGCTCCACGACGAAGGAGACGACTTCCCCGTCGGGGAGGTGGGTAAAATTTCCTGTTTTCGCGGACCTCTGCGACAACTAGGCCATCACGCATCGCGTGGAGCCGACGAGCATACGGGCGATGCGGCACGGCCCCAAATGCCCGCCGCCTGCCCGCTCTGGAACAGTCAGAAGCGGATGTTCCACTCGTCGAAGCGCTCGGCCAAGCCCTTCTCCTCACAAGCCTGAAGCAGGCGCTGCCGATCAGCTAGCGAGCAACGGAAGAACGGAACATTCAGCGACACGGGCGGATTCTGGCCATGGAATGTGAGGTTGAGGTAGATGCCTCGCATCAGTATCGGCTCGATGCGCGCGACGCTTGTCCACGGAATCAACTGGTCGCGACGAAGCCACTGCGAACGGAGAATGCCTGACGCGTCCAATTGGATGCGCGCCGAGCCCTTCCACCACATGAGGAAGACGAACAGGCCGGCGACGACCAGGTCCATTGCCATCAACTGCAGCGCCGCCGCGCCTGGCCTCACCACGAGCACGACCAGGCCGAGCACAACGACCAACGCTGGAAGAATCACGACGCCCCACCGGGTTCGAAGTCGGATTCGGCCGGCCCACGAGGGCTGCATCAAATCACTTGCACTTCGTCGATCTCCCTCGGCGGCCGCGCAAGCGCAGCGGCAGCGTCCGCTCGCCATCGCTTTGCTCGGCTCGCTGAAACCGATGAGGCGGGTACATCTGGCGCTGCGCGCATCAGATGACCTGGACCTCATCGATTTCGTGGTGCCGCTTCGCGATGTGCCGGATCGAGGCGATGTTGCGGCCTTGCTTGCCGATGGCCTTGCCCTTGTCCTTGGCTTCGACCTCGACGATGGCGCGGATCTTGAGTTTGGGCTCCGGCGCCGGGGCATCCGGGTTGTTCGGGTCCACGGGTGGCGTGACCGTCAGCGTTTCCATGCGGATGGAGGCGACGTCGAACGGCTTGAACAGGTTGCGGATGAAGACTTGCTTGTCCTCGTCCCACTCGACGAACTTGACGTCCTTCTTGAGAAGTTCGCGCATCATCGCGAGGTTCTTTGCTTCCTTGCCGAGGGCTTGGCCGAGGTGGCCCTTCTCGGTGATGAAGACGATGCGTTCGCCTTCGTCGACGGCGTCCTTGATGCGGGCCCGCAGGCGTTTCTCGGCTTCGGCGATGAGGCCGATGGCTTCCATGTTGAGAGAAAGGTCAGACAAAGGGGGTCAACTCGGGGAAGGGCGCAGGCTTTCGCCTACGGTGATGCGACAGGAATCGTCCACATGAGGCTTGGGGTTGGGCCGGGCCCCGGGCTTGACACAGATTTCGCAGAACTCTCTGAAGCAATCGTTATCCCCTGGCACCAGAATTTCCCAGATGAACTTCCTGCGCTGACGGCGAGCGTCGGTGCCAGTGCATCTGTGGAATTCTGGCCGATCCATGAGGCAAATTGTCAACAGTCTGTTGATCTTTGAGCTCCGAGGTTCTGTGGAATCTGTGTTCCAGGCTCGGGCAAACACAGATTTCACAGAAATTCTCTGGGCCACGCTGGAGCCGGTTTCGCCTTCGCTCGACTGGCGCCCCCCAGAATTTCCCAGTTGAACTTCCTGCGCTGACGGCGAGCGTCGGTGGCAGTGCATCTGTGGAATTCTGGCCGATCCACGAGGCAACAGGCCCAGAGCCGCTTGAGCCTTCAGCCTCGAGGTTCTGTGGAATCGGTGTTCCAGTCGGGAGGTGGAGGAACCAACTACTTGCCGAGTTGCATGACGTCGGATTCGCCCGGCTCGAGAATCGCCAGGGCCGAAATGGAGAACGGCTTGCCGCACGCGGGGCCGAGCTGCATGCCGCCGCCCTCGAAGGCGTAGACGGGCACGCGCGCCTTGACCGCTGCCGCGCGCAGGGCTTCGGCGTTGGGTGCGTTCGACGAGAGGATGACCATCTTGGCCTTCCCCTGCATCACCGCCTTGGCGGTTTGGTCGGCTCCGATCAGGACCTTGCCGGTCGCGATGACGGTTCTCAGGCTGCGTTGTACGTCCATGGTTAGGCCTCCTCGTCTTTCTTGCCGGCGTCGGGCGCGGGCTCTTCGGTGGATTCTGGGGCGGCGGATTCCGCGAACTCGGGGCCCGCTTCACCCTCCAGCGACAGTTCCGGAGATTCTTGCTGCACGGGCACGGTCGAGACCGGCTTGGGCATGGTCTTGACGAGCTTTGCGAGTTTGACCGTGTCCATCGCCAGGCGCACGGCGCCGGTGCCCAGGTTGACGGGCTGGCCGACGATGATGTTCTCGGCGACGCCGTTCAGGGGGTCGATCTCGCCGATCATGCCGGCTTGCAGCAGGTGGTCGACCGTGATCTCGAACGCGGCGCGGGCGAGGATCGACGACTTCTGTCCCGAGACACCTTGGCGGCCGATGGCCTTCACTTCGCCGTCGGCGGTCATGACGTCGGCGACGAGCATGAGGTGCCGCAGGTCGACTTGGAGACCTTGGCCTTTCAGGGTGCCGAACGCCTCGTCCATGATGGCTTGGCGTGCGGCCTCGATGCCGAGCTGGTCCTGGATCTGCAGGATGTCGTTCGTCTGCACGCGGCTGTGGTCGATGCCCGGAATCTCCAGGATGGCGGCCAGGTTGCTGCCCTCCGTGAATAGGATGTAGCCCTGCTCGGCGTCGTCGCGGCGGATGACCAGGCGGGAGATACCGTCGATGCCCTTCACCTTGACGCGCTTCAGGTCCTCGACGGCCTTCTGCAGGTTCTTGAAGTTGGGCTCCGTCAGCTTGACGGCGATCTTGGCGTCCTTCTTCTTGGACTCCTCGGAGGCGGCCGTGATGCGGCGCACCGAGTTCACGGCGGCAAGGACGTCGTCATGCGAAATGTCCTTCTCCGCCATCTTCTCGGCGTCGGGCAGGACGCGGATCTCGAGCGTGCCGAGGTCGGCTTCGACGGCGGCGATGTCCTTCAGGGACGTGGTCTCGATCTGGTTCGCGATGCGGGTCGCCTCCGTGCGGTCCGCCTTGATGGCCTTCTTCAGGTAGATGGTCATGGTCGGCGTCGACGGCGTGCGGCGCGCGTCCACGATCTCGATGAGGCGCGGCAGGCCCAGGGTGACGTTGATCTCGGCGACACCGGCGAAGTGGAAGGTACGCATGGTCATCTGCGTGCCCGGCTCACCGATGGATTGGGCGCCGACGATGCCGCAGGCCTCGGTGGCGTCGACGACGGCGTGGCCGTATTCGGCAAGCGCGATGTCCGCGGCCATCTTGAGTTGCGCATCGGAGAAGCCGCGCTCCAGGCTGCCATCCACGATCTTGCGCACGATGCGCTGCGGCAGTTCGTGCTTCGACTCGGCAAGGTGCGCAATCAGGAACTGGTCCTTCTTGAGCTTCGCCGGGTCGCGGGTCTCGGCCTTGGCCTCGTACGTCTCGTAGTCACGCGTGTCCTCGACGGCGACCTTGCGCACACGGCGGGCAGCTGCATCGCGCTTGCCCTTCGAGAGTTTGAGCATGATGCTCTCGACCTCGTTGCCGGTGAAGCCCGCGTCCATGAACTTCTTCTTGTCCGCGGATTTGGCCTGCGTGACCGTGAAGACGTCCGCCAGGCGGCTGGCGGTGTCGTGGTCGAAGCCGTACGTCTTCTCGAAGCTCTTGATCGTCTGTGGGTTGGCCATCTACTTGCCTCCCTTCTTGGCGGCCGTGGGCTTTTCGGCCTTGCCGCCGCGCTTGACTTCGGCGAAGATCTGCTCGAAGTCCACCGGCTCGCCGCCGACGGAGCGCGTCGGGTCGACGCCGTCTTCACCGTACGTGAACTGGATGATGGTGCCGGCGGTGTTGCGCACCGTTCCATCCTGGGCGACCTTGAGGTCCTCGAGGGCGTTGATGAGACGGCGCTGCATGTAGCCGGAGCGGCTCGTGCGCACGGCCGTGTCGACGAGACCTTCGCGGCCACCCATCGAGTGGAAGAAGTATTCCGTCGGCGACAGGCCGGTCTTGTACGACGCGGCCACGAAGCCCTTCGCTTCGGCGCCGAGGTCGCCCCACTTGAAGTGGGGAAGTGTCCGCTTCTGGTAGCCGCGGTGGATGCGCTTGCCACGGACGGCTTGCTGGCCGACGAGGCCGGCCATCTGCGACAGGTTGAGCATCGAGCCACGGGCACCACAGCGCGCCATCAGCACAGCGGAGTTGTCCATGCCGAGCGAACGGGAAGCCGTCTCACCGGCGGCGTCACGGGCCTGGCCGGTCTCGCGCATGATCTCCATCTCGAGCGTCTCCTCGATGGAGCGCCCGGGAAGGTTCTGCAGTTCGCCCTTCTTGTATTGCTTCAGCAGGGCGTCGACGCGTTCCTTCGTCTGGCGGACCTTCTCCTCGATCTCGGCGCGCGCCTCGGGTGGCAGGTCCTCGTCCTCGATGGACGTGGAGAAGCCGCGCAGCGTGAGGTAGCCGTTGCCGACCTTGGTGACCTTGTCGAGGAACTTGCGGGCCTCGTCGTTGCCGAAGCGGCGGGCGATGTGGTCCAGGAGTTTGCCCTTCTCCGACGAGATTGACGCCTTGTCGATGCCGCCAGCGATGAGTTTGCCGTCCTGGATGTCGACCCAGAAGTCGTTCTCCGGCTTCTTGGCGTCTTCCTTGCTCTGGCCCGACGGGCGGGCCGCGGAGGCGTAGCTCAGGTTGATGCCGGGAGGCAAGAGGGTGCTGAACAGGTCGCGGCCGTAGACGAAGCGACGCGTCTCGCCGCGGGCGTCCTGCTCCTCGCTGATGGGCGGGGATTGGCCCTTGAAGC
Source organism: bacterium (assembly GCA_040390065.1). Classification (GTDB taxonomy): domain Archaea; phylum Thermoplasmatota; class E2; order JACPAO01; family JAHFTW01; genus JAHFTW01. The sequence goes on along the minus strand of JAZJZE010000001.1, from coordinate 322,663 downwards.
CGACGCGGGCGAGCACTTGGGTCGCGTCCTCGATCGACAGCTTCGGGTTCTTCCACGTGAGCAGGAAGTTGCCGGAGATGTGGTCGTGGATGGCGCCGATGATGGGACCGCCAAAGCGCGGGGAACGGATGTTCTCCTGCACCTTCATGAGGATCTCGGCTTCGGCGCGGGCCTCTTCGCCCTGCAGCACGTGCATGTTCATCTCGTCGCCGTCGAAGTCGGCGTTGTACGGCGGGCAGCACGGGAGGTTGAACCTGAACGTCTTGCCCGGCATGACGCGGACCGTGTGGGCCATCATCGACATGCGGTGCAGCGTCGGCTGCCGGTTGAACAGGACGACGTCGCCGTCGTCCAGTTGGCGCTCCATGATGGAGCCGACTTCGAGGCGCTTGGCGACTTCGTCGGCGTTCTTGTCCGTGACCTTGACGCGGCGCGCGTCGGGGCGGATGACGTAGTTGACGCCAGGGCGGTACTTCGTGCCCTCGAACGGCGGCGTCGGGCCGCGCAGGATCATGTCCATGCAGTACGCGTAGTTGGCTGGCGTGACGCGCACGGGGACGGTGAGTTCCTGGGCGCACTCGATGGGGACGCCGACCTCGTTGATCGACAGGTTCGGGTCCGGGCTGATGACCGTACGCGCAGAGAAGTTGACGCGCTTGCCCGACAGGTTCGAGCGGAAGCGGCCTTCCTTGCCCTTGAGGCGCTGGCTGATGGTCTTGAGCGGACGGCCCGAGCGGTGGCGCGCGGGCGGGATGCCGGCCGTCTGGTTGTCGAAGTACGTCGTGATGTGGTACTGCAAGAGTTCCCACAGGTCTTCGACGATGAGTTGCGGAGCGCCGGCATCGCGGTTCTCCTGCAGTCGCTGGTTGATGCGGATGACGTCGACGAGCTTGTGCGTCAGGTCGTCCTCCGAGCGCTCACCGGATTCGAGGGTGATGGACGGGCGCATCGTGACCGGCGGGACCGGCAGCACGGTGAGGACCATCCACTCGGGGCGGCACACGTTCGGGTTGAGACCCAAGAGCGGCAGGTCCTCGTTCGGGACCTTCTCGAGCCACTCGCGCACTTCCGACGGCGTCATCTTGTGGCCGTTCTCGCGGAAGGTCGTGGGTTTGTCGACGTCAATCGTGCCGTGCTCGCGGCCGCAGTGCGGGCACACGGTCACGTTGGAGGCTTCCTTGGAGACGCGCTTGGCGAGGATGGCGGTGTCCTTCTCCTCCTGCAGGTACGTCTTGTAGTCCTTGTCGAAGTCCTGGCGCAGGCGCTCGCTGAAGAGCAGCTTGCCGCAGCCGCGGCACGAGGCGCGCAGGATGTCGCGCACGACGCGGACGAAGCCGACGTGGATGACTGGCATCGCCAGGTCGATGTGCCCGAAGTGTCCGGGGCAGTCGCCGACTTTCTGGCCGCACGTCTTGCAGCGCAGGCCGGGCTCGATGACGCCGAGGCGGGGGTCCATGAGACCCATCTCGATGGGGAAGCCGTCGTCGTCGTACGTGTCGGCGGTGATGACCTTCGTGGCGGACAGGCCGCGGATCTCCTTCGGAGACAGCAGGCCGAATTCCATGTGGCCGATCTTCTTGGGCTGGTTGGTGAGCATTTGTCGCATGGTTTCTCCTCCTGTTACACCAACGCCTGCAGCCGCATGCGCGGCGCGACGATGAGACTCTTCAATTCTTCCATGAGAAGCTTGTACGCGTAGGACATCTCGACCGGGTGGATGTCGGCGTCGTCGCCGCACACGGTGCAGCGGTAGAAGCCGCGGCGGTCCAGCATGGCGACGTGGCCGCACTTGTCGCAGACGTACTGCGTCGTGAGGTCCGACTCGTCGAGGAGGCGGTCCTTGATGACCATCGCGGCGCCGTGGCCGATGAGGGCATCGCGTTCCATTTCACCGAAGCGCAGACCACCGTCACGGGCGCGCCCTTCGGTGGGCTGGCGGGTCAGGATCTGCACGGGGCCGCGGCTGCGGGCGTGGATCTTGCCGGCGACCATGTGGTGCAGCTTCTGGTAGTAGATGCAGCCGACGAAGATGTCGACCTCGAACATGCGGCCGGTCTGGCCGTCGTGCAGGCGCGTGCGGCCGTTGTGCTTGAAGCCGTTCTTCAGCAGGGCCGTGCGCAGCACCGTCTCGTCGTCGACGCCGGAGAATGCCGTGCCGTCGATGAAGCGGCCCTCAGCCGATCCGACGAGGCCACCGATCATCTCCAAGACGTGCGCGACCGTCATGCGCGACGGGATGGCGTGCGGGTTCACGACGATGTCCGGCGTCATGCCGTCCTCGTCGAAGGGCAAGCCCTCCTGCGGCACCATGAGGCCCAACACGCCCTTCTGGCCGTGCTTGGAGGCGAACTTGTCGCCGAGCTCAGGGATGCGCTGGTCGCGGACCTTGATCTTGACCATGCGCGAGCCGTTCACGGACTCGGTGAGCATGACCGTGTCGACCCAGCCGGCCTCGCCGTGGCGGACCGTGACGGACGTCTCGCGGCGCTTCTGCGGCGTGAGGAAATCCGTGGGCTCCTCGAGGAAGCGCGGCGGGCTGGTCTTGCCGATCAAGACGTCGCCGCCGTTGACGTTGCGCTCCGGCGAGATGAGGCCGTCCTCCTCGATGTAGGCGTACATCTCCTCGGGGCGCACACCGCGGCACTCGGGGTCAGGGCGCTCGAAGCGGTCTTCCTGGCCTCCGGGGTAGCGGCGCTCCTCCGTCGAGTACGTGCGGAAGAACGTGCTGCGTCCCAGGCCGCGCTCGATGGAGGCCTTGGACATGACGATGGCGTCTTCCATGTTGTACCCGTGGAACGACATCACGGCGACCACGAAGTTCTGGCCAGCGGGGCGCTGGTTGAAGTGGATGTATTCGCCGGGGTGCGTCTGCACGAGCGGGGCCTGCGGCGCGTGCAGCAGGTGGCCGCGCGTGTCGGGGCGGATGCGGTAGTTCGCGTCGCCGAAGCCGAGGGATTGCTTGCCCATGCCGGCGCCCATCGTGATGCGGGGCGACGAGTTGTGCTCGGGGTACGGAACCAGACTGGAGCCGATGCCCAGGATGATCATGGGGTCGATCTCGCAGTGCGTGTGGTCCTTCTGCACCGTCTTCTCGTCCATTGCGATGAAGAGGTTCTCTTCCTCTTCGGCGTCGATGTACTCGATGATGCCCTCGTTGATGAGGTCGGACCAGCGCAGGCGGTTCTCCTTCAGGTCCTTCGTGTACTCCTTCGTGTACCGGAGCTTGCCGTGGTCGGAGACCAGGAGCGGGCGGCGGACACGGCCGGCGTCGCAGTTGAGGAAGACAGCGTTGGAGTCGGCGTCGTGGTAGACGTTGACCTCGTTCGACAGGAGGCCGGCGCGGCGGCGTTCCTTGATGCGCTTGAGGAGATCTGCCGGGTCGGGGTGCAAGCCGACGAGGTCGCCGTTGAGGTAGACCTGGGCGTCGGGGCTGTCGCGCTCGACGGGGCGTAGGCCGAAGTCGCGCAGCACGCGTTCGACTTCGCGTTCGGGGAAGCCTTCGGAAATCTCGACGCAGAGGCTGAGGTTCTTGACAAGGCCGCAGTTCGGACCCTCGGGGGTCTCGTTGGGGCACAAGCGGCCCCACTGCGTGGAGTGCAGGTCACGGGCCTCGAAGTGCGGCTGGCTGCGCGTCAGGGGCGACGTCACGCGGCGCATGTGCGACAACGCGGCGAGGTTCGACGTGCGGTCCAGGAGTTGCGAGACGCCGGCGCGGCCGGAGACCCAGTTGCCCGTCGCGAGGCTGTGCAGCAGGCGCTGCGTCAGGACATCGGCGCGGACGGCGGTCTGGATCTTGACGTCGCGGTTGCGGGCGTGGGCGCGTTCGAGTTGGTACTTGAGGTCCTTGCAGAGCGCCATGAAGGCGACGCGGAACAGGTCCTCCATGAGGTCGCCGGCCAGCTTCAGGCGCTTGTTGGCGTAGTGGTCCTTGTCGTCCTCTTCGCGCAGGCCGAGGAACAGTTCGAAGACGGCGGAGCCCATGCGGGCGAGGAAGATGGCCTTCGTGATGCGGTCCTCGGGTTCCTGGCCGAGGTGCGGCAGCAGGTTGCGGTCCATGAGGGCCTCGACGCGCTTGACGCGGTACTCCTTGGCCTGGCCGCCGGCAAGGCGCTTGCCGAGGTAGCCGATTGCGTCCTCGCGCGTGGTGACGCCGTACTCTTCGGCGGCGGATTCGATGTTGCCGAAGATGAGGGGCTCCATGGCGCCCTGCTCCTTCTTGTCCGTCATGATAGCGTGGACGATTTCTTCGTCCGACTCCATGCCGAGGGCGCGCAGGAGCACGACCAGGGGGATTTGACCGGAGGCGCTGGGGACCGTGACCATGAGGTCGCCGTCCTTCTTGCGCTCGACGACGACGAGGGCGCGGTAGCCTTCGTGCTGCGAGAACACCTTGGCGATCTCGACGTCGGTGCCGTAGCGCGTGGCCTTCTCGACGAGGACGCGGTTGGGCGCCAAGTCTTCGAGGGTGATGAGGACACGCTCGGTGCCGTTGGAGATGAAATAGCCTCCCGGGTCGAGGGGGTCTTCCTGGAGTTCGACGAGCTTGTTCTTGTATTCCTCCTCGGAGAGGGCGCGGCCCTCGGACTCGTCCAGGATCTTGCGGTTGATGTTGCAGTGGCCCGAGTGTACCATGATCGGCAGGCGGCCGATGTTGACGAGCTCGGGTTCGTGCTCGATGCCGTCGATGACGCGGATGAACTCCAGCGTCAGGGGGGCTTGGTACGTGAGGTTGCGCAGGCGGCTCTCCATCGGGGTGAGCGGGCGCAGCGAGCCGTCGGCTTCCTTGACGACGGGGCGGCCGACCGAGACCTTGCCGAGCTTGATGAAGAAGCCCTCGATGTCGGTCTGGACGACGCCGCGCTCGGCGGTCTCCTCGTCGCCGATGCGGATGTTGTCGATGACGTGTTGCAGGCGGTGGGCCAGGAAGTCGTTGAACGAGGCGATGTGGTGGTTCACGATCGAGCGTTCGGCGTAGAAGGCGTCAACAAGTTCGCGCATGACAAAGACTCCTTAGATGGCCTCGACGACGAGACGGTAGGCGACGGCGGTCCCGGCGGTGGGGCTGCGGCGCGTGATGCGGATGATGTTGCCCGGCTTGGCGTTCACGACCTTGGCTGCGGGGTCGGTGGAGCGGATCTTGGGCAACTGCTCCTTGACGATGGCGTACTTCTTGAGAAGGGCCTTCTCCTCGTCGGTCGCGAGGACCGTGTGGAGGGGGACGTTCTGGTGGTTCAGGACGTTGAACCGGCTGACGTTGGCGGGGGTGACCTCGTCGCTCACAAAAACACCTGGACGTTGGGGACGGCTTGCATGTCGAGACTCGGCCTTGCGGCTTCTCCTCGCTCCAGGGTCGAGGGCCACGGCGGGATGGCCCAAGCTAACCCGGAATCTGGCGCTGCACTTCGCGCCGACGCGGGGGGGGTATAAAACCGTTGAGCCCTCCCCGGAACCTTCCGAATATGGGGTGGCCTGACTTGAAGGTTCCTAACGGGTGGGTGAATGGGTTCGGGCTTTCCCAGCGCCTTTTTTAATATCCGTGCGGGGGCACGAGCGGCCACGGCGCCGGCGGCGGCGCGGGATGCTCCGCGTCGAAGCGCACCGTCCACAGCCCGGTGAAGGAATCGAACGTGACGAGTACACCGTCGGAATAGACGAGGGCTTCCTCCAACGTCGGCGCCCAACGGACCTTGACTGCGGGGTGCACGGCCGCGTCGACTGGCATGAAGACGCCGATGGAGTCGAGGCTGCGGAAGCCGGCCCGGGTGGCGTCGAGCACGGGGGACAAGTCGACGGCCCAGATGCCGCCGTGGTACATGCTGACGTAGAGCGTCTTGTTGCCGACGCCGAAGTAGTGGTCGCTGAACATGTACTCGCCCGACCATTCGGGGTCATGCGGCAGCGTCCAGCCCGCGACTTCGTGCGGCTTGCCTGGATCCGTCGTGTCCAGCACCCAGACGATGCCCGACGGCGCACCATCCGGGTGGTTGCCGAACTCGGGGCCGACCACGGTGTAGTGACGGCCGTTCCACAACCTGTCGAGCGGGACGACGGAATGGAAGTTGCCGGAATGCCCCGCGGTCGTCGCCACCACGTCGCTCCAATGCGACAACTCGCGCGGCTGGGACGGGTCCGCAAGGTCGACGATGGTGACGCGGTCGCCGCCGACGAGGTAGCCGAGGGTCTGGCCAGTGCCCGAATGCTTCGCGATGGCGCCGTCGTGGGCGAACTGGCCGACAGAGGTCACGAGGTCGCCGCGAACGTAGTAGGTCGACAGCAAATGGAGGCGCACGCCGAGAGGCGTTGCCTGCAACTCGTAGAACTCCCAGCCACTCGTGGCTTGCGCCGGAACGGCCGGGGGGAACGGCCCGAGAGTCGAGACCAGCAGCCACGTCCGGCCGTCGATGGCCGTGCTGAAGACGCTGTGGCCGTAGCCGGAGATCGGTTGGCCGTCCACGATGGTCGGATTGGCGGGGTCCGAAATGTCGACGAGCAAGACCTGGGCGGGCGCGGGGATGGGCGCGGTCGTCGCGGCCAGGCCCACTCGCTGCACCTCGTGCTCCGGCGCGCACGGACTGCGCCACGTCATGCGGGGGGCGGCATCGAGGATGGGCAGCCCCACGGGCGTATTCTCCAGGTTCGCCGTGACCAGCACCACGTAGGCGCCGTCGGGCACGACGGCGAGGTCGTAGACGCGCGTGTTCTCCATGACGAGTTCTCCCAGCCAGACGGGATGCGTTGCGTTCGTGACGTCGGCGAGGGAGAAGCCGACGTTGCTGCGCGACTCGACGGCCGCGATGCGCCGACCGTTGGGCGCCTGCCCCGCGTCGCCGCACAGGGTTGCTCCGGGGGGGCCACCGTAGTACGGGGAGTTCAGGGAGTCATGGCCCAGGACGGTGAAGTTGGGCGTCGTGAGGTTGAGGTGCTGCAGCGGGTCCGCGTGGTCGTGGCCTTCCCCCGTCGCGAGCGCCTTCTCCGACCAGTGGGGGTCGAACGAAACCTGGGGCGCGGCCGGAGGCGGAACGGATGCGCAACCGGCAAATGCCAGGATGACGAGGAGCGAGAAGGCGAGCCGCATGCGTGGACGACCAAGCCCGTCTCCCTTTTGTTCCCCGGCTGTGTCCGCGGAAATATCCCCAAGGGCGATTGGCCTAGCTCGGTTATGGCAGCGGACTTTTAATCCGCTGGTCGGGGGTTCAAATCCCTCATCGCCCGCTGCAACCTGGCAGATGCCGCCGCGCGGCGGCCGGCAAGCCTCATCTTGCCCTGACGGCCTTGCGCTTGCGATGCTGCATCGCGCCGCCGCCGCGGACCTCCCCGCGGTCGAAGCTCTCCTCGAGGCCGCAACGCTCCCGACGGCCGGCGTCGCCGACCACGTGGACACCCTCTGGGTCTGGCGGGATCGCGGCAAGGTCATCGGCTGCATCGGCTTCGAAGCGTATGGCTCGGTCGCGCTGCTGCGTTCCCTCGTCGTGGACCCGGCGCATCGCGGCGCCGGTCTCGGCAAGCGCCTCATCGGTGCCGGCGTTGCGGAGATGCGACGCGCTCACGTTAGCCGAGGCTACGGACTCACCACGACCATCGCACCCCTGCTTGCCCGGCTCGGCTGGAAAGAGGTTCCCCGCACGGCCTTGCCGCCGGCGCTTGGAACATCGCAGGAACTAAGCGGGGCGTGTCCCGCATCGGCCGTGGCGTTCCGCCTCGACCTGGCAACCTAGTGCGTCGCGAGCAACGCCCGGACCAGCCGCTCGATGTCGTCGCGCACGCGCCGGAATTCCTCGATGGGTTTGCCCTTCGGGTCGTCGAGGTCCCAGGCGACGATCGGTTTCCCGACAAAGGCGGGGCACGCGTCGTCGCCGCAACCCATCGTGACGACCAGGTCGCATTCGGCGCGCACCCAAGCCTCGTCGAAGCCGCGGCTGGGATGCCGGGAGATGTCGATGTCCTTCTCGCGCATGACCTGGATGGCCTCGGGCAGAACGTAGCCCAGTGGCTTGCTTCCACCGCTTCGCGCGTCGATGCGGCCGCGTCCGAGGGTCTTGGCGAAGCCTTCGGCCATCTGGCTGCGGGCAGAGTTGCCGACGCACGCGAACAGGACCGTGAAGCGTTTCATCGCGCCGCCTCGTCGTGCAGGTCGACGGGGCCAGTGGCGCCGAGCACGTCGTGGCGCGGTGTGCTTGCTCCGCGTAGCCACTGGTAGACAAGCATCGCCGAGACCGCGCCGACGACGGGGGCAGCGACGTACAGCCACAGGTTGTCGTAGAAGCCGGCGGCCAAGGCCGGGCCGAGGCTTCTGGCCGGATTCATGGACCCGCCGGTAAGAGGTCCGGCGACGAGGGCACCGACGCCGACCGCGAGCCCGATCGCGAGCCCCGCGGCCGCCGGAGCAGCACGCCGGTCGGTTGCGACGGCGATGATGACAAGGGCGAGAAGGAAGGTCGCGATGGCCTCCCAAAGGAACGCGTGGGCGACGGTCGTCCCCGGAGCAACCGCACTTGCCCCCACATGCGCGACGTTTCCGAGCAGGCCCTTCAGCGTGAAGGCCGCAACAGTTGCGCCGATGACCTGGGCACCGAGGTAGGATGGGACCCGACGCCACGGGAAATGACCCGATGCCGCGAAGGCGAGCGTGATGGCCGGATTGAAGTGCGCGCCGCAGACCGGGCCGAGCGCGTAGACTTGGACGAGGATGACGAAGGCGAAGGCCAAGCTGACCCCGACGTGGCCAAGCGCGCCCCCCGTCGCGTCCACCATGATGGCGCCACAGCCCACGACGACGAGGAAGAACACGCCGATGGCCTCGGCGGCCTCGGGGCGCAAGTCCATGGACGACGCACGGCCAGCCCCGCTCATCGGAGGCGCCCGAGCCGCCGGCGGCAAAAGGCCTTCCTCAATAGGGGGCCGCCGTCGTCGCAATGAAATAGGGCCGCCGTGTCGCGCGACGCATGGGAGAAGTCCTCCTCAAGTACCGCCTGACGCCGGAAGACTCCTCGACGGACATGTCGAAGATGGAAGCCGCCGTGCGCGCAGCCATCCCGGCCAACGTCGGCCGCGTCTCCAAGGCGGACATCCAGCCCTTCGTCTTCGGCATGAAGGTCCTCGTGGTCGCCATCATCGTGCAGGACGTCGAAGGCAACAACGACCTCGTCGAGCAGGCCCTCACGTCGCTGCCCGGGATCCAGGGCGCGGATTTGCTGGACATGGGACGTTTGATGTAGAGCGACGAAGCGGGTTCTTCGCTTCGCTCGAACCCACTTCGTCGGGGGCGGCCTTCGGCCACCCGCCGAAACGGGCTTGCGCTTCGCTACGGCCGGTTTCGAAAACGGACGCTGGTCGAGTACGTGTTTCGGATTCCCGGGCCCCAGGGCTGACTAGCACTGCTGATTGCCGTTGAGACCCGACGAGCCCGGCGGCGCGTGCACGTCGAGCGCGACGGTCGTGTCGGCCAGCGCGTGCAGTTCCGCGGTCGCGAAACTCACGGCCGTCGTGAAGCCGGCTTCGAGTTGCGGCGCGCCACCAGCTTCGGCCTGCATTGTGTCGTACGTGTCGATGAAGTGCCAGTTCGGATAGTACGCCTCGGGCGCTGCCGCGGGGGAGCCGGGCGGGCTGTACTTGCCGAAGTCGCTGGAGAAGAACACGACCGGGATGTCCTGGTCGAAGAAAACCTGGAAATCGCTGGAGCCGAGGGCGAGCATGTCGCCGCAGTAGTACATGTCCGCCGGCATGCCGATGGCCGTCTGTGTGTCCTTGAACACCTTATGCAGGGCGTTGGAGTTGTCGAGGATCTGCACCGGCGCGTTCGTGCCGGGCCACGTGATGCCGAACATGTCGATGTCGAGGGCGCCGCGGATGGTGACGTTGCCGTACGGCGAGGCACCGGAAGCGACGACGTCGACGAAGGCACTTGCCCCCTCGAGGCCGCGCTCCTCGCCGTCGTACGTGACGAAGGCGACGGTGTACGGCGTCGTGACGTTGGCCCAGCGCTTGCCGAGTTCCACGCTCATCATCGTGCCCGAGCCGTCGTCGTAGGCGCCCTGGCTTGCGGCGTGGCCGGCGCAGGTGGCTGGTCCGGGCGCGTTGCTGTCGACGATGCAGTCCCAATGCGTCGTGTCGTAGTGGCCGCCGACGACGATCCAGGTGCTGCGGTCTTCGCCCCACTTGATGCCGACGATGTTCGCCTGCGGCAGGCCGCCGGTCGTGAAGTTCTGCCGCCACACGGTGAGGCCGGCGTCGCGCCACTGTTGGGCAATCCATTGCCGGGCCCCTTCGTGCGTGGGGACGTTGTCGTTACGGACGGGGAATTGCGTGGCGAAGGTCTTGAGGTCCGAAAGAAGCGTCGCGGCCTTGAACGTCGGCGCCACCGTCGGGTACTCGGGAGTGGCGAGGGCCGGCGGCTCCGTCGTCGTGGAAGGTGTCGGTTGCGAACAGCCCGCGAACAGGAGGCCGGCAAGGGCGAAGGCAATGAGGACGAGCCGCATCAAGGGACGACCCACCCGCGGGCCCACATAGGCGTTGCGTCGATGCACCGACGGGGCCCGGAGGCTGGGGTGCCCCCTCTGCGCTTATCACCCGCCGGCTTCTGTGCGCATCCGTGCCCTTCGTCTTTGCCTCCGAGTCCGTGACGGAAGGCCATCCGGACAAGGTCGCCGACCGCATCAGCGATGCCATCCTGGATGCGTACCTGAAGCGCGACGCCATGGCACGCGTCGCCTGCGAATCGCTCGTGGCGACGGAATTCATTTGCTGCGCTGGCGAGATCAGCGCCGCCGCGGGCATCGACGTCGACCACGAAGCCGTGGCACGCAAGGCGATCCGCGACATCGGATACGACTCGGCCGCATCTGGGATCGGCCATGACACGGCTGTCTTTGTCTCGCGCATCGTGCCGCAAGCCACGGACATCGCCCAAGGCGTCGTGGCGCGCAAAGACCGCAAGATCGGCGCCGGTGACCAGGGCCTCATGTTCGGGTATGCGCAGAAGCCCACGCGGCGCGGCGGCGACTTCATGCCGGCCCCCATCTCGCTTGCGCATGGACTGACGCGTCGCCTCACCGAGTTGCGGCGCAAGCGCAAGTTGTCGTACCTTCGGCCGGATGGCAAGTCGCAGGTGTCCGTGCGCTTCGAGAAGGGCAAGCCCGTCGCCGTCGATGCCGTCGTGCTCGCGGCACAGCACAAGCCCGAGATGAGCGGCCGGCAGCAGGAACTGCACGAGGACCTGATCGAGCACTGCATCCGCGACGTCGTGCCCGAAGAGTGGCTGCACGCCAAGACGAAGTTCTTCATCAACCACACTGGCCGCTTCGAGACCGGCGGGCCGAAGTCCGACTGCGGCTTGACGGGGCGCAAGATCATCGTCGATACGTATGGCGGCTGGGTGCCGCACGGCGGCGGCGCGTTCTCCGGCAAGGATCCGACGAAGGTGGACCGGTCGGCGGCCTACTATGCCCGCTTTGCCGCCAAGAACCTCGTCGCGGCGGGACTCGCCACACGACTGCAGATCCAAGTGGCGTACTCCATCGGCTCGCTGCAACCGGTGAGCCTCGCCGTCGAGACGTTCGGGACGGGTACGATCGCCGATTCCAAGATCGAGGCCATCCTGCGGCGCGACTTCGACTTCGGGCCGGGCGCCATCCTCGAGGAACTGGGCCTTCGCAAGCCCATCTACACGCAGACGTCGAGTTACGGCCACTTCGGACGGACCGACTTGAAGCTGCCGTGGGAAGACACGAAGAAGGCGAAGTCGTTGTCGCGGTAGCCGCGGGTGGCACCGTTAAGAGAGCCCCCCCAATCGCAGGGCATGCCGGGGCACCCCGAAACGAAGCCAGCTGAGGCGGTCGTCCTGCTCGTCGACGACGACGCGGACATCCTCGACTCGTACGCGATGCTGCTGCGTCATGAGCTTCCCGGCAGCACCGTCCTGCGGGCCTCCTCTGCGGCGGAGGCATCGGCCATCATCGCCCGGCGGCCAGTCTCCCTGATGGTCGTCGATTTCCGCATGCCGGAGGTCAATGGCCTGGAATTCCTGCGGCAGGCGGCCAAGGTCCGTCCGGGCACGCCCAGCCTCCTCATCACGGCCTACCCCGACATGGACATCGCCATCGAAGCCCTAAACGAGCTGCACGTGAAGTACTACCTCACGAAGCCGATTCCCGCGGAGCGGATGATGGCGGCGGTGCGCGCGACTCTCGAAGAGGCTCCGACGCGCTAGCGACAGTAGAGGCCGCGCAAGGGCCACCCCCGGCCACGCTGGCGCAAGTCATCGAGGTGCGGAACCCGCGCTGGCGCGCAACGGGATGGCAAAGCCGAACGTGGCGCCCTTGCCGAGCCCTGCCGAAGATGCCCATGTGCGGCCATGGTGCAGCCCGACGATGCCGCGCGCCAGGAACAGGCTCAACCCCGCCCCCGCCTGAACGTCGTGCCCCGGGTCCCGTGCGTGCCGGAATGGCTCGAAAAGGACCGCGCCCTGCTCTGGCGTGAAACCCGCTCCATCGTCGCGGACCTCCACCGTCATCTCGGTTGCGGACACGGCCGCGTGCAACGCGACGTGGACACCGGACCCGCCGTGCCGTAGGGCGTTGGACAGGAACGACGCAAGCACGCGCCCCATGCGCTCGGGATCCATGACCACCTGCCCGTTGGCGCTGGACACCGACAGACTGCAGCCGTCCGCGGCTGCCTGAGCCGCAAAAGGGCCGGCAATCGCCTCGACCCAGGGACCCACCGCCGTCGAGGCCACGGCCAGCCGAACCCGTCCAGTCTGGATCTGCATGGCGAGGACCACCTGCTCCACCAGCACCTGAAGGCGACCGAGGTTGCGCTCGATGGCCACGACCGCCGCTTCCTGCTCCTTGGACAGCGGCCCGAAGGTCCCCTTTCGCAGCAGGGAAAACTTGAGCAGAATCGGCGTCAGTGGCGTGTTGATTTCGTGCGCCACGGTGTTAATGAGTTGACTCTTGATGCGGTCCATGCTGGCCAACTCGGCATAGTAGAGGTTGATTGTGACCGCCTCGGACCCCCAGCGATGGACAATCCAGACAATCATCGTCATCGTGGCCGCCCAGAACGCCAGAAACGCCGCCGCCCAGGCCCCGGCCCCGAGCGGGTCCTGCTGAAGGGCGAGCGTCCCCACGAGGGCCAGAACGCCCATCGTCAGCGTCCACCCGGTGACCATCAGAAGGACAAGGCGGCCAAAGGCGGAACGCTGCACCCGTTGGTAGAACCGCCACGAGTTCCACACCACGAAAGCCGACACGACGACCATGCCCGGCCAGCCCACGAAGAGGACCGACGCACGCAGTGCAGTGGAGAAGTCCGTCATGCCAAGCCCTTCACTTCACCCGGCGCAATCCGCCACGTTCCATCGCGAAATCGTTGAGCACGTGGTGGACGGCGTCGGCGCGCACTGGCTTGGGCATGTGTGCAAACGCCCCGAGGCTCAACGCCTCCGCCACGTCGGGGTGGGCGAGCGGCATGCTCGTGCACAGGATGATGGTTTGCGTCGGATCCCGGCGCAGGACCGCGTCGACGAAGGGCAGGCCTTTCTCCCCGTTGGCCAAGCCCATGCCGGTGAAGATGACGTTCGGGCGCCACGTCGAAATCAAGGCCAGGGCCTCCTTGCCAGACTCGGCCTCCTTGATCTCAGCGACGTGCTCGTGCTCGAGGATGTGCCGGGCCAGCACCATGCGGACCGCTTGGGCGTTGTCCACAATGAGATACTTCATGCCTAGGCCGCGGTGAAGCCGCCGTCGTCCGGCGCGGGGCCGACGCCCATGGGGGGGACGCTGCCGATGCGCTCGATGAAGCCGCGTTCGCCGCAGCTCGGGCAGGCGCGGAACCGCACCAGATGCAGCGGCGTCTCGCCGAAGGTTCCGACGGCGAGGTCCTCGTCGCAGTTCGTGCAGTGGTACTGCAGTTCCTTGAACTCGCCTTCCGGGCGCAGGACCTTGACCGGCTCCATGGCCGGGTCGGGCAGCCGGCTGTAGACGCCGCAGACCGGGCAGCTGAACGCGGTGCGCTTGTTGTCGCGGAAGTGCGCTTCGCCGAACTGGAAGACCGATTTGCAGTCGGGGCATTGCATGAGCGAGCGCTCGAGTTCGAGGCGGGCGCGCATCTCCTCGACGGTCTCCGTCGTGGTCTCGACGGTGGTCTGCTCGTCGCCGCTGCGGCGCGACAGGAACAGGATGATGGCCCAGATGAAGAGCAAGGCCAGGATGCCGTAGACCGCGTACTCGATCGTTCGGTCGCTGCTTGCCAGCGTGGCCGGGTCCTTGTCGCCGCGCAGGACGAGGATGTCGACGATGGCGACGGCGATGGCAACCAGCGCCAGGAAGATGATGAGCGCGTACAGGCCGCGGCGGCGCTTGACGTTGGCGCGCAGGTGGCTGTGTTTCGTCGTCGTCGTCTTCTCCGTCGTCTTGGTCTGGCCAGGCTCGAGCGGTGGTTCGTACTCGTAGACCGTCTTCTTGCTTACGCGGGCTTCCTGCTCGAGCTCGAGGTCAGGCGTCAAAGGCCCCACCTCCCGAAGCGGCCGATGAGCGAGAGCACGATGACGAGAAGCGCGCCGCCGCCGGCCACGCCGAGGTACTGCGGGTCGCCCGTCAGCTTGTCCACGGCGCTGCGACTCGTGGCGGCTCCGGACGTGTCATCGGGGTTGGGGCCAGGAGGCGGGGGAGGCGGCGGTTGCGGGCCGGGGGGGGGCGGAGGCGGTGGCGCAACGGGCGGGTGGCTCGATGCGTCCTTGGGGTTGGTCCCCGCTGCGACTTCGGCGCCGTCGTTGAAGCCGTCGCCGTCCGTGTCGGGCTTCGTCGGGTCCGTGCCGAGGGCTTGCTCCTGCGAGTTGGTGAGGCCGTCTGCGTCTTTGTCGCCGGAAGCCGTCTCGTTCAGGTTGCCGAAGTACTGCTGCTCGAACGTGTCGTTGAGGCCGTCCGCATCGGAGTCGGCGCCTCCGGCGGTGATGTTGCCGCCCGTCATGGTGAAGTTGTAGGGCGTACCGAACGCCGTGCCGTCAGGGGCGCGGTCGGTGGTGAGGACCACGCCGGGCGACGGACTGGGGGGCGGCGTCATGGCATTCCCGATGACGTACAAGTCGGTCAACCTGGCACCAGATCCCAGCGCCGGCGCCAGGGCGGCCTTTGGAACCGTCAGAGTCACAATGCTGCCCGCCACAGTTGCAGCCGTGGCCACGCCGCCCGCCGTGGGCGCACCCACCGTTTGGCCCCCAACGGCAGAAGCCGAGGCGATGAAGTCTGTTCCATTGAACTTCATATGGAAGGCAAGGGACCAGGAATACCCGGTGGCGCCCGACGACGGGTCGCCGCTGACCTTGATGTTTGCGTGGAACAGCGTGGCGGTCTCATTGTCAATCCACGCGGCGACGGTGTCCATGCGAGTCCACTGCGGGCAGGGCTGCATTGTCGCCGATGGAATGCAGGACGCGGCGGTGGCTGTGCCCGCCGGCGTCAGGACGATATCGTTTGCCGGATCCGTGATTTCCGGCACCGCCTCAGTCCCGGCAGCCGCCGGGTGCGCGGCGAGCGCGGACAGGAAGACCAAGGCGGCAGTAAGCAGCGCTGCGGAGGTGCGCTTCATGGGAACCGGGCACCTTGAGGCTATTTCCGTTTTAAAGCCTTCATGGATGTTTTCCCGGCCGCCCTACAGGAGCGGACGCCGCAGCCGGGTGAAGGCCGCGACCGTCAGGATGGCGAACAACGCATCGTGGAGGCCCAGGGGGGAGGTCTTGGTGCCGTCGTCCCCGGTGCTGGGCTGGCCCGTGGTGCCGGGCGGCGGCGGGGTCCCGACCGTGATGGGCGGCGGGTGGCTCGTGGTCGTGTTTCCGGTTGCCGGAGGGTTGCCGCCCGGGCCCGTCGTGTTCGACGCCGCCGGCGCCATCCTGAATTCGCGTCCGTAGGCGGTGGAGGGGGCGCGGTCGCTCACGGTCTCCTGGCCGCTCTGGCCGCCGGTGCCGAGGGATGCGGCCACGATCTGCGTGAGGTTCGTGCCGGGCAGGGCGGCGGGGATGTTGGTCTTCGGGACCGTCAGCGTGAGAACGGTCCCGCCGAGTTCCGCCGCGGTCGCAACGCCGCCCGGGACGGTCTGGCCGTCGCCCGCTGGCGAGACCTGATGCACCGTCGCGCTCGCCACGTACAGCGTGGTTCCCGCGTTGAAGTTGATGCCGTACGAAATGTCGCCGAAAGTCGACGGCGGGGCTTGCGCCAGGTTGATGTTCACCATCAGGCTGTTCGGCGTCTCCTCGATCCAGGCCGTCCAGATGTCGGCGGGGATGTAGATGCAACCGGTCGGCGGGGCCGCCGCGCACGTCCCCACCGGCGTCGGCGAGCCGTTGGCGGTGACCTTCTGGTCGTTCTGGTCGTCGACGATCTCCGGGTCCTTGTCGGTGCCGGCGGCGGCAGCGTGCGCGAGCAGCAGGACGACGGCGAGGGCGGCCAGGATGCGCGGTGCCAGGAGCATGCGCGGCCATCCCGAGGGTTGTTGAAAGGCATTGCCCGTCTCCGCGTCAACCGAAACAACAGAAACAACCGAACTTCCGACCGTCATCTGTTGCATCTGTTGACAAGAGGCGCCGGCCGTCAACGGATGGAACAGATGAAACCGATGCGCGAATACCTCGAAGCGAACTAGGGTGCAGGGACTTCCTCTTCGTCCCCGAACAAGCGGTTGACGAGCCAGTCCGCGTCGAACGGCTTCAAGTCGGGGTAATTCTGGCCGACGCCGACGAACAGCAGCGGCTTGTTGATGGTGTACGCGACCGAAAGTGCGGCGCCGCCCTTGGCGTCGACGTCGACCTTGGTGAGGATGACGCCGCCGACGTCGACGATCTCGTCGAACTTGCGCGCCTGCTCGACGGCGTCGTTGCCGGCCAGGGAGTCGCCGACGAAGATGCACAGGTCCGGATTCGCGACGCGACGGATTTTATCCATCTCGTCCATCAAATTGTTGTTGTTCTGCATGCGGCCCGCGGTGTCGAGGAGCACGACGTCCTTCTTGCGCGCCTTGGCGTGCTCGATTGCGTCGTACGCGACGGCGGCCGGGTCCGCGCCCGCCTTGTGCTGGATGACCGTGACGCCGAGGCGTTCGCCGTGCAGGCTCAACTGCTCGATGGCGCCGGCGCGGAACGTATCGCCCGCGGCAAGGCAACACGAGATGCCCTGCTGCTTGAGGCGGTAGGCAACGCGGCCGATGGACGTCGTCTTGCCCGTGCCGTTGACGCCCACGAACATGATGACGACGGGGCGCTTGCCAGCGGCGAGCTTGTCCCGGACGAACGTGTCGAAGTTGAGGGGGTTCACTTGCAGGACGTGCTTGATGGCCGTGCGCAGGACGCGCTCCACGACCTGCTCGGCGTTGCCGCTGACGCTCAGCGACAGAAGCTGCTCCTTGACGTCGCCCTTGATGGCCTCGATGACGGGGAGCGCCACGTCGGATTCCAAGAGGCCGACCTCCAGGTCCCACAGCACTTCCTCCAGGACGTCCTCGTTGATGGTGAAGCGGGACGCAGCCGGCGCGACTTGCTGCACGGTCGTCTCGACGGACCTCTGCACGGCGACCGCCTGCGACAGTTCGCGCTCGAGGCGTGCCGAGATCTCGTCCTCCGTGAGGAGCTTGCGGCCGGCCTGCGGCGGAGGTTGCGGTGGCTGCGGCTTTGGAGCGGGGGACGGGGCGGGGGCGACCGGAAGCGGCGCCGGAACCACCGATGGCGCCGGTGCGGCCGATTCCATCGCGGGCCATGGCGTCGCCGGCAATGCGGCGGGGGCCGGCACAGGGGTTGGGGCTGGCGGGGTCGAGGGGACGGACTCAGGCGCGCGGGCGGGTTCCGCTTTCGCCGGCACCGGCGCCACCGGCGGCGTCGGCGGTTGGGTGGGGGCTGTCGCGGCGGCCTTCGCCTTGTCCTTCGCCATGGCTGCGGCGAGTTCGCGTTCGACCTCGTCGCCGAGCTGTTTCTCGACTTCGCTCTCCAGCTTCTTCGACACGCCTTTCAGCTTGTCGCGGAGGGAGCGGAAGAGGGCCACGCGCCGCGCCAGGAGGGGGCTCTACATGAGGGTGGCGGGGCGGGCAGTAGTCCCGACGATGTGGGCGCGGCCCAGTTGGTAGGCCCATGCGAGGAACAGGAACGGTGCAACAATGGCCAGCGGGATGCCGAGTGCGCGCGCGTAGACGCCGACCAAGCGATTGTGCGCCACGGCGGCAAGCACGAAGAACAGCACGACGCAAAGGGCCGATGCGACGCCGTAGCGCAGGACGTTGCCGCCCGCAGCCGCCGACGCGTGCCACAGCCACTGGCCGAGCCACCAAAGCGAAGGGATCACGAGGACCAGGGCCAAGGGTGCAAACGGCCCCATCAAGAGACCGAACGCGCTGAGCAGACCGAAGACGCCGGAGCGGCCCAAGTACCAACCCTGCCGGTCCTGGTGCTCCGTCGCCGCCAGGGCGAAGAGCGAGGCGACCGCCCCAAGCAGGAAGACCAGCTGGATTGGGAGTCCTGCCCAGAACGAGAAGATCCAGCCGGCGATGCAGGCGGCCAGCAGGAGGGCGTAGATTCCCCGGGCTTGCATGCCCCGAGCGCGCTCCGGACCGCGATAGTCTTGCCGGTGAAACCGCTTGGCTATCCAGCGGTTGCAGGCTCGCGGGCCGAGGCAGCAGGACCTGGGGCCCGGAGCCACTGCGGCGACAACGCCAGCCAAAGCGAAGCGAGGAACCACGTCGCCGACAGCAGCACGTGCGTCTGCCAGAAGACCAGCGCCACAAATCCGACGGCCGTCGTCCAAGCCAGCGCCCGACCCAGCGATGCCAGGTTCCAGCCGATGAGGGCCATCCCGACGGCGCCGACGGCGTGCACGGCTAACCACAAGTCGAGCGGCGAGCCTGCATTGCCCTTCGCGGTGAAGTCGTAGATGGTGCCCAAACCATAGAAGCCGAACGTCGCGACCGCCAACGCAACGACGGACAGCGGCAGGCTACTCTCGCGGAAGGCCAAATAAAAGACGGCCAGGGCGCAGGCGGGCAGCGCGAGCACTAGGTCCAGCAAGAGACGCAGGTCGCGGCGTTCGCCCCCCGGCAGGATCCAGCTCACGGCCTCGACGGCCACCAGCAACAGTGCCGCGGCCACCGCGAGAATGGCGCCACGACGGCCCTGCATGCCGGCCAAGTCGCGCCGCGGGTCATGAAGGTTGGGAGTCCAACGTCAAGATAGCCCCCGTCATGGTTGGGATTGCACCGGCGCCAGACCGGCGACCATTTCGCTCTTGTAGCCCTCCTTCCTCGACGGCCCTGCGCGCCTGTGGTCTAATGGTATGACAGCAGCTTCCCAAGCTGCTTGAACGGGTTCGATTCCCGTCAGGCGCACTACCCGCAGGCGAAGGCGCCGCGAAGCGGCCGGCCGCCACGCGGCAGGGCACTGGCTGGGAAGCGAACCCGTTCAGCCCGCCGCGACGCGCAGCCGCGGCTTGGCGACGGGCCGGTGCGCAGCACCGGGCCGCAGAACGAGTTCGATTCCCGTCAGGCGCACCTTCTAGTTCTCGCCTGGGCCAGCGCCGCCAAGTTTCTCTTCGATGACGGCGGCGGCGTTGGTGAGTTGCTCGGCTTGCTCCGAGGCTTCGTCGAAGCTGCGATTGATGCCCTTGACGCGTTCTTCGAGGGCGGCGATGACGTCCTCGGGTTTGCCTTCGGTGAGAAGTCCTGCGCCGAGGGGAAGGAGAATGGTTGCGCCGCCCTTGGCTTGGGCCTTGACGTGCACGCCGGCGCCGACGGGGACGAGGAGGTCGTGGGTGCCGCCGCCGGCTTCGGCAAGTCCGCGCACCGTCGCGATGGCTCGCTGCGCCTCCATCATGGCTTCCTCGATGGCGGCCATGCGGCGCTCCATGCGCTGCAGTTCGACTTGCACGATGTCGCGCTGCGCCAGGAGTTGGCGCGGGTCGTCCGCCGTGCCGTCGCCAGGCACTACTTCGCCTTCATGTTGTGGCGGGCGGTGGCGTCCGTCACGTCGTCCGGCTTCAGGAGCTTGGCGGACAGCACGTTGATCTCACGGCGGTTCACGCCATGGCGCGAGCCGAGGGTCGCATAGACGCGGTCCTTGGCGGCCTGTTCATCCTTGGCGACGACCTGGAGCACGAAGTGCTGGCGGATGCGTCCCATCTGGAAATCTCCCTCGATCTGGTATGGCTTCGTCATGGTTTCACGTCCGATTCTAGGAACCCGAGGGCCTCGTCGATGCGGCCCAGCTCGATGCCGGTCGTGCGCGATCCGCACGCCACACCGTTCTGGTTCGCGGCAAGTCCGGCGCCCACCAGGCCATGGCCGTGGTTGACGGTCCCGATCCTTGCCGGCGCATGCAGGCACTTCTTGATAAACGCAAGTTCGGCGGCGCTGGCGAGCGGGTGGCAGAGCACGCCGCGGTTCGTGGCGTACGCCGCAGAACCGACCGTCGGCAAGCCAGCGACGGCCGCGTGCGCCACGGGGACGTCGAGGGCTTTCTCGATGGCAGCCAACGTCTTGACGGGCATGTCCGGGTGCGCGATGGCGCCGTGGTCGTTGGCGAGGATGTTGTTGCCGGCCGCGTTCAGGCGGGACAGCGCAAGGCGCGCGACCTTGAGGCCGGCCTTCTCGAAGACCTGCACTTCGCGGTCGCTCGCGAAGTCGGCGACGACGCAGCCGTTCTTGTTGGCGACGACCAGCGAGCCGATCAGTTCGGCACCACCGACGGAGGCACGGATGGCCTTGAGGCCCAATGCCTCCTCGAGGTCGGCGATGTTGAGGTCCGTGATGCCCTTGGGGACGAACAGGTGTGTGCTCGTCGCCCGGACGTAGACGCCCACGTTGGGGTTCCCAAAGGGATCAAGGCGCTTGTACACCATGTCCCGTCGAACCGCCCTACTCGGACTTCTTGGCGGGCTTGTCGCCCTCGGCCTTCTTGGCGGCCGCGGCCGGCTTGTCGGCCGGCTCCGTCTTCGTCTCGGCCGGCGTGGCCTCGGCGGCCTTCGGCTCTTCCTTGGCGGGGGCCAGCTTCTTGGCCGCCTCGACCCAGGGCGTGACCTTGTCGAGCGGGAAACCGGTCTTCTTGGCGACGGCGTCGGCGTCGGCCGCAGCGAGGTCCTCGATGGACTCGATGTCGGCCTTGCCGAGCTTCTCCGCGGTCGCGGCGCCGATGCCCTCGATGTCCGTGAGCGGGGTGCCGTGCTCGTGGTCGTCCTCGTCGTCCTTCTCCTCGGCGGCGGGGCCCTTCAGGATGGGGGCTTCGGCGGCCTTCTCCCGGCGCTCGGCGATCTCACTGCGGATCGACCCGGCGTGGGCGGCTTCGGGGAGGGTGACTTCGACGACACCGTCGCTGAAGCGAGTGGCGCGGACGCGGACCCGGCTCGGGATGGTGTACTTGCCGCGGGCCCAGATGAGCTCGTTCACTTCGTTGTCCAGCCAGATGTCGTCGGACTTCATGTGGCGGCTGAGGAAACGCTTGACGTCGCGGACGGCCAGGTCGGCGCGGCGCGAGCGCACGAGGTCCTTGGTGTCGCGAAGCGGGATCGTGTAGATGCGCTCGAGTTCGGTCGTGGTCTTGTCAGCCATGCAGCATCACATCTTGAGGTGGTTCTTGCGCCAGTTGCGGCGCTTGGGGTGGTTGGTGAAGCGCTGGCTCGTCCGCATCATGATCCAGGCCGGCACGCGGCGGTTGCTCTTCTCGGCGCGCATCAGGCGCAGTTTCTTTGCGAGCGGCTTCTTTGCGGACATAGTCGTGTTGCTCCCCGGCCTATTTTCGGGTGATCTTGATGTCCCGGTCCTTGGGCATCGCCTGCTCGAGGAGCGTTCGAAGCTCCGCGTCGGTGATGCGCCGCGCGAGCCGACCTTGCTGGGCCAGCGTCGCCAGTTGCCTGGCGACGGAGACGGCCAGATCGGGCCGGCTCATGCGGATCCGGGTGAGGCGCTCACGCGCCTCGGGTTCCAGGACCTGTTGCAGAAGCCGCTCGATGGCGGCTTCCTCGGCGGCGGCCGCGCGGGCCTCCGCCTGGGCTTCGGCGTCCGGGTCCTGGCCGGATGCCGCTGCCCTCTGCCTGGCCTGGAGTTCCGCCAGCCTGCGCCGGCGCAACTCCTCCAGGTCGTCCACGTCCTCACCTAATACTTGGCAAGGAGCGGGATGTCCTTCTGGATGCGGCCCCGCACGGCGTGCGCGGCGTTGTCCATCAGGGCGCGACCCTGGGCGGTCACGATGCGACCCTGGGCCTGGACCGTCTGGACCAGTCCCGCGGCCTCGAGTTGCTGCAGGGCTTCGCGGGCGATGGACCCGGAACCCTTTGCCGCCTTGTTCGGGCGGTTGCCGCGGTCGCGGAACCCGCCGAACGCGGCGCGCAGCTTCTCGGTGCCGATGGGGCCTTCGAGGTACACCTTGCGGAGCACCGCGGCGACCCGGGTGTGCCACCAGTCGTCCTGCACCGGCGGCTTCTCCGTGTGGATGCCGGTCTTGACGAACTCGGCCCACTCCGGCGACGCCACGGTCTTGATTTCCATGAGCCGCTTCGCGGCTTCTTCGATCAAGGCGGTGGGAGGGACGTCATATACGGTGGTCATACCAGTTTTCCCCAGGGTTGCAACTCGGCCGAAGAAGGGGGGGTATATACCCATTGTGCCGGGCCAAATCAGGAAGGCGGTGGGTTGGACAGATGTGCGGCGAGGAACGCCACGACATGCAACTCGTACCCGTGGGGGTCCGTCTTGTAGCACTCCGTGTGCCCAGCGCCGGGGACTTTCCACACGACGGCCTGCGGCGCCGCGGCGGCGATCTCGTCGACGTTGCTGGGCACGACCGTGGTGTCGGCGAGGCCCTGGATGAGGAGAAGGGGACCGTGGAACGACGCGATGGCCTCGACGGGGGCGTTGTCGTTGATGTCGATGCCGATGCTCATGCTTGCGAACTTCACGGCAAGGGGACCGAACGGCCAGCGCGGCAGGCCCGTGAACTTCCCGATGCTCGTGTCCACGATGTTGTGCAGGCGGCTGAAGGATGCGTCCGCGATGACGCCTCCGAGGTCGGGGTAGTGCGCCGCCGCGTTGATGGCTGCAGCGCCGCCCATGCTCCAGCCGAGCAGGACGATGTTGCGCTCGTCGCGATGCGTGCGGTTCTCCACCCACAGGATGGCGGCATCGACCTCGCGCGTTTCCAGCAGACCCGCCGTCGTGTACGCGCCGCCGGATTGGCCGTGCGCGCGGAAGTCGAACGCCATGACGTTCACGGAGGCGTTGTGCAGGAACGGGAACATGGGCAGGCCCTGGGCCTTGGCGTCGGAGTAGCCGTGCAGGAAGATGACGGTGCCCGTCGCGTTGTCGGCCGGAATCCACCAACCGACGATGGGCACGTCGTCCGCCGTCGTGAAGTTGGCCCACTGCCACGTCAGGTTGAGCGCGGAGGGAGTCGACGTGTTGGTGTCGCGCTTCGGGTGCAGAAGGGATTGGCCCGCGACCCAAGAAACCGCCATGACGCCGGAGAGGACGAGGATGAGCACGATGCCCACCGCGATGATCCACTTCGTGCGGCGGCGCATCTTGCGGCGTGCCTTGGCAGGCGGCGCGGGCTCCGGGTCGGGGATCGGCGACGGCGGTGGAACCGGCGTGTCCGTGGACGGCATCCCCCCGTCGGCGGGCTCCTCAGGCACGGCGCTGCAAACGCGTTCGACTTCTTAGGCTCGCCAGAAGACGGCGGTGTGGCCGCGGATCTCGACGAGTTGCGCATCGGCGCCGGCGGCAAGCGCGTCGGCCTGGGCCTCGTTGCCAACGCCGCCATCGGTCGCAGACGGAAGGAGGCGGACCTTCACGAGCTTGTGCTTGTGCAGTTGGGCCTTCAGTTCGAGGATCGCGGCATCGTTGACGCCGTTCTTGCCGACATGCATCGTGACCGTGATGGCGTTGGCGGCCGAGCGCTTTGCCCGCAGCTGTGCGGGGTTCAGTCGGTTCATGGGGTCGCGGAAGCCTTGCCCGTTGAAGAAGGCGTTCGCCCGTGCAGGAGGCGACGGCTCACGTTGCCGCAGCGCAGGCACGTCGTCGCGACGCGGCCCGATGTGATGCGGGTGCGGCTCGTCTTCCCCGCCACGCGGAACGCGCCGCATTTCCGGCACAGTTGCGCCTTGGCCCGCGCGTCGAGTCCGGTCTGGTACTTCTCGGCGATGCGAAGGCAGAGCGAGCCGTACCGGTCGGAACGCTCCAATCGCCCCGCCAGGGCCTCGTCGCGCGCGAGTTCGAGGAGTTTGGCGATGCGCCCCCCGGCCACGTCGCGCTCCTCGCCCTTGTTGCGCCGGCGTGCCACGTGCATTCCACCGGGCGGCGCGTCTTGAGGGCTTTGGCTGCGCAGGCGAAGGACCAAACCGCCAGTCGACGTGCCCGCCATGTGCAGCGAGCGGCCAACCCATGGGACCGGTTCTACCGGCACCACGAGGCGCCGTGGCGCGGCGAACGCCCAGTCGCGGAGCTGCTGCCGCTGCTTGGCGACGGCCCCGTGCTCGAACTGGGCTGCGGCAACGGCAAGCTCCTGAAGCCGCTCGCCGCCGCGGGCGTCGACGTCATCGGCCTCGACGTGTCATGGCACGCGGTGCGCCGGCTCGCCGCGACGTGCGTGCTCGGCGATGCAGCGGCGCTGCCGTTTGCAGACGCCGCCTTCTCCGCCGTGCTGGACATCCACTGCACGGGCCATCTGCTTGCCGCCGGCCGGCGCCTCGCCGCCGAGGAGTGTTGGCGCGTCCTGCGCCCCGGCGGCCACCTCGTGGTCGAGCGCCTCACGCCGCAGGACTTGCGGGCAAGCCAAGGTTCGCCCGTGGACGGAGAATCGGGCGTGCGGGGACTGCAGGACGGCCGCACCACGCACTTTGCCGGCCCCGACGAACTCGCGGCCGCCTTCGGGGCGGTCGGATTCGTGGCGGCAGGAGCCGCCGTGGACAGGCACCACCCGGGCCACCGCGGGCGCCTCGTGACACGGGAATCCGTGCGCCTGGTCCTCGAGCGGCCCATCACTTGACGCGGACGGTCAAGCGGATACCGGACGACTTTCGCGGCAAGGCGCTGACGACGACGACGGCGACCTCGACGCGTTCGCCGGACTGCGCCGTCTTCGGGACCTTGACTGTCAACGTGACTTTGCCTTCGGAGTTGGCTGGAAGCTCGAACTGGCCCTGCGAGAACGAAGCCGACCAGCCCTCCGGGGCGGTGACGCGCAGTGCGACGCCGTCGTCGCGGCCGCTGATGTTCGTGACCGAGATGACGAACTCGGCCTTGCCGCCCGCGGCCGCGACCAGTTCGCCGTCGTCACAGGCCAGTCGGACCGCCGAGCGGCCGCGCAGGACCAGCAGCACGACCACGGCGACAAGCGCAAGAAGGAACGCGCCGAGGAGGAGGAAGATGTAGGGCCCGACCTGCTCCGTGATCGTCCGGCCAAGCGAGTCCTGGCGCGTCGCGGTGACGCCCGCCGCGTCACGGGCTTCCGGGTCGACGGTGGGTCCTGCTCCAGGGATGGCGGACACGCCGAGCGGGTACAGTTTGGCCGTCACGTTGAGGTTGGCGACCTTGGCATCCGCCGCCGCCGAGACGGAAACCGTCAGAACGGCGTTGCCCGTCTTGCCCGGCCCCAGGTCGAAGCTGTTGGGCTGCACCGAGGCCGTCCAACCCTCTGGGACGCCGGTGATCTCGAGAGTCACGCGCCGCGGCTGGTCGAGTTGGGGGAGTGCCGGGTTGGGTGCGGCGGTGTTGGTGACGAACACATCCGTCACGGCGGGCGCATCGAGGCTCAGGGTCACTTTCGCATCCTGGACCCGCACGTCGACGCTGGCCGACGACGGCGCGGCGGGGACCTGGCTGGCCGCCAGGGCGGGCGCGAGCAGCAATGCCAGGATGAGGGCCGCGGACCGCAACGCCACGCCAGCCCCAAGGAGTCGTGCTTGAAAGGCCTGCGGCCCCGCGACCCGCAGGGGAAACGCTTTCCCGGGCGCGGCTGCATGATTGGACGTGGACGCGCCCGCCCCCCCGGCTGCCCCCCGGCCGGACCTTACGAGCCGCATGCTCTACATGGATGCCCTGGAGCGTTGCTACGACCGGACGTTCGAGGCGCGCGTCATCGAGGCGAAGCCGGACTACGTGGTCTTGGACCAGACCCTCTTCTATCCTCTCGGCGGCGGGCAGGAGTGGGACACGGGCACCCTGTCGACGGCCGACGGCCGTGAAGGCCGCGTCGTCGAGGTGACCAAGCGCGGACCCGTGAAGCACACGGCGCCTGGCCATGCACTGCGCCCCGGCGACGTCGTGCGCGGCGCCATCGATTGGGACCGGCGCTACGCCCACATGCGCATGCACACGGCGCAGCACCTTGTCTCGGGGCTGGCCTACGAGATGTTCGGCTCCAACGGAGTCCACCCCCGCACGGTGGGCAACCAGATTCACGCCGACCGCAGCCGCATCGACTTCAACCCAATCAATTTCACGAACGAGATGCTCAAGGACCTCGAGGCGGCAGCAAACGACGTCATCCACAGCGCGGTGCCCATCACGGCCGCGACGATGACACGCGACGAGGTCACGGCCGAGCAGCCGCCGGACCGCACGAACATGGACCTGCTGCCGAAGTCGGTGAACGAGTTGCGCGTCATCCGCATCGGCCGCGACATCGACTTGTGCCCCTGTGCCGGCACGCACGTCCTCAACACGAAGGAGATCGGCGACGTGCAGATCTTGAGCCGCACCTCGAAGGGAAGTGGGACGCAGAGGATCGAGTACACGTTGGCGCCGCCCGGCTGACCACGGATTTTGCGAATTCGAGGAATACGGACTCTCTGGTTTTCATGGTACCAGGCCGATTCTCCAGTCCTCACGCTGGAGGGCGGCAAGACGGGCGCCCAAGAGGCGATGAGGCTCTGGCGCCGCCTATCCATTCAATCGCTTCGATCCCGATTTCCCGGTGCCTGCCGCGCGGAAATCGACACCGCATGGGAAGCAGTGGCCCGGCCGACGCCGGAACAGAACAAGTGCGGCCCATACGAACAGGCCAATGCCCGTGCAGGCAAGCACCCATTCCCACCACTCCATTCCTTTGCGGACGGTCCGGCGGCTCGAGCAATTGGGACAGATGGGCCCATCTTCCAGCCGCGAGGCTTGCTCCCCGTTCCGACTCCACCATTGGGCCCGAGCCGAGCGGTTGTCCACAGGGCATGGACCACGTTCCGCCGGATAAGCGCAAGTCGGTGGCGCCGCCGCGACGCAGGCGGCCGCAGGCGTGGGCCGCGGGGAGAACGCCGTACGGGTCGGGCTATGCGGCAACGGAAATGCTCGGGCCGGCCAACAGGTCCGCGCGAAGGGTCGTGACCGCACGACCAATCAGCATGACGCGTTTGCCCGCGGGGCGCACGGTCATGCCACCGCCACGCGCCGAGGCTTGCCACGACCTGACCTGCTTCTTGCCCAGGCGCTCGCACCAGTAGGGGCCCAGCATGGTTTGGATGGATCCTGTGACGGGGTCCTCGTCGATGCCGAAGGCCGGCACGAAGTAGCGGCAGACGTAGTCGTGGACGCCGTCGCCGGCCGGGGCCGTGAGGATGAAGCCGTGCACATCGCTCAACTTGGCAAGCGCTGCGAAATCGGGCTTGATCGAGCGCACGGCCGCCTCGTCGGTCACGACCATGAGGTAGTCCAGGTGGTTGCGCAGCACCGGCGCGGGCTTGATGCCGAGCGCCTTCCACAATCCATCCGGCGCCGGAGCGGTCTGCCCCGGGTTGGCTGGGAAGTCCATGGCGATGCCGTCGCCCTCGCGCTTGCACGTGAGGCGCCCGCTCAGCGTCTCGAACTCGGCGGCCTGCGTCGGCGCGAGCGTCCCACTCTCCCAGAGGACGTGGGCGGACGCAAGCGTTGCGTGGCCGCAGAGGACCACCTCCTTGGCCGGCGTGAACCAGCGCAGCCGGAAGACCGGCGCCGAGCCGGTGCCGGCTTCGCGGTGCACGAATGCCGTCTCGCTGAGGTTCATTTCGCGGGCGACGGCTTTCATCCACTCCTCGGGGGCGGGCCCGTCGAGCAGACACACGGCGGCGGGGTTGCCGGAAAACGGTTTGTCGGCAAAGGCGTCCACGATGAAGGTGCGGACCATGGATGCAGAGAGCCGGGGACGAGGGAAGTCTTTTCGGCCGTCGAACGACGGGACTGCCGCCGCCTTACCGAGTGGCCTGGCTGCGAGTCAACCGGGCGACGACCGCCGCGAAGAGGGCGCCGGCTGCGACGTGCAAGACGGCCACGCCCACGGCCTGGAAATCGCCGGGCAGCGGCGCGTCCATGGAGTGCCCGGGCGGGACGCTCGAGCGCAACGACCAGCCGGCCGACACACCCCAAAGCACCAATCCCAAGAGAGCGCCGGCGTGGACCACCCACGCGGCCCACCAGCCCGCAAGAAGCCCTGTGGGGCCGCAGCGGCTCTTGGCCCAAGCTTCGCGCATCGGGAAATACGGCAGGATGAGGTTGGCGAGGGGGATGAACCAGCAGCCGACGGCCCAGCCTGGGGAATACTTGGTTGCGACTCCTTTGGCATGGACGTTGCACATAGTGCGGTAGATCCACACGAGGGCCACGATGCCTGCCGCAACGCCGGCCAGGATGCCGATTGCCGCAATGCCTCCCCACGTGACGTTGACGCTGGTGGACGTGACAACGATGTTGGGTGGCGTCGCCGTGCCAATCAGGTCGCACGAGACTTGGACTCCGACGAGGACGTACAAGGCGATGGCCAAGCCCTGCGTCGAACGCATGGGAACGGAATACGGCTGGCGCGCCGACGTGGGGTACCCTTGCGATGGAACTCCGCGCGGCGTGGGCTGCATTGCGGTGACGAGGGTGGCCAGGCCGGATGAACGTTGGCTACTGCCTGACGACGGTCTCTTCACGACCCGGCCCGACGCCGACGAGCTTGATCTGGGCGCCCGTCTTCTCGCGCAGGAACTGCAGGAACGTGCGAGCCTCCGTCGGCAGGCCTTCCCACGTGCCATCGCCAAGGTCCGTCCAGCCGGCAAATTCCTGGTAGACCGGTTTGGCTGCTGCGAAGTCGTCGGGGTCGCTGGGGATGTGCGTGACCTTCGTCCCATCCGGCAACTTGTACGCCACGCAGACCTGGACGGGGCCGACGCCGGAGAGGACGTCGAGCTTGGTGATGGCGAGTTGGTTCACGCCGCAGAGGCGGACGGAGTGGTTGACGACGACGAGGTCCAGCCAGCCGCAGCGGCGCTTTCGCCCCGTCGTGGTGCCGACTTCGTGGCCGACTTCGCTGAGGTGCTTGCCGACGCCGGCATCGAGGCTGAGCTCGGTGGGGAACGGCCCCGAGCCGACGCGCGTCGTGTACGCCTTCACGACGCCGACCACGTCACCGATGTCGCGCGGGGCCAGTCCGCAGCCGCTGCACATGCCGCCCGATGCCGTCGCCGACGAGGTCACGTATGGGTAGGTGCCGTGGTCGATGTCGAGCATCGTGCCCTGCGCCCCCTCGAGCAGCACGGTCTCGTCGTTGCCGACGGCGTCCTGCAGGAGCTTGACGGTGTCCTTGATGTAAGGGCCGAGGACCTTCGTGGCCGCGGCAAGCTCGGCCGCGATCTTCTCTGCGTCGAAGGACTCCTTCGAGCCAAGTTGGGCCAGGGCCGCGTTCTTGGCGGCGACGTTCCGTCGGAGTCGCTCCAGGAGCCGGGCTGGCTTCACGAGGTCGCCAGCAAGGATGCCGCTGCGGGCGGCCTTGTCGGAGTAACAGGGTCCGATGCCACGGCCGGTCGTGCCGACCTTCTTGCCCGCCTTGGCGGCCTCCTCGGCGACGTCGATGGCGGCGTGGTACGGCAGGATGAGGTGCGCGCGGTCGGACAGGTGCAAGGTGGGCGTGATGTTGCGCTTGCGCAAGGCCTCGACTTCCTGCACGAGGACGAGCGGATCGACGACGCAGCCGTTGCCGATGATGCTGGGCTTGCCGGAGACGACGCCGCTGGGAAGGATGTGCAGCTTGTACGTCTCGCCGGCGACGACGATGGTGTGGCCCGCGTTGTTGCCGCCCTGGAAGCGCACGACCCAGTCGGCGCGCTCGGCGAGGTAATCGACGACCTTGCCCTTCCCTTCGTCGCCCCACTGGGTGCCGATGACGGCCGTGACGGGCATCGAATCTGGCGACGAAGGTCCGCGATATAAGCGGCAAGGGGGAGGCAGCGGATGGACGGGCGACCTCAGTTGGGGCTGCCCTTGTGGCGCAGGATGATTTCCTTCAGGTCCGACGTGGCGGGCTGCTCGATCATCGCCATCACGGCGTGCACCACGTCCGCAACGGCGAGGCCGGCCTGACCGGCCTGGCCCGCGATGGCATCATGGAATTCGGTCTCGACGTAGCCGGGGGCGACGATGCCGACCTTGATGCCCTCGGCGGCCACTTCGGCGCGCACGCATTCGGTGAAACCGCGCAGGCCGAACTTCGTCGCGGCGTACAGCGACCAATCCGCCAAGCCGCGATAGGCCAGCCCAGACGCAATTTGGACGACCTGGCCGCCGCCACGGCGCCGCATCACTTTCACGGCGCTCTGGGTCAACATGAAGGGGGCCCGGAGATTCACGGCCACCATGCGCTCGAACTGCTCGTCCGTCACCGCCGCAAGAGGTGCCTTCATGCCGTAGCCCGCATTGTTGACGAGGATGTCGAAGCCGTCGAATTCCCGGACGGCCGCCAGCACCACGGCGTCTAGCCCCTTGAGGTCGGCAAGGTCAGCGGCCACAACGACGACGCGGGGCGAACCCTCGCGCTCGCAATCGCCTTTGACCGACGACAAGGCGCTTTCGTCGCGGCCAACGAGGACGAGGCGGGCGCCCCGGGCGGCGAGCGCCAGCGCGACGCCACGGCCGATACCGCGGGTGGCCCCCGTGACCACGGCGACCTTATCGCGCACGTCCACGCCTGGCGCAAGGGGTCCGTTCCTAAGGCCGTGCCGGCAGACGGGCTACCGTTCCATGACCTTGAGGACGCCGAGCACAATCAGGATGATCGCAACCGCCGTGACCAGGAGGTTCCCCACGTCGTCGCCAATCCACTTCAGACCGGGCGCGTCACGCAAGACGACGATGATGCCGAGCACCAAGGCCAGCACGGCCATCCACTTGGCGCCGCGCAGACTGCCCATCAGCATGAGGACGCCCACGACGATGAGCACGATGCCCAGAATGAACACCAAGTAGGGGATATGCAGCCAACCGAGAAGCAGGAGGGCGCCGAGCGCGATGAGGACGATGCCGAGGATTCGTGCGTTGCTCATGCTGGCCATGCCTGGATGATTGGCAGCCGAGGATAAAAAGCGAATCTAACCGGCATAGTGCAGGACGGCGGTCTTGTGGTCCAAGGCGGCTGCGTCCTTGTCGTGCACATGGGCATCGACGACCTCGAAGATCGCCGTCACGTGGTCCCCTAGTTCCGACAGCTGCCGCACCTTGAGCTCAAGGCTTGCGGGGAGCGCCGGCAAGAGCGGGCAGCCGGTGGCAGCCCCAGTTCGGACGTCCAGCGGGCCGGCCTTTGCGTCCTTGACATCGACGTGCTTGAAGAAGGGCTTGACGAGGTCCTTCTGCGTCGCGCCAAGCAGGTTGATGGCCAGCACGCCGGTCTCACGCACGGCCTTGAGCGCCTCGCTTTCCTTGTGCAGCCCGAGGACCACGAGAGGAGGGTCGAAGCTTGTCTGCGTAAACCAGGAAACGAGGCTGACCGACTGGCGGCCGTCGCCATGGCGCGCACCGGCCAGGTACAGGCCGTACGGGACGAGTCGGAGGGCGTGCTTCTTGGCGGCTGCATCCATGCGGCCGCGAGCCGGCGGCGCCACTTGAGGGCTGCCCTCAGGTCCAAGCCGTTGCGGCGACGAGGACCAGGAAGGCGGGCACCGCGCTCGCAAGGAAGTTCACGTCCTGTTTCGAGAGCGGCCGTGGCCGGAAGCCGCGGTCGGCGTCTCCTTCCAGCGTGGCGCCGAGCACGCTGTCGATCTGGCAGCCGAGGAAGCCGGCCACCGCGGGGATCCATGCCATGCGCAAGGGCAGGCCGAGAAGGGGCACCGCAGCCCACGCGATGGTGATGGCGGCTGCGGCGGCCGCCGCTTGGCCGGGCCAGCTGACACCGCCGTTTGCGCCTGGCGGAACGTCGGCGAAGGGCGGCATGATCGAGCGTGCGCGCCGGGCAAGGGACCCAAGCTCGGATGCCAGCGTGTCGGCCGCGACGGCCGCGACGGCCGTGGCAAAGGCCAGTTGCGCGGCCAGGTGCGGCAGCGCCGGCTCGAGTTGGGTGGCCAGCGCGGCGAAGGCTGCTGCCGTGCCGTTTCCCATGACGTTGCGGGCGCCGCGCTCGCCGGCCTCGCCCTCGGCGATTCGCCGCTCCTTCTTCGTGGCGTAACCGACGCGCGTGGCCACGAAGGCCATGCCCGTGAACAGGACCAGGAGGAACAACCAACTGAGGCCGGCCCGAGGGAGCAGCGCAATGAACAGGCCGAGAAAGAACGACGCCGCTGCACCGAGCAGGTCGAGGGCCCCGATGGCGTAGCCGAGCACGGCCATGCCAAGGAGCGCCAGGAACGTGACCGTGGTCCACCAGCTGCTCGGCTGCAAGCGGTCACCGGAAAAGTACGGGCGTCGTCCAGGATTCGAGGCGCACGATCGTGAGTGGCCGGGCGGCATACCCCGGCATTTGGGCATGTGCGATCACTGTGCCAGAGATGATGGCAGTGGTGCCCCCGGTGTGCGCGGACGGTGACGTGATCCAGACCATTCCGTCCGTCCCCGCGTCGATGGCGTAGGTGAAGTTGTCCAAGGGCAGCCGTGCGCTGGCGTGCGGCAGCGCGTCGAGGAGACTTGGGGCCGCCTGCATGACGGGTGTCGGCGTGCCGCGCAAACGGACATGGGCGCCGGCGGGAGCGCGGGCGGCAGCACCGGCATCGAGACCGACGGCGTCGTGTTCGAGCACCAACGCCAGCGCCGCAGACGAACTCAACAGGACGACGGAAAACGCCAACAGCGCGCGGCTGCGGATGGCCGTGCGGGCACCTTAGAAGGTGACGAGGTCGAGGCCCTTGACATCGATGTGGCAGGGGCTTGCGATCTTGTTGTAGGCCTTGCGCATGGCTTCCTTGCCAGCCGAGAAGCCCTTCGCAGTGACGCGGACGGTGAGGACGGATTGGCCGGCCTCGACACGGGCTGCCGTGCCGATGGCCTTGCCGAACGCCAGGCGCATGCCCATCGACACACGGTCGGCGCCAGCGCCAGACGCCTGCTTGTTCTGGCGCAGGACGTGGTGCGGGTAGACACGGACGTGCAAGTGGTAGTTCTCGCGGCCGAGGGCGGCATCGAGGGCACGGACGGCAGTGATACGCATGGCCTCGAGGGCCGTGTGGCGGATCTGGCCGCGCTCCTCCGGAATGAGGTCCAGGACGACGGGGAAGTCGCCGTTGACTTTGCCCGCCTGGTACTGCAGGATGCGATTGCCCGGCACGCCGCCCATGAACTCACGGCGCGTGTAGGCATGCTGCATGATCTTGCGGTACATTCGGGCCGGGTTCTTTGCCATACGGTCACCAGACTGACGCGGCGACAGAGGCCCCGTATATATGCGTTGGCGGCGGCCCAGGATGCCTGGCGGGCCTGACAGGTCCGGCGCGACCCGGCATGGTCAAGACGGCCGGGCCGCTCTTGCCCCCATGGCCTTTGACTGGGTCGCCGCGGTCCGCCTTGTCCACATCCTTGGTGCCGTCCTCTGGCTCGGCGCCGGGGTGTTCATGCTCACCATGATCATGCCCGCGGTGAAGGATGCCGGGATGGCGGGCAAGGGCTTCATGATGACCGTCGTCCGTCGCGGCGGCTTCGGCAAGTACTACGGCCCCGTCGCCGGCATCACGATTGTCGCCGGCCTCACCCTCTACTTCAAGGAAGAGATCTACAAGACGCCGTTTGGCAGCAACTCGCTTGGGATGATTACCGTCGGCATGGTCCTGGCCATCCTGGCATTTCTGGACGGCATCGCCGTCATCTTGCCGACCGAGGCGAAGCTCAAGAAGCTCGTCGCCCAGGTCGGGGCCGGCGGGCCTTCGCCGGAGCAGGCAGCCAAATTCGAGGCCCTGGCCATGAAGATCGGCAGGAGCAGCGTCCTCGGCATCACGCTGGTCGGCATCACGTTCCTCCTCATGACCGGCCGCGCGGTCTTCACGTAGGGGCCCGCGCCGTCGCAAACGCTCAAATCACGCCCCCTTGTGGCGGCGCCATCGGGTCCTTGGTCTAGCGGTTATGACGGCTCCTTCACACGGAGCCGAGCCCCCCGAAGGGGCTGCCGCCGCGGCGTCCGCCGCGGCTCCGCCCCTTTCGAAACCCCTGCATCGTGGGGCCTCGCCGTGCTCGGCCCCACATCAGCGCCCGCCGGCAAACCCTCAAATGACAACGCCAAGTCGGCGCCCCCATCGGGTCCTTGGTCTAGCGGTTATGACGGCTCCTTCACACGGAGCAAGCCACCAGTTCAAATCTGGTAGGACCCACTGATGTTTGGCGCGAAGCGCCAAACGGAAGAGCGAGCCGCGCGCAGCGCGGCGGAGCCTCCCTGATGACTTGATCCGCGGGCGCCAAACGGAAGAGCGAGCCGCGCGCAGCGCCGCGGAGCCTCCCAGATGACTTGAACCGCAGGCGCCAAACGGAAGGGCGAGCCGAGGGCGCGGCGGAGCTTCCCCGAATCTCGCTGCCGACTGCCCAGCTGCAGACCGGGCCCCAGCCCGCGCCCGACGGACAACGACTAAATGGGAGTCTCAAGTCGGCGCACCTGGCATCCGGCCTCGTGGCCGGGTGGTGACATCACGTTTGCCCGGTTAGTGTAGCGGCCTATCATGGGACCCTGTCACGGTTCCGACCTGGGTTCAAATCCCAGACCGGGCGTAGTCCGTCGGGAGCGTGGGCGAGCGTGGGGCCGAAGCGATGGAATCGCGCAGGCCCCACCTGTGATGATCGACCTTTCTGAAGGTCGCTGGAAGCAAATCCCAGACCGGGCGTTTTCAATCAGCCGTACCCGTGGAATGCGGGATCGGTCGGGATTCCCAGCGCGGCGGTGTACGCCACGTGGTCCAGGCGGGTCGCCAACGCGTCGACTTGGTCGAGCATGCGTCCGACCTCGGCGTCGGCAAGGCGGTAGACTTGTTTGCGGCCAGCGCGGCGGGCGGAAACGAGGCCTTCCCTGCGCAGCGTGGCGAGGTGGTGGCTGACGTTGCTTTGTTCGTCGCCGAGGGCTGCTACGAGTTCGCCGACGGTGCGTTCGCCGCCCCGCAAGGCCTTCAGCAAGCCGTGCCGCGTCGATTCGCTGATGAGGCGAAGCAGGGCGGCAGAGTCCACGCGGTTTGCAGCGCGACGGGGGGCTTTGAGGCTGACGAATCCCGTCTGCCTAGGCAGAAGGGGCCCGCCGCAGGAGCGGTCGCGCAAGGGCCGCGGCGGCGAAGAGGGCCGAACTGCACAACGCGATGCTCGCGCCCGTCGGGAAATGTCCGGGGCCAAGCGAGAACCAGAAGCCGGCGGCGACGCTGGCCAGGCCGAAGACGACGCTGAAGAGGATGGCCTTGTTGAAGCTCCGGGCCAGTTGGAGGCTCGCGGCGGCCGGCATGATGAGGAGCGCGCTCACGAGGAGGACGCCGACCATCTTCGAGGCCACGACGATGGCGGTGGCGGTAAGCGCCATGAAGAGGGCGTTGAGAGGTTGCACGGGAAGCCCGGCCACCTGTGCTCCAGGCTCGCTGTACGTCATGTAGAAGAATTCCTTGCGGAACAGGCCAAGGAGCACGAGAAGACCGACGCCCACCACGAGGACCACCGGCAGGTCGCTCTCCGGGACGCCGAGCAGCTGGCCGAACAGCAGGCTGTCGACGTTGACGTTGAAGGAGCCGCGGCTGAGCAGGACTCTGCCGAACGCCAGGCCGGTCGTGAACAGGATGCCGATGGCCGTGTCGCCGCGGACGATGCCTCGCGTACGCAGGAGGTGGATCAGGAGGGCTCCCGCGATGGTGAAGGCCAATGCGACGTATGTAGGGTAGAAGCTGACCGTCAGGCCGAGGGCGACGCCGCCGAAACTGACGTGGGCCAGGCCGTCCCCGAGCAGGCTGAGGCCGCGCAGGACGAGGAACACGCCAAGGACACCGCAGACGACGGCGACCAGGACGCCGCCCAGCAGGGCGTGCTGCAGGTATTGGTAGTGCAGGACCTGTTCGATGGGATTCATGGCGCGGCCGCCTCGTGCTGGTGCGCGGCGTGGCCGTTGCCGTGCAGGTTGGCAAGGACGTCGGGGCGCGCTCTTGGATCGCCGTCGAAGTGGATGCCCCGGTCGACCACGAGGACGCGATGGGCCACGTGGGCCAGGAAATCCGTGTCGTGGCTGACGAGGAGGACGGTGATGCCGCGGCGTTGGTTGAGGTCGGCAAGCAGGTGGTGGAAGTCGTCGCGTGCCTTCGGGTCCACGCCAGTCGTAGGCTCGTCGAGAAGCAGGAGCTCGGGGTCGCCCGCTAGCGCCTTGGCCAGGAGCACGCGTTGGCGCTGCCCGCCGCTCAGGCTCCCGATGAGGCGATCCTTGAGGTGGGCGACGCCTACGTCCTCGAGGCTTTGCAGGGCGGCCCGCCGGTCGGCGGCGCCCAGGCCACGAAGCAGGCCGCGCTTGGCGACGCGCCCCAGCATGGCGACCTCCATCGCCGTCGCGGGAAACAGGGGATCGACGTGGGCCTCGTTCTGCGCCAGGTAGGCCGTGCGGCGACGCGTCGCGATGGGGGCTCCGCGCTCGCCGAAGAGGCGGATGGTCCCACAGCAGGTCGGGACGAGCCCGACGATGGCGCGCAGCAGCGTGGACTTGCCGCCGCCGTTGGGCCCCGCCACGCCGACGAACTCGCCCGCCCGGACCTGGAAGGTGACGTCTTGGAGGACGTTTGTGTTGCCGAGCTGGACGCACACGTCGTCGACGTCGAGGACGATGCCAGGGCCGCCGGGTGCCACGGGGTCCGCCACAAGTTCGGGGGTCATAACTTCGGTCAGGCGCACTGCATCGCGTGGCGCAGGTTGGCGAGGTTTTCGTGCTGGACCGTGATGTAGTCGGCTCCGGCCGCGAGCTTGCCTGCCGGGATGGCCTCGATGGGGCTGAGGATGCGCGTCTCGGCGTGGACCTCGTTGGCGATCGTGTTGACAAGCGCCGGATTCACCTGGTCCTCGAAGAAGATCACGGTGATGTTGCGGGCGCGGGCCTCGTCGATGACGTGGTTGATGGTGGCGCTGTCCGGTTCCGATTCTGGGTCAAGGCCGCTGATCGCGATCTGCTCGAAGCCGTAGTCGCGGGCCATGTAGCCGAAGGCGGCGTGGCCGGTGATGATGGCGTTCTTGCTGCAATGTGCAAGGCCCGAGCGGAATTCGCCGTCAAGCGCGTCGATGCGGGCCACGAGCGCGGCCGCCCGGGCGTGCAGGCCTGCCGCCTTTTCGGGGAAGACCTGGACCATGGCGTCCTCGACGTTGCGGGCCATGCGGGCGTACATGGGCGGGTCCATCCATGTGTGCGGGTCGTTCGGGAGGCTTGCGCGTTCGTCCTCCGACGGGTTCTCGCGAAGGTCCAGGCCGGCCGTGGCGCGGACACTGGCGTGCATGTGGACGTTGCCGATCCAGGACTCGAAGCCGGCGCCCTGGAGCACGACGAGCCGGGCGTCCGTGATGGCGTTGACATCGGCCGGCGTGGGCTCGTAGTCGTGCGGTTCGACGCCATCCTTCACGATGGAGCCGACGGTGACGTTGCCGCCGCCGATCTGCTGGGCCAGGAACGCGAGCGGGTAGAAGGTGGCCATGACGTCGGGGGTGGGTTCGGACGCCGAGCATCCGGCCATGCTGGTCCCGGCGAGCGCGGCAAGGGCGAGGATGAGTTGCAGCTTCATGGCCTGGCGGGAGCCGCCCATGTTCATAATCTCTTGCCAATTGTTATGAATCCTCGGGCGGCGTTGCTCACAACGTGCCCATCGTCTCCGCCAGCCTGCCGGCCGACCTCGTGGCCGAAATGGACCACGCCATCGCCGCCGGCGGCTACAAAGGCCGCAGCGAGTTCCTGCGGGCCGCGTCGCGCGACCACCTGCAGGCCCGCGCCGTGCCGAAAGGCCGGCACATGCACGGCTCCATCACGATGCTCTATCCGCACGACAAGGAGCCACGCATCTCGGACGCGCGCCACGCCTTCCACGACGTCGTCCTCAGCCTCATGCACACCCACTGCGAACCCGACACGTGCATGGACGTCCTCATCGTCGGCGGGCCGCCCGAACGCGTGCAGGCCCTGCAAGACACGCTGCAACGCATGCGCGAAGTCCAGCGCAGCCGGCTCGTGACCATGGCGTGAGTTAAGTCCAACGCCCCCGTTGCCCACGGCGTGGCCAAGGACTTCAAGGAGCCGCGCCTCGCCATCTCCAAGGTCTACACGAAGACCGGCGACAAGGGCGAGACGGCGCTCGTCGGCGGGCAACGCGTCCCCAAGGATGACGCGCGCATCGAGGCGTACGGCACGGTCGACGAACTCAACGCCGTCGTGGGCTTGTGCCGTGCCGCTGCATCAGAACTGACGCCGGCCGTCCCCGAGTTGGACGCCGCCCTGTTGCGCGTGCAGCACCAGCTGTTCAACGTGGGCTCATGCCTCGCCACTCTGCCCGCGGACCTCCGGCCGCAGCAGCCCCGCGCAAGCGACGCGGACATCGCGTGGCTCGAATCGGAGATGGACCGGATGACGGCGCAACTGCCCGCGCTGCGTTCCTTCGTCCTGCCCGGTGGCTCCCGCCTCAACGCCCTCCTGCATCTCGCCCGGACCGTCTGCCGGCGCGCCGAACGCATCACGGTGGGATTGCAGCGCCAGGCGGGCGGCTGTGACATCGAGGTCCGGTACCTCAACCGGCTCTCGGACGCACTGTTTGTATGGTCGCGCTGGGCCGCGAAGGTGCAGGGTCGCGCCGAAGTCCTGTGGGAACCGAACCGGGCCTGAACCCCGCGGCGCAGCACGCATGCCGACCGACCGTGCGTTCATAACGGACGCAACCGCTCGCGCCACCGATGCCAACAACTCCTGGCCCCCGCGCCCAGGCACCGACGTCCCCACCGAGTGTTCGACCGGCGCCTTCCACGCTGGTCGTGAACCCCGGCCATAGCACCGTCGAGCGCGAGGCCTTTGCGGTCCCGGGAATCGTCGGCGTACTCTTCGTCCTCGTCTTCGCAGGCGGCGCCGTCGCCTTCGGCGTGCTACCGGGCGGATCGGGGGCAGTGGTCTTCATTCCCATCGCGATCGTGCTTGGGGTGTCGGCGTTCCTTTGCCTCGGAGGCATGTTCGTCATCCAACCCAACCAGGCCGAGGTGCTGATCTTCCTTGGCCGCTACCGGGGCACCGTGAAGAAGGCCGGCTGGTACTGGACCAACCCCTTCACGACCAAACGCAAGGTGACCCTCCGGGTGCAGAACTTCAACACTGAGCGGCTGAAGGTGAACGACGCCGACGGCAACCCCATCGAGATTGCGGCTGTCGTCGTGTGGCGTGTGCATGACACCGGCCGCGCGACGTTCGACGTCGAGAATTACAACCAGTTCGTGGTCGTGCAGGCGGAGACCTCGCTTCGCCACATCGCGACGCAGTACCCGTACGACACCGGAGCCAAGGCGAACCAGGCAACCCTTCGCGGCGGCGCGGAGATCGTCGGCGCGAGCCTGCGAAGCGAATTGCAGCAGCGTCTGGCGGTGGCCGGCGTCGAGGTCATGGAGACCCGCCTGACCCACCTTGCCTACAGTCCGGAGATCGCCGGGGCGATGCTGCAGCGCCAGCAAGCGTCCGCCATCATCGCGGCGCGCGAACGCATCGCGAACGGGGCGGTCGGCATCATCTCCGAGGTGCTTGTGTCCCTGAAGCGCGAGGGCATCGTGGACCTCACGCAGGACCAGCGCGCGCGGATGGTTTCGAGCCTGCTCATCGTCCTCACCAGCGAGCGCGGCGCGCAGCCAGTCCTCGCGACGGCAGCGGAAGTTTGACGCCGGTGTTGGGGCGTCCCGGGACGTCCTATTGATTCTATTGAGAATAGCATCTTCACCCCCGCTCTATTGTGCGGCCCCATGGGATTCAAGGAATGGATCATCCCCCAGGACCGCATCTTCTACGACCTCCTGGAGAAGCACATCGGCCTTGCGGCCACCGCGGCGCAGCAGTTCAAGAGCCTCCTTGGCAGCCCCAGTTGGGCCAACGTCGAGGTCTGGCGCGAGAAGATCAAGGAGACCGAGAACCAGGCCGACGCGACCGGCCACGAGATCTTCGAACGCCTGAACGCGACGTTCATCACGCCGATCGACCGCGAGGACCTCGCTCGCCTCGCCCACGCCGTCGACGACATCACGGACGCCATCTACGGCGCCACGAACCGCATCGCGCTGTACCGCATCGCGGAACCGACACCGACGATGCACGAGTTCATCGGCATCATCGACGCCCAGGTCAAGGAACTGAGCGCCGGCATCTTCGCGCTCCGGAAGCCCGGACAGCTCCAGCGCACCCTCTCGCCGCACGTCGTCGAGATCCACCGCCTCGAGAACGTCGCGGACCGGCTGCTCAACAAGGCCGTCGCCGAGCTCTTTACCACGAACGACGCCGTCCGCATCATGAAGTACAAGGAAATCTACGAATTCCTGGAGGCGGGCACCGACCGGTGCGAAGACGTCGCCGACGTGCTGCACGACATCCTGCGCAAGCACTCCTAGGGTGACGCATGGACAACGCCTGGCTCTACGCGGTCATCGGACTGGCGATTACGTTCGACTTCATCAACGGGTTCCACGACTCCGCCAACGCCATCAGCACCGTGGTGGCGACGCGAGCCCTCCGCCCCTGGCAAGCGCTGGCCGTCGCCGGGCTGTCGAACTTCCTTGGCCCGTTCATCTTCGGCGTCGCCGTCGCCAAGGCGGTCCAGGGCGACATCCTCGACCTCCACAACCCCATCATCGCCCATGACGGCCTCATCATCGTATGCGCGGCCCTAATCGGCGCCATCGTGTGGAACCTCATCACGTGGCGCATGGGCATCCCGTCG
Organism: bacterium; assembly: GCA_040390065.1. Classification (GTDB taxonomy): domain Archaea; phylum Thermoplasmatota; class E2; order JACPAO01; family JAHFTW01; genus JAHFTW01. The sequence goes on along the minus strand of JAZJZE010000001.1, from coordinate 281,576 downwards.
AGTTCCAGCCATGCCCTCATCGGTGGCCTGCTTGGTGCCGGCGTCGCGGCTGCGGGTTCGTCGGCGGTGAAGTGGGTGGCCAACGACCAGATGCTGCGCTTCGGCGAGGTCGCGCTGGGCGCCATCGTAATCGGCGCGGTCCTCGGCTTCCTCGGCGCCATGGCCGCGCGGCAGGAGAAGCGGGGCACGTGGGCCTTCTTCGCCGGCTACGTCGGTCTGGCTGCGGCCTCCGTCTGGGCCGTACTTCCCGGCAACGTCGCGCTCGGCGCCGTAGGCAAGACCATCGTGTTCATGGTCGTGAGCCCGTTCCTCGGTTTCGTCGTCACGTACCTGGTCACGCTGCTTCTCATGTCGAGCCTCCGGAAGGCGCGGCCCGGGACGGTGAACAAGACGTTCGGCAAGCTGCAGATCGCCTCGAGCGCGTTCTACTCCCTCACCCACGGCAGCAACGACGGCCAGAAGACGATGGGCATCATCGCTGGCGCCCTGGTGGTCGTGGGCATCAAGGCGGCGGACCTGCCCGGCGGTGATTTCCACGCGACCGGCATTCCCACCATCGTCGTCTTCACGGCGGCCACTGCCATCGGTCTCGGCACGATGTTCGGCGGCTGGCGCATCGTGAAGACGATGGCGACGAAGATCACGGACCTGTCACCGTACCAGGGCTTCGCGGCCGAAACGGGCGGCGGCGTTGCGTTGTTCTTCATGGCGCAGCAAGGCATCCCCGTCTCGACGACGCATGCCATCAGCGGGTCCATCATGGGTGTCGGCGCGACGCGCAGCATGTCGGCTGTGCAGTGGGGTGTGGCGCGACGCTTGGTCGTCGCCTGGATCATCACGATCCCCGCGGCTGCACTCGTCGCCGCCGCCACGTCGTTGCTGCTGACGCGGATCTTCTAGAGTCTGCGCGCCGGTGCGAAACCCGAACAGGTCCGGGGCCGCGGAAGGGGTCCATGCAACGGGGGTAGCAGGCCGACCCATCCTCAATGAACTAGGTTTAGCGGGAACTTGGTATTCTGCTGTTCATTCAGAATTGGACACAATTGCTGAACTTCGTTTTTCGTAAGTGGCTCTTGGCCGAACCTTTTTATGAAACGCGCCCGTAGCAAGAGTGCATGGAATTCGGGCCGCTCTACTCCCGCGCCAGCCACGCGGTCAAGGCGAGTGAAATCCGCGAGCTTCTCAAGCTCACGGAGAAGCCGAACATCATCAGCTTCGCAGGCGGCCTGCCGAACCCTGGCACGTTCCCGGTCAAGGAAGTCGAGGAGGCCACCCACCGCGTCCTTCGCGACCACGCCAAGTCCGCCCTGCAGTACTCCACGACGGAAGGCGTCACCCCCCTTCGCGAAGCCGTCGCCGAACACCTCGGCAAGGACGGCATGCGCGTGCATCCTGACGAGATCCTCATCACGAACGGCAGCCAGCAAGGCCTCGACCTTCTCGGCCGCGTCTTCCTGGATCCCGGCGACACGGTCATCGTCTCCAACCCGACCTACCTCGGCGCGCTGCAGGCGTTCAACTACTTCGGCGCCAAGTACGCGACGGCCGACTCCGACGGCGACGGCATCATCCCCGAATCCGTCGAGACCGTCATCCAGAACCTGAAGCGCACCGGGACGCGCGCCAAGTTCCTCTACGTCGTCTCCACCTTCGCCAACCCGACGGGAACCACCATCAGCGCCGCGCGCCGCCGCCAGTTGATCGAACTCGCGCACCGCCACGACCTCCTGATCGTCGAGGACGACCCATACGGCAAGCTGCGCTTCGACGGCGACCACATCCAATCCATGCACGCCATGGACAAGGACGGCGGCCGCGTCATCTACCTCGGCACGTTCAGCAAAATCCTCGTCCCAGGCTTCCGCCTCGCCTGGTCGGTCGCCCCGGCCGAAGCGACCCGCAAGATGGTCATCTCGAAGCAGAGCGTCGACCTCTGCACCAACGCCTTCACTCAGTACATCGCAGCCGACCTCCTCGCCGGCGGCCTCATCGACCGCCACCTGCCGGAGATCGTGAGCCTGTACCGCAAGAAGCGCGACATCATGCTTACCGCCATGGACCGCCACTTCCCGAAGGAAGGGACGAAGTGGACGAAGAGCCAAGGCGGCCTCTTCACGTGGGCAACGATGCCCGAGCACGTCAACGCCACGGAGATGCTCAAGACCGCAGTCGAGCGCGAAGTCGCCTACGTCCCCGGAAAGTCGTTCTTCCCCGACCCCAAAGTCGGCTTCAACACGATGCGCATGAACTTCAGCCACCCCGCCGACGACAAGATCAAGATTGGCGTCGAACGGCTCGGCGAAGTCATGGCGAAGACGATTGCGCAGAAGCCGGCACGGGCGCTGGCAGTCTAGTCGACCCCAGTGGCAGGGGGGAACTACCCCGTCTTCGCGGTCTGTCCGACGAAACGCAGCGCCAAGCCGCTGGCCAAGAGGAACATGACGCCCTCGAGGGCCATCGCCAGGAACGTGAGCATTGGTAGGCCGCGCGCCGACACGATGTCGCCGACGGCGTCGTAGGCGAGAGTGAAGGGGAGCATGCGGGCAAGCGGGGCCATGGCGCCCATGCTGTCGACCGACTTCAGGAAACCGCAGAGCGTGATGACGGCGAGCGTGAACAGTGTCACGACGTTGGCGATCTGCGTCGGCGAGCGCAGCAGGGCCGCAAACAGCATGCCAAGTGCCACGGTCTGGAAGACGAGGAGGAACAACGCTAGGATGCCGGCCGCGTCGTCGGCGCTTGCGAGGTCCTGCGAGAGGAGCATGCGGGCCGAGAACCATACGACGAGCGCTTGCCCGAGACCGATCGCGCAAAGCACGCCGGCTTTCGTGCCGACGAGCATGCCGGGCGAAAACGGTGTGACGGCGAGGCGCTGCAACGTGCCGCCGGTACGCTCGCGGTACAGGGATGTGGCGGCAGCCGTGAGCGACGACAACCAGATGGACAGGCACAGAATCAAGGCCACGGGACTGGGGGCACCGCCCGCCGACGGGCCGTGGGCCAAGTCCAGCGTGCTGAAGATCCACACGATGAGAAACGGCGCCAGAAGTGCCGCTAGGAGGCCGACCGGGTCACGCGCGACTTGATGCCACTCCTTGCGCACGGACGCGGCGAGCCTCATTGCGGTTCCACCGGGAAGGGCTGGCCCGTGTAGAAGACGAAGACGTCCTCGAGGTTGATGTCGTCCAGGCGCGTCGAGCGCACCTTGAACTTGCCCTTGAACAACTCGTCCGGTAGGGCGCGCGCCGCCGCGGCCGGGTCGCGGCAGAAGAAGCGGCCGCTGAAGTGGTGCAGTTCCATGCGCTCCACGATGCCTTTCTGGCGCAGGACCGCCGCCAGGGTCTTGAGGCGCTCGCGGGACGCGTCGGACAGTTCCTCGAACTCCAACTCGACGCAGCGGCCGCCGCCGGGCAGCGACTTGATGAGCGACCTCGTCGAGCCGAAGGACACGAGCCGGCCCTGGAACATGATGCCGACGCCGTCGCCGCCCTGCACATCATCCAGGAAATGCGTCGACGACAAGACGGCGACACCCCGTGAACGCGCCAATGCCTGCAGGACGCTCCACAGCGCCTTGCGCGCCGAGAAGTCGAGCCCCGACGTGGGCTCGTCGAGCAGGAGCAGGGCGGGTTCGTGCACGAGTGCGCACGCGATGCTGACGCGACGCGCCTGGCCGCCGGACAAGCGGTCGAGCGTGCGGTCTTCGAGGCCAGCCAAGCCCAAGTCGGCCAGGAGCTGGCGGCCGCGGGCCTTGGCGTCCGCGTTGGAAAGGCCGTACTGGCCGCCGAAGTATTGGATGTTCGCAAGCGCCGTGAGGTTGGTGTAGAGCTGCAGGTCCTGCGGGACGTATCCGATGTTGGCCTTCGCCTCGGGGGAACCGGGCGTGATCGGCTGGCCGGCGAGGATGAAGGAACCGGAGGCCGGCTGCAAGCCCATGATGGCCTTGAGGATCGTCGACTTGCCCGAGCCGCTCGTGCCGAGCATGAACGTGAGCTGGCCGCGCGGGATGTCGATGGTGACCGGGTGGACGATGGTCTTGCCGCCGATCGCGATGCTGACCTCGCGCAGGGCGAGGGCACTTCCCGACGCCGCGGCGGCCTGTGCAGGCGTTGGTGAGATGAGGGCTTGGCCCGACGGAGCCCGGCGCCGGTTGGAGCGTGCGATGGCGACGCCGACAGGAATCGTGACCAGCAGAGCGGCCGCGACGAGCCACGGGAGGAGCCCCCAGGAGATGACGGAAGCGGCAGCGTCGTTGGGGGGCGTGCCTGGCTGGGCGACTGCTCCGGACGTGGGGCCGAATTGGACTTGGGGCGTGATGGGGCCGGAACTTCCGACGCCGGGGTACGATTCGTCCAGCGCGGCGAAGAAGCCGTGCGCGGCATCGCTTGCAGAGAAGGCCGTCACGGCGTACAGCGCACCGGGGACGGAAGAGGGGTCCACGAAGCCGCTTGTGCCGGGGCCAAGCTCGGCGACAAGCACCCATGGACTGGCGTGGCGCCACACCTGGTAGCCCACGGCACCGCTCTGGGAGGGCCAGGAGAGGGTGGCGGAGAAACCGTCGCTCGAGACGACGAGAGACGCACGGAGAGCAAGGTCTGCTTGGGCCACATCCAACGGGCCACCATCGGACTGGGCCGCATCACAGGCATCCCCGATGCCGTCGGCGTCCATGTCGCCTTGGTCAGCGTTGGGCACGGTGGGGCAGTTGTCTTGGCCCGTGTGGGTGTGACCGTCGTCGGTCACAGTGTATTGTGGCACGCCGTCCCCGTCCATGTCCGCGTCGCAGGCATCGCCTTGCTGGTCGTGGTCCAAGTCGGTCTGGTCACGGTTCGCAGCCGACGGGCAGTTGTCCGAGCTGTTGGCAATCCCGTCGCCGTCCGTGTCGCCGGGCCCCTCGCAAGCGTCGCCGACGCCGTCGGCGTCCGCGTCGGTCTGATCCGAATTGTAGACCACAGTGCAGTTGTCCGAGGTGTTGGCGATGCCGTCGCCGTCCATGTCGGAATCGCACACGTCGCCGATTCCGTCACGGTCCATGTCCCCTTGGCTGGCGTTGGCGACGCCGGGGCAGTTGTCGGCATTGTTTGCAACACCATCGGCATCGGCATCGGCACCACCTTGGCTCGGCGGGAAGGTGGTCGCCAAGCCCAGGCCGACGAAATGGATGCCCGCGTGGGGTGCGCCGGACCCGCCGGCGCCTGCCGTCACGTTCCAGCTCGAGGTCTGGTAGGGCTGCCCGACCGAAGTGCGGAAGAAGTCGCCATAGGCAAACAGCCAGTCCGCGCCCTGCGACGCGCCGTTGTACACGCGGATCTCGTCGGACCACCAGACCGAGCCGTCGCTGTGGAGGTAGGCGAAGAAACGCATCTCCACGCCGTGCTCATGCCAGATCAACTCAATCGTGGTGTAGCCAGCGAGCCCTTGATTGCAATTGAACGACGCCTGGCTGATCTGGGCCGGGTCGAGGTCGAAGGTGCGGCCGTCGTCCAGCATGATCCAGAAGTTCTCTGCCTTGAGGTGGAAGCAAGGCTGCGTCACATCGATGGGGTATGGACCGGCGGCCTGGACGTGGCCGACCGAAAGGAGCCCCGCGGCCCCACCCGCCAAGAAGGCGACGACGAAGAGTGCCACCCCGCGCGGCCTCGAAGCCGGCGGCGCGCCTCGAACGGGCCTACGCTCCGCGCGAGGGCGAACTACAACCTCTCTGCGCGTCATGCCACCCATGCTCGGGCAACCCATTCAGAGGCGGAGCATAAAGCCCCTTGGGATACCAAATGGCACGGTGGCACGGGCTGCGGTCCATCGATGGGCGATCTTCCGCAGCGGCCGACGCGGGAACCGTGGCCAGCGCCGGGCGAAACCCCCTCGTCGTCGGACCAAAGGGTTTTCTGGGGGCCGCCGGAACGTGCGCGGCGTGGGCCGCCGTCGGCTGCGTGCAAGGCCTCAACCACTGACCCATGCCGCGCTAGCAGTTCCGCATGTCGCGGCTCACTGGCTTATCGTCGCCTGGCCGCAAGCGTCACGGCGGCGCCCAGGACGCTCAAGAGCATGAGTGCCCCAAATGAGGGCGATGCTTTCGTTGCGGCCGCCGGCGTGACCGCGGCAACGTCGGGCACCGCGCCTACGGGGGCGACGGCTCGGTTCCGGCATGCATCGCCGATTCCTGTCCCCGCGGAATCCTTCTGGTCGGCGTTGGGCACGGCGGGGCAATTGTCGAGGAACGAGCCGATTGGTGCGTCGTTGGGGACGCCGTCGCCGTCCAGATCCGCGTCACATGAATCGCCTTGGGTGTCGCGGTCGAGGTTGGCTTGATTCGAGTTTGCAATGGTTGGGCAGTCGTCGGCTGCGTCGGGGACGCCGTCGCCATCACGGTCGGCTTCGGTTCCGGCCGGAACGTGTTGCGCAGCGGTTGTGGACGATGCGGCGGCGCTTGCGTCGTCGCAGGCGTCACCGACGCCGTCGTGGTCCGCGTCAGCCTGGCCATGGTTGGCAAATCCAGGGCAATTGTCGGCGTCGTCCGGGATGCCATCCGCGTCGGAATCCTTCACCGACTCGCCCGGCGCCAAGACGCGGATGCGAAGACACGTCGACGCCGATTGACCCGACGGGGCCTCCATCACCACAAACGTCACGCAAGGAAGGTTGCCGAGTTGACCCCCCGATGCAGTCCAGGACAAGCAAGCCGTCCCAGCATCGAAGGCACTCCCCCCAGGGGCGCCAGATACTGCGTAGGAAAGAGAGCCTTGCAGGCCGGCGTGGCCGTGCGCGCACACTTGCATGGCATCCCCGGCCCACAACAACTGGAACGGAACGTCCTCAATGCTGGGCGGACACGCCGTCGGCAAATCGACGCTGATGCTCTGCGTCGCCGTATGCGACACGCCGTCGACGTCAACGGCTGTTAGCGTTGCCGTGTAGGCCCCGCTTGCAGTAAACGTGTGAGAGGCAGTCGCCCCACCAGACGACGTGCCATCAATCAACCAGGACTGCGACACAAACACGGCAACAGGAGAAGCCAGACTCGTGAATTCGAACGTCGAAGACACGCATGACAGCGTCTGCTGCACCGGCGTGAACGAAGCCTGAGCCTTGCAGACCTCACTTGGACCCAGCCGCATGATATGGTTCGTGAGCGCGTTCTCGGGGGGAGCGCTCGTGGTTCCGAAAAAGTACAGCCCGCACCCAGAATAGGCCATCGCGTGCGACGACGTGGCTTCCGGAAGCAAGGACGGCCACGGGGCGACGGAACCATCCGCTGGCCTGAACGTGGCAAGCTCACGACGTTGGTGGCTTGCCGCGCTCGTTTCAGAGGCCTGCGTCCAACCCATGCTTGCGAAGATGATTGCCTGCCCGTCCCACGCGGCACCACCATACCAGTAGACGAGGCCGTCTTGAGCCGTCGGGACAGGCAACTGGGTTGGAAGCCACGTCAATGCGCCCCCAGCCTCGGGCGAGAACTTGAAAATGCGGCGGTTTTCGCTGGACTCGGTGATAGACCCGACGGCGGTCCCATAGACTGCAATGCCGTCCGATGCAGCCGTCGGCTGGCAAGCATACGGGCCCAGATTGGGCGCCAACGTCGTTATCGTGGCGTCCACGGGGTTGAAACGTGCAATGTCGCCGTAGCACGTGGCAATTGCGTTGTTCGAACCGCCAAACAAATACACTTGGCCTGCCAGTGGGACCGCTTGCATCTCCGTGACCGGATGTGAAAGGTGTATGGGCAGGAGCGTCACCTCCATCAACACTGGATCGAAGGCAAACACGTTGTCACTTGCTTGATTGTCGAGCCCGTATCCGCCGAATACGAACGCCTTCCCTCCGATTGCGGCGACGCCAGCGCCGTAAAGCTCGTACGGGAAATGGGCCACCACACTTTCCTCTCCGTTGGCTGGATTGAAACGCACAATGGCGTCGCCTTGCCCGCCTAGAATGTAGAAAGCCTGGCCAATCCACACTGCCTGCGCCCCTGCAGCGGGGCCGGGCAGGTTCCACGGAGTCAGAATCGGCGTAGCGGTGGTGGAAATGGCCGGGCTGCACGGGACGGCGAGAAGCGCACACAGCGCCGTCGCGACGAATACCAGGCGAGCCAATCGCGCGGCCATGACTGCCAATTGAAGGTCGTGACCATATATCTAGACTACGACGCCCGGCCTCCCGGAAGGCTAACGCGTGACGCCAGAATTATCCGGCTGGCCAGCTTCGTCGCCCCGGGTAGGTAGCATGATGAAACACGAACGTCGCGCCGCTGCAAACGCAATTTGGACCTCGTTCTTGCTTGCCGGAACAGCCCTCGTCGTGTTGTCTATGCCGGTCTCGGCCACAGGCAAGACGTTCACGTGCGAATTCAACGACTTCGGTTTGACCTACAATAGTGGCTGTCCGGGGGGGACAGCGTTCATTCCCGGCCAAAACACGGGTCCGCTCATGCTGGGCGTCGACGATAAGATTGCGTTTCGCTTCGAAGACGTCGAACACTTCTGGGCAACCAAGACCGGGGGACAAGTTACTCCATGCACGACCCAAACCCTGTCATCGCTCGTTTTCGAAAAGCCGACGCTGTGCGCGCAATCGTTCCGTCTCGCCTTCGTCCACCCGACGTTCAACCGCATTTACCAGTGGTGCCTCATCCCGAACACCACGGGACTGCTGGATCCATCCACCGTCACGCATGTTGATTGGTATTCGGCGGACCTGATCATTCCAGTTGTTTCCCCGCCGCCAAGTCCCCTTACGCAACCCAACACCGTCTGGGGGCCGTTCCCGGATGGGACCGTGATTTCCTGGGAGATTAGCTTTCCAGAGCAAGTAACTCTGCCGGGAACGCCACCAGGAACGCCCACTTCCGCTCCGTGCACTGGACAGAATCCAGATAACGAAGTCAAGCAGGCCGGCGCCATCGTGGTCCATTCCCAGTCGGAGCCGCCGACGCCCTGTCCGCCCTCCTGGACTGGCGCAGTCTACTCGGGCGCGCCCCTGTGCATTTACGTCTGCGGAATCCTCAGCACGAACCTCATGCCGGCATGCGGTGCGGGCCAGTTCCCGGGCAGTGGCCCCGACCCATGGAACCCAACAACGGGCGGCCCCGGGTGCATCGGCATCGTCTCCCAGATTATTGACCCGCAAGTCGACCACTACGTACGAATCTGTGAGGAAGGAGGCGACGGCGGCAGCGGCGGCCCAATCGGACCCATCTGCACAGGAACCATCGACTACACCCCGACCGCAACCAACGACGGCACGTGGTCCGAAGTCTGCACCGACGGCAACTCCAGTTGTCCCCTCTACACGAACGATGGATCCTGGGACCACGACCCAGGCGACTGGTCAGTGAAAGACTTCACCTGGAACAACACCGCGGCATGCGTCCCCGTAGGCTGAACGTCGCCTCATACCTCAACCCCTTCTCCCCCCTGATTCATGTGAGGCCCCGCCGAGTCCATGACGGGGCGCCCGCGCCGTCGAGCCCGCGCCACTCGCGGCGACGCCTCGATGCGCCCCATACCCTTCCGCGTAGCGTCCCACGGCGGAAGCATGCGGCAAAGCCGTCGATGCAGGTGACCTTCGTGCCGTCGCGTCAGAACAGTTGACTCAGGCTCCAGCCTTTCGTCTGCTTCACGGCATTGTGCAGGTCGCGGATGCGGTGGTCACGCGCCACGAGCCGATCGAGAAGCCCGCGTTCTTGCTTCGTGATGGGTGCCCCGAAGGCGTGCGGCATGAGGCCGGCTCCGTCCAGGATGGCGATGAGTGCGATGGTGGAGTCGTCGGCGGGCCGTTGGCCGTACAGGACGCCCTTGAGGTGGTCGCGCATCTGCGCGAACTTGGCCGGGTTGTGCTGCGGGTACCGCACGTGGCCGTTCGTGCGCTCGATGAGGATGTGGCCCCGCCCCTCCAGCCGTTTCATGACGGTGTGCCGGTGCTTGTCGGCGTCCTTGCCAAGCCTGTAGACCCACTTGTCGAACTTCTTTGGGCGCGCGTCGCGCAGTTGCGACAGGGCCCAGTCGAGCGTCTTCTCGCCGGCGTCGGAGTGGCCGCGGGGGAGGACTTTCTTCTCCTCGATCTTGATGTAGCCGTCGACCAGGAGCTCGGCCAGCCACGCGCCAGCCAGCCCGTACTGGATGGAGCCCTTGCGCGGCACTTCCCAGCGACCGTCGGGCCGGAGGGCGAAGAGGAGGAACTCCTCGTCAATCCGGTCGATAATCACGGCCCCCGATTGGCCTGGCTGGACAAAGAGTTGCTGGGTAGGTTCGCCACCGCCGGCCGGCGCGCCGACGTGGCCTATGTGCCTTGCAGGACGCGGATGTCCTGGAGCACGGTCTGCAGGGCGAGGTCCTGCACGCGGCGGATGGAGTTGTCCACGCGGTAGCTCAGGGTGTCGCGTCCGGAGAGGAGGGCCTGGATCCGCTTGCGGTTGAAGTCGTAGGCGCTCGCGGGCACCAGGTCGCGAAGCAAGCCGCTGGCACTCACGAGCCCGAGCAGCATGATGGTGCGAGCGTCGGGGTTGCCCCCGCCGGCAAGCGTGCGCACCAGGCGGTTTTCCAGCTTGTCTTTGGCGCCCTCGTTGACAAGCACAAGTTGCGAGCGTGACACGATGCCGAGCTTGCGGCTGCGCTCCTCGCGCAGGACGCCGCGTCGCTCCAGGGCTTGCACCCATGGGCGCAGCCGGTCGGGCAGCCCCTTCGACAGCTTCTCCATGGCGACCTGGGTCGTGACGGGCCCAAGTGCGCGCAGCTGGTCCGCGACGCCGGCGAGTTCGGGCGGCAGCGCGATTGCGTCCTCCACGGCGAAGCGACCGCGCTGCACCTTGACGGCGCCGCGTAGGGCGAGTTCCAGGACGAGGCTGCCCACGAGGGCGGCGCCTTGGCCGCCAGGCTTCGCCTTGGTCATCTTGTCATCCCAACCGGGACGGTAGGCGACCAGCAGGAACTGTTCGGGAAGGCTCAGGCCGGATGCGATGTCGCCGCGGGCCGGCATCTCCTGGCTGAGAGGCATCGCGGCTCGCTGCTGGACGACGGCCTGCGTCTGGCCGGGCTCGTCGGCCTCCGCGGGGGCGGCGGGGGGTTCCTCCATCGTCACCATGCCGACATCCAGGTCATCGGCGCTGTCGTCGGCCGGTTCCGTCTCGTCGGGGTGTTCAATCGGTGCGGGCTCGCGCTCCGGATGGATGGGGCCATCGGGGATCGGCGCGGGTGCGGGCTCATCCTCCTCGGGCTCCTCGTCGTCCATCGTGACCATGCCCTCGGGCTCGACCACGTCGTCGGACGGGGATTCGGCTTGCGCCGCTACGACCGGTATTTCATCGACGGCGACAGGACTGTCATCTTCTGGGGAGTCGGGTTCGGCTGCGACCTCATCGGCCTGTGGAACGGCCTCCTCGGCCGGCTCACTCGCGGCAACCTCAGGCTCCGGGGCGTCCTGGACGGGCGCGGCGGTTTCCATGGCAGCCTCTGGTGCTGGTGCGGTCAGGTGGTCGGCCCACGACTCGCGTGCCGGGACGTCCGGCGTAGGCGTGGCGGGCTCGTCGAAGACCTCGATCCATCCGCCCGCGAGCTGCCAGTCGCCGTCGGCTCGGACCTTCGTGGCCTTTCCCTTGCGGGCGCCTTTCTTCGGCGCGGCCTTGGCCTTCCCCTTCGTCGCCTTCGCCGCCGGTTTCGCGGTCTTCTTCGCCGCGGTCGGCTTGGGTTTCGCGGCCTTCGCCTTGGAGGACGAAGCGGCGGGCTTGGCCTTCGGGGTCGCCTTTGCCATCAGGAGTCGGCGAGGGTCGCAAGACGGATGAGCTCTTCGACATGGTCGATGGCCTGCTCGGCGTCGGGGGGCGGCGGGATGCCCGGTTTGCCGTAGCGTGCCCAGACCGTGCGCATGCCCACGGCCCGTGCCCCGGCCATGTCCTTCTCCGGCCAGTCGCCCACCATGAGGACGTGGTGCGGCGGGACGGCGAAGAGGTCGAGGGCGGCACGGAAGCCCTTGCCGTGCGGCTTGCGTTCGCCCGTATCGTCGAAGGCGATGACGAAGTCGAAGAAATCGACGAGCCCCGCGGCCTCGAGCCGCTGGTAGGCCTTGAAGCGCGGTGCGTCGGTGAGGACCCCGAGCCGCAGGCCGCGGCGCGACAGGGCGACGAGAGTGCGACGCACGCCCGGATAGGGTTCCGTGTGCAGCATCTTTGTCTTGAGGTACGCGTTGACCGCCGCCGCCGTGATGCGGTCGACGTGGTGCTGCGACAACGCCAGTTTCTGCTGGTGATGCTTCTGCAGGAAGCGCGCAAACACCGCATTGCCCTCGATGTCGTCGAGGTACTCGCCAAACAGGATGTCCCCCGCTTCGGCGGATGCGAACGGGAAGTCGGCGCCGGCTGCGACCATTGCGTGCGCCGCGGCATCCGAGGCGCGTCGCTTCATGCGCATGAAGTCGATGAGCGTGTTGTCGAGGTCGAAGAGGACGGCGCGCACGGCCACCGTCGACGAGGTCTGGACCGGCACGCGTTGCGGGACGTTCGACTGGCGATTAGGGTTTGCGTGGAGGCCCATGGTCCGCTTGTCCCGGTGGCGGCGGCGCGTCTGGTGGGCGTGCGGCGACGGCGTGCTTGCCCTCGTCCCGAGCCTCCCGCGCGTGCGCGACGAAGTCCTTCACGGCGCTGCGCACGTCGTTGAGGTTCAGCAGGATGCTGATCAGCATGGCGATGAGGCCCACAGTGCCGGCGCCGACCATGGCGACGGCGGCGAGGCCGAGGACACTTTTCAGAAGCGAACCGGACACGTGCATCTGGAAGCCGACGGTGCAATGCGTCCCGTCCGCAAGGCGGGCATCGCCCCGAATCTCGTACAGGCCGGTGCCGTACTTCGCGATCGCCCCCGTTTCGGCCGAGCCGTGGCGTACCAGGTCGCCGTTGTCCGCAAACGCCTGGTCCAGGAGAGGAATCGTGAACGGACCGTAGAGGACCGTCATCGTCCAACTCTGCACGGGGACGGACGACGTGATTGTGTAGGAGACGTTGCCTTCGGCGGGCGCCTCGACGCGGGCACCGTCCTGGGCCACGTCGACACCGCCGACGAGGATGGTGCAGGGGCCGCTTTCCCAGGCGTTTGCAGGAGCCGGGGCCACGCCTGCGGCGACGAGCGCGACGACGAGTGCGAAGGCTGCTCGCCGGAAAGCGGTCACGGGCGGTCCCCCTTGCGGGCGCGCCGCAACATGCGGTTGCCCATCCAGACGCCGACGAGTCGGCCGAGCGATGGGGCGGCGATGCCGATGAACAGGCCAAGGACGAGCGACACGATGAGTGACGTCAGGGACAGCGTCGTGTACGCCAATTGCTGCAGCAGGACGTTCCCGCCGACGGTGAGCAAGGCGCCGAAGAGCAGGCCCTTGACCTGCACGACGGGGCGCCACTTCAGAGGCAGCGGGAAGCCGTCCGGTCCGAGAGGAAGCGCCTTGGGCTTGCGGGCCACGCGCAACGATGCCGGCTAGCGAGATGGAGGTTGCGAACCTGCTCAGCGCAACCGGGCAAGCAGCCCGCGCCCGACGTCGCGCCGCTGCGGCCTCTCCAGCAACGCCTTGATACCCGGCCAGACGTGCTCGCGCCAATGCTCCTCGACGGCGACGGCGCATGACTGCGGGATGTTGTTCTGGGCCAACGCAACACGCGTCGCTCCGCCTTCCTCGCGGAGCTGCAAGATCAAGTTGGAATCCTGGCCTTCCGGCCATTCCGGCAAGGCGTATCGCCACGTCTGGACGATTTCCGCGTCACCCAGCCTGGCGTTGTGGCCGCGGATGAGTCCGTCCCACAAGGAGAACGACCCGCCCGGCTCGGCGCTGGCCTCGCACGAGTGGCCCAGGACCTTGGACAAGCTGCCGGAGTCCAACAACGCGTCGCGGACGGCGGCGACTGGGGCGTGCACGAGGACGGATTGGCGCAGGGTGGCCATGGCGGACCTTCACCCATGGTTGGGGCCGGGGGCGTCTTACGCTTATGGGTCGGCTTGCCGAAGCATCATGGCTGGGCGGGGGACGCAGGGACAGGAACGAAGCGCGGTGGCCGGGGGCGGCTCGCTTCCCACCAGGCGACGAATCCCATGAGGACGAGGGCAAAGGGGGCGGCGTACCAAATTGGGCTGACGAGGAAGCCGACGGCGACGAACAGCGCGGCGCCGGGCCACGCGAGGTCGGGCTTACCGAGGGCCAGGCCGAGGACGGCCAGGAGCGAGCCGACGTTGGCAAAGAGGAGGACGAAATGCAGGGCGCCGCCGTCGCCGAGTGCCCGCCCCGCGGGTGAGTTGAGCACGATGGCGACGACGAGCAGGGCGACGCCGTACAGGATTCCGGCGACTTGGGGCACACCGTAGCGCGCCCCTGCGGCACGGCGGTCCGGGGGCTCTTTTTTCTGCGGGCGGTTGGCGTTCATGGGGGCTCTCCTTGGAGGATGATAGCCGCCCCGGCCGCACAAGGATTCCCGACGCAAACAACTTGCCAGTGGTTGCAAATTCACAGAGGGACGGGGGCCCCGAGGCGCGGCGCGACTGCCCGTGGGCCAAGAAGCGATGCGTAGTGGTCTGCATGTTCCGTGTGGATGGGAACGATGCGCTTGGCGCCCATGTCCTGCGCCATCTTCACGAGCTCGGCCGCGGACGCATGCCCCGACACGTGGGCGCCCACCTCGCGCAGGCCCCAACGCTTGAGCCACCACAGCAGCCGGGCCCGGTCCTGCACCATGTCCTCGGAGAACGGCTCCGTCTTCGAGTTGACGTACGCGCCCCCCGGAGGGTTGAGGCCGCCCGTCGGCGCCGCGAACTCGTGCAGTTCCGTCAGGTTCCAGATGTCGGCGAAGACGAGGTACTTGCCGGGGTCCGCCTGGATGTCGCGGCGATGCACGGTCTTCGGGTGGCTGAGGTACGGTCGCTCCCAGCCTTGGTAGTCCTGCTCGATGAGGTTGCGGTTGGTGTCCCACAGGTCCTCCCGCTCGACGAGGCCCCACGACTTGCGCGGCATGTAGATGCAGACGTCGGCATCGTCCGTAGACGTGACCGGCGCATCGAGAGCCTTCGACGCCGTCGCGTGCACCATGTCGAGCAAGTACGCCTGCTTTGGCGTCAAGGCGAGGCGCCGGCCGGTCTTGCGCGCCACCCGGACGAACGTCTCGAGACGGTCGAGGTCACGCTGCGGGTACGCGACGAAGACGTAGCCGTGCTCGCCGGCAAGCTGCTCCGCGATGTACGACTCGACGCCGCTCTCGTTGTACTGTTGCAGGGCCTTGAAATCCTCGAGGTGCGCGGGGCCGCGGGCGGATGCCTTGTCCTTGTCGTTGGCCACGTTGGTGCCCTCCACCAGCAAGACGTCGACGCCGGCGCAGCGTTCGACGAAGCGCTCGGACCACTCCTTGTGGCGACCGTGGAAACGCATGTCGCCGGAGTACGCCACCTGGACGTCGCCTTCCAGAAGGATGCCGCGCGCGCCGTGGATGGAGTGGTCGACGGGCAGCAAATGGGCGGTGATGCCATCCAATTCCATTTTGGCCGCCGTGTGCCAGGGCCGTTCCATCGGCGTCTCGCCGCGTTCGCCGGCGTCGCTGTACTTGACGCGCGACAGTTGCCCCTCGTCGCCGCTGGTCTTGGCGCGCATGCGGAACTGCGCACGAAAGCGCGTGAAGTCCGACTGGTCGAAGGAACCGCCCGTGTCCTCGATGGCACGAGCGACCGCGAACGCCGTCGGGCTCGAGACGATGGGGATGTCAGGCCGCACCAGCGGCACGAGTCCGAGGTGGTCGATGTGCGGATGGCTCACGAACACCGCATCGACGCCGCGGGCTTCCTCTCGCAAGCCGTTCTGGCCGCGGTAGTCTTGGCGGTACAGGCCCGGGATGTCAGGCGCAACCCCGGAGAGCAGCCAGTCGCCGATACCGTTGACCTTGCGCGGCTTGAGGAATTCGCTGAACGCCTGCCCGTAGCGCTTGAAGGACACGCCGAAGTCCAGAAGGACGCGTGTGCGGCCTGATTCGACGGCGAAGCAGTTGCCGCCGATCTCCCCGACGCCGCCGTGGGGGATGACCTGCACACCTCCAGCACGCCGCCGCGACTTCTAGAGCCTGTGGGGGCCGTTCGGCCGTCCGCCGCATCTTTTTATCGGGCCTCTGCGCTCCTGCCGCATGGCCGGGCGATGGTCCGTCGCGCTAGCGGTCGCTCTGTGCGCCGCAGCGGCAGCCTTGCCGTACATCATCCCGCCTGCGGGCGATGCAGCGGCGCAACCGCAAGCCCCGTCCGAGAGCGTCGTCGCCCCCCATGAGACCCATTTCCGCTTCGAACCCAATCACGGGCAAGCCCCGCCGACAATCCTCTTCGTGGGCTGGGGTTCCGACGGCCTCGTCTTCGCCTTCCGCGACCATCTCGAACTGCAGAGCAAGGTCCGCGAACGCATCGGCTTCGGCGGGGCCGCGAACGCTCCGGTTGGAATCGACGCGACGAACGTGCGGAGCTCGTACTTCATTGGCAACGACCCGTCGGCGTGGGCCGGGGACGTCCCCCAATTCTCCGCCATCCGGTACGGCGACTTGTGGCCGGGCGTCTCGCTGCGAGTCTACTTCACGCCGCAAGGCGCGCTCGAGATCGACCACGAATTGGCGCCTGGCGCCGACGCGTCGGCCATCCACCTCGACGCACCGGGGACCACCTTCGACGCACTGGGAAATCTGCACATCGGCGCGGCGACGCTGCACGCCCCCACGTCACGCACGTCCGCCGGAGTGCCGCTGGCGTCGCGTTTCACGCTGCAGCAGGACGGCACCATCGGCTACGAATTGGCGACACGCGCGCCCAACGTCGGCGCCGTCATCGACCCTGTCCTTCGCTTCGGCACCTACCAGGGCACTGCGCAAAGCGAGAACGCCGCCGACGTCGTCGTCGGCCCGCATCCCACGGACGCCACGAAGACCCGCATCTACGTGGTCGGCGAGGCGCGCTCCGGGTTCTACGCACCAGCCTTCGCCTCGTCCTCGTCGACCCTTGGCGCGAGCGCGGCTGGAAACGTCGCAAGCCTTGCCGTCTACGATTACAACCCGACGACGCACACGCCGACCGCCGTCGCCCTCGTCCATTTCGGGGGCGGGGCAACCGACTTCGCGGTGCGCGCCGCCCTGGCTCCCGGAAACAAGCTGGTCGTCGTCGGCACGACCCTCAGCACGAACTTCCCGACCGTGAACCCCATCCAAGGTGACACGACGACGCTGCCGCCGAACTACAACGGAGGCGCGAACGCCGGCGACCAGGACATGTTCATCGTGCGCTTCACGCCGACATTCGGCCTGGACTTCGCTTCCTATCTCGGGGGCGGCGGTTGGGAGTACGCCAAGGACGTCGCCGTCGACGCCAACGGCCGAATCGGAATCATCGGAAACGGCGGCCCGGCCAACACCAACAATCCGCAGGCCGCCAAATTCCCGACCAAGAACGCGATGTACAACACGCCCTTCAGCGTCTATTCCGACATCCTCCTCGCCGTCATCAACCCGGACGTGGCGCCCGCAGCCTTCGAGAGTTCGACGTTCCTCGGCGACACCTACCAGGAAGAGGCAAGCACCATCTGGATGGACACGACGTCGGTGTGGGGCGGCGGCAACCACGACACATCCAGCCTCATCGAAAGCGCTGGCATGACCACACCCGGGGCGTTCCAGACGACCGAGCCGCCGGCACCGACGGGCTCCGTGGTCATCTTCAAAATCAACCGGGCAACGCCGTCCGCGTTCGTGTGGTCGACCTACATGTCGGGCAACGGCTTCGACCACGTCGCAGCCATGCACGTCATGCCGGACGGCAAGGTCTGGCTCGCGGGCATGACGCAGTCGGCAAACTTCCCCGTCTGCAACAACCCGACCACGCCGCCGATGGGCAACCCCTGCACCACGCCGGTCCTTCAGTCGACGTACGGCGGCGGCACGGATGACGCCTTCGTGGCGCAACTCAGCGCCGACGGAACGGCACTTCTCTATTCGACGTTCTGGGGCGGAACCGCGGGCAGTTACTTCGGTGACGCGCCGGCCGCAATCGGCGTCGACCCGATCCGGGGTCACGTCGTGGTCTTCGGACAGAGCGACTCGGCGAGCCTGCCGACGACGGCCAACGCCCTGTACGGCACCAAGTCCTCCAGCTGGGACCAGTACGTCCTGCGCTTCAAGCCGTTTGCCTCGCCGGCGGTTCCATGGTTCTCGACGTACATCGGCAGCGACTCCGACGACGACGCCGGAGGGATGGCAATGGACGGCCTGGCGAACATCTACCTGGCCGGCACCGCGTTCGGCGGCAGCTACCCGACCGTGGCCCCGTCGCAGGCGGCCCCCGGTGGTTCGGGCGAGGCGACCATCGCCATCATCGGCCAAGTCCCCCCCAGCGCCACGATTCGTGCCACGTGGACGACGCAATCCCAGTCCAGCCAGGTCATGACGCCGACGCCGACGGCTGCCCTGCCCAGCCAATCGGCCCCGGCCGGCGATGCAATCAGCCTGGACGCCACGCAATCGACGGCCGGCGACTTCCCGTTGACGCCCGCCAACTATGGCTGGACATTGTACGCTGCCGACGGCACGACCCTTCTCACTTCCACGACGGGCGGCACCTCGCCGACGTTCAGCCCGATTACGCTGGCTGCTGCGGGGACGCGGATCGCCTGCGTCGATGCGCGCGACGATGGCCCACTCACGCACCCCGATGGCGGCGACCGGGCCTGCATCAAGATGGTGTGGACCCCCACAGGCACTCCCCCTCCGCCTCCTCCGCCTCCGCCACCACCGCCGCCGCCTCCGCCACCACCCCCACCTCCGCCACCGCCCCCGCCACCACCGCCGCCGCCTCCGCCACCACCCCCACCCCCACCACCGCCTCCG
>JAZJZE010000001.1:250167-262707 GCA_040390065.1 bacterium | reverse complement strand
GGCCGGATATGCACGACCGATGGCAGGCGCTGGGCGGTGTCACTCAGGACAATCATGCGCTCTTCACACTGTCGCACCAACCACTGAAAGGTGTTATCCGCAACATGGGCGGTGGCGCACTCCCACGCCACCACCCCCCCCCCCACCACCGCCCCCGCCGCCACCGCCGACGGGCCCGCCCCAGCCGCCGCCACCGCCGCCCCCGCAGCCGATGCCGCAGCCGCCCCCGCCGAGCGGGCCCTCGCAGCCTTACCAATCGGGAGGCCCAGTCCCACCAGCCCCACCGCAGGTTCCTGAGGCTCCCGTCGCCAATGCCGGCGGAGACCAAGCGGTCACCGAGGGCGACGGCGTCGCACTGCACGGTGCCTGGTCGTACGGTGCGGGGACCCTGGTGTTCCGCTGGCATCAGGTGTCGGGCGTTTCGGTCGGGCTGTCGCAGGACGGCGAAGCAGCGTCCTTCACCGCGCCCGATGCGGCCGGGGCAACCACCATCGTCTTGGCCCTGAACGTGACCGACGCGTGGGGCCAGTCCTCCGAGGACCAGGTGACGGTCACCATCCTGCCGTCGCTTCGCATCACGGTGGATCCCCAGGACACGCGGACCGTGCGCTTCGCCAGCAACATGCCCGAGGCCAGCCACACGTGGGACTTCGGCGACGGCACTCCCGCGTCGCACCAGGCTGCGCCGGTCCACACGTACGCCTCAGGCGGCGCCCACGTGGTGCATGACGCCGTCACGGATTCCTATGGCCGCTCTCTTGACGCGACAGCCCCTGTGATGCTCCCAGACGAGGCCTCTAGGCCAGTGCCAGGACAGGCAGGCGCGCCCGGAGCCACTGTAGGCGGCAGCGGCGTGCCATCGTACCTCCCCGCGCTGGCCATGCTCCTGGCGGTCGGGCTCATCCTGCTGGCTGCCCGCCGCCGTCGCCGCGACGACGCGTAGCTGGGCGTCCGCCGCTAACTGTGGGACAGAACATCGCTTGGACCACTACCCTTTTCTACGTCGAGTTCTCCGGGACTCCTCGAAAGCGAAAATGTCTCCTGAAGACCAAACAACGGACCCTAGTGCAGGCAACCCGGAGCGTACGCTCTTCAAGAGAAAGAAACAGGACCCCCTGCGCGGGCACCCTATCGCCGACCCCTTCGCCGTCGAGAAGACGGTCACCAAGGGTTCGCCGGCAGAACTGGAGATGCACCTGCTGAACCTGCGCGCCCATCGCCTCAAGGCCATGCGGCACGAGGGCATCACCACCATCTCGCAACTGCGGCGCAAGATCAAGATCCTGCCGCACCAGGTCAAGGCCGCAATCAAGGTGCTGAACCAATTGCAAGGCCGCGCCATCCTCGCCGACGAAGTCGGTCTTGGAAAGACCATCGAGGCGGGCATCGTCATGAAGGAACTCGTCGCCCGTGGCAAGGCGAAGTCCATCCTCATCCTCACTCCGGCGTCCCTGGCCAGCCAGTGGCAGGAAGAGTTGTGGAACAAGTTCGGCGAGCGCTTCATCCGCCACGACGACCCCGAGTTCCAGGGCTTCGGCAAGCACGACAAGATCGTGGCGTCGATTGACACCGCGAAGTCGGCCCAGCACTACCCCGACATCATCGGTCGCGAATGGGACCTGTGCATCGTGGACGAGGCGCACTACCTCAAGAACAAGAAGACGCAGCGCTACAGCCTGGCCGACGACATCACCGCGCGCCACGCCCTCATGCTCACGGCGACACCCATCCAGAACAACCTCATCGAACTCTACAACCTCATCAACCTCATCAAGCCGGGCTTGCTCGGCACGATGCAGAACTTCGAGGAGGAGTACATCGGCGATGCCCAGGGCCGCGTCCTTCTGCACGCCCAGCGCCTGCAGACCTTGTTGCAGCAGGTGCTCATCCGCAACCGCCGCTCCGAGACCGGCCTCAAGTTCCCGGCCCGCAAGGTCGAGACGCACCGCGTCAAGGCCTCCAAGGGAGAATACGAGTTGCACCAGGCGGTCTCGCACTTCATCCGCTCCTACAAGCAGTTCTTCGAAAGCCATCTGGCCCTCATGGTGCTCGAGCG
The DNA here is from genome assembly GCA_040390065.1 of bacterium. Taxonomy (GTDB): domain Archaea; phylum Thermoplasmatota; class E2; order JACPAO01; family JAHFTW01; genus JAHFTW01. Next base: position 260,651 of record JAZJZE010000001.1, on the reverse strand, counting down.
CGAAGTCGCCTCGTCGGCGCCGGCCTTGGCCAAGACCCTCGGCAACATGGCCGAGAAGCAGACGGACCCGGAGGTCGTGAAGGCCATGGAAGACCTGCGGGCGCAGGCCGACGCCATCAAGCGCAACGCCAAGGTCAACCTCATCCTGGAAATCGCCTCGAAGACGACGGAGAAGATGATCGTCTTCACGCAGTTCCGCGAGACGCAGGAACTCCTGTCGCGACGCCTCAAGCAGGAAGGCGTAGAGAACGTCAAGTTCCACGGCCAGCTCACGCCGGGCCGCCGCCGCAACGCCCTCGAGGAGTTCAAGTCGGAGAAGAAGGGCGCGCCGCAAGTGCTCGTGGCCACCGACTCCGGTTCGGAAGGCCTGAACCTGCAGTTCTGCCACATCCTCGTCAACTACGACTTGCCCTGGAACCCCATGCGCGTCGAGCAGCGCATCGGCCGCGTCCACCGCATCGGGCAGGAATCGTCCAACGTCGTCATCCTCAACCTCGCAGTCGCGGACACCATCGAGGACTATGTGCTGCAGGTCCTGTACGAAAAGATCAAGCTCTTCGAGGTGGCCATCGGTGAGATGGACCTCATCCTCTCCGACATCGACGAGACGGGGGGCCTCGAGAAGCGCATCCTCGACATCATCATGGAGACCCAGAACGACAAGGAGGTGAAGGAGTCGCTGGACGCCGTGCAACGCGAGGTCAAGCGCAGCAAGGAGCAGGCCGAGGAGATCAAGCAACTCGACGCCTCCGTGTTCCAGCAGTTCGACCTGTCGACGGCCAAGGACGACGTCAAGATCGAGGACTCCGTCAACCTGGAAGCCGAGGTCCAGCGTTTCGTCAGCGAATTCATCGGCGCCACAGGCTCCGAGGCAGAAGTGGAGCACGCCATCACGACGGTGAAGCTCCCACGCACGTTCTGGAAGCGCCTAGGCGGCGTGCACACCTACACGACCGACCCCGACGTCTTCGAGGAGAAGGACGGCGACATCGAGCTTCTCAGCCTCGGCTCCAAGTTCGTGCAGAGCGTCATGGGCATGCTGCAGGAGGAGGGCGCCGTGGGGCAGGTGCGCACCGCCGAAGTCGACCAGCCCACGACGATGCTCTACTACCGCTACTTCATCGAGACGATTCGCAGCGAGTTGGAGGCGTTCGTGACCATCAAGCTGCACGACGACGGCTCCGTTGCGGACATCGAAGAGGACCTGGCCGAGGTGCCGCTCGGCGAAGCGACCGACGGACCGGTCGGCATGACCGCCGCGCAGTGGGAGGGTGTCGCCGAGAAGGCGCGCTTCGAGGTCGGCAACATCCTCGTGCCCATCCTGCAGGCCAAGCGCGAGGAGGCGCAGGACGAAGTGCGTCGCACCGAGAAGCGCCTCGAGGAATACTACGAGAAGCAGAAGGAGGAGATCCGCGCCGAGGAGGCGAAGATCCGCCACAAGATGGGGCAGATCCGCAACCGCCTGTGGTTCACGGAGAACGGCATCCGCGAACGCAAACTGGAGGACCAGTTCGGCGCCCTCGAAGCGCAACTGCACGATGCGACGTTCAAGAACAACCGCCGCGTCGAGGAACTGGACAAGGAGCTCAAGGACCGCTTGGCCCGCGAGCAAGAGAAGAACGAGCCGCGCCTCGTCGTGGAACTCATCGGTGCAACCCGCCTTGTCCCTGCCGAGCCGATGGTGCCGGCGACGGCCGTGGCGCGTTCCCGTGAGTTGGCAGCCGTGAGTGGCTAGATTTCACTGGAAAAGCGCCGTTTCGCGCTGCCGCGGCCATCACGCGGAAATACCGGGCCGCCCCAAGAAAACGCATGCGTGACGCGTTCGTCGTCGCGGCGGCGCTGGCCGTGTTGGCCGGTATCGCCCTTTACGACGTCTTGTTCGTCTTCTGAGGAACGCATCCGCCACGAGGCACCACCATGGCCACACCCAAGACCGCCAAGACCGGCGACATCGCCCAACAGGTCGCAAACGAAACGGGCATGACTCTCAAGCAGGCCCGTGCCGGCATCGCAGCGACGTTCGCGGCCATCGCCAAGGCACTCAAGTCCAACGACCGCGTCAGCATCACGGGCATCGGCGTGTTTTCCAAGACCGTGCGCCCGGCACAGAAGGGGGGCGCGAAGGCGAAGAACCCGTTCACGGGCGCGATGTACACAACCAAGCCAAAGCCGGCCTCGACGAAGGTCAAGTTCCGCGCCGGCAAGGGATTCAAGGCTGGCCTCGGCGGCCGCTAGAGTTCATATCGCGACGACCATGCGATGGGTGTGAGCGTCGAGAAGTACTGGAAGGCCTTGGCCGCCGGCGACGGCAAGACGATGGCGCTGTGCTACGCCCCGGATGCGACGTTTTGCGATCCCGTCTTCGACCTCAAAGGAGCCGAGGTCGGCGCAATGTGGCGCATGCTCATGCAGGGCGCAACGGACCTGGAAGTGTCGACGGGACCGCTGCGCTGGAACGAGGGGGACGGGGACGCAACGGGGACCTTGGAGGCCCGCTACACGTTCAGCTTGACGGGCCGCCGGGTGACGAACCGCATCCATTCCACGTTCTGGGTCCGCGACGGCCTGATCGTCCGCCAGGTGGACCGCTTCCCGTTCTGGCGCTGGGCACGGCAAGCACTCGGCTGGAAGGGCGTGGTGCTCGGCTGGACGCCCGTGGTTCGCAAGGCCGTGCGCAAGCAGGCCCGCGCGCGCCTCGACGCGTTCATGGCGCGGGGCGCTACGACCCCTTCGGCTTGATTGGGCGGCCGTGGATGTCGACGTTCCCCCGTCGCTTCTCCTCCTTGGCCTTGCGCGCCGCTGCCCCGACTTTCTGCGCCTTGTAGGAGAACGTCGCCTCCGCCGGACCCTTCGCGTCCTTGACATGCGGCGTCACGGCGACGACGGAGCCTGCACCGACGGTCGTGCCCGACACGCGCAAGGCGAAGCGGCCGAGGGCAGGTCCGTGCTCGGGACCTTCGACGACGACGGGCTTCGTCGCGATGAAGCGGACGCGCGCCACGTCACCGCGCTGCAACGTCGGTCGCGCGGACACCGATTCCTCTCCCGACGTCGGGTCGATGCGGGAGAGGACTTCGTCGAGGCGCACGGCGACGGATGCGGTATGGCAGTGCAGCGTCGCCGTCCATCCCTTGCCCGCGTGACCGATCTCGGCGGTGATGGCAACGCGGGCTTCGAGGGCATCGACGGCGACAGGCGGTTCCTCTTCGGGGCCGGCGACATCGCCGCGCGACAACTCGGTCTTGGACACGTCGCGCAGTGCCAGGCCGACCGTGTCGCCCGCAGCGGCTGCGTCGACGGCTTGGCGGTGGATCTCGATGGACTTCACGCGGGCGAACTTTCCGGACGGCTCGAGGCGTAGTTCCTGGTCCTTGCGGACCGAGCCCCGCTCGATGCGGCCGATGACCACCGTGCCGACACCGCCGACGGTGAGCACGTCCATGACGGGCATGCGTAGTGGGCCATCCGTTGCCGCCGGCCGCCCCTCGAGTCCGTCCAGCGCCTCCTCCAGGGTGCGGCCCTTGTACCACGCCATGCGGTCGCTGCGTTTCGTGAGGTTCTCCCCTTCCCAAGCGGAGACGGGGATGACGTCGACCTTGGCGAACCCGAATGGCGCAAGGAACTCTCGCAGCTCTTGGGCGCGCGCCGCGATGCGGTCGCGGTCGTAGCCGACGCGGTCGGCCTTGTTGAGCGCCACGATGATCTGTGTCAAGCCCATTGAACTCGTGAGTTGTGCGTGTTCGCGCGTCTGCGGCATGATTCCCTCGGAGGAGTCGACGACGAGGAGCGCTGCGTCGGCTCCCGCCGTGCCCGTGATCATCGAGCGTACGAAATCCTGGTGGCCTGGCGCGTCGATGAGGTGCACGCGGCGGTTGCGCGTCGTGAGGTCAGCGTAGCCCAAGTCGAGGGTCAAACCGCGAGCGCGAGACTCTTCGCTGCGGTCGAGCACCCACGCGTACTTGAACGACGATTTTCCGATAAGGTCGGCCTGCTTCTCGAAACGCGCGACTTCTTCCTGCGACACCACGCCGGTCTCGACGAGCAGGCGGCCGAGCAACGTCGACTTGCCGTGGTCGACGTGGCCGATGGTGACGACGGAGACGCGGGGCTTCATGCGAAGGGGAGTTCAAGCGTCGAGTGGCCGTCGAACGTCACGTCGTAGTTGGCAAACAGGGGCATCCACCATGACTCGTCGTTGGATGAAAGGCGCAGCACGATCTTGTCGCCAGGCGCGAACGTCGCGCGCACCCAGTGGAACTGCAAGGCGATGTCGCCATTCGTCACATCGTCGGCCTTGAGTGCGGCTGCGGCTGCGTGGCTGAGGATCTGGCTGGAGCCGTCGGCGCGAAGGCGCAGGATTTGCCCGGTCACTTGGAAGGGTGTTCCGCCGGCCGTTTGGTGCAGCCTCAAGGTCGGCGCCCCGATGAGCGTCCCGTCGAACGGCATCGCAAAGCTCACGGTGCTCGGGTCAGCGCGCACGCCGTCGGGGAGGAATTGGTTGGGCACGCCGGCGCGGTCCCACAAGCCGGACGGGTCGCTGGCGGGTTGGCCGATGAGGGTCTGCTTGACGTCGAACGCCGCATCGCTGGCGGGGCCATCGTACAAGTCGGCACCGCGCAGATGGTACGGGTGCAGAATGGCAGCTGGTGCCGAGGAATAGACGAAGGAACCGCCGAGGCCCGAGGCGTCGACCGTCTCGAGCGCGGGCCAGGAATCGACGCGCGTGTCGAAGCCGGCGAGGAAGAACTCGAACCAGTCGAGGGTGCGGCTCCAGCATCCGGGGTCGTCGCCGCCGTGCCCGCCCTGGTACACGTACGCACGCGTGAAGCCGCCGGCGCCGGACCAGACCGAGTCGATCTGCGGGAAGAGGCTCTCCTGCATGCCCTGACAGGCAAAGAGGGGCTTCGTGACTTGCGCCATGTGGCCGACGACGCTGCGGTCAAGCATCTCCTTGCGCACCGTGCCCAAGTCCTGCCGCGTGTACAACTGCTGGTACCACGCCGTGATCATCGGGCTGTAATCCCCCTTCGCCCCGACAAGGCCGTACGCGTACAGGCTCTGGGCCCACTCCGCCTTCGGTACGTTTGCGGGGATGAGGCCGGCGGCCAAGTCCGTCCAACCGTACTGCGACACGACGGTGGTGACGTCGTCGTTGTTGGCCCACGCAAGAAGCGCCTGGCCGCCACCGTACGACTGGCCGACGATGCCGATGCGGCCGGTCGGCGGGAAGCGTACGCGCGCATCGGCGATGATTGCGCCGAGGTCGGATTGCTCGATGGTCCCGGCGACGGTCGTCTGACCCTGCGAGGCACCGAAGCCGCGGGCATCGTACGCGATGGAGATGAATCCCGCCTCGGCGAATTGCGCCAACTGCGGCGCGTAGTCTTCCTTCTGCCCGCCCCAGCCGTGCAAGAAGATGACGACTGGCCAGGCCGGAGCGTGTCCGGCGACCGTGTCGTTCGTGGCTGGGACTTGCGCGATGACCGCGAGCTTGGCCGCATCCACGGAGGCGACCGTGTAGTTGGCAGAGGTCACCCGGTCGACGTGCACGCTTGCCGGATCGAACCCGACGTCGGCGGGCGCCACGGCACGCGGGGGCGCACTCGACCCGAAGCAGCCGGCCAGGGGCACGACAAGGAGGGCGGCCAAGGTGATGGCGGTCAGGCGCACAGGCCGCCGAGCGTCCTCCATCCCCCATAAGCGTTGCCGCCCTCGGATGCGCCGCGCCGGGCCCTTGCCGCAGTTGATGACCTTTTGCGGGCCTTGCCTAAATAGGTCCAGGACCGAAGGATTCGGTGGTGGCATCGGCCATGCGTTCGACCCTCAACGCCCTCCTGAAACGCCGCGGACTCAAGATCTTCGTCGACTCCAAGGCGTTCCTGCGCGGCCTGCGCGAGCACCAGCCGTTTGCCGCGGCGCGGCGGCTTGCACAATACGTCCTCATCGACAACCGCCGCGTCCCCGTCGGCCCCGACGGCCGCGACGTGCTTGCGAAGCTGGAACGGCTGCACCATGTGCGCGACGGACTCGGGTACACTCACCCCGGCCGCCACGCGCTTCCGGTTGCTGGCTAGAGGAGCCTCAGCAAGTCGGACACCGCCTTGCGCACGTCCTTGCCCTCGTAGAGGATGCGGTAGATTTCCGCGGTGAGCGGCAGCGGGATGCCTTCCTTCTCCGCCTGCTCGTGCACGAATTTCGCGGCAAAGACGCCTTCTGCGACCTGGCCGCCCATGCTCGCCATCGTGTCCTTGAAGGACAGGCCCTTGCCCAGAAGCTCGCCGACGCGGTGGTTGCGGCTGCGGCTGCTTGTCGCCGTCAGGATCAGGTCGCCGAGGCCGGACAAGCCAGTGAATGTCTCCTTGCGGGCGCCATGGGCGACCCCGAAGCGCACCATCTCGTCGAGGCCGAGGGTGATGACGGCGGCTGCGGAGTTCTGGCCGAACCCGATGCCTTGCGTGACTCCCGTCGCGATGGCCGTGATGTTTTTCATGACGCCGCCAAGCTCGACGCCCACCACGTCGCGGCGCGCGTACGCCTTGAACCAATCCGTCGTGAACAGGTCGCATAGGAGGTTGAGCGCGGCCGGGTGCTTGCTCGCGATGACCGTGGCGGACGGCATGCCGCGGGCGATCTCCTCGGCGAAGTTCGGGCCGCTGAGCGTCGCGACCGGGACGTTGGGGCCCACTTCTTGTTGCACGACTTCGCTCATGCGCAGGTACGTGTCATGCTCGATGCCCTTGGCGACGTTCAGGACCTTGACGCGCGTTTCCAGGTGGGGTGCGACGGACCGGATCGTCGTGCGCATGTGCTGGCTTGGCACGGCCGCGACCACGACCTCGGCGCCTGCGACCGCGTCCTGCAGGTTGGAGGTGATCCAGATGTTGATCGGCAGTTTGACGCCGGGAAGGTACCGCCGGTTCTCCCGCAGGTTGGACAGCTCCTGGGCATACTCGGACCCGCGGCACCAGAGCCGCACCTCCACGCCTTTGCGGGCCAGCAGGGAGGCCAGGCACGTGCCGAAACCGCCGGCGCCGACGACCGCCACGGGGACGTCGCCGGAGGAGCCCTCAATCAAGGAACCTTGCGACGAAGGCGCACGATAAAAAGGCAGGCTTCACGACGGCGCCCCCGGCCCCGCCTGTCCGAAGGCTTTTCGCACCTGCACGGGTCGGCAGGGCATGAAGGGCCTGTGCGTCCTGTTGCTGCTCGGGGCATCGCTTGCGGGCTGCGCCGGCACGGAAGGACCGGCCACGGTGCGGACCACGTGCGACGCAACGCGTTCGGGGCTTTCCCTTGGCGATGCAACCGATACGGCCGTCCTCATCAAGACCAGCATGGGCTGCATGGTCGCGGACCTGTATGATGCCAAGGCGCCGATCACAGTGGCCAACTTCAAGGCCTACGTTGGCGAATCGTTCTACGACAACACGCATTTCTACCGCATCGTGAAGGGCTTTGTGGACCAAGGCGGCGGCGAACGCGACCGCGGCTCCGGCACGCACACCGCAATCAAGAACGAGGCGAAGACCTCGGGCTTGCACAACCTGCGCTACACGTTCTCCATGGCGCGCCTCAGCGCCGCCGACTCGGCCACCAGCGAGTTCTTCGTCAACGCCCAGGACAACACGGCGGCCAACCCGACGCACAACCTCGACCCGGGAGGCGTCTCGCCCGACGGCTATGCTGTCTTCGGCGTCGTCATCCTCGGCAGCGACGTGGTCGACGCGATGCAGAAGGTGCCGCTCAAGGCCTGCCCGTTGGGGGACACGACGTGCCCCGTGACGCCCATCGTCATCGAATCCATCCGGGTCTTGGCATGAAAGGCTGGCCGCTTGCCGCGCTGGCCATTGTGCTCGTCGCGGGCTGTGCCGGCACGGAACCAGCCACCACGACGACGACCCCCGCGACGGCCGTGCCGGTGACCGACCTCGACTTCATCGTGCCCGGACATTGGACGGTGAGCAACCTCACGGACGCCACGATGGCCTGGATTCACAACACGGCGCCCCACCGCATCGCGTTCTCGTGGACCATGACCCTGGCCGGCGGAGCGCCGCTGCCCAAGGACTGGACGGTCTCGTTCTCGCCGGCCGGCGGTGCCCTCGAAGCCCTCGGCACGAAGCGCCTGACGAACGGGCGCTACCTGTACGACGATTGGGGCCGCACGATGGTGACGCTGCGCTTGCCGGACAATGCGACCGCCGGCGACGTGCCAATCGAATTGCACGCGGGCGGAGGAACGCGGGCTGCCGTGCTTGGCATCGGCGCCGAACGCCTGCGCATCAGTCGGCTGGGCGACACCGTCAACACGCACTTCGACCTGCGCGGCCAGGACGGGGCCCGCCTGCAGGAGGCGGACTTCTGCATCCTGCTTGGCAGCCAGAACGCCGTCCCGGGCTACTCGTTCGGGGCGGTCGGACTTGCCCCAGGGGAGACCGTGACGCTGGTCGTGCCGCCGCCCTTTGCGTATGGTTACGACCAAGGCGACCTCCAGGGCCAGACGCTCTACTGGACCGTGCGCGTGGTCCAGTTCCTCAACGCCTGCCCCCCATCATAGCCGCACGGACCGGCCAGCCAGAAGCCTCTTGTAGCGCACGCCAGCCTGCCGACCAACGGCCATGAAGCTCCGCTGCCCCTCCTGCACCACGACGTTCCAGGCCAAGGCCAATTCGCGCACCATCAAGTGCCCCAAGTGCGGCGCACGTGACCAAGCGCCCGACGGCGGCTGGCAGGACGCCCCCGAATGGCGCAAGGGCAAGGTCGGCAAGTTCACGCGCGTCGAGGAAGGCGGCGTGGCCGCTGGCACACCGGCGTGGAGCACGGGAAAGAAGGCCGCCGTGGCCGTGGTCCTCGTCGCCCTCCTCGTTGGCGCAGGCTGGTACTTCACCCGCGGGGACACGAACGGACCTGCGGCCAACGCGGCTGGCACGGTCTGCGGCGTCGACTCCTCGACCATCACGTTGCAGGACGTGAAGGACCCGGTCGTCGAGATCAACACCTCCGCCGGCTGCATGGCCGCCGAGATCTACTCCACCAAGGCGCCGGTCACGGCCAAGAACTTCCTCACCTACGTGGGTGAGAGCTTCTACGACGGGCTGCACTTCTACCGCATCGTGCCTGGCTTCGTGAACCAAGGAGGTGGCGAATCCGACCAGAAGACGGCGACGCACGCCGCCATCATCGACGAGGCCGCCACGACGAGACTGCTCAACAGCAAGTACACGCTGGCCATGGCGCGAACCGACACCGCGGCATCCGCAACGACGGAGTTCTTCATCAACGCCAAGGACAACTGCTCGCTCGACACGACCACGACGTCGTCGTGCCCAGGGTCGCTTGCCAGCCCCGACGGGTATGCAGTCTTCGGCATCCTGGTCCTGGGCCGCGACGTCTCCGACGCCATCAACGCCATGCAGGCGCCGCCCGGCCCCACCATCACGTCCATCCGGGTCGTGGCCATCACGAGCAAGACGCCGACGGCTGAGAGGAACCCGGTCTGCCCCTCCGTCCCCAACGCGCCGCTGCCCGCCCCGTCCGCCGGTGTCGAACTGGACCTCATCACGCCCGGCGTCTGGAACGTCTGCTCCACCACGGAATCGCAGTACGTCTGGATCCACAACAACGGCACCGCCGCGCTGGACTACGCGTGGAGCCTGACGGGCGAAAGCGGCGCAGCCTTGCCGGCTGGATGGAGCGCGTCCTTTGCCGCGCCGGCGGGCACCATCGCCGGCCACGGCGCCACCAACAGCGCCTGGGCTGCCACAGTGGCGACGCTGCACGTGCCCGCCGGCACGCCCGCCCAGAACCTGACGGCGGAACTGCACGCGGCGGGGGCGACGCGGACCTTCACGTTCCACGTGCAAGCCGACCTGGGCCGCGTCACGGCCGCCGGCCAGCACATCCAGACGCACTACGACCTGGACGACAGCCACGGCAATGCCGTCCAACACAATGGCGACTTCTGCGTCACGCTGGGCGCCGGCACGAACGCGGTGCCCGGCTACGGGTGGGGCCTCATCGGACTGGCCAAGGGCGAAACGGTCACGCTGTTCGTGCCGCCACCGTTTGCCTACGGCTACGGGGACAAGGGCCTCGCCGGCAAGACCCTCGTGTGGAAAGCCACCATCATGGGCTACAGCGACTTGGCACCCAACCAGAATTCGCAGTGCCCGCAAGCGACTTGAGTCGACGTAGCGTGCCAAGATCCGCCAGCCCTGCCCTCAACCCGCGACGGCGCCCTACACCAGTGGGGACCAGCGCCGAGTGAAACGGGACGCTGGGACTGGCATCCAACTCCCAAACCTCCAAGTCCAGGCGCGGTGTCGGGCACTTGACCTGCTCCTGCTCGCAGCCGGCGGAGCGCGCCCTACCTCGGTGGGGACCGACGCGCCGTGAATCCGGACGCCGGAGCGGTCGACATCTCCTTGGATGCAGAGGCCAGGATTCGACCCCAAGGTCGCTGCGGCGGCCTCGGGGATTCCTTG
>JAZJZE010000001.1:0-250067 GCA_040390065.1 bacterium | reverse complement strand
TGTCCTCGCCCTGGCCGCGGCTGCGCCTCGCGGCAGTGCAGAGGCCAGGATTCGACCCCAAGGTCGCTGCGGCGGCCTCGGGGATTCCTTGCGCCTGCGGCCCTCGGCGAACCTGTCCTCGCCCTGGCCGCGGCTGCGCCTCGCGGCAGTGCAGAGGCCAGGATTCGAACCTGGGAACCACGAAGGACAGGATCCTAAGTCCTGCGCCGTTGACCAGACTTGGCTACCTCTGCGCAGCGGCCGCTACGCTAGGCGGATGTTAAGACTGGACCGGCCCGGACTAGTGGGACTTGGCCCAGTTGTACGAGCGTAGCTTCGCCATGCGGCCGTAGCCACAGGAGGAGCACGCCTTCTTCTGGAGGTGGTAGGAGTGGCGCCCGCAGCGGCGGCACTGGATGTGCGTGCGGCGTCCGCCGCGCATGGAGGGGGTTCCGGTTCCCATGGGAAGTCACCTGGGCATGAAGCCCGAAGCAGTTCGCGCGACAAGGGGGGTGTTGATAACCGTTTGGGGCGTGCCGCAACTCGTGTCCGAGGAGCCTCGCATCCGCCGCCGCGCGCGCCTGCGCAACAAGGAATCCAGCGACCTCACGGCCCAAGTCGCCGCTGCGCTCGGCGGAGCCAAACTCTGGCCCGAGGGCGCAGTCCTGGAGAGCGGCGAGTTCGCCGACCGGGCGCTCTTGCTCGTCGACAACAAGCTGCTGGGACTTTGGGATGGCCCCGGGCCGACCGGACCTGCGTTCCTGACGGTGCGTGGCCTGCTTGCCTACCGGCCGACGGCGCGAGCCGTCACCGTCGACATGGGTGCCGTGAGATTCGTCGCGAACGGCGCCGATATCATGGCGCCTGGCATCGTGGCGGCCGACCCCGAGCTTCAACCCGGCGACTGGTGCTGGATCAAGGACGAGAAGAACGGGCAGCCGCTTGCGGTCGGCAAGTGCATCGTCGCCGGAACGGCCATGGTGCGAGGCAAGGGCAAGGCCGTGAAGTCCATTCACTATCTCGGAGACAAGATCTGGACCCTGGAGCCGTAGCGAACCGGCCGCGGCGACGCCGTGCGCAAGTCCGAACTTTTATCAGATGGCTCGAGGTCCAACACCTAGGGATGCATATGGGCCTCAAGTCGCTTTTCAGCTCCAAGCCGGCCGCCAAGACGCGCTCCGACGGCAAGGACTACATTGACCTCGAGGAGGCCACCGCGGGGATGGAACTGTTTGACGCCACGTCCACCATGATGGTGCGCGTCGCGGAGATCCAGAAATACGAGGACCTGCGCGAGTATGCCAACTACGTTTACCAAGGCAACCTCCTGCTCCTGGACTTCTCCCCCATCGCCCAGGACGAAATCGTGCTGCGCCGCGTGACGGGCGACCTCAAGAAGCTGGTCACCGACATCAACGGCGACATCGCCGGCCTCGGCAAGACGATGCTCATCATCGCCCCCACCGGCGTGCGCATCGACCGGCACAAGGCGCGCGGCGGAAAGTAGTTCCCGCACATCGGGCGGGCAGCGGGCCCGTCCCAAATCTTTTCTAAGCGCTCCACTGGGCGGTAGCCGTGGTCCGGACCCTGCTCGAGGACGCCCTCTGCCCGGCCTGCGGCGGGCGGGGCCTCGAATACACGGCGGAGCCGGTCGATCTTCCGTACTTGGGCCAATCCCTCGAGACGATGCTGCGGTGCCTCGCCTGCGGCTACCGGCACACCGACTTCGTCCTCACCGACCACAAGGCCCCCATGCGGTACCGCTACATCGTGCGGGTCGCGGACGACATGATGGTGCGCGTCGTGCGGTCATCCTCCGGCACGATCCGCATCCCCGAACTGGGCATCCTCATCGAGCCCGGGGTGGCATCGGAGGCGTTCGTCTCCAACATCGAAGGCATCCTGGTGCGCGTCGAACGCGTGCTCGACCAGTTGGGCCGTGACGCCGACGACGATGCGATGAAGGTGCGCATCATGGACCTGCAGGACATCCTCGGTGGCCTGCGGGACGGCCGCACGGGGCCCGTCACCGTGGTGCTCGAGGATCCGTTCGGCAATTCCGCCATCCTCGGTGAACGCGCCGAGAAGGAAGCCATCCCGGACGACGAGGCGGAGGGCCTGAAGGTCGGTGCCCACGTGTTCGACATCGAGGGAAAGTTGGAGAAAGGGGAGTAGAAGGCGCCCTACGTCGTCTTCAGGACGCCCAACGTCGGCTCGTAGACGAGGCCCTTGTCCATCAAACGGTTGAGGGCCTCCTCGACGTCTTCGGCGGACACGCCGGCACCGGCGGCGCCGGTCGCGGTCGACAGGACGTCATCCCAGCGGGCGCCCTTCGCTCCCTCCAGGCGCTGCACTGCCGCGAGGACCGCGTTGTCCAACGCCTCCGTCGCCGCCTCCTGTTCCGCGCTCGGCTTGACCGGCCCCGCGGGCGGCTTCCACGAGGCCTGGCTCGGCTCCGGTACTGCCGCCGTCGCGTCGCGGCCGGGGACCGGCTCGAGGCGATGGACCGGCACTTCGCCACCCGGCAACAAGTGCGAAACGGCCTTGCGCGTCATGTCCCGGAACCTGGCGGTGTCGGCCGGCCCGTAGTGGCCGCGGGCGAGGACGGCACCTTCCGCGGCGGGCCTGGAGATCCCCTGCGCCACCATGGCGTCGGCCTCTGCCCCCGTTGCGGCCGCGGCGGCAGCCTTCAGGCGGTCGGCCGTGCGCCGACCCGTGTCGAGGATCCACTGGTCGCGGGTCGCCTGGTCGACGACCGTCACGGATTCCGGTCGAATGGAGACGAAGACGGACCCCGGCTCGGGTTCGTACGTGCGCGCCTTTCCCGTGACCGCAACGTACTGCGGCGGCTTGAGCTGCGACAGCGCCTGTGCGGCCTCCGGCTGATAGTTGCCGGCGTAGACCGTGAAGATGCCTGTCGGGTCGCTGACGCGGGCCCGCCATACCTCCCCGGATTCGCCCACCGGCTCGATGTCGGTGCAGACACCGACGACGTGCAGGCGGTTGATCTTGGCCCCGAGGGGCGTGACGAGGTAGCTTGGGTCCTTCTCGCCTTGGCCCTTCATCTCCTGGCGGCTGGCATTGAACTCGACGGCAAAGACGCGGTGGGCGGCTTCCCGGGCGATGCGGACGGGTTTCTCCGCGTCCCCGGCAACGTCGCTCATGCCAGCGCCTCCAGCGTGACGGCCAAGGCCTGGGCGGCAGCGGTCCGGTCTTCGGTGTGCGGCGTCATGGAACGCACGATGAACGTGACGCCGAAATCGTCGGACAACGCGTTGCCCCGCACGGCGAAGACGCGGGCCGTGAGCTTCTCCTTGAGTTGTTCCTGGATGAGGTCGGGGCGGAACGCATCCTGCGCCTCCTTCTTGCACTGCTCGAGGGACTTGCCAAGGAGGGTTTCGGTGACTTCGCGGCCAGCCACGACGTTGAGGGCGCCAGTGCCGTCGTCGACGATGGCCTTCAACCGGATGTCGGGCACGCCATCCACCTTGTTGTGGAGACGGCACATTCCCGCCGCCAGCACGCGCGTGCAGCCCGGCTGGGAACAGCGCAGGACCAGCCCGGAGCCGGGGCGGACTTCGAGCAGGCTGCCGACGACGAGGAGGTCGGACCCGCCACCGCGTGCCAGGAGCTCGCGGATGGCCAGGGGCGGCCGGACGGCCAGGATGTCGGCCGAGGGCAGGTCGATCGCGGCCGGCGTCACCTTGGCGTCGGCGTCGAAGTTGAGCGAGGCGACACCGCGGTAGGCGCGCACGTAGCCACCCTCGATGGTCACGGCCTGGCCGGCGGCGAGCGAGTGGTCGGCCCAGGACGTGAACTCGATCTTGCCCGACGCGTCCGCGACGGCGCCGCTGTAGACCGTTTTGGGTTGGCCCTGCACGGTGAGTTGGCGGGGAGCGACGTCGAGGATGCGCCCCGTGATCCGGATGCCGCGCGAGCCTTCGCGAAGCTCGCCGATGGCCATGTCCTGATACGTCACGGGCGAGCGCGGCAGGTCGTCTGCGACCTTCTGGATGCGGGTACGGTCGCCGAAGTTGACCTGGACTTGGCCGTTGAACTCCTTCGTGTAGGCGCCTTGGATCTCGATCACGTCACCCTTGGCAAGACCCTCCAGCGGGCGCCATGACGTGTACGGGGCGGTGCCGGATTCGTCGCCGAGAAGGCCCCAAAGGATGTCCTTCTGCTCGCCGCGCGCCGTGACGGGCTTGGACTGCAGCGTGATGATGCGCACCTTGAGGTTGACGAACGGGCTCTGCGGCGGCAGCTTGGCGAGGGCGAGGCGCTCCTGCGAGACCGGACCCGTCGGCCGGCTCGTGGCCGTCGGCGCCACGCCGTGATGCCGCAGGATGGTCTTCACGGCCTGGTCGATCGGGACGCCGTATTCGAGGTACTTCGCGAGTTCGTCCTTGAGGTCCTGTTCGTCGAGGTCCGCGGCCTTGGGTCCGATGGCCTTCTTGATGGTCTCGAGGTGGGCGGCCAGGTCGGCGCGGGCGCCGGGGGCCGGATGGGCGGTTTGCAGGTTGGCTGGCATGTTGGTTGTCTCCGCGGCCGGTGGTTGTCGTGGCCGCAAGTGGTCGGAAGCACCCTGCCTTGTTGACCTGCGTCGCTCAGGCCAGAATGCGTCCCAGTTCCACCATGCCACCCCAACAGTTGAAAGCATGGGCCAGGGGCGAGTGAAACCAATGGGACCGATGGAGGGGCGACCGGCGGCGCGCCCGGTCCGGCGGACTAGACCCTGCGGCGCCAGACCACAAGGGCAGACGCCCCGGCCACCGCGAGCAAGGCCGCAGCAAGTCCCCCAGTGTCGGGATGCCCAGCATCGCTTGCCGGGGGCTGCACCGCCACGACCCTCCGTTCCAGCGGGATGCGGCTTGCCGACGTGTCTGGGCCCGCGCCCGCCTGGAGACTCGTGACTTGGCACGCGTCGCCGACGCCGTTGCCATCCGCATCCGACTGGCCCCGGTCGGCGAATGTCGGGCAGTCGTCCACAAGGTTGGCCACGCCGTCGCCGTCGATGTCGCCGTCGCAGGCGTCCCCCACGCCATCGCCGTCGCCGTCGGGTTGCTCCGGATTCGACGCGTCTGGACAGTTGTCCTGCGCGTTTGCGAGCCCATCGCCGTCGATGTCGCCGTCGCAGGCATCGCCCACCAGGTCTGCGTCCGCGTCGGCCTGGCCCGAGTTGGCGATGAAAGGGCAGTCGTCGCGCCGGTCTGCGACGCTGTCGCCGTCCATGTCCCCGCTCGCGAGGCCGGCATCGACGCCGTCATGGGGCGGCCGCGGGGCACGCGGGTTGTCCTGGGACAACGTCGGCGCGATGCACGGCCCCGGCAAGCTCGTCGTGATGGTCACGGCGAACGTCGAAACCGTGCCGTTGGCGTCCTCGACGGATTCGGTGACGCCGTAGTCGCCAGGCCCGGAATACATATGCGCGGGGTCCGCGTCGGTGCTCGTCCCGCCGTCGCCGAAGGCCCAGCTCCAACCCACAATCGGGAACGACCCTGGAGTGGAGGCGTCGCTGAACTGGACGGTCGTGCCATCACATGCGGAGTTGGCCACGATCCATTTCGCGGACGCCTGTGGCGGCTCCGACGTGACCGCGCAGGCCGAAGTGGATGAGGTCGGGAGCCCATACCGCCGAATGAGTCCGCCCGCCTCGGGCGTCAACTGCGGATCGGAGCCAATGATGTAAGCGCTGTTGCAGCCATCGTACACCGCCGCGTCGTCGGCGGCCGGCATGACGGGATTCTCCGTCGTCACGGCCATGGCCACCGGGTCGAAGCGCTGCACGACCGCCAAGTCCCACGCGCCGCCGAAAATCCACAGGGCTTGGCCGTCCCACACGCTGGCCGCCTCGCCGACGGCCATGGGCAGCGCCACGGGCAGCGTCGTGACCGAACCGCCGCCTTGCGGGTCGAAGCGGTAGATCTCGCTTCCGCCGCCACCGGTGACGTACGCGTAGGTCCCGTCCCATCCGGCGTTGAAAGCGATGCTGCCGCGCGGCAACGACACGCCCAGGACGACGGCGGTCATCGCCACGGGATCCACCTTCTGGATGACGCCGGACGCGAAGTCGCCGCTGAAGACGTACAGGTACCGGCCGGTCCACACGAGGCCAGGCCACCGCACCGGGTGGGGAAGCGTGATGGGCAGCACCGTCGCCCCGTTGGTGGCCGGGTCAAAGCGGACGATGCAGCCGAGTCCCACGACGTAGGCGAACGGGCCGACCATGACCGCACTCGTCTGGACCGTGAGGCCGCACGGCAAGGCCGAGACCTGCGTCGCCACCGGGACCCCCGGAGCCGGCGTCCAACGCAGGATGGCGTTCGTCGGGTACACGTCCCAGCCGCCGAAGATGTAGATTCCGCTGCGCGCCCAGACCGCGCTGTGCTCGTCCACGGGGCGTCCTGTCAGGCCGACGGGAAACTCGAACGAACCGGCAGGAATCTGGCCCTCGACTGCCGGGACGAACAACGCCACCAGGCTCGCACCGACGAGCCCCACGACGATTGCGGACATGGGCCGAAGCAACGGTGGGATGGCCTAAAGGAGAGTGGACCACGGCGCAGCGAGCACTCTAGGACGATGTCCGTTCTCCGGCAAGCAGCCCTGCCCGCTCTGAGGGCATCGCTGGAACGAAGCTGGCCCGCAATCCCTGCCCCGGAACTTCGGCCAGTCGCACCAGCCCGGCTTTCTGCAGGCGCCGGAGGTGGTGCATCGTACCGCCATAGGACAAACCCACGGCCTCAGCGAGTTGGCGGACGCTGGTCGGTGGACGCCCCTCAAGGAGTTCCCGGAGCCGACGCGCGTGGCGTGTGCCCAAGACGCGGCTTGCAGGAAGCGGCGGCCCTGCTGCGCACGGCCCCGCCAGGCGGTACCCCTTGAAGCCGTGGACGTCCATGTCCTCCAGCAAGCCGCCGGCGACCAGCACCTCCAGGTGGTGCCGCACCGTGCCCTGGCCCTTGCCGACCGCGCGCATGAGCGCGCGGAAGTGGATTCCCGGCTCGGCCTCGACGCGCGCAAATAGGGCGGCGCGCGTCGGGTGGTCCAGCAGGTCGTTGCGGCGCAGCCGCGTAAACAGGGCCAGGAACCACCAGCGGATCCCTCGGAAGCCCACGATGACCAGCAGGCATCCAGTGGCAAGGCCACTGAGAAACGCTGGCGGCGAGAATGCCGTGTCCCGAGGGGCGGGCACCGCCGAGCCGAGCGGCGTTGCGGCAGACGGGGTGTGCGTGCAACTCGACAACGCGCGACTGGCTCCGTCGCACCCGGTGGCGACGAGCGGCACCGGGGCCAACCCCGACGCGTCCAATGCGCACGGTGCGCGGCCGGCGGGGCAGGCATCGCCGAAACCCAACTCGCCGTTGCCCACCAAACCGGACCTCATTGCCGTCGGGCTGGACGCCTCCAGTTTCATGGTGGGACTGAGCGCCCCTGGGACGGCGGCGTCCGGGGCTGGAGGCGCGTCGTCACCCTGCGTCGGTACGGGGCAGGCGCCGTCGACTGACACCGGGTCAGGCCCCGACCCGGCCACCGCGCACGCAGCGGGGACGCTCCACGGTTCGGCCAGCGGTGGCACTGGGGCCACCACCACGTCGACTTCGCAATGGGCCACGGCGCCGGCGGCGTCCTGCACCGTCACGAAGTGCGCACCGGCGTCGAGGAACGACGGGGAGAACGCACCGTCTTGGACGGCTTCGGACTGGTCGGACCCCGGCGCCATCCAGGTGTAGGGCGCCTGGCCGCCCGCTGCACTCAAGCTAGCGGGCGTGCCGGATGCGACGACCTGGATCGGGATGGTGCAGGCGAGCGCGGTTGGCGGCGGCGACGGTTGGATTGTGACGACACACTCGGCCGTCTGCTGCGCGAAGCCCGCGCCGGAATCCATCAGGATGATCGAGTGCGTCCCCGGCTCGTCGAACGCGGCCGAGAGCGCTGGACCTTCCGTTGGGCCGGGATTGCTGCTGCCCGGCGCCGCCCAACTGTACGGCGGCGTGCCTCCCGAGGCGGCGAACACGAAGGGCGCACCGATTGCGCCGCTCGAGGCAGCGGCATAGCAGGCAAGAGGGTGCTGTGAACAGGCGACGGCGCCCAAGTCGTCCGTCGTGCCGCTCGGCTGGACGCCGAAGCTGGGCACGCCAGAATCCGCGGCGGCATCCGTCAGAATCTTGCCGCCGTTGCCGACCACGACCGTGACGCCCGCACACGACGCCAACCCGTTGAACGCCTCCGTGCCCGCCTGTTGCCAATGCCAGCCTGAGGACACGGCGCCCGTCCAGATGCCGATGTTTCCGGAGCCCCCAGCCAAGGCCGCCCGCCCACCGACCACGTCCAGGTCGTTGGCGTCGGCGACGCCACCAATCCATGTCCACGTCGTGCCATCCGGACTCTCGTAGACGTTCTCGCCGCCGGTGACCCAGAGACCGGCCTGCGCATTCCAGAGCACGGCATGGAGGTCCGCGGTGCCCAGTTGGGGCTGCTCCACCCATGAGGCTCCCGCATCCGAGCTGCGCAGGACCTCCCCGCCGCCACCGACAGCGAGCCAAGTGGACCCATCCGTGGCCACGGCCTCCAGGCTTGTCGTCGTCACGTGCGCAAAGTTCCAGGACGAAACGTCTGCACTGCGGCCGACCCATCCAGCGGACCCGACGACCACGAGGTTGGTGCCATCGGTCGCGACGCCGGAGAGTTGGTAGCCGCCGGTAGCGGCCGCGGTGGTCCAGCCCGCAGCCAAATCGGATGTGAAGTGGACCCCGCCCGGACCGACTATGACCCAGAGGCCTCCCAGGGAGATTAGGTCACGGGGGGAAAACTCGTCGAGAACGGTTTGGGGCGCCCAGGATGTCCCGTCCTCGCTCGCATAGACGTGAAAATGGCCGGCCGCGACAAACAAGGCGGCGGCACCCGGGACGAGGAGCACTGCGACAAAACCGACGCCTGCGAGGCGCACGCCGACCATGGCCCGCAACGACACCCGATCGCCCTGGTCTGGGGCCATTCCTGACAGGAGAGAAGTTTGGCGTTCTAAAGGTGATTGGACCAGGACGCAGCGCGCCCGGTAAAAGGCAGCCGTCCGTTGACCTACGCCCTGCGGCGCCAGGCCACAACGCCGACGATGGCGAGGGCCAGTAGTGGCAGTTCAAGGCCCGGCATCTTGCCGCTTGACGACGAGGTTGGGCCGACGGGGAGGCCTGTGCACGGGTCCTTCTCGGCGGCGACGTGCTGCGAGAAGTCGATGCTGTCGCTGGTGACGACGCGCAGCTTGTGGACGGCGCCGCTTGGCGAGTCCTTGAGGTCGAAGCAGCCAAGCTTGGAGAACTGGATGGTCTGCGTCTTGCTTTCGTCCAGGCCCAACGCCATGGAGACGCCGTAGCCTTCGATCGTCAGCGTGTGGGGCGTCTCGCCGCCGTTGGATGCGTCGATCGTGTACCAGTCGTTGAGGGTGAAGTTGGAGACGGAAACATCCGTGAAGCCGGAGTCGGACACGTCGACGACGAGGTCGCACGGACTGGCTTGGTCGCAGCCTTCCTGGGCATGCACGGCGTTCGGGAGGGCAAGCGCAAGGACGGCCACGACAAGGGAGAGAGTACGCATGTTGGACACCGGATGGTCAGGGGGATGAAAAGGGCGAGGAGAAGGAGGGGAGAAGAAGGGGAGAAGGAGGAGACGAGGCCGGGAGTGCGGAGCCTAGCCGCCGAGGTGCTGGAGGATCTGGTCCAGGTCGTCGGTCAGGTCCTGCAGTTTCTGGGAGACCTTGTCCATCTCGTCGAGGAGGTGGCCGATGCGCTCGTTGAGCTTGTCCATCTGCTCCGTCGTCAGGTTGCCGTCCGACAGGTGGTCGATGAGGCGGTTCAGGGTCGCATTGAGGCGGTCCAGGCGGTGCCCCATTGCATCCAAGGCCTGCTCGATGGCGTGCACGCGGCGGCCGAGCTTCATGTCGTCGCCGTTCGGGTCGCCGGGGTGGTCGCGGCAGCCTTCGCCAAGACGCAGCTTCACGTCGGCGCGCTCGCCGATGGCGACGATGGTCTCGTTGCCGTCCTTGACCTTCACGCCAGCACCCTCATGGACGCCAGCGCCGCCAGGGCCACCGGGGCCAGGGCAGGGGGGATGGCACGGGTGCAGCATGCGGTCGCCGACATGCAGGCCAGCATCCTCGTGGACGCCGGCGCTGACGTTTCCGGCCTGGACGTGCGCGCCGGCACCTTCAGCGGCGCCGATGTGGACCCCGGGCTGAGGGCCACAGGGCCCGCACGGCGGGGGCATCGGACGGACCATTGCATGCTCGCCGGCGTGGACGTCGATGCCGTCGGCGTTCGCGTGGGCGCCTGCGCCTTCATGCAGGCCCGGCTGTGGGGCCGGGGTGCAGGGCGGCGGGATGCAACCCACGGCGTGGATCATCATGCCTTCATGCATCTCCGCGCCGACGTCGCCAGCCTTGGCCTTGATGGCCGCCGCTTCGCGGACGCCAGTGGGCGGCGGGCAGGGCGGCGGCGGGTGGCAGAGCATCACGGCGGCGTGCTCGTGCGCACCCATGGACGCGTTGCCTGCGTGGACGCCCGCGCCCATGTCCTGGTGCAGCGGGGCGCACGGGCCGCACACGGCCTTGATGTGGTCGGCGAGGTGCTCGCCGGCGCCGGCTTGTGCTTCACCGGCTTGCACGTGCACGCCGGCGCCTTCCTCGAAGTGGAAGGCCGGGCAGGGGCCGCAGCGGCCGAGGGCCAGGTGCAGGCCTGCGTTCTCGCCGGCGCCGATGCTCTCGTTGCCGTCGCCGGCGTGGAACCCGGCGCCTTCACCGGCGCCAATCGTCACGCCCGGGCACGGCGGTGGGCCGCACGGGTGATCCGGGTGAGGCGGTTGCTGGGTGCCGTTGCCCGGCGCCGGCTCGCCCGGAGGCGGCATCGGCTTGTCACAGGGAGGCGGGCACGGCTTGGCGGGTGGCGCCGTGTTGTTGCCGGCCGGGGCGGGCTTGCCGCACGGCGGGCAGGGGTGGTCCGTCTGCGGGCCGCAAGGCGGCGGGCAGGGGTGCTCGGTCTTGGGTCCGCAGGGCGGGGGGCATGGGTGGTTTGCCTGCGGGCCGCACGGAGGCGGGCACGGGTGGTCGCTGCCCGGCTTGCAGGGCGGCGGGCAGGGCTTTTCGGCCGAACCGCATGGCGGCGGGCACGTCGGGTGTGGGGTGTTCGGGCCACACGGGGGAGGACAGGTCGGGTGGTCCGTGCCGGGGCCGCAGGGCGGCGGGCAGTTCGAGCCACCGGCGGTGGGGCAGGGGCATTCGGGGTGCTCGGTCCCCGGACCGCAGGGGGGAGGACAGGTCGGGTGGTCCGTGTTGGGGCCGCAGGGCGGCGGGCACGGTTTGTCCGTGTCGGGGCCACACGGCGGAGGGCATGGCTTGTCGGTGTCCGGGCCGCAAGGGGCCGGGCATTGGTGGTCGGTCCCGTCGCCGCAAGGCGGTGGGCAGGGATGGTCGGTGCCCTCACCACAAGGGGCAGGACACGGGTCCGTCGCATCGGTGCCGCACGGGGGCGGGCAGGAGTTGGTGTCGGTGCAGGACGGCGACGATCCGGGTTCTTGGGCCGTCGCGAGGCCCGCCAGTGCGCCCATGAAGAGGACGACGGCGAGGGGGATGGCGAGGCTCCGGGCTGTTGGTTGGCGGGTCATGCGAGTCCTCCAGGGACAGCCGTGCAGGTCCGGGCGGGATACTTAAGCGCCGCCGGACAGCCATCAAACGGTTGGCCCCAGTGGAAAAGCTGGAATATGGCGTGCCGGGCCACTTCAGAAAGCCGGCCGCAAGAAAAGGGGGTTGGGTGGAAGGGAGGAGGTGGGAATGGGCCGCTTAGGCCGAGCCGCTCGTGCTGGAGCTCGACTCCGACGTCGAGGAGCCCTCGGAGGCGTCGCCCTCGTCGAGGTCGTCTTCGCCGCGCTTGAGTTCGGCCTGGGCGCGGTGGGCTTGCCACTTCGCCTTGAGCTCGGCCAGCTTGTCCTTCAGGGTCTGAATCTTGGCCTCGAGTTTGTCGACGCGGTCGTTGAGCTTCTCGATGCGCTTCTCGAGGGCCTGCGTCTGGTTTCCGGTGAGGTTGCCAGACTGCAGTTTCTCGGTGAGCTTCGTGATGCGCTCCTCGGTGCGGTTGAGGATGCGCTCGTGGACCTTGATGGCCATCTCGAGGCCGGCGAGGTGGCGGCGGTCCTTCTTGGCGTGGTCGCGGGCCTCCTGCATGCGCTCCTTGGCGGCCTCCATCTTGTCTTTGGCGGCGTCCTTGCGGTCTTGGGCGTTCTGGCCAGGGTCGGCGGCCACGGTGGTGGCCAAGCCGGCGAAGGCCAGGAAGGCCGTAGCCATGATTGCGAGGGTCAGTTTGGCGGAAGTGTTCATGATTGGTCCTCCAGGGACGACTCTGGCATCCGCCTTCATCACATATAAAGCACGCCGCACAAGCCTCGAATGGGGGCGCCTGGCCACGGTTTGCTTCTCCCGGGTTCCCGCCCCCCTCATCCACAGATTTCGCTGAGATTTTGGGCATCGCCCGCGTGGGCTCTTGGACGTCCTGCAATGGCGCGGACTGGGGGCAGATTCCACGGATTGACCAAGCGGGTAGAGTCAATCTGCGGGGCATCCAGGTGGACGACCAACTGGAAGGCATCTGCGGAATGCTAGCGGTGCATCGCGTTGACGTGTTCCTCGAAGATGGGAACCGAGCCGGGCGTCTTCTTGCGGATGCAGCCCGATTTGATGGCGGCTTCCTTGACGGCCGCCGCGACGGTCTTCCCAACACGTGGGTCGAACGTGCTGGGAATGATGTATTCGGAACTGCGCTCCGAGTCCGAGATGAGGCCGGCAAGCGCGTGCGCGGCTGCGACCTTCATGGCCTCGTTGATGTCCGTCGCTCCTGCGTCGAGGGCGCCGCGGAAGACGCCGGGGAAGGCGAGCACGTTGTTGATCTGGTTCGGGTAGTCGCTGCGCCCCGTGGCCATGACGGCGACGGTGTCTCCGGCTTCCTCGGGCGTGATCTCCGGGTCCGGGTTCGCCATCGCGAAGACAATGGGATCCTTGCCCATCGTGAGGATGTCGGCGCGCTTCAGCAGGCCCTTCGCGCTGAGGCCGATGAAGACGTCGGCGCCCTTCAGGACACTCTGCAGCGTCCCTGACACGTTGCGCGGGTTCGTGATGCTGGCGTACTCCTTCTTCTCGTCGTTGAGGTCCGTGCGGGACTTCGAGACGACGCCCTTGGAGTCGCAGCCGACGATGTCCTTGGCGCCAGCGGCAAGCAGGATCTTGGTGCAGGCCGTGCCGGAGGCGCCGACGCCGGAGACGACGATCTTGAGCGTGCTGAAGTCCTTCTTGACGATCTTCGCCGCATTGGTGAGGGCCGCAAGCATCACGATGGCCGTGCCGTGTTGGTCATCGTGGAAGACGGGGATGTCGAGTTCCTTCTTCAGGCGGCGTTCGACTTCGAAGCACTTGGGCGCCGCGATGTCCTCGAGGTTGATGCCTCCGAACGTCGGCGCGATGGCCTTCACGAACGCGACAATCTCGTCGGCGGTATGGACGTCGATGCAGATGGGGAACGCGTCGACGCCGCCGAATTCCTTGAACAACTGCGCCTTGCCCTCCATGACCGGCATGGCAGCTTCGGGGCCGAGGTTGCCGATGCCCAGGATGGCGGACCCATCCGACACGACGGCGACACAGTTCTTGCGGATGGTGAGGTTGAACGAAGCGGACTTGTCCTTCGCGATGGCCCAGCAGATGCGGGCGACGCCGGGCGTGTAGGCGATGGACAGGTCGTCGCGCGTCTTGAGGGGAATCTTGGAGTGCGTCGTGAGTTTGCCGCCCAGATGCGCCAGGAAGACGCGGTCCGAGACGGCGACGACGTTGACGCCATCCATGTCCTGCAGGCCCTTGCGCATCGTCTCGACGTGCTCCTCCGAACTGCAGTCGATGGAGATGTCGCGGACCAGGACCTTGCCGCCCTGCTCGGTGCGCACCATGTCGATGGCGCCGATGGAGCCACCCAGCTCGCCGATGCGGGTCGCGATCTTGCCCAGCATGCCCGGCTTGTTGTCGATTTGCAGCCGGACCGTGATGCTGTACGAGGCGCTCAGATGGGCCATGGACCGGCCGCACGCCCGTAGGGGTCTTGAAACCGTCCGATGGCGGTTCTGGTGGCGAAAGGACTACGGCGTGCCGCGCTGCGGCCGCGACGCGTCCGACGGGTGGCACTTGGCGTCACGCGGGTGCTCGGCGCAGTAGCGGCGCAGGCGCTCGTGCGACGGGCAGCCGGCGGGATCCGTCGCGGGGTCGCCGCGGCATCCCGAATCCGTGGGGCCGCGGGCGACGACGGCGATGGTCACGGCGGCCGACGCCACGAGGAGGCCCGCGACGCAGAGGATCAGAATCCTTGTCTTGCGCTGCACGCATCCGACACAAGCGGCGGGGTCATGAGCCTTGCGACCGGGGGCCTACGGCCGGCGCGCTTCAGCGGCGGCGTCCAGGATGGCCTTGAGTTGTTCGGGGCGCACGGGTTTGGCGAGGTAGGCTGCCATGCCGGCCTGGCGGCACCGCTCGGGGCTGGCCAGCAGGGGATCCCCAGTGATGGCGACGATCCGCGGCGCCTTGCCCGGCGGGAGCCTGGCGATAATCCGTTTGGCTGCCTCGAGACCGTCCAGGTGGGGCATGAGGATGTCCATGAGGACGAGGTCGTACGGCTTGTCGCTGGCGGCGTCGGCCGCCTCGTTGCCGTCGGCCGCGACGTCAGCGACGGCGCCCAAGCGCCGCAGGAGTTCCTGGATGATGCGACGGTCGAGGGGGCTGTCGTCGGCGAGGAGGATGCGGAGGGCTCGGGTGGCCGGGCGGGCCGGCATCGGCGCGACCACGGCCTGGTTGGAGGCTATGAGAATGGCGTCCATGCCTGCACGTCCGCCTGGGCAGGTTAAGTGGGTGCTGGGCAAGCTTTATCGGCCCAATCATGGGCCTTTTCAGTCGCGCGCCAGGCGGTCGGTCCGCATGCCGTCGACCTTGACGCCGGAGACGAACTGCTCCAGGGCGGACGCATCGGCAACGGCTGCCGCCGGGACCTGTTGGCTCAGGCAGTGGATGGTGCCCATTCCCCAGACCAAGTCGCGGCAGTCAAGGCCGACGACAGGGCGGTCCTTGAAGCACTGCTGCAGCCGGCGCCGCGCCACCTCGTCGGAGGCCCCGCCGAACGTCGGCATCAACACGGCGGCGTTCGTGATGAGGAAATTTGCGTGGCTTGCGGGCAACGGCTTGCCTTCGTCTCCCATCACGTCCTTCGGCATCGGCAACTCGACGACGCGGATGGGGCGGTTGTGGGCGTCCGTCGCGTTGCGCAGGATCTGCAGGTTGGTGTCCAGCGGCTCGTGGTTGGGGTGGTTCTCGTCCTCCTCCACGCAGGCCGCAACAAGGGTCGGGCCGACGAAGCGGGCGACGTCGTCGACGTGGCCGTCCGTGTCGTCGCCCTCGATGCCATCCCCGAGCCAGAGCACTTTCTGAATACCCAGATACTCTTCGAGGTGGCGCTCGATCTCGCCTTGGGCCATGTCTGGGTTGCGGTTCTTGTTGAGCAGGCACTGCTTGGTCGTGAGCACGGTGCCCTGGCCGTCGACGTCGACGGAGCCGCCCTCCAGCACGATGTCGACCGACGCAAGGGGGGCACGCAGCGCGCCTTCGAGTTGGCCGATGACTTTGCGGTCCTTCAGCAGCGACTTGTACTTGTTCCCCCAGGCGTTGAATTGGAAGCGCACGGCCAGTCGCTCACGTTTCTCCGGCGGCCCCTTCACCAAGTAGAGCGGCCCATAGTCGCGGATCCAGGAATCCTGGTGGTCGACGCCGTGGAAGTAGACGTTCTTGATGCCGGCGCCCGTGACCGTCTTGCGGCACTCGGCGATGAGTTCGTGGTGCACGACCAGGTCGACGCGTTGCCGCGGCGTGATGACCTTCATCGCGGAGAGGAACGTGTTGCGGGCCGCGTCGATGCGGTCGGGCCACGTGAGCGGGTCGCGCGGCCAGACGAGCCAGACGGAATCCTGCGGCTCCCACTCGGCGGGCATGTGGTAGCCCTGCTCTTTGGGCGTCGGGACAGGACCACGAAGGGCGATGCGCAGGGCGGCCTTCACGTGGCGACGATGGAAAGGCGCGACTTGAAGGGTTCGCCTTCGACCGAAAGCTCGGTCGATCCGCTGCGCGACCTGCGGCCGCGCGGCGGGGGGCTCTGCCCCCCGCCCCTGTCCCCCCGCGCGGGGGCCTGCTGCCCCCGAGACCCCCCGCGGCCTCGCGCTGACGCGCTCGGTCCACCGCTGCAATTGTGCGAAACGTTCAGGGAGGCCACCCGCATGCCCGTGCATGGCCTACGACGAGGGTCTCGCCGAACGCATCCGCGACGTTCTCCCCAAAGCCAAGGAGAAGAAGATGTTCGGCGGCGTCGGCTGGATGGAACGCGGCAACCTCGTCACGGCCGTGATGAGCGAAGCTGGAATGCCGGACCCGTGCATCATCATCCGCTGCGCCCCGGAAAAGACGGCCTCCATCCTCAAGGAGGAAGGCGTGAAACCGTTCGAGCAACGCGGGAAAGCCATGAAGGGCTGGGTCCTCGTCGACGCCGAGGTCATCGCGGACGACGACCAGTTGCGCGAATGGATTGAGAGGTCACGCAAGTTCGTGGCCACGCTGCCGGCGAAGTAAGCGACGGCGATGCGTGCCCAGCCATCAACGCAACAGTGGCCTTCGGATGCACGTTGCGCCTTCGGACCAATCCCGGGAGGCGCGAACCTTGAGCGCGTCGCATCAGGTGAAAGCATCGCTTTCACAGTACCATGCGCCTGGCCTCAACACGGGTACGGTTCGCGGTACAGGACCTCGCCGGTCCAAGCGGATACATAGTTGGAAACGGCCGTGCCGCCCTCGCATGGGCCCGCAAAACCGAGCACCACCCCAACCGCGGGTTCAGATGTGAGGAAGTCGTAGTTGACGAGTAAGACATAGTCGTCCGTCAACGAGACATTCCAACGTTGGAAAAGATCCGTGAGCGTGAAGAGTTCCGGCAACGGCCCATGCACCGGGAGTTGCAGGCCGCTCGGATGGTTGTCCCGCGTCGTCTGCCACGGGGTGGCGACTCCGGCGACCGCCCGGTGTTCCCCAATCACGCCGGCCGAACCACCCTTCGGAATCTCGACACGGACGTAGCCGAAGTACCAAGGGATCGGAGAATTAGGAATGGGATTGGAGTCGATCCTCCAGATGCTGCCAGTTCCCCAAAGCGCGGTCCCGGCCTCGAAATTAAGGTCTTGATTGTCGTGTTCAATCGCCTGGCGGAACGAATCAAACTCCCGACCCACTTCACCATCGCCAAGGGGAGGCACCCCCGTCCAAGCAAAGCGTTCCCCCTTTGGCAGCTCAAGCGGCGCCGCTGCGCAGAACACCGGCCAGTGCGGCAACGACGACGCCGGTGTAAGCCGCTGCAGGACGATGCTCCACTGGAGGCCTTCGGCTACCCTCGATTGGATGCGGTGTGTGGCCGGGAAAACGGGGTCGTCGAGGGACCATGACTCGGTGACGTTGACACCGAAACGGTCGGCGTACGGATTGGCATGCAGAAGCACGGATGTGGCGTTCGTCCACACCCGGCCATCGAACCCAAAACTGGCCTGCAATCCAGTGTTGTACAACCACGACGGGGGCGGTAGGGGGTTGTACGGAAGCAGCAAAAGGTCCAGGTAGATGGTCCCCAGGACTGGGTTTCCGTAGCTTGGCGTGATGATAAGGGTCCGACTGGGGTCCGGAATCCAATGCCCATCGCGCTCCAGGAGCATTTGTGCCTGCAAGGTGGCGGGCAGGCCACTCCCCTCATCCATGCTTAACGATGCCACTCCGACGCCGCCCGCCGTGACATCGATTCGATGCCCACCGCCAGAATAATGCAGCGAGAAGTCAAGCAGGGCGTCGTCGAGGTAGGATCCCGATACCAAGTAGGAAACGTCGCTGAAGGCAGGCAGATTCGCCGCCGATGACGACCCGGTCTGGCACCCCCCAGTTTCAAGCGTTGGCGCCGCACACCCTGAAAGAATTGCGCCGAACGATGCCGCCGAAAGGAATACGGCCCAAACCCGCGAACGTTTGCTCAGGAAGGGCATGGGGGATCAGTGGCTGGAATGCCGCAGGCGTATTGACGCCCCGCCGCACAGTCGGCACGACTCGCCTTCGAAGCCATCAACTTGGACACCCGATCCCCCGCTTAAAGTGCTTCCTCTCCACCGGGCGCCAACCGAGTATGACTTGCCCGCCCGCGTATTCAGACAGTCGAGAATGACCCCGCACGTTGGAGGGTCACAACCCGACCAAACCATCGTTGGATTGGGCCCTAGCGCTGCGATGCCCCAATCAGACGCGCCACGGCGTGAACGTGTCCGTCCCGTCAAGCAGTTTCGGGCCTTCTGCCAGGCGCGCGAACGTGATGTGGCCGCCGTTGGGTTGGCCGGCCTCGTTCAAGCCGGAGACGACGACGTAGGACACGACGAGCGTACCGTCGGGCGTGATGGCGCATTGCTGGAAGTCGCCGAGTTCGCGGCCGGAGGTGCAGCCCACTCCGTTCGTGCACGGCGGGTCCGGGCGGGCCGGCATGGTCTGCACGCGCGCGTCGACCATCATCGGCTCGTCCGTGTCGGCGTCGATGACGATGCCCGCGTGGATGTAGTAGGCGCCTGCAGGCTTGGGGGCTTCGTACCAGGAGAAGCCGATGCGGCCGCTCGAGCCCGCAGTTCCCCACAGGAAGATGGCGGCGCCCGGGAGCGTGAAGGCCACCGTCTTCGGGCTCCACGTCTTGCCGGCGTCGTGGCTGAAGATGTACGCCACGGCGTTGCCCTTCGTGCCGTTGGCCGTCGTGCCCGCCTCGAGCCACGCGATGTACAGCGTGCCCTTGGTGTCGGCGAAGGTCTGCGGGAACAGGTCGATGGCGCCGGACTGGATGGCCGTGCCGTTGTCCTTGAGGTCATCCTGCTTCCAGGTGAGGCCCTTGTCCTCGCTGTGGACGAACTCGAGGGCCGCGCCGTTGTTGTAGCTGAAGGCGACGGTCTGGTTGGTGGCGACGATGGGGCCGGGCGCCGTCGAGGCGGCGGGCGTGAACACTGCGGTCCACGTCTTGCCGTCGTCCGTGGTCTTGGCGACGTTGATCTGGCGGCCGTTCATATCGTAGTTCATGTAGACGGTGCCCGGCGTCGTCGGGTCAGGCCAGAGCCACATGCGGTCCGTGTCCGGCACGCCCGAGCCAAGCGGACCCGCGGCTTCCCACGTGGCGCCGTTGTCGTGGCTCGTGGAGACGGCCTCGTTGGCCAAGCCTTCCTGGTCGGCCATGAAGATGGTGCCCGCCGCGTCGATGGCGAGGTCTGCGTCGCCGCCGCCCGGAAGCGCGCTGTGGTACGGCAAGACGCCGAGGGTGTCGGCGAAGGCCCAAGTCGTGCCGTTGTCGCGGCTCGACCAGATTGCGCTCTGGAATGCGCCCTTGCCGGCCATGACGGGCAAGTCGAAGGGCCGGGTCGCGTACTTGACGGTCCCCGTGGGCGCCGTGACGAAGATGGTGCCGTCCTTGGCGACCTTGATGGAAGGCTCGCTCGCGATGCGCGCCCCGTCGACCGTGACCGGCTTTGCGAAGGTCATTGCCGGGATGCCCCGTTGGACCGGCGGCTGCGTGGTCGTGGTCGGGGCCGGTGTGCTGCCGGAACAACCGGCAAGGATGGCGCCCACGAACAAGGCCGTGGACAGGATGGCGAGGCTTCGCATGCGGCCGACTCAGCCAAGCGCCGGTTTAGCGGTTGTGGTCCCCCGTCTGTCCACCCGTGCCACGACAAGCTTGATTGGGGCCATCCGGTCTTGCTTGCCCGTGGCCGTCGGATCCGCGCTCGTCGCGGGATTTTTCCTCGTGGTCTTGGCGCCGCTGGCCGACGCAGGCCAGGATTCCTTCTCCGATCCGCGGGGAGACGCGGCTTGGTCGCTCGGCCCGACCCCGCCCAGCGCAGCGCCCGCCATGCTGCCGTTCTCGGCAGCCGACCTCGTGGACCTGCAAGTGACTGATGCCCCAGACACCGTCCGCTTTACCTTCACGGTGGCCGACCTGGGCGCTCTGCCGGCGGCGGGCCAGGGAATTCTTCTGGTCGCCAGGTACGATTCGGAGAACTTGACAAAGATGGAACCCGGCGCCCGATACGGCGGTCCGGAGCGCGGCTGGTCCTTCACGGTCTACGATGGGACGAGCCTCACGCCGGTCACGGGCGACGTGTCGGGTTCCAGCGTCACCGTCATCGTCCCGGCCACCCTCCTGCACGCGCACCGCGGCGACTACTTCGTACCGACTGCGTACTCCATCGAGGGGATGGTGGAGACAGATTCGGGGTCCATGGGTTGTCCTGCTGGCTGCACTTTCGACGAGCTGGTGGGCGACCACTTCTACCAGAACACAGATGGTACGCCGTTGCCCCCTCCGGGCGCCTCGGTCGGGACCTCGCTGGGCCCCAATCCTGCACCCTTGTCATGGAGCGAATCACGTTGGTGGATGTGGCCCGCAGGCATCGGCGGCCTCGCCATCATCACCATCATCCTGGGCCGGCGCATGCGGCCGCCGGAGTTTCACGCGTCGACGTAGCGTTTGAGGAGGTTCTCGTACGCGTCGACGCGGCGGTCGCGAAGGAACGGCCAGCCACGACGCGCGCTCTCGATCTCGCCGAGGTCGCAGGCGACGACGAGGACTTCCTCCTTCTCGCCGGCTTCGGCGGCCACGATGCCCATCGGGCGCGCCACGAAGGAGTGGCCCCAGAACTGCAGTTCGCCTTCCTTGCCGATGCGGTTTGCCGCGACGACGAAGCAGCCGTTTGCGACGGCATGACTGCGCTGGATTGTGTGCCACGCGTCGTGCTGGCTCGGCTTGTATTCCATTTCGCCCACCCAGGTTCCAATTGCCGTCGGGTAGAGCAGGATCTCGGCGCCCTTGAGGGCCGCAAGCCGCGCAGCCTCGGGGTACCACTGGTCCCAGCAGATGAGTGGGGCGATCTTGCCAAACCTTGTGTCGAAGACCTGCACGCCGAGGTCGCCGGGCGCGAAGTAGAATTTCTCGTAGAAGCGCGGGTCGTCGGGGATGTGCATTTTCCGGTACTTGCCGAGAAGGGCCCCATCCGCGTCGAGGACGACGGCCGTGTTGTGGTACAAGCCACGGGCCCGCTTCTCGAACAGGCTGCCGACGATGACGATGCCGTGCTGCTTCGCCTTCGCCGCCAGGGCCTTCGTGGTCGGACCAGGAATCGCCTCGGCGAGGTCGAAGTTGGCCTGGTCCTCCTCCTGGCAGAAGTACGGCGTCAGGAAAAGTTCCTGGGTGCACACGATGTTGGCGCCCTTCTTCGCCGCCGCATCGATGAGCTTGAGCGTGCGCGCCAAGTTGTCGGCGGCGTCGTCCGAGGCATGCGTCTGCACGACGGCCACCTTGACGATGTGCTGCGGCGACTTGCCGCGCGGACCGCCCGTGGCCTCCGTTGCGACCGCGTGCTTCGCCATCGACGGGGCCACCAAGTGTCGCGCTTCAGGGTTTTGGTGTGGCATTCCGCAGATGCCTTCCAGTTGGTCGTCCACCTGGATGCCCCGCAGATTGAACAAACCGGTACGGCAGAATCGGCGGAATCTGCTCCCAGCCGGTGGGCTTGCCGGACGTGCAAGAGCTCACCAGCACCAACAAAGGGGTCTCGGCGGAAGCGGTGGTTGGCTTGCTCGGTTGGCGCCGGCCACGACTTTGCGCCTCAAGCGGGCGGCACAGGACCCGTCTCGATCGGCCGCCCCGCCTCGGGGTAACTCCACTCGCTCCACGAGCCAGGATAGAGTGCAGGCGTCGGCAGCCCGGCGACCTCCAAGGCCAAGACGTCGAGCGTCGCCGTCGTGCCGGAGCCGCAGTAGCATGCGACTTTTCCCTCGATGCCCGCATAGCGCTCGCGAAGTTTTTCGGCGGAGAGAAAGCGCATGTCGGGCCCCACGTTGCCCGCAAACGGCACGCTGCGGGCACCGGGGATGTGGCCGGCGCGCTTGTCGATGGGTTCGACCTCGCCACGGAAGCGCTCCGGAGCCCGCGCGTCGACGAGGACGACGGAGCCGGTCGCAATCTCTTCGGCCGTGACCGTCAGCATTTGCCCTGGCTGGCCGAGAAACGTCGTGGCCTTGCGCGCCTTCTCGTGCTGCGTTCGCAAGGGCAAGCCCATCGCCTTCCAGCGGGTGAGTCCGCCGTCGAGGACGGCGACGTTCTTGTGGCCGTAGTAGCGCAGCAGCCACCACAGGCGGCTTGCCCACTGGCCAGCGACATCGTCGTAACAGACCACCTGCGTCGTCGGCGTGATGCCTTGCTGGCCGGCCCAGCGCTGGAAGGCACCCACCATCGGGAGGGGATGTCGCCCTTTGTGGCCGTCGCCGACGGGACCCGACAGGTCGCGCCCGAGGTCGGCGTAGAAGGCACCCGGGATGTGGCCCTTGGCGTACTCGCGCACTCCCTTGTTCGGGTCGGCAAGCTCGAAGCGGCAATCGACGAAGAGCCAGTCGGCGTGGTCGAGGTGGTGGATGGCTTCCTCGCACGGCACAAGGGTCGTGTGCACGATGCGGTCAAGGGGCCCGGGCTTGTAGCCTTTGACTCACAGGTTGACGGTGATCGTCGTCGACAGCTTCGTGGGCTGGTCGTCGCTGTCGAACTTGTAGTCTCCCGGACAGTCGAGGAAGATACCGGGGCTCGGGCCGCTCGTGTGCGATGGCACGCCGGCTGCGAGCGCAACGGGGTTGACGAGGGGCGCGCAGCTTGGGTGGCTGACAAGCGTGAAGGTGTGCGCCATGGCGTCGTCGTTTTCGAAGACGAGGGTGTCGCCGAGGTTCGCGGAGACGGGGGACGGCGGTGTGAGTCCTCCTTGGAAACCACCAGCGCCATGAATGATGGTGCGCACGACGTTCGTCGGCTGGACCGGCGTCACGGTGACCGTGACCTCGTCGCTCCAGTAGTCGCGCAGCGGCAGGTCGTCGGCGCGGATCTGCGCGTAGATGCGCATGTAGCGCGTGCCGATCAAGTCCTTGGTGAAGGCGCCGGCCGGTGACGTGTAGTTGAACGACTGTGGCAGGTTCTGGTGGACCTCGCCGCCGGCAAGGTCCTTGACGCCGTATGTGCCAGGTCCTGCGAGTTCGGCCGTGGGGACCGAGTGGTGGCTGAGCTTGGCGATTGCGATCATGGCGTGGCCGCCGCTGTGAGTGCCGTTGGCGATGCTCCACGTGATGGGCAGCGAGCCAAAGACGGCCACCGTGTAGGACGAAGCGCCGAGGTGGATGCTGGGCGCCACGGGCATCGGGCAGCCCGCGGGAAAGACCGTCGAGTTCGTCACGGCATGGATGTCGGGGCAAGCCGGCGTGTCGTCGGTCTTCGTGGACGAGCAGCCTGCGAACGTGACGGCCACGAGGAGGGCCAGGGCGGCCAGAATCTTCATGGGATGGCGTGGAGGCCCCCCGCCTCAAGAGCGTTCTGGATGGTCCCGCCGCACAGGAGGCCCCGCGCCCAATCCTTATCCGGCGGCCAGGGGTCGCCCGATTGTGCCCGAGACGACCACCGCCAGCGTCGCCCGAACGCCCTTGTCCATCGCCGAGTTGACGGAGAAGGCTCGGCTCCTGCGGGTGGAGGTCCTGAAAATGACGTTTGGTGCCGGCTCGGGGCACCCCGGCGGCTCGTTTTCGATGGCGGAGTTGCTCGTCGCCTTGTACTACAACAAGATGAACGTGAGCCCGCAGAACCCGAAGGACCCGGACCGGGACCTGTTCATCCTCAGCAAGGGACACTGCGCGCCCGGCCTCTACGCGGTGCTTGGCGATTTGGGCTTCTTCCCGAAGTCCGAGTTCACCCGGCTGCGCAAGTTCGGCGGCCTGCTGCAAGGCCACGCCGACCGCAAGATTCCCGGCATCGAGATGAGCACGGGAAGTCTCGGCATGGGTCTTGGCTACGGCAACGGTTGCGCCCTGGCGAAGCGCATCGACGGCCGCAAGGGGCGCGTCTACGTCGTCCTCGGCGACGGCGAGTTGCAGGAAGGCAACATCTGGGAGTCGGCCCTCACGGCAAGCCACCGGAAACTCGACACCGTCTGCGTCATCGTGGACGCCAACAAGATCCAGATCGACGGCTGGACGAAGGACGTGAAGGACGTCGCCGACATCGAGGCGAAATTCAAGGCGTTCGGCTTCTGGACGCGCACCCTCGACGGCCACGACCTCAAGTCCATCCTGGCCGCCTACGAGGACGCCGAGCACGTGGTCGGCAAGCCGCAGTGCCTCGTCATGGACACGCAGAAAGGACACGGCGTCAGCTTCATGATCGGCAAGCCGGAATTCCACGGTCGCGCTCTCACGAAGGAAGAGATGGCGAAGGCGCTGGCCGAACTGGGCGAGACGCCGACGGAGGCGAAGGCATGACCAACATGCCCCTCACGGTCGTCGCCGTCGTCCTCGGCGTCCTCGGCATCGCATGCCTGATGCGGCTGGACGCCCAGTTGCGGAAATCGGCCAAGGTCCCCGCCAATCCCGCCCCGGCGTCGGACGGACCCCCGACGACGCAGCAGCTCCTGCTGGCCGGTTGCGGCCTCGTCGGCATCGCCTGCGGCCTGTTCCCGTACGCATTCATGGCGTGGTCGTGGCCCCTGGTACTCGCCTGCGGCGTCGGCAGCGGCGTCCTGGCGTATTTCCAGGTCTCGCAGTACAACGCGCGCAACTACCGGGGTGCCTGATGTCCGCCCCCGTGGCCACGATGCAGCCGGCGCGCTGGCAGATTGGCGAGAAGATCTCCGTCCGGGACGGTTACGGCCGCGGCCTTCTGCGCCTCGGCCAAACGCACGCCGAAGTGGTCGCCCTCGACGCCGACCTCGCAGAATCAACGCGCAGCCACTGGTTCGCCAAGGAGTTCCCCCACCGCTTCTACCAGATGGGCATCAGCGAGCAGGACATGGTCGTCACGGCGGCGGGACTCGCCCACATGGGAAAGGTCCCGTTCGCAAGTTCCTTCGCGATTTTCCTGCAGCGCGGCTGGGAGCAGATCCGCAACTGTGTCGCGCGCCAGAACCTGAACGTCAAGTTCTGCGGCTCGCATGGCGGACTCATGACGGGACAAGACGGCAGCTCGGCGCACGCCCTCGAGGACGTCGGCGTCTTCCGCACGCTCCCAACGATGGGAGTCGTCGCCCCGTGTGACGCAGTCGAAGCCCGCAGCGCCGTGCTGGCGATGTACCTCCGCCGCGGCCCGGCCTACATGCGCTCGACGCGTGCCGCGGTACCAGTCATCTTTCCCGAGGACTACGAGTTCCAGTGGGGCAAGGGCCATGTCCTGCACGAAGGCGACGACGCGAGCATCATCGCCAACGGCCCGCAAGTCACGGAAGCCCTCGACGCCGCCAAGGCGCTCAAGGCCAAGGGGCTCGGCGTTCGCGTCATCGCGATGGGCAGCGTCAAGCCCATCGACCGCACGCTCATCGCCAAGGCCGGGCGCGAGACGGGCTTCGTCGTGTCGGCCGAGGACCACTTCATCCACAACGGCCTCGGCTCCGCCGTCGCCGAGTGTCTGAGCGGCGAAGGCGTGCCCGCGAAACTCTGGCGCGTCGGCGTGCAAGACGGATTTACGCAAAGCGGCGACCCGAAGGAACTGTACCGCCACTACGGCATCGATGCACAGGCCATCGGCCAAGTCGTCGTGGGGCTGCGGGATGGCTCGCTGCGGGCCCCGCTGGCGCCGCACGACATGCCGGGCCAGCCAATGGTACGGGGCTAGGGAAGGTTTCACTGCCCGCGGGGCAACGCCTTTCCACGTTTCGGCTGTCGCCGCCGTGTGCCCTCCGCCATCGACGTCAAGGCTGTCAAGAAATCCTTCGGCAAGGTGGAAGCACTCCGCGGCGTCGACCTCGTGGTCGAACAGGGCACGGTCCTCGGCCTTCTCGGGCCAAACGGCGCCGGCAAGACGACCCTGGTGCGCATCCTGACGACGTTGCTTCGCTTCGATTCCGGCACCGCCATCGTCGCAGGCCACGACGTGCGCCACTCGCCCGCCGCCCTCCGCCGCATCATCGGACTTGCCGGCCAATCCGCCGCCGTCGACGAAAACCTGACCGGCCGCGAGAACCTCATCCTGGTCGCCCGTCTCTACCACCAGCCCAAGGCCCAGGCCAAGGCGAACGCCGCCGACCTGCTGCGCCGCTTCGACCTCGAGGAGGCCGCCGACCGCCCCGCCCGCACGTACTCCGGCGGCATGCGGCGGCGGCTCGACCTCGCGGCCGGCCTGATTGGCGACCCTGACGTCATCTTCCTCGATGAACCGACAACCGGTCTCGACCCGCCGTCGCGCCTGGCCATGTGGGGCATCATCGAGGACCTGCGCCGCCGCGGCAAGACCATCCTACTGACCACGCAGTACCTCGAGGAAGCCGACCGCATCGCCGACCGCATCGCCGTCGTCGACCTCGGCCGCGTCATCGCGCAAGGCACGAGCGCCGAACTCAAGGCCCGCGTCGGCGGCGACGTCGTCGAGGTCACCTTTGCGGATGCCAAGGCGATGAAGTCCGGCACGGCTGCACTGACCTCCTTGTCCCCCAAAGCCGACCCCTCCCGCCTGCGGCTGTCCCTGCCGGCGAAGAAGGGGACCAGCACGCTCACCGACGCCGTGCGCCTCCTCGACAAGGCCAAAGTGGAAGCCCTCGACGTGTCGCTTCGCCACCCCACCCTCGACGACGTGTTCCTTGCCATCACCGGTCACGCCGCCATCGACGAGACGGTCAAGTCCGGGAGAAAAGGCCGCACGCCAAAGGGGGCCGGCCCATGAGCGAAGCGAGCCTGATGCGCCGCGCCGGCTGGGCGGCGGCGGATGCCATGCTGATGACGCGGCGCAACCTGCTGCACTACGTCCGCGTCCCCCAGCTCATCGTGTACACCGTCATCCAGCCCATCATGTTCACGCTTCTGTTCGTCTTCGTCTTCGGCGGCGCCATCGGACCCACCACCCAGAACGGCTCCTACGCCGACTACGCCATCCCGGGCATCGTCCTGCAGACCGTCATCTTCGGCGCGACCGGCACCGGCATCAAGATCGCCGAGGACGTGCAGAAAGGCGTCATGGACCGCTTCCGCTCGCTGCCCATCACGCGCGGCACCGTCCTCGTGGCCCGCGTCCTGACCGACACGTTGTGGAACGTCGTCGCCATGTTCATCATGGTCGGCGTCGGCTTCGCCGTCGGCTACCGCTTCCACGGCGACGCCATCGGGGCCCTCTGCGCCGTCGGCCTCAGCATCCTCTTCTCCCTTGCTTTCTCGTGCATCGCTGCGACTCTTGGCATCATCGTGAAGAACGCTCAAGCCGCCGAAATGGTCGGCTTCACCTGGGTGTTCCCGCTCGTCTTCATGAGCAGCATCTTCGTGCCCACGACGACCATGCCCGACTGGCTGCGGGGCTTCGCCGGCGGCCAACCCGTCAGTCAGGGAACCAACGCCGTACGCGCCTGGTCCCTAGGCACGCCAGCCGGCGACGCGTGGTGGATCGCCATCCTGTGGTGCTTGGGAATTATCGCCGTGTTTGCGCCGCTTGCGGTTTGGCGGTTCAGGAGAATGACGTAGGCCGCCGTCCGGGAACCTTAACTAGCGCCGCCCCGACTCCCAAGCGAAGGTGCAACACATGCCCCCGCTCTCCGGCTCACAGGCCATTTGGTCCTTCGACCTCAGCCCCGTCACGCAGCGCATCGCCAAATCGGGCGAACGCGACGCGGCCGCGGTCGAGCAAGAATTTCGCCGGTTCGCGGCGCTCTGCTTCAACCACCCGGACGAGTCGCTGTCGCCGTCCAAGGTCGTCGACGAATTCTGGCACCAAGCGGTGCTCGACACCCCACTCTACCGGCAGTGGTGCGCCGCCGTGTTCGGCGAGTTCATCGACCACATCCCCGACGCGACCGGCGCCGGCATGCACGCCCAGTTCCAGCGCACCGTCGAACTGTACACAGTCACGTTCGGCGCCCCCGACCCAAGGCTGTGGGCCGAACCAGGCAACTCGATGAAGGGACGCAGCGGATTGCGACTGGCAAGAAACCAGGCCTGAGGAGGGCTGGCGATGCGTCGCTGGATTGCCAACGCCTTGCACCTCGCCCTCGTCTTCGCGGTTGCCGGGGCCGCCGGGTACGGACTTCGTTTCGCCTTCCCGGAAGACGCCGCGTTCACGACGGCGCTTCTGGTCGAGTCGACGGTTTTCTTGGCGTATGGGACCATCATCGTGGGGTTGAAGCTCGACGAATGGAACCGCAACAAGACGACCATCGACCTTGCAAGCCGGTGGAACGATGGCGAGATTGCCGACAAGCGTCAGCGCTTCCGCAAGACGGTACTCTACGACGCCAACGCCAAGTACACCAGGGGCTATCTTGACGCCCTCTTCGCTCATGACGTCAACGCGGCGGAAGACCTGAACATCATCCTGAACCACCTGGAAATTGTGGCCGTAGCATTGCAGAAGGGCATCATCCACGAGAATCCAACGGATCAACTCTATGGCTGGCCCATCGTCATGTGGTACAACAACTTCGAGCCATTCATTCAGGCCGCCCTGGACGAATCCAAGCTCGAGAATCCGGACGGGCCCTGGGTCTACCACACGTTCCAGACGGTCGCCTTGGCCTACCGCACCCGACACATCGGGCCCAAGATTGCGGCCCGCAAGGCAAAGGTTTGGCCGGATGGCGCCAATCTTCGCAGGGAAGCCAACCCAGCCGCAGTCATGCTTGCGAGCCGCGTCCGGGTGCCGGCGCTGTCCCGCCTTGGCCCCCGCGCCTGACCCCTAAACCATTAAATGGCACCCTCAAGTCGGCCGCAACGCTGACGGCGCGCTTGATCGTGCCGGAATGCGGGGGTCGCATAGCCCGGTAGCGCGCCGCCCTGCTAAGGCGGTGGGATTTTCCCGCGTGAGTTCAAATCTCACCCCTCGCGTCAGCCGCGGACGCTTCGGCGTCTGCGGCGTGGCGTGCGCCGCAAGGTGCCGCCTGGGCCGCTGCCGGGGCGGCCCGCCCTTTTCCCCAACCTCTTTCCATCCACCCGCGGGAGTTGCCAAAATTCCCGTTCACACGCCCCGACCCGTCCCCATGCGGGAGTTGCCAAGCCTGGTCAACGGCGCTAGCTTGAGGGGCTAGTCCTTTGTGGTTCATCGGTTCAAATCCGATCTCCCGCACTCATGACGGGTCGGGACGATGGGGTGGCTGAGCGAAGCGAAGCCGCCCTCGGGGTTTCGAAAGGGGCGGAGCCCCTTCGGGGGCAAGCATTTGTGGTTCATCGGTTCAAATCCGATTTCCCGCATCCGAAATGGGTATGTGCGGCGGGCTTCGCTCGGCCGCTCGCCCGCCGACTGTACCCATTTCGGTCGTCGCGAGGGCACTAGGGGGCGCTGCGCGCCCCCTAAGACCCCCTAGCGGACGGGGCGGTCGCACGGCGACCGCCCAGGCCAGACGCCCGTCCTCCGGACCCCCGCCAGGTGGAATGCCGACTCGTGCCGCGCGTGGACATCATGGACAGCGCATCGAGACGCCCTCCTCGACGGGTGCCCGCAGGCGCCGCCGCGCGCATTAAGAGCCGCACGCCCCATGCCGCCGCGGCCCGAATGGGCCAGGATTCCGTCCATGAAGACCCTGCTCGCCGTCGCCGCCCTCCTCCTTGCCGCACTGTCCATCGTCCCGGCGACGGATGCCAAACCCGTCTGCGTCGGCAACCCCAACACGGTCGCTGCATGCGGCGGGGATTACGGTTCCCAAGGCATCTGCGCCGTCGTCGGCTTCGGCCTTCAGGGCGCCGGCGCCTGCGTGCAGCCCCACGGCCCGCGCGTCCGCGTGTGCTCGACGCTGTACATCTACGGCGTCGGCAACTGCCCGACGGACCTGACCATTACGTCGTGACCGCCTGCCCCAAGGCACGACGCGGCCAAGCGGCCGGGCTCACGGGCGCTCGACGCCTCTCCTGGAGCGCTACCAAAGGGCTGAAGTGAGTCCGGCATCTCGCCGCGGCGGTGGACGCCGCCGGACCCTCTCCTGAGTCGGACGGCGCTGCGCCGAGGTGGCCGCCGACGCCCGCCGGCGACCTGCCGCCCGCATTGGCCGTGCCACCGACACCGGACGCGAAGGTCGAGGCCAAGGGCGGCGAAGTCCGGCTGGCGCGCGAGATCACGTTGGCCGATGCGACCCTCATGGGTATCGGGGCACTCATGGGCGGCGGCGTCTTCGTCCTGCTCGGCCTTGCCTCCAGCGTCTCCGGCAACGGCGTCATCCTCGCGCTGATCCTGAACGGCTTCGTCACCATCCCCACGCTGATGGTCTACGCGGACCTCGGTGCCGTCTCCGACGACGCCGGCGGCGGCTACTTGTGGGTGCGGCAAGCGCTCGGGAGGTCGCTTGGATTTCTCGGCGGCTGGCTGGGCTGGTTCAGCCACGTCATCGCCTGCAGCCTGTACGCGCTGGCCAGCGCGGCGTTCATCTTCCTCCTCGTCCAGATGGCAGGATTTGCACACGGGGACAACGCCGCGCTGGTTCGTGGTCTGGCCCTCTTCGTCGCCGGCCTGTTCCTGCTTCTCAACTATCTCGGCGTCAAGATCGGCATCAAGGCGGAGAACGTCATCAACAGCCTCGTCCTCGTCGCCGTGACCGTGTTCATCGGCGCCGGGTTGTGGCACATCTGGAGCAACCCGGCGCTTGCCAAGACAAACCTGACGCCCTTCTTCAAGGACTCCAGCACGCTCACGAACCTGTCGAACGTCTTCCTCTCGATGGGTATCATGTTCATCGCGTTCGAAGGCTACGAGATCATCGCGCAGACGGGCGAGGAGATCCAGAATCCCCGCCGCAACGTACCGCGGGCGCACTGGTACAGCTTCCTCGTGGTCTGGGCGATCATGCTCCTGATCGCATTCATCGCGCTCGCGGGCACGCGCGCTCCGGTGGGCCAAGCCTGGAGCTTCATCGGGGCGCAGAAGGAACTCGGTCTTCTCAAGGTGGCCGACCAGATCATCCCGTACGGCACCATCGTCATCACGGGCGCGGCACTGCTCCTGCAGATCACGGCGCTCAACGCCACCATCTACTCCAGTTCGCGCGTGTCGTTTGCCATGGGCCGTCTCGGCGACCTGCCGCGCGTCTTCGGCCGCATCCACAAGACGCGGCGTACACCGCATTACGCCGTGCTCGGCTCGGGGGTCCTCATCCTCACCATGGCGCTCTTGCCCATCGAAACGGTGGCGACGGCGGCGGACGTCATGTTCCTGCTCCTGTTCCTTCTCGTCAACACGAGTTACATCAAACTGCGCAAGGTCATCCCCGCCGAGCGCTTCGGCAAGCGCGCGCCCTTCTTCCCGTACCTGCCAATGATCGGCATTTTCACGAAATTCTTCCTCGCTATCTACCTGTGGAAGTACAGCCAAGTCGCGTGGTACGTGACGGGACTTTGGATCGCCATCGGCATGATGGTGTACTTCTTCTGGGTCAAGCGCCGCGAACCCGAACCGCTTCCGCCGCTCGTGCCGCTTGCCGCCCCGCTGCCCATGGCGAGTGCAGGACCGCGCCGCGCGACCCGCATCCTCGTGCTCCTGTCGAGCCCTGCCCCGAGCACGGCGCGCGGACTTGCCAAGGCCGGCGGCCTCATCGCCCAAGCCATCGAAGG
Organism: bacterium; assembly: GCA_040390065.1. Taxonomy (GTDB): domain Archaea; phylum Thermoplasmatota; class E2; order JACPAO01; family JAHFTW01; genus JAHFTW01. The sequence goes on along the minus strand of JAZJZE010000001.1, from coordinate 218,386 downwards.
CGAAGTCGTCCTCCTGCATCCCATCCTCGTCCCCGAGGTCACGCCGCTTTCCGAAGGCCAGGCGTTCTACCGTGACCGCTCGCTCATCCAGCAAGCACGGGCCGCGGTGCCCGCCGACGTCCCGTCCTCGATGCTGGTGCGCATCGGCCACAGCCTCGACGCCCTCGTCCGCGAAGTGGTCGCCGAAGAAGGCGCGACGCTCCTGCTCATGAGTGGCCAGGCGCGCCTGACGGTCGGCCAGCCGACGAGCCCGCTCTTGGCGTACCCGCCATGCGACGTCGCCGTGCTGCGCCTCAAGACGCCAGAACTGACGGCGCGCCGAGTCCTCGTGGCCGGTGCGCGCACGCCGTCGGCGCCCCTTGGCATCCGGCTCGCCACGGCCCTTGCACGCGGTAGCGGCGGCAAGGTCACCCTCTTCCACGTCCTCAAGGGAACGGAGACGGCCGAGGAGTTTGCCGCTTGGGGCCAACAACAGCTCGGCGCAAGCGCCGTAGCCGGAGTCCCCAGTGAAGTCGGTTCCGAGGCGGGTCAGCCGGTACGCAAAGTCCTCGACAAGTCGCGCGGCTACGACCTCGTCGTCGTGGGGGCAAGCGCACCGCCGAAGTTGTGGAGCAAGGGACTGCTCGGGCCGAAGACGCAGGAGATCACGGATCGCGTCGCGGGGAACGTGCTCATCGTGCGCAGCGGCGGCGTCCCTGGGAAGCGCAAGTCGAGTTGGCTGGGCCGCCGGTTCATCCAGGTGCGGCGCTACGTCCTGCCGGAATGACGACACGGCCGCCAAACAACTTATCCGTGCGCCCGGCCCGTTTTCGTTCCGTCCACCATGCGCTTCCTTGCCGCCCCTGCAGTCTGCCTGATTCTGGCCACCTTCGCCGGATGCTCGGCCCCCGCCGCGCCGCCGGAAACCGCCCCACCCGCCGCCGCTTCCGTACCGTCCGACGTGTCGACCACGCAGGCCGTCGACGAGGCAGGCAACCTTCCCGGCCCCGGCCGCTGTGTCGCCAGCTCCTGTTTCTTCAACGGCGACGGGCGCCTGTTGGAGATCGGCCTCAACGAAAGCCAGGCCCTCGTCGGCACCGACCTCACGATCCGCTACTTCTCCGGCGTCGGCTCGACCTTCAAGGTGCACGCCGAACTCCTTTGCCTGAGCGAGAAGACATGCCCCACGAAGGTCATCGCCATGGCCGATGGCCCGCTGCCGCTACGGCTCATGTCCAACACCACGACCCTGCCCGGGGCCAGCCTGGAACTTGACGCCTGGCAGCCGGAGCTCGATGCTGCGTCGGGCACGAGCGAACTCGTCTCCGTGACGGGCGTGCTTGACCTGGTCGGAACGAGGTCGTGACGACGATGCGCCGCTCGGCCGAAGCCGCCATCCTTGCCGCAAGCGTCGCAGTGCCGGCCTTCCTGTGGAGCGCCGGCTCACCCGCTGGCGGTTGGTGGCACGTGTGGCCGTGGCAGGGCGCGATGGCGGGCAGTCGACCGCAGGGCGCCGCCCTCGTCGTCGCGGCTGGCGTCGGACTGGCCGAAGCCGCGGCCCTTGGCTTGGCGGTCGCATTCCTGGCGTTCGCTTGGCCCGCCGTGCGCCGCACCTGGCCGTCGCGGCCCATGGCCGTGGCGCAGTACGCAAGCGCCGCCTGGATGCTCGGCAACTGGTGGATCCACGACAACCTGCACTACGTCAACGGCCTCAACATGGACGGCCTCTTGGTCATCGTCGTGGGCTTCCACCTGACGCTCGTCGTCGCGGCAGCCGTCCTGTGCTACGGGTTGGCGACTGGGGGCAGACCTTCGGGGAATGGCCAGTTGAACGCAGTGTAGTTGCCGTCGCCGAGATACTCGGGCATCGGGCTCGGCAGCGGCATGTGGCAGTACGCCAGTTCCGCCCCCAGGTCGGTCTCCGCGTACGTCAACGCGGCATGCAGTTTCCCCGGGCCGTCGCGGAGGCTGCCGAAGCCGTCGAGTGCCCCCGTCCCGGCGCTGCCGCCCACCATGGGCACGAAGTAGCCCTCGCCGTACGCCGGCCCCGTCATGGCGTACCCGTTGGCGAGCTTGAAGTCGTAGTCGCGCACTTCGTCCGGCTCGAGCGGGGCCCGGACGACTTCGATGTGCGTCCAGCCACTCGTTGCGATGTCGGCGTCCAACGTCGTCTGGCCGACGGGCGCCGTCGGCAATTGCGCCAAGTGTGTGCCGCCGAAATGGATGGACGCTCCGGTGCCCTGCAGCGTGAAGCGCGGGCCGACATCCGGACCGTCGCCGACCGAGAAGGAAACGGTCGCGTTCCACGGGCCGTCGGCGGCCACCGCGAACAGGACGCCGACGAATTGCGGGTCTTCGCCGCCCAGACCGGAGCCGGCACCGGGAATCACGTAATCGATGCTGGCGTGCCCCGTCGCGGAGTGCTGCATCACGTGGCCGTTGAAGGGCGCGTTCTGGACGCTGCGGTCCTTGCCGAAGGAATAGAGAAGCGATGGCGCCCACGCGAACAGGGTCACCGGGCCACCCGTGCTGTTCGTGGCCGAGGCGTGGAACTCGGCGCTCCACGAGAGGTGGTCGGAACTGAGGTTGAGGTCCTGGTAGCCGACGAACCAGTCGCCGGCGTGGCCGGACAGCTTGGCCTTCACGGTCCCCCAGTCCAGGTTCTTTGCCGCAGGCGGCGCGATGACGTGCACGGGCGTCGGGGCGGCCGCCGGAGCAGGGGGCGGGGCCGGGTCCGGGCCGGGCGCGGGCGTGGAGCAGCCCGCAAGGACGACGAGCAGGACGGCGACGAAAAGGGCACGGACCATCATATCCGCGCCACGAAGGGCGCCGGACTTGAGTTTTCTGGTCCAAGGGTTGTATCCCATGCGGCGCGAGGTGTCCACGGGAAGGCCACCCCAGGCCTGAAATAGCGCACCGTTTTCGCGCGACTAGGGCCCGTCTTGAAGAGCGAACTCCTGTTGCGCGTGAAGGATGCGGAGACCGGCGCCAAGACGCGCATCGCCCAGGCGGAGGCCGAGGCAAAGACCATCGTGGCCGACGCCCGGCGCCAAGCCGACGCCATCCTCGCCGAGGGCCGCGCCCAGGCCGAGTTCGCCCACCAGAGCCGCCTCGAGGCCGCGCGCAAGGAAGCCGACGCCGCCGCGAAGAAGCAGGCCGCGAAGGGCCAGAAGGACGCCGACTTGATCCGCAAGACGTTCGACTCCGGCGTCGCCGGCGTGACCGACCGCGCCATCCGCATCATCGAGAGCAAGCTGTAGGGGCCCATCCATGAGTTTCCTTCCCGCACGAATGAGCCGCCTGCTGGTGGGCGGCCACCGCGACCAGCTGGAGAAGGTCATCGCGACGCTGCACGCCGAAGGTGCGGTCCACATCGAGGACTTCAAGGACCCGACCGGCACGACGCGCATCGGCACGCCCCTCGAGGCGGGCGACAAGGCAAGCGAACTCTTGGTCGCCGTGCGCGGCCTGCAGAAGGCGCTTCACGCAGAAGCCGCTCCTGCCATCCTCGAACACGTCCCAGACCCCTCCCGGCTGCTCGGCGAGGCCCGCGCCGCGACCGCCGCCGCCGTCGAGAAAGCCGACGCGCTGCGCTCGCGCCTGGCCGCCATCGACGCCGAAGAGCAGGCCCTCGCCCCCGTCGCCGGCCTCGACATCGACACGGGCCTCCTGTCGTCGCTCTCCTCCGTCCGCGTGTTCCTTGGCACGGCGCGCTCCGACCCGTCGGCCGCGGTCGCGGCAGCCACCTGGTCGAACGAGATGCAGGTCGTCGCGGCTCCCGGCGGCTTCGGCGTCGCCCTGGTCGTCGCCAGCAAGGACGCCTCGGCCGCCGAGCGCATCCTGGCCGAGAACGCCTTCTCGCCCGCAGCCCTCCCTCCCGGGATGGGCACGCCCAGCGACCGCCTCACCCGCCTCGCCGCGGAGGAGGCCGACCTCGCAGGAAAGCTCGAGGCCACCGACGCGGAACTTGCCAAGCGGAGCGACGCATGGGGCCCTCGCCTTGCAGGGCTCGAGCGCGTCCTTGTGGGCGAAGTCGAGCGGACACAGGTGCCGCTGCGCTTCGCCGTCACCGACCAGACCTTCCACGTCGAAGGCTGGGTCCCGACGAGCCGCGTGCAGCGCGTCGAGAATGCCCTCATCGCGGCATGCGGCGACAAGCTGTACATCGAGAACCTGCGCGACGCACCCGATGCGCCGGCCCACCACAGGGAAGCGGCAGGGCTGCCGGTCGCGCATGCGACGGACAACAACCACCACGGCAAGGACGAGCACGGCGACGCGGGCGGCCATGAACATGGCACCGACGCCAAGGACGAACCCCCCGTGCACCTGGAGAACCCCAAGCTCGCGCGCCCCTACGAGTTCCTGCTTGGCCTGCTTGGCAAGCCGCGCTACCATGAGATCGACCCGACGAAGCTCATGCTCCTGTTCTTCCCGCTCTTCTTCGGCTTCATGGTCGGCGACATGGCGGTCGGCGCCGTCATCGTCCTCGTCGGCATCCTGCTGAAGAAGCACAAGGTCTTCGGCATCGGCGGCCCCGCCGTCGGCCGCGCGCTCGTCATGGGCGGTGTGCTCGGCATCGTCGTCGGCGCCTTCGTCTTCGGCGAAGCCCTCGGCATCCACTTCGTCGTCTCGCCGGAGCAGCAGCACGAGGGCGACTTGTCCTGGGAGAACATCCTGCACCTGCACACGCCGTACGACACCGAAGCGCACGGCTTCCTGTACAAGACGGGCGGTGCGGCGGCGCAGGAGCAGATCGACACCATCACCGAGAACGATGCGGAAAGAGCGGCAGGGTTCAACGTCACCGAAGCCGCGCCAGCGACGCACGCCAACATGCTCGCGCCCTCGAGCGATATCCACCTGAGCCTCGGCGGCTTCGTCAACCTCGGCTACTACTCCAAGATCCACGACATCCAGGCGCTTCTCATCTGGTGCGTCCTCATCGGCCTCGTGCACCTCATCCTCGGCTTCGTCCTCGGCATCCGCAACGTCTACGTGTCGCACGGCGCGGCGCTTGCCATCCAGGAGAAGGCTGCATGGCTGTTCCTCATGGCGGGTACGGCGATGGCTGTCCTCGGATTGGTGACGGCGATGCTGCCGCCCTGGATGGGTTGGCTGGGCGTCGGCTTGGCCGTGTTCAGCGTGGCCCTCCTTTGGATGGCCGCCACGAAGGTCCTAGGTGCCGGGTTCGTGGCGCTCCTCGAAGTACCCGGCCTGCTTGGCAACCTCGTGTCCTACACGCGTCTTGCGGCCATCGGCGCCAGCAAGGCCGGCATGGCCGTGGCCCTCATCGCCATCGCCCCCGGCCTCGCCGACGGCAACCCGGTCGGGTGGATCATCTACGTGCTCGGGTTCGCATGCATCATCCCCCTTGCCATCCTCGGCGCCGGATTGCAGTCGCTGCGTCTGCAGTTCGTCGAGTTCTTCCAGAAATTCTACACGGGCGGGGGTCGGCCTTATCTACCGTTTGGCCGTCGCGCCGCCTAAGACCCTCTTTCTCTCTTTCAAACACGCGGAAAGATCACCCAAAAAGGAGCTGAAAACGACATGGTTGTTGACGTTGGAAATGGACTGCTTGGCATCGGATCGGGCTTGGCCATCGGCCTGGCTGGCATCGGCACGGGACTGGCCCAGAGCGCCATCGGTGCCTCGGCCGTCGGCGCCACCGCCGAGGACGAGAAGAACTTCGGCAAAGGCCTGGTCATGACCGTCATCCCCGAGACCGTGGTCATCTTCGGCTTCGTCATGGCGATCCTGCTCTGGCTGAAGACCGGCTCCGCGTAAGCCCGGGCGATTCCATGTCGCTCGACCAGGTGATCGGCGAGGTGCGCCGCGACGGCGAAGCCCGCGCCCAGCAGATTCTGCAGGACGCCCGCAAGGAGGCGGCCAGCATCCTCGAGGCCGCCCGCCGCGACGCGCAGGCCCACGAAGCCGCGCAGATCGCGCGCGCCGGCCGCGAAGCGCAAGCCGTCCTGGCCCAAGCGCAAAGCCGCGCGGAATCGGAATCCCGCAAGGGCCTCCTCTCCGCCGAGGCCGAGTTGCGCGACCAGATGCGCGCCATGATCCTGAAGGGCCTTGCCGACCTGCCCGCCAAGTCGCGTGAGAAGCACCTCCAGGCTCTCGTCAAGCGCGCGCTGACCATCATCCCGAAGGGGACGGTCTGGGGCGCCGCCGCGGACACCGCGACGCTTGCCGCGCAGAAGTCGTACAAGCACGGCGGCAGCCTGCCGGTGGCTGGCGGCATCGTCGTCGAGTCCGAGGACGGGCGCACCCGGTTGGACCTGACGTACGAGACCATCCTCGACGAGGCCTGGCGCGACGTCCTGAAGGCCGAAGCCGGCCTCTTCCACTGAGGCATCCATGGCCATGTCGTTCCTCCAGGGTGGCACCAGCAACTACCCCTACGCCGTGGCCCGTGTGCAGGCCAAGCGCTCGAAACTCATCCAACCCGGCGAGTACGAGAAGATCCTGAAGATGGACGTGGCCGAGATCACGCGCTTTGTCGAAGAGTCCGCGTACAAGTCCGAAGTCGACGAGTTGTCGACGAAGTTCACCGGCCTCGACCTGCTGGAGGCGGCACTCACGGTCAACGAGGAACGCACCTACGACGCCATCCGCAAGATGGTCTCAGGCCCAGGCGGCCAACTCATCGCCTTGTTCCTCGAGCGCTACCACCTCGAGGACCTCAAGACGCTTCTGCGCGGCAAGAACGCGGGCGCCGGCCGCGACGAACTGCTGCGCGAGATGCTGATCGAGAACCAGGACATCTACGACACCTTCGCCCCGCTCCTGGCGGAGGACGTCAAGACCATCCCGGATGTCCTCGCGGCCCTCGAGAAGGGCACGCGCCAGGCCCGCGACTGGGCAGCCATCCTGCAGAAGGTTCCGGCTGGCTCGCCGCTGCCGCGCTATGAGGACGCCCTCGACTTCGTCTACTACGACCGGCTCATCTCCGCCCTCGGGGCGTCCAAGGAGAAGGGCGCGCGCGACGTGCTGGATTTCGTGCGCCGCGAAGCCGACCACCGCAATCTCCTCAATGCAGCCCGCTGGGTCGCGTCCGGCGAGCAGGGCGACTTCAGCGCGTACATCATCCCGGGCGGCAAGACCCTGAAGGTCGCGCAGGTCATGACCCTCGCGCGCAGCAAGGACCTCGCCGCCCTCGCCGAGGCGCTGGGCGAGTTCAAACCGTACACGGGCGTCAAGGACGAACTGGCCAAGGCAAGCCAGACGCGCATGCTCGGCACATTCCAATCGGCCGTGTGGCGCGCCTCCATGAAGGAACTCGACCACCTCAGCCACAGCCACCCGCTGTCGCTCATCCCCATCCTGCTCTTCGTCATCCGCAAACACCGCGAGGTCGCAACCCTTCGCGCCGTCGCTCGGGGCAAGGCGGCCGGACTTTCGGAAGAACGCCTGAAGGAGCTGATTGTCTGATGACCGCTGATGCTTGTCAACAGATGGAACAGATCCACCAGATGGTGGACGGCTTGGTCGCATCGGTTTCATCTGTCGCATCTGTTGACCGGTCGGAGTCGTCGGAGGCTTTCCTATGAGCGAAATCGGCGTCGTCGGCTCGCAGCAGTTCACGCTCGGCTTCCGCCTGGCGGGAATCCGCAAGATTTGGGAGACTGGCGCCGGCTCCGAGGATGACCTCGAACGCGCCGTGGCCGCCGCGCGCCGCGACGACGGTGTCTCCATCCTAGTCATGCAGACGGGCGACCTTCAAAGGGTCAGCCCGCGCACCCGCGGTGAACTCGTGTCGGCCACCAAGCCGACGCTGGTCGCAGTGGGCACCGAAGAGGACAACACTCTTCGCGAGAAGATCAAGCAAGCAGTTGGTGTCGACCTATGGTAAATGCAAACGAGAAGGGAACCGTGTACCGCGTCTCCGGACCGGTCTGTACCGCCATCGGCATCAAGCCCGCCATGTACGACATCGTACGCGTTGGCACTGAGCGCCTCATGGGGGAAGTCATCCAGATCGAGGGCGAGTACTCGATCATCCAGGTCTACGAGGACACGTCCGGCGTCAAGCCCGGCGAGCCCGTCGAGAACACCGGGTTGCCCCTCGTCGTCGAACTCGGCCCCGGCCTCCTTACGTCCATCTACGACGGCATCCAGCGCCCGCTTGAGGTCCTGCAGGAACAGATGGGCCACTTCATTCTCCGCGGCGTCGACGTCCCGGGACTTGACCACAAGAAGAAGTGGGAGTTCAAGCCCACGGCGAAGAAGGGCGACAAGGTCGTCCCCGGCGGCGCTCTGGGAACCGTCCAGGAGTCCAAGTCCATCCTGCACAAGATCATGGTGCCCCCGAACGTCGAGGGCGGCATCGTGAAGGAGATCAAGGCCGGCTCGTTCACCATCGACGAGATCATCTGCACGCTGGACAACGGCGCCAAGGTCTCGATGGTGCACAAGTGGCCCGTCCGCATGCCGCGGCCCTTCGACGAGAAGCAGCTTCCCACCATCCCGCTCAACACGGGCATGCGCATCCTCGACGGCCTGTTCCCAATCGCCAAGGGCGGCACCGCAGCCATCCCTGGCCCCTTCGGCTCCGGCAAGACGGTCACGCAGCAGAGCCTGGCCAAGTATTCGGACGCCAAGGTCGTCGTGTACATCGGCTGCGGCGAACGCGGCAACGAGATGACGGAAGTGCTGACGGAGTTCCCGGTGCTGGAAGACCCGCAGACCGGCAACCCGCTCATGGCACGCACCTGCCTCATCGCCAATACCTCCAACATGCCAGTGGCCGCGCGTGAAGCCTCCTGCTACACGGGCATCACCATCGCCGAGTACTACCGCGACATGGGCTACGACGTCGCCCTCATGGCCGACTCGACCTCGCGCTGGGCAGAGGCCATGCGTGAGATCGGCTCGCGCCTGGAAGAGATGCCCGGCGAAGAAGGCTACCCGGCATACCTGTCTGCCCGCCTGTCCGAATTCTACGAGCGCGCTGGCCGCTGCACGCTGCTGGGCGGCGGCGAGGGGTCCATCTCGGTCATCGGCGCCGTGTCGCCGGCCGGCGGCGACTTCTCCGAGCCCGTCACGCAGGCAACGCTGCGCATCGTGAAGGTGTTCTGGGCCCTGGACGCGAAGCTCGCCCAGCGCCGCCACTTCCCCGCCATCAACTGGCTGCAATCGTACTCCTTGTACCCGGAATACCTGGCGCCGTACTACACGCAGAACGCGGCCCCCGACTGGAACGAGACGAAGGCCGAGATCATGGAACTCCTGCAGCGCGAATCCGAACTGCAGGAGATCGTGCAACTCGTCGGCTCCGACGCCTTGCCGCCAGAGCAGCAGATCACTCTGGAGTCCGCCCGCCTCATCCGTGAGATTTACTTGCAGCAGAACGCCTACGACAAGGTCGACGCGTACTCGTCCTTGCAGAAGGACTACAAGCTGTGGAAGGCCATCTTGCGCTACCAGACCCTGGCGCAGAAGGCGCTCGCCGCCGGCGCCACGACGAAGGAGATCACGGGCCTGCCCGTCGTCACCGACCTCGCCCGCGCCCGCTTCGAGGCCAACTTCGACGTCGTCTACGACGCCGCGATGAAGAAACTCGAAGGCAGTTTCGCCAACGTCACCGTGAAGAAGGAAATGATGGCGTAGGGGGAGTCGGCCATCCGGTGGCAGGCCACGACTGCGGTTGCATGTGCATGCCTTGCCGTCGGTGGCCTCCTCTTCTCCTTCGTGACGCCGTGGGAGCAATCCTTCCTGGCCGGCCTCGTCCTGATTGGCGTGGGCTTGTACCTGTTGGTCGCCGCCGTGCGCCAAGCGAAACAAGCCGGGACCAGGCCCGCATCCATCCTTGCACTCACGATTGGGAGCGCACTCATTCTAGCGTGCGCCCTGATGTTGTGGGCGGGCCTTCGCCCGGGGGCCGGCGACCTGGATGTACTGCCGGGACTGATGCTCGGCCTGCCAGCCGCGGGGCTGGGGCTTTGGCTGGTCGCTTGGGGCGTTCGGATGAAGCAGGCTCCCACCAAAGCGTGAACGGCCGCCCCGACGCCCCTCCAGTCACCCGTCGCGAATTGTCTTCAACTCTGGCAACGCCTGCTTGACTGTCCCCGGCACTGCTTCCAAGACGCGGTCCATCTCGATTTCGTCGTAGCCATGGATGAGGCGGTTGCGAAACGCCGTGACGTTGCGCCATTGCACTGTCGTAGCGGGGCCGTGCATTCCTCGCCGACCCCGACGGGGCGGATCACTTGGCGACCTTCAGCTGGGCCACGACGCCCGGCAGGGCATCCAACGCCACAAGCAACTCGTCCCCGACCAGGCGGTCGTACGCGTGGATCAGGACATTTCGGAAGGCAATGATGCGTTTCCACGGAACGTCAGGATTACGAGTCCGGAAGTCCGCACTGATCCGGGTTGCGGCCTCCCCGAAGACCTCGAATTTGCGCAGGACCGCGTCCCGGAGTATGCCCTCCTTGGTGACTTCGCGGCGCCGGCCCTTCGTGTAAGTCCGCAAGTCGTTGGCGAACTGGAGCATCTGGGCCACCGACAGGATGTCGTCGTGCGGCGTCACAGCGGGATGGCCTCCCGGGCGACCCGGTCCCGGAATGCGCCCCGCAGCGCGGCGCGGTCCACCAGGTCCACGCTGACGCCGAGGATTTCTTTTGCGTCCTCGATGAAGGGGCAGATGTCCCACAGGGATTTGCCGGGGCGGGCTTCGTAAAGAAGATCGACGTCCGAGTCCGGGCCGGCTTCGCCTCGCGCGCGAGAACCGAACAGCCACAACCGGTTGATACCATTGGCTCGGGCCGCTTCCAGCAACTGGTCCCGATGGACGGCGACCAAACCATCCATCCCGCCAGCGCGCGGTAGTTGGGGAGCCCGCTCGGACGCATCCAGAAGGCGGGAAATCACTTGGTGGTACGGCTGACCCGGATGCACGCGTTGGCGGTTGAGGCGGTCGCGCAGCGCCGTGGGGACCCAGAGCGTGGTCGCCGGTTCCTGCACGATATCCTATAGGCCCCTATAGGTCTTCAGTGTTCCGGTGGCTTTCGCTTCTGTTAGAGCGGTCCTATTTCGTCCCTTTTCCGGAGGTCCAGTCTTTATACCGCGCTCCCGTCGCCGACCTGCCATGGCGCAGAAGGAATACCGCACCATCACGCAGATCAAGGGCCCGCTCGTCTTCGTCGAGAAGACCCATGAAGTCGGCTACGGCGAACTCGTGCAGTTGCGCCTGCCGAACGGCCAGATTCGCCGCGGCCAAGTCCTCGACACGTCGAGCAAGCAGGTCGTCGTCCAGGTCTTCGAGGGTACGACCGGCATCGACAACGACAAGACGACGGTGAAGTTCCTCGGCGAGACCATCAAGTTCGGCCTCGCCAAGAACATCCTTGGCCGCGTCTTCTCCGGCGCCGGGTCCCCCATCGACGGCGGGCCCGAGATCATCCCCGACGACTACCGCGACATCAACGGCTTCCCCATCAACCCGTACTCGCGCGCCTCGCCGCACGACTTCATCCAGACCGGCATCTCGACGATTGACGGCAACAATTCGCTGGTGCGCGGCCAGAAGCTCCCGATCTTTTCGGGCGCAGGTCTCCCGCACAATGACATTGCCTTGCAGATTGCCCGCCAAGCCAAGGTGCGCGGCCAGGGCGAGGAGTTCGCCGTCGTGTTTGCCGCCATGGGCATCACGAACGAGGAAGCGAAGAAATTCATGAACGAGTTCGAGAGGACGGGCGCCCTGAAGCGTGCAGTCATCTTCCAGAACCTCGCCGACGACCCCGCCGTCGAACGCATCCTCACCCCGCGTCTGGCGCTCACGGCGGCCGAGTACCTCGCCTTCGACCTCGGCATGCACGTGCTCGTCATCTTCACCGACGTCACGAACTACTGCGAAGCATTGCGCCAGATCGGCGCCGCCCGTGAAGAAGTGCCCGGCCGCCGCGGCTACCCGGGTTACATGTACACGGACCTGGCGAACCTCTACGAGCGTGCCGGCAACATCAAGGGCAAGAAGGGCAGCGTGACGCAGTTCCCCATCCTGACGATGCCGGGCGACGACATCACGCACCCGATCCCCGACCTGTCCGGCTACATCACCGAAGGCCAGATTGTCATCTCGCGTGAACTGCACCGCAAGGGCATCTACCCGCCCATCAACGTCCTGCCATCGCTGTCGCGCCTCATGAACGCCGGCATCGGCGGCGCCAAGACCCGCGACGACCACAAGAAGGTCTCCGACCAGTGCTACGCCCTGTACGCCGAAGGGCGCGACCTGCGTGGCCTCGTGGCCATCGTCGGCAAGGACGCCCTGTCGAAGCGCGACTTGCAGGTTCTCGACTTCGCCGAGTTGTTCGAGAACAAGTACGTCCGCCAAGGCCGCGACGACGACCGCACCATCGAGGACACGTTGGACCTCGGCTGGGACCTCCTGGCCACCGTCGACGAGTCCATCCTGACCCGCATCGACAAGAAGACGCTGGAACAGTTCCATCCGAAATATCGCAAGGCAGGCGCACAGACGGCGCCGAAGCCGATGGTCGCCAAGGCGCACTGAGACTCCATGGCTTGGTTCTCCAAGCCGAAGGCCTCGCCGGTCTCCGCGCCGATTCGCGACGCGCTGTTTGCCCATCTGTCAAAGCAGGCGAGCCCGGCGGGCAACGACGCCGACGTCCTCGCCGTGACGCTCGAATACATGATTGACGGCGGCATGGACCTCATCGCGGCATTCCCTGGGGACGACGGCGCTAGGTACTACAACCATAGCGGGCGCGCCGTGGTCTGGAACCTGCGCGGCGACCTCGCACCGCAAATCGACGCCCTGCTGACGGCGGGCCGGCGCATGGCGAGCCAAGTCGGTCTCTATGCGGGCGAACCCGTGCCCAACTTCCAGGCTGGCGACATCCGGATCAGCGTCTTCACGAAGCGCGGCCGCCACTTTGGCCAGGGCCCCATGGAAGAGATTGCGGGGGACGCCGTCGGCAAGCCCGTCATCAATGCCGGCATCACGCTCATGCAGGCGCTCATGGCGAAGGCGCCGTGACGTGATGGCCCCCAGACAACAGTCACGGCCGGCGCGCCACGTCCCTTCGGTCGGCATGCCGCGCGCCGCGGGTGCCGTCTTGGCGTTGCGTGCCTCCTTGCTGCGCCTTTTGGGTGCTGGTCCGGCGTCCTGCACGAAGCCCGGGGCACGCGGGCGGGCGCCCGACCAAGCCTTTATCATATCACAAAAGCACTCGACGATTCGTGCGCCCTTGGGTGGTTGCCGCTGCATTGCTCGTTGCCTTGGCTGGGTGCTCGTCGCCCCGCGCGTACGCTCCAGAAGACCACGCCGCGCCGTCAACGTCGAGCGCGCCGCCCCCAGTGTCGCACCCCCTCACTGCACCGACGACAGCCCCGCGCCTGAATTCGTGCGGCCTGCCGGACCGGCCCACGGGCCAACCCGATGGCGAGGCGGTCGGAAGCCCCCTCGTGGAGGTGACCATCCAACTGTATGGGAATTCCTTGCGCGCCCCCGTCAGCGCAAAGGATGTTGCCGCCGTGGCGACATCGCAGGGCAACGCGTCGTCGTTTGCGGATGTCCGGGCGTTCTTCAACCCGTGCTCCTACGCCTCCGCCACGACGGGCACGGATGGCACTGCCCGGCTCAAACTCGTCGACGGCCAGGAATTCCGCGTCGCCATGGAATCCCCTAGCTTCATCGGGAAAAGGCCCACGAGCGCCGTGCATGTCGCCAAGGCGGGACTGACGCTCGAAGCATTCTGGTACGACCCCGCCGGTGCCAGACTCGGGGAATGCGGACAGCCTGACGACCCGGCCGGCCTCCCCGACGAGCAGGCCTTCGCGGTCGACCTCGTCCCCGTCAATGTCCGCGTGCGGTGGGAGACGCCAACGGGGGGCCCGGTTGCCAAGGCCGAAGTGGCGATCCTCGACGCGTCAGCGCAGGCGCCCTTCGACGCGACGTTCGACATGGACCGCTTCTTCACCTCGTGCGTCCTTGCCAGCGCACAGGCCGGCGCGGACGGTGTGGCGAGGCTTTGGCTGCCGGCGGGCGCCAAGGTCATGGTTGCAGTGCCTCCGGCGTTCCTCCAGGACCATGGCGGCGAAGTGCTGGCTGACCAAGTCGTGTCGTCCGGCGCCGTCTGGACAGTCCCAGTCCTGCACGACGAACTGAATCCGACGTTGACGGGAACCATCATGCTGCCCAACGACCAGGTCGCGACTCATCTTCGCTTCAATGCAGACGACGCAGTCTCGGCCGCCTACCAGTCGCGGCTCTCCTACATCTCCTTCACGACGATGTCCTGGACGAATTCCCCGACGGCGTGGGGCGACCTCTGGGTCGGCTACAAGGTGGCCGGCGGAAGCCTGCAGACGGACGAAATCTTCGATTCGCAGGAGGGCCCATTCGACGGCGGCGTGACCGAGACCATGTTCCCGGTGCCGTCCAAGGACCTCTGCCCGGTCCGCTCCGGCGGCCTCGACTTCATCGTGTACTCCGTCCCGCAACAGGTCGTGGCACCCCTTGGCCTTGCCTACAAGCTGGACACGCGCGTCGACTTCCGCGACAACCCCCTGTTTACCACGCACGACTTCACGGGTTGCGACACGTAGGACGCGGCCGGAGGACGTCGCGCAACGCATCGGCGTGAGCGCACGCACCGTCAAGCGCCGCCTGGAGCGCATGTGGACCCACGGGGAGCTCGACGTCGTGCCGGCGGTCTGGCCAAGCCGCATCGTGGGCGCCGTGCCATTCATCCTGCACCTGGAGCTGGCGGCGGATGCGGACGAGGATGACCGCCTGCTGATTTCGCGCAGCATCGACGATTCGTGGATGCACCAGTACTCGCCGCCCGACGCCGAGGAGCGCTGCATGGACTTCATGATGGCCGCACCGTCCATGGGCGACGCCGAGGAGGTGCGGCTGCAGGCCGAATCGCTGGCCGGCGTCTCCTGCGCGGCGGTCCTGGTCCCGAACATGGTGCGCGCCTCCGAGGCATGGCTGGACGAGGCGATCGCTGCGAGGGTCGCCCAGGGGGAGAGCAAGCCGACGAAGAGCCGGACGCCGCGCCCCGATGTCATGGCAGCTCCGGCGAAGGTGGCCGCCGCCCGTCAACGACGCGCCAGGTAAGCGCCATCGTTTCACTTGGCCCCCTGAAAACGTCATGCCCATGCGGCGGCTTGTGACCACCATGCATCTGCGCATTCCAGGGTCCGGTTCACCGCTGCTTCTGATCCACGCCACGGGGGCTTGGACGTATGCCGGGAGCGACGAGGACGACGATTCCTGGCCCGTCGTGGCCGCTTTCGAAGTCTAGGCCCCCCAAGCCGGTTGCAAGGCGCAACGTTCCCCGTTTTCCTGCAATCTTACGATACTGGCAAAGGATTGTACAAGAAAAAATGCGCCAAAGTCCTTTAGAAGGCGGTTCAGGATGGGCCACCTGGCCCGAATCCCGGCCGGTTGGTCCACGTGGTCCCGTCCCTGCCCCGAAGCCACTCCCGCACCCCCTTCCATCTTGGGGCCTTCCTGGTGGTCTGTGCCATGGCAGGGTCCAGCCTGTTGCCTGGCGTGCAAGCCGACGGCAGCGCGGTGGGATTCTCCTGGAGCGAGACAACCGTGGGCTGCGGGCCCGAGACCTTGTCCTTCGACGGGTCGTGGACGCCAGCAGGCTACCCGGTCGTTTCCTGGGCCTGGGAATTCGGCGACGGCACGAGCAGCACCGAGCAGAACCCGCAGCACGCGTACGGCGCATCGGGCGACTACCCCGTGGTCTTCAAGGAGACCGACTCGCGCGGCCAGACCACGACCTACAAGGCCGTGGTGCACGCCACCAACGATCCTCCCTGCCCATCTGGCTCGTCCAGCAGCACCGAACCCTCCAACTCGCAGCCGCATGACGGCTCGGATCCCCAGGCCGCAAGCGGCGACGCCGACGGCGACGGCATGCCGGACAACGCGGACAACTGCGCCACAGTCTACAATCCCACGCAGGTCGACTCCGATGGCGACACCGCCGGCGACGCCTGCGACACGGACCTCGACGCGGACCTCGTCTTGAACGTCGGCGACAACTGCCCGGGCATCCGCAACCCGACGCAATCCGACCAAGACGGCGACGGCATCGGCGACGCCTGCGACAACGACATCGACGGCGACCACGTGCAGAACGCCGCGGACAACTGCCCCCGCACGGCCAACGAGGACCAAGCGGATGCGGACCATGACGGCCACGGCGACGCCTGCGCGATCCTGTCGGCCGTGCCGGCGCCCTCTGGGCTGCAGACCGCCGCGCTGCCGGCCTCGACCGGAGTCATCCCCGTCCAGGACAGGCCAGGAGGCGGCACGCCGTCCACGGTCGGCGTCGCCATCGCGGCCGCCGGCGTGGCCGGAGCCGTTGTCGTCTCGTGGCGGCGCATCGCCTCCCGCGGAGCGCGCGTCGCAACCGGCGGCAAGTGGATTGGGCTCGGCGGCCTTGCCGCCGGCTTCAGTCGCATCTCCGGCGACGAGCTCCTGGAGCATCCGAACCGCAAGACCCTCATTGCCCTCATCCGCGAACAGCCGGGCATCCACTTCCGCGCCCTGCAGCGCGCCGTCGGCACCGGCTCCGCCTCCGTGCAGTACCACTTGCAAGTCCTCGTGCGCGCCGGCTTCGTGCACCGCCATGAATGGAAGGGTGCCGTGGGCTACTACGCCGAAGGCTCGGAAGCGGTCCCGGGTCACGACACGCTGCGCTCCGAGACGGCGCGCTCCATCCTCGAACAGATTCTCGGCTTCCCCGGCTCGACTGCCAACGACATCGCGCTGCGGCTCGGCTGCGACCCGTCGCTCGTCGCCTACCACTTGCGCCAATTCCAGGGCGCCGGCCTCATCGACCGCGTGACCTCGGCGGGGGCCCAGCGGATCATGCCGCGCCAGGAAGCCTTCGCCCTCGTGCGCACGACGCCGCAAGCCATCACCGTCGACGCCGTCTGATCGGGCGCCTCGCCGGTTCTAAGAGGGCCGCGCCACTGCCAGGCGCGTGGCGCAAAGGCCGGCCGTGACGCGGTACCATTGGCTGCGGCTGCGCGCTGCCTGCCACCCGACGGAGGACCAGGCCAGGGTGGATGCCGCGCTGCGCTTCGTCGCCGGCGTGGCCGACGAGGAGTACGCAGCAGGCCTCGTGTCCACGACGATGGAGACGCATCATGGCCTGCCGCTCGTCATCGCGCAGGAGACCCTGGAGCGCTCGCGAGCGATCCGTGACCTGCTTGAACGCATCGTCGCGATTCCCGACGCGCTTGCAACCTTGCAGAGCACCGTGGCGGCGCGCACCGACGACGATGGCGTGTTCTACCTCCGCCTCGACAAACAGGCCGCGGCCGCTGGCGAGTTGCGCCTTCTCGACGGGGAAGACGCCATCCAGGTGCGGCTGAAGCTCGAAGTCTATCCCTCGACGCGGGCGGCCGCCATCGCGGCGGTCTCGGCCATGCTAGCGGCGCGACCGTAGGCTACTTGCCCTTGCGCAGGAGGAGGGCCGCCGCCGCCACGCCGACGACGGTTCCAGCAAGCAGGCCCGCCCCAATGAGCATCCAAGGCCCCTGGTCCTCGCTCTTCTTGGTGTTGTCCTGGACCTGCGGCGAGGTCGTGCACGTCGCGCACGACAGCGGCAGGGGCGTTGCGTCGCAGACGTTGCCGGTGCCGTCCTCGTCGGAATCCTTCTGGTCGTGGTTGGGCGCCGTCGGACAATTGTCGGGGAATGCCACACCGGAGTCGACGATGCCGTCGCCGTCGGCGTCGATGTCGCACATGTCGCCGATGCCGTCGTGGTCGATGTCCGACTGGTCGTGGTTCGCAATCGTCGGGCAGACGTCCTTGGCGTCCGAGAAACCGTCGCCGTCCCTGTCCGGCGGCGGGCCGCTCGTGGTTGTGTGCTGGTCCACCGGCTCGCACACATCCCCCTGCCCATTGTGGTTGTCGTCGGTCTGGTTGCCGTTCGGCGTCGTCGGGCAGTTGTCGAACTGGTCCTTCACGCCGTCGCCGTCGCGGTCGTCGTCGCAGGCGTCACCCAAGTGGTCCTGGTCGAGGTCCGCCTGGTCGTTGTTGGAGAGGCTGATGCAATTGTCCGCCGTGTCGGGGATGCCGTCCTGGTCGGAATCGGTCGGCGACGACTGCGCCTGTGCCCAACCTGTCGAGGCGAATGCCGTGGCGGTGAGGGCCACCAGGAGGACCAGGGCACGCAGGAACACGGACGGTGAACGCGGGGTGGGACGGCAAAAGGCTTGCGACATCGGCCGGGACCCGGGCGGATGGGCAGGCTGGCCGCGACAATCGGACCATCCCGCCCAATCCAAGACTCGCGCCAACCCCTTTATTTATAGCCGGACTGTGCGGCATTGCCTCTGGAGGAGCCGTCGTCTTGCCCGAACGCAAAAGCAGACCCTGCCCTCGGATGAGCCTGGGGCAAGGGGGGGGCTGACATGGCGAAGCCCTCCACCGACGAAGCCGCAGCCGGCTCGGCGCGCCGCCGTTTCCTACGCTGGCGCGACCGCACTCCCGCCACGGGCGCCGGCATCCCCATCCTGGACATCGAGGGCATCGGGCCGACGTTCACATTGAAGCTCCGGCAGAAGGGCGTGGACAACAGCGAACAACTCGTGGCCGCGGACGCCGAGGAGCTCGCCAAGAAGACCGGCATCCCTGCGGCGCGCATCCGCAGCTGGCAGGACATGGCGGAACTCATCCGCCTGAAGGGTGTGGGCCCGCAGTTTGCCGAAGTGCTGGTGCGCGTCCAGATCAACTCGATCTACGAGCTCGCCCAGCAGGAAGCCGAGGCGCTTGCGGCCAAGATCCAAGCGTACCTCGACAGCCTCGAGCAGAACGTCATCGGCGTCCCCGTCACGGCCAAGCTCACGGCCAAGTGGATCAAGGCGGCCCGCAAGCTCAAGCCGCGGCACGCCGACCCCGGCGCAGAAGCACTCCGCAAGGAGCTCATCGCCAAGCCGGATTCGGCCGACAAGGACGACGAGGACCATCCGGCCGAGGCCGTCGACGCCAAGGAGCACGCCGCCGAGGCCAAGCACGAGGCCGAACGCGGGTTCCTGCACCGCTTCGGCCGCAAGTCCAAAGCCAGCGTCGAAGTGGACGTGGCCGCCGAGACGCATCCGGTCCGCAAGACGCGCGGCCTGCTGTTCCGCCTGCGCGGCAAGGCGAAATCCGACGCGCCGCCCGAACCCGAGCCTCCTGCAACCACGGCCGCTGCGCCGCCCCGCCGGCCAGCCAAGGTGACGATTCCGACACCTCCGGTCGCGCCAGCCCTTCCTGCACCGTCAGCGGGCAAGCAGGTTGTTGAGTGCGCGCAGTGCAACCACGTCTTCGAAGCGCCAAGCGATGCCGTCCAGGCAACCTGCCCGAAGTGCAAGTCCCTCCTCGGCCTCGCCGGCCAGACACCGGGGGCCCCCGCGCCCGACAAGAAGGCGATGAAAGCCGCGAAGGCTGAGGCCAAGCGCCAAGCCAAAGAGGACGAGGCCGCTGCCAAGCTCGCGGCCAAGCAGGCGAAAGCCGCCGAGGCCGACGCGAAACCTGCTGCGACGGACCCGGCAGCCAAGCGCTCACTGCTAAGGTTCGGGCGCGGCGCGAAGGAAGAGGCTCCAAAGGCCGAGCCCGTCAAGCCCAAGGGCGGCGCCAAGCCAAAGGCCGAGGCAAAACCCGGCCTGTTTGCGCGCTTGCGCCGGACGAGGGAGGACAAGCCCGCCCCAGCCGCGAAAACCGCGAAGCCGGAAGAACCCGCCAAGGCCGGCCTCCTGCGCTTCGGCCGCAAGGACAAGCCGGCCAAACCCGACGTCGACGAGGCCAAGGGTCGCCGCTTCGGCCTGCCCTTCGGCAAGAAAGTCGTCGTGGACGCCGGTGACGAGGGCCCCAAGAAGGCGCCGCCGGTCGCGGTACCGAAGGACAAGGCCGAGAGCCGCTTGCGCCTGCCGTTCGGCCGCAAGACCGTGGTCGAGCCCGCGACGGACGCCAAGGACGCCAAGCCGGCGAAGATGCCGCCAAAGGGCGAGGCCGAGAAACCGTCGCGCTTCGCGCTGCCCTTCGGACGCAAGGGCGACACGAAGGAGGCAAAGCCTGCGAAAGCGGAGCCGGAGAAGGCATCCCGCTTCGCGCTGCCGTTCGGCCGCAAGGATGACAAGGCCGCGGCCAAGCCCGACAAGCCGGAGAAAGCCAAGGCCGGGAAGGGCAAGGAGAAGCCGGAAGGCGCCGGACTCGGTCGCCTCATCCCGTTCGGCAAGAAGGCCAAGACCACCGAGCCGTTCCCTGGCGAGGCGACCGACAAGCAGGCCGCCGCCCTGCGCAAGCGCGAGGAAAAACTGGCTCGCAAGCTGGCGAAGAAGGCCGCCAAGGATGCCAAGAAGGCGGCGAAGGCAAAGGCCAAGGCCGCCAAGCTCGAGGCAAGAGGCAAGCCCGCCGAAGCGAAACCCAAGAAGGACGAATCCAAGGCGCCAGATCCCCGCGCCGCGGCCCGGGCCGACAAGCGCCACCGCCGCGAACTGGAGCGCCGCGAACGTGAGATGGCACGCCGCCGCGAACGCGAAGACAAACTCGCGGGCAAGTCCTCCTCGCTGTGGGAGCAAGCCATCGCGAAGCCGCTCTCCAGCCCGTACGAGGGTTCCGTCTGGCAGCAATCCCAAGAGGCTCGTCGCGACGACTGGGACGAGAAGACCGACAAGGCCGATCGCAAGGCCGCCGCCCACGAGAAGGTCCGGCTCGTCGACGGCCGCAGCCCGTTTGCCCGCATCGACGCGGACCGCCACATCCACGACGCGCCGCGCCTGCCCGATGGCACGAGTCCGTTTGCGCGCCTGCCCGACGACGAGCACGCGCCGCACCCGAAGCCCCGCCTGCCCGACGGCCGCAGCCCGTTCGAGGTCCTGCCCGAGGACAAGCACAGCCACCCGAAGCCGCGGCTGCCCGGCGACGTGAGCCCGTTCGAGAAGCTGCCGGAGGACGAGCGTGGCGAGCACGGCCGCGTCTACGCCTTCGGCCACCGCGCGGGCCGGGAGTACACGACGCCCGCCGGCTTCCACGTCACCGAGGCCCTCGTTCCCGTCGAGGCGCCCCCCGTCGAGGAGAAGCCTGCCGACCTGCGCGCGCTGCGCCGTGAAGAGAAGGAACGCCTCAAGGAGGAACGCAAGGCCGCCGAAGCCAAGCGCAAGGCGGACTTTGCCAAGGCCAAGGAGACGGCCCGGCTTGCCAAGCAGAAGGCGAAGGCCGAAGCTCGCGGCGAGGAAACCGTGGCCCCGGCCAAGCCGTCGCTTCTCGGCCGATTGCGGCGCAAGGGCGAGGAGGAGCCGACTCCTGCCGTCGCGCCAATCCCAACCAGGAAGGCCGCCAAGGTGCAGGAGGCTGCCCCCGCCGCGCCCCCTGTTTCGGCCGCCGACAAGCCCATCTCCGAGGACGCCAAGGCCGGGTTGCTGGCCCGTGTCCTGCGCCGTGGCAAGAAGGACGCAGCCGAGCCCAAGCTCTCGCGGAAGGAGCGTGCCGCCGCCAAGAAGGCCGAGAAGAAGGCGGCCAAGGAAGCGCCCAAGGCCGGCCTGTTGGGGCGTTTCCGGAAAGGCAAGAAAGGGAAGGCCGACAAGGCCAAGCAGGCCGACGCGACGCCCAAGGGCAAGAAGGCCAAGCCCGAGGAGACGAAAGCTGGATTGCTGTCGCGCTTGCGCGGCAAGGCCAAGGCCGAAGCGCCTGCCGGAGCGCCCGCACTCTCCAGGCGCGACCTCAAGCGCCAGAAGAAAGAGGCCGCGAAGGCCGCCAAAGTGAAGGCCAAGGAGGAAGCGGCCGCAGCCAAACTCGCCGCCAAAGAGGCAAAGAAGGCCTCGAAGAAGGGCGCCGACGAGCCCAAGGCGGCCGCGAAGGTCGAAGTCGTCAAGGACGGCAAGAAATCCAAGGCCGCCCCGGTCGAGACTTCCCCCGCAGAGGAGCCGAAGAAGGGCCTGCTCGGCCGCTTCGCACGCAAGGCCAAGCCGGACGCCGAGGCGGCGCCGCCCGCGGTCCTCGAAGCGCCCAAGAAGGGCAAGGCCGGCAAGGTCATCGTCGTCGAGCCCCCGTCCGCGCCCGCTACCGAAGAGGCGCCGAAGCCCGGATTCCTGTCACGATTCAAGCCCAAGAAGGCGGACGACGCGCCCCCGGCGGAGACGAAACCTGAGCCCCCCGCCGAGCCCGTCGTCGTCGTGAAGAAGGGCAAGGCTGGCAAGGTCGTGGAGATCACCGCGACGCCCGAGCCTGAGGAGCCCGCGGAGACCAAGAAGGGCCTCTTGGGTCGCTTCGGCCGCGCCAAGCCCGACACTCCTGCCGCGGCAACTGCCGAGGCCCCCGAGAAGAAGGCCTTCCTCTCACGACTGCGCAAGGAGAAGACCATCGAGGCTGACGCCAAACCGGTGGAATCCGACCTCAGCCGCCGCGAGCAGAAGGAGAAGGCGGCCCGCGATGCCGCCGAATCCGAGGCTCAGGCCGCCGCGCAGGCGCTTGCCCGCGACAAGGCCAAGGAAACCCAGCGGGAAACGGAGGAGACGCGCCGCCGCGAAGAGAAGGAGCGCGCGGCTCGCGAGAAGGAGCAGGCCAAGGCTCAGGCCGCCGCCGAGAAGGAAGCGGAACGGCAAGCCAAGGAGCAGGCCAAGGAAGCCGCCCGGCTTGCCCGCGACCGCGAACGCGAGGACGCCGAGAAAGCCCACCGCGACGAGATCGCCCGCCAGGATGCGCA
The DNA here is from genome assembly GCA_040390065.1 of bacterium. Taxonomy (GTDB): domain Archaea; phylum Thermoplasmatota; class E2; order JACPAO01; family JAHFTW01; genus JAHFTW01. Next base: position 195,713 of record JAZJZE010000001.1, on the reverse strand, counting down.
GGCAGAGGCCGAGGCCAAGCGTCGCGACGAGGAGGAGGCAAGGGCCCGCGCGGCGGCCGCTGCCGCCGAGAAGGCGCGTCGCGAAGCCGCCGCCGTGCCAGCGTGGGAGCCGCCGGCCGTGCAAGCCGCGGCGCGCGTCGCGATCCAGCCGCGTGGCGTCCCAGCCCCTGCGCGGCCGACCCCGCCCGCACCGGCGCCGCCGCGCATGCCCATCCCGCCGCCGGCTGCCCGCCCCGCCGCAGGCAAGCTGGTCGAACGCATCGGGGCCAAGGCGCCCACCGGCCCACCGGGCTACGACGCAGCCAAGATCGACGCCCTGCTGAAGCTGCACGACGCCCGGGCCAAGAAGGGCAAGTAACGGCCGGGGCCTTCTGGCTCCTGTCCAGGCCGCGGCCTGCACCAGTACTTTCATCCACCTGGGCTTTCATGGCTAACTCCGGGCCAAGGCTCCAGACGGCTGGTGCCTCAAATGGCCAGAAAACAGAAGGAATCGGTTGCCATGGAAGAAGACTACGACGCAACCTTGGAAAACGACGCGAACATCACGAACGACCCGAAGCGCGAGGGGCACATCCGCATGACCGTGGAGGACCTCCCCGGCGTCGGCCCCGCCACCGCGGAGAAGATGAAAGAGGCCGGCTACGAGGACCTCATGGCCATCGCTGTTGCGTCCCCCGGCGACATCGCGGAGAAGTGCGACATCGGCGAAGGCATCGCCCAGAAGATCATCAACGCGGCCCGCAAGCTTGCCGACGTCGGCGGCTTCGAGACCGGCCTCGAAGTGGCCGAGCGCCGCAAGACCGTCACCAAGATCGGCACCGGGGCCAAGGCCTTCGACGAACTCATGGGCGGCGGCATCGAGACGCAGGCCATCACCGAGTTCTACGGTGAGTTCGGCTCCTGCAAGACCCAGTTCGCCATGCAGCTCGCGGTCAACGTGCAGCGCTCCCAAGCGGACGGCGGCCTCGAGGGCCACGCCCTCTTCATCGACACGGAGAACACCTTCCGCCCCGAGCGCATCACCCAGATGGCCGAGGCCCTCGGCATGGACCCGACGGAGACCCTCAAGAAGATCCACGTCGCCCGCGCCTTCAACTCCAACCACCAGATGCTGCTGGCGGAACGCGCCGCGGAACTTTGCCGCGAGTTCCCGATCAAGCTCATCATCGTCGATTCCTTGACGGCGCACTTCCGCGCCGAGTTCGTCGGCCGCGGCACACTCGCCGACCGCCAAGGCAAACTCAACAAGCACATGCACGACCTCCAGCGCCTGGCCGGCATCAACAACGCCGCCTGCGTCGTCACGAACCAAGTGAGCGCCAAGCCGGATGCCTTCTTCGGCGATCCGACGCGCCCCATCGGCGGCCACATCGTCGGCCACACCAGCACCTTCCGCATCTACCTGCGCAAGAGCAAGGGCGGAAAGCGCATCTGCCGCCTCGTCGACAGCCCGCACCTGCCCGAAGGCGAAGCCGTGGTCAATGTGACCGAACAAGGGATTCGCGACGCCATCTGAGGTGACGCATGGTCACCGTCAGCATCTCGTGGTTCCGAGCCGTCAGGCCCATGCGCCCGCTGCCCGTCTTGCCCATTGGCGAACGGGAAGCGACGGACTAGCTGCCGCGCCGACGCCCAACCATCAACCGAAGCAACAGGCGCAGCCGAGCTTCACGGCCACGTTCTCCCTGCGCGGCTGGCCGCGGCGACCGACGTGTCAACGCGGCGCCGGACGGCAAGAGCCGAGCCGTCTCACCAGCGAAGCGGCCCGGCGTCCGTGACCATGCTGCGGGGCCGGCCTCGGCGGCCGGCTTGCCAACGCGGACCCGGATGGTAGGAGCCGAGCGCCCTCAGCGGGCCTTAGCGATTCCGTATCGGCGACCATCCTGCGCGGCCGGCCTGGGCGGCCGCTCGCGAGCGCAGCGAGCAGGCGTGCCTTGGCGCCCCGAAGGCGGGCGCCCGGCGCGCAGGAACACGCGCGGCGACGAGCCGCGCGGTGTGAGCGGCCGCCCTTTCCTCCGAGGGGGTCTGGGGGCCCGGAGGGCCCCCAGCGGCGGGTTCCTCAGCCAGCCACTGAACGGGTGAGCGAAGCGAACCCGTTCAGTGGTCGGAGAGTTGTTCCTGCAGCGTAATCACCATCTCCGTGAGGAGGTCTTCGAAGACGGTGTTCTTGTATTCCTTGGCGGCGCCGCCTTCGGTGACGGTGCGGGCGATGAAGAAGTGGCCGTCCTTGACGATCTCGATCTGGCAGAGGGTGTCCTTGCCGGCGTGCTTCTCGAGCTTGAACTTGGGGAGCACGACGGGGGCCTCTTCGTCGGCGGCGTGCATCTTGGCGCCGGCGGATGCGGCGAGGGTGCCCTTGGGGGCCGGCATGGGCTTGCCCGCGGACTTTCCGCCTTGAGGTGACGGCTTCGCGCCTTGCGCTGCAGGCTTGGCCGGCATCTTGGCCGGGGCGTTTGCGGGGGCCTTCGCCACCGGCTTCGGGGCGCTCTTCTTCGCGGGGGCGGTCTTCTTGGCGGAGGCCATGGACAGCCCGGAACCCAGGAGGGCTTAAGCCCTTGGGGTGACGGCCTCAGGAGCGGCGGGGCCGGCTTGGACCGGGCTTCTTGACGCGGTTCTTTGGCTTGCCGCGCACACCTGGGGGCGGGCCGCGTTTGCGGGCCCTGTGCCGCTGGCCATGCCGGGCCCGCGGGTTGGCGACGTCGGCAAAGACGCGGCGCACGTTGCGGGCGAGGAGGTAGCCGCTGTGGAGGGTGCGGTTCTGGTCCGACTTGAGGGTCTTCACGACGAGTTTGACGCCCTGCACTTCGCGGACGGTGCCGACGTGCACCTCTTCCTCCGGGGCGACTTGTTCGCGGAAGGAGCGCGTCGTCTCGCCTTCGTTGAGGGTGTAATCCAGGGGAACCGTGTCGAACATGACGGCGTAGAGCGTGCGCACGTTGCGGCCGAGCGCCTTCTTGGGCCGTTCGCCGTTGGGGAGTTCGACCGCCGTGATGCGGACGCGGTGACCCTCGAGGTCGAATTCGTCGTCCGGGGACACCGGCCCGTCGAGGGGAATGGCCAGGCGAACCGTGCGCGCCGTGGCGCCTTCGCTCAGGATCACGGGGACCTCGATTGTGCGCTCCTTCGGTGGGGCGGGCAGCGTGCGCGTCGTCTGGCACTCCATGCAGCGCACCGTCCATCCTGCGGCTGCAGCGCGCAGCACCTCGTGGGTCTGCACCTCGCGGCACGTCGGGCAGTCGAGGTCGACGCCTTCCTCTTCCTCGTCCTCGAAGTCGTCGTCCTCGGTGTCGTCCTCCATGGCCCGGCCACAACGCCTAACGGAAAAAGGGTTGGCTAGGCCGCGCGCACACGGGCCCGGACCAGGGCAAGGGCCAGCAGCCCGCAGCCGGCCGCGCCGAGAACAAGAGGGACAATTCCGGCTTCGCTCGTCACGACAGCCGGCCATGAGGTGGCAAACGGCACCATCACGAGCAGGGCACCCAGCCCGCCGATACCCCCCATCGTCAGGCGGCCCCCGTCCGGCATTGCCGCCACGAGAGCAACGAGGCCGGCGCCCGCGATGGCCGCGACCGCGAGGGCAAAACTTGGTACCCCTCCGGACATGGCAGCAATCAGATGGGACAAGGCAGCCACAGTCAGGAGCAACGCGGCGGACGCCAACAACAGCCTGCGGTCCATGTTGGTGGCAGGACACGGCGCGAGTTAAGGCTCGTCGCCGCAAACAACTTGCAAGAGGTTGTGGCCCAACAGGCGCGACGCGCGAGCCGCAGGCGAGCGCGTGCGGGTCGCCGACGGCGGCCCCCGGCGCGATGGGTGAGCGAGGCGAAACCGTCGCGCCGCACTACTTCTTCTTCAGGTACGGCAGCCCCGTGCGCTTGTTGACGGCCACGTCGTACCCTTCGGGCATCTCGACCGGCATGCCGCTTTGAGGCCTGCGCTGGCTGAAGAAATAGATGACCTGCTTGTGGCCGCCCTTCAAGGCGACCTCGCGTGCGTGCAGGGTGTAGCCGTTGTGGGTGAATGCCACGCGGCGCAATGGCATGCGCTTCGCTTAGCCATTGCGCAGCGACGTGAGCTGCGCCATCGACGGTCGAGGGCGGCTGGATGACACGCATGCGGCACGCCTGGCGCTGCGGCCCGAGCAAGTCGGACCGCAGCGGCAGGCCGCTCAGAATCAGGCGTGTCGCAGGCTTCGCCTAGCTGACGCGGATTCTGCGCGCCTGGTCCTGTTTCTTCCACAGGAGCTTGTCCTTGGCGCGCACGCCGGACTGTCGGACGGACGGGCGCGTGTGCTCCGAGCCCTTGCCTTTGTAGCGCAGGCCGCGGTGCTTCTTGCCGGCCGACGTCAGGCCGCGCAGGACACGCTTCGTCGCCGGCGTCGTGGCGAGCCAGCCGAGGTCCTTGTCGTTGATGATGGACGGGTGGTGCGGGTCCACCATGATGACCTCGTAGTACTGGTGCTTGCCGTCCTCGCCGATCCAGTAGGAGTTGAGGACCTCCAGGTTGGGGAAGTGCTTGGAGCTGCGGATCTCCGCGATGGACTGGATGTTCTCGCGCATCGTGATCTTGTTGACACCCATCTTGGAGGGGACTCGGCCCTGGACCGGGCGGACCTTGTGCAGGCCACCACGGCGGACGCGGGCGCGGACGATCACGATGCCTTGCTTGGCTTTGTATCCCAGGCTGCGGGCGCGGTCGAGACGCAGGGGGCGGTCGACGCGGACGAACGAGTCGCCGGCGCGCCATTCCACGAGGCGGCTCCATTGGGCCGTGCCGTAGCCGTTCTCGTGGTTCTTCCAGGCTTCTCCGATGTAGTGGTACGCGTTGGGCATGTGGTGCACCTTCGTGCATCCCTGCATGAGCAGGGGGGCGCGGTTTTTCCGGTTCAGCCCGAAGGCCACATTCCAGAGCCAGTGCGGCCGAAGCCGCTCTTGCAAGATTTGCGACGAACAACCCCTATTTAACAGCCGCCGGGCGGACCGGTTGCCGCCAATCAGGGGGGATGCCTTCGACGATGACGGCCCGGAAGGTGGCGGCGCCGGCGCGGGCCTCCCTGGCCTTCCTGTACTCGGGCGAATCGTACCAACGCCGCGCGGCATCGACGTCCGCAAACTCTAGGACGGCGACGCGGCGCGGCTGCCATCCGCCTTCGAGGGGGACGACTTGGCCGCCCCGTGCAAGGAACTTGGCTCCGTTGGCTGCGGCCGCGATGTCACCGAGGGGCAGGTACTTGGCGTACTGCGCCGCGTCGTGCACGTCCACGTCGATCAAGACGTAGGCGCGGGGCCGGGCCATTTCGCTCATGCCGCCTCCGAAGCGATCGGTGCTGGTGCAGGGTTGGCAGTTGCGGCCGGCACCCGGATGGACAATGACATCGCAGCGGCCCCGAGGGCCATGATGGCCGCCGCCATGAAGGCCGGTGAGTACGAACCCGTTGCGTCTCGGACCACGCCAGCGCCGAGGGCGGCCACGGCAGCGCCGACCTGGTGGACCGCGTAGACCCAACCAAAGACGACGGGGCCGCGGGCGCCGAAGAGCGCCGTGCAGAGCCTCGCCGTGGGCGGAACCGTTGCGACCCAACCGAGGCCGTAGACGAGCGTGAAAATGACCATGGCCGGCGCGCCCGCGTTCAAGGCGGCCGGAAGCGCAAGGAGAGAGAGGCCCCGGATGCCATAGTAGGCTCCGAGGAGGTGGGCGTTGTTCCAGCGGTCGGACAACCAGCCGGAGGACAATGAGCCGACGAAGTCGAAGATGCCAATCGTGGACAGGAGCATGACCGACGCCATCTCGGGCATGCCGTGCTCGAGCGACGCGGGCACGAGATGGACGGCGATGAGGCCCCCCGTCGTGAGGCCGCAGACGAAGAACGGGAAGGCCAGCATCCAGAATGCGGGCCGGCCGATCACCTCGCGGAGGACCGGGAGGGCGCCCATGCGGGCCGGCTGACTCTGCGTCGCCTCCGCCGACTCGCCGTAGCGGCCGAGGCCGACGTCGCCGGGGCGGTTTCGCATCCATAGAAGCGCTGCCGTGAGGACGACGGAGGCGAGCAGGGCGGCGACGATGGCACCGGCCCGCCATCCGTAGGCGTGGACGAGAAGGGCGGCCGGCGGCAAGACGACGAGCTGGGCTGTCGCGATGGCCGCGCTCAGGATGCCCATGGCAAGACCGCGCCGCTTGGCAAACCAGCGGTCAACGACCGAGGCGCCGAAGACGATCCCCAAGAGACCCGAACCGAGGCCGCCCATGACGCCCCACAAGAGGATGAAGCCCCAGGGGTCGCGAACCCACGGGGCCACCGCCGTGCTAGCCACCAGGAGGACCAGGCCCGCCACCATGACGCGCCGGCCTCCATACCGGTCGACGGCTGCGGCGACGAAGGGGCCGAGGATACCGAACAGGAGCATGCTGGTCCCGGCGGCGGCCGAGACGACCCAGCGGCCCCAGCCAAACTCCGACTCGAGGGGAACGGCCAGGATGGACAGCAGGCCGCGGATGGCGGCTGGCAGGATGACCGCGAGGAAGGCCACGGCAAGGATGAGCCAGGCCGGGTGGATTGGTCGCTTGGAGTGAGGCACGAGGGCCAACAGCCAGCCGCATGGGAAGAGCCCGATGCCGTCAAATGACGGGCTTTGCCGGAACCGTCATGTGACGGCTATCGTTTCATGAGGGCGGAGACCTTGGCGCGCGCATGATCCACGTCGTCTTCCGCTTGCGGCGGGACCGCCCCATGACGCGCATCGCGGCGGCGCACCCGGATGCCCGCCTCGTCCTGTGGTGCAACCTGCAAAACGACGTCGTCGAGATCCAAGCACGCGACGCCGCACAAACGACCGCGATTGCAGGCCGCTTCGCGCGGGAACTGGATGGTGTGCGCCGCCTCGGCGACGAACGGGCGCCGCCTCGGACGCTGGTGTTCAACTGCCCGCATGGAACCGCGCCGTCCGTGAGCCGGCTCGTCGAGGACCACGGTTGCCTCCTCATCCCGCCCATTGTCCTGCAGGCCGGGTGGGACACGTTTCGCGTCTTCTGCTTCGACGAAGCCCTGCTGCCTGGCTTCTTCCGCAAACTGCGCGCGATGGGCGAGTTCGAGATCCTCTCCAAGCGCAAGCTCGAAGCCCCCGTCGTCGAGGAGCAGTTCATGTTCACGGCCGCCGACATCCTGGGCAGCCTCACGGGGAAACAATCCGAGGCGCTGCTGGCCGCGATGGCCGCGGGCTACTACGACGTCCCGCGCACGGCGACGATGCAGGACATCGCGCGACGCCTTGGCCGGCCGCGCACCACGATGGAGGAGCACGTGCGCAAGGCCGAGGGGAAGGTGCTCCTGGCCCTCGCTCCGCTCGTGGCTTTGCGCTTGGGGCCGGATGCGCAGCGACCCGTGCCGCTGCCCGGGAAACGGCGCCGGCGCTAGTACGCGCCAGTCGTTCCGGCGTCCTTGCCTTCGATGGTGCGGCCGGTCCACGGGTTCCTGAGGCGGCCCGGCTGGACGACTTCGAGGGGCGTCTCGGCCTTCGGCACCCAGCGCTCGCCGTTGACGATGAGGCCGAGGGTGTCGTCGTGCTCGAGGACGTAGTCGCCGTGGTACACGGTGGTGCGGCGGGGGACGGGGATGATGACGTCGCAGCACTGGCAGCGCCAGCGCGCGAAGCGGTCGTTGTAGATGGTGGCGACCTTGGCGATCTCGGCCTCGATTTCCGCCATGAAGAACTCGTTGAAGGCGTTCGGGTCGAAGGCGTTCTTGGCGGCGCCGGCGTGGTGGAACTCGAAGTGCTCCTTGCGGAGTTCCTTGAGGATGTCGGCGGCGCGGCGCAGTTGCGGTTCGAGGGCGTCCTGGTTCGTCTCGACTTTGCCGGCCTTGGCGTTCTTCAGGATCTCCTTGGCGCGCAGCGGCTCCTTCTTGCCGCGCGGCTTCGTGGGCGCGTCGACGTGTGCGTCGACCTTGAGCTTCTTGCCCTTCACGGCGGCGAGGATCTCCTTCGCCGTGTGCGGGGCAGGCGCGGTCTTGGCGTGCTTCGTCGTGCTTGCCTTTCGCGTCGCCATCACAATCCCTCTTTCTGTCCCAAGTAGACCTTGAGCGCGAGGTTCATGCCGCGGACGTACTCCTTGTCCGCCTTCGGCACCGCGTGGTGGTAGGCCTGGACGAAGTGCGCAACGGCGCCGCGGACGTCCCACTCGTTGCCGAGCTCGGCGCGCTTGGCCTTCACGGCAGCAAGGACACGGCGGACGCCGTCAGCGACCGGGCCCTCGTCGTGCAGGAAGACCTTGATCTCGTCCTCGTCTTCGAGGCGCTTGGTAGGCGAGGCGGAACCTGGGAGTGCCGGCGGCGCGGGAGGCGCGATTTCCACGCGGTTCTGGAAAAAGCGGTTCTCCTTGACGCGCCGGGATGCGGCCAGCGGCGTGCTCATGGACGGTGCGGGGCAGGCCTACGGGCCATTAAGGTTTCTCGCCCAGGGCCAGGAGGGCAACAGGAGGGTTTTTACCGCAGGCCAGGGCCGTCACGCCTTCGCCACGATCTTCACCACGTCGCCGGCCGCAAGGACGTGGTCATGCCCGATGGCCCGTTTTGTCTTGCAGTCAATCGCCCGGATGAAGTGCTCGCCGAGGTCCGTGTGCACCTTGTACGCAAGCTGGCGCGCCGTCGTGCCGGGGGCGACGAGGTGGCAGTCGGGCAGGACGCGGCCTTCCTTGTCCGTGAGCTTCGCCTCGTCCTCGACGGGGAAGACGGGGATGCGTTGCAGGAGTTGGAAGACCGCGACTTCGATGGCCGGCACGACGCCGGTGGAGCCGAGCGGCCCGAGGACGTGGTCGCGGATGTAGTCGAGGCCTTTCTGCTGCGCCGCCGTGAGCGTGCCTTTCGCTGCAAACATCGCGGCGCCCGGCGCGTAGTCGATGAGGCCGGCTTGGGCGCCTTTCTGCAGCGCGAGTTCCGACTGCGCGCTCGTTCGCACGTGCGGCAGCGAGAGCTTCGACTCGATGGCGGAAAGTTCTGCGGGCGTGGCCAGGTCCGCCTTGTTGAGCGCCAGCACGATGGGCTTGGACGCCTTCCGGATGGCGCGGGCCAATGCCAACAGGCCTTCTGCGTGCAGTTCCGTCGGCTTCTTGCCAAACAACCCGGCCTCTCGCAGGCCCTTCGCCGCCAACGCCTCGCCGACACCGATGCCGCCGAGTTTCTCCGCGATTGCGACCTCAAGCTTGCGGCCCTCCATCTGGATGCGCTTGGCCATGCGGTCCCAACCGTCCTCGAGGATGCCCTCGATCCACCAGTCGATCTCGTCCTCCAGGAACGCGACGTCCGCAAGCGGGTCGTGCCCGCGTTGGGGAAGCACGTTTCCTTCGGCGTCGGTGGCGCCGGCGGCATCGACGACGTGGATGAGCGCGTCCGCCTGCGACAGGTCGGAGAGGAACTTGTTGCCAAGGCCGCGGCCTTCGTGGGCTCCGGGGACAAGGCCGGCGACGTCGACGAGTTCGACGGGCACGTAGCGCGTCGCGCCGACGAGTTTGCCATGGCGAGGCGTGCTGTGGACGCCGAAGGAGGCGCCGGGGTCGGGGACGCGGACGTAGCCGACGCCGTGGTTCGCGTTGATGGTCGTGAACGGATAGTTCCCGATGGCCGCCTCCGCAAGCGTCGCGGCCGCGAAGAACGTCGACTTGCCGACGTTCGGCTTGCCGACGAGTCCGACCTTCACGACGACGGCGACGAGGGCGTGTCTGATAACTCATTAGGCCTGCGGCGCGGCACCCGAACCGCTAGGGCCACGAGGGCGCCGAGCCGGGTGGTTGGCACTCATGCATTCCGAAGGTGGTGCCCTTCACGTCGCCGTCACCAATGGCAAACGGCGTGGAATCGGTCGTCAGGCCGCCGTCGTCAAGGGTCCGGATGACGACCTCGGCGTCCCCGCTTGCGGGTTGGAACGTCTGACGCTCGTCCCAGTACACGCCCGGACTGCGGTCCACCGCACGCAAGTGGCGGTCATCCGGCGAAAAGCCGGCGGGGCCAGCATAGACCTCGAATCTGTCCGTGTCATGGGGGCTTGGGTTCTCCCATGCGACGGACGTCCCCCAGCGATCAAGGTGGGCAGACAACACCCGCGGCGCGGCGGGCGCTTCGTTGGGCAAGGCAAAGTCCAACGCCTGACCGATGTGCCATCGGCCCGCCACGGCGATGACGCGGGCCTGGTATGCCATGCCATCGCACAAGCCACCTACCCCAAGGCTCGACGCCGTGCGGGTCGCGGACGATACCTTTCCCGGCGACACCAGCACCTCGACGGAGTCGAGCTTCTCCAGAGGGGTCCACGCAATGGTCGCGCCGTTTGGCGTCTCCTCGGCCGCATGCACCTCCGAAAGCAACTTGGGCGCAAACCCAAGTTCCAGCCGGACGGCCACGGAACCGGGCCCGTCGCCCTGCAAATCGACGGTCCTGGCATGGCCGTCCCACAGCACGTCCGCGATGCGGCCCGGCCCCGCGGCGACATCGCAGGGGACGCTCGCTCCGTCGCCTTCATCGTCCGCGACTTCAATTTGGATGTGGCCACCGGGGGCAAGGGGAAGGAACACCCCAAATTCGGGCGCGTTGACGTTCGCTGAACCGGCTTGCAGCAGCGTCAGGTTGCTTGACCTGATGGTAACAATCAGGTCGGCGCCGTTGTCTGCCGCCTGCAAGAACTGCGGGTCCGACGCGCAGGATATGTCGCGCGCTGATACGAGATTGACGCCAGCGGTGCCGTTCGTCGGGTCGTCGCCGGCAAGGGTTGCTGGATCTCCCAAGCCCCCGCAGCCGGCAAGCAGGAACAGACTGGCTAGAAGAAAGCCGGCCGGCCCAGATCCAGATGCCACACGCGACCTACGACCCGATGTTCCCAGGTCCGAGGATCTCGACGAGGCCGTCTTGCGGGAAGTACCGGTTGTCCTGCAGGCTGCGGCGCTCGTTCACGAGGCCTTCCTCGACCATGGGTTCGACGCTGGAGCGGAACGTCTTGCGTGACACGTCGAGGGCGTCGCAGATGTCCACTTGGCGCGAGCCGGGGTGGTCGCGGATGAAGGATGCGATCTCGCTGCGGCGGCCCTGGTGCAGAAGCGCCAGCAGGCGGGCGCGGCGTGGGTCGACCTCGGACGGGAAGAAGCGGCGCTCGCGGCCGGCCTCCACGGAAGTCACCATCTCGCCCTTGTGCAGCAGGCTGAGGTGGTATTGCACGGTGCCCCATGGCTCGCCGGCGCTGCGGCAAAGCTGGCTTGCGTGGATGCCGGGCTGTTCGGCGATCATGTCGAGCAAGCGGCGGCGCAGTGGTTGTTCGAGAAGATGGGCTTCCTCCTCGGGGCCGAGCACGTTGCCGACCGAGAGGATTGAGCGGACCAGACCCTTCATGCCTTGGCTCTTATGCGTAGCCATGCGTGGACTCCGGGCCCTGGAGAGGTCCCGGGGTTCTTGTAGTTGTGCCCGCAACACCCAGTTTCCCCTGTACATCATTGAGCAGCGAGGGGGTGCGGCGCAGGGCTTCCTGGAACACGGCTTCGGCCTGCGGACGCTGTCCGAGGTCCAGGTAGGCCAAGCCAAGGACGTAGTGGAGTGAGCCATCGGTGGGCTTGCCCTTCACGAGGTGCGCCTGGACTTCCCGCACGACGCGCTCCGGGTGGCCGCTCTTGCACAGCGCAATCGCGCGGCTCAGGAGGGCGTCCTCCATGTTGGGGCGGCGGCGCAGGATGCGTCCGGCGTCGCGCGCGGCGCGGCGGTAGTGGCCGGCTTCGATGGCCGCTTCGACCTCCGCCAAGAGCGGCGTGTGGCGGCGGCGCGCCAGGGCCACGATTGCAAGAGCGAGGGCCAGGACGACCGCCGTGATGGCCGCAAGGGCCAGAGGGCCGGATGCCGCCGAGGCCGCAACGGTGGTCTGCGGCTGGACGGTCTGGCGCGTGACTTGTCCGGAGAGTTGCTGAGAACCCGGCGCGATCTTGAGGGAGTTGCTGCCGTCCCCGCTCAGCGTCTGAGAGGCCAGCGCGACGTCCTGTCCGTCGTCGAGGTGGACGGTGCCCTTGGCGCTCTCGAGAGCGAAGGGGCCCTCGATGAGTGCTGTCGACTGCGTCGACGTCCAGCGCAGGTCCGTCGCGTCGTCGTTCATCTCGACGTGCAAGCGGCCGCCGGCGATTTGCAGGCGCAGGAAGTGGTAACTCATGGCTCCGGCAGGCGCCGGGCCGGTGGCCTGGTGGTCCGTGCCGCTGTGGAGGGTGCGCTGGTCGGCGCCATCCGTGAGGGTGAAGTCGATGCCGACGATCTCGACCACGACGTTTCCGGTGATGTCGATGCTGCCCGTTCCGGTGAAGGCGGTCTCGATGTGGTCGCCAGGCACGACCGGGCGACTCCATGAACTTCCGCCCACATCGCTGGCACGGCCGGGGTCGGCGGCGGCGATTCCCCCTTCGTCCATGGCGGGGGCGGACATCGGCGCAAGGTCAGCGCGCTTGTACGAGGCCGCCAAGTCGAGGGGCGCGCCGTCGCGCCGCAGGACGTTGATCGTGTAGTAGGATTGGACGCCGCGCAGCGTCGCCGTGCCCGCCGCCGGCAGGTAGGTGGTGCGCTCGTAGCAGCCGTGGCGAACGCCGAGGGAGTACAGTGGCTCCATGCAGACGGCGCCTTCGGTGTTCTCGTAGATGACGGCCTCCGCCTCGTAGGCGGTCAAGTCGTACTCGGTGGCATTGACGATGCCCGTCGCCTCGATGATCGGGGCGTTGACGTCGGGCCGGGCGCCTTCGCGGTGCAAGTACAGCAGGTCCACGCTCGAACGCTCGTCGACGCTGCCCGAAAGCCTGGCCTTGGCGAAGGTGACCTCCGCCGACGCCAGACTTGCCTGTGCCGACGCAATCGGGAGCAAGGCGAGCATGCACACGACGGCGATTCCCGCTGCCTTGAGAGGGACGCGGCCTTGCAGGCGCGCGCGGCGGCCGGTGCGGTTGGCGTTCATCCAATCAGGCTGTGGACAGTCTTCACGACGGCTTGACCGAGGGGCGGCAAGGCGTAGTCAATTGCCGCGCCGACCTGGTCGACGGATTCCTTTAGGCAGTTGCGGTTGATGTAGACCCAGCCGAGGAGCGGGTTGAGCGTGAGACGCATCGGGTGGTCCGGTCCCGTCTCGAGCGCCACCGGCTTGCATCCTGAGTTGATGGCGCCCGAGGCGGCGCCCGTTGCCCCCGACACCATGGCGTTGCCCCCATTCGAGCCGCCCTGGCTGGACGAACTGGAGGTGGAGTTTCCCTGCGAGCACGACTCGGTGCAGGAGCTGGACGACGAGCTCGTCGAGTTGCCGGACGACGAGCCGCCGCTCGTGGAGTTGCTGCCGGAGCCGGCACCATTGTTGCCGCCGCCGTTTCCGCCCCCGTTGCCATTGCCCTGGCCGCCGCCGTTGCCGTTTCCGGGGTCGCCATGGACTGGGGCGACGGCCACGAGAACGAGGCCACCGAGGACAGCGTAGGTGGTCAGGAGGCGCATCAGCGTCATCGAAGTCATATCTGGAGACCCCGTGCCGAGGGTAAAAGCCTTGTCGGCGTATCCCGGGTATCGAGAGGAAGCGGCCCTGCGCATGGGCTCCTCCCCCCCAGGCGGGCAGGGGCGGGCGGTCGTCAGTTGGGATACACGACTTTGCCTCTTATCCACCCTCGCGGTATCATCGTGTTTGCCGGTCGGGCCGCATGCCACCTGGACCCTCACGGGACCGGGCAGCACACGACAACCACCCACCTGACTCCACCAACCCATCATTTTTGGCGGTCCGACCGGTATCTTGTTTCTCCCACGAGCGGAGCGTGTTTCTTGGGGCACCCGTCAACCCTGTAGGGCGAAGCGGACGACGGCCGCCGCGACCAGCAGAAGACCAGCGGCAAGAATCAGGTTGGGCACCCACGGCAAGTCGACCCATCCGGGCTTCCGCTCCGTCAGCCCCCATCCGCGCCGGCGTTGGCGATAGGGAAAGCCGAGGTAGAGCAGCAGCCCACCAAGCCCGCCGAGACCGATGGCCATCCAGTCCAACGCAAGGCCGATTCGAGTCGCGCCCTTATGCCCCTACCGGTTCCCATGGGTTGGCCTGCGGTCCGAGGCGCAGGGGGCCACATGCGCCCCCCCGGCTGCCGTAGCGCCATTCGGTCAGCGTCATGGCGGCCGCCCAGGCCGAAGGTGGCCTCAGGCGCTGACGCGACGCAGGTTCGCCAACTTGAACGTCATGGCAAAAGGCATCCACGATGCGACGATCTTGCCCTTGGCCGTCCCCTTGGTCGCGTCGACCGCAACAATCGTGGCGTGCTGTCCTTGGAACATCCCCTGCATGACGAGGACGAGGTCGCCCGGCGCGACTGGTGTGGTCATGCCTGGCTCTTCTCGAGCACGCGCACGTGTTCGCCCTTCACCGTGATGGGGATGGGCACCATGGACTCGATGAGTTCCACGGTGATCTCTTCCTTCGTGTCGTCGACGCGGGTGACCTTCGCCTTCTCGCCGCGGAACGGACCGCTCACGAGTTCCACGATGTCGCCTTCCGCAATCTTCGCGACGGCGGAGACCGGCGTCAGGAAGTGGGCAATCTCGCTGAACGGGATGTCGACCGGAATCTTGCGGGTGACGACCTTGCCGCGGCGGTCGCGGGCGATGTTGCCGTTCTCGTCGCGGACCTCCTCGTTGCGCGTCACGAGGGCGCGGGCGTAGGACACGCCGCGGATCGACTTCTCGGCCTCGAGCGGGTTGTTGGTCTCGACGAAGACGAAACCGCGAAGCTCCGCGGGGGCGAGCAGGCCGAGGATGGGGACCTTGAAGCGGCGGGCCTTGTTGCCAAGGGCCTCGGCGACGCGGCGCTCTTGGCCGACTTGCGTCTTGAGGACGAGGATCTGCGTGCCGACGAGTGGCGCGGGCTCGGTGTCGGCGATCTCGGCGCGCTTGGCCTTGCGACCCTTCTTGGCGGGGGCGGCGGGCGCCTCCGGCGTCGCGGCGGGCGCGGGCTTGGCCTGGGCCTTCTTCTCCAGTTCTTCCTTCGTCGGGAGGATGCCAAGGTTGTCTTCGTCAGCCATGAAAGTTCACCGCTTGCTCCCGCTGGGTGAAAACGGGGTAGATGCGGCGAGGAACGGCCCTTATTTCACTTCTTCGGAGGCGGAAAGTCGCCGAAACCGCGGCCGGCTTGTCGACCTGCACGCAGGTCACGAAGGAGCGCCTTGCAGCGAGCGCCGCCGCGCGAGCCCGCGGGGGGTTGCGGGGGCCGGCAGGCCCCTCAGCGGGGGGCCAGGGGCGGGGGGCGGCAGTCCCCCGCCGCGATGCCGCGAGGCGAAGCCGGCGCAGGGCATCGCAAATGATCGACCTGTTTGCAGGTCGCTAAACGCCCTTGAGGTTGGTGTCGATCCAGTGGATCAAGCCGCTCATCAGGAGATACATGAAGAAGCCGATGCCGCCGATGATGGCGATGCCGACGAGCACGATGACGGCGGATTGACGGAACTCCTCGGGCTCCGGCTTGCGCGCCATGCGCAGGACGCGAGCGATGCGGCCCTTGCCCATGCCGTCCCACTTGCGGTTGATGGCGTGCTGGTAGTGCCACATGCGGCCGACGAAACCCGGACCTTCCGGCGTGGGCGGCGCGCTCGCCTTGGGCTCGTCGCGCACGATCTCCTCGACGTCGTCGTCCATGACGTCGTCGTCGTCCAGGTCTTTCTCGTCCACGGTCGGCGCGACTCTGGGGGTTTATTTCAAGACTTCGACGCGCGGGCCGGATGTAGCCACGAGACCGGACTACTTCTTGCGGGGCGCTTCTTCCGTCGTTCCAGCCGGGCGGCCGACCGCGAACGGGTCCGGCAACTCCTGGTTGGCCATGACGTGGCGGTGGTGCGCTTCCTTCGAGTGGCGGATACCGTAGAAAGCGTAGACCAGGAGTCCCAGGCCGGCCCACGCCGCCGACGCGACGAGGGTGAATGGGTCGAGGCTGAAGATCAGGGCCATGATGCCGAGGAGGCCGAGAATGGTCAGGATGGGCAGCACGGGCTTGCCGTTGCGGTTCATGACGGACCAGAGCGGCATGCGGAAGGGCCGCTCCACGTCGGGGCGGCGGCGCCGGAACATCCAGACCGCCAGGACGACCATGAAGAATGCAAACAGGGTGCCGATGTTGACGAGTTCCACGGCAGCGTCGAGCGTCAGGAGGCCGGCGAAGAACAGCGTGAAGGCGCCGTAGAACCACGTGGTCTTGGCGGGGTTGCCGCGCGGGCCCACTTTGCTCATCCATCCAGGCAGGAGGCCGTCGCGGCTCATGTTGAAGAAGACGCGCACGCCGCCGAGGATGAGGACCAGCAGGACGGACGTGGTTCCGATCATGGCTCCAAGCCTCACGAGCAAGGCGCCGAGGCTGAAATGCGAGCCGTTGCTGAGCGTGATCGAGAGCGCACCGTGCTGCTCGAAGACGTAGCCGAAGGGTTCGCCGGCGGCTGCCTTGGCGGCCGCGGAGTCACCCACGAACGTCGTCCAGTGTGACGCGCCGACGAGGGCGCCAGCCGCCAGGATGTACAGCAAGGTCGAGATGCCGAGGCTGCCGAGGATGCCGATGGGCAGGTCCTTCTTGGGGTTCTTCGTCTCCTCTGCGGTGGTCGACACGGAATCGAATCCGATGTAGGCGAAGAACATGATGGCGGCGGCGCCGAACGCGGCGAGGACCGCTTGGCCGAACTGCCGGACGTCCGGGATGTTCGGGGCGTCTGGCGTCGGGTGCGGCAGCGGGTCCGCGAAGTTGGAGGAGTCGAAGTAGAACAGCGCGGTCCCGATGGCGAAGAGGAGGATTGCGACCTTGAGGACGACGAGGACGGACGTGAACCGCGCCGACTCCTTCGTGCCCTTCACCAGGAGCATCGTCACGAGGAGGACGATGATGATGGACGGGATGTTGATGATGCCATGAAGGTAGGTGGAGCTGCCGTCCAGGTTCGTCACGCGCACGGCCTCGAGCGGGCTGTGCGTCCACCCGAACAGGGATGGATTGCTCGGGTCAGTGAAGTAGTCCTTGTGGGCGGCGGCGTCGGCCGGGTTGAAGATCCACGTGACCTGCTTGATGACCGCGAGCAGGTTGTTGCGGCAGGCGACGGCGACGGCAATTGCGCCGACGGCATATTCGAGGATGAGGGCCCAAGCCACCATCCATCCGGGCAGTTCGCCCATGGCCGTGTAGATGTATGCGTAGGCGGAACCCGATGCGGGGATGGCGGAGGCGAGTTCGGCGTACGCCAGGCCGGCCACGGTGCAGATGAGGGCCGCGACGATGAAGGCGGGCACGACGAGGGCGCCGGCCTTGATGATGCCGGACCCGACGAGGACGAAGATGCCGCCGCCGATGATGCCGGCCACGCCCAGCATGACCAGGTTCGAGGCGGTCAGGGTCTTCGCCAGGCCCTGTTTGTCGTGCGCCTCGGCGAGGAGCTGGTCGACGTTCTTGCGGTAGCCGAAACGCGACATGCCGCGCGCGAGGAAACCGGCCTGGGTGCTGCTGCCCTTGTTAGGGATGGCGCTCACTTGGACGCCTCCATCTTGTGGAGGTTGGCGGCACTTGCGAAGCCGTCGGCGACGATGGTCATCTTGATGGAGATCGTCGCAGCAGGGTTGGCCGGGGGAAGGTCCGGGACGGTGCCGGGCTGCCGGTCCGCATGGATGGTAAGCGTGTAGCTGCCAGTCTCACGTTGCGCCTTCGTCGCGTTGTGGACCTGCGTCGCGGCATCGGTGTCGTTGAGCGCCCTGACGGCAGCAACTTCTGGCTCGGCGTGCCGGGTCACCGTCTCGTCGAAGGGGGCGCCGCATGTGAACGTCGTTGGCTCCTTGATGGTGGTTCCGTCGAACTTGAGGGTCCACGTCATCGTCGCCGGGCTCTGCGTGTTGCGGTTGTAGGTGTCGGTGCACTCGGACGGGCCGGCCATCTTGACGTGGATGTCGCCGACGATCTGGTCCGAGACCGTGATGGTCGCCGTTGCATCGCCGGGCGCCGTCGTGAGGGTGGTCGCTTGGGGCGAGCCGATGGCCACCCGGGTCCAAGCGACGTCGTACACGACGGCTGTCGCCGGCAACTTGTCGCAGAGGTCCGGGTTGTGCGATTGTGACAGGCAGTAGAGCCCCGGCAGGAACGGGATGCTTGCGGCCATGAACACGATGCCGAACGCGGTGAGGATGACGGTCGCGGGTCGGTCCAGGTCCTTTCGGTCCGGCATGGCAACTGCGCGACCGAGGGGGCCATTAAAGGGCCTTGGGGTGGATTTGCTTGACCGGATGCCGATGCGCAAAAATGCGATATGGCGGCCCCCGTCTGCCCCGGCATGCGCCTGAGCCCCCTTTCCGCCTTGCTTGCCGTGGCCGTCGTCGCTGCCGGCTGTTCCACGACGGGCCCCGCGGGTTCGGATGGCGGTCCATCGGCGCTGACGGTCGACCCGTTCCCCCCGTTCGTGCCGCCGGCGCCAACCTTCGACTTCTCGACCGTCATCGACCCGGACCACGCACACGAGGTGCCCGAACTGCACACCGGCGGCCACGGCCTCGAGGTGGTCGGCCACGTCGGCCTGCAGGACATCCTGCCGGTCGGCACGCGCGGCTCCATCACGCAAGTCGACGTTTGGGGCGACTGGGCCGTGGTCTCCGGCATGGAGGGCGGCTTGGCCTTCGCCATCATCGACATCAAGGACCCGGCGGCGCCCAAGGCGGTGTCGTGGTACCCGTCGACAGCCGACGGCTGGACGGCGCGTTTCTCCGACGACGGAAACTACGTGTTCTACGGCTGCCAGACGCTTGGTCCCCTGAACCCGCAGTCGAGCGTCGAGGGCACGTGCGTCGATGCCTCGAAACCGCATGCTCCGGGCGAGGAAGGCAACGGCATCGTGGCCGTGAACGTCACGGACCGGGCCAATCCGCGTTTTGCCGCATTCGTGAACGTGCAAGGCTCGCACAACTTGCAGACAGCCAACATCAACGGCACCGACTACGTCTTCACCGAGATCACCGAGATCGTCGCGTTCGACCGCGCCACGCAGACCTTCTCCGTGGCCGCGACCGTCCCCGGCGTGCACGACGCCACAGCGCAGCGCCACCCCGCGACGGGCAGGTGGGTCCTCTACACGGGGGCATCCAACAGCTTCCGCATCTACGACATCGAGAACCCGGCCGACCCCAAACTGCTCTACGACGGCCCCTCATCGGACCCGTGGACCGGCTGGCACGAGCAGACGCCCATCCCGCACCTCGTCGACGGCCGCGCCCTCGTCATCCTCGCCGGCGAGTCGTTCGTCAACATCCCGCAGGAAGGCAGCACGGGCGACGTCGTGTCGATTGTCAACGTCACCGATCCGACGCACCCACAATTGCTGGGAACGTGGCGCTTGCCCATCAAACCCACGCTGCCTTGGCAGGGCTACATGTTCTCGGCGCACGAGATTGCCGCCACGCCGACCGGACAAGTGGCCATCGGCTGGTACCACGGCGGCGCCTGGGTGTTCGACGTCAGCACCAAGGACCGCCAGGCCAAGCCCGTGACACTCGCCGCGTTCCAGCCACATGACTTGCCCAACGTCGTGCCAGCCACGTTCTTCCAAGTCCCCGTGCCGCTCGTGCCCTTCGTCTGGGGCGCAGGGTGGACACATCAGGGCTACCTCGTCGTGCCCGACATGCACACTGGTCTGTACGTGTTGAAGCCCGAGTGGGGGCTGCATCCATCGCTGGATGGCGGTCAATAGACGGGCGGGCCCACGGTGCCCAGACATCCTGGCCAAAGCCCTTTTCCCGCTGGACACAGATTTCGCAGAACGGATTTGTGAGGCGCTCAGGTTGCGTCAGAATGACACAGATGCACTTTCGTTTCCGGAAACAGCGGCCCCACGCCGGGGGAAGTGCATCTGGGCAATTCTGGTGCGCGACGCCCACATGATTCAGAGGCAGGTCTGGGAAATCTGTGTTCGGGCGGGGCCCGTCAGAGGACGAAATCGAGACCCATCTCTTTCTGACGCCTCTCGATCTTCTTCGCCGTTGGGCCCAGGATCTGCCGCGACTTGACGCCGGTGATGACGAGCATGGCGCGGATTGTGCGTTCGAGCGAGTCGTCGATGGAGGCACCCCAGAGGATGCGGGCGTCGCGGTTGACGCGGTTGTGGATCTCCTCGACGACGGACATGACTTCCTGCATCGTCATGTCGGGGCCGCCGACGACGTTGATGAGGGCGCCGGTGGCGTCGGAGATGTCGACGTCGAGAAGCGGGGAGCTGAGGGCTTCGAGGACGGCTTCCTTGGCGCGGTCCTGGCCGTCGCTTTGGCCGAGGCCGATCATGGCCACGCCGCCGCGCTTCATGATGGTCTTGAGGTCGGCAAAGTCGCGGTTGACGAGGCCGGGCTTGGTGACGATCTCGGTGATGCCCTTGATGCTGCGCATGAGGACTTCGTCCGCGGCGCGGAAGGCGGCCTGCAGCGGCAAGCGCGGGGCGATTTCGAGGAGTTTGTCGTTGGGGATGACGATGACGGTGTCGCACACGTCGCGCAAGCGGGCAAGGCCGGCCTGGGCGTTCTCCATGCGGACCGGACCTTCGTAGCTGAAGGGGAGGGTGCAGACTGCGATGGTGAGGGCGCCGGCTTCGCGGGCGAGCTTCGCCACGACGGGCGCGGAACCGGTGCCGGTGCCGCCGCCGAGGCCGCAGGTGACGAAGACGATGTCCGTGTTGGTGACGGCGGCGCGGATGTCGGCCTCCGTCTCCAGGGCGGCTTCCTCGCCAATCTGGGGAAGGGCTCCGGCGCCAAGGCCGCGCGTGAGGTGTCGGCCGATGAGGATCTTGTTGGGGCTGCGCGAGACGAGCAGATGCTGCGCGTCGGTGTTGAGGGCGACGAGTTCGATGTCGCCGAGGTCGACTTCCGTGCAGCGCTGGATGGTGTTGGAGCCGGCACCGCCGCAGCCGAAGACCTTGATCTTCGTCGTGAGGGATTGCAGGACGGTCTCCAGGTCGCCGTCGCGGGCGTTGTGGATGGTCGTCGCGGACGCCGCGGCGCGAGGGTCGAAGCGGGCTGGCGCCTGTCGTTCCATCTCGGCCCGGGCCACAGCTTCACGGATGATGTCTTTCATGCAGATCCCGCAGGGCGGGGGCCAGGCTGGCCTGCCGCCGGTTTGGCCCGGCCGCAGGGCATAGCCAATGCTCCCATCCCGGACGCGAAACGGAGCTTGCCGCGGATAAGGCTTCGTTTTCAATTCCAGGGGTGGCTACGCATGTCTGCCCCAGACCAATCACAAGGGGAGCATTTCCTGTGGAAGTGAGGCTGGTTTGTGGCTACCTGAACTTGGCGAATGTTGCCGGGCCGCGCCACGTGGCGGCCTCGCCGAGGCGCTCCTCGATACGCATGAGCTCGTTGTACTTGGCCACGCGGTCGCTGCGGGCGGGCGCCCCCGTCTTGATCTGGCCTGCATTGGTGGCGACGGCGAGATGCGCGATGGTCGTGTCCTCCGTTTCGCCGCTGCGGTGGCTCACGACCGCGCCGTACCCGGCCTCTTGCGCCATGCGGATGACGTCCAAGGTCTCCGTCAGGGTTCCAATCTGGTTGACCTTGACGAGGATGGCATTGGCGACCTTGTCCTCGATGCCTTTTGCCAAGAGGGCCGGATTGGTGACGAAGTTGTCGTCGCCGACGATCTGGATGTGGCGGCCCATGCGCTCCGTCATCGTCGCCCAGCCGGCAGAGTCCGATTCGCCCATGCCGTCCTCGATGGAGACGATGGGGAAGCGCGTGACGAGGTCCTCGTAGAAGGCGATCGACTGTTCTGACGATTTCTTGCCGTCCGGGCCGAAGTCGTACAGCTTCTTCTTCGGGTCGTACAACTCGCTTGCCGCCACGTCGAGGCCCAGCAGGATGTCCTCGCCCAGTTCGAGCCCGGCGGCCTTGACGGCCTTGCCGATGTACTCCAGGGCCGCGACGTTGGACTTGAGGTTGGGCGCGAATCCGCCCTCGTCGCCGACCGCCGTCACGAGGCCGTCCGCCTTGAGGAGTTTCTTGAGGTTGTGGTACACCTCGGCGCCCATGCGGACGGCGTCGGCGAAGGACTCGGCGCCATCGGGGATGACCATGAACTCCTGGATGGACACGTTCGAGTCGGCGTGGGCGCCGCCGTTCAGGATGTTGAGCATGGGCACGGGCAGGACGCGGCCGGCGGCACCGCCGAGGTAGTGGTGCAGCGGGACTCCCAGTTCGTCCGCGGCAGCATGGGCGGTTGCGAGGCTGACGCCGAGAATCGCATTGGCGCCGAGGCGGCCCTTGTTCTTCGTGGCGTCGAGTTCGGCCATGCGGCCGTCGATGCCGCTCTGGTCGAAGACGTCCTCGCCCTCGACGGCGGCGGCAATCTCACCCTGCACGTTGCGCACGGCGCCAGCGACCGCCTTGCCCATCCAGGACTTGCCCCCGTCGCGCAGCTCCACGGCTTCGCGGCTCCCCGTGCTGGCGCCGGAGGGGACGATGGCACGCCCGAAGGCGCCCTCCTCGGTCGTGACCTCGGCCTCGAGCGTCGGATTGCCGCGCGAATCGAGGACCTGGCGGGCGTGGACGGAGACGACCTTGGACATGCTGTGCCGGCGAGCCCGGCCAAAGACATAAGCTGAGAGGAGCGCCCAGCTTCAGGGCTTGGCCGTCTCGGGCGGCGACGCCGTCCAGATCCGGTCGAAGATGGCCTGGTTGGTGGCGACGAAGTGCGCTGCCGTCGTGCGGATGGCGAGCCACCCCTCGTCCGCCATCTCACCCTTGCTCCGGCCGGAGACGACGATGACGGCCTCCTTGCGATCGGCGAGGAAACAGGTCGATACGGTCTCGCGCCGCCATTGCCGCACCGCGACGTTGGGCAGGCGAAGGGCGGCGGGCAGGCGCTGCAGGCTCTGCACCGCAGCGGGGACAAGCACGCGCACCGCAATCCCCTGACGTGCGCGCTCGGCCAGGGCGGAGGCGGCGCCCAGGACCTTCACCGCATCCTTGCCCGCTTCGTCGTCGAGGAGCATGTCGACGGCCCCGTGCGCGCCGGCCGCGAGTTGCTGGGCTTGTGCTGCGAGCGCCTGGCGGCCCCGCACCAACGCGAAGCTCGGCTCCTGCGACGCCTTGGCCGCGCCCCCGAGGGCCTGGATGCGGGGCACGAGGTCGCGGCGCGCTTGCTCGAGCAGCTCCACCTGCGCTAGGGCGCGCAGTTGCAGGCCCTTCACGACGATGGCCGGGGGCACGGGTGCGAAGATGCGGGGGCGCCCCACACTCGCGGTCACATGACCGCTGCCCACGAGGCCTTCCAGCGCCCGGTACGCCCGTGGACGCGAGACTCGCAGTGCGCGCGCCACGTCGGTGGCGGAACTGGCACCCGTGCGGTTGAGCTCGACATATGTGCGCGCCTCGTCGAGGGCCAAGCCCAGGTCGGCCAACGCGATCGCCAGCGGGTCGGTCATGCACCAACTCCGCGCCGAAGGGTCATTGGCGAGCGCATATCGGCAACGCCTTGATGCATATCGCCACGCATGTGCAGCAAAGGGGACATGCCTCCGGTACAAGAGTCGTCGTTTGTTCAGAACGATGAACAAGACGCCCAAAAGCCATATATCGGCAAGGAGGGAGGCACCGCCCGATCAGGCCCGTCGGCCATTGGCCCCCGCACTTTAGCAATGGATTTCGTGACGCCGCCACGCTTTTCGATGACGCGCCAGCATGCGTTACGCCAGTTTGGCGGACAAGCCCTGGAGATTCGCGAACATCCAGGCAACGCCTAAGTACGACTTCAGATTCGCAAATTCTGGGTTATCAGATGGGACGTCGCTTTCGTCTACTTCCAAGTATCCTCCTTGCGGCATTTGCCGTCTTGGCACCCTCCTTTGCCGCTGGGGATGCGGCGGGCCCGACCGCCTTTCCCTTCCCCGTGAGCGAAAGCCACTACTGGCTCAGCCAGAACAGCGGGGCAGCCAACGGCACGAGCGGCCAGGTCCTCCTCCTGACGACCGTTCCCCCGACGGGTTCGTCGCCGGCCAACCAGCCGATGATTCCAATCTTGAGCCAGCTGCCGCTGGGACTGCAGCCTCCTGCCATCTCCTGGTACTCGACGACGGGCTGGGACGCCACGCGCGGCATCGCAGCCTCGCCCCGCGTCGAACTCTACTTCTTCGTCAACGTCGAGGCGATCACCGAGATCACGGTCGAACTCCACGACGTCGCGCCGAGCGGACTCACCACCCTCCTTGGCGAGCAAACGCAGACCGTGAGCCTGCAGAACCTCGTACCGTACCACGACACCTGGCTCCTGCGCACGACGGGCGCCTCCCTCGGACGCGGCCACACGCTGGGACTCACGGTGACGGCGAGCGACCTCGACGTGCTGACATGGCTGCAGTACGGCTCGACGTCCGCGGCGGCTGACCTCCAACTCCCCCAGCACGTCCAAGACACCGACCTCGACGGCATCCCGGACGACGTCGACGCCTGCCCAACGGCGGGCGACTGCGACAACAACAGCGTCATTGACGGCCGCCAGACTGCTTACTACAACTCGACGGCCGCACCCGTGTCGTACTACCAGTCGTACTACAATTACCCGGCAACCAGCGGAACCCCGGGTCAGCCCGGCCAGCCGGGCCTGCCCGGTGAACCAGGAACCCCTGGAAACCCGTTCCCGCAGCCAGGGACACCCGGCGGCCCTGACACCTCGGTTGCGCGCCGCTCCAACCTCGAACTCGGCGCCGGCATCGCCATGGGCTGCGGCTCCCTTCTCGTGACACTCGGCGGCCTCTTCGGGAGGCACCCGTTGTGAAGCGCCGCACCGTCCGCTGGGGCATGAAGATCGGCTTCCTGGCCAACGTCCTGTTCTTCGTCGCCGTCGTTCTCGACTACACCCGCAACGAGTCGCGCTGGATGGTTCCGCTGCTGTTTCTCTACGCGGCCTTCGTCCTGACGCTCATCCTGCTCTACTTTGCCCGCCCCCGCCCGGCCGCGACAAGCATCCCCGACATCCTGGCCGCCGGCGACGACACCGCCCGCATCACTATTGCGCAACGACCGTGAGACGATGGGCAAGGCAACGATTCCGGCATGGGCTCTGCAGCATGTGCGCGACAATCTGCCCCTGCTCGGCCAAGTCTACAACGTCCGCGTCCACCGGCGCGGCGTCGTCTTCGGAAACACGCGCTTTGGCGCCGTCGTCCTGACCAAGAGCCGTTTTGGCGCGCCGACGCATCGACTGTTGCCAAGCCCGCGCGAACGCCTGCGTTTCCCCTGCCCGACCTGCCACCAGGCCTTGGAGTTCCGCCAACTCGTCGTCCCAACGACCGTCCATTGCGGCCACTGCGGCAAGCCGATTGCCGTCGATATGCACGGCCGCGTCGATGCCCCGGCGCCTGCCAGCGCGCCGCCCTCCGGCAGCCGGGCCACCGCTCGCATCACGACGCGCGCCCGCACGGCGCCACCGGTCCCGCAGGCGCGCTGCGCTGGCGAAACGGCAAGCGGCGCGCCCTGCCACAACCTGGCGCGGCCGGACTCGTCCCTGTGCCGGCGCCATGCACGCACCGGCCCTTCGGCAGCGAGCCTGGCGGCTGAGGCACTGGCCGCGACGGCAAACGCCGGCTCGACCTCGACGCCCGCCCTCGTCTCCGCCGCCCGCACTGCAATGGCCCGACGCATGCCTGAATGGGCCGCACTCAACCGCTCCGAGTCCGCCGACGAGGCGGCCCCGCAGACGGACGCCCAACTCGAGGCAATGAAGACCACGTTCATCAATTCGGCCGCCCACGAACTGCAGACGCCGATGACGCCGCTCCTGCTTTCGCTGCGGACCTTGGAGGGCGCGCCGAACAGCGAGCCGCAGCAAGCGGCCGTACGGCAAGCCGTGCGCAACGCCAAACGACTCGAGGACGTCATCTCCAGCGTCGTGCGCGTGTCGCAGGTGCAGGCCGGGCAACTGCCGCTGGCCCTGGCGCCCACCGACCTTTCGCCCCTGCTGGAGGCCGCAGCCGCCGCGTGGAAGCCGAAGGCCGATGCCGCAGGCTTGCGGCTTGCCGTTCGCGTTCCGCGAAGCGTGCCCGTCGTCGCCGACGAGGCCCGACTGCGCGAGGCCGTGGATCACCTGCTCTCCAACGCCATCCGGTTCAGCGAGCCGGGAGGACGCATCACGGTCACGGCGAAGCGGCTGGCGGGCGGCGCCGACCTCGCCGTCGAGGACGAAGGCTGCGGCTTCGACGCGGCGGACGCCCAGCGCATCTTCGAGCCCTTCATCCAGCTCGAGGCAGCCCGCATGCAGACGCAGGGCGGATTGGGCCTTGGCCTGTTCTTCGCCCGCGCCATCGCGAAGGCTCACCGCGGCTCGCTCGCCGCCCACAGTGACGGGCCAGGCAAGGGCGCACGCTTTGCCGTGACACTTCCCGCTCCGGCCGCGCATGCCGCGCATCGACGCGCCGCGACCACCGCTCCCAAGAGGACATGACCATGCCCGAGACCAACCTGCCCGCCTGGGCTCTCAACCACCTGAAAGAAAACCTGCCCGCGGACGCCGTCCTCCTCAATGCCGCCGTGCACCGCCGCGGCGTCGTCGTCGCCAACACCCGCATCGGCGCCGTCGTCGTGACGAAGCGCTGGTTCGGCGAGCCGCGCCACGAGCTTCTTGCCAACCCACGCGAACGCGTCAACTTCCAATGCGTCGTCTGCCAGGAGCAACTCGAGTTCCGCCGCCTCGACCTGCCAGCGCTGGTGCATTGCGGCATCTGCGGCAGCAAGTACGCCATCGACACGAGTGGCCTTCCGGAGATCAAGGACCGCCTGTCGTGGACCCCCGGCCTTGCGACGCTGCCCGCGACCGGCGAGCGCACTGCACCGGCTAGCCCCACGGCCGCGGGACCGTTCATGTTCAACGGCTTCACCCTGCACGGCCGCATGGTCGAACTCAAGAACGGCGGCTCGCGGACAATCTACTTCTTCGCCAAGTCGAAGCCCCGGTCGGGTGCACCGTGTGCGAAGCCGGCGGGATACCACGTCGGCGTCAACGAGAAGACCGGCCTGCCGTTCCTCAAGAAGGGTACGGCCCCCGACGGCGAGGACTTGACCCCCGAAGCCGAGCACCACTACAGGCCGCAGTGCGCCGCCCTGACGAGCGACGGCCACCAGTGCCGCAACTCGGCGCGCCACGAATCCAAGTACTGCGCCAGCCACTTCGGCTACCAGCCGCCCGCCATCGCCAAGGCCGCGGCCCAGCGCGAGGACACGCTGCCCCGCGTCAAGGCCGCACCGGACACGCTCCCGAGCGTCCGCCGGAAGGCGACGCCGTGAACCAACCCGCGGGCCGCCCCAAGCCAGCGGCCCCCGGGAAGACGACGCTGCCGCCCATGGCCCTGCCCAAGACCCGCCGCGCCCGCGTCCTCGTCGTCGACGACGAGCCCGACGTCGTCGACTCGATCAAGCGCGCCCTGGGTCAAGCGCTGCCGTCGGTCGAGGTGGCGACCGCAACGTCTGGCATGCAGGGCTTGGACATCCTGCGCCGGCAGGCCATCGACCTCATCGTGACGGACTTCAAGATGCCACGCATGAACGGACTCGAGTTCCTGGACGAGGCGGCCCGCGTCCGCCCCGGCACGCCCAGCATCATGATCTCGGCCTTCCCCGACCCCGCCCTCGTCGTCCAGGCGACGCGCGACTTCGGCGTGCGCCTCTTCATCGCCAAGCCGTTCGACCTGGACTACTTCGCGGAGACTCTGCGCGGCATCCTGTTCTGAGGCGACGGCAGCCGTATATGGGCGATGCCCATGCCAACGGGCGCCGAGGTCCACCATGCCTGCCAACCCGATTCCCGACTGGGCCGAGTCCCATCTCCAGCAGAACCTTCCCGCCGGCACCACCATCGTCAATGCGACGACGATCGGGTCGCGCCGCGTCCTTGCCAACACGAAGCGCGGCGCCGTGCTGGTACGCAAGTCCTTCTTCGGCGGCGTCCAGCACGTCTTCCTTGAAGTTCCGCAGGCGCGCGTGCACTTCCCGTGCTCGCGTTGCGGCGAAAGCGTCCAACTCTTCACGACAAGGCCGCAGACCGTGCGATGCGCCGGTTGCAATGCGCCTTACGTGATGGCCGCCAATGGTGCCATCTCCGATTCCATGGGCGTCCAGGTTCGCGTCCACCGCACGGCAGAGTCTGCACCTGCGTCGGCCCCGATGGCGCTCGCGATCGAAACCACGCCCGCTGCGGACGATGTCTTCACGTACAACGGGTACACGCTGCACGTCCGCCACACGGCCAATGGCTCGCCGCAGTACTTCTTCGCCAAGGCGAAGCCCAAGTCGGGCGTCCCTTGTGCGATGCCGGCCGGCTACGAGGTCGGCGCGAACAGCAAGACCGGATTGCCCTTCCTGCGCCGCAGCGTCTCCACGCCGACCCGGAGCCCGCCAAAGAAGGCAGCCCCGTCATCCGATGACGGCTACCACCCGCAATGCTCCGCCATCACGACAGATGGGTCGCAGTGCCGCAACTCGACGCGCGGCTCAAGCAAATACTGCGCCAGCCACAAGGGATACCAGCCACCTGGGGCACGCAAGCTCGCGCAAATGTTGGACACGACGCCAGCCAACGACGTCTCGGACGACGCCCTCCTCTCGGTGCGGGGCCGCTCGACCTCCATCATCCCGGGCGAGCAGTGCCTTGCCATCACGGCGGCCGGCGCCCAGTGCCGCAACACGTCCCGGACGGGCAGCAAGTACTGCCCGAGCCACCGCAGCTATCAGCCGCCGACGGCCCGGCTTGTCGCCGCAAGGCGCGACACGCAGCCCCGGGTCAAAGGTGCCCCGGACACGCTGCCGACCGTGCGCAAGACGACGAAGCGCTAGACACCATCAACATCGGCTGTGGTTGCAGGGAACCCACGGCGCGGAATCCTGGCGCGCGTACAACGTGCCGGAATCGCCGGAGTCCAGAACCTTGCTCTCGATCAGGACTTCCTGGCCACGGGGCACCTTGCGAAGGTCGAGCCGAAGCAGGCACGTGGCGTAGTGCCCCGGTGCGATGATCACGGCCGCACAGGTTTGCGTGTCGTACGTCGTGCGACCCGACGTGACTTGCGCCGTGAGTTCGACACCGTCGGCCAGGGCCGACCCGATCGCCGTCGCGTTCAGGGTGAGTTCCTGCATGCCACCGACCACGTTCGGGTTGTACGAGACCTTGAGCGAGAACAGCGGTTTGGGCACGAGGTCGAAGATCTGCACCGTCGCATCGCCGTACTCAGGCGGGGCCTCGCCCAGCGCCCAGCCCTCCCCCGTCGTCTCGGCGTAGAGGTACGAGCTGCCCTGGTACTGGTAGGAGATCCCGGAAACGCCGCTTTGCGCCTTGACGCCGACGGCCATGTGGTTGGGGGGCGACACGAGGATGGCGCCGTAGCCGAGGGCCTGCACCAGGCTGGCGTACAGGATGGACGTGTCCTCGCAGTCGCCGCCGTTGTCCACGAGCGTCTCGAGTGGGTAGCGAGGCCATTCGTCGAACCCCGTCGTGACCCGATCCGAGGTGTACGGCAACGACTGCACGAACGACAACGCGAACGACAGCGTCTGGTCATCGCTCCAGCCCTTGCCCTGCGCCGCGGTGTGGAGTTGGTCTGCAAGTTCCTGCATGTAGGCGTCGTCAAGCGGCGTGGTCACGAAGACGTCGTACGCCATCTGCCTGTAGAGCGCGCCGTTGCGTTCGACGATGCGGCTCGGCCGGGGGTCCACGTCGTGGAACGAATCGTAATCCGTTTTCGGGATGTTGAGCTTGAAGGTCCAATCGGTGCCGCCGTAGGACCACGAATAGGTGCGGTGGTAGATGCCGTCGACCGCGTCCGCCGGTGGCTCTCCCCGGCCTCCGGGAAGCCGGCCGCCGTCGCCGCGCAGGCCATCGCCGCCGCCGACGCCAGGCAGGATGCTCCCCGCGTCCCACGGATGCGCGATGGCGATGAGCGTGCCGCCCGCGACGAGAAGCAGGACGGCGAGCGCCGCCAATGCGCCTTGTCCGGACTTGGCGCGGCGCGGAGGCCGGGCTTGGAGCGGAGGCAGGACCCGCGGGGCGGCGCGCGTTGCCGAGACCGTGGCCAGGGTGGGATCGTCGGGGACGAAGCGGACCGCGACGCCAAAGGTCGCGTGGCATTTCGGGCAGCGCACTGGCCCCGTCGTGCGCGCGCTGGCAACGACGTCCATGCCACAGGACAAACAGCGCCGCACACCCGCCACACCGGTCGACGCGCCCCGGGCCGTAAAAGGTTGATGGCGTCGGAGAGTTCAAAGGGACGCCCACCCCTTCCCTCGTATGCAAGGGTTTGCGACGGTGCTCCTGGACGGCGGCTTCAAGGTTGGCGACTTCACGATCCCATGGTCGTGGATCTTCTTCCTTGCGGTCATCGTCATCGGCATGCTCCTCATCCGGACGGCCATCACTCTCGTGAAAGTGGCCATCGTGGTGGGCATTGGCGTCCTCATCTACCTCGGCGTGCAGTACCTCTTCAAGAATTTCGGCGCATAGGCGGCGTTCGCGCCGGCACGACGTCGGGCACTTCGAGGTTGGCCAGGAAGAATCCGGCCGGCGAATCCGGGAGGAACCGCATGCGGACCTCGCGCCCGGGTCGTACGACGTCGAGTGCGCCAAGCGCCTGCAACTCGCGAGCCGCGCGGCTTGCGACCATCGGGGCCACGTCGGCAAAACGCGCCAAATCCCGGACGGACCAGAGGCGAGCCGGATTGCGGCGCAGCGCCTCCACGACGGCGCCGCGGCCACGCCGCCCCAGGAACGCGAGCAGGGGATTTTCCACCAGCATGACGCATCGGACCACAAACGATTGTATCAAGTTTGGGACAGTCGTTTGAAATAGGGGGTGCATGTCGGCCGAGCCATGGCCCTCGCCCGCGCCCGCGTCGCCGCCCGACGCACGAAAGACAAGTGGAAGGCAAAGAACTGGTACAAGGTCACCGCCCCGGCATCGTTCAACAACGCCACCCTGGCCGAGACCCTCGCCGACGAACCCGAGAAGCTCGCCGGCCGCACCGTCGAGGTCACGCTCAGCGAACTCACCGGCGACATGAAGCAGATGCACATCAAGCTCAACTTCCAGGTCTCCGAGGTCGTCGACCTCAACGCCAAGACGCAGTACGTCGGCCACACGATGACGTCCGACTACATCCGCCGCCTCACCCGCCGCGGCAACTCGAAGATCCCCGCGGTCTTCGACCTCAAGACGAAGGACGGCTCGCGCATCCGCGTCAAGCCATTCGCCGTCACCGACCGCCGCTGCCAGACGACGCAGTCGCAGGAGATCCGCCGCATCATGGGCCGCATCCTCACGGAATCGGCCGAACGCAACACTCTTTCCGGCTTCCTGGCCGACATCCTGCTTGGCGAACTAACGAACGTCATGTTCAAGGAAGCCCGCAAGATCCACCCGGTGCGCCGCGTCGAGATCGGCAAGTCCGAGATGCTCACGGCCCCCTCCATCGAGACGGACGAGACCCCAGTCATCAGGATCCAGGAACCCGCCGCCCCCGTCGCCCCCGGCGAAGAGGGCGCCCCCGTCGTCGACCAACTCGCCGAGATCGAAGCCGAGAAGGCGAAGAAAGTCGAGGACCTCACCGCCGGCGACGACGAGGACGACGAGGAAGACGACGAAGAGTAAGCCCGTCCGATTCCCTTTTCCCTTTCCTCCCCCTCGTTTTTTCCCTGGGCCTATAGGCTGGCTTGGATCCCGCCCGGTGCCGCACGCGGCACCGACCGGTCCGCTCGGCCTGCGGCCTCGCTGCGACCGACATCGGCTGCGCCACGATGCCAGTCGCAGACCGGCGGGCATAGCCCGCAGCCATTATCCGCAGCGCCTGACTCGCCAGCTTCGCTGGGCTCATAGGCTAGCTTGGATAGACTGGCGGGCTTCGGACCCGCAGACGGGGGTTCGAATCCCTCTGAGCCCGTAGCGAGCGAAGCGATGCGGAGGGCAAGACGGGAATCGGACCCCGCAGGGCGGCCCGCAAGGGCCGTCCGATGGGGTTCGAATCCCTCTGAGCCCGTAGCGAGCGAAGCGACGCGGAGATTACGAAGGCGTGGGCGAATAGGGATTCGCGGGGCGAAACCCGAGGAAACGGCCATGCCCCCCGCCGGCGGCATGACTGACGTACCCCAGGGGCATACCCCGCGGTTGGGCCGACCTTGCCCCCGTGCCGGCGGTCGACCGGTTTGGTAGGACGTCTGTCACCCTCGATGATATGGATTCGCGCCCGAACCGTTAAGAGGGCGCCGGGCCGAATCAGGGTCGGTTGCCATGCTGCGAACCGCCCCCCTTCTCGTTGCTCTGTTCCTCTTGCCGCTCGCGGTTCCGGCGGGCGCATCGCCCCATGGTTCGGACCGGGTGACGGAGCGCGGCTACGACCAAGATGGCCGCCTTGTCTGGGAGAAGGGCGTCCGGAGCGACAATGACGCGATTGCATTCGAACGATTCTACCGTCACACGGATAGCAACGCACGGCCCAGTGGCGGCGGCGGGGGTGGAGGCGGCGGCGGCAGCGATCCCGGCACCGACTGCGAGCCCGACAACTTCCGCAAGGCCGGCTGGGCTTGGGCGGCCCCGTATTCCGCCACGGCATCCTCGTACGCGAGCCTCTTCGATGCGGCAGGCCAGACTTGGGACGGGCAGACCGCCGCCAGCATCTTCGCGGGCGTCACGGCTGGCTCCACGGCCGCGGCGGGCACCTTCGACGGCGTGAACCAGATTGACTTCGTGTCCCTCGGCGCCTCGACCACCATCGCGGTCACCACGACGTGGTACAACCGGTACTCGGGGCAAGCCGTCGAATCGGACGGACAGTACAACACCTACTACGCCTGGGCGACGGACGGCTCCTCCGGTGCCATGGACGTGCTCAACATCGCCACGCACGAGATTGGGCACACGTTCGGCCTCGACCACCCCAAGGGCGGCGGCATTGCCTGCCTGACCATGTACGCCTACGCCAACTATGGCGAGACCCAAAAGCGCACGCTGGGCGACGGCGACATCCTGGGGATCAAGTCGATCTACGGCGCGTAGTCGCCCGGTTGCCGGCCGTTCCCTTCAAGACCCTCCTGGGCGTCCCGCCTCCATGGCCATGCCTCCGGGTTCGCCCCCGGCGCCTCGAGAGAACCAGCTCTACGAGGATTCCCTCAAGCTCACCATCAACAAGAACATCGAGGACATCCGCATCCTCCTCCTTTGGGCGCAAGAGGCCAACGACGTGCGCGAGAAGATTGGGCACGCGGGGCAAGCGTTGGCCTATCTGGGCGACGTCGTCGAGACGCTGCGCGAACTGCGCAAGGCGTGATTCCCTTCGGACTCGGCTCGGGCGGACACCGATTTCCCAGAATTTGCTTGGCCTGATCCTGCTGCCTGCGCCTGGACTCGACGGGCACCGCCAGAATTCCCCAGATGGACTGCCGTGGTCGTGGTGCGGCGACAGTTCATCTGCGAAATTCTGTCGGGGCCGTACCCATCCAGTGCCCTGTCATTCCGGCATGAACCCAGAGGCCTCTGTGAAATCTGAGTGCAGCCGCGGGGCGGGACTAACCAGCGAGACTAGCGCGCCACGGCGTCGAGCTTGACAAGCGGCTGGCAAGCCATGGAGTGCACGACGAAGGCGCCCAGGTTGGCCGCCGTGTCGAAGCCTTGCTCAAGAGGGCCCGGGCCACCGGCCATGGCCGTCATCGTCTCGACAGTGTCCGTCATGTGCCAGAACGGGTACGCGCCAAACGGCGTCTGCACCGCATCCGGCGCGCTGCCGACGCCGATCTCTTCGAAGTCGCTGATGAAGAAGACCGTCGGGATGGTCGGCTGGTCCTGGCGCCAAAACGCGGAGTAGTCGCTCGATCCGAGCTTGAGGCCGTCCTTCTCGATGAGTTGGTTGTCCGGGTAGCCGAGCTTCTTCCACTGGGCGTGAATCTGGGCACTCTGGGCCTTGCTGTTGGTCATGAGGTCGATGGGCGCGCTCGTGCCGGGCCAGTTGATGCCGACCATGTCGAGGTCGAGGTCGCCGACGATGGTGATGCGGGGCACGCCGAAGTGGGCAGCGACGGTCGAGTTGCCGCCGGTCACGTCGTCCACGATTGCGGCAGCGCCTTGGATGCCGCGCTCCTCGCCGTCGTAGGCGACGAAGGCAATCGTGTAGTACGGGGTCACGTTGCTGAAGGCCTTGGCGAGGTGGACGGCGATCATGGTGCCGGAGCCGTCGTCGTAGGCGCCCTGGCTGACGGCGGAGTCGCCCATGGAGTGCGTGGCGGCCTTGTCCCACGTCGTCGTGTCATAGTGGCCACCGACGAACACCCAGTGCTCGCGGTCGACGCCCCACTTGACGCCCATGATGTCGGCTTGCGGAATGCCGGTCGTGAAGTTGAAGCGGTACGTGTCGAGGCCGTACGAGGCGAAGTGGGCCAAGAGGTCGACGCGGGCGGACTCGTGGGTCGGCACGTTGTCGGCGCGCAGGTTGTTCTTCGTGACGAAGGCGGCGTGGTCGGCCAGCAGCGCGGCGGCGTCCACGTGGGGGACGGGGGGCACGACGTAGGCGGCCGGGTCAGGGCCAGCTGGCGCGACAATCGGGGGGGCTTCGACGGGGGCTTGCGGCGTCGAGCAGCCGGACAGGACTGTCAAGGTCATGACGGCGACGGCCAAGGGGGCCAACAGGTTCCGCATAGGAGAAAGCCACGCCCCGGGAGTTTTGAGGGTTGTGGTGGGCACCGTATCTGCCGCTACGTCCGAATCTGCAGGGAGAACCCGATCTTCTCCGTGGTGCCCGTCGCAAACGGCAGTGCCCGCGGCAGGCGTCCGTCGCGCACGTCGGCGAGGCGGAACACGGTCGGCTTGAGGTCGGCAAGCATCGGGATCATGCCGTTGAGGTGCCCGTCGCCGATGACGGCGACGCCGTGGCGGATTCCTGCGAGTTGCGTCCGGATGCGCTTTGCCATCTTCTCGTCGCGTTCCCGGATGACGATGCGGTGGATGGTCGGGAACTTGCGCGCCAACTCGCCCTCGGGGCCCAGCACGGATTCGGGGTCGTCCTGGTACCGCTTGATCTCGGCCTCGATGTCGGCCTTGGCGTTGCGCCGGTTGCGCGGGATGGCTGATTTGGCGGCCCCGCCGATCAGCATGCCGACTGCGCGGAACTTCTCGCGCCACGTCAGTTGGGAGAGGGCACGGCGAAGCGTGTCCTCGGCGGCATCGTCGATGAAAGACACACGGGCCCCAAGTTGCTGCGCGGCCCCGACGGCTCCCAGCATCTCGCCGCCGACGTCGGCGCCGTACATGCCGGCAACCGATTCCTGCACCTTCGCGAGGCGCTTGTGCACGAAGCCCCCCTTCGGCTGCGCCGCGTTGCCCCGGCGCTTCTCGATGAGGCCGTTCAGGCGGCCGCGGTCGAGTTCCACGAACACGACATCGGGCTGCAACGCGAGGATGGCCTGCCGGATGGCGTCCTCGATCTGGAACACGTGGCCGGCGCCGATGAGGGTCAGTTTCCCGGGCGGACCGGGCGGTGGCGGCGGCGTTGCCGGTTGGGGTGCGACGTCCGCCACGCCTTCGGCCACCCCGCGTCGCCTCCTTAAACAAACGGTCCATACCCCGCAACGTGGGACGGCCACGGGTCCTTCTCAACTGCGCCTGCAGCCTCGACGGCAAGATTGCCGCCCCGGACGGCGCCGCGATGCCGCTGTCCGATGACGCGGATTGGCGCCGCGTGCACCTCCTGCGCTCTTCCGTCGATGCCATCCTGGTCGGCGTCGGCACCATCATGCGTGACGACCCCAACCTCAAGGTCAAGGAGGAGTTCGCGCCCGTCTCGCCCAACCGGAAATTGGTGCGCGTCGTCTTGGACTCCAAAGGACGAACCCCCAAGGGCGCTCGCGTCGTGGACGGCTCGGCTCCGACGGTCATCCTGCACGGCCCCGGCATCCGGGCGCAGTGGCCCAAGGCGCAGGCCGTCGAGGTCGCCGCCGATGCAGCGGGGACCGTCAACGTCGCCGCCGCCATGGAGGCGTTGCACGAACGCGGCGTCCGTGACCTTCTCGTCGAAGGCGGCGCGCAAGTCATCCGCTCCTTCCTGAACACGGACCTCGTCGAACGTTGGACGCTGTACATGGCGCCGGTCCTCATCGGCGGAACGGGGCCGTCCATCTTCGACGGCAAGCCCAGCATGATCGGCCGCCGCCTGCACGTCGAGAACGTCGCGCCGCAGGGGAAAGGCGTGTTGTGGACGTTGCGACCGTGACGCGGGCGCGGCTCGCGAATGGCTCTCGGGCAAACACAGACTTACCGACCGTTTTGGGTCGTGGAATACCTCCCTTAAGGAGAGGCCGCCGCGTTGGCGTTGCAAGGGTAGGTGCGTCTTCAGGCTGTTGCCGGGGTCCGGCATTGAGGTGGGCTTGGATTTCCGTTGGAACTCGGGGAGTGGGCCTCCCAGAATCGCCCCCTTCCGAATCCCAAACATCTGCTATGAGGGGCGCCAACGTCCAATCGCCATCCCTGGTTCACCCGGTGCGGCCTGGATAAATCATCCGAAATCTGGTGCCTTCCCGGGGAATTCCCAACTTCCCGTTTTTCGTTCCAAGGCGACTTATCACTGGAAAATGACGTTCGCGGCCTAAGTCGCAGCCAAGCTCAGGTCGCCCAATATGCACTACTTCAGCAAGTAACTGCCTAAACCTTAAGGCTCCCTTCCCACCTTGATGTCGACCATGAAGGTGTGGCTCACATGATTGCGCCGGATGAGGCCGACCGAATCAGGAAACTCCACGCGGCGGGGTACAGCAAGGCCAGAATCGCCAAGGAAACGGGCCACGACGTCAAGACTATCACCGCCGTCCTTGCACGAACCACGCCGGCCCCCGTCGCTTCGCCGCCTCGATCAACGCTTGCCAATGTGGCCCGCCGAGTCCGCCTGAAGGCGACCCTCGATGTCCTAGCCGAAGACTTGGAGGACGAGGAAGGAGCCAAGGCCATCTTGCGCCAAGAGGTCCACGCCGTGCGGGCACAAGCAGAACAAGCCGCAATTGATGATCTGGAGGCCGTCACGCAAGACCTAGCTGCCCGGGCGCGCCTGCTAGAGCTGCCCCTGGAAGCCCTAACGACCCTCGACGCGGCGGGGGGCGTTGCGGCTCAATTGAGAATCGCGGAGACCGAAACCGGCATGTCACAGGACGCCTTGCGCCTCCTTCTCACCCCCGAAAAGGCGGCGCAATTCCTTGCCTACCACAAAGACGAGGCCCAAGCCGCCAGGCACCTGCAGACCCTCACCGGAAAGATCAACGCCTTGCAGTCCACGATCCAAAGCACGGCAGCGCAGGCCGCCACGAAGCAGCGCGAGGTTAGCGACCTGGAGGCGCGCCTTGCCACCTTGAGGCGCCGTGCCCACGCCGTCGGGAACCGAGGAAGCCGCGCCCAAGAGGAGCATGAGGTTCTCAAGGCTCGCCGCGCGCAAGTACAAGCGGAGTTGGATGAAGCGGAAGAGGCCTTGACGAGTCGCCAACAGGAGGTTGCCTGGGCCACTCGACAGCGCGACGACCTACGCAGCCAGCGGGATGCGCTCGACGGCGAAGTGCACCATCTTCAAGACCTTCGCGACGACCTGCAACGCGCGCTCGATTCTGCAGCCGCCGCCACATCGAGTCGCCCCTCCGACGTCAGTCAGTTGCAAGGCGCAGACGACAGGAAAGAGTCGCCGCAGGAACAGTCGGGACATCGGGAAGGCCATGCATCCGACGATGCCGTGGCGTCGCCCAGTCCGGCGCAGTCGCAGAGTGCCCGCATGCCGCCCCAGGTACCTGAGGGGTCGACGCCGACGGTCATGACCGACATGTGTCTCGGACCCGCACTTGATGAGGGCGCGTGCGACGCCAACGACAGGGCCCAGGAAGTTGCCGGCTGCTTGCCGGCCCCCAACGTGACGGAGACCGGCAGCCCTTGCACACCTCTTTCGGAAGCCCTCCCCGAAACCAAGGCTGACGCTAGTATGCTCCTCCCGGAAGCTCGCACGAATCCTGTTGCTCCTGAGATTGCTGCGCAAGCCCCCGAGCCCTTCTGGAGGGATGTTTGGATCCACGAGAAGGAGGGAAGCACTTACATCGGTTGCCGCACCGAGGACGCGCAGCTAATCCTCGAACGCCTGGGACCAAACGAACACGTCCAGTGGGGGTGGAAGGAACTGGACCGCGGCAGCGGCGTCTGGTCGCGGCACGCCGTGGACGGCGAAACCCTGACCCTACTTGCAGCGATGGATACGGCCGGAAGAATCGCCAAGAAAGCCAGCGACAATTCGGACCGCCGAAGGGACCGCCTCGTCGACGCCTTCACGACGCATGTTTTGCCGAGGTTGTCGGGCGACATGTTTCCCGAGAAGGGGCCCATTGAGCGCCTGAAGGACAAAGTGAAACAGAAAGCGGAGGAAGTCCTACAGAAATTGCCTCCCGTTCCGCCGCCGCCCGCGGCGACAGCCGCAAACGCCCCCAAGCCGGGTGGCTTGGACTTGAGCCCGTACTACGCGTAGGCCCGCGGCGCGGCCGCCAAACCAGAGGAAGCCCGGGACTTCACCGGGGGTCCACTTCGTCCGTCGAAGCGCGGCAGACTTCTGGGCCAGGTAGCCGGGACCGCGGACCCCGCTGGGGTAGAACTTCGAGCCGCCATAGAACTTCGAGCCCCCGTCACCTCCAGTCCGGCCAAAGTCCACGGATCCAAGGCATCCACCCAACAAGGACGAAGGAGGGCCTTCAGCGGGCAGAAGCCGGGCCCACTTGCAGCCGTTTCCCGCGGCGATACTCTCAATCCGAGAGTGCACTCGCCCATCAAACCCAAGAGCGCATGTCTGCGTCCCGCACCGTCGGGCCGTCCACCGGCACCATAAACGATGGAGGCTATCGACATCGCTGCTGGCGACGAGAAATGTGACCGGCAAGACAAGTCGTGGTTCGGCCAGAGCCCGAATGAATGAGGCATCACCAATCTGCGTCACATGAACAAGGCCCAGGACAAGCGCCATCTTACCGCGAATTACGAAGCTGCTCGCAAGAGGCACGCGCATACCGGCCGTTGGAGCGTCCGGAGCCCCGGCGCAGCCGGCCGACGAACGGCCCCGCCCGGACGGCGCAGTCCCGGGCCGCGGCCGAACCTAACTGACGCAGGGCCTGGTCGGGGAGGCCGCCCAGCCCGGGCATCGAGGACCCCAGGCCCTTCCGACACCAACCCCGGCCCCAGCAGGCCCGTAGCCGTTCAGGTGGCGCGAAGGCGCGGCGCCCTTGCAGGCGGGCGCACGCAGGACCCCGCCGTTCCTTCTTGCAGCATTAGCCTCATCTCGGGGTTGGCTGTGGAGCCCTTGTGGCCTTGGCGGGCGCTGGACCAGCGGATGAAGCAACGTTGCGAAAGGCCTGCGTCGCCAAGATTGTGGCTTCAACGTCGAAGAAACGTATCGTGGTGGCCGGCGCAGGAACAGGGAAGACATTCACCTTCAGGGAAGCCTTGGCAGGCAAGCAGGGAAAGTGCCTAGCGCTGACTTTCATCAACAGTCTCGCCACCGAACTGAAGGCGGAACTCGACGGCTATGCAGATGTGGCCACGTTCCACGCATATGCGAAGCAGCAGCTTCACATCTTGCCGGGGGACGGTCTGACGAAGGACTTCGAATACTACCCCGCGCTCGACTTGGTGATTGCGGAAGACTCCGTCGTGGTCGGCGGCCCCAGGGACAAGTTCGAGGATGCTTTTTGCCTACTCGTCGAAGACGAGCGCATTCCGTTTTTTCTCGATGCCGGCAACTACTACGACGCGGTTGGCCACAACGATGCGGTCTACCGAGTCCTTGACCAATTCAAGACCGGGAAGCGAACTGTGCCCGTGTACGATCAAATCGTGGTCGACGAGTACCAGGACTTCAACGCCCTGGAAGTGCGGTTTCTCCAGATGCTATCTGCCAGAAGTCCCGTGCTTATTGCGGGGGATGACGACCAAGCACTTTACGCCTTCCGGCACGCGCATCCGAAACACCTGCGGGAGGCCGCGAAGAACCCGGAGTTTGAGCGTTTCGAGCTGCCCTATTGCGGGCGATGTACTTCCGTTATTGTCGACGCAGTCCACGATGTCGTCGCAGCCGCCAAGAAAGCCGGCCTGTTCCGTG
This sequence comes from bacterium, assembly GCA_040390065.1. GTDB lineage: Archaea > Thermoplasmatota > E2 > JACPAO01 > JAHFTW01 > JAHFTW01. Next base: position 155,584 of record JAZJZE010000001.1, on the reverse strand, counting down.
ACAGGGTTGACAAACAGTACCTGACATACACGCCGGACAAAGGCGCTGATAGCAAGCAGTACCCGAAGATCGTCCAGGCCGAATGCACCATTGCGGGCAAGGCCGGCCGCAATTATGTGGGCATGTTCGTCGAAGGCGAACTCCGAAAGATGCCAAAGTCCGAGTGGGATGCGGCGAAAGGAAAATACCCGGCCGCCATGATCATCGGACCGAAGCATTACCTCACCATGGTCCATGACTTCTTGGCTACCAAGCGAAACGGCGTCGCCTTCCTAAAGGCGGAACCGCCCGTCACCAGAAGGCGTCTGGATGGTTATCGGATGCTGTCGCGAAACCCGGGCTCGAACCTGGGTTGGCGACTCGTTGTTGGAGCGGTGGACGGGACGCTCCTCGCGACGATTCTGCCGAAGGCGCTCGCCAGTCGCGGCCCACTATGCGCACTTCTTCCGGCCGAATTTGTGGCCAAGCACGTCGAAGCTGCCGCGCTGCTTGCCGCTGCACTGAAAAAGGAGCTTTCCGAGCAGGAAAGGATGGCGTTGGCAGCGGCGACCGGGTACCCTTGGACGGAGATTGAAGCCTGGATTGGTGGTCCGCAGGACGACGGCGAGAGGGTGGTGCCAGAAATCGGCTTGACAACGGCCTTCAGCGCCAAGGGTCTCTCCGCCGGGTGGGTGTTCATAGTGGGCATGAATGCGGGCGACCTTCCAAAAGCCGCGCCGGCCGAGATTGAGGTCTGCCAATACATTGTTGCCCTCACACGCGCCCGCAAGAAGTGCTACCTTGTCACCAACGGACGCCTGGGAATTGCATGGCGGAAGCCCTCGCCATTTCTCTATTGGATCAAGCCGGAGCGGCGCGACGTGGTGAAGGTGGACAAGAATTACATCGCCAAGCTGGCCCTTGACGCCTAGATTACGTTCGCTAACGGCAGCGATTGCGGTTTCAGCGAGGCGAGCAAAAGCATGCATGACGGTCGCAACGGGGACAGTAAGCCAAGCACGGGCCTCCGGAACTAGTTCTGGGGCCGTCGCCGGCAGCCCCTTGGGCAAACAAATGGTCGAGCCTCCCCCTTGAAATGGCGGGCTCCGCCATGCCAACGATAGCTGGCCTCCCCGGCTGGTGCGCCCATCGAAATATCCGTTCCGAATTGGGGCGTGGGCTGATCCATCATGATAGCCATGTGATTGAATGGACGGTTGCCCAGTTGATGGAGTACAAAGCTCCCTTCTGAAGGTCTTGTCCTACCAGTCGAAACAGAACCTCGTCCCCGTCAATGAACAAGATGTTGACCGGCACGGTCCGGACGGTGCCACCGGCTGTGAGGGTGTCGTTCGCCAAGAGTAAGTGCTTCAACGAATCGCTCAAGCTCGCGCCATCCAACTCTAGAATCGCCTGACGCGGCCGGGCGCCGCCAAACCCTGGCTCCACATGCGGCAAGGCAAGGGCGCCAAATAGTACGACAAATGCGACAGCAACAACCGGTGTACGTAGCATAGTCCTTCCGCGCCGTCGTGCTGCTCGCGCCTCTGCGAGGAATCGCCGTTGATCTTCTTCGTGCTGGGGTGCACGTGTCGAGGGGGCCTTGCTGGCCCGGCGTTCAATTCCCGCCAGCATCGCGTCCATTGCGAGTGCCACCAAGGCGATTGCCACGCTGAACGAAATGATGTCAACTCGGACCAAGGTAACGCCGCGAAGGGCTTGCACTGCAGACAGGACGAGAACTAGAACTACAAAGGGTGCCACACAATGAAAAGAGGCGCGCGTCGCCCACCGGCTCCAAGCATGTGAAACCGTTTCCTCAATTCGAAGGTCCCATTGGTCAACGAGGAACGTCCATCCAAAAATCAAGGCGAGGATTACAATCCCTGCCGCCAGGTACTGCTGGGCCGTGAGGGCCAAGAAGCCGAGGCCATAGAAGTTGGAGAACGCTGCCCACGCCAGGAATCCAGCCAGGTACGCGGACGCACCAAGGGCAAACGGAAGCAATTCCATTGCAAGGACCCGACGCCGGTTGGGGTTCACGAACCATGGATTCTGTACGTGCTCTTGAAGTCGCACTGCTAGGCATGACACAATCCTGGGTAGGATTGCGTGATGGGTTGCCTTTTCGCAAGGAGCGTACTGCCCCGCGTTTTTATCACGGCGTGAGGACAATCGGCGCGTTGGCCTGGGCCTGGCAGCCGTTCTGGCCGCTGAGATCGTAGACGCCTTGCAGGTTGAGCGTGACGCCGACGTGGGTGACGATTGACAATGTGTGGACAAGGGGCGGTGCGGCGGGGTCCAGGATGAGGGCCCAGTCGTGCGACTTCGTCATAGCGGCCGCGTCCGTGTGCGAGACCGGCAGAGGCGCGCCCGTGACGATGAACTTGTCCACTTGGTAGCACGAGTACACGTAGTAGTCCCCGATGCCCGGCGCCACGATGGCCCCAAGCGGGACGTGGTTGTTGTACGATCCAGAGAAGCCGTCGCCGTACGTGTCGATGAACGCCGTGACGTCGTAGTCCGCCTCGGCGGCGGCCGGGGCGCCGCACGTCATGCTCGCACTCATGAGCACTCCGTCCTGGGGAGTTCCGCGGAAGGTGCCCTTGTTCTGGACCGCAAAGGCCCAGGCTGCATTGTTCCACGGGCACGTGGACAAAAGCCATTTGGCGGTACCGAGCACTGCGTAGCAGTTGTCGACCGCGTCCAGATGGCAGTGCCAGGCCCGTTGGGCGATGAACAAGCCCTCGTCCGCCCTAATCCCGCCAACCTGGATGGCGCACGGGTCCACCGGGCCCGGGTTGTTACAGGCGGGATTGATGGCCGCCGGGCAGGCCAACGGCACGGGCGGCACGGTCGGCGGGATGGCCTGGGTCGCCCCCACGTTCGGGTAGATGCGCAAGTTGGAGTAGTACGCGGCGCCGGCCTCGCCCGGTACGCCGAAAACCTCGATAACGCAGACCAGGTGGGGCACGTTCTGGAACCATCCGATGCCCGTCGTCTGGGCGTGCGCTCCGGTCTCATATATGGTCCGGCTGACGTCCCGGCTGAGCCCGTCCGCCCCGGCAGGAACGAGAAGGCCCGCGGCCAGGGCGACCAATCCAAGGAAATGCAGTGGTTTGTGAATCATGCGGCGCCGTCCAGCCCTCAAATGGCCCAGGCCGCGATAGACCTAGCCGTGAATTGCGAGAAATCAGCACGGGCCTCGCGGACCACGCAATGCAAGGCATGCCACTTGCGATAGCCCGTGGTGGATTGCGACGACATGACTGGCGCTCCGCAGCGTCTTCTGGGTCGCGCCGCTGCGAGTGGGTTCCTGTCGGCCCATCGCGCGGGAGATCCATCCGACGATGGCGAAAAATGGGGACGTTCTTCATGCCTGCGCGCACAATGGCACGGCGTCGATGACCTCGATTCGCGTCATGGCTCCTTCGACCTCTAGTACAATTCCCGTAGCGTCGGACAGTGGTTGGTGTCGGCGGCGGCGGTCCCCTTGGGCGCGGCGCGCTTGCGGCGGCGAGACGTGGCGTCGAGCCGCCGCACGGTGGAGCGACGACGAGCCGGCGCGGCCGGCCTAGGAGCGAAGCCCTTGCGCGCCGCGGGGCTACGGCTGGGCTCCCAAGGTACATCAAGGCGGGCACGAATGAGGTCTGCCGAGGGCGACGTCGCTTCGGCTTTCCTGGTGAGCCCTCGTGACCCGCAAGCATCCTCGAAACGTCCAGGTGTTCCCCGCCGTCCTGTTGCTCGTCACGGCCGTCGGGGCCTCCGTCATGACGGTGGCACCAACTGCCGACTCGGCAGTGTCGTCCGGACTGGTCTTCTGGTCTTTTGGCATGGACAATCACGCCGGCATGCCCGGCTGCGCGGCGGGGTGCACGCAAGTCGCGTTTGCAGACCCGTTTCCGACGGCGGCGACCGTCAAGGCGACATCCTGCGCTTCCGGCACGAGTTCCTTCTATCCCGTCGCAGGCTCGTCGAGCAATCCCGGGTTCAGCTACGCCAACGTCGCGGGCACCGCGATGACGTCCAACGGATTGTACATGATTTCCTCCACGGCGCCGATTGGCGTTTCCCAGCTCAACGATCACGATCCAGCGATGGCCAGCAACGACGTGTCCCAACTGCTGCCGGAGACGGATTGGGGGACGGATTACGTCATCACGACGTACACGCCACTATCCCCTTCCGAGCCGGCCGAAATCGTGGTCATCGCCTCGGTTCCGACTACTGTCACGGTCACGCCGACGGTCACGACGACCGCGGGCGGAGGCTTGCCTGCCATGGCGGCTGGCATGCCGTATTCTTTCGCCCTGCCGCCGTGCACGGCGGCACAAATCGAGGCCCCGAATGACCTGACTGGATCACTTGTCACCGCCGATCAGCCCATCGGGGTCCTGGAGGGAACGCGGTGTAGCAACATCATCCTGCTGCTGGCCTGCGATCACATCGAGGAGCAGGTGTGGCCCCGCTCGTCTTGGGGAAGCACCTACATCCTTTGCCGTAGTCCCCTGCGGGGCAGTGAGGGCGACCTGGTCCGCATCATGGCACTCGTGCCTGGCGCAACCAGCGTCACTGTCTCCGGCACGCCGTACGCGCTGCCGTCGGCGTACAGTTACGTCGACGTGACCGTTACGAGCGACGCCGCCATTGTGGCCACGCACGCCGTGAGCGTCGTGGAGTACCTGAAGGGAGAAATGGAGACCGGCAGCCCAAGCGGCCAAGGCGACCCGGCCATGACGCAACTCGATCCCGTCACCGCCTTCTACCCCGTCTACAGCCTGTACCACTTCCCAGGCCCCCTCTCGGCCCGTTTCGCGATGGTGGCGGCCCCAACGGGGTCATCGGTCCTGGTCGATGGCGCGGCGCTGACAGGATTCTCCTCCGTTGGAAGCAGCGGGTACTCGTGTGCCCGCGCTTCCTCCATGGCCATCGGCCTGCACACGGTTGCGGGCCCGGCGGCGGGCATCAGCGTGCAATACGGGGCCTACGGCAACGCGGCATCCTATCTTGCACCGGCGTTCCGCGGCGGCGCCACGTACGAAGTGCGCGGCGGCACCCTGTACTGGGCCCCGACGACGCCGGGATCCGTCGTCTTCAAAGGGCAATGGGCAGGAAATCTCCTCAAGTACGGTGGAGCAACCGTCGTACCGGGGGCCATTGTTCCATGGGGAATCCTGGACTTCGGTGACGGCACGCCACCAACGACGCTGTCCGGACGGGTGACGTCCGTCGTTGCGTCGCTGAATTACTTCCTCGCCGACTGGACCGACCCCGCCGGGGCACCCGTCACGCACGCCTACGTTTCCGTAGCTGCACCATCGCCGCCAATCGGCTGGACCGCCGTCGCCCAGGGGCCGCCATGGCTGGACAATCCGTCCCCCAGTCTGCCGCCAGGTGTCATCGACCACCACGACAACAACCCGCTGCAGCCGTCCCGGTTCACGACGACCGTGACGGCGGGCGCCTTGATTGGCAGTCCCATCCCCGCCTTCACACCCGTCTACGTATGCGCCATCGCGCGCCCTTGCAAGATCCCCTTCTCGGCTACGAATCCGCCCCCGTTGGGAGCCCTGCCTGGACCCATCTACCGCTTCGCCACGACGCCAGAGGCTGGGGCCACCTTTGCGCAGCCCTGGGGCCCCCTGTCCATTGATGCGACCACGGGAATCGTCACGTGGACGCCGCCGCCGGTCCTCGTGTACCCGCCTGGCTCCGTCAATCGGGACTACTTCTCCATCGCGGTCGTCGCCGAGATTCCAGGCATCGCCGCCACGTCGTTGGTAATCGAGACGCCCATCCAGAGCCTCATTCTGCTCTGCGACCCGGACCATTTGCCCCCGGGGATGCCACCAGGCCAACGCTGCGCGTTGCCACCCGATTGTCCCGAGACGGCCGCCGGAGCCGCAACCAAGTCCAGCGGACTCATCGTCAGCCACGGAGGCGGACCTCTTTGCCTGCCGTACGGCACATTGGCCGCAACGCGGTCCTACGACTATCCCGGCGTACCCGGGTCGTGGTTCCCGATCGCGCCGGCCATCGTGCCTCGCGCGCAAGCCGCCGGAGCTGCCGGCGAACCCCAGCCTCTTCTCGGGGAGGAAGACTATTGGGTCTTTGGCGGCGTCGGCCCAAGCAGCCTCTGCACGGGGCCCGGCGGGACGTGCGACAAGGTCGAACGCTACCAGCTGCACGGCAAGATCCTCCCCGATCCCCTCACGAGCACGTGGAGCCTGGAGCCCAACCCGATGCCGACGCCGCGCGCCGGCCTTAGCGCTGTGTACGTGAATTCAAAGGTCCTCGTCTTCGGCGGCGCGCAATGCGCGGGCATGTACTGCGGCACCCCCCTATCGACGTTCGAGACGTACAACGTCGTCGGCAAGACGTGGTCCACGACGGGTGCCATGCCGACGCCCAGAGAAGACTTGGCTGCTGCCGGCCAAGCCTGGTGGGTGGACAACGCGTGCCTGCCAGGCGGCGTTCCGGAATACATCTACCTCGTGGGCGGGAACACGGGCCTGGGCACGCCCGACTTGACTCGCGTCGACGTGTACGACTACTGCGGCGGGACGTGGCTGTCCCCGACCCTGGTGCCGCCGCTGCCGTACGGCGTAAGTGGCGCCGTGGCCGGAATCTGCACCAGCGGCCCGTCCGTGGGAAATCTCTACGTCATTGGCGGCGTCCACGCCGGGCTTCCGGCCAATCGCATCCAGACGTACATTCCGGCCACTCCAGGAATCCCGGGAGGCGGCGGGTGGGTCACGTCCTTCTTGCCCAGCGCCAAGACGATGATGGCGCGCAGTCAAATCGCCGGTCCCGGCCTCGTGGCGTATTCCGACACTGAACTTGGAGCCTACAACCAGTTCTCGTGCTAGTCTGCGATGAAACTGGGGACTCCTCCTCCCAGCATCGCATCCTGAACGGCCAGACCTGAAACACCTGCGGAGCAAGGTTTCCGAACGTCCTGCCCGCCCGGCCTGAGTCGCCAAAGCCTTGCCGCGGGGACACGCAGCGTCGAGCCGCCGCACGGCGGCGCGACGACGAGCCGGCGAAAGCCGGCCTAGGAGCGCAGCCCTTGCGCGCCGCGCAGAGGTTTCTTGCATCTGGCGCAGGCGGCGCCGCCCCGGAATGGACGGCAGTTCGGATTGGGGTCCCGACGCGGCGCGTCGATACGTCCAAGCGAACACCCGGGCATAGGGGCATTCGATGCCCGTCAAAGCCGACGATTGGGGCCGCGCCGTTGAGAAGCCGTGGCTTCGACTCACTCGAGTCGTATTGCCCATTGTCGGGGCAACCTTGATTTTCGGTTTCGCCGCAATCCTAGTTGGCCGCGATGAACACTTCTCCGCTGGCCTGCAGGCGGTGGGAACGTTTGGGGCCCTCATCGTTGCCGTCCTTTTGTACCAAGTCACATCGCGACAACAAGAGCTCCTAAAACGTCAGGCCACGCTGATGGCCAAGCAACAGAATTTGCTTGAGATGCAGGACAAGCGGGATCGCGCTGTCTTCGAGATTGCGGAAATTCGGGGAAACCCTTTCCTGCGCCTGCAAGGCGGTGAGGTGAAGGAGGTCGACTTTGATATCCTGAATTCCGGCCACAAGGACAGCGCGGTCCTGTGGGTCAAGGTGGTCCCCATGGCGGGCGAAGGTGACCTGCCGCCTTGGGAAGTCCAGAGCATCCAACGACACTTCCCCGGCAAGGACAGCAACGACATGCTAATCCGGGCCGGTGATCGAGTCCGCCTGCGGGGCAATGTCGTAGTTCCCACGGGTATCTGGCTTGGCGAGAAGTATCGCCTCGAAGTCCGTCCGGTCCTGCATGACGGTACGAATGGCGCTCGCCTTTTCTTTCCGCCCTACATCCTCTAGCCGTCGCACCGTCCCTGACTGATAGGTGTCCCCCGGGGGCGGGCCGGTGTGGGTGGTTTGGTCGGTTGGAGACGGACCGCATTCCCCCGGGGGCTGACTTGGATGTTTCATCGTGGCAAGTCGTCGGCGTGGTGGGCCCCTTGTAGTGGGGCCAGGGTGGGCGGCTCGCGGCGGGATCTTCGCCACGTGTAGATGGCCGCGGCGATGCCACCCACCAGGAAGATGCCAAACAGCAGAATGAGCAGCGGGGGAACGTCGTTGGCATCGAGACCTTCCTGTGTTGGGGTGAGTCGCCCGGGCGCCAGGGGTGGTGCGGCGGCAAACCTGTCCGGTTCAGCTTGGGCCTGCGCCGTCGTGGTCAGGGTTTCGACAGCGATGCTGGACGACCTGCCGTCGCTTACCTCGAGGACAAAGCGGTAGGTGGCGCCTGCGTCGGGCAGGGCAACGGCCGTCGTTGGCGCAGTGGGGTCTGCGATGGTTGCGGCCGGGCCTTCCCATTGTGTCCACTTGAACGAAAGGGGGCGGCTCGGGTCCCCGCTCGATTGCGAGCCGTCAAGGACTCCTCTGGTTGACGACACGATTGCGTCGGGGACCACCTTCGCCGTGGGCGCGTTGTCGACCTGCACGCTTATCATGATACCATCCTGTGCGGTCGCGGTTGGCATCGTTGCCTGCACTTCGAAGTACAGGACTGCCACCGGCCCGGGAACGGATGGGACCCGGAAGTGGGGCGACGGCGTGGCGTCGGCGACAAGCTCCACATGGGGGCCAGCGGTTTGGGTCCAGTGAAGCGAGGCCTCTGGGGGGGCCGCCGCGTGCAGGACAACGACCTGCCCTTCCTTGGCGAGTTGGTCTGTGCCGGCGTCGACATGAAGGACGGCCTGCTGCGCCGAGAGGTTGCTGGGCGCTTCTGCGTCGGGCCCGGCACTCGTTGGCGGCGTTGCGGGCGGCCCGGGCGGGGTCCCGGATGGCTGCTGGATGGCCATGCTCCTGCACATCGGGCCGCTCGGGGCGTTGTAGTGGTCCTGCACGGCAAGGCATACCTTGACGCCGCCGGCGACGCCGAAGATGTGTTGCGGATTCGCGGTGGCAGCGGTGTAGCCGTCGCCGAAGTCCCAGGCCCACGCGGCGGCCGAATCGCCCTCGTCCGGGTCATGGCTCGTGTCGACGAACGTGACGGGCTCGCCTACGTGTGCGGCCGTGGGGTTCATCGTGAAGGCGGCGGTCGGCGGATTGTTCAGTTTCACTGCGATGTTCACGGTCGCCGTCGCTTGCAACCCGCCAACATCAGTAATCGTGTACGAAAAGGAGTCCGCTCCGAGGTAGCCGGCCTTTGGTTGGTACATGATGCTGGAACCCGAGATGGTGGCCATGGCGCCAAGCATGGGTTGCACGGGGATCGAGGTGATGGTGATTCCGCCTTCGATGTCGCCATCGTTGGTGGTCACTGGTGGGGACAGGAGGGCTAGTGGCGCGTTGATGATGACGCCGTAAGTATCCGTTCCCGCGTAGGGTGGGTCGTTGATGCACGCAATCGGGAGGACCACGTTGGCGGTATTGATGTCCAGTCCTGTCGTGACGTCGCGCAGCGTATAGGAAATGGTTGAAACTTCACCCAGTTGCCGCGAATGCGATCGCCCCAAACGCCGGCGACGCCGCGATGGCAGCGTTTCTCGGTTTTGCAGTGTCTTTCGGTTTGGCTTGGATTTTTCGCACGTTACCTAGACGCGACCTGGGCGAAGCCATTTCCAAAGATCAGCTGGAATGCATGGCCAATCAGATTCTCGAGCTAAGGAAGCTCCGGGACGCAGCCCTGCTTAGGTGGCCGGCTGCCATCCTGGCTCTCCATATTGCCGTTCTCACGTTCTACGGCTGGTTATTGGAACACTCGTTGCCCGCCCGCGGGTTTCCCGTGGCGCACCTAGTGGCCATTTCCAACACGAGTTTGTGGGCGGCGTGCTGGCTTGCTTCCGCGGCCCTTGCCGAATCCAACCGCCAACTGAGGAGAGCCGTCGCCTTCGTCGGCCGCGGGGACGACACTCCGCTGGGCCGATTCGTCCAGGCGGTGCATGGCCAGACACTGGTTTCTGGCCTCCAACTAGTCTTGCTGGTGGGCCTATTCTTCCTCGGATTTGCGTGGGGAACGGCGGCCCTTGGAAAGTGGTCAGAAATCCTGTACTAATTAGCGGGCGCCCAAGCGAACGCGAAAGAACGCTATGGGCGCGCGATATCCTCGGAAGGGATATAGCGGTGGATTTCCGATGGGTAGTCCGCCATGACAGGCCCCCCGATTGGGGGCCGGCACCCTCTGCAGGTCTGAAGAAGGATTCATGTTCGAGGCTGGGTTGGACGAACTTGTGCAACCCGATGAAGTGCAAGAAATTGTGCAGAGGTTGCGGCTGAAAGCATCGGCTAGCGACGAAGAGGGGGTCAAGCGGGAGCTTCGCCTCCGTCTGGCCGAACTCCATCCCGACCACGCCGGCCAGAACGGCCGGTTCGCCGATGAATTTGACAAAGAGGAATTTCTCCAGGTCAAGAGCGCATTGGCGGCGCTGGAAAAAAGGGCCGATGCCGGAACGGGAGTTCCTGAGAGCAGGGCCTTGGTACCGTTTGACCAAGTGCGCAGCCTGATGGAAGTGGCCCTGCGAAGTCAGGCCTCATCGCCGGCAGCCGAATCGGTCCGCCGCCGCGAGTTTCTTGACAACGCGCGGGGGACGTTTAGACGCGCCGCGGCTCCACCAAAGATGACCTCGGGCGGAATCGCCGTTGCGATTGGGGCGTTGTGGACGTTCAGCGGCCAACTGAAGGACAGTGTGTTTGGTCGGTGGATTCCCTTGAATTCCCCTCTTGTCGCTGCTGCGACGGCGGCGGTTTTCTTCGTCTGCGCCGTCATCTTTCTCTTGGTCCGCCATTTTGAGAAGCGGCAGGCCGCTTGGGCAGAATTCATGATGTCGGAGGCCGGGCTCTTTCGACTTCTGGACGCGGACGCCCGAACATTCACGCGACGCGAACTAATGGAGCGAATTCACGACGACTTTTACAGGGGGCGCCGCGCCGGGTACGGTTTTGGCCGGAGGTTGACTCGCCTGTTCGGACACCGCCTTAGCCCCGCGTTGTTGGATGACATCGTGGAGATTCAGTTGGATCGCCTTCGCAGCCGAGACGCCATACTTGCGCTTCCAGGTTCCCCGCTCAATCCTCGTTATGAACTGAAGCAGAGCCCAGACCCGCTCGACTGACGCCACGGGGGCACCCGCCATCACGATATCCTGAGTGGTTTATCGCGACGAACGGCGCAGATTCCTCCGCGCGACTGCCACTGGCCACCGTGTTCAAGACGCATGGGAGTTCCCCCGCACGCTCGAACATCTTCCAGATCACCCACGACCCGCCAAGCGTGAACAGGATCCCCACGAACGTGATGATTCCCTTCTGCGCCTCCGGGACATTCGTATTGGCAGTCGTCGTCGCAACGTACGCCCAGACGACGCCCGGGAGCACTAGAAACACCACCGTCGGCATCGCCGGCCGCATCAAATCACTCATCAATCACCCCCTCTCGAAGAAAGGAGACGGAAGGCAGGCGACGGGGCCGAATCAGACGGGCAGGGATTGCAAACCGCATTGGGCATGATTTCTCCCGATACCAAGGGAATCATAGAGGGCGTCGGACAGGCGCTGGCCTGAACGAGAAAAAGACGACTCCACGCGTGGCCGAGCTCCCGCAGGACCAACGCGCCACGCAAAGGGGACGGCCTAGGCTTCAGCTGCCCTGGCGGGATCGCCGCACGAAGGGAATCACCGCGAGGGAAAGGATCCGGCCAAATCCCACGATCTTGAACGGATGGAACGATTGCCCGCGAGAAATCGTCGAAACCGCCCGGCTTGAATACAACCTCGTCAAAGAGAGGCAACGATGGGGCTGGCGGACTCCCCGCGAGTTTTACGAGGAAGTGACCAAAAGGGCAACGTCAAAACCCCCTGAATATGAGCAAACATGAGGGGCGCGTACCACGTTTCATCCGAAAGGACGTTGCCGTTGGCGGCATGAGCGCAACACGTGGATTGGGCGCCGCCTGCTATGGTCGATTCTTGGGTAGAGCGGGGTTGTATTGCGGCATGGTCTCACCACGGCAAGGCGTCTCGCTCCCCGTGGCACTCGAATACTTGAGACCATCAAACGTGGGCTCAGACATTTTCATGGCCGACAGAAGCTCGCGAGCCGCGAGGCGGAAGTCCGCTTCGTTCATGCTACCCGGCGATTCCTCGAAGTGGAGGTAGACGCGATCTGTCGACAACACGGCAAAACCAACTGGTGTGAAATCTGGGCCCACCCTCGCGATTCCAGCAACGTACCCCGCCCGGAAACGGAAGTCCCAAGGCGACTCCACCTGGGGGGGGTTATTCCCCGTCATGTCGACGTTCAGGGAACCGAATAGCTGGGGCAGTCGGAGGTCGAGGGAACCCTCCCAGTAGAGGTAATCGCGTGGCTCGGTTTGATTCATCCATTGGTCGACCACGGCCGCAGCCTGGCGTTCGTCAAGGTCAGCTACGGCATGGAGGAAATCCCGGGCACCATTGCGGAGGGCTGGCGTCACCGTTACGCGAGCAGTTTGCTCTGCGGGTGAAGAAATTGTGACCCAGAGGCCGACCAGCGTTCCATTGGCCGGGGTAAGCCTGAATTCCACATCGGAATACTCATAGGCGACTGCCATGAGCCAGTAGCGGCCATTGAAGAATGCGTCAACCGTGACGTTGGTGAAAGGCAGTCCCAGCTCACGTTGACCAAGAGGAACTACCTGCACCCCACCCACACTACCTGAATGATGGTCTAAGCCGGCCAGCGCTTGTGAGAAACTGCCCGGCTGATGCCAACACCCTTCAGCGCCAAAGGGGAGATTGCCGGACGGTTGCTGAGGGCCCCCGCACCCGCCTAACGACATGGCTGAAACCACGAACAGAATGAAGCAGAAGCTACGACTCAATCCACCCACCTCGGCGCACCGACAGAAATGTCCGATCCGCGAGCGGCAAAAATCCACGAGTCGCCGTTTCCAGATGCGGCCAATCCCCAAATGAAAACCCTATCGTTGCAAGGAAGGGTGATTGGCATCGATACCAGGGGGCGACTTGGGAGGCCGTAGACAAAGGCGGCTTGGTCGGCCGACGAAATGTCCTTCGCAAAAAAGCCGAGGTAAGATGTGGTGAATTCCGCGCGCAACGGACCCCAGCCATCCCCGAAGTAGAACGTTGCCCCCGAATCCCCGCCCTTCATGATGGAGGCCATGACAGCCCCCTTGAAGCGCGTGCCAAATTCCTGGTACAGGGCCGATGCCTCCACCAAATCACGCTCAGAAATGTTGTAACTCTCATCGATTAGAATTTTGCAATCCGGATTCGAGTTTTCCCTCATGCGGCTAACGTAGCTATAATAGGTGTTGGGGCTTCCGCAGACGCCAGATGAATGTCCCCCGTGGGGCGAAGAGTGGACGGCTTGCTCCATCCTCTCGGCCTCCCACCAATCGCGTTGCTCCTGCATGCGCGAGCCGGGACTGCCGTAGCCCATCCCGAACGGAAGTCGCTGTGTACCGCCGGGATCGACATGACCTCCAGGCGTGTCTGAAACGTAACCGTAGGAGTTACCTCGGCCAGTCTTGTCGCCCCACACTCCAATCGTGTCTTTCGAAATGAATCTCCCCAAGTCCGAATCCATGTATCGGCTGCGGTAGTACAGCAGGCCCGACGCCGAGTCGTATCGTCGTCCCGTGTATTGGTACGCGGACTTCGCGAATCCTGAAGTCATGATTGAATCCGCTGCGGTGAAGGTGACGACGCTCGAACCCGTTGCGGGCGTGTAGACGGTTGCGTGTCCGTACGGATCATACTCGTACCCCTCAAGGAGGACGCCGGCGTCGTCGGTGACGCCGTAGACGCTCATCTGCTCGTCTTGCACGAAGTACGCCTGATTGCTCAACGTCACGGCGCCCGTCGTGGCGTCCGTTTGGACGTTGTCCTGGAGGACGAGTTCGTCAACGCCGCTGCCGTAGAGGTACTGCTTGACGAGCTCGCCGGGCAACGTGGATGTCTCCTGGACTTCATTCATGCCGTCGCTGAAGAACGTGACGGTGACACCCGTGTGGGGGTTCTCCGCCTTGACGCGCCTGTTTCCGGCGTCGTACTCATACTTGCCCACGACGATGCTCGGCGAGACGGCGACGTTCTTGACTTCGCGGAGGCGGTTCTTGAAGTCCCACTTGAACTCCCTTGAGCCGTCGCTGAGCAGGTTGCCATTCGCGTCATACGTGAGGGTCTTGCTGATGCCGCCGATGGTCTCGTTGACGATCTCATTCGTGGTCGAATGCGTCCTGGCTGCGACCTTGTAGCCGGCACTCGCCGTGGTCTTGGCGTTGCTGGCCCAATTGTTGGCGCGATCCAAGTCCCACTTCTGGTTCATCGTGTCCGCGACGGGGAGGTCGCCGCGGTTGAAGGAGCGGAGGCGACCCAGGGCGTCGACGTTGTAGGACTCCGAGTCCGTCCCTTGGTGCGTCTTCTGCTTGCTCGTGAGGCGGCCATCTGCGTCGTACGCGTAAAAGAACCCGACGCCCGCCGCGGAGTAGGCAAGCGACGCAAGCCGGCCGGCGGCATCGTAGTCGAAGGACTCAACCATGGCGCCGGTGCCGAAGGTCCGCGAGGAGACGCGGTTCTTGCCCTCGTACTTGTACTGCATCACGAGGGTGCTCGCCGTCGGGGCATCACTCGTCGAGATGCTTGCCATACGTTCCAAGGCATCAAAGGCGTACGATGCCTTCCAGCCGCTGGGATACGTCAGGCTGGTGCGGTGGCCGAGACCGTCGTGGGTGCTCGTCGCCGTGGCGCCGTCCTCCGTCTCGGTGAGGACGTTGCCGAGCGAGTCGTACGTCGTGGCGACGATGTGCGTCTGTGTCGGATCCGCCGCGTTGGAATCCGTCGCCGTGATCTGGTGGCCCATGGGATCGTACGTGAAGGCTTGATCCGTCGAGCCAACGACGCCCGTTCCCGCCGTCGCAAGGTGGATGGTGAGGGTGCGTCCGAGTGCGTCATACGTCGATTCGACGACGTTGCCGTTCGGGTCCGAGAACGTGGTGACGCGGTCGTTGGCGTCGTACACGAAGTCCTGATGCGTCCCATCCGGCGCGGTTTCCCTCGTCTTGCGGCCGAGGGCGTCGTACAAGTAATCCGTGCGCTGGTGCAGGCCATCAATCATTCCAACGAGGCGCCCATCGGCATCGTAGTCATACGTGACGTTCAGAAGCTCCTTGTGCAACGTCTTGTGGGGCAGCAGCTTCTCGCCGCTAATCGTCGCTAGGCCGCCGGACGTGCTGATGGATGGCACCTCCTTGAACCGCATCACGGTCCCATTCGAGAACGTCAGGCGCGTCACGTTGTACTCCCCCAGGTTGACGAGTTGCGACGTGTAAGTCACGCTCGTGCTGAACGTGAGGGTGACGTAGGCGTCGTGCACGTCATACCAGGACGAATCGTATTGGTCCATGATGGTGCGCCCGAGGGCGTCGACGAAGTGCTTGACGTAGTGTCCAAGAGGCGAAGTGGTGTTGACGGCTTGGCCGGCGGCGTTGAGGGTGCTGTTCGTCTTCGCGCCGACGTTGTCGGTCGTCGAGTTCTGACGATTCAATTCATCGTAGGAACTGATTCGCGAATCGATGCCGGTGCAGATCGACGCCGACAATGGGCAGACCCAGGTCTGTGTCGTCTTGACGGGGTTGCTGCCCTTGTCGTACGTCGTGTTCACCTTGTTGCCCGCGGCATCGACGGTCTGATTGGTCCTGCCCAGGGCGTCATACTTCGTGGTGGAGGCGTGGTTGTTGTCGTTGGTGGTCTTCGTGACGTGGCCCGCGGCATCGAATTCCGTGCGCGTCGTCACGTACCCGTCATTCGGTGCAAGCGGCCCATCCGTTAGAGGCAGGCCCGTTGCCAAGTCCTGGAACAGGACGTTGGTCTCGTAGACGCGATTCGCATCATCATGATTGGAAGTGGTGCGCGTGTAGAGTTGCGTCTGCGCCGTCCGGAGGCACGTCACCGTCGACGTCAGGGGGCCCCAGACGGGGACTCCGTCCAGGGGCGCTAGCGCGGCATTGTATTCGAGTTCCCCGCAGAAGCGTTCCTCGATAACGTTTGAGACGGGATCATACTTCTTCTCCGAGTGTCCCCCCAATGCGTCCACCGTGGCGATGAGGCGGTCGTAGCCATCGTAGAGGTACCGCGTGTAGTTGCCCATGCCGTCGCGCTCCCACGCTAGGTTGCCGTTGGCATCGTAGCCATGCACGATCGTCGACTGGACGGAGCCATGCGCCAGGACGTAGAGGCCGGCCTGGATGTTCTCCTCGCTGACTGCGGGGCAACCCGTGGGGAGAATCGGCGTCGGCTTGGCGTCCGTCGACGTAGTGCCACGCATCTCGGGCGACGAATCGGGCGGCTGGCCGGCGGCGTTCAGGCCGTACCCGGAATAGTGGCCACCACTCGAATCAACGCAGGAAGCGCCAAGATCCCCGACCGTCCCGGGGGCGGGCACGAAGGGCGCCCCGCAACCGGGGGCAAGGCGCATGCCTTGCGCCCACCAATTGGCGGGAATGTCGCCGCGCGTCGTCCACACGGCGCGGTTGCGTTCGTCATAGATGGTCGCGGTGAGGTCCCAGTACTGGTGCCCGTTGGCGGACTCGGGGCGGCGTTCCAAGAGGACGTTGCCGCTCTGGTCGTAGCAGTGGAACGTGATGGGATGCGTGTCCTGGCTGGTTGCACCGGGGCCATCGGGACGCGTGGCATCCTTCTCCGTGACGACCTCGTCGCCGGCAGCGTCGTAGAGGTGCTTCTCGACGTGGTCGACGCCATGCTTGTCCCCTTGCTGCTTCGTCTCCACGACGTCGCGGGCGGCGTTATGGTCAATCTGGGCCGTGTAGTCAAGGGGATTGGGCGCCTTGGCTTTCTTCAAGATGCACCCGGGAGCGAATTCGAGGGTGATCGTGTTGCCGCGCGGATCCGTCACACTCGTCGGGTTTCCATCCCGGTCCCTAGTGTAGGTGGTAACAAGGCGGAAGCCCGTGATGTCTTGGACGTGTTGAGCGAGATAGCCTTCCGCGTCGCCGGCATCCGTGAACTTCCCATTGGAGGCGAAGTAGGTGAAGTTCTCCGTCGTGCCAAGAACATCCGTGTGGTTTCGCACTTGGCCATACGTGTTGTACGTCCAGGACTCGCTTCGGCTCTCCGGGTACGCCGCATGGATCAGGTTGCCATGCTCATCATAATCATACGTGGACGTGAACCGGCCCGGCGTGACCTGGCCCTGGGGTGGCATGAAGCCGGGATACGACTCGCGCGCATCCACGACGCTCGCGACGCGTTGGAACGTGGCGTTGTACGTGTACTTAGTAATGATTGGCAACTGCGGCTCCCCGTCCAGACCGACGAGGAAGGATCCGGGGTCCTGGATGTGGCAGATGACGTTTCCCTGCGCACGAACGTCGCTGTTGGAGTCGTCGTACACGTATTCGTCCAGGTTGCCGCGGGGCCAATGGATGGCCGTGACTTCGCCGTTCTGGTTGTACGTGTAATACGTCGAATAGGAGGGTGGATCGTCTGGGTTGGCGTGGCGATTCGTGTACTCCACCATCTTCACCGTCAAGGGTCGCTGGTGGTCGAGGCAGTAGTAGTCGAGGCGGTTGTGGCCCTCGTTCCAGTACGTCGTATGGCACGCGGTGTCATCGTATTGGAAACCGTACTTGTGGATCCCGTCCTGGGAGACGACGCGGTCGCGTCCATCGTAGCTGTTGGTCTCGAGGGATGTTCCCATGGGGTCGTTGAAGTTCGTCATGCGGCACGGTGATCCGTCGCGGCTTACGTCGTAGCCCCAGCCGCCGCCTGCGCCCCCGAATCCAGCGACGCCGCCGAGGCATGGGTTGCCGTCGGCTGGCATGTCGTTGAAGTGGGCAAGTTCGCGGTACTGGATGCTGTAGCCGTCCGCGCCGCAGTGGTCATCGCAGACTCCGGCGTTGTCCGTGTAGTTCATGCAGGCCACCGTGCAGCCTGGGTAGCTGACCAGGTCGCCTGCGGTGTTCTTGATGTCCCAGTACCCAGTCGCCCAATTGAAGGCGGACGTCCAATGGATTGCGTCGGAGTTGAGGAGCTTGATGCCTTCGATTTCCGCGATGCCCCAGCCGGGCAATTCGGGCGGCATGTAGTAAGGGTCCGTCTCGGACGAGCCGCGGTGCCACCCCATGGTCGTCGCGTCGAGTTCCCCGAAGAAGATGAGGCGGCCTTGGGTGTCCATGACGGCGTGGCTTGGCCAGACGCGTTGATGGTTGCCGTTTGGATCCGTGATTCCAGTGAGCTTGTAGTCCTGCGCCGAACCATCGTAGGGATACAGGGTGCTGGCCTTCGTGAAGGTGCGAACCATGCCGTGCTGTTCGAGCACATCGTACGCGGTCGAGTTGTGGACGGTGATTTGGTTGTAGAAGCCCGGCGGCGGCACCCACACGGTCGCGGTGATAGACGTGTAGGGGATGGCTTGCCCGTTGCCGGGGTGCAGCACGAGGGGGCCGCCCGCGTCGTGGATGTAGGCGCCGTACGAGTAGTCCCACCGCGGGCCAAACATGTTGTCTCCTGCGGTTGCGTTGGGGCTTCTGCTGCGGTACGTCATGTTGAAGGCGAATTCGAAGCCGCGACTGACGGGAAGGACTGCGGGCGTGACTTGCAGCTTCATTTCGCCCGTGTAGAGGTTCACGGTGCCGGCGGCGCCTTGGCCGCCTCCGCCGGATTCGCCGCAAGCACAGAGAGCCGGGGTGCCGCCGCCCATGAAGGGCGTGTTGGGCCAATCATAGCCTGGCACGGGGCCGCAGGAATCCAGGTCCGCTCCACTATCGAGTGTGCCCGACGTGGCTGGCAGGCAGGTGTTGTTCTGGTCGCCGCTTGAACCCGTCGAATTCCCAGGGGAGATTGGGTGGGGCACGGGCAAGCATTCGTGAGGCAAGATGCCGGGGATGCCGGGCGTGCATGGGGGCGGTTGAGCGAAGGGGTCGCAGCTGCGGAAGATCTGACCGTACGATTGACACGTATCCGGCACGGGCGTGCAGTTGGCCACCGAAGGAGGCGTCACGTTGTAGGACGGGGCGGTCAGGTTGACCGACGGGGGAGTCACGTTGTAGTTCAGGCAGGCTGCGAAGTTGCCGAAGTTGAAGCCGTCATACTCATGCGTTGACGGTTGCAGTTTGTAGTAGAACCAGCGACTCCACGCATCCGTGCTTGGCCGTGGGCCGGTTTGGGCGAAGCCGGACGGCACAACTTCGCGGAGTGTCGCCGACGTGGATGCGATGACGCCGACGTTCATGGTGAAGTAGCCGCCTTGGCTGCTGGTCGTATACGTTTCGCCGGGGTCTCGCAGGGTATTGTTGTTGAGGTCGACGAAGATGACAACACCGTCTTGGCTTGGATCCTGGGCGTCGAGCTTGCCGTTCATGGCGGGGTCGATGTAGACGCAGCCACGCACCGTCAGGCCGGCGTTGCCTACGTCGCGGGGTCCCAGGTACTCGTCGGCGGGGCAAACCGGCACGCAGCCCGGCGTGGCGGGGCCTAGGGTGTTGGGTGGGCAGGGGCCGATGCATGCGGGCTGGAAGAGTCCAGGCTGGTCCGTGGGGCATTGCTGCAAGCAGTTGGGCTGGAAACCCGTCGCCGGCGGCTCGCACGGCACGATGCAGTCCGGCTCGTACCCCGTCCCCACGGAGCAAGGCGTCAGGGGCATGGTCGGAGGTTGAGGAGGCGGGGGCAACTGCGAAGTGGCGACTGGGGCAAGGGCGCCCAGCACGAAGATTGCAATGCACGCAACGGACGACCACGCCCTTGGAGACTTCGCAGACTTGGCCAAATTCCCGATGCGCCCCTGCGAGCTTGCGCCCCGTGCATGCATGAGCGACCGATTGGCGGGGACGTCTTAGCCTGGGGAGTGCGATTCTTGCCATTCGATTCACCAAGCTCCAGACAAGGCTTACATACCAGCGGGGGGGTCGAGAAACGTCCCCCTAAAGGGGGGTTGCTCGGGGGAGTGTCGATGAAGAACCTTTCATTCGCCTTGTGCGCAGTCGTGACCATTGCTCCCCTCTTTGCCATGCCCGCTCACGCCGGCAACGTGCCATGCGAAGACGTGTGGAACACGCAACTCTACGAGCCTTGCGTAAAGTTGGAGTCCACTATCAACGAGTGCCTGCAGCCTGGCGTCCCGATGTCTGCGCAGGACCGCGTGAACTGCGTGTTGACGCATTACGGCCTCCCCGCAAGTGGTGGTCATGACATGGGTGACGTCGATTCCGAACTCCCTGGCTTCCATGGCCACTCGGTCTGGATCCAGCGTAACGATGACTCGGTCCTCGGCGGCCACATCTGGTTTTGTATCTCGGAACCGGGCTATGTCGAGTGCCCGCCGCCAACTGCCTCCTGGTGAGGGATGTCACGACTTGCCTTGGCCTTCATTTGCCTCGCCCTGTGCGGGTGCGGTGGACCGCGGGCGGATGGGATCAGCCAAGGCACGAGTTCCTACGACGGCACGACCACGCAACCAACATCTAGCACAACGACCACGTTCATTCCGGCCCCGGGAGAGGCGGGCATGATTGGCAACAACTGCACCGGCTTGGAAGCCAGGAGCCCCTTCCCGACGATGACGGCTCCGGGCGAGATTCCTCAGGGTTGGAAGGCGGCGCCTCGCGCGCAGAGCTACGTCTATGACAATCTGCTATCATGTGATCGCGTCAAGCTGGGTTCCTTCGAACGCCCCCTCCTAATGGTCTTTGACACCGCCGACAACGCCGTCCCCCCTCCCGCTTGCGATGGTCCCGCCGTGACCACGGAAATCGTCCATGCCATTATGGTCAACGATACAGCAGTCGCCAGTTGGCTGCACGACAGATACCACCTGCCGGCCTACGCCGGAACCGGCCATGCCAGCGCTGCCAGCGCTGCCTTGGTGCTTGGCAGCCACGACTGGCGCTGGACCATCACGAACGGGACCGGCACCAATAGGCTGTCCATGAACTCCACGGAGACCGACGTCATCCCGTTCGAAGCCGCCATCCGGTACGCCTGGCCAAACGGCCAAGGAATCAGCTACATGCAATGGAACTACACCTTCAAGTTCCCCGGGCATGAGTTTGATCCGACGACCGGCCAACTCTATTCTCCCCTCCTGTACGCGACCGCCCGGCCAAACCCGTACGTGGGTGAAGCGCAGGCGTTGTACGAGATCAACTTCGACGGCCGCATCCACGAGTTCAAGGACTTCCAATGCGAGCAACCGTTGGCCTAGTACTCGCGTTGCTGGCTAGCGCCGCGTCCGCGCAGGGGTCCTCATCCTTCTACTCCCCAGCAGAAGTTGGAGGAAAAGTCCTGGCTGCAAACGCGACGTGGGCGTTTGTCACCGTCCCGCTATCTGGTGGAGATGGCCAAGTGGTGTGGAGTGCCGGGCATATCGTCAACACGACGCGGCCGGCCGACTTCGCCGTGTTCACGCCCGTCTTTGGGTATGCCGAGCACGCGGGGCCGGCCACGACGGATCCCTGGGATACCGGTGCCGGCTCCCTTGCCCTTCACTACGGCTCGAAAGGAGCCGGACATCTCATCATTATGGCGAAGTCCATCCGCATTCAGGCGGAATTCAATGGCACGCTCCTCGTTCCAAAGGGCACCTTCATGGCGAGTGCTGCCAAGCCCGAAGGCTACACCAACTATCAGGATCAAGCATCCCCCGCGCACACGGTCGCCATTCAATCCCGTCACGCTCGAGGCATGCATGTCGTTGCGACGGGGATTACCTACCTCCAATGGGCGGCCGCGACCACGTCCTGCAACTTCTCTTGGGGCAAGTGCCCTAGCGGAGGCGGCGCACAGATCGAGTTCTCTCCCACAAGCAATCTCTACGTTGGACGCGAATCCATCGAAGAGGCGAACGTCAGCGGGGGCTCGTTGGTATTTGATGCCCCCGATCCCTTGTTTGCGGCCGGGGCCGACCACCTTGACCTGGGCGTCGACGGTGTCCTGCGCCTCCCCCTTGCAAATTTGTCCGACAGTTGCAACTGCACGGGCACGCTCTCAACCCAAGGCAACGTCACGTTGACGGATATCCACCGCGTGGACGACAGCCACATGGCTGCCCGAATCGGAGGCAACCCGTCCAGCGTCCTTGTCGATGAACGCACCGTACCTGGACTCCTGCAACCCGCGCAAGCCGGTGCCACCGCCATCGTCGCAACCGGCCTGGGAATCATGGCCTGGGTGGCCTGGAAACTCCTTGGCGGACTCCTCGTCAAGCAGCCCTTGGATCATCCGCGTCGACGCCTCATCCTCACCTACGTGGAGGAGCACCCCGGCACAAACTTCCGCACAATTGCCCACGAACTCAGCATCCACCAAGGCAACCTCACCCGCCACCTCCACGTCCTGAAGCGGGCCGGCCTGGTCGTCGAGAAAAGGGACGGGAACCGGAAGCGCTTCTTCGAAAACCATGGGCGATACGACGCCAACTGGAGCACCGTGGCGGCCCTCGGCGACCCCAGGAACGCCCTCTTGGCCTCGACGGTCGCGTCCTTAGGTCCATGCAGTCAATCCAGCATCGCCGACGCAATGGCGTCGCATGGCTGGCCGCGCAGCAACGTCCGCTACCGTCTAGCAATGCTTGAGGCGCGCGGCATTATCGCCTGTGAGCGGCGCGGCCGGGAAAGGGAGTACACCAGAGTTCCCACGCCGGGGCGGGTCTGACACGAAGGCGACCGCGGTGTTGGCCTTCGTTTTCCTCTTGGCGGGCTGCCAGGCACCCATCCGCACGGATGGCCCGTCCGGGGCATCCTCAGGGTGCGAACACCCGGTCTAGGCGACTGGCCCCCGGCGGCCCCCGTCCGCTCACGCTAGCCCACTCAGGATATCGCGGTCATCCAAACTTTGGGTTGCCAACGAACTCCAATCGCTTGAGGCGGGGCAGAGGTAGTGAATGAGGACGTTTGCGTCCCATACGACGATGGACCCAGAAAGCGCCTCGCGGTTGGCCTTTCCAAACGCGTTTCGTCCCGCAAATAGGCGGACACTCGCAGCAAGAACCGCAAGATTTGCCGCCAGCGGGCCGAGGGCCTTGCCTTGACTCTGTCTGACCCACTCGACAAAGAGGTCTGCCATGTTCCTGCCTTGCGCAATCGGGTGCGATTTCTCAATTGTGCGGCAAGCGTCTCGGACCTGGTTCCAGTCGACGACGGCCGCCTGATTTCCCCGTATCGCTACCTCGACGGAGTGCCGCATCAGTTCTCGCACGCACGCGCCGAAGAATGGGCGAACCGCCGCGTCCAGATGACGATCGAAGGCGTCCGGGCCGTGCTTTCCGATTAGCGCCGAGACGAACAGCTCGAACGCATCGCTAATTTGGGTTTCCAGGGTCGTGGCGCCCCCGCCGTCTGGCCTCAAGGCGCCTTTCTCTTCCACCAACCATCCTTGATTTACGGCAAAATCAATCGCGGCTTGGATGCTGTCGTTGTCACCGCCCAGTTGAAGGTGGTGCCATTCGTCCACTACGACTCGCCGGGCAACGGGATTCTTGGCAGACGTTACCAGACCGACGGCAAGGTTTGCGAGGGCTCGATCCATAAGCCGTGACCCCTTTGTATGGAGAATATCGAGGCCTGCAAACAGGGCATCGACGAGATCAATCTGAGACCGGCCCGAAGCCATGGCCTTGGCAACCGATGCCCATAGAAGCTTGTTGCCCTGCCTCTCGGCCACTCGGTTTGTCGCGTGCGACCATATCCTCTGCGGGCTTGCCGCGTGCGCTCCGGACTAGCGACAGGTCAATTCCCGATTGATGCTGGCAGCCACCGCCTGCGGGGATAGGCTGCGAAAGAAGGGATGCCATGCCTGCGGGGCAACAAAGCGCATGCGTCCTCCTTCCGTCCAGGTGGGGACGACTGTTCCTCGTAGGCCGGCGGCTGTGGCGCACGCCTGGAGCGCCGCAATTGTTGCCTCCTGGTCGCTATCGGACAAGCGCCCGAACTTGGCCTCCAAGGGCACGATGATCATGTCCTGGCCTTGTTCGTGGAGGTGCGCCACCTTGTAGCTGGGCATGGCCTGCCGACAAAGTGCGCCTCCGGCAAGTCACTGAAACGGAGCCCGTCTTGCCCGTTGGAGTTCCCCAGGACACTGGGCCGCAGGCCAGCGTAGGCGATGAATGCCAATGCCGTGCGGCCTCGAGCATCGGCCGCATGCAGGACGCGTCGCAAATCGTCCTGCGTCGGAATGTACGCGTCGCGCAGAGTTGGATGGTTGTTGCGGCTGGGAATCTTGATGCGACGCCGCACCTCAACGTCGTTCCACTTCAACCACGACAGGATGGCTTGCCTAACGACAAGGATATACGACGGCGACTTGGGGGCGGAAACCAGGTCCGTGATGTAGTCCGTCAAGAGATCCTCACGACGCTTTGCAGGCAGCCCGATGTAGCTCTTCGGCGTCAAGTGGTGCTTCGTCACAAACGGCCCGAGGATGCGCAGATACGTGCCGGCCGTGTTGCGCGACCCCGTTCCCAGGTTCGATTGCCAGCGGGCCACATCTTCATCCTCCAGCAGCGACACCCAACGGCCGGCATGGATTGGCTTCACACACCAGATAGACAACACCTATGACTTATAGTTACCCGACTCGTAAAGGTCGGTAAACACAGATTCCGCAGAAATCCTTGGCTTCGCGCTGCAACGGCTCTAGCGCCGCACTGGAATGGCTTCCCCAGAATTCCTCAGATGAATGAGGCTGGAATCCGGCACGATTCCTGAGAATCCATGCCCAGCGCCGTGCCGAACGCTGTGCGGAAATCTTGGCAATGCCTGCCAAATCCATCTGCGGAATTCTGGCGGACGCCATTCGAGGAAATCCGAGGTCACCACCAGACGGGACCGAAAGTGGTTCTGTGGAATCTGTGCTTGCCCGAACTCTGCCGCAGAGCGGAACGGCTTATTCCAAAATCATGGCGCCATGCCGCGAGCCATGGAGGTACACGTCGAGACCGTGGCACCGCAAGGGAAAGGCGTGCTGTGGACGCTGCGGCCTTGATTCAGGCGCCCCAGGCGACCCAAGCTGCATAGCCGAAGCAGGAAGCAGATACCGCGGCGAATGCCCAGGGGGTGATGGCATTGGCGAAGTCGACCGCATTATGGGATGCACGCCGTTCTACCAGGACTCCAAAGCCAATCCAGGCCACGGCTGCTGCGGCAGCACCGCATGCGATGTTCAGAACGATTCGCTGCTTGGGTCTCATTCTGTCATTCCAAAATCATGGCGCCATGCCGCGAGCCAACGAGTTGCACGTCCAACTCGCGCCCGTCGACGGCGTCGACGTCGACGTAGCCGTTGTCGCCGTGCAGGCGCCAGACGGGTCGGAAGAAGATGCCAAGCGGCCGCAACCGGACTTGCTCGGCCTTCGGCTCCAACTTGCGGCGCTCCGTGTAGTACAAGGAGTGATTCTCGTCGGGGACGCGGACGTCGATGGTGCGGGTATGCTTCTTGATGACGTGTGCCAGGGCGAGTTGTTGGGCCCGGTCCTCCGCGATGCGCAGCACGCGTTCCGTGACGTTGTGGTTGTGCGCCATCGCGAGCGCCGTCGGTGCGTCGGGGTTTGCAGCGTCGGGGTCGACGTCCAAGGTCGACTTGTCCGAGCCGTGGACCTGGACGCGGCCGTCTTCGGTGTCGAACGACAGCTTGCCTTCCTGCAGGAGGTCGCACTCGTAGTCGTACAGGTGCACGGGGTGCAGGATGAGTTCCGCACTCGACATCGAATAGAGGCGGTCGCGCACTTTCTTGTGGGCGTCCTCCGGGCGCAGCTTGACGGGCAGCAGCGGGCGCGAGTAGGACTGGTGGCGCGGCGGTGCGGCAGCGGCGGCGCCGATTGCGGCGGCTGGGGCGAGCGTCGATGACGGCGCATTCCACGGATTGAACGGGGCAGCAAGCGCGGGCGGAGGCACGGCGGCGGTTGCGGCTGGCGGGGCGTACGATGCGGCCGCCGGAGCGGCACTTGCGGCCAGCAGCATCCCGAACGGGGAGTCCGGCACTGCGATGCGCGGCGCGGGCGGGGGCAAAGACGCCGGGGGCGGCGCTGGCGGGGCGGCGACGACGGGCGGCGATACCGGCACTGCGGCTGCCGGCATGGCGGGAATGGGCGCGTGCGCCGAGGCCATGTCGGCCCACGGACTGTACGACCGGCCGGCGGGCGTGGGTTCCGGCAGGGGATCGACGGGGGCTTGCGCGGCGGCGATCGTGGGCTCCGGCTCCGCAAACGCGGCGGAGAAGGCGACGAAGTCGGGGGCGGCTTCGGGTTCGGCAGCGATCGGCATCTCCGGCTCGGAGATGGTGAAGGCGTCGGGCAGGATGTCGGCGACGCTCTCGGCGACAAGGCGTTCCGTCGGCACGGGGGCTTCGAAGGCCAAAGGCACCGTGCTCTCCCCCATCGCCTCGGCGACGCGGTACTCGCCGACGAGGCTGGCCAGATGGCTGCGGTCCCAGAGGAAGATTCCTTGCGCGGCTTCGGCGGCGTCCGGGTCGCAGCCGCCGACATGGCAGAGGACCCCGCGGTCGGCAGCGACATCTGCGACGGTGGCAGCGAACTCCTCGACCTCGGCGGCGGTCAGCGGGCCTGGGCCTTCGTGCGCCCCGATGACGACGGCTCCGGTCTCCGATTCCGCAAGGAGTGGGACGGCGTACACGGTGCCGCTGCGGCCCTCGAGTTGGGCCTCCTCGGAAACCATGTGCCCATGGTGGACGAAGAGTTCCTTGAGGAGCGGAAGGATTCCCCCCGGTGGCACGGCCTGGCCCATATGCATCCCGGATTTGCAGCCGGTCCACAGGAAATGAACCCTTCGAGTCGGTTGCGCGGCCGTTTGGGTTCGCTTTTCCCTGGCAAAGGGCGATGAACGCTGGCCCTAGTGGGGAGACCGTGGACCCGGACCTCCAGGAAGCCGCCCGGGCCATCGCCAGGGTCGCGGCCACCCCGCCGCCCCCGAGCCGCGTGTTCCATCCTCTCATCCCTGGACCTGGGGGCCTGCAAGCCGCCGCAATCGATGGCAGCCACGCCGTGCTGGTCGACAACGGCGCCATCTGGGCCGTGGCCGTCCGCGCGGCGTGCGTGACCTGGCCGGGACCCCGCACGCAGCCCCCGACCCGCATCCATGCCACGACGCCAGCCGCAGCCCAGGGCTTGCTCGACGATGCATTTGCCGTTGTCGGCCTCGAGGCGCCCCGCGCGTCGTCGGCGGAGGCGTGGGCCGAGGCGCTGCGCTCGCTCGCCGAATTCAATGCGATCCAACAGGCCGTCATGAGACCCGGCACCGTCCTGGTGGATGGCGCACTGCGCGGCCTGCCCCGCCACGCGCAGGCCATGGCGGATCGGATCGAGGCAGCGGCCCACCCACACACCGTGGTCATTGGCGTATCCAAGCGCAGCGCCATCGAGGCCGACGGAGTGCCGCTCGCTGCGTGGCTCCAACGCAACGGACCGGCGGGCTGCTGGGCCGTCGACGTCGCGGCGGGCAGCTACGTCGCACGCTTGCATGACCGCGCGCAACACGCATTTCGCATCGATGCACCGGACTTGGCTGCCGTCGCAAGGCTTCTGCCAAGCTGCCGCGATGCCGCCTACGTCGGCTATCCCTATCCTCTCGCGGTCGCGCACAACGCCGTCGCCCTCACCGGGACGGAGGTGGCCGACCTGCGCGGGCGGCTGTCCAACGAGGTGCGCAAAGCCGGCGGCGCCGGCGCCGCGGGACTTATGCAGGACTTCCACGACGTGCTCGACCGCAACGTGCCGCGCTGAGCCTACGCGGCCGGGATGTCCAGCCGTGGGGCCGGACCCGTGTAGCGGAACACCTCGAGGCCGCCGTGCACGTCGCCGACGAGGATGTGCGTCGCATCCGCCCACCAGGCGTCGAACGCGTTGGGGGCCCCGCCGAAGAGGTCGAGCGTGCCGCCCGTGCCCGTCGCGTTGCTCTGCGCGAATGCGACAGTCCGGGGCCGCAGCAGGTTGGGCGCATCGTGCACGTCGATGACCCAGTAGCCGGCGTGGTAGCTGGCCATGGCGACGCGCCCGCCCTTGAAATCGAAATAGTGGGGCCCGAGGTTGCCCCCGTCGCTCGTGATGTTCCCCGGGATGCGCCAACTCGACAAGTACGTCGGCCGGACAGGGTCCGTGGCGTCGAAGAAGGTCATGTAGCCCGAGTCCGGTTCCCCACCGATCTCAGGCTCAGCGACGAGGATGACCTTGCCCGCGATGACGGCGTCACCTTGGCGCGCCATGTGCACGTTGCGGTAGGAGGCAGGCCCGAAGTCCGTCGCCTGGCCGACCTTCACAGGCTTTGCGGGATCGCTTACGTCAAGGATGTCGATGCCGAGATTCCAGTAGGCCACGTAGGCGTAGGTCTTCTGGGTGATAGGGTGGACGGCGACGGAGACGTCGTGCGGGAAGCGGCCGCCATCCGGCATGACGGGACTGGCTTCCGCCGCGGCAGGATCCGAGTATTCCGCTACTTGCGTGAGCACGGGCACCGGCTTGGACGTGTCGAGTTCGAGGATGACTTCGCGCTGCAGCATTGGCGGGGCAAGGCGCGGTTGGCCGGCCGGCCCGCCCACGTAGCTCCACGCATAGGTGCTTGCGAACACGACATGACGGCCCGTGATGTTGGCGTACGTGATGCTGTGCGGGCCGTTGGGCGGAATCGGCGTGAAACTCACCCACTGCGGCGCGGCCTTGTCGGAGATGTCGATGACGTGGATGCCGTACGGCGTGATGCCTGGGATGCTCGTTGGATTTGTCGGGTCGGGGACGCCTTCGCCGGGCAGGCGCTGCGTCTCCCAGAACGCCCAATGGCCGTCGTCGGAGACCTCGATGTCCGCCTCGAAACCGGCATCCAGACGGATGGTGGAGAGGTACTTCGGATGCTCGATGTCGTGCACGTCGAAGATGACGAGTCCCTCTTCGGGCCCGGTGCGGCAGAGGTAGGCGTAGCCGTCCTTCACGGCCGTCTCGAGGTAGGCTTCGCCCGGTTGGGGGACGCGGCCAGCCTCGCCCTTCACGCGGGCCACGAGGTCGAGATTGTAGTGGCTCTCATGCAGCGACGCCTGGGCATGGTCGTGCGTCACCTCGATGGGCGAACCGATTGCGCGCTCAATCTGGTCGTACAGCGGGTACTCGGTCGCGTACGGGTCGTGCTGCGGCGGCGCCGACATGCAGCCCGAGACAAGGGTCAGAGCCAGAAGGAGCGAGGCCGCGAGAGTGCGCACGCCAGGGCGACTTCCCCGCGGTTGAAGCACTTTGCGACGGTGGGCCGGCGGGCGCGCCTAAGCGGGGACGGTGGCCACCACGTCGAGGCTGATGCCAAAGGCGCCGCCGATGTAGTAATCCACGTTGTACGTGCCTTCGGCGTGCATGTCAGTCGTCACGGCGCCGCTGGCCGTGTTGCAGGCCGTGACGGGGCCGCCGGGCGCGCCGCCGCAAAACCGCGTCTCGGAGGCGTACGCCAGAGTGCCGTCGGGGGCGTGCACTTCGATGCGGGCGCCGCCCGAGCCGGCGCCGATGTCCGCCGCGAACGCCAGCGCCAGCGTGCCGTTGGCCACCGCGAAGGTGTCATGCTTGGCAATCGGAAGTTGGCTGGAGACGCCGCCCGGGCCGGTCGGGTTGGGCGGACTCGCGCCGGTGACCGTGCCGGCAAACGTGTAGACCGAGACGTCCTTCGTCTTCATCGGCGAACAGGCACCGGAGGTCGACGCAGCGGCCTGGTTCGAGCCGGACGAGGCGCTGGCCGTGCATTCCACGCACGAGCCGCTTGAGCCGGCGCTGCCGCCGTTGGCGTTGGCGGAGCCGGAGCATCCCATGCAGGAACCGGCACTGCCGGCCGCGGCGCCGCCCGCCGTTGCGGTCCCGGAGCAGCCGTTGCAGGAACCGCTGGCTCCCGCGTCACCGTTGCCGGCCATCGCGCTGCCTTGGCAGTCGCCGCAGCCGCCACTGGCCGACACCTCACCGTTCGGCCCCGTGCTGACCGAGCCGGTGCAGTCGCCATTGAGGTCGGATTGGCTGGCGCAACCGGAAAGCGCCATGAGGACGAAGGTTGCTGCAACGAAGATGCGCATGGCCGTTTGAGACCTGCAGGGGGATATGACCCTTGAGGAGGATTCCTGAAAGTCCGGTGCCCACAAAGCCCAAGATGGGCCTCCTGTCTGGGCCGATTGGATTCCCATGCGCCTGCTTCTGTCCCTGTCGCTCTTTCTTCTCGTCGCCGGCGTCTTGGCCGGCTGCTCCACCGCCAGCCAGGACACGGACGGGGACGGCCTGTCGGATTCCAGGGAGGCCGAGGTCGGAACGGACCCGAACAAGGAGGACACCGACGAAGACGGCCTCACCGACGCCGCCGAGGTCAACGAGGACCACACCAACGCAACAGCGCCGGACACGGACCACGACGGCGTCTTGGATGGCGCCGAGATCGCGGCACACAGCAATCCCCTCGTCTTCGACCCGCCGGCCTTCGGCTTCGGAAACCTCACCGTCGTCGACAAGACGTACGGGCCGAGCGAGCCCTCCATCCTCGTCGACCCGGCGGGCACGGTCTGGATTGCAGGCCCCACGGGCTTCGTGACGCCGGCCACCAACGCCGACCCGGTCCCGTACACACACGACTCCGGTCTCTGGTCGTCGAAGGACGCAGGAAAGACGTGGGCCTTCAACGCGCGCGTCCCCGGCTACGGCCGTGACGCCTGCCCCGGCGGCGGCGACTCCGACATCGCGGCCTCGCCCGACGGCGCGCTCTATCTCATCGACTTGTGGCTCGGCAATGTCCCCATCGACGTCTCGACCGACGGCGGCAACACGTGGCTGTTCAACTGCTACACCTCCGTGGCACCGGGCACCGACCGGCAGTGGGTCGCGGCGACGAACGACTACGTCTGGATCTCGGTCAACCACCTTGGCCTCGGCGCCGAAGTGTACCGGGCCGACAAGCTGGGCCTCCCCACCGACGGCCTCGTCTTCGGCCCGCCTACGCTCGTCCCCGACGGCGGCGTCATCGTCGTCGACCAGAAGGATGGCACACTGTACCTTGCCGGCTCGGGCGAGACCATGTACGTTAGCACCGACCACGGCGCGACCTTCAAGGCCCACCAGACTGGCCTCCAAGGCACTGACCTCTCGGGCGGCTTCCGCACGATTGCCCTCGACGCGCAGGGCAACGTCTTCGTCGCCGGCTCCGGCGATGCGGGCTTCGTCGTCTCCGGCTCCAAAGACAAGGGCAACACGTGGACGGAAGCCGCGACCTTCGCGCCATACGCAAAGGGCGACTACGCATTCCCCTGGATGACGGCGGGCGGCAACGGCACCGTCGACTTCGCCTGGTACGGCCGCCCCGACCCCGCCCCCGCCGGCGGCAAGGGATACTACGTCTACGCGGGACAATCCACCAACGTCCTCGAACTCGGCGCCAACGCCACGGCCAGCATCGTGCAAGTCACGCCGAAGCCGGTGCTCACCATCGACATCTGCATGGGCCTCGGCTGCGGTCCGGGACGCGCACTTGGCGACTTCTTCGAAGTCGGCGTCGACCTCGAAGGCCACATGGTCATCGCATACGACGACGCCAACGGCAACGACCCGCCAGCCCTGATGTTCGCCAAGCAGTCGACGGGCGTCCTGGCGCCGCCGCAGAAACCCTAACGTTGCCTGGGCCCGACGCGCCAAGGCAAACACAGATTCCACAGAAATCCTTGGCTTCGCGCTGCAACGGCTCTAGGACTGCACTGGAGTGGCTTCCCCAGAATTCCTCAGATGAATTAGGCTGGAATCCGGCACGATTCCTGAGAATCCATGCCCAGCGCCGTGCCGAACGCTGTGCGGAAATCTTGGCAATGCCTGCCAAATCCATCTGCGGAATTCTGGCGGACGCCATTCGAGGAAATCCGAGGTCACCACCAGACGGGACCGAAAGTGGTTCTGTGGAATCTGTGTTTGCCCAAGAGCCACGCCCGTCACCAGCCTGTCCCCGGCCACGAGGTCGCTTTCCCGTGGCCCTTTTTATGGCGCCCCCTCAGTGCCCACGCGTGGCCGCCAAGCCCCCGAAGACGGAGCCTGAACAATTCGAGTCCCCTGGGCACGCCACCCTCAAGAATGTGCACACGCCGTACATTCCGGCCAACGTCAACCTGCCAGAGATCACCATCAAGGGCATCGTCCTCGGCATCGTTCTCGCGGTGCTGTTGGGCGCCGCCAACACGTACCTCGGCCTGAAAGCCGGATTGACGGTTGCCGCAAGCATTCCGGCGGCTGTCATGTCGCTCGCCGTCCTGCGACTGTTTCGCAAGCACAACATCCTCGAGAACAACATGGTGCAGACGATTGCCTCCGCCGGCACGTCCGTCGCATCCGGCGCAATCTTCACGATTCCCGCGCTCATCCTCCTGGGCTACTGGGAGGAGTTGCACTACTGGGACACGACGTTCATCATCATCATCGGCGGCCTCATGGGCGTCCTGTTCTCCGTCCCCATCCGCCGCGCCCTCATCGTCGAGGAGAACCTGCCATTCCCCGAAGGTCTCGCGACCGGCGAAGTGCTCAAGGCCGGCGAGAAGGGGGGAACCGGAGTCGGGGCGCTGTTTCTGGGCGGCGCCCTGGGGGCGTTCCATAAGATTCTGGGCGGCGGCTTCCGGTTGTGGAACAACGAGCCGACGTGGACTGCGCGGCTCGGCGGCAACACCGTCGCCGGCCTGGGCTTCAACCCGCAGCCGGCCCTCGTCGGCGTGGGCCTAATCATCGGCCTGCCAATCGCCATCCTCGTCTTCCTCGGCGGCGTCCTTGGGTGGTTTGTGGGCATCCCCCTGTATTCGGCCCTGGCCCACGATGCGGGGACGATTTTCGAGACGGTCCGCCAGGGTGCCATCGACACGTTTGCCAAGCATCACATCACGCCCACGGGACAACAGATTGACGACGCGACCTTCGATGACTTGCCCGGTTACATCTGGAGCAAGCGCATCCGGTACGTCGGCGTAGGAGCGATGCTGGTTGGCGGCCTCTGGAGCCTCGTGAAACTGCGCAAGCCGTTGTCGCGCGCCGTCATGCAGGGCATCCGCAGCACGCGCGGGCCGGCCGGTGTGGACGCCGCGGTTCCACGTACCGAACGCGACCTGCCCTTCTCGCTCGTCGGCATGGGCTCGGTCATTCTCGCCATTCCCATGGCCGTCCTCTTCTACCTGCTCACCTCCCGCATCGAAGTCGCCCTCGTGACGGGCCTCATCATGCTCGTCACCGGCTTCCTGTTCTCCGCCGTCGGCGGCTACATGGCCGGCATCGTGGGGTCCAGCAACTCGCCCATCAGCGGCGTGACCATCTTGGCGCTGCTCGCTGCGTGCCTGGCACTGTTGACCATGGGTGTGAGCCAATCGATTGGGCCGCCGATTGCGGTCATGGTCGCCGGCGTCATCGCGGTTGCTGGCTCCATTTCGGGCGACAACCTGCAAGACCTCAAGGCGGGCCACATGCTCGGCGCGACGCCGCGCAAGCAGCAGCTGATGATCATCCTCGGCGCCGTCGCCTCGGCGTTCTTCATCGCACCCGTCATCCAGACCCTGATCAATGGCGAGCACGTCGCGGCGAGCGCCGCGGCGGCCGACCGCCTCGGCACCATCCAGGCGCCTCAGGCCAACCTCATGGCGGCACTCAGCAACGGCATCTTCAGCCCCGACGGGTTCAACATGGGCCAGCGCTGGATGATGGTGGCCGGAGCCGCGTTGGCGGTCGTCCTCATCATCACGGACAGGCTTCTCAAGAAGGCGGGGTCGAAGTGGGGCACGCCGGTCATGCCCGTCGCCGTCGGCATCTATCTCCCCGTCGGCACGTCGGTACCCATTTTCGTGGGCGGCGTTGCAGCCTGGCTCATCGAGCGCTTCTACAACCGGCGTCTCAGCCTCGGCGGCAACTCGCTGCGCGAACGCTGGACTGAATTGAAGGAAATGGGCGGCCGATTGGCCATCCTGTTTGGCAGCGGCCTCATCGCCGGCGAGGCAATCCTGGGCATCATTACGGCCTACCTGGCGGCCCAAGGCTACACGCTCGGCTACGACGGCAAGGAAGCCTATGAGTGGCTCGGTCTTGCTCTGCTAGGCGCGTTCACCGTCGTCGGCTGGTACGTCTCCATCCGTCCCGGACTCAGGGGGGCCAGCGTGCCATCGACACCCGACGTCCCCCCGCCGCCACGCCCGCGCATGTAGCCGAGCGCAACCTTAACGCCCCGCCCCGTCTCCGCCGCGTCGTGCCTGTCCCCGAGAAAGTCCTCGCCCATCTGAAGAAGAACGAGCAGCCCCACCTCGCCGAGCTGCAGGACCTCGTGCGCATCCCGTCGGTCTCGGCCGACAAGGCGTTCAAGGCGGACGTCGCGCGAGCCGCCGATTGGATCATGGCGCGACTCAAGAAGGCCGGAATGGAGAACGTCAAGCTGGTGCCGACATCGGGCCATCCCGCCATTGTCGCGGATTGGCTGCATGCGGGGCCGAAAGCGCCGACTCTGCTTGTCTACGGCCACTACGACGTGCAACCGGCGAAGAAGGCCGACGGTTGGAAGTACGAACCGTTCGAGGCCCGCATCGCCGACGGCCGCATCTGGGGGCGGGGCACGACGGACGACAAGGGACAACTCATCTGCCACATCTTCGCGGCGGAGGCGTGGCTGAAAGCTTCCGGCAAACTCCCCGTGAACCTCAAGTTCGTTTTCGAGGGTGAAGAGGAGGAGGGTTCCATCCATTATGGGGAAGTGCTCGACCGCGCGGGCGACGCGCTCAAGGCCGACTTGCTCATCGTCTCCGACTCACCCATGCACGGCGAAGGCCAGCCGGCGCTGACCCATACGCTGCGCGGCCTCGACTACTTCCAGATCGACGTCGAAGGTCCGAGCAAGGACCTGCACTCCGGAACTTTCGGCGGCATCCTGTGGAACCCGAACGAGGCCATCGTCCACATGCTCGCGGCGTGCAAGGACGCGAAGACCGGCCGCGTGCTCATTCCCGGCTTCTACGACGACGTCGTCCCCGCGAGCAAGGCCGAGCGCGCGCGCCTTGCCAAGGTCGCAGAATCGGAAGCGGCGTTGAAGAAGCAGACCGGCGTGGGGGCGCTCTTCGGAGAAAAGGGCTGGACACCCTACGAACGCATCGGCGTGCGGCCGACGTTCGAGATCAACGGCATCTACGGCGGCTACACCGGCGAAGGCGCGAAGACCGTCATCCCCGCGCACGCCCACGCGAAGGTCTCGTGCCGACTCGTCGCCAATCAGGACCCGAAGAAGATCGCCAAACTCGTCGAGAAACACATCAAGTCCCTCGCCAAGCCCGGCACGAAGGTCAAGGTCACGACGCTCTCCGCCGGCTCAGGCGTTCGCGCAGATCCAGACCACCCCCTCGTCCGCTGCGTCGAACGCGCCCTCGAGGCGACGTGGGGGAAGAAGCCCGTGCTCATCCCCGAAGGCGGCAGCATCCCGCCCGTGGCGGACATGCAGAAGCGCCTCGGCGTCGTCCCCATCCTCTGCGGATTCGGCCACCGCGACGAGAACATGCACGCACCGGAGGAGAGTTTCCGCCTGTCGAGTTTCTACAAGGGACGCGAGGCTTGTGCGCGGATCTACGGGGAATTGGCGCAGGGCTAACGAATCCCGGTATCGCAATCCACGTTCGCCTCGACGTTGCGGCCGGTAACGACGGTGATGGTTTCCTGCGTATAGCAGCGTGGCAGCGACTGCGACTCGGGACTCTGGATGCGGTACACGCCCGGATTGGCGGAGACGTTGAAGGCGCCGGCGTCGTCTGTCTGGAACGTCTTGACCGTGACGGTCGGGTCGTCGCCTTGCGTGAGGCGCAGCGTCCCGTGGTACGGCTTCGGCGCGCAGTTGGG
Organism: bacterium; assembly: GCA_040390065.1. Lineage (GTDB taxonomy): Archaea > Thermoplasmatota > E2 > JACPAO01 > JAHFTW01 > JAHFTW01. The sequence goes on along the minus strand of JAZJZE010000001.1, from coordinate 119,766 downwards.
ATCCGGTGGGTTGCGCTCGACCGGGCAGGTGGGGCCCATGAGGGCGTGGCCGTGGATGCCGGTGGTCGTGGAGGACGAGGAGGTGCAACCTGACAGGATCACAGCCAAGAGGCAGAAACCAAGAATCAGCCGCATGCGTCCCGATTGGCGTCCATCCTATTTCAGGGCCGGCGTTTCGTCGGGCCCGTGGCCGACGATACACTCTGACCGGGCAGCGGCTCCTGCTCGTCCCAGAAAATTTCGTGGGACGCCCGTCGCCGGCAGTTCGGGTAGCCGCAGCGCGGCGCCGGCCGGTCGGTTTCACAAGAACCCATGTAGAAGTGGCGTTTCGTGACCGTCGCACGCATCGAAGCGAAGTGCGCGGAGCAACAGGCATCCCATGGCATTGCGGTGCGAATGTCATGCAGCCTCTTACGGATTTCCATGAAAGCTTTCACCACTATCGCGAACACCCTTAAGCGGAGATTCGACCTGCAAGACGTGATGGGAGCCGCCAACGGCCACGCCGCAGGACGCGTCGTCGGCCGCATCACCGGCCAATCCGTCACGGAACTCCGCTTCCGCATCGGCCCTGACGAACCCGTGCAACTCGGTGAGATCCTTATTGCCCAAGGAGAACCGGGGGCCGCGCCGACGCCGCCCTTCTATCTTCGCGTCGTCGACCTCGAGTACGGTGCCGAGGCCCGCGACGCGCAGTGGGAGGAACGCATCGCTGGAGCCCTCATGTCCGGGGCGGATGATCTCGTCCTCTTCGACCGCGACGAGCGACTGTTCAAGACCGCCATCGCCGCGCCCCTTGGTTACCTGCAGCCCGACGGCCGCTTCCGCAAGCCGAAGACGCTGCCCGCCCACTTCGCCCATGTGCGCCGGCCCGTCTCCGGCGATTTCTCCTTCCTCACACCCAAGCCTGGCGACCTCGAACTCGGCTTCCTGCGCAGCGGCGACGAGGCCCTTCCCGACCGCCTGGGGCTTGACCCCAAGGCCTTGTCGCAGCACCTCGGCATCTTCGCCACGACGGGCATGGGAAAGTCGAACCTCCTCAAGGTCCTCGCCGGTTCCTGCCTCGAGTCCGGCCGCGTCGGCCTGCTCATCCTCGACCCGCACGGGGAATACGCCGACGGCGGCGCCAACGTGCACCCGGACGGCCGCCCGCACAAGGGCCTGCTGCATCACCCACTTGCCGATTCGCGGTTGCACGTCTACACGAGCCACGCCATTGCGGGCTTCGCCGGCCGCGTGCATGACCTCGCCGTGGCCGCCCCCGAGATCAAGGTCACGGACTTCGCCAACGTGTACGACGTCAGCGGCCCGCAGGAAGAAGCGCTCTGGGCCGTCGGCAACCGCTTCGGCACGCGTTGGATCCAGCAACTCGACGCCCTCTCCGTCGACGACCTCGACCGCCAACTCGGCGAGGGCCGGTTCCATCCGGGGACGCTGAACGTGCTCAAGCGCCGCGCCGAACAGGTCCTGAGGCAACCGGTCATCCACACAGACGGCGCCGTCTCCACGACGCAAGCCATCCTCGGCCACCTCGCAGCAGGCCACGTCGTCCTCGTCGACACGTCCGGGTTGTTCCCCCAGGAAGAGTTGCTCGTCTCCGCGGTCCTCGCCCGCAGCCTCCTCGAACGTCACCGCGACGCCGCCCGCCGGCCCGAAGAGTTCCGCGAACTGCCCCCGGTCTGCGTCACCCTGGAGGAGGCGCAACGCGTCCTCAACGCCCGCGGCGGCTCAGGCAATATCTTTGCCCAGATTGCGCGCGAGGGCCGCAAGTTCAAGGTCGGCCTCGGAGCCGTCACACAACAGCCACGTCTGCTTTCCGACGAACTCTTGTCGCAACTCAACACACTGTTCATCCTGGGCCTTGCGGATCCAAGCGACCGCGACCGCCTGCAATCGGGCGCCCGCCAGGACCTCTCCCAGGTCGCCAAGGAGATCCAGATGATGGAGCCCGGCGAGGCCCTCGTCACAACTCCCGGGGCGCCGTTCGCCCTGCCCCTGAAGGCACACTTGTTCGAGGACCGCATCCTCGAAGTGGCATCGACCATGCCGACGCAGCCGGTCGCCCGCCTCGTACCGAAAACGGACGCCGGGTTCTACTGAAGGCGCAGACACGCTTTCCCTCCACCCGCCGCAACCGCCATGTGCCCCCCGGCCGTCCGCGGCCCCAGGAGGGATGACCGATGCGACTGTTCCACACCAGCGACACGCACCTCGGCCATCAGCAGTTCAGCCGAACGGACGCAAGCGGCCTGAACCAACGCGAACAGGACCACGCCGCGGCATTCCAGGCCGTCGTGGACGCCGCCGTGGCAGAGAAGCCGGACCTGTTCATCCACGCGGGGGACTTGTTCGACGGCGTGCGCCCATCGAATCGCGCCCTTGCGCAGGCCATGCACGGCTTCTGGGCCCTGTCTCGCGCCGGCATCCCCGTCGTGGTCATCGCAGGCAACCACGAGCACCCGAAGCTGCGTGACACGGGCAGCCCACTGTCCCTCTTCACCGACATCCCTGGAGTCCACGTCGCATACAAGGGCAGCCCGGAGACGTTCGCCTTCCGCGTCGGCGGCCGGGCGCTGCACGTCCACGCCGTGCCGCAGATGGAATCGGCGCAAGCCCTCGGCCAGGCCATCACGGCGCTGCCCCGCGGTCCGCCTGACCTCCACGTCCTCGCCGTGCATGGCGCCGTCACCACGGTGGCGGTCGTCCACCACGGCGAATTCAACGAGCTGAGCATCGAGCCGTCCTGGCTCGAAGGATTCGACTACGTGGCACTCGGCCACTACCACGGGCTCCAGGAAGTCCTGCCGACTGCGTGGTACTGCGGCGCCCCGGAACGCGCCAGCATCGCGGAAGCCGCGCAGGAGAAGGGGTTCCTCGAGGTCACGCTGGGGGCGCAGGCCGCCGTGCGGTTCCGGCCCTTGCCCGCCCGACCCTACGTCGACCTGCCGGCGATCGACGGTACGGGCCGTGACGGACCGGATATTCTCGCCGAGGCGCGCGCTGCGATTTCTGCCGCCCCTGCCGGCGCCGTGGTTCGGCAGCGCATCCGCAACGTCGATGCCCGCCTGCGCGGCGGCCTCGACCTTCGCAGCCTCCAGGAGGCCGGCCGGCACCTTCTCCACCTCGACCTGTCGCGCATCGAGTGGCAGGACACGCGCCACGACGTCGCAGGCGTGCAGACGATCGGGCCGCTGGCCTCTGAGTTCGAGGCGTTCGTGGCCAAGACACCGCTTGCCGGCGTGGACCGCCCGACACTGCTTGCACTCGCCCGATCAGTCTTGGAGGCGCCATGAAGCTCGTGCGCATGGAGTTGGAGAACTTCCGCCGCCACCGGCGCACCGCATGGGAGGTCCCGGACGGCCTCATCGCTGTCGTGGGCCCCAACGGCGCCGGCAAGTCCACGCTCATCGAAGCCCTCACGTTTGCTCTTTACGGCGCGAAGCAGAGCGGCCGCAAAGACCTCATCCGCTCGACATCGGCCGGGCCCGCCGACTCCGTGCGCGTCGCCGTCGACCTGGAGCTTGCGGGCCAAGCCATCCGCATCGTGCGCGAACTGCGCGGCCGCGCCCAGAACCCGATTGCCAGTGTCACCGTCGACGGCGCCCTTGTCGTCCAGCCCGTCACCGGCTCGAACGAACAGGCGACCGCATGGCTGCAGCGTCGCCTCGGCCTCGACGCTGACGGCTTCCTGCACACGGTCGTGGCGCGCCAGAAGGAGGTCGACCGGCTGGGGCGCCTCACGCCGGCAGAGCGGCGCGCCTTCATCCTCGACCTCGTCGGCATCTCCGCCGTCGACGATGCGGTGCGCCGCGCCCGCGACGCACGCAGCCAGCGGCGGGCCCGGCTGGACGAGGCACGTCGGGCCGTAGGTCCGCCCGGCGCCGCGGTGGCGCGTTGTGCCGCCTCCGAGCAGGCCCGGGCAGCCGCCGCCGCCGCAGCGGAGGCCGCCAGCGAGGTTGCCGACGCAGCCGCACGCCGCGCCGCGGCGGCCGAGGCGGCAGCAGCGGCCGTCCAGGCTCGCCAGGGCGAACGGGTCATCGCCGCCCAGGAGGCGCAAACGGCACGCTTCACCGCCCAGCGGGCGGCCGACGAGCACGCGCGAAGCCTCGTCGTGCTTGCCTCGGCCGAGGCCGCGGCCGCGCGCTCGCAGGCCCTGGCCTCGGAGGTCGCCGCCCTCCCGGCTCTCGAGGCGGAATCGCGCCAGGCGGACGAGGCGCGGCGCCTTGCCGCGGAGCGCCAGCGCCAACTGGAAAACGTCGCTCATGAGCGCCGCGGGCTCAACGCCGCTCGCGCGGCGCTGGAGGCAATCGTCGTGCAGGCCGCGCCAGACCTTGCCGCCCTCGAGACCGCCGCTGCCGCGGCCGCCGAGGAGGCCGCCAACGGGCGGCAGGCGCTGCGCGACACCCAAGGCGAGTTGCGCGCGCTGCGCGAGCGCAACGGCCGCTTTGTCGCCCTTGGCGGCGCCGCCACCTGCCCCACCTGCGCCCAACCCCTGTCGGCAGACCACCTCGCCGCGGCCCACGGCGAGGCAAGCCGGCACGTCGCGGAGTTGACCGCGAAGGAGGATGCGCTGCGCCGCCGGGCCGCTGCCGCCGATGCCGTGGCGGAGGCGCAGGCGCGGGCTCTCGCGGCAGCCCGGCGACTCTCCGAGGAAGCAGCCATCGCGGCGCGGCGGCGCGAGCACGAAGCGGCACGCGTTGGCGCCCTCGAAGACGTCGTGCGGCGGCTGGAAGCTTCGCTCGACCCCGATGTGGCCTCGACCGCACCGGCGCCAGACCTTCAGCCTGCCTTGCAGCGGGCCCGGCAGGCGCGGGACGAGACCCTGCGGCTGGCGCAAACCGTGGCGGGCTTGCCGGATGCGCGACGACGACGTGACGAGGCCTCGGCGCAGTTTGCCCTCGCGCAAGCCGCAGCCCAACGCGCGGAGGCCACGTTGGCCGCGCTGCCAGATCTGCTGGCCGAAGACAATGCCGCACGGCGCGCCCTGGCCGACGCCCGTCAGGCAGCGGTGCTGGCCTCGGCCGCCAAGGTCGAGCGTGTCGTGTCCTTGGCTCACGCCGAACGCGATGCCCGCGAGGCGGCGGCAGAGCTGGCGCGAGAACAAGACGCACGCAGACGCTGTGCAGACCTGGAAAAGGACTTGGCCTTGTGGACGGCGCTCGTCGGCACCGCCGGCGACGGACTCCTGGAGCGGTTCCGGGAACACCTGGTGGCTCGGACCGCGCCCCTCATCCAGGAAGAGGCAAGCCGCCTCCTTGCCGCATTCACCGGCGGCCGCTACACCGACCTCGTCCTCGAGAGCGACTACGGCGTCTACATCCTGGACGACGGCCTGCGCTACGAACTGGATCGTTTCAGCGGCGGCGAGCAGGACCTCGTCCACTTGGCTCTGCGCCTGGCCACGAGTCGGCTCCTCGCGACGCGCGCCAACGCCCCCGAACTGCGCTTTCTCGCCCTGGACGAAGTGTTTGGCGGCCTTGATGCGGGCCGGCAGCGCACACTCCTGGATGGATTGCAGGGACTCTCGGGCCTCTATGGCCAGGTCCTCTGCATCACCCACGACGAAACCGTCCGCGATGGCCTCGACCACGTCGTTCGTGTGGAACTCGCCGACGGCGAAGCGCGGCTCACACCGGGTTAGCCCGGCGCGACAACCGGATAAGCGCAAGGGGGCTCACCGAGGCGTGGACGCGCATGCTGCGGTGCAGTTGGCCCGCACACTCGGCGCCGAGCACGCCGAGGCGCGACTGGAAACGGTCGTCGAGAACCGCGTCGCGTTGCAGGACGGCGAGTTGGACGGACTCACGAGTGGGACCGAGACCGGGTTTGCCATCAGGGTCCTGGCCGGTGGTTCCTGGGGCTTCGTCTCGAGCAACGACTTGTCGTCTGCATCTTGGCGCGCCGCAGTCGAACAGGCCATGGCATTGGCCCGGGCCGCACCGCCAGAGGGCCGCGACAAGGTCCGCCTCGCCGACGCCCCGACGTTGCACAAGCGCGTCGCGTGGCAGCCGAAACAGGATCCGCGCAACGTCGACGTCGCGGACAAGATCGCCTTGCTGCGGAGAATGGAAGCGGCGGTCCTGGGCGTGGACGGTGTGCGAAACGCCTCGACCTCCTACGCCGATGCCACGATCCACAAGGAGTTCGTCGATTCCGGGGGCACGGAATTGGGCTGGGATGTCGTGCGCAGCGTTGCGCAGACGCACTTCACGGCGCGCCGTGGCGGTGACCTCGCAGGCCGCTCGAGCCGCGTCGGCGGAACCAAGGGCTGGGAGCTCTTCTCCGAAGAAGACCCGGTCGCGAAGGCCGCGGCCGCTGCCAAGGCAACGGTGGCGGCACTCGGCGCTCCAGCCGCCAAGGGTGGTCGGCGCACCGTCGTCATCGACCACGAACTGGCCGGCGTCTTTGCCCACGAAGCCGTCGGCCACGCCAGCGAAGCGGACCTGGTGTCGGCCGGCGAGTCGTGTTTCAAGGGCCGCCTCGGGCAACGCCTCGGCATCGAGGGCTTGTCCATCCGCGACGACTCGACGATTCCCGGCGGCTTCGGGTCCTTCCCCTTCGACGACAATGGCGTCACGGGCCAGAGCAAACCAATCCTCGAGGACGGCATCCTCGTCGGTTACCTCGCGGACCGGGAACATGCCGCGGCCCTCGGCGTCCGACCCAACGGCGCGGCGCGGGCGCAGGACTTCCATTCGCGGCCGCTCGTTCGCATGAGCAACACCATGATTGCGGCTGGCACCCTGGCCGACGACGAGATCTTCTCCGGCATCAAGGATGGCGTGTACTGCAAGGGCTCACGCGGCGGCCAAGTGGACTGTGCGCGCGGCACGTTCCTGTTCAATGCGGAGGAAGCGTTCCGCATCGTGGACGGCGAGGTGACGGCGCCGCTTCGCGACGTCAGTCTGACGGGCGACATCCTCTCCACCTTGCATGCCATCGATGGGCTCGGCGCGGTGCAGCGCATGGGGGACCCCGGCTACTGCGGCAAGGGCCAATGGGTCCCCGTCTGCGACGGCGGGCCGCTCGTGCGCATCCAGAACTGCCTCGTCGGAGGCGCGTCATGATCGAACTGGACGAGCTGCTCGGGCGGGCCGAGCGCATCGTGGGTATGGCGAAGAGTCGCGGCATCCAACAAGCGGAAGCCTACCTAGAATGGGGCGAGGGGCTCTCCGTGGAGGTCGAGAAGGGCGCCGTCGCCACCGCCTCGTCGGGCCGCTCCTCCGGCGGCGCCGTGCGCGTCGTGCAGGCGGGCAAACTGGGCTTTGCCTACTTCACGACGGACGCGCAGGCCGCGGACGCCCTCGACGCCGCATTGCGCAACACGCGCTTTGCCACCGTGCCTGGATACAGCCTTCCTCCCGGGACGCGGCCATCCGCGATGCCGGGGCGCTGGGATCCTGCGGTGGCCCATGCGGCAGCCGCGCAGGCCGTGCGTCTGGCCAAGGACCTGGTCGCCGGCGCGCGGGAGGCTGCTCCGAAGGCCGTGCTCACCGGCGGCGGAGTCAGCCTGGATGCTGGGGCCTGCGCCATCGCGTCGACCGAAGGCGTCGCATGCGCCGACCGGGCCACCACCGCCGGCGTCTCAGGTGGTCTCGTCCTCGAGGACGGCACGACCTCGATCTCGACGGGGGAGTCCGTGTCCTCTCATCGTCTCGACGTCGACGCCGTCGCGGTGGGGCGTAAGGCCGGCGAGACGGCCATGTCCTTGCTCAAGCCGCAAGAGGTCAAGACGCCGGGGGCAAGCGACATCGTGCTTCGCGCCGAGGTGGCCGCGGAACTCGTCGTCGATTGGATGTTGTCGGCCGCGACCGGCGACGAAGCCATGCGCGGCAAGACGGCGTGGAGCGGCCGCCTTGGCACGGACGTCGCACACCCGGGGCTCAGCTTGACCGACAACCCTCTTGCGCCAGGAGCACTCGGGGCCGCGCCGTTCGATGACGAGGGCCTGCCGGTGGCGGCCATCCCCATCGTCGCGGAGGGCACGCTGCGCAGTTACTTGTTCGACTCGTGGGACGCGCACCGCCACAATGTCGCCACCACGCACAGCGCCGTGCGCGGGGGTTTCAAGACTCGTCCATCGACGGGCACGCATCACGTGGTGCTGTCGGCCAAGTCGCCGGTGCCCATGGACAAGCTCATTTCCGGCGTCGACCGCGGCTTCCTCGTGGAATCGGTGTTGGGTGCGCACACGGCAAACGCAACGACTGGCGACTTTTCGGTGACTTCACCGAACGTATGGCGCATCGAGCATGGCGCGGTGACGGGACCCGTGCGCGACATCGCCATCGCCGGCGCCCTGCCCGGGCTCTTGGCCAAGGCGGACGGTGTCTCGGTCGAGACCAAGGCGATGATGGGCATGCGGATTCCCGCCGTACGACTGCGCAACGTCGATGTATCCGTGTGACGGGGCCCGTCTCGCTCTTCCTCCCGGCAGGCGGCCCTGACGGCACATTCGCCTCATCCCCTACGAAACACAAACCATTATCTCTCTCCAGGAGGGCATGGGGAGGCGTGGTCAAGATTACGCTGGATGCCGAGACCTTCAAGGCCTTGGCCAGCACCACACGACTCACGGTCCTTCGCGCCCTCGACCAGCGCCGCAAGACCCTGACCGAACTGTCGCGTGACCTCGACCTCAACAAGGCGACGATCCACGAACATCTGCAGCTCCTGACGGCCGCCGACCTCATCCGCAAGCGCGACGACGAAGGCCGCAAGTGGATCTACTACGAGTTGACCTGGCGCGGCCAGCGCTTGCTGCATCCGCAGGAGACGACGACGTTCAACGTCCTGCTGGGTCTCGGCCTGGCTGCGGCCGGCGGCGGCGTCACGATGCTCGGCCGCGCTCTCGGTTGGTGGCTTCAGTCGCATCCCAGTGTGGCGCTTGCAGGAGAGACCGCAGGCGACACGGCCGGCACTCACAACGCGGCCCCCGCGGGGCAGACCCAGAGTGGCACGTCCACGGGAGGGTCCTCCAACGCGCCGCCTCCGGCATCACCGAACGGCGCAGCGCAGGATTCGGCATTGCCAGCCCAGACCAAGGCGCCCAGCGGGCCGGCACCGGAGCACCACTCGTTCCTCGACGACGGCGGCCTCATCGGCATCATCCTGGTCTGCATGACCGCGTTGTTCGTCGTCCTCGCCCTGGTGCTTCGCCGCGAAGTCAAGCCGGGCCGCTTCAATCCGCAAGCCGCCGCCGCGGCCGAGCAGATGGCCCCAGCGCAGGGCGCAAACCGGCCGCCGACCCGCTAGACCCTAGGTCGTCGAAGCCAAAACGCAGAGCGCAAACCATATCGGAAATCTCTTGAAGCCTGCAAGGATGGACCGTTCATGGCTTTCGAACTGCAGGTGGTCAGCCACGCGCCGCTCACGGGCGAGACGGACCCGCAGCGCCTGGCCAAGCAGTTGTTTGCCCAGATCGGATACACGGCGCGCAAAGGCCCCGACCACGGCATCTCGTTCAAGCTGTTCTACGACTGCTTCCTCCTGCACCCGACGAAGGAGTGGACGGTGGAGCAACTCGCCCATACGTGCGGCACGACAATGCCATCCATCTACCGCCACCTCAACAAACTCAAGGATTACGACTTGGTCGAGGACGTCTACATCGGCGGCGAGGGCGAGGACGGCGAAGGCAGCGACCGCCGCCGGGCCTTCCGCTTGCGCTACGGCGACTTCGCCAAGGCATGGAACTTCGCGGAGGCGCACTTCCACCTGGCGATCGAGAACTACCGCAAGTCGGTCGACCACCTCGAAGCCTTGCTGAAGGCGGCGCGCTCCGAGCATCCGGCGCCCCCGGCCGCCACGGCCGCCCCGCCCAAACCCGCGTCGCCCGCGGTTTCGGAGCCCGTCGTCTCGAAAGCCGAGCGCATGCGCCAGGCCCTGCGCGGTTCCTGACGCTACTTCGCCTGCGCTGCATCCTCGACGAGGCGCAGGAACAATTCGTGCATGCGCGTGTCAGACGTCAGTTCCGGATGGAAGGCCGTACCGAGGATGCAGCCCTTGCGCACGGCGACGACGCCTCGGTCATTGCGGGCAAGCACTTCGGTCGGTGCCCAGGTCTTCGTCAGCACGGGCGCCCGGATGAAAACCACAGGGATCGTGCCGACTCCCGTCACATCGAGTTCCGACTCGAAGGAATCCCGCTGACGCCCGAAGGCGTTGCGATCCACCTCCGCATCGAGCAGGCCGAGGAGTTGGATGTCCTTGTCTTCGACGTCGTGCACCGCTTTGGCAGACAGCAGGATGAGTCCGGCGCAGGTGCCAAACAGGGCAAGGTCACCGCGGCGCGCCCGTTCGACCATCGGGTCCTGCAGATGCCCGGAGCGCAGCAGGCGACTGATGGTCGTCGACTCGCCGCCGGGCAAGACGAGCCCACTGACGCGAGCGAGATCCTCGGGGGTGCGCACGGTCAGAACGTCGATGTCCAGGCCCCGGCGCTCGGCCGCTCGGCGCAGGGCGTCCACGTGCTCGCTCACGGCTCCCTGCACGGCCAGCACGCCGACGGCCAGCTTCACGAGCGTTCCAGCATGTCCGGGGCCATAAGGGCGACGCCGCCTAGGCCTCGTCGCCGACCGGATGCTCCATCGTCACTTCGAGCAAGCCGCTGTAGTTGGCGCCACCGTACAAGTCCGCCTCGAGGACGTAGGCGCCCGGCGGCGCGAAGGCCGCAAGGTTGTCCGCCCACAGGACCATCGTCTCGTTGGCAAACGGCGTGCTGGCATCGTAGACGACCTTGCCTGTCGTGTCCAGGAGCCGCATGTCCATGTCCGACTTCGGGACGCGGTCCGCCGACGCCGTGCGCAAGTGGATGCGCAGCCGTTGCGTGCCGTTCTCCAGACTGAAGGGAAAGTCGTACCGGTTGATGCATTGCGGCTCGGTCACGGTCGAGAGGCAGTCGACGCCGCCGAGGTGGGCTGGGCCGCCCTGGCTTGCAGGGACTACAACGGGCTGCCGGAGGTACCGCTGGATCTGCCATTCGACGGGCGGGCTGCACCGCGCCAGGAAGGTCACGCGGCTCGGCGTCGCGCCGCCGTACAGGACATGCGTTCCCTTGCCTTGCGGCGTGTCCATGACGAGGCTCGTGATGAGCAGGCGCAGGCGGTCACCCTTCTCGACGATGAAGCCCCCCGCCGGCATGCGCAGGGTTTCGTTGAGATGGGCAAGTCCCGCCACCATCGCGGCGGGAGCCGCTTCCTTGGCGTAGCCAGACTGGAAGGCGCGGTCGCTGCCGAACTGGTTGAGGAACGTGTAGGCGTCGCCCTTGCTTGACTGGTCGGGCGGCGCCACTTGGCCGTCGACTTGCACCCACAGGTCCAGTGTCACGTTGCCCTCGATGTGGAGGCCGGAGACAACGGGTTGCGACAGCCACGTGGTGAGGTCGTTGGTGAGAAACGCCTCGTTGAATCCGTTGCCGGGCGCCGCGCCTGCGGAAGGCGTCGTCTCGTTGAGGCCCATGCCCGGCCCCAGGTAGTATCTGTGTGCACTGGGCGTTTCGTCGCCGCATTGCACGACCGGCGGAGGCGGCGTTGGGCCGACCGGCGCATCGTGGGCACAACCCGCGAGCCACACAAGGGCGAAGACAAGGACGGCGGCGCGCTGCACGGGATGGCCCACGCCGGCGCGGGGCGATGAGCCTTGCGGCAGGCGACGTTCAAATCCACCGGCCCAGTCGACGCCGTGTGGCCGTGAGCCGGACGACGCATTCGTACGGGCTCCTGCTCGTCGTGCAGATCCTCTTCGGCCTGTTCCCCGTCGTGGCCAAGCAACTCCTGCAGCCGGCCGGCCCGCTCGACCCGTATTCGCTTCTCGCCATCCGCGTCGCCGGCGCTGCGGTCTGCCTGGTCGCGTTGCACGCAGTCTTGGTGAAGAAGCCGCTGCGCATCGGCATCCACGGACCCCGCGTGGCCGGGCTCGCCCTGCTCGGGGTCATCCTGAACATGGGGATGTTCATGGTAGGTCTGCAGTTGACCGACCCCGCCGAAGCCGTGCTCGTCATCACGACGATTCCGGTCTTCACCTACGGCATCGCGGTGGCACTCGGCCGCGAACCGCTGGGCCCGCGCCGGGCAGCGGGAATCGTGCTTGCCATCGTGGGCGTTGCATACCTGACACTGAGCCGAGCCCACCTTGGGCAGGCACACGTGATGGGTGACCTCCTGGTTCTCGGCAACGCCCTGAGCTATGCGGCCTTCCTCGTCCTGGCCAAGCCGCTCATCGAGGAATACGATGCCTTGAGCCTCATCATGTGGGTGTTCGTGATCGGCGCCGCCGTCTTCGTGCCGCTCGGCCTGGCCCACGGACTGCGCGGCGAGTTGGCCCTGCTGCAGCCTGCCGACTGGGGCCGCGTCGCCTTCGTCATCCTGGGGGCCAGCGTCGCGACGTACGTCTTCAACACGATTGCCTTGCGTCACGTCCCCGCGTCGACGGTGGCGTTCTTCACGTACGTGCAGCCAGTTTTCACGGCCGTGTTTGCGTGGTTCCTCCTCCAACAGGCGCTCAGCTTGGCGATCCTGCCGGCCGCGGCCCTCATCTTCGCCGGCGTGTGGCTCGTCGCCCGGAAGAACCCCAAGGTCCTCGAGGGCGACCTCATCGGCGAGTGAACAGGACGCGTCAGATGCCGCGTTCAGCCAAGTGGGTGGTCAGTTCCTGGAAGTTGCGGCCGACCATGGGCTCGCCCAGTTCCCGGCTGACTTCGCCAACGAGCTTCGCGTCATCGTAGTGCGTCGTGGCCTCGACGATGGCCTTCGCGCGTTTGGCGGGTTCGCCCGACTTGAAGATGCCAGAGCCGACGAAGACGCCGTCGGAGCCAAGCTGCATCATGAGGGCCGCATCGGCGGGTGTTGCAATGCCGCCCGCCGTGAAGTCGACGACCGGCAGCCGACCCGCCTTGCGGACTTCGTCGAGGACGCTGCGGATGGCGTCCGTCATCTGCTCGTAGTCGTTGCCGTCGTAGGCGCCGCTCAAGTCGGCCTCGTGGACGTCCATGTCCTCGAGGACCGATTCGTTGAGCCGGTCGTAGCGGGACAGGAAGACCTGCGCGATGGCGTCCAGTTCGTGGTCGTCCATGTCGCGCACCATCTGGATGCCGCGGCTCACCATGCGGCGGTGGCGGACGGCCTCGGAGATGTCGCCGGTGCCGGCTTCGCCCTTGGTCCGGATCATGGCGGCCCCTTCCGCGATGCGGCGGACGGCCTCGCCGAGCTTCGTGGCGCCGCAGACGAAGGGCACGGTGAAATCCTTCTTGGCGACGTGGAAGTAGGGGTCGGCCGGCGTCAGGACCTCGGACTCGTCGATCATGTCGACGCCGAGAGACTGCAGGATCTGCGCTTCGGCGAAGTGCCCGATGCGGCACTTGGCCATGACGGGGATGGACACGGCGTCGATGATCTTGACGATCATGGTCGGGTCGCTCATGCGCGACACGCCGCCTTGGGCGCGGATGTCGGCAGGCACGCGTTCCAGCGCCATGACCGCCACGGCGCCGGCTTCTTCGGCGATCACGGCCTGCTCGGCGTTCGTCACGTCCATGACGACGCCGCCCTTCTGCATCTTCGCAAACCCGCGCTTGACGAGTTCCGTGCCCCAGCGCAGCTTCGCCAGGTCCACGTTTCGCACCATGGGACGCGCGATGCGTTGTGCGATTTAAACGCACGACCCTGGGCCAAGTCTCCAACAGGAGGAAAAAGCGCCCGAAGAAAAGGGAGGAAGAAGGAGGAGGAGAAGATCGAAAAGCGAAGCTATCGCTTCTTCGCCGACTTCTTGCCCTTCTTCTTGCCCTTCTTGGCGGATTTCTTGGCCTTCTTAGCTGCCATGAGTGCGTTCACCCCCATTCAACAAACCATGCCGGACACACTAAAGGCTTTCTTTCTGCATCGTGGAGATGAAATGTTGCTCGCCAAAGTTCGGCACACGATGCGCGGGCGCTTGGCGCGAGGCGAAAATCCGGGTCCCATTCGTCCAGCCCACGGGCTCAATCCCAACATGTGAGGGCACTGCGCGCGGCAGCATGCGATGGGATTGATTTGGCGGCACGATTTTTGCCAGGCCACGCAAACGAAGGCATCCGACGCGCACGTCGTGAGCACAGCGCGAGCGCATCCGCGCGAGCCCCCGGGGGGACCAGGGGGCCGGCAGGCCCCCGGCGGGGGGCAGAGCCCCCCGCCGCTATGTGGGGCCGAGCGCAGCGAGCGCCCCACGACGCAAATGATCGACCTGTTTGCAGGTCGTGCCCCTCAGCGTTGAGCTTCCGTTCACAATGGGGATATCAGTCCCTCGCCCTGGGATAACCTCTTCATCGGGGCACAGGCCACGACGCCGTGGTCGGGCATAAGGCTGTCCGAGCCGTCAGCGCGGCGGGGCCGTCGCGGAGGCGTCGCTCGCAGGCATCGGCGCCACGTGTGCATCGTGCCAGACGACGGCCAAGCGGAGGATCCCCAGGCTGCCGAGGGCCGACAAGCTTGCGCCGGCCGCGGCGGCGTCGAGGTGGTCGACGAGGGAGCCTCGCGACCCGATGAAAAGTGAACCGACCGGGACCCACGCCAGCGCCACCAAGAGAGCGAGGATGGCGGCGAGGCACTCACCCGTGAGACGGACGCCCCGGCGATCCTGTGGCTGCGCGGCGTCGGTACGGCGGAGAGACCACAGGGCATGGAGTCCAGTCACAGTTCCCAGAGGAAAGAGCGGCAGCCACAGGACTGGCGTGATCCACCGCGTCAAGACTCCGGCGCGCAGACCGGCCAGCAGGCGGCCGCCGGCAACGACGCCGAGGATGCACACCGGCATGACGTACGCGTAGAGGAAGGTCGTGAGCTTGGGGTCCAGCGTCGTGATGCCATGCTTTGACGTGAGGAACGGCGCGACGGTGCCGGGAAAGAGGAGGCCGCTCAATCCCGCGGCGGCCAGCGTTTCCTGACCTGCAAGAAGAACGACCACGACTCCAAGTGAGCCGGGCAGGATGTAGGACCAGCCGACGATGCGCCGCGTCGCTGCCAGCGAAGCCATGGCAGGCCCAGGCGTTTGCTGGTTCTTGGCGCCTTCGGGTTCGAGCTAGCCCAATTTGGCGCCCGTTGCCGTCACCGTCCCGCGGGCAGCACCCGATTCCAGGGTCAGGGCAATCCAGTACATGCCAGGGTCGAGGAAACCGCAATCGGAGAGGCCGCCGACGCCGCCGAGCGGCATGGTCCCTGAGATGGCCGGGTCGCTACAATGGGCTTGACCCTTGACGTGCAGCCCGGTGACCACTGCGGAATCGAAGGCAATCTGGAATTGGACCAGTTGGCGGCGCTCGACGTGGAAGGGGAAGGCGAACGTGTGGCCGCTCGTGATCAGGAATGTCCCGTCACGCGGATTCGCATCGCTGGGCAGTGCGGCGAGGGGGGCGAGAAGGACGAGGATGGCTAGGAAGGGGCCGATTCTGGCATTGCACATGGCTCCCCATCATGCGCCGCACACCCTAACCCAGGAGGGACAGGCCAAGGCCTGTGCTAGGACACTTGCTGGTGCTGTTGCATTCCCTGTTCCACGGCGTGCCGTAGGTCCTTGCGCCAGCCCAGGGCGAAGACCCACTCCGCCACGACGAAGATGGGCGCCACGAAGACCTGCCACAGGTTCACGGTGAGAGCCGGCCGGTTGTGCTCGAAGGCGCTGTGGCCGACGACTTGGACGACCCATGAGACGACGAAGACGGTGCCGCCGACGGCGAGGCCGACTTGCCATCCTTGAGCTGCCAGTTGCAAGGCGGTTCCCTCGAGGACTGTGAACAGCGCGACCATGGCGACGCCCAGCGGATAATCCAACGCGAGGTAGTAGAGCAGAAGGAGGGCCGCAACCACCATCGAGGCCTTGACCTCGACGCCGCCGACGAGGACGCCTGGCGGAACGGAGAGAAGGACCATGCCGGACCAGATGATGGCGGGAACGAAGACGAAGTGGATGGCCTTGTTCATCGGATCGCGGTGGAACGCCGCGTACACGGACATCTGGTCGACGAGGGACTTCATGCTCGCGTCATGGTCAGACCAGCCAAAAGGGCTGCCGTTCTGCCAAAGGGAGATGGTATTTCACCCGGGCAATCGTCCCGCGACCCGATGCCCGCGAAACTGGCCAAGACCGCCAAACTCCAGATGGACCCCGTCGTGCGCGGCGAGGACGGCAAGGCCGCGGCGGGGCTGGCACAGCGGCTCAACCGCTTCCAGAACAAGAACACGTGGTGGCGCCACAACGAGAACGGCACGATGGCCGACTTCGACAAGAAGTTCGAGGCCGCCGTCGAGCGCCTGCGCAAGACCCTCGGCACGACGTATCCGCTCGTCATCGACGGCAAGGACGTGAAGGGCAGGGGCACGTTTTCGACGAAGAGCCCCGCCGCCGACCTCGTCGTCGGCAACTGGGCCGCCGGCGACGTGACGCACGCTCGCAAGGCGATCGCAGGCGCGAAGGCCGGATTCCCCGCTTGGTCCGCAACGCCGTGGACGAAGCGGGTCGCGGTCCTCGAGAAGGCGGCCGACCTGTTCACTGAGCATTTCTACGACTTGTGCGCCGTCATGTCCATCGAGGCGGGAAAGTCGCGCTACGAAGCCTCCATCGACGTCGACGAGGCCATCGACTTCCTGCGCTACTACGCCCTCACGATGCGCGAGATGGATGGCTTCGCGGTCACCATGGGCAAGCCGGTGCCGACGGAGGATTGCCACAGCGTCCGCAAGCCGTGGGGCGTCTTCGCCGTCGTCTGCCCGTTCAACTTCCCCGTCGCCATCACGACGGGCATGACGGCTGCAGCCCTCGTCACGGGCAACACGGCCGTCCTCAAGCCATCAGGCAAGGGCTGCCTCTCCGGCTGGTGGGTCTTCGACCTCATGCGCCAAGCCGGCGCTCCGCCTTCGGCCTTGCACTTCTTGACCGCAGGCGACCACGCGGTCTCGACCGAACTGCTCACATCGCCCGACGTCGACGGCCTCGTCTTCACGGGCTCCAAGCGCATCGGCATGATGGCCTGGCAGAAAGCCGCCGAACATGGACGTCCGAAGCCCATGATCGCCGAGATGGGCGGCAAAAACGCCATCATCGTCTCCGACAAGGCCGACCTCGACAAGGCCGTGCAAGGCGTCTTCAAGTCCAGTTTCGGTTTCTCCGGGCAGAAGTGCTCCGCCTGCTCGCGCGTCTACGTCCACAAGAAAGTCGCGAAGGACTTCACCGAGCGCCTCGTCAAGCTCACGGAAGCCGCCCGCGTCGGCCAACCGTGGCAGAAGGCCAACTACATCGGCCCCGTCATCGAAGCGGGGAAACTCAAGCTGCTCGGCGAACTCGTCGACCAGGTGAAAGGCGACGGCGGAAAGATCCTGGCCGGCGGCAAGCCCCTCGCCCGCGACGCCGACGGCGGGCCGCTCAAAGGCAACTACATGCGACCGACAATCGTAGGCGGGCTTCCCGCGTCGCACCGCGTATTCCGCGAAGAGTTCTTCATGCCCTTCGTGGCCGTTTGCGAGGTCGCGTCCTTTGCCGAAGGCATCCGATGCGCCAACGACGTCGAGTATGGCCTCACCGCCGGCTGCTTCACCGAAGACGAAGCCGAGAAAAAGGCGTTCTTCGCCGGCATCGAGGCGGGGGTCACGTACCTCAACCGTGCCGCCGGTGGATGCACGGCGGCGGTCGTCAATGGCCAGTCGTTCGTCGGCTGGAAGAACTCGGGCAGCACGGGCAACGGCGCCGGCGGTCGGTACTACCTGTTGCAATTCACCCGCGAACAGGCGCAGACGATTGCGGGCTAAGGTCCACTGCATGGGGCATATCCCAAGGCTTTTCTGCGCGGCCGACCCCTAGTCCAGCATGGGTGCGCAGGCGGCCCTTTGGGCTGCACTCCTGTCGTGTGCCGTACTGGCCGGTTGCTCCAGCGGCACGCAACCCGCGACGATGACCCCCCCGCCCGGACAGCCGAGCCCGTCACCTCCGACGCCACAAGTCGTGGCGCTTCCTTTCGGCACGACCCACGGCGGCGTCTCGGGCGGCGCCGAGCCCATGATCCTCACCGACGCGGCTGGAACGTACGTCTGGATCGGCGACTCGAGCGGCGGTTACTATTCGACCAACAACGGCACCAGCTGGTCGAAGATGGCGCCGCTTGCTCTCGGCCTGCACGCACTCAACGACGGCTGGGCGCTGGCCGAGGACGAGAACGGCAACCTCTACGCCGCTGACCTGTCCGACAACCACATCGACGTCGGCAGGTCCAACGACGGCGGCCGGACCTGGAACCAGAAGGGCTACTACGCCGGCGTCTCCGGGTCTGCGGACCGGCCCTGGCTCGCGGCGCGCGGCGGAGCGCTCGTGTTGTTCTACTTCGACGCGCCGGCCGTGGCGACGGGCTTCTTCGAACACTGCGCACGCAGCACCGACGGCGGACTGACGTTCCTCGACCGCGAACCCGCTGCCGGACCACCGCAGGGCGGCAAGGCGTTCTACGACGCGAACGGGCACTTCTACTACAGCCAGAGCGGCGGCACGTTGTACCGCTTCGCCTCGACGTGCCTGGCCGGCGCACAGGCCATCCCCATGATCACGAACGCCGGCGTCAACAACATGATCCAGGCGGACGTCGAGGGCACGGACCTCTACATGGCTGCGGCGACGGGCGGGGCGGCGCAGATCACGCTGGCGGGATCGCATGACGGGGCTGCCGCCAAGCGCATCGTCGTGTCGCCAGCCGAACTCAAGGCCAACACCTACGCGACGGTCAGCGTGCATGGCGGCCAGGTCGCGGTGGCGTGGTACGGGTCGACCACGGGCGGGGACCCCAGTGTCGCCGGGTATTCGGGCCAATTCGATGTCTACCTCTCCGTCGTCGACGACTTCTGGTCGGATGCCCCGACGGTGCGGACGCTGAAGGTCTCCCCCACGCCGAACCATTCGGGCTACATCTGCATGGACGGCATCGGCTGCACGACCGGCCGCGGCCTTCTCGACTACTTCATGGTCGACCACGACAAGTGGGGCGGCATCCACGTCGCATACGCGGATGACACGAGCGGTTCGTCGGTCAAGTACGTCCACGTCGCGCCAATGCCGCCGGGCGGGGTCCCACCGCCTCCGCCGCCGCCTGGCTCCGTCGTGGCCGACTTCTCCCTCGTGGTCAATGGCTTGCAAGCGGACGCCGACGCCAGCGCAACGATTGGCGCAACCTCGTATTCATGGGACTGGGGAGACGGCACGAACGACGAGGGAGTCGCGGTCAGCCACACGTACGAAGCCCCGGGCACGTTCACCGTGACCTTGGTCGCCTCCGATGACAAAGGCACCTCGGACACGCACGCCACAGACATCACGGTCGGCACCGGCAGCAACGCAGCACCCAACGCCGTGATCGGCATGAGCCCGGCGACACCGAAGCCAGGCCAAGTCGTGCACTTCACGGACCAGTCGACCGACGACGGCGGCATCGTCCTGCATGCATGGGACTTCGGTGACGGGGCAACCTCGACGTTGGTCGACCCCGTGCACACGTTCGCCGTCGCCGGGACGTACACGGTACGGCTGCACGTCAGCGACGCGGAAGGCGCGGCGGATACGGTGACCCGGCTCGTGCACGTGTCGACGACGGGCACGCCGCCCACGAGCACGACGGACGAGAAGGGCAGCGCAGGACCGTCTGCAGTGATGGGAGCGTTGGGGCTTCTGGCGATGGCCCTGCTGCGACGCAACCACGGCTAGCCGCGAACGTTGGCCGGCGGCAAGGCATGGCGCGCATCGGGCAGCGCGTCACGGATGCGTCCGTGGCCCCGTTCCACGATTGCGGCGGCGAGGCGGCCCGGGGTGCGCGACCCGACGGTGACCACATCGCCGTTGCGGAGCAGCAGGCGGACACCAGTGCGATGCCAGAAGGAATACACCTCCAACGGCTCGTGCCGCCAAAAACGACGGGCAAACCCCGGTCCAGGCCGTTCGATATCGACGACGTCGACATGCTCCACGTCACGCAAGGCGAGTTCCCGGCGACGGGCAAGGCGTCTTCGGACGATGACGTGGGACGACGTGACCGTGACGCGCATCTGGGCTCGCACGGCGGGGACGGGGGCGACGGCGCATTCGATTGCGAAGACCGTGGCGCCAACGAGAAGGGAACGCGACCACAAACCGATGCCCAGCGAAACCGCGACGACGAGCGGGACCATAATCATCCAATGCCAGGCCGCATCCAACCAGCGCCGCGTCTCGACGTAGGGCGGGTTTCGTGGAATCACGGACTATGCCCCGAGCCCTTTCTTTTCGGCCTTCGGCTCCGGCTTGCTTCGGGGCTCCACCTTTGGCGCCGGTGGTGCCGGGAGCGGCTTCGCGGAAGCGACCGCGGGCGTGGCTGGCGCAACCGTCGGCGCCGCCTTCTTCGCCACGCGGGCCTTGCGTGACGTTGCCTCGGGGGGCAGGCCCAAGGTCGCGATCGCGTCCGAGTCGCGCTCCACGACGTTGGCCTTCACTTCCTTTGCGGCGGCCTGCAGGCCCGGATGGCCTTCCTTGGCGCGACGCTCGGCCTCCTTCTCCTCGTACAGTTGCTCGACCACTTCCCAGACCGTGCGGATGTGCGGGATGGTGATGCTGCCGCCGACGACGAGGGCGACGTTGAGCGCGTCGAGGAGCTCGCCCTTCTTCCAGCCGACTTCGACGCAGCGGTCGCAGTGGTAGGCGATGCAGTCGTTGCAGCGCAGCACGGTCGACGCGACGAGCCCCAGGAGTTCCTTGGTCTTCTCGTCAAGGCCACCGTCGGCTGAGAGGTCGCGGTACGTCGACGCGTCGAGGGCGAAGAAGCGCTTGAGGTCGCGGTGGTCCTCCTTCAGCAAGTTGTCCGTCTTGCGGCGGCGGCTCGCGCGAAACTCGTGCGCGTCCATGCGGTCGGGCTCTTCGGACACGGCTGGGCCATGGCCGCGGGCGGGCTAAGGGGTTTGCGGCGCCGGGACCTGGATGGCCGCAAGCTCTCGCAGCACGTCCTTGGCGTGGCCGATGGGATTGACGTGCTTGTAGACGCGGCGGACGATGCCGTTGCCGTCGATGATGAACGTGCAGCGTCGCACCGCAAAGTGCGTCTTGCCAAAGAGCGTCGTGAGCCATGCGGAGTACAGGTCGTGGACGCGCCCGTCGGGGTCCGAGAGCAGCGAGAACGGGAGCCCATGCTTGTCCCGGAAGGTACAGTGCTTGTCTGTCAAGTCAAGGCTGACGCCGAGCACGATGGCGCCGGCCGCCTGGATGTCAGCGAACTGGTCACGGAAGCCCTTCGCTTCGATGGTGCATCCCGCGGTGTGGTCCTTGGGATAGAAGTACAGCACGACCGCCTTGCCCAAATGCGACGACAGGCGCACGTCCTTGCCGTCGGCGTCCTTGAGGGCGAAATCGGGTGCTGCGTCCCCAGGCTTGAGCACGGCGGGCCAATGAGGCGCTACTTAGGAGAGGCTTTCGGGTCGACTTCAGGGCAAGTGGACCTGCAACTGCTCCTCGACGATGTCGTCGATGGGGTCCATGAGGTGGACTTGGAGGATTGGCCCAGACGGCTTCTTGTGCGCCTTCAGCCACTCGCGCAGCCGTTGCCGGGCCAGCGCCAGCCCATCGGTCGGGCCTTCGTAGTCGGCCACCGCGTACTTGCCGGATGCGAGATGCTCGATGCGGCAGACCTCGTCGCCGTCGAACCCGAGATGCGTGACGACCAGGGCGTCCACCACGTGGTCGCCGTCCGGAACCGGGAGGAAGCGGATGATGCTTGGACCGCCCACCAGTTCGTGGATGATCATGTGGCGATACAGGGGACGCCTCGTCTCGTCGATGGCCTCGACCGGACCCACGTGTGGGACGACGCAGACGGGACGCGACGGAAGGTCGACGATGCGGACGCGGAATTCCGGCACGCGCTTCAACCCGACGCAGCGAAATCCGCGAGAAGCTGGGCGGCGTGCTCCTCCGGTTTGACCTTCTCGTAGTGCTTCAGGACCTTGCCGTCCTTGCCGACGAGGTACGTGTCGCGCACGATGCCCATGTAGGTGCGGCCGTACAGGTTCTTCTCCTTCCAGACCCCGAGTTTCTCGAGCGTCGGGATGTCGGCCGTGAGCAGCGTGTGCGGCAGGTCGTACTTGGCGCGGAACTTCTGGTGGCTCTTGTCGTCGTCCGCGGAGACGCCGTACACGGCCAGCCCGGCCTTCTTGAATGCGGCCCAGTTGTCGCGGATGCCGCAGGCTTCCTTCGTGCAGCCGGGCGTGTCGTCCTTCGGGTAGAAGTAGAGGACGAAGGGCGCCTTGAGGTCGGTCGCCTTGACGGTCTTGCCGTCCTGGTCCAGCATCGTCACGGCCGGGAGCTTCTTGCCTTCCATGGCCGCCGCCATGCCAGACCGTCGCTTCAAGGTTGGCTGTCAGGGCGGGCGGGAACGGTCCCCGGCGCAGGCCACAGACGGTAGTACAACACGACGCCCCAGACCAGGAGATTCACGCCCTGCGCGACGGCGAAGGGCCAGTTGCGGTAGTGGACCATGTACGGCAGGAGGCAGGCGGAAGACAATATGACGAGGGCGGCAAACGGGACGCTGATGTCCTGGGCGCGTCGCCGCTTGAGGGTGCGCCCCAACTGCGGGATGAGGGCGACGGTGAAGCCGACGCTTGCCGCGAGGTTCAGGTATTCCCAGGCGTCCATGGTCTTTCCACGGGCGCCGCCGTCTTAAGGCTCCGCGTGGTGGCGACGTCGTGGCGGACGAGAAGGAGACCACGCGCCTCGAGGCCTTCAGCGATGGCGTCTTTGCCATCGCCATGACGCTCCTGGTGCTCGAGCTTGCGTTTCTTTCCAAGGACGAAGCCAACGGACTCGACCTCTGGCACAAACTCCTGCACATCTGGCCCAAGTTCCTCTCCTTCGCCCTCAGCTTCGCGACGATCCTCATCATGTGGGTGAACCACCACGGACTGTTCCGCTACATCCGCCGCGTCGACGCGCACCTGCTCTTCACGAACGGACTCCTCCTGCTCCTGGTAACTTTCGTGCCTTTCCCTACCGCCGTCCTCGGCGACAACCTCCTGTCCACTACGGACGGCGACGCCAAGGTCGCGGCAGGCTTCTACGCCTTGTCCTACGTCGCGATCAACGTGGCCTGGGCCCTCATGTGGCAGTCCATCGCGCATCGCCGCCGCGTCGTCGCCCCCGGCATCTCGGACCACGACGCCCGAGCCCTCAGCATGTCCCTCCTCGTCGGCTTCGTGTCCTACGCCGCCGCCGTCGGGCTCGCCTTCGTCAACGCGTTGGCGAGCGTCGGGCTGTGCATGCTCCTTGCCATCTTCTGGACCGTGCAAGCGTTCCGGCACCACCCGGAGGCCGTAGAATGAGCCAATTCGAACGCCACGCCTTCGTCTGCACCACGGGGACGAGTTGCCCCTTCGACGGCCCCGCGTCGGAGATCCACAAGGCGATGAAGCGCATCGTCAAGGAAGCCGGAAAGGCCGACGTCGTGCGCGTCAACCAGTCTGGCTGTCTCGACCAATGCGGCCACGGGCCCAACATGGTCGTGTATCCCGAAGGCGTGTGGTACTCGCACTTGACGCCGATGGACGCCGAACGGATCGCGCGGGAGCATCTGGTCGGCGGCAAGCCCGTCGAGGAGCTGCGGTATGTCACCACGAAGACGGGCAAGAATGTGGTGCCCAAGAAGCCGGGGCCCGCCGGACCGGACAATCCGGTGGGGCCGGCGTCGGCGGAGTGGGCGACGTGCACGAGATGCCCGGCTGGGTCCCATTGAAGCCGTTGCCTCGTTGATTCTCGAACACCAACGAGTGTGCTAGTGCTTCAAAGAGTGAAGTCATGCGCGGGCGCCCCGCCGCGATACCTGCCGTCGAGTGGTTGTCGCCTGAATCCCTCGTGGGTCGCCTACTCCAGATACCGTAACGCTTCCGCCGGCGCCACCTTCGCGCTGCGCCCAATCGGTGCCGCCGTCGCAAGCAATGCCACGACGTAGCTGACGAGGACCAACACGCCGACTTCCGCCCACGGAATCACGTACGGATAATTCAGCTGCCGGACAATCGCGAACCACAAGCCGTACGTGACGAGGATGGCGCAAGCGATGCCGACGACGGCGCCGAGGAGGATCGTGAATGTCACCTCGATGAAGAAGGTCAGGCGGATCTTGCCTTTCGTGTAGCCGAGGGCGCGTAGCATGCCGATTTCCTGGCGGCGCTCCAACACGTTGCGGCTCGTGATGATGCCGAGGCTCAAGACGCCGACCACGAGGCCGAGGCCGAGGAAGAGCTTCATGGCGCCGAGGAGTTGCCGGAAGGAGGCTTGCTCGTCGAGGACTTCCGAGAGGGAATCCTTCGCGTCGAGGCCGACGGCGCGGTAGTTCTTCTCCAGGAGCTTGGTCGTAGCACCGACGTCCGTGCCGGGGGCGACCTTGATGAGGTACAGCGACGCGGAGCCGGGGAACAGGCTTTCGACGGTTGCGGCGGGCAGGTAGATTCCGGGGTAATGGTATTGTTCCTGGATGCCCGCAATCGTGTATTGCACGACGTGGTCGCCGAAGTGCATCTGCAATTTGTCCCCGACCTTGTGCGTGAGCGCCTGCCCGTCCTCGTTCGTGCTGTAGATGTAGCTCACGATGACCTCGTCGGGATGCGCGAGGACCCCCCGGTAGGCTGCCTCGTCGTCGGCGTACTGCGGCAGGCGTTCGAGGAGCCGGAAGTGCTGCACGCGCACGAAGGCGTCGTCGAAGCCGTACACGACGTGCCGGTAGTCCTTGAACGTCCCGACCTTCTGGTTGTCGACGGTGAGGAATTCGCGCTCCTCCGTGCGGTACTCGGGCAACTTGACCATCGCCGTGATGGCTCCAGCGGGGATGAGGTGCTGGTCGTAGGGTGCGAGGTCGGGCACGACGAGTGTCGGGCGAGCCTCGATGTCGAAGCCGCCGGTCTGCCGCACGGGGTCGACCTGGAACAAGGCGCCGAAGATGCTGAAGAACCCGATGGACAGGAGCACGACCGAGAACATGGCGAGCGTCATGCCGGTGCGGAACTTGCGGTGAATGGGATAGCTTACCGCAGGCAGCGCGACGGCGCGCAACGGGCGAAGGCGTGCGAGGACGCGCCCCAAGGCCCGCGTTCCCGCGTCCCAGTGCACGACGAGCACGACGACGCAAAGGGTGAGCAGGACGCCGCGGATGGGGCCGACGAGGTTCGCCTCCGTCGGATTGTGGTAACGTCCGATCGCGAAGTACGTCGCTGCGTAGTACGTACCCAGCGTCGCTGCCAGAAGGGGGGCGCTGCGTCGGCGGGGCCAACGCGGTGCGAGGAACAGGAGCAGGCCAAGGGCGGCAATGAACGGACCTCCCACCTCGAGGGAGAAGCGGTACTGCGGCACGACGGCGTCCGTGAGGGGGTTGGCGATCCAGCCGAGCACGGCGACGACGATGCCCAACACCGCCATCGGCAAGCCGACCCAGGCGGCGAGGCGCCGGCTGCCATGGCCCTCTGGCTCTTCGATGCGGCGGATCGCGCGGACCACGTTGAGCATGGACAGGCGGCGGCTTGCGACGAGGATGGTTGCAAATGTCAGCAGTGACCCGCCGGAGAACGCCAGCAGGACGGCGCCGACGGACGGCCGGTACTCGATGGGTGGGAAGCTGAGGCCGGTGCTGAGCCGCGAGATGATGGAGTTCATGACGGCAATCATGCCGAGCGCCAGGCCGAGGCCGATGAGCGCTCCGACGAATGCAGCCGCGACGGCGTACAACGAGCCCTCGAAGAGGAAGAGTCGCACGAGGTCGCCGCGTGACATGCCGACGGCGCGAGACATGCCGAGTTCACTGCGGCGTTCCTCTGCCAGCATGGTGAAGATGTTGAGGATGAGGAGCATCCCCGTGATGATGGACAGCGCCCCGGCAAAGAGCAGCAGCCCGGTGAGTGTCTGGCCCTTTGCGTCGGCCGCGGAGAGGAACTGTTGCTTGAGCGGCCTCGCCTCCAGGCTCTGCACCGATGCCAGGTCCGGGTAGCGGTGCTTGATGGCCGAGAGCGTGGAGTTCAGGACGGCCATGGCATCCGCCGTGCCGGCCTCTCCTTCCTCGCGGTCGCCGTGGTTCGAGAACTTGATGAGGTTGACTTGGCCTTCGCGGTGGAACATGGCCTGCGCGTCGTCGAGGCGGATGAACAACGCGTTGGGCCGGTCGAAGAGGTGGCCGCGGCCGCCGTCCGTGATGGCCGCAATGTGGATACTCGACGTGTGCCGTTTGGCAAACGGGTCGAGGCCGGGCAGGAGGTCCTTGAAGCGGTCGATGTCCTGACGAAGGGCCTTGGCCCGCTCCTGTAGCAGCGTCAAGTCGTAGACCGGGTAGCCGACGATGGCTGCGCCGACGTACTGCACCGTGCCCGCGCCGGTCGTAACCTCCAGAGTCCAGTTGCCGACCGCTAGCGTTGCGTCGGGCGCTGCCGTGACGTTGAGCAGCAATGGCCGCGTCGCGTTGCCGGGGAACGGGATGTATGCGTCGCGCGTGGCGCCGCGCGGGTCCGTGAGGCGCGCATGCAGGCCGGTGGGCGGCTGGGCCGGCGGCGCCCCGGGTGTCATGAAGATCCCCACCGCCAGGAACGTCGCCGTCCGTTCAACGGGAATGGCGTGCAGACTGGGCTGCTGGGCCACGGGCGGAACGGTGGGAACGGGAAGGCCAAGAACTCCCGGGTCGACGGAAGTCGTCGTCCCATTCGTCCAGAACACGCGGGGCAGGATGGGGTCCGTCGGCTCGACGTACGACAGGTCGATGGAATCGCCGACTTGCAATCCGAGCGCATCGGCAAGGCGCGTCGTGGCAATCCCCTCGCCGTGCTGCAAGCCGCGACCATCGGTCTGCCCGCCGTCCGGCGTCGTGAACACACCGAAGCCAGCGTCCCGCTGCGCGTCGTACCCGATGATGGACACCTCCGGTTCGAACTGCGCCGTCCTTTGCAACTGGGCAGCACCTTGCCACATGACGTGCGGCGCCATCGCATCGAACGTGGCTCGCGCCGTGGGGTCCGCGGCGAAGGCATCGAAGACCGCCTGGGGAAAGTACGGGTAGGCCTGCACCGCGACCGACTCGTCGACGTCGCCCAGCGATTGGTAGACGTAGCTTCGGATGGCGCCCCGCGCCGAGTCGCCGGCGACCAGGGCGGAACTGATGATGGCGGTGCCGATCATGAGTCCAGCAACGACGGTCAGGGTCTGGCGGGGCCGTCGCATGGCGTTGCGCATTGCCATCCGAAACAGGATGGGGCGGCGGATGGCGGCGATGCCGACGGCGGCCGCTGCGACGAGTGCGGTCAGGAAGAACAGGGTCGCGACGAGGTCCATCTAGGTCCGCCGGTATTGGGCAAGCTGCAGGCTGCGCCCCTCGCCGGCCTCGACTTTTCGGATGCGGCCGGACTCCATGTGCACGACGCGGTGGCAGCTGCGCGCGATGTCGGGTTCGTGCGTCACGATGAGGTACGTCTGGCCGAGTTGCTGGTTGAGGCGGTGCAGGAGGTCGAGGATCTCCTGGCTGTTCTTGGTGTCGAGGTTGCCCGTCGGCTCGTCGGCCCAGACGATGGCGGGGCTGTTGACCAGGCTGCGCGCCACCGTGACGCGTTGCTGCTGGCCACCGGAGAGTTCGCGCGGCTTGTGGTCGACGTACGGAGCGAGGCCCACTTGGGCAAGGGCCGCCCGGGCGCGGGTCTCGGCCTCCTTCGGCTCGGCGCCGGAGACGAGCAAGGGCAACTCGACGTTTTCGAGGGCCGTCAACACGGGTAGCAGGTTGAACGACTGGAAGACGAAGCCCATGCGGCGGCTGCGCAGCTTGGTGCGCTCCTTGTCCCCCATGGCGGCGACGTCCTTGCCTTCGAGGATGACCTGGCCGCGCGTCACGTCGTCGAGGCCGGACAGGCAGTTCAGAAGCGTCGTCTTGCCGCAGCCGCTCGGGCCCATGATGGCCACCATCTCGCCGCGGCGCACCTCGAGGTTGACGTCGATGAGGGCCTCGACGCGCAGCCGGCCGGACTCGTACGTCTTGCCAAGTCCGCGGGCGGCGATGATGACGTCGGCCCGCGGCGCCGTCGTCGCGGCGGCGTGGCTCACCGGGCGCGGCTTCGGGCTCTGGGTGACGACGGGCGGGGCGGCGGCCACGCTCGCCTTGAGGACGGCGGCGATTTAACGACTATGGGGTCCGTCTGGCGGGATGGGGGGGAGTCTACGCCGCCTATACCGGCTCTCCCTCGTGGACGCGTCGCCTAGACTGTGCATGGTCGCTCGGTGTGGAGCCCGTTGAAGCTGGGAGGCGGCAAGCCCAGCGTACGAAGGATTGCACGACTCGCGGCTTCATAATCGGCTTCCGTCTCTGGGCCCCCGTGCTGGAATCCAACAGACACCCTGTCGAGAGCGTCGATTGCAACATCCGCTTCCGCCTCACCCCAAGGGAGGGTTGCCTGAGCCGTGCCCCAGGTGAAGGAGAAACTCCAGCCTTCGTCGACGTGAGCCTTCCATGAGTGCGGCGCGAACGAGGGATGCAGGGAAACGAAGAGCGGCTCTAGCCGAAGGGGAACGTCGCCATACCATTCGTGGTGACCGTAAATCCCCGGACCAGCCACCCATGCTTCCGCGAGGGCTCGGCGCTCCGTCGGCGAAAGTGTAGTGATTTCGGCCAGGAAGTCCTCAGCAATGGCCAGGCGCGATACGTTGGCCTCGAAGTATCCTGCAAGCGTGTACTTGCCCGCCAGCGATGCCGTGTAATTCAGGCAGTTCGATCCACAACCAAAACCGATTCCCACCGCACTGGTTCCTACTTGGTGCCCCATCGTCATGAGGCGATAATCTCCGTGGAACGCGGCGTCGGCCGTCTCGTCGACAAAGGGGAGACCTTCGGGGATGTCGCGCCAACCCGACCACCACGTGACGGGAGATCCTGTGGGAATTGCGCCTTGGAATTTGACGCGCGCCTCGCTGTAGGTGCCGTCGTCGTACCATTGACCGAGCAGAGGCCCTTTCTGACAGTTGGTGACGCAGCCAGGAGTAACAAGAAGGACGATCGCCGCCGCTGCCAGCAGCCATGCGTTGTGCTGTGATCTTGATGGTCGTGGGTGCATTGGAGTCTCCTAGCGAACGCGGGGTTTGCAATTTTCTGGGTTTGGTAGCGGCGGTATCGCCGGAGGCCGTGCCCCTTCAGGATTGGCACACTTCTCTACAACCGCTTGCACTGGGCATGTTGAGGCGGCCAGGTTGGCAATCACGTTTCCTTGGCTGGCGATGGCGGCGCACAGGAGGGGGTCGAACTGGCTTACGTGGATGCAGCCCTGCGCCCCGGCAAAGAGATCGCTGGCATGCGCGGTTGCGCAGCTCCTGATAGTGCCCCCGAAGGCGGCGCTTCCGCAGACCGTGAGATTGGCGGACGCTGGACCGGCAAGCACGCAAATGTTCACGCCGTCAGTGATGACGCAGATGGTTGTATTGGCAGGGAAGGCTGAATCCGTCAGGAGGTGCGTCGGTTGGCACCGTGCCGGGTTCTTCGGCAAGGCTGGAATCTTGATGGGCACCGGCGACGCCTCGGCGACGCACGCTGCTGTATCGTGCGGGTCCGCTTGAAGAATTGCCGCCGCGCCGCCTGGCGTCCCTGACGTGGGGGAAACAAATTGACCGGGACAGTAGGCCATCCACTGCTGTTCCGCCACGAACATCGTAAGCGAATCCATGAAGACGCGGTCCGCGTGGCTGGAAGTAGCGTGGATCTGGTAGGGAACGACGCCAGGGATTGCAAACAAGTACCCGGCGCTGTACGCGCCGTCGCCCGCGCTTTCGTCGCCTCCCAGGCCATCGTCATGCAGGGGCCTCTCGATGGACATGTTCGTCGTCGGGTCTGTGAAATGCACGACAGGCGACCCCTCGGGCATTCCGTCATGGAGCATGCGTACCTTGAAGACTGCCGGGGTGCCGATTCTCACCAGCTTGACGGTCTCATCCGTGGTTGTCATGCGGCTCCTGTACGTGACGCTAACGAAGGGCGCCGGGCTAGAGATTGGCGCCGTGAACTTCAGTTTCCAGGTTCCGTTGCCCGGATTTGGGGTTACCTGGATGAGGAGGCGACCGCCCGCCTCGCTTTCGAAGAGCGGACTCCACTTGGCCCAAGTCGAATTCGTCGGGAAGCTGCTGGTCGTGCCGTTTGGGGCCGTCAGCGCGATGGCGCTTGAGGCCAGGACATCCGGATTGGCTGCCACGAAGGCCGTGGCGTTGTTAGCTCCGCTCAGGCGCCAACTAAATGTGTACTCCTCACCGGCGGTTGTTGAATTGTGTCGAAGCCGCGCGGCTGCTTTGATGGGCTCCGCAATGGTAGGGGCAGTGGCCATGGACACGCTCGACATCATGGTGGATGACGGGCAGGTGCCGACGGAAGCGTCGCGGCGTCCTTCGAGGAAGTGCAGTGAGCGTTGCCCTGCAAAGCTCGATACCGTGACGAACGTGTGGAATCCTTGCCCCATGGGGCCCCCCCGGCTGTAGTCGCCAGTAAGGCCGGGATACCAGTTGCCGCCATCCGGTTGGGGGCCGTAGATGGTGGCCCTGCAGAAGTCGGGGCTATCGGCAAACGTTGCGCTCCACCTGCTGACGGCATAGTCGCCGTTGTCGTCCCATGCCTCGCCGGCCAGGAAGAAGTAGTCCATGCCCGGGTTCTTCGCGTGGTTCTCCACGAAGTGATCATTCATCTGCTTCAGCACGAAGTTGCCTGCATCCGGTTCACCGATTTCAAAGTCCGCACGAACATCAGGCCCAGGGAAGCTTCCTCCTGGCGCCGAACATTGCGAATTACCCCAAGGACGATACGCTCCTCCCCCAGTACTTGGGCATTTCCATTCGGTAGGATTTGATTCTTGCCAGTCTCGAACCTGAACCCAGTGGTGGCCCCAGCTCCAGTCGTCCATCCGGTATGCAAAGATGGGTTCGCCTTGGCCGTTCACGTAGTACGGGTCCGAAGAGAGGTCCAGGCTGAGACCTCGTAGGTCCTTGGCGATGCCGGTCCCCATGTGCGGGGTTTCCATGGTGATGAGTCGATTGACGTACCCACGACCGGGGGCCGCGACCTCGAGCGCGTAACGGGAAACTAAGCCGCCCATGCTGTGGGCTGCGATGGCGACTGGGCCGTCGAACTTGACGGCCACGTTGCTTGGCGTCTTGAGGTCCTTCCATTCTGCCGTCTGCTCCAGAATCCCGGTTTCGTCTCCGAGTGCGTGCAAGAGTTCGCGTGCCGAGGCCCGGATGTCCTGTTTGCCGTCGTACCAGAAGTTGCGGAAGACGTTGACCTTGGACCATGCCCAAGGGTCCTGGCCGTATTCAAGAACGGCTTGGCTCCGCAAGTTCGCATCGAAGTGGACGTTGTCGCTTGCCCCTGCGGAACTGGGCGGTTCGGCCGCCGGTGGCACCGCAGGTGCCTTGTTGGGACCGTCCCAGGGTTGGTCGATTCCCCACCCCGCTTTCTGGAAATAGTGGTTTCCGTCTATTGGCTCTCGCGCGTCGCCGTTGTGGTCGCGATTCCAGATGGGATCAATGCCGTGAACTTCGAGGAGGGGTTGGGCAACGAGTTGGAACTGCGCCGCCGAGAGGTTGACCCGCCAATTCTTGGCGGGATCACCTGGGAGCGGTTCCCAGACAATCTTGAAGTCCGTATGGTCCCGCCGCTGCGATAACCCGAACTCGGTGGCCGACGCGTCCATGGAACCAGGCGTGAAGGACCATGAGTAATGGCCGCCGGTCCCCGTCATAGCGGAGTTGCCGTGGATGTTTCCATATGGCACCGGTTGCCATTCGAAGGCGGCATCCGAGTAGTAAAGTCTGCCAAGTATGAAATCGTATTCCTGGCCAGCCAGGCAACCGTCGAAGGGTGAACAGGGCAACGGGTTGGTGCCGAACGAGAACTCGTACGAGATCCAGTAGGTGTCGTATTCGGTGCCAGTCGACTTTTTCTTGACATTGCCGTGGTAATTGAAGTCGCCCCAATCGATGGTGAACGTCGTGTGCAGCGGCTCGCCGTTTGGGAGGTGAACGGTTTCAAGGGGAAGGCCGACGGCGGCTGGGACGCCGGTCAAGCCCGGCATTGTGTTGGCGCAGCCGGTGGGCCAGCAGGCGGGAGGAGACCGAATCGTTGGCCCGGCGGCTTCGACCGCGGCCCATGGGTGGGCCGACGCATCGGCCTTGTCGCCGTCGCCGGCACTGCTGACGGCGAAGAGCTTGTACAACTGCAAGTCGCCGTCGGGGAGACCGGTTGCATGCCAACTCGTCGTGGATGCCGGGACACGGTGAATCTCCGAATAGAGGAAGGGGCCGCTACCGACTGCCAGCGCGTGGAGGATGACGTACTCCGTGATTGGGCGGCCGCCATCCAGCGGAGTGTTCCAGGACAACGAGATCGTACCGCGCGATGACCCCGCCGTTGCCCAGAAGGGCGGGGCGTACGGTACGCGATAGGTCAGGCCGACGTCTACCGGACCCTGAATCGCGCTTTCTCCGTAGGGGTTGAATGCAGCAATCCAGTATGAGTTCGTTTGGCCGACGGAGTTGACCGCGTCCTGGAAGCCGGAGACGGCGCCGACGCGGATGGGTTCGCTGTCGAGGGAGTCGCGCCAAATCTTGTAGCCCGTTGCAGGCCACGGGCCTTGTGGATTGGCGGGTTTCCAGCTTAGGAGGTTGTAGCCAGCGCGCGGCCATCCAACAAGGTCCGACGGAGCATTTGGCGGTCCACAGGGGGTGGCCGTGACGTAGACGTAACTTCCGATCCCTTCCATGTAGGGGGCAATCCAGAACTGGATTGGCGTACCGGCCGCCAGTCCGGTGTAACGCTTGGAGTTGTGCGCCGATGTCACGAAGGCTGGCGCTGGAGTCTCGTAGGCGGTGCGGACGTAGGCTCCGTATGGGTAATACCAGCCGCTGGCTCCGTAGCCTGGCGCGAGGTCCCAGTAGACGATGACCTCGCCGGGCGCTTGGCCGCATCGCCAGCCGGCCCCCGTGATGGAAGGGTTGGTGTAACCGGATGGGGTTGGCGGCGGGCAGCTTGGACCGACCGTCACTGCATAAGGTGTCTCCGCGTCGCTAGCCTCATTGGCGAAGTGAGCCGTCACTGTCATGGTGTACGTGCCGGTCGCCCAGTAGTGGCTCAATGGGTCCGTTGGCCAGCCAAACTCGGACGACGTTTCATCACCCCAATCGATGATTCCGCCAGTGATTTCGAATCCCCATTGGTCGACCGGACTGAAGCTAGGAGTGGTCGGACCGATGCAGAGGATGTCAATCGTGTTTGGACTTGAAACCTCAACTCCTTCCACGATAACAGCAGGTTCCACGGCGGCCTGGCATCCTGTGGTGTCGAAGTTTCCGCCGTCCCCGATGAGTGCGCCACTCTCGGCGCCCCTGAACACATAGTGGTACGCATGGCACGGCATAAGACCGGACGCGGTGCAGGAGCCGCCCGAAGAGTTCGGGAAGACTAGGATATCGAAGGTGCAGGCAACCATGGCGGGCGGGGAATCCCAAATCCAAACATCGATGGCCGTGGAACCGGGATCGTTTGTTGATTGCCAGTATAGGCCGATTTCTGCGGATGTGTCTGATGGCGTGACGACTCCCGAGTCCCAGGACGCCGCAGCTGGCCGGACCAAAAGGAGCACCAGGAGGGATGTGCCGGCCGCCATGACAAGAGAAAACCGACGTGAATAACCGAACCGCACCGACCGCACCGCTGTTTGACCACCTGCCCTAGAACATGAAGGTTGGGGTAGTTTGGCCAAGCTGCTTTCACCAGCGGGCCGGCCATCTCCAAGTCGGCCCCTGGCACATCCAAGTAATTCTGCGTCCAACGCGGAATACGAGCCGCTAAGTTTCCCCCGTCAGCTCCACGGACGCTCGCTCAGCCGCCGCGACCACTTTCTGCACATCCAGCGCGTCGACCTTGCCTTCCGACATGAGCACCCGGCCGCCAACGATCGTGGCGGAAACGTCCCCGCCCGATGCCGCGTAGACGAGATTTGACACCGCGTTGTGTCGCGGCACGAGGTGTGGGCGCCGGAAGTCGACGAGGCACATGTCCGCCGTCGCCCCCGCGACGATTCGGCCCAAGTCGGGGCGATGCAGGGCGTCGGCGGCGTCCCGTGTCGCCATGTCGAGGACGCGTTGCGCGGGAAGCGCCGTTGCATCCCAGCGGTGGTTCTTCTGCACGAGGGCCGCGAACTTCATCGTCTGCAGCATGTCCAACGTGTTGTTCGACGCGGCGCCATCCGTGCCGAGGCCGACCTTGACGCCGGCTTCGTGCAGCTCCGGAATCGGGGCCACGCCGCCCGTAGCAAGCTTCAGGTTGGAGACCGGGCAATGGGCGACACTTGCACCCGCGGTGGCAATCGTGCGCACCTCCTCCTTCGTGATCCAGCCGCAATGCGCCAGCACCGAGCGCTTCCCAAGGGCGCCTGCGTCCGACAGGCGAGCCACCGGCCTCTTGCCGTGTTTGGCCACGACGTCGTAGACCTCCGTGCGCGTCTCCGAGCAATGCGTGTGCATCGGCACCCCGTACTCGTTGGCGATGCGCGCGGCCTCCGCGTACGTGACGTCATGGCACGTGTACGTCCCATGGGGCGCAGGACAGGCCCTGACCAACGCGTCCTTCGCCGTGGCCTTCACCAAGCGCTCGATGGCCGGCAGCTTGCGGTTGAACTCCGAGGGCTCTGTCTTGCCGATATCGACCATCCCCTCGCCGAGCCACGCTCGCATCCCGGACGCCCGGACCGCCGGCATGATGGCCTGCTCCTGCATCATGTACATGTCAAGAAACGACGTCGTGCCCGACATCATCATCTCGAGAAGCCCGAGGTCGGCTCCGACCCGCATCGTCTCAGGCGTGAACTTGTCCTCCGCCGGCCAAATCCTGTCCTTCAGCCATGCCTCGAGCAGCATGTCGTCGCCGAAGCCACGAAACAGCGTCATGGGCAAATGCGTATGCAGATTGATGAGCCCCGGGAGAAGGACCTGGCCCGTCCCGTCGATCGTGCGGTCGGCCTCCTTGCGGCCTTTCACTTCGCCCACGTGCGTGATGCGGTCGCCCTCGACGAACACGTCGCCTTGCAGGACTTTGCGGGAATCATCCTGCGTCAGGATGGTGGCGTGGCGGATGAGGAGGGAGGACACGTTCAGGCCGCCTCGATGGCCCCGGGCCGCACGGTCTTCGTGGGCAGGACATCCGCCTTCACCGTGGCGCCGTCGATGTCCCAGGCCTTGGCGTGCGTGCCGACGGCACCGAAGACGACGCGGCGGCCGCGCACGTCGGACTTCACCACGTGCAGGAACTGCGTGAGTTTGGCTTCCTCTTCGGGGCCGCAGGCAAGGGTCACGTCGATCTCCTCGTCGATGGGGAGGTCCATCTCCTTGCGCACTTCCTGGATGCGGCGGATGACCTCGCGAGCGAGGGCTTCGGCGATGAGTTTGCCGTCGCGTTGGATGTGCAAGGCCAGTGTGACGCCTTCCACCTGTGTGGACGCCCAACCCTCGCGGTCCTTCTCCTCGAGCACGAAGAACTCGGCGCCGAGTTGATGCTCCTGGCCTTCGACGTTGACGCCGACGATCTTGCCCTTCGCGGTCTGCTGCTGCACGTGGTCGCCGTCGAGCGCCTCGATTGCGTCCGCGATGGGGCCGCCGAGCCGCTTGAAGGCCTTCCCAAGAGCGCCGCGGTTGGGCCTCGCCGCGAAGTGCTTCAGGGCACGCGTATCGTGCGCGGACTCGAGGCTCTTGACGTTGATCTCGTCTTGAAGGATGGAGGAGAAGCGGCCGATGGAGGTACCGACGAGGACGGCGCGGCCAAGCGGGTGGCGTGTCGGGATGTTGACCTTGCTGCGCAGGGCCCGCCCCGCTTCGGCAAGTGCGCGCACCTGTGCCATTTCGCGTTCCAGTTCCTCGTTGCGGGCGCCTGCTACGGGCAGCAAGGCGAGATGCACGGAATCTGGGTCCGCGGCGCGGCGAATGTGGGACCAGATGGCTTCGACCATGAAGGGGGCAAACGGCGCCGTGATGCGTGTGATGGAGTGCAGCGCCGTCCACAGAGCCGCATGGGCGGATTGCTTGTCGGCGCTCGTGGCGTCGGCCCAGAACCTGTCGCGGCTACGGCGCACCCACCAGTTCGACAAGTCGCCGACGACGAAGGCCTCGATGGCACGCGTGGCCTTGTGCAAGTGGTATCGATCGGCCTCGAACCGGGCTTCGGCAATCGTGGCGTTGAGGCGCGACAGCAGCCACTTGTCGAGGTCCGTCCATTTCGCTTCGGGCAGGGCCTTCTCGGGCGTCCAGTGGTCGAGTTTGGCGTACTGGTGCTGGAAGAGGAACGTGTTCCAAAGCGTGGAGAAGAATTTCCCGAAGGTCTCGCGCACGGCGTCCTCGTAGAAGCGCTTGTCCTGCCACGGCGCCGTCGTCGACAGCAGGTACCAGCGCGTCGCGTCGGCGCCTTGGCTGGCGAAGACTTGGTCGGGCGGAATGTAGTTCTTGAGCGACTTGGACATCTTGCGGCCGTCGGCGGCAAGGATCAGTCCGTTGACGACGCAGTTGCGGTAGGCCGGCCCCGCAAACAGGCCACTCTTGGCCGCATCGGGCATCGCCTTGCCGAGCGCCGTTGCGGAGGCAAGCAGCGAGTAGAACCAGCCGCGGGTCTGGTCCAAGCCCTCGGCGATGAAGTCGATGGGCCACTGCGCGCGCAGGTCGGCGTTCGACGTGCTCGTCGTGTTCCATTGTGCAAACTGCGCCGCGCCGGAGTCGTACCAGACGTCGATGACGTACGGCTCGCGTTGCGCCGTCTTCTTGCCCTTGCATTTGGGGCAGTCGATTGGCTTGTCGACGAAGGGCCGGTGCAGTTCGGGAGCCGTGATGCCGGCGGCCGCGAGTTCTGCCTTCGAACCGATGCACGTCTGGTGCTTGCAGGCCGTGCAGACCCAGACGGGCAGCGGCGTGCCCCAGAAGCGGCTGCGGCTGAAGGCCCAGTCCTTGACGTTGCGCAGCCAGTCGCCCATGCGGCCCTCCTGGATGGTCTCGGGCACCCAGTTGATGGCCGCGTTGTTGGCCAGCAGTTCGTCGCGCAGGCTGCTCATGCGGACGTACCACGAATCCATGGCGTAGTAGAGAAGCGGATGCCCCGTGCGCCAGCAGTGCGGATAGCTGTGCTCGTACTTCGCCTCGCGGTACAATGCGTCGCCCTTGCGCAGATGGTCCAAGAGCGCGGCCTCGGTCTCCGGGGCCTTCACGTACTTGCCGGCAACACCGCCGGGGACGTGGGCCAGGAAATTCCCGTCGAGGCCGACGCTGTGCTTGGCCGGCAGGCCTTCCTTCATGCCGAGTTGGTAGTCGTCCTCACCGTACATGACGGCCGTGTGCACGACGCCGGTGCCGTCCTCCGTGGTGACGAACTCGGCCGGGACGACGACCCAGGATTTCTTCGAGCCGGCGGGGTCGACGGCGCCGGGGAAGAGTGGCCGGTACGATTTTCCGACGAGGGCGCGACCCTTCATCTCGGCGACGACTTCGACTTCGTTGCGCAGCGCGGCCTTGACGAGCGACTTCGCGACGATGAGGACCTCGCCCTCGTTTGCCATTGCCTTGTCGCTGGCTTTCTTGACGCGCACTTTCACGTAGTCGATGTCGGCGCCGACGGCGAGCGCCACGTTGCCCGGCAAGGTCCACGGCGTCGTCGTCCACGACAGGATGGATGCGCCGTCGGCGTCGCCTTCCAGCTTGAACTTGACGTAGACGGACGTGTCGACGACGTCCTTGTAGCCGAGGGCGACCTCATGGCTCGAGTAGCTCGTTCCAGTCTGGGGGCAGTACGGGACGACCTTGTGCGACTTGAACAGGAAGCCCGCGTCGAAAAGGACCTTGAGGCTCCACCACACCGACTCGATGTACTTGTCGTCCATCGTGACGTAGGGGTCGTCGTAGTCGAGCCAGAAGCCGACGCGGGCCGACATGTCCTCCCAGTTTTTCTTGTACTTGAACACAGATTCGCGGCACTTGCGGTTGAAGTCCGCCATCGAGATCTTCGTCCCGATGTCCTCGACACGCGTCAGGCCGAGTTCCTTCTGCACCTCGATTTCGACGGGAAGGCCGTGGCAGTCCCAGCCGGCTTTACGGGGAACCCACTTGCCTTGCATCGCATGATAGCGGCACACCGTATCCTTCAGCGT
Source organism: bacterium (assembly GCA_040390065.1). Classification (GTDB taxonomy): domain Archaea; phylum Thermoplasmatota; class E2; order JACPAO01; family JAHFTW01; genus JAHFTW01. The sequence continues at coordinate 81,580 of JAZJZE010000001.1, read as the reverse complement.
CCGCGTGAGGACGTGGCCGGGATGCGGCAACCCGTTGGCCGTCGGCGGGCCTTCGAGGAAGACGAACTTCGCCGCCGGGTCCTTGGCATGGTTCTTGCGCCCCGCGTCGAGTTGGGCCCGGAACGTGCCCTCCCGTTCCCACTTCGCCAGCACGCGGCGCTCCATCTCATCGGGCGAATACTTCTTCGGGACAGGAATGTCCGAGTGCGGGCCCGACGCCGCCGTCATCGCTCTTTCCCAAGGGCAGGGGGTTCAAAAAGGGGACTTTGGAGCCAGCCCTATCCCACGGTGATGGCACCGACCATGCCCATGCCGCCGTGGATCGTGCAGCGATAGTGCCATGTCCCGGCCTCGTTGAACGTGTGCAGGTAGGTCTCGCCAAATTCCAGGGCGGTGCCGTTGCCGTACTGCGACGACGACCAAAGCGGCGGCGTCGAGTCCTCCGTGACGTCATGCTGGCCGCCGTTGTCCAACCATTCGACGGTGGCGCCGACGGGGACGTGGGCGTGCGGTGGATCGAAGGTGTTCGTCGGGTTGATGGCGATGCGGTAGTGCCCGTTGGTGAGCTTCACGAGGTCGGTCCCGCTGTCGGGGGCGCCGCAGCCTGCGAGCGCGAGCAGAAGCAGTGGAATCAGGGCGGTTGCCACGCGCATCGATGTCACTCGACGGTGATCGTGCCCGACATGGCCTGGCCGTGGATGGTGCAGTAGTAGTGGTACACACCTGGCGTCAGGAACAGTTTCTCGTACATCATCGAGCCGCTCATCTTGTGGCCGAGCGTCTTGTCGGAGCTCCAGTAGGCGGAGTCGCTCGAGCTGTGGTCCGAATCCGTGACGTCGTGGTTGATGCCTTCCTGCGCGACCCACATGACCGTCGAGTTCGCGGGCACCTTGGCGTCCGCCGGCGAGAAGTGGTTCCCGGCCAGCATGTGGATGGCATAGGCGCCCATCTCCATGGGCGGTGTGACCGGACCGGACGACGCGCCACTGCAACCGGCGACGGCGGCGCAGACGAGACCGAGGGCGAAAAGGGCCTTCATTGTCCCTGGCGACGCAGGCGTGCGCCAAAGGGTTTGCGGATGGTGAGGGCCAACGCCAACGCGACGGGCAGAATCCAGACGGGAAGCGGAGTGCCCTTGTCGGAACCGGCGCCGACGACAATCGTCCCACGCATGAGGTCGTGGATTGGACAGTTGTACGTGAGCGCCGTGTCGGAGACGGGGGCGATGAATTGTCCGGTTCCCGTGGCTCCCGGGGCGACGCAACACTTCACGCCTCCCAAGACGCCGACCGTGAAGCCGTGCGGGTTGCTGCCGTTGTTGTCGAGGATGATTGTGACGGACGCCCCGGGGTCAACGTGCAGCTCGGGGTTGCGGCCAGAATAGCCTTCCACCTCGAACCATGACTCGCTCCCGCCGTCATGGGCGGTGACGCGCAACGTCACACTCGACTCAGCCTGCGTGACGGGCACGGCGGCAAGGCAGGCAAGCATCGCCACGACGAGGACGCGAGACATGCTACGCGCGCCGGGACCGGGCGACGAAGGCCGCGCCGAGCAGGACCAAGACGAGGATGGGGCCGACGCCGGGAGCGAGGGGGTCCTTTTCCTCGGCGGGCCCGACGATCTGCGAGCGCAGGACTTGGGTTGCGAGGTGGCCGTGGTCGTTGGCGACGAGTTCAGCGGCTACCGTATCGCCTTCGTGCAGGTCCCGGAAGGTGAAACTCGTGTCGACCGTATCCGAATCGCCGGAAGCCGGCTTGAAGTCGGCGGCGTCCTTCGGCTTGACGAGATAGTGGATGTGGCCGGCCCCAGCGTTGTTGGGCCCGGCCTTGGCGGCGGCGACGAGCGTAAACGCCGAGACGTGCACCGTCATCTTGTAGGAGGCCCCCTCGTGTGGGCCGGAGGTCACGACTTGCAGGCTCGGGGCGGCCACGGCTTGCAACCTCTTGACAGCCGGGTAGAAGGGGGAGCCGTGGTTGTTGAGGAGTTCGACGCCCACGACGTCGCCGACCTGGAGGTCATGGAAGGTGAACGTCGTGCTCGTCGTTTCCGCCGGCTCCGTCGAGCAGGGGTCGACGCAAGCCTGGCCGTTGAGGGTGTACAGGAGGTGCCCTTCGCCGCGGGTGTCCTCGGCGATGCCGGGCTGCACCAACTCGACGCCGATGGGGACGACGTCCATCGTGTACTGACCAGGATTGGGCACGCCGGGGTGCGGCGCCGTCCCATTGATGGCCAAGCGCACCGCATCACCCTGCTGGTTGACGTTGCGCACCGCGCGGACGATGAAGACGGGCGGCTCGAAGTCCGTGCCGTTGCCGTGGACGACGACGGCGACGATGATGTCCCCGACCTTGAGGTCGTAGAAGGTGAATGTCTCGTTTGCCGTCTCGTAGGGTTGGCCATTGGAGCAGGAGCCGTTGCAGGGCGCCTGGTTGAGGCCGTACAAGAGATGGCCGGAGTCATCGTCGGGGTCGGCGAAATCGTCCGTCAGGGTCACGCCGTCGACGTGCACCGTCATGGTGTAGTCCCCAGCAAGCGGATCCGGGCTCAGGAGGTCGATGGACTGATGGCCGTTGTGGGCCTGCGCCGGCAGCGCCGACATCAGGGCGCCACACAGGAGGATTGCCGTCGCCGCGAGGGTCTTCATCGCCGTGTCCCAGGAAAGGCGATGGTTTAGGGTTTATCCTTCAGCCGCAAAATCGGCTGGCGCTTTGGCCGGCCTGCGGGGGGCGCCGCCCTCGCCCCCTTCCCCCCGCCGGGGGCGTTTCCGCCCCCGGACCTCCCGAAACGATCGGTCGGCCGACTGCTTCTTCTGGCTCCCGCGCGTCGGCTAGATGTGCAGGGGCTCACGGCGACCATCCCCATCCACGACAACCACTTCCACTGTCGGCCCGATGGCTGGAAGGGTCTGGGGGCCGTCCGGGAATTCATGGCCGCCGGGGGGACGAGCATCGCTCACGTGCGTCTCCCAACCTATCCTGCGACGGTGGCCGAGTTCGAGCGCTCGTGCCTGGACCACGTCGTATTCGGACGCCGCATCCGCGACGAGACCGGCTGCACCGTGTACACCGTCCTTGGGCCGTACCCGCTAGAGCCGATGCGGATTGCGGAGGCACAAGGCTGGCCGGCAGCGGCAGAGTTTGGCAGGGCCTGCTTCGACGTCGCTGCGCGGCTGTGCGCCGACGGGCAAGCAGTCTGCATGGGCGAGATCGGCCGCGCCCACTTCGCCGTGGCGCCCGACGTGCAAGCCCACAACAACGAGCTTCTCCTCTACGGCATGACGACGGCGAAGGAGGCCGGCGTCCCCGTCATGCTGCACACGGAACACGCCGAACCGGAAACGATGGCGGAGTTCGCCGCCATGGCCGACAAGGCTGGCCTGGCACGGGACCGCGTCATCAAGCATTACTGCGGCCCCCTCGTTCTCGACGACGAAGTCCACGGGTTGGTGCCTTCCATCATCGCCGGCCGCAGCAACATCCATGCCGCCCTTGCGAAGGTTGCAGGCGGCCCGGCCCGCTTCATGCTCGAGACCGACTACATCGACGAGCCCACGCGCCCCAACGTCGTCATGCCCTGCGACACGGTCCCGAAGCGGACGAAGGGGCTCCTCGCAAGCGGAGAGATGAGCGAGAAGCAGGCGTGGCAGATGCACGACGAACTCCCCCGGCGCCTGTACGGCTGACCGCTCCAGAATCGATTCCTCGCACTGCGACAGACATGGGGCCGTGGGAGGCGCCGCCCTGCGAAGGCGATGCGCGGCCTGCCGAAGGCTACAACCAGATGCCTCTACTGCACGGTCCGTGAAGAAGTACGAGGCGGAAGCGTTCATTCCCCGTGACCCACGTCACTGCGCCAACGTCATCCTCGATCCGACCAATCTGCCGCGCTGGTTCGCCGGTGCCAAGGGCGTAGCGCCGTCCGAGGGCTACCCGCATGTGGATGGAATCCTGACATTCCGCATGGGGCCGTTCCGCTTCGACGAGAAAGTGCTGGAGAACGGTTTGCCTGCGCGCTTCATCGTGGCCGTCCACAATGCCTTCGGCGACGCCCGAGTGACCACGACCTTTGCGACCCAAGGCGACGGCACGCGGTATCGGAAGGAAGTCGAGTTCACGCCACGCGGCGTCCTCGGCCTCATCTCCCCCTTGGTCGTGCCACGCAACGTGCGGCGCGAGGTGGCGAGGGCCGCCGCGCTGGCCACCAGCTCGTAGCAACCAAGCCTTCGATTGGGTCAAACCCGACGGCGGAGTTCCAGGTTCGAATCGGCGACGCGCCCGGTGGGATTCGAACCCACCCCGCGCGGCCCGAACGAGTCGGGCCGCCCGGTCCGCCGACCTGCGGCATCGCCATGCTCGCCGCTCGGCGGGCTGTGGGCTCGAATCCACCACGCCGCGACCCGGCCGGCGCTTCGCGCGGCCTGTACGCGCCCGGTGGGATTCGAACCCACGTGGTCCGGCTTAGGAGGCCGGTGCCTGAATCCAAGCTAGACTACGAGCGCAGCAGATTCCCCACACGCGCCAAGGTTTCAACGCTTCGTCGTCCGGATGTACGACTGCCGTGGCTTCACCAACCTCTGGCCGACGCAGGCTAAGGCATGGAGGCGCTGCCTCGACCAATGCGTTGGCTTGTCGCGTTCCTGCTCGTCGTGCCCGGCGCTTCGGCACACCCGATGCTGGTCGCCGTCGTGCCGGACTTGCCCGGCACGGGGCCTGGGGATGAGGGCTTCGCGGTCGGAAGCAACGATGGGGGCGATCTTTCGGGTTGGTCGGTCACGGACGGGAAGGGCTTGTTCGCGTTCCCCGCAGGGAGCGTTGTTGGGAGTGGCGAAATGGTTTGGGTCGTCGCAAATCGCACGGCCTGGTCGGCCTTTGACGGTCCGCCAGCACAGTTCGTCTGGACCGATTCTCGCCTTCAGCTGGCCAACGGCGGCGACGCCTTGCGCTTGGTCGACCTCCGCGGCACCGTGGTCGACTCGGTCGCGTGGGGCCCGGGAAGCGGGCTCAACGTGTCGTCGCCCGGACTCGTCTTCGAGCGCGACCGCCTGGCTGGCCAGTGGATTGACACCGGCAGCGATGGCGATTGGGTGACGCCAAGGGTGCACCGCATCGGCGAATCGACCATTGACCCCCCCACATTCACGGTGCACACGCTGACTCTCTACGCTTCGCCGGACAGCAGCTTTAGTGTCCTCACGCACCTCGTCCAAAGCGCCGAGAGGCGGTTGCACTTGCACGTGTACGAACTGCGCTCGGCAGCGCTCGTGGACGCCCTGGTCGCCGCCAAGCAGGCCCACCCCGCGCTCGACTTGCAAGTCCTCGTCGAGGCCGCCCCCGTGGGCATGACGGCGCCCGAACGCCACGCCACTGCCGACGCGCTGCGCCGCATCCAAGGCGCCGGCGGAACGGTCGTGCTGGCTGGGCGCGGCCGGTACGACGACCATCACCTCAAGGTCCTCGTCGCCGACGACGCCGTCTCCGTTCAATCGGAGAACTGGGTCGAGTCGGGCGTGCCCGAGGACCCCACCTGGGGAAATCGCGGCTGGGGCGTCGTCCTGCATGACACGGCGGCAGCCGACTGGTTCGCGACGTGGATGGCGCAAGACCGGAGCTCTTGGGATGTCGACGCTTTCGACCTGCACTCTTACGACGCACTGTTTGTGGCGCCCCCACGAGTGGCGCCGCGCTCGGGCGGGTACGGCCCCGTCATGCCGCCTGTGGAACTTCGCGGCGACTTCGGCGTACAGCCCCTCGTGTCGCCCGACCACACGGCCGACCCGCGCACGGACCCCGTGGCTGCGCTCATGCGCGGAGCCCGCCAGGAAATTGACCTGGAAGAGCTGGAACTCGCAACCGGCTCAGCCAACAGGCTTGGATGGCACGCGGACGACGCCCTTGTCTCGGCCCTCTCCGAGGCAGCGCAGCGCGGTGTGCACGTCCGCGTCCTAGCTGCCGCGCCGTTTGCATCCGACCCAGGAAACGAGCCGGCCCTCGCCGCCCTGCGCGTACCTGGTGCCGAGGCGCGCATCTTCGACCGCCGCGGCATCGCCATTCTGCACAACAAGGGCCTCATCGTCGACGACGCCGTCGTCGTCGGGAGCATGAACGGGAACCACCACAGCCGCGCCGCCAACAGAGAGGTGGACGTCATCCTGCGCGGCCCGGGCGTGGCCGACGCGTACCGTGTCCTCTTCGAGACGGACTGGCAGGGCAAGGTGCCGGGCCCCGATGCGTCCGTGATTGGCCGTGACGTCGGCGCAATTCCGTCCGCCTCTTGGCCAATGCTTTTGGCGGCGACGGCTCTGGCTGCGCGTCAATGGTCCTCTCGCCGTGGTCCTGGGCCGCCATCGCCGTGATGGTCCTCGCCCTCGGCATTGCATGGTCGAAGAAATTCGTAGCCACAGGGACGCTTCTCATCGCGAACCTCGTCATCTTCGTGCTGCAGCTCGCGGCGCCGAAGGCCGACCCGTACGCCGCCGCGTCGGCCGTGACGACGCAGTTGTCCTTCGACGGCGTCAACCTGGCGACCCACCAACCCATCGGGTACTTGCAGACGTTCACGGCGATGTTCCTGCACGACCCGGGAAACCTGCTGCATATCCTGGGCAACAGCATCTTCCTGTACGCCTTCGGCATGCCGTTCGAGGAGCGCATCGGGGCCCGGCGTTTCGTCGCCATCTACGTCCTCGGCGGCATCGCAGCCACCCTCGTGCAGTTCGTCTTCACGCCGACGGGGATCGGCCTTGGCGCGTCGGGCGCCATCGCAGCCATCATGGGAGCGTTTGCCGCCAAGTACCCGCGCCTGGTGGTGCCTCTTCCGGTCCCCATCTTCGTCATCATGATGATGATCCCAGTCCCCGTCCTGCTCGGCGTCGGCCTGTTCCTGCTTCTGCAGATCGTCAACGTGGCGGCGCTTCCGGGCGGGCTTGCGCATATCGGCGTCGGCTACGCGGCGCACATCGGCGGACTCGCCTTCGGCGTGCTGCTTTCATTCCTGCTGCTGCGCAGGGTGTCATCCGGCGGGCGCAGCGAAGGACGCGTCGTGGTGGACCTGCCCAAGCTTGCGCCCTTTGCCCGCGACGATGCGACGCGGCGCGTGCTGGAGCACATGCAGAGCAACCACGACGAGCCCGAGGTGTTCCAAGCGTGGCTCGACCGATTCTTCCGCACGGCGACGTGCCCGACGTGCACGCACAAGGTCCTGCCCGGCCGTCTCGGCCAAGTCGTCTGCACGCAAGGCCACAAGTTCGACGTGCGCATGACGACGGCGAAGCCCACGTAGGCGCAAGCACTTTCACACGCCCGGCGGTCCCCGCGCCGTGGCCGTTGCACCGAAGATCCATCCGTCCTCCGTCCTGGCCCCCGGCGCCGTCGTCATTGGCCAGGTCACGATCGAGGCGGAGTGCTTCATCGGCCCCAACGCCGTGCTGCGCGGTGACATCGAACCCATCCTGGTGCGGCGCGGCTCCAACATCCAGGACAACTGCACCGTGCACACGGAGCGCGGCAGCCCCGTCACCATTGGCCCCGACGCCTCCATCGGCCACGGCGCCGTCGTGCACGGGGCCACCATCGGCGAACGCGCACTGGTCGGCATGAATGCAGTGGTGCTCAACGGCGCCGTCGTCGGCGAGCGTGCCGTGGTGGGCGCTCTGACTCTCGTGCCGCAGAACTTCAAGGTCCCGCCCCGCAGCCTCGCCGTCGGCGTGCCGTGCACCGTGCGCAAGACCGACGACGCAGCCGTCGCCGACATGGCGTTCCAGAACACGGAGCGCTACCACCGCTACCGCCTCGAACACCTGGCAGGAGCCTGGACGACGGTGGTCGGTCCGGCCAACGACGCCGGCAGCTTCACTCGTTAGCGGAACGCGAGGCTTCATCACGGCGGGGCCAGTGGACCACGCGTGGTCGCGATCGCGCCGTTTCGGGCCTTGCGTTATTCCCCGACGCGCATCAACCTCGCGACCTCCACGTCCCCCCCGCATGATTGCGTGACCGCAGACGAGGCAGATGGATTGCGCCGCGGCGACGAGCACAACATCCTGCACATCGCACTACCACCCGCCGAACCTGGCGACGGCGACACCACGGCGGCGCCGAGCAAGTACTCCCGCGCGGGCATGCACCTGCGGGAGTGGATGCACAATGGTGTGCTGGTTCGCGACGCCCGACCGGGGCTCTATCTCTACCAAGTCACGACGGGCCCGCTGGATGATCGCCGCACCATGTCCGGCTTCTTCGCGCGGCTTGCACTCGACGCGACGGGCACACAAGTCCGCCCGCACGAGCACACCCTGCAGCGCCCGAAACGCGACCGCCTGCACCTGCGCGAGGCCACGGGCACCGACGTGGAAGCCATCTGGCTCCTGTACCGCGACCCGCGCGGCTGGGTGCACGAACTCCTGGAGTCCAACGCCTTCGACGAGGTGGCACGGTTCACTGACGAGGCTGGGTCCGAGCACCGGTTGTGGCGCGTCGACCGGTACGAGGCAGTCACCGAGATCACAGCGCAGTTCGACGACCGCGAATTGGTCATCGCGGACGGCCATCACCGCTATCGAACGGCCCTCGAGCAGTTTGCCGCGACGGGCCGGCCCGAGCACGGGTCGATCCTCGTCTGCCTGGTTCGCGACAATGACCCGGGGCTGCGCATCGAGGCGACGCACCGCTTGGTGCACGGACTTCCCCGTGACGCCGACGCGGCCCGTCAAGCCGCCCTGGACCGCAACTGGGACGCCGTCACGGTGCCGCTTGGAAAGGACTTGGTGTACGAGGCGAAACGCCTGACGGGCCTCCTCGACGACGGGCGCAAGGCTATCGTTGTCGGGCGCGCAAACGGCGGGCTCGGCGCGCAGCTGTTGACCCTCAAGCCGTCTGCCAAGTCGGCGGCGCCCGGTCGGCTTGCCACGTTGGCCGTGACGCGCGTGCACGAGTTCCTGCTGGCCCCGTGGGGCGTCGCACCGGAACGACCCGAGCAGCACCTGCGCTACGCGCGCGACGCAGCCGCCGCGTTGCATGACATCGAAGCCGGCCTGTGCCAGTACGCGGTGCTGCTGCCTCCCGAACCCGTGGACGCCGTGCTGGATGTTGCCGAAGCCGGCCAACTGATGCCGCAGAAGGCCACGTACTTCGTGCCCAAGCTGCGCAGCGGACTCGTGTTGTCCCTCCTCGACGAGCCGATTCCCCGAGGCTGGAAGGAATTGGCCGGCGACGGCGGGCGTCCCGAGTTCCGGCTACCTCCACTTGGCTAGTCCTTGCCCTACGCTTGGGCCCTGGCCGGCTCGGCCGGAGGGACTTGCGCCGTGCACTGGCTGCAACGCGTCGCGGCGCGCGGAATCTCCGACAGGCACTCGGGGCAGGCGCGCATGAGGGGGCTCGGGGCGGGCTTTGCCTGCTGCTTCCGTTTCAGGCGGTTGATCTGCCGCACGAGCAGGAAGACGGCAAAGGCGACGATGACGAATTCGATGAGCGCATTGACGAAGACGCCGTAGTTGACGGTCGTTGCGCCGGCCTGCTTCGCCTCCGCCAACGTACCGTTTCCCACTGCATTCCCGCGCAGGACGAAGAACTGGTTGGTGAAGTCCGCCCGGCCGAGTAGGATGGAGATGGGCGGCATGATGACGTCGTTGACAAGCGACGTGACGATTTTGCCAAACGCTGCGCCGATGATGATGCCGACCGCGAGGTCCATGGCGTTGCCCTTGACGGCGAACTCGCGGAACTCGGCCAGGACTTTCATGCGAGCCTCCAGGAGGCGGATGCGCGGGGCTTGCCAAAGAGGATGAAGCCCAAGGTAAGCCCAATCACGCACCCGACCAGCAAGATGAAGGCGGGGTCGCGCCAGAACGGCGGTGGTGGGATCACGCTCACCTCCTTGGACACGACGTGCAACACGAGGTCGCTTTGCGACGAGCGCTCGCGTCCGCCAGCCGTGACGGCGAAGGCCACGGGAACGTGCAGCGTTCCGAGCGGTGTGCCCTCGGGGATGCGGAACGTCCACTGGAACGTCGTGTTGCCGCCGCTCCAATCGTCGAAGGTGAAGCCGTAGGACGGGTAGCGCGGGTAGCCCTGCACGTCTGCGGGACCGGCCGGTGCGCTCGTCCAGTTGATGGCATGCGCATCGAAGTGGTAGACGGCCGCGACGGCGTCGGGATGCGTGGCGTTGCCCAACCACCGGGCAGAGAACGTGAGTGTCACGATGCTTCCAATCGGATAGTCGTGCGGCCCGTCTGTGTCGCTGACGAGCACGGTCGGCGACGCCAGCCCCTCGACACGTAGGCCGTCGACTGTCAGCACCACGGCATCCTGCTGGCCCAGCGCCTGGTCTGGGCACTCTGCCACGAGGCCGCCAAAGGTCGTTGGGCAACCCCGCTCTGGAACGCCCGGGGCCGGAGCGCAGCGGCTGGGCGCCGGAAGGTGGCAATCAGCAAGCGCCGCGGGAGGAATCACTAGAAGCCCGCCGCAGAGCACGATGAGCACGAGGACGACCTTCACGCGCGTACCATCCAGTGCGCCCCTCTTAAATCGGCAAGGGACGCCCGCGCCCGCGGAATCTCACTTTTAAGGCCCGGCCGTGTCGCGAAACGCGATGGGCAACACCGGAACCCCCTCGCCAACCGGGGCGCCGGCCAAGGCAGGCCGCAAGGCGGACAAGAATGCCAAGGGCGGCGCCGCTCCTCGCACCAATCCCCCTGGGCCCGGCGCTCCGTCCCGCCCGCCGCCGGAAGGCACACCTGGTGGGCCGCCAGTTGACCCGCGCAACGCCGAATCCGAGGACCTGAAGGGCCGCCTGGCCCGCGCCCGCGCCGACTACGACAACCTGCAGAAGCGCGTCGAACGCGAAGCGGCCATGGAACGCGAACGCCAGAAAGCCCGCGTCCTCGAATCCTTCCTCCCGATTCTGGAACTCGCCCACATGGCCGCCCACCAAGCCGAAGCCCATCCAGGCCCGGTCTCGGAAGGGGTCATCCTGTTGGCGCGCGAGTTCGACCGGCTCGTGCAACGGGAGGGGCTGGTCCGGACCGGGGCGATAGGCGAACGCGTCGACCCCGCCCGTCACGACATCGTGGCCACCGAGGACGCGCCAGGAGTGGCCCCCGGCGTCATCACCCGCGTCGTCCAGCCTGGCTACCTGCTGGGGGACAAGGTCTTGCGCTTTGCCAAGGTCTGCGCGGCACGGCCCGGACCCTAAGGGATTTGACCTGGACCGCTCAACGACTGGCCCACTCGATTCATAAGTAGACCAGGGGATGGCCCACCGATGGCGCGAACTGCCCCTGCCCGATGCCTGCGCGTCCTGGGCTGGATTTCATTGGCCTGTCTCGCCCTCCCCGCCGCGGCGACGACCCCCGCGCCCGACGCGTGGGCGGCCCACCCGTATCCCGCCATGGCCGGCAACGGCTGCGTCAAGACGACGTGGGCCGGCGGCGTCGTGTACGCGGTGCGCACGCCCTCGTGTTCACTCGCCGCCGGACAGGACGTCACGTTCGAACGCTACGTGCCGGCGACGGGCGCCAGCTTCGTGATCGCCCATCTTCCGGGATCTGCGGCCGAGGCAGGCCCGCAACTCATCGGCTCGCACATCTACATCTTCACGCCGCAGCACCCGGGCATCGCGCCGTTCCCCGTGCAACGGTACGATCCATCCTCGGGAATCCTGCAGGCCATGGGGAGCTACTTCCCCGGCTGCCAGGTCGACGCCCCGAGCTTCACTGTCGGCGAGACCGTGACGTGGACCTCCAATTGCGTCTGGTCTTGCCAGTTCATCCGCTACGATGCGGCGATGGACACGTGGACGACCTTGCAGGCGAAACTCCCGGGTGAACCCGGCCAGTTGTCCAAGCTCGGCGTGCTCTGGGACGGCAACGTTGCGCATATCCTCACGTACGACGCGCAGAGCCATGTGACGCGCTTCTACGACTACACTCCGGCCAACGACGCCGTCGTCGCCGGCGCCGTCGCGGACATCGGGTCCGTGGCTGGCCCTCTGCTTCAATCGGGTCCCGCGGGCGGCGTCATCGCCACGTGGGCGGGCAGCTTGTCCATCCGCATGACGCGCTTCGACCTCGCCACCGGTGGTTGGACGGTCGAGCCCGGCATCATGACCGGACTGCACGCGGGACCCGCCCTCTGGGCGGCCGACGTCGCCTGGGGCTTCGATGGCTCCGGTGCGGTGACGTGCGAGACGCGCGTCGTGGCCTGCCCGACGGATCCGCCCACGGAGAAGCCCGTGGACAAGCAGCCCATCATCATCACGGATCCCGATCCTCGCACTCCCACGACGCCGCCGGAGAACAACGCCCGGCCAGGCGAACCTGACGGCGACAGCGATGGCATCCCGGACAGCGCCGACAACTGCCCGAACTACGCCAACCGCGAACAGGGCGACCGCGACCAGGACAGCTTCGGCGACGCATGCGACTCCGACATGGACGGCGACGGCATCGAGAACCTCGCCGATAACTGCCCGCTGGCCAGCAACCCGGCTCAGGAAGACGCGGATGCCAACCTCGTGGGCGATGCATGCGAACCCCATATCGCGACGACGCCGACGGACCCGCGCGCGGGCACGGGCACGAACGACGCCATCGACCATGACCTCGACGGCATCGCGGACACATCCGACAACTGCCCGGCCATCCAGAACCCGAAGCAAGAGGACCTGGACCGCGACGGCATGGGCGACGTCTGCGACGCCGACCGCGACGGCGACGGCGTGGTGCAGGTCTCCATCAAGGGAGCCTACCTGGACAACTGCCCCGACACTCCCAACGCGGACCAGACGGACGTCGACCAGAATGGCGTCGGCGATGCCTGCTCGGTCGTCGCCCTCCCCTACGGCCACGGCACCGGGCCGCTGCCACCCAGCAACCCAGGCACCCTGCAGACCTTCAGCGCGCCGCAGACGGGCACCTTCTGGACACCCCTTTCGACGGCCGGCCTCGGTGTCGTCGCGGTGGGCGTGGTGGCGGGATTGTGGGCCGCCAACAAGAAGTGGCTGCCGTTCCTGGCGCCGCTCTTCACGCGCTTCATCAACCGCGACGTGTCCGCGCACCCGGCCCGCGCTCGCCTGCTTGCCGCCATCGAAGCGCAGCCGGGCATCCACTTCAACGAGTTGTCGCGCTTGGCCGCCCAGGCGCGTGGCTCGGTGCGCCACCACCTGCAGGTCCTCGAGACCGCGGGCTTGGTGCGCACGGTGCGCTCGGGCCGCTACAGTTGCCTGTACCTCGCGGACGTCCCCACGGAGCCCGGCGCGGGCATGCGCAAGTCCGAAGTTGCACGCCGCCTCGAGTCCATCGTGCGTGACCACCCGGGAACGACGGCCGCCGAGGCCTCGCGTACCCTCGGTGTGACGTACGGCGCCGCGGCGTACCACATGCGCCGGATGGCGGAGGCCGGCCTCGTTCGCCTCGAGGACAAGCCGCTGGCCGCCTACCCGGTCGTGCAACCGCACGCACCGCAGGCGCCGCCCGCAATGCAACACTGAGACGCGGCCGTCCTACGTTCGCGGGCCCTTGCGGAACAGCACGAAGCCGACAGCGAGGCCGACGACCGCGCCGCCGAGGAGGAGGAACGCCGGCGACTGCCAGATCGGCTGCCCGACGACGACCCCCGAACTGGCGGGCGCCAGAGGGAAAGCCATGTCGCCACGCTGCGCACTGGCCTCATGGCCCTGGAGCACGTACAGGGTGACCGGAAGGGAGACCGTTCCCTGGGTGCGTTCGGCCGGGATGCGGAAGCTCCATGCATACGTCGACGGGGCCGCGAAGTTCGCCATCTGGACGGTGTAGATGACGTGCGTCCCGTCCTCAGACGTCGTCTGCGACGCCTTCACCGAATCGGCCTGCGGGTCGGCCGTACCGCCACTCGCCTTGGGCAGGTCGGCGCCCGGCGGGGTCAGCCACTCGACGCCACCGGTGCCGAACTCGAAGACGAGGTCGAGCGCGGCCGGGTGCGAAGCGTTGCCGGCCCAGTGCGTCTGGAACGTGACGGTCATGAGCGACCCCGAAGCGTACGTGTCCGATGCGGCCGAGACGGCACTCGTGCTGCCGGCGATGCTGGCGCTCCCGGATGCAACGACGCCGCCGACTTGCAGGTTCAGGTTCGTGACGGCGACGCCGTCCGGGGAACTCTTCGGCGCGTCCTTCTTGCAGTCGAAGACCCAGTCCGTCTGGGTGACACACGTGCCATTGGGCAGGTAGGCCTTGCAGCCCATGTCTTCGTGGCACAGGGCACCCGCCGGCATGGAGACAATGGGAAGGAACGTACAGGCAAACAGCAATACAACGGCATTTCGCAATCCAGGACGCATAGCCACCGCCGGAGGACTTGACTTGCCCCTATTTAATCCGGGCTGAGTTGCGCGGAGCGGCTGCGCGGCTTGCGACGGGGGAACTTCCCCGCGGGCGCGGCGTCGGCGGCCTCGCGCTCGATGCGCGCCGCATCGGCCAGGGGGACGGCGAGGCGGTCGCGCAACTGGTCCAGCAGGGCGCGCTCTTTTCGCCCCATGACACCGTCCGCCCAGACGAGGAGGGCCTGGTCGCGGTAGATGTCGAGGGCCTCATGCTTGGAGACGCGCGTCGTCTTGCGATGCGGAGTCGGGATGACGGCGTCGGCGATGCGGTGACCCAGGTTCTGCAGGGGATGCAAGGCAAACAGCAGGATGCCGGCTGCCGCGCCGCCGCCTAGGATGCCCCAACCGGGACTCGCGAAGAGGTTCTGGATGATCTGCGTCACGACGAAGAACACGGCAAGAAACGCGCCGACGACGAGGCTGCGGCTGACGCCATGGTTGATCTTGACCTCGATGCCGAAGAGGCGGTGCTTGACGAGGGCGAGGGCGGCGAGGGCTGGCAAGGCGAGTCGGACGATGCCAACGAGAAAGATGGCCCAGAGGGAGAGGTAGTCGAGGGCTGCGCCGGGGGCGGCGAGGGTGGGTGGAGAAAGCGCGATGTAGCAGGCAGTGGCAAGGGCTCCCGCAGACATCACGAATGAGGTCACCGCGCGGCGCCGGAGCTCCGCATGGTTTCGTGCGTCTATCGCGTAGACGACCAGACTCACCGCGGCGGCCGCGAAGCCGAGGGCGGCAAGCCCCCACGACGCCCAGGCCCAGAACGCCGATCCGCCGGCCCCCGCTGCGGCAGGAAGGGGTCCGTGCGCAAGCAGCAGGACGTTGTCGGCGCCATCCACGAGGGCATTGAGGGTGAAGCCCAAGGAAAGCAGGAAAACGGCGGAATGCAGCGCCCCCACGGGCCGACGCGACGCCGAAATGGCAAAGCCGAGACCCGCGAGACCCGCAAGGGCCGTCCCGAGGCCGGATTGTTCCGTGAGGATATACAGGGGACCGGCGGTCCTTACGCCTCCAGCTTCGCAGAACGCGATGCACCGGTCGCCGGCCAGGAAGTGGACGGCCAGCACGGTTTCCAGGGCGACGAGGGCGACGCCGGCAATGGCCCACCGCAGCCACCGAAAGGTGCCGACGGGGACAGGGCGGACGTACACCAGCAAGAAGAGGACCATCGCAGGAACGTACGCGACCCGCAGGTACCAGAGGAGTTCCAGCATGGCCGAATTCAAACCCGAGGCCTCGAGGACGCCGCCTGGCCGGCTCGCGTTCTCCAACCGATGCACAATCACGATGGAGGCGCCCAAGAACAGCATGAAGGCAAAGGCCCGCGTCACGACGCTGCGGTGGTTGAGAAGAAGGATGCCTATGGCAAGGGCCAGCATCAGGGCCGCCGCCAGGAACGAACTGGAGAATCCGACCCATTGTGCGACGGGATCCGCCACGCGGGTCCATTCCTGGCGTCGCTTAAGGCCGCGCCGGGACGCGTTTCGACCGCAACTATGTCTTTATAGAAGTCCTAACTCACCTGGTGCTGCAGACGGGCCAATCCACGGCCCGCAACAGGTGAATTCGCATGGGACGCACAATCGGCATCGACCTTGGAACGACGAACTCGGAAGCCGCCATCATGGAAGGCGGGAAGCCGCGCATCATCCCATCCGCCGAAGGCAACGTGTACGGCGGCAAGAACTTCCCGTCCGTCGTCGCCTTCGCCAAGGACACGGGCGAAGTCATGGTCGGCGACTCGGCCAAGCGGCAGGCCGTGCTGAACACGGAGCGCACGGTGCAGCGCATCAAGCGCAAGATGGGCCAGAAGTACACCGTCACGATCGACGACAAGAACTTCACGCCGCAGGAAATCTCGGCGTTCATCCTGCAAAAGATCAAGAAAGATGCCGAGACGTTCCTCGGCGAAGAGGTCGTGGAAGCCGTCATCACCGTCCCGGCGTACTTCGACGACGACCAGCGCCAGGCGACGAAGGACGCCGGCAAGATTGCGGGCTTGGAGGTCAAGCGCATCGTCAACGAGCCCACGGCGGCAGCCCTCGCCTACGGCCTCGACAAGGACAACGACGAGACAATCGCCGTGTACGACCTCGGCGGCGGCACGTTCGACATCACCATCATGGAGATGGGGCAAGGCGTCTTCGAGGTGTTGTCCACGAACGGCGACACCCAGCTTGGGGGCAGCGACATGGACGACGCCCTCATCAACCACATCGGCGCCGAGTTCCAGAAGAAGACCGGCATCGACGTGCGCGCCGACCGCAGCGCCTTGCAGCGCGTGCGCGACGCCGCGGAACGCGCCAAGATGGAACTCTCCGGCATGACGCAGACGACCATCTCGCTGCCGTTCTTGGCGGTCGACCCGAAGAAAGGGCCGCAGAACCTGGAGATGACCCTGAACCGCGCGAAGCTCGAGGAGATCGTGCGCCCCATCGTCGAGAAGACGCGCCAGCCCTGCCTCAACGCCCTCAAGGACGCGAAACTCACGAAGGACAAGATCGACAAGGTCGTGCTCGTCGGCGGCCCGACGCGCATGCCAATCGTGCAGGCCTTCGTCGAGGAGATCTTCGGCAAGAAGCCGGTGCGCGGCGTCGACCCGATGCAGTGCGTCGCCCTCGGCGCAGCCATCCAAGCGGGCATCCTCTCGGGAGAAGTCGACAAGGACATCGTGCTTCTCGACGTGACCCCTCTCACGCTCGGCATCGAGACACTGGGCGGCGTGCGCACGGAGCTCATCCCGCGCAACACCACCGTTCCGCACCGCAAGTCGCAGACGTTCAGCACCGCCGCCGACCGCCAGGGCCAAGTCGAAATCCACATCCTGCAGGGCGAGCGCCAGATGGCCGCCGCCAACAAGAGCCTCGGCAAGTTCATCCTCGACGGCATCCCGCCGGCGCCGCGCGGCATCCCGCAGATCGAGGTCACCTTCGACATCGACGCCAACGGCATCCTGCACGTCGAGGCGCACGACAAGGGCACGGGCAAGAAGCAGAAGATTACCGTCTCCGGTTCGACGAAGCTGTCCGACGCCGAGGTCGAGCGCATGCGCAAGGACGCCGAGGAACACGCTGCCGACGACGCGAAGTTCAAGGAATCCGTCGAGGCGCGCAACCAGGCCGATCAGGCCTTGTTCCAGGCCGAGGGGCTGCTCAAGGAATCCGGCGACAAGTTGGGCTCGCACAAGGCCGGCGTCGAGGCCGCGGTGAAGGAGCTGAAAGCCGTGATGAAGAAGGACGAGCCTTCCGTCGAGGGCCTCAAGTCGCACACCGAGGCGTTGCACAAGGCGCTCGAGCCCGCGGTCATGGAGATGTACAAGAACGCCGCCGCGCCGGGCCAGCCGGACGCCCCCGCGGGTGAGGAGGGCGGCGACCGCGCGTGGACAGGAAACCCAAGCGAAGCGGGCGTGCCGCCCATCGATGCCGACTTCAAGGCCGAGCCCAAGGCGCCCAAGAAAGGGAAGGCGAAGCCCGCCGACGAAGACAGGCCGGCAAAGGCCGGCAAATCGGCGGACGACGACAAGCCCAAGAAGGGCAAAAAGTAACGCCGCGCCGGGCCCTTGAAAGTCCTTTGGGGGGACCCTTTATGGGGACCGGGCGCCGACAGTCAGTCTTGGTAGACCATGCCCAAGACTGTCGTCCTTGCTGACCCCGTGCGCCGCGCCTGGCGCCGCGCCACCCTCAACCTGTCGAAGATGTGGCATCGCGATGCGGAGATCGTGCGCCGCAAAGCCATGAAGGCCGAACACAAGGCCGCCGCCGGCATCGCCAAGGGCTGGCATCGCCTCAAGCCCCGCGTCGTGAAGGTCGAACACAGGATGCATGACGGCTTGCTGGCCGCCCTGCACCGGCTCCGGCCCCATGCGTAGTCCCAAAGCGTAATCATCGCGGGGCCATCTTGCGCCCCATGCGCGGATTCCTCGTGGCCTTGGTCGTCGTCGCCGCCCTCTCGGCCGGATGCGCGAGCACGAAACCCTACGACCCCAACGGCCAGGGCACGACGAATCCGGGCGACCGGACGTTCGACGAAGCGCCGACAATCAGTTTCAACAAGGCATCGGACCCGAGCGGGGGCGGCACGTTGACCGTCAACCAGGCAGACCCAAACGTGCCGTGGAGCACGATCCAAGTCGGCGTGAATGGAGGCAACCCGGCGCCAATCTCGACGACGGCGGGGGCGGCCCGGTGCAGCGCGTCCACGGTGACGGGCAACGTCGCCGCGGGCCAGGTCATCACGTGCGGCACGTCGGTGACGTCGGTGAGCGTCGCCTACATGAACAACGGCCAGAGCACGCTGCTTGCCACGTTCAGGTTCCCCTGACGCCGTCTCGCTTCGGCCCAGCGCCTACCACGTTGCCCCCACGAAGTTCTTATTCCTCTTCCGAGGGTGTTTCTCCAACCTCCACCGGCGTACTCTTGCCCACCCAACCCGCCGGTGGGGGCCTTACTCTTCTTCGGTGACGCGGAACTTCGCGGCCGGGAAATCGGCGGCTTCGAGGAGGCTGAACGCGGCGAAGGCCTCCGTCTTGCCGTCGATGTGTTTGTTGTGCCAGAGCCGATGCTGCGTCACGGTGACGGGATGGCTCACGACCACGGCCCCGCAGATTCCGCAGACGATGAAGTTGCGCATTGCGCGTCGCACCGGGCCTCGCGTTTAGCCTTGGCGAAGCGGTTCCTCAGTGACCAGCCTTCGCATCGCCCGCGAACTTGACTTGGTGCACGACGTGCTTAAGGCAGAGCACGGTCAGGTTCCAGTGCTCGGGGGCCTTGCCGAAGCGGCCGGAGATCGAGACGCGAAGGCGTGCGATGGCGCCGTCGCCGGCGACGTCGATGATGGTGAACGTCGGGCGCTTCACCGGATCCGAGAGCCACGTCTTGAGGAACGCCTCGACGTTGGCCTTGCCCGTGAGGTGGCCGCTCCACGGGCTGTCGAAGTCGGCATCCTCGGCGAGAACGGCGGCGGCGCGTTTGGCGTCGTAGCTGCGCACGGCGTCGAAGAATTCGTGCACCGCGGAGTCCAGCAGGCCCTTGCCGATGGTGACCATTGCGCGGCCCAAGCCGGCCGGGGCAAAAAGCCTGTGCTGGCTACGCCTGGCGGCGTCGGGCCACCAGCACCGAGCCCGCAAGCACGGCGGCAAACAGGACGGCATCGATTCCGGGCGAGCCCTTGCTGGTCTGAGACGGGGACGGGTTTGAGCCGCCGGAGGGCGTGCCTGGATTTCCCCCGTCGGTCGGGCCTGGCCCGGACGAGCCGCCCGGCGGCGACGACGATGGCGGTGTCAATTGGGACGAGACGATGACGAGGGTGGCATTGCCTTGGAACCCGGTCAGTTGGATGCTGACGTGCCAGACGCCGGCTGTGGCCGCCGGCACCTGGACGGACCGGTCCTCGGCGGCGGACAGGGCCTTGTCCAGAAGCGTCTTGTTGTCTGCATCGAGGACGAGGAAGTGGACCGACCCGGCTGTGGGCTGGGCGCTGTAGGAAATCTCCACGGCGGAGAAGCCGGTGGTCCAGTTGTAGAAGTAATTCGCCGTCGTTGCGGTCGGCAACGCGAGAGTCGCATGCAGGCTCGGGCCACTCTCGCTGGCATAGTGGTTGGCCCCCGATGTCGTCGCGCCACTCACCGTGACGGGCAACGTGAAGCGCCAGGCGTACGTGGCGTCGACGCCCTTTGCGTACGCAACGGGCAGGTAGCATGTGCAGTGCGAATCCTGCACCGCCAGCTCCATGGAGATCTTCGCGCCCATTGCAATCGAGGCCGCCTTGAAGTCGAGGGTGATGACGTACTCGACCGTGGCGGCGACGACGTCCATCGTCGCCGTGCCGGTCGCGATGGAGACGCCGTCGGCGAAGACCGTCACGGTCGCCTTCGTCCCCGGTGCAGCGCCGCCCTGGTAGCTCTTGACCCAGACGTGCGCCTCCCCGCCGGTACCCGTCGCCACCAGGGCCACCGGCAAGCCCGTCTCGGCATCCGCGTGATGGACGAGGGCGGCGGCGCCGGCGCATGCCGTCGTGCAGGAGGCAGCGACGGCCACTTCATCGGAGCCCGGGGCCGTAAAGCTCAGTGTTGGCCCCGACCCGCCGCTCGTGCTTGTGACGTTATGGACGTACCAGGTCAAGCTCGGGTCGGCGGGCGGCATCTGGGCGCCGGCGGGCACGACGTTTGCAACGAGAACGAGCAGGACGCCAACGGAAAGGGCGGGCTTCAAGCGAGCACCGCGCACGGCACGCCTCGACTGGTTCAAAAAGGCGGCGGCGCCGACGCACGGGACGTCGACCGGAAAAAATCCCCTCGAACGTGGAAAGGTCGGTGCGGCACCGAGCGATTCCACGGCTCCACGCCTTTCGGCTTCCTTGGTCCGAAGACCGAGGCCATCCAGGTTTTTCCCGTCTAGTCGCCAAGTCGGCTTTCGCCTCTTAGCAACCCTCTGGTTCACTTGACCGGGTCGTAGCCGCCAGGCCACGTCGGTTGGGGGCGAGTAAGCCGCGCCCCTCTCCTGGGTGTTGGAGGGCCAATCACCGAAATGATTGTCCTTCCCTGTGGGTTTGACCCCGCAGAGCCCTCTCCTATTGGTTCGCGGGCCATTTACAACTATGCCTCTGGGCCGCCCTGGCGCTTCCGGTGCATCGCCTGCAGGTTGGCGACGCGATGGAGTCTGGCACCCTTGTATAGCACCTGGCGGAGTTCCGTTTGCCCTCCTGGGCTGTGAACACCATGAATGCCTTCGACTTCGAATACATGAATTGGGTCGCTCTCGCCGTCGCCATCGTTGCAAACTTCGTGATCGGCTTCGTCTGGTACGCCGGCTGGTTCCCCACCGGAAAGATGTGGATGGGCTACATGGGCATGGACCCGAAGGCCAAGCCGGACTCCGGGGAGATGATGAAAGGCCTCGTCATGATGCTCGTCGGGTCGTTCCTCATGATGCTTGCGCTCGGCTTGACGGTCGGCAAGAAGGTCAGCGGTGGCGGAATCACGGTCCACCAGAACGACGTCGGCGAGCTGATGGGCTGGGCCCTCCTCTTTTGGATGGGCTTCATGGTCCCGCAGCTTCTCGGCTCTCTGGCCTGGGAGAAGCGCCCCATGGGCCTGGTCGCCATCAACGGCGGGTACCAGCTGGTGAACATCCTCGTGGCCGGGCTCATCTTCGCGACGCTCTGAGACCCGCGTTCACCTTCCTCCCCTCCTCCCTTTTCCAAGGCAACGTACGGTAGGCGCAAACCATGGACCCCACTGCTTGGAGTTTTGCAGGCTTCAACTGGCTCGGCCTCGCCGCCGCGCTCGTTGCAAACGTCGTCATCGGCTTCCTTTGGTACTCGAAGTGGTCGCCGACGGGGAAGATCTGGATGCGCGACCAGGGGCTCGACCCCGCCACGATGCCGAAGCCGCCCGCGAAAGAGATGGCCACGTCGATGATCCTGATGCTCGTCGGCGCGTTCCTTCTCATGTTCGTCCTCGCCCACGACTACTGGGTGTACCAGGATGCGTACAGGAACACCGCGACGCACGGCAAGGCCGACTACAGCCTTTCCCCGATGGACGGCGTCATGGGCGG
The DNA here is from genome assembly GCA_040390065.1 of bacterium. Classification (GTDB taxonomy): domain Archaea; phylum Thermoplasmatota; class E2; order JACPAO01; family JAHFTW01; genus JAHFTW01. Next base: position 59,675 of record JAZJZE010000001.1, on the reverse strand, counting down.
CGTCTTCACCTGGCTGGGATTCATGGTGCCCGTCAACCTGAACCGCGTCGCCTTCGAGCGGCAGAAGTGGCCCGTCTACTTCGTCAACGTCGGCTACTACCTCGTGACCCTCGTCGTCGCCGGCCTCCTGCTCGCAACCGTGGGCAAGTTCACGAACCCGTAGCCGCACCGGGAGCAAGCGATTAGAAGCGGCGCACTGTGGCCGCGCCGTGGCCACGGGCAAGCGGGACTACTACGACGTGCTTGGCGTGGGGCGCGACGCGGATGCCGACGCCATCAAGAAGGCCTACCGCAAGCTCGCCATCCAACTGCACCCGGACCGCAACAAGGCTGCCGACGCCGAGGACAAGTTCAAGGAGCTCTCCGAAGCGTATGCCGTGCTGTCGGACACGGACAAGAGGGCGCGCTACGACCAGCTCGGGCACGCCGGCATCGATTCGCAGTACTCCGCCGACGACCTGTACCGCAACATCAATGTCGAGGACCTCTTCGGCGGCATGGGATTCGAGGACCTGTTCTCCCAGATGTTCGGCTTCGGCGGTGGGCGCCGCGGTGGCGGGCCGGGCCGCGGCCGCGACCTGCAAGTCGCACATGCCATCTCCCTCGAGCAGGCCCTGCACGGGACCGAGGCGCGCATCGAGTACTGGCGGCTGGAAGGCTGCGAGACGTGCGAAGGCAACGGCGCCGAACCAGGCAGCAAGGTGTCCGCCTGCACGTCCTGCGGCGGCGAAGGCCGTGTGCAACGCATGGTGCGCACTCCCTTTGGCACCATGAGCCAAGTGACGACGTGCCCGACGTGCAACGGCGAGGGTCGCACCATCGAGAAGCCCTGCCACACGTGCCGCGGTACTGGCCACGAGAGGCATCGTCGCGCCGTCACGGTCACGATTCCGCCCGGCATCGAGACCGGCCAGAGCCTGCGCGTCAACGGCCAAGGCGAGGTGGGCCCGCGCGGCGGCCCCTACGGCGACTTGTACGTGCAGATCGAGGTGCGCGAGCATGACCGGTTCCACCGCGAAGGCACCGAACTCTTGACGGAGATGTCCATCTCGATCCCGCAGGCGGTCCTCGGCGCAGAACTCGACCTCGACACGTTCGACGGCCCACTCAAGGTACCCATCCCCGCGGGGTCCGAGACCGGAGCCGCCGTCCGCGTCAAGGGCAAGGGCATGCCATCGCTACGGGGGCATGGTCGAGGCGACCTCCACGTCAGGCTGCGCATCGACGTCCCCGACAAGCCGAGTGCCCGCGCCCGCGAACTCCTCGAAGAGTTGGCCAAGGAGCTCGGAACCGAAGTCAAACCGCGCAAACGCAAGGGCTTCTTCGGCTAGCATCAGTTGTCGTACGGGCCGGCGGCGTCGCGGGCGCTCCAGAACATCCATGCGCTGAACGCCAGCGCCCCCAACCCGGCGAGGAACAGGAGCACGCGCGTGGCGATGCAGACGAGTTCGCCAAGGGCGCCGTCCGGGCATTTCTCACCGACGGAGAACGCCACCAGGACGACCGCTGCGACGATGCCGAGCACGCCAAACAGGGCAGGCGTCAACGCCGATGTGCGCACGGTGGCCTTCCGTGCTGGCGACAACGCCTCCAGCTCTCTCGTACACGACTCGCACACCGCGAGCAAGCCGTCCGCAATCGGCCGGCCACATTCCCGGCAGGTCAAGGCCACGGCCCCGAAGGGGACGGCCTTCACTTCAAGGCGACGGCGACGGGGCGCGGCGCGTCGCCGGCGGGAGGACGACGGTTGCGAGCAGCAGGCTGGACCAGGCAAAGAGGACAATGATCAGCGGCCATACCAACCAGCTGGGGGGCGCTTGGTTCTTTCCCATTGCCTTGAGCCCGTCGAGGACGCTGCCGGTCAGGAGGAGAAGGAGAGCACCGTCGAACAGTGCGAGCCCGAGGCGGGGCAGGATGCGCCCATCGTACTCCACGGCGGCCTGGACAGCCAAGGCGGACAGCACGGCGCCGACCAAGCCGACCGGCACCGCCATCATGCCACCGACGACGGACCAGCCCGAATTGTCACCGAGCATCTGCCATCCGCCGGCGGCGAAGGCCAGTCCGGCAAGCAGGCACAGACCGGCCGTCACGGCGTGGGCGATGCGGACGAAGCGCCGCGAACGCAGGACGGAACCGACATGCGACACGACGGCACAGTGGACTTGCCTCACGATAGGCCTTTCGGTGGCCTCCCTCCTGTTGCCGCCCCGAACCCCTTAAGAGAACTTCTCCCGTCGCCAACCCGTGACCATCAAGCGGTCCGACCTCGAGCAGCTTGCAGCCCGCCTCGGCCGCGAGAACCTTCTGACGTCGGAGGCCGACCGCCTGGTCTACTCGACGGACATCGGATCGCCGCCGAACATCGTCGACCTTCTCGTCAAGCGGCGGGCCGACGCCGTCGCGCGCTGCCACACCATCGAGGATGTCGAGACCGCCGTGCAGTTCTGCGTCAGCCGTCGCATCCCCATGACGCCGCGGGCCGCAGCGACCAACGCGCTCGGCGGCGCCGTGCCCAAGCGCAAGGGCCTCGTCATCGACCTCACACCCATGAACAAGCGCATCGAGGTCGACGAGGCGCGCATGGAAGTCATGGTGGACGCCGGCGTCGTCGTCGCCGACTTGCAGAAGCGCCTCAACGACGTCGGGCTCGAACTGCCGACGTACCCCACCTCTGCGCTCGCGGCGACCATCGGCGGCTTCGTCGCCATGGACGGCCACGGCATCCACTCGACGCGTTCCGGAAACATCGGCAAGTGGGTCACCGAACTCGAAGGCGTCGGCCCCGACGGCAACCGCTTCCGCATCCGCGACATCGAGCAGATCCAGTTCTACTGCGGGCTCGGGGGCTCGACCGGCATCATCACGGGAGTACGCCTGAAAGTCCTCGAGGCGACGCCGGACAAGCCGGTCATGCTCACGGTCAAGGACTACCGCAGCCTCCAGGACGTCGTCGCCGAAGCCAAGGCGCGCTGGCCGCTCAAGCACCTGATGTTCCGCAACGCCGACTTCTACGACCTGCGCAGCGAGGCCATCGGCGCCAAGAAGAACCCGTTTGCGGGCAAGCACGTGATCACGCTGTGCTTCGCCGAGAAGGACTTCACCGCGGCGAAGGCGGACGTCGAGCGCATGGCCGCCCGGCACGGCGCCGAGATGGTCGACGAGAAGGTCGCGGGCGAGGAGTGGGCGCAGCGCTTCTACCCGATTCGCGCCAAGCGGCTCGGTCCAAGCCTCGTGGCTGGCGAGACCTTCGTGCCCGTCGCCAACGTGCAGGAGTACCTGCGCCGGCTCGGCAACAAGGTCCCCACGTCGGAACTCTCGGTCGAAGGCCACGTCACGGATGACGGCCGCGTCTACTTCTTCATCTTCACGCCGGACGACGAACGGCGCCCCACGTACCCGTTGGGCTGGGCGACGTCGGCGCACATCGTGTCGCAGGCAAAGGCGCTTGGCGGCCGCGCGTACCACTGCGGCACGTGGCTGCAATGGGAGGCCAAGTCCGTCTTCGGCGCCGCGCGATACAAGAAGCTCAAGCTGTACAAGAAAAGCACCGACTACCGGAACCTGATGAACCCGGGAATGGTCTTCCCGCTGCCGGCGCCGATTCCCGAGTTCGTCTACAAGATGAAGATCAAGGGACCGACCCCGGCGCCGTCTCTTGGCTGGCAACTCGCGGCTGGCAACCCGATGCTCAAGATGATGGGCCGCTCGATGAAGTACCGGCGCCACAAGTCGCTCGGCGTCAAGGCGGCCGAAGTCGCGGCCATCACGCCCCGCGGCGGCGACGAATTGTCGCTGTACGCCGAGGACCTCTGGGGCTGCGACCTCGCAACGGCGCAGGCCATCCCCAATCCCGGCAACCTCGCCATGACGCAGACCGTGCGCGGCAAGATGGTCCTCGCCCTCGCCTACTCGCGCAGCAAGATCGCCGACCCGTGGAGCCTCAAGCCGGCGCTCGACGTCGCGGACCCGACCCCCGAGGAGGCGAAGGTCTGCCCCGAATACCCGCAGATCCAGAAGGTCCTCAACGCGTTCCGCGTGCAGGTGCAGAAGGAAGGCGTCGAACTCTCCGTCAAGGCCGTGGAGGTCAAGAAGGAAGTCGTGACCGCGAAGGCGGGGGCCGCAAGCCACGACGTCGCCAAGTCCGGGGCCAAGGTCATCGACGTCGCCGCCGTGAAGAAGCAAGCGGCGGAGACGCCGGAAGCCAAGAAGGCCTGGGTCCTCATGGCCGACTGCATCGTCTGCAATGGCTGCGAAGCCGCCTGTCCGACGAACGCGGCCATCGTGACGGACACCGCCCGCGTGGACCGCGACTTGTGCATCGCCGACGGCGCCTGCTTCGATGCCTGCCCGACGGGAGCCATCCGGCCTGGCATCGAGGACAAAGCGACGAGCGCCGGTTGGACGAAGGGCTCCCGGCTGTACGGGCAGTTCGGCAAGCCGGAGCCGTAGTCGCGACCTAGTTCAGCGCCTCTGGGACCACGACGCCGTCGCAGCCGTCCGTCATCATGCATGCGACCGTCGGCCAGGCCGCGCAATCGGGCACTGCGCCCTCGTCGACGGGCGCCGACAGGAGTCCGGTCGCCTGGCAGGTGTAGCAACGGACGCCCAGATGCAACGTGGCGTCGTGAAGGCTCACTCCCCAACGCTTTGCAAGATTGGGGACAAAACGCGGGTTCGACCGGGTGGCCTCTTCCTCCCCGTCGCCTTCGTCCCATTGCAGTGGCATGACGCATGACCATCGGCACGCCATCTGCATAACGGGGCGCCGTCCCGGACAGGTCCGGCCGCTCGCCTCTACAGGGCCCGCTGCCACGTCGCCAAGCGCTTCATCCCTTCCGCGATCTTGTCCCGGCTGCACGCATACGAGAACCGCAAGTGGTCCTTGCCGCGCGAGCCGAAGGCGGAGCCCCCCGTCACGGCGACGTCGGCCTTGTCCAGCATCGCGAGGGCGAGCGCCTCGTCATGCATGCCGCCCCACTTCTTGGGGTCGAAATGCGGGAAGCAGTAGAACGCGCCCTTCGGCTCGGGGCAGGTGACGCCGGGCAAGGCCTGCAAGCCCTTCACCATGATGTCGCGGCGCGCCTGGAACTCCTTCTTCATCGACGCAACCGAGTCCTGTGGGCCCGCAACGGCGGCGAGCGCTCCGTACTGGGCGAAGCTCGTGACGTGCGTGATGCTCTGCGACTGCAGGCGGCTCACGGCCTCGAATGCCTTCGGCGGCGCTACGACCCAGCCCATGCGCCAGCCCGTCATGGCAAAAGACTTGGACAAGCCGTCGATCGTGAGCGTGCGCTCGAAGCCACCCGGCAGGCTCGCTGGGGAGACGGGCGTTCCCTCGTACTGCAGCTTCTGGTAGATCTCGTCGGAGATGACCCACAAGTCGTGGTCGACGGCGAGCTCCAGGATGCCCTTGACGTCCGCCTTCGTGTTGACGCCGCCCGTCGGGTTCGATGGCGAGTTGAGGATGATGGCCTTGGTCTTCTTGGTGATGGCCGCTGCGACGGCTTCCGGCGTCATGCGGAACCCGTTGTCGCCGGAGAGCGGCACGCCCTTGGCCTTGGCGTGCGCCCATTCGATGATGGGCTCGTAGCTCACCCACGCCGGGTCGGGAATGATGACCTCGGCCCCCTTGTCCGCGACGGCCATGACGGCGAGGAAAATGCCGTGCTTGGCGGGTGTGACGAGGACGTTGCTTGCGTCGCACTGAATCTTCGCGTCGCGGACCTCGGCGGCGGCGATGGCGGCGCGCAGTTCAGGGATGCCGGCGCCGGGCGTGTAATGTGTCTTACCATCGCGCAGGGCCTTCGATGCGGCGTCGCGCACGTGCTCGGGCGTCACGAAGTCCGGCTCGCCGACGGAGAAGGACACGACATCGGCGCCGAGCTTGCGCTTCTTTGCCACTAGTTCGTTCATGGCAAGCGTTGCCGAGGCTGCGATGCGGTCCAGACGCGGCGCAAAGGTGGGCACGGGCGCGGCAAGCCAGCGCCGCGGATAGGCCTTGCTTCGCTAGCGGTTGAGCCAGCCGCCGTAGCTCACAATCAGGCCAGCGGCGATGAGCGACACCGTGTTGATGACTTTGATGAGCGCGTTGATGGACGGGCCGGCCGTGTCCTTGTATGGGTCGCCGACGGTGTCGCCGACGACGGCTGCTTTGTGGGCGTCGGAGCCCTTGCGGCCGTCCTTCTCAAGGAGCTTCTTGGCGTTGTCCCAGGCGCCGCCGGCATTGGACATGTTGAGCGCCATCATGAGGCCCGAGGCGAGGACACCGATGAGGAGGCCGCCGAGGGCCAGCGGGCCCCAGAGGAAGCCGACGACGAGCGGGGCGGTGACGGCCATGATGCCGGGAAGGGCCATTTCTCGCAGCGCCGACTTGGTGACGATGTCGACGCACTTGCCGTACTCGGGCTTGCCCGTGCCGTCCATGATGCCGGGAATCTCGCGGAACTGGCGGCGCACTTCCTGGATGATGGCGCCGGCCGCCTTGCCGACGGCTTCCATGAGGAATGCCGAGAACAGGAAGGGCAGCATGGCGCCGATCACGAGACCGATGAGGACAAGGGGATTGTCCAGGGCGAACGCGATGGCCTGGTGGCCGTTGGAGTCGGCGGGCAGGAAGGTGACGCCAAGGCGCGTGGCGGCCGCGGAGCCGGGCGTGACCTGGTCCCCAAGCCGGTGCGTGTAGTCGGCGAACAAGGCGAGGGCAGCCAAGGCGGCCGACCCGATTGCGTAGCCCTTCGTGACCGCCTTCGTGGTGTTGCCGACGGCGTCGAGGGCGTCCGTGTGCACGCGCACTTCGGCCGGCAGACCCGACATCTCGGCGATTCCGCCCGCGTTGTCCGTGATGGGGCCGTACGTGTCCATGGCGACGATCATGCCCGTGACGGACAGCATGGCGACGGCCGCGATGGCGATGCCGTACAAGCCGGCGAGGTTGAACGCCGCGAACATTGCGACCGCGATGACGAGGACGGTGCCGAAGGTCGACTGCATGCCGACGGCGAGGCCGCTGATGATGTTCGTCGCAGCGCCGGTCTCGGAGGCCTTTGCGATGCGCTTGACCGGGGCGTACACCGTGGACGTGTAGTACTCCGTGATGAACATCATGAGGACCATGACGGCCATGCCGACGAGGGTGGCCATGTAGAGGCTGGTCCAGCGCAGGCCTGCAATCGGCGTGTTGGCGTAGGCGGTGCTGAAGTCGACGGTCCCGAACATGTACTTCGTGACGAAGTAGAATCCGACGGCGGCGATGCCGGCGCTCCACATGACGCCCTTGTACAAGGCGCCCATGATGGACTGGTTCTTGCCGAGGCGCACGAAGAAGATGCCGACGATGCTTGCGATGATGGCCACGGCGCCGAGCATGAGCGGGTACGTGACGAGGTCCGTGACCTTCGAGCCCGCGAGGAGGAAGCCGAGGAACACGGCGGCGATGGAGGTGACGGCGTACGTCTCGAACAGGTCCGCGCCCATGCCGGCGCAGTCGCCCACGTTGTCGCCCACGTTGTCCGCGATGACGGCCGGGTTGCGCGGGTCGTCCTCGGGGATGCCGGCCTCGACCTTGCCGACGAGGTCTGCGCCCACGTCGGCTGCCTTCGTGTAGATGCCGCCGCCGACACGGGCGAAGAGGGAGATGAGGGAGGCACCGAAGGCGAAGCCGATGAGCGGCTCGACCGGGTTGGTGCCGGCCTGGATGGTGCCGGAGTTGAACAGCCAGAAGTAACCCGAGACCCCGAGGAGCGCTAGGCCAGCAACACTCAGGCCGGCCACGGCGCCGCCGTTGAAGGCAATCGTGAGAGCGGGGGCAAGGCCGCCGCGTGCTGCTTCGGCGACGCGGACGTTGGCGCGCACCGACATGTGCATGCCGATGTAGCCGGCAATGGCCGAGAACAGCGAACCGATGGAGAAGCCGACGGCGGTCCACAGCCACTTCGCCTTCTCGGCCGGGTCCTTCTGGATGCCCCAGATGACGCCGAAGAGGACCAGGATGGCGACGGCGACGTAGGCGATGGTGCGGTACTGGCGGTTCATGTACGCCATGGCGCCTTGTTTGATGGCCGCCGCGATTTCCTGCATCTTGGCGTTCCCGGTGGGGGCCTTGATGATGCTCTGCGAGAGGAGGCCCGCGACGGCGAGGGCGAGCAGGCCGGCTAGCGGGGCAAACAAGAGAGGGATATCCATCTCAGGCTGCGCGAGGCAAGGCCGTTTTTTAAGGGGATGGGAGGCGCGACGGCCAATCGAACAGGGCGGGCGCGAGTCGGCCGCCTTGCACGGGGGCAAGAACCGAACGGGTCGCCCGGCGTCACCCGGGAGCAATCGGGCGGCGGCGCTCTGGGAGCTCGCGTCAGGCGCGGGCCGGAACCGAGGCGGCCGATGCTTGGCCGCAGGCTAGGAAGGCGACGGAGGCGTGGCTGGAGGCCACGGCAACGGAGCCTGACGACGCCTGCGGGCAAGCAACGCCGCCGCAGGTGGCCCGTGGCACGGCGCGAGCGACTAGAGCGACGCTTCGAAGTCGTCGACGCTCTTCGTGAATTCCGAGCGGTCCTTGATGTCGCCGCGCACGAGGAGGATCTCGCGTGCGAGCAGCCAGTAGATGATGGCGAGGCTGCGGCGGCCCTTGTTGTTGGCCGGGATGACGATGTCGAGGTTCTTCGTCTCGTTGTTGGAGTCGACGAGGCCCAGGATGGGGATCTTGATGTTCATGGATTCGCGCATGGCTTGCGCGTCGCCGAGGGGGTCCGTCAGGATGAGGATCTCGGGTTCCATGAAGTTGGGCGTGATGGGGTTGGTGAGGCTGCCCGGCATGAAGCGGCCGGCGATGGCGGTGGCCCCGACGGCCTTTGCGCACTCCTTCACGGGCTTCTGGCCGTACTGGCGCTGGCTCACGAAGAGGACGCGCTTCGGGTCGTACTTGGAGATCATCTGGGCGGCGGCGCGCAGGGCGGAGTCCGTCTTGGCGACGTCGAGGACGAAGAGGCCGTCGTTGCGGACGCGGAAGATGTACGGCTTCATGTCGGCCGTCTTGTGCTGCGTGCCGATGTGGACGCCCGAGGTGAGGTATTCCTCTTCGGGGACCAGGAGTTCGGTTCCCGGCGGCGCGCTGGAGGCGGTCTGCTGGGGGTCTAGGAAAGTCTCGTCGCTCACTGTTTCACCTGGTGTGTTGCACTGCGCTTGACGGTGAGCGGGATGGCACTGGCCTCGTATTCGAGCATGGCGACGCGCACCGGGTTGCGCACGTCCGCCGGGGTCTCGATGAGGGGCGGGGCCCCCATGGAGAGTTGCAGGGCGCGGGCGCCGACGATGCGGGCTTTCTCGAAACGGGTGTAGTCCACGCTTTCACCTAGGCCACAGGCTGATGCCGGCGGCCGCAAGGTCGCGCAGGAAGGGACGGATATAAACTGTTCCCACCGAGGGAAGCGCAGGCTTGCTAAGAAAACGGAGTCGCCGCGGACCATCCAGGGGACGCATCCGCCATTCCGGCTGCCCGGAATCTGCTCAGGCGAAGGCAGGGTTGGGCGGGACATGAGCCTTTCCCAGGCGTGGAGGGGAATCACGGGCCGAGGAATCCGCGGGGACGGGGCGGCTTTGCCGCGGTCATGTGCCGTTAAGGTCCGTCCAGCGCACAGTCGGGCCGTGACCCAGACACACGCACCGGGGCAACGGTCGGCTACGGCAAAGCGGCTCTCCGACCGGGGCCGGCGGACACCGTCGGCCATCGACCGCCACGTCTCCGACGTCCGGCCGCGGGCGTCCCGGTTGTTCCACGAGCAGTTGCGCACCAGCCTCGGCGGCGGTGCCAAGCTTGCGGCGCCGACGATGGTCAAGTCGCTGCGGGGTGCGTTCCTGGAACTCGGCCGCGACGCCGTCGACGCGTTTGGCGATGGGCTGGCTGGGGCGCGGGCGCTTGCGAGCATCTACGCGGCGTGGATGGAGACGCTGGACCCGCAGGTGCACGACGCCGACACGCGCCTTCTCAAGCACCTGAGCGACGCCGGTTGGATCGAGGCGCAGCTCATCGTCTCGGCCTACCCGCAGGCGGATGCGATGTCGCGGCGCGAGTTCTTGCAGCGCGGCGCAATCGAGGCGACGGAATTCGTGATCGGTGACGGCATGTCGGTGCCGCAGCGCAACGACCTGGCCTGGCTTGGGGGCTTTGCGGCCGGCCTGCAGGGGCTTTCGACGGGCCATGGCGAGAAGGCGCAGCAGGCGGTCTAGCCGACCGTGATGCTGGTCACTGGGTGGAGTTCCATCCAGCCGTGCTGGTTGTCGAGGACGTGCACGCCGACGACGGTGACGTGGTCGCCGATCCTGGGGATCGTGACCTGGTTGTGGAAGGTGCTGCATGCGTCCTTCGCGTCGTCTTGCGTGACGGTGCCGACGCACATGGGTTCGACCACGAGGTCACCCTGTTGTTCCGAGCGGTTCTTGTCGTTGAGAAGGCCCTCGAAGCCGGCGTCGACGTGCAGACGGATGTGGTCGTCGCCGTCGGCCTCGTGCAGGACGTTGCGCACCGTCCCGGTCACGGTCAGGCACTTGTGGTGGACGGCGGGGTCGGGGTCTTTCAGGCGATCGGGGTGGTAGACGTGGTCCCATAGCGATTCGTCACATGCGGTTGCAGGCGGGTTGGACGTCGGCGGACTAGACGACGCGCAGCCGGCGAGGACGACGGCGAGCAGGAACGCGATGGGAACGCCGCGAAGCACGCGCGTCGAGACCGGGCGGCCGGCATAGCCGTTGCGTCCGGTGCGAAAAATCGGGTGAAAGGGATTGAAGCCCCCCGCACGCCGCAAGGCGCTCTGGGGGGCAGCCAGCGGACCGGGAAAACGTGGCGCCGCCGGGGCCGGGGGTCAGACCGGCAAGCTTGGGATGGTGCGTGGACGCTTAGCGGTTTGCCTTGCCATGGCCGGACGGTCAACAGATGAAACAGATTGAACCGATATGGGCAGCGTGATCGGGCATCGGTTTCATCTGTTCTATCTGTTGACCCGCGGCGGCAGGCGGGGAAGAAAGGAAAAGGACCGTATTCAACGATCAGCAGCACAAGCCGCCGCAGCAGTCACCGGGTCCGATCATGGGTCACCTCCGAAGGCATGCATGTCGGTCGGAGCCTTATACTACAAAGTTTGAAGTGATGAAGGAACTTCCCCACCCTGAAGTGGCACGCCAACTCACGAAACTCCCGACCTGCGCCTGCCCGACGGACGGCGTCATCGAACTCATCGGCAAGAAGTGGACGCTCTGCCTCGTCGCCACGATCGGCAACCGCGAACCCGTCCGCTTCAACCGCCTGCAGCAGGAGCTCGAAGGCGTCAGCCCGAAGACCCTCTCGGACACGCTTGCGGCCCTGCAAACGCACGGCATCGTCACCCGCCACGCCTTCGCCGAAGTCCCGCCCCGCGTCGAGTACTCGCTCACGGCGAAGGGCCGGCGACTGCTTGCCGCAGTTGCTCCATTGATGGAGTGGGCCAGCGCGCATGGAGAGCAGTCGGTCTGCTGCGCATAACACCTAGTGATAGACCGCGCAGCCGCCGCCCGTGGCGGGATGCGCGTCGCGGGAGGCCCGATAATCGAAATCCAGCTCGAGCACGCCATGCTCGTCGACGACCCCAGCCGGCCGGTCGGCGCTGATCTGCCAAGCCAGAAGCGGCTCGAAACGCGCCCCGGTCTCGTTGAAGGCGCGGATGTTGAGCGTGATGGTGCCCGTTCCCGTCGCCAGACCATGCAGGGTCCCTTCGTCGGCCAGGACGAGTTCCATCGGCGTGGCCGGCACGGTCGGCGTCCACCGGACGGTGGCCCGGCCTACGAGGATGTCTGCCGCGTCGAGGCCCACGCAGTTTGGTCCGCTGCGGGCGACCGCCATGCGATCGGCCGCAACCTGCCACAGGGCGAGGTCGAACGTGCCGTTGAAGTGGCGAACGGTCACGGTGGCGTCGACGGGCTCGGAGTGGCGCTGGAGTTCGGGCGTTGGGACTGAGGGTTGCGGCGCAGCGCAGCCGGCAAGGATGGCCGCGGCGAGGAGAAGGACGACCCTCTGCACGTTGGGGCACCCGGGCAGGGTTGGATAAGGAACCTAGCGGTGTCGTTGAAGCGACGGTGCTGCTCTACGTGGCACTGCCGAGAAGGCCTTCGAGGCCGCGCGGGACTTTGCCCTTCTTGAGGGCGTCGCGCACGCTCTTCAGGTCGGGGCCGGCCTGGAAGAAACGCTTCGGGGATTGGTAGTCGAGGGCGCCGGCGCGGCGCAGGTATCCATCGAGGTGCGGGATCTTCTCTTTCTCGACGAGGGCCGTCATCTCGCGCAGGCTCATCGTGCCCTGGGCGAAGCGCTCCTCGAGCTCGGTCAGGATCTTGACGAGGCGTTTGGTGAGTTCCGCGTCGGCCATGCTGGTTGGCGCAAGGCGGTCGGCTTTTAATATTTATATGGCAGTCGGCCACCCTGGGATTGGATGCGGAGGAGCCTGCTTGCGCTTGGGTTGGGCCTGGGAGTGCTACTGGCCACCCTTGCCCCGGCAAGCGCCCAGACGGCGTGCCCCGGCGGCTGCCCGCCCATCGTGACGGATCCCCCCGGCGACCAAGCCGTGACGCCGGGACCGCTTGCCGTCCAGCCGCCGTCGATGGCGCAGACGGACATCCTGCGCTTGACGGGCGACGTGGCGCTCGGCAACCTCACGTTGACGGTGGCGACGACGGCCGCGGTCACGGCCAGCGAGACCGTCACCCTCCACTTCACCGTCTCGCACGGCCCGACGAGTCTCGAGTCCAGCACGGCGCAAGGGGCGGCGTACACACTTTCGGTCCTGAACGGCGTTGTGAGCGGCGTCACGGGCGCACGTTCCCAGGCGCAAGGCACCAACCTCGCCGTCACCATGCCGCTTGTGGCCGTCGGGGCCGTCGGTGGGGACCAGCTCGGCAACTTCACGGTCTCGACGCAGGACACAGATCCAGGCAGCGCGCCTGGCGCGGTCACGCAGGACGACACGACTGGCACGGACTTGGCACCGGATTCCGGCGTGGCCGGGCCGTTTACCATCCCGCGCACCGCCATCCAGGCCGGCCTGCAGGTGACGATCACGGGCGGCTCCGTGCACCAGCACACGACGTGCCCGCCCACGGGTTCGTGCCCCAACACGTTCGAGGACGACGCATTCTCGGGCCGCCAGGTGACCGTCCATGACGGCAACGCCAGCATCGTCTTCCACATCGAAGCCACGAACAGCGGCACGGACGCCGACACCGTCAACTTCGGCATCGCCAACCAACCGTCCTTCGGCCAACCCGTCCTCGACCGCACCACCTTGAGCCTGGGGCACGGCGCGAAAGGCACGCTCACCCTCACGCTCACATTGCATAACCATCCGGGCGGCAACCTCGACGTCCAAGTGCAGGCCACGAGCACGCGCGGCGGGGCCGCCACCGTGGAAGCGCGCACGATCGTCGACTTGTCGCATCCGACGCCGCCACCGCCCACGACGCGCACGCCCGTGCCCGAACAACTCGGGTTCCTGACACCGCTTGCCAAGGGGATGGGCCTCGACAAGCCGCTGGGCGACTTCGCCGAACTTGCACTTCTCGCGGCATTCCTCCTCGTCGCCATCGTCGCCGTCTACCTCATCATGTTCCTGACGCGAAACCCCTGGGTCCGGCTCCAAGTGACGCCCAAGCGCGTCGTCATGGCGCCGGGCGGCACCGCCGAGTTCAAGGTCGAACTCACACCTCGCCGCAAGCGGACATTCATGGCCCGCGGCACCCTGCGCGGCGAAGGCCGGTCTTGGCGCGCCGGCCTGCAGATGGGTCGCAGCGAACGCGTCGACCCCGGGACGCCCGTCGACATGGCTCTCGGCGGCGACACGCCGGGCCCGGTGTCGGGGACACTGCGCATCCAGGTCCCGGCGGACGCCGCCAGCAAGGAGCGCGAGACCGTTGAGTTCGACGTGGTGCCCCTCGACAGCCAGGGCGCCGAGCATCCGGCCCACCGCGCACACGTCAAGGTCACCGTCGAGGCCGCAGCCCACACGGGCTACGCAAGCGCGCGCGACATCCAACTTGCGGAGGTCCGCCACGACCCCGCCGCGCCTCGGCCGGGGGCGACGGTCACGACGACGGCGACAATCCACAACGCGGGCGGCATCCCGGCCACGCTACGCGTCGTCCTCCTCCTCGACGGCAAGCCGACCCTCGAACAACGCATCGACGTCCCCGCCAAGGGGCAGAAGAGCGCCCTGCTGCCGTGGACGGCGGGCGCCGGCAAGAACCAGGTCAAAGTGCAAGTGTTTCTCGCGTGAGCACGGCGCCGCGCCGCTCGGGGTACCTCGAACGCAGCCTTTAAACGGGGCTTTTCCTGGGCCAGGATTGCCCAGTGGGAAACCCCTGGGCAGGATTGACGCACGATGACCGCTGCAGAGGCCCCAGGCCAGACCACGACCGCCCCCGAGAAGAAGGCCGCCCCTGCCGCCCCCGCCGCCGCAACAGCCCCCGCGGACGCCGCACCTGCCGCGCCGCTGGGCGAGGCCGACGTGCGCAACCTGCAAGCCAAGTTCAACTCCCTCTTGGACACGCGCAACGAGATGAACGAACTCGCCAAGAAGGCGCGGACAGACCGCGACCTCCTGAACGAGTCCCGCCGCGTCAAGTCGGAGGAGATCGAGCAGCACAAAGTCGCCCGCGACGCCGCCAACGAGGTCATGCGACAGCACAAGGAGCTCCGGAACGCGTACCAGGACCAGGCCAAGGCGCTCATCGCCGCCAAGAAGGGCAAGGCCGGCGCCGCCGCCGTCGAGCGCTCGCTTCCCCTGACGGTCCGCAAACTGCGCAATGACATCCAGGCGATGGTCGAGCAGCAGCAGACCACCATCATGTCCCCGTCGAAGGAGAAGGTCCTGGTCGAGAAGATCCGCGACCTGTGGCTCGAACTCAAGGAGAAGGAATCCGAGCTGAAGAAGCAGAAGTCCGTCGAGGTCGAGATGGCCGACACGGACGGCTCCATCGACGCGCTCTTTGCCAAGGCCGACGAAGAGCACGGCCACGTCGTTGCCGCCCTCAAGGAAGCCAGCGCGCACCACGAGAAGTTCATCGCCGGCGTGAAAGAGATCCGCGTCCTCGTCCAGGAAGCCAACAAGAAGCACGCCGAATTCGTCGCGTGCAAGGAGAAGGCCGACGACTGCCACAACAAGGGCATGGAAATGCGCGAGAAGGTCATGTCCATCCGCAACGAGCGCAAGGCGCAGTTCGACGCGGAACGCAAGGAGATCCAGCAGGTCAACACGACGGCCCGCCGCAACGTCTCCGACCCGAACGCCATCGACCGCTACAAGGAGAAGGCGCTGGACGAGCTGAAGAAGGGCGGAAAGATCACGCTCGGGTTCTAACGCGACGAAACGGGAGTCCTTCGCTTCGCTCGGAACCCATTTCGTCGTCCGCAAGGGCGGCCCGACTCTGGGGCCCTCCGGGCCCCAGACCCCTCGGAGGAGACGGGGGCCGCTCGCCATCGTGCCACAGCATCGCTTCGCTCGCTGAGGGCACTCGGCTCCTCTCGAGCCTCGCGTTCGCTACGCTCCGCTCAGCGCCGTCTGCTCGCTACGCTCGCGAGCAGCCCCCGAGGCCGGGACCCGTATTCGCCGCGCGACGGTCACTCGGCTGTGCCGTCCATTCCTCTTACCGACGACGAGGCATTCGTACTGTTCGACTGGCTCCAGAACTTCAGCGACACTGGGAGCGTCGCCTTTCGAGACCAAGCCGAGAAGCGCGCGCTCTGGAATCTGTGCAGCGTGCTTGAGAGGGAGTTGGCCCCGTTCCAAGCCGACTACCCGCGCGCCCTGCAGGCCGCCCAGGAGCGCCTCAGAGATGGCCCCTAAAGTCAAAGCACATATGTTCCATATTCCATATACAAGCCATGAACACGACGATCCTCGTCTCCGACGCCACGCGGGACATCCTGGCGCAGGGTCGCGACCGTTTCACTTCCCCCAGCCTTGACGCTTACATCCGGCGCGTCCTGCGCGATGCGACGCCCATGGCCCAGGACCTGTGGAGGGCCCACCGCAAGAAGGCCGAGGAAATCTGCAAGGCACACAAGGTGACGCGCCTCATCGCGTTCGGCAGCCGAGTCCGCGACGACCGGCATCCGGCAAGCGACCTCGACCTCGTCGTGGAGATGCCCAAGACCGGCGACATCACCGAGCTCTTCCAACTCCAGGACGAGTTCTCCGACCTGTTCGGAGTCAAGGTTGACCTGGGCGACCTGCCTCGCCCGGAGAGTCGCCTTTGGAAGCACATCAGGGAGGACGGGGTGGCGCTTGTCGGCCCAGACCCATGAAGAGGATCTGCGCGAACTGCGGGAGCTGGCCGCCGAAATTGTCGGCTACATCACGAAGTGGAGCAAGCAGGACGTCCTTCGGGACAAGACCAAGCAACGCGTCCTGGAACGGACGTTGGAGCTTCTTGGCGAGGTGGCCACCCGTTTGGGCGACGACCACCCCGATGTGGACATCGACTGGCGCAACCTGCGCGGCCTTCGCGTCCGGCTGGCCCACGCGTACGACGACCTCGACGCCGGGCGCCTCTGGGACTACGCCGACCGCTACGTCCGCCGGCTGGCTGACGAGGGGTAACCGGGCGAGGGGTGGACGAGCGCCCCCTGTCCGCCTCCTGGCGCCCCGGACTTCCCAAACCTTAAGCCAACCTAGGGTTCACGTGGAACCCGGAGACAGACCCCCTGGGTGTCTCTTGGCCTTACAAGCCACTCATCACATTCCTCACGGGCTTTGCCCGTACGGTTCGCCCCGCCACGCCCCCACTTGGGCGCCGCCGGGCACCAGCCGATGGACGTCGGCGTGACACCCAGGACAAGTCGGTCCCAAGAGACTGAACTCCATGGTCGTTGACCCTAGCACTACCAAGTACCTGATCCGCGCCTCCGTCCAAGCCGACGGGGTCGTCGAAAAGCCAGACATCATCGGCGCCGTCTTCGGCCAGACCGAAGGCCTGCTCGGCAACGAGTTGGACCTGCGGGACCTGCAGAAGTCGGCCCGCATCGGCCGCGTCGAAGTCGAGATCGAGACCCGCGGCGGCAAGACCAACGGCACGATCATGCTGCCGTCGGCCCTCGACAAGGTCGAGTCGGCCATCCTCGCCGCCGGCATCGAGACCATCGACCGCATCGGCCCATGCAAGGCGACCATCCGTGTCACGTCCATCGAGGACACCCGCGAGGCCCGCCGCAAGTCCGTCGTCGACCGCGCCAAGGAACTCCTGTCCACCATCAACGAGGGCTCCGGCCAAGACTCGTCCAAAATCGCCGACGAGGTGCGCAGCGCCGTCCAGGTCGCCGAAGTGACGAAGTTCCGCAACACGCGCCTTCCCGCCGGCCCCAACGTCGACTCTAGCGACTCGGTCATCCTGGTCGAGGGCCGCAACGACGTCATCAACCTCCTCAAGTGCGGCATCAAGAACGCCGTCGCCGTCGAGGGCACGAACATCCCGCAGGAGATCAAGGACCTCTCCAAGGAGAAGACCACCATCATTTTCGTCGATGGCGACCGCGGCGGCGAGCTCATCGCGAAGGAGATCCTGCAGACGTGCGAAGTCGACTTCGTGGCCCGCGCGCCCCCGACCCGCGAGGTCGAGGAACTGCCGCACAAGTTGGTCATGAAGTGCCTCAAGAACAAGCTCACCGCCGAGCAGTTCACCTCCCAGATGGGCATCGTCCTGCGCAAGCCGGACGGTTCCGAGGGCGACGCGCCGCGCAGCGAGCGCCGCGAGGGCGGCGAAACCCGCCCCGAGGGTCGCACCGAGCGCCCGATGGAGCGCCGCGAGGATGGCCGCCGCGAGGGCGGAGAACCCCGTGGCGAGCGCCGCGACGATGGCCGCCGTGAGGGTGGCCGCGATGACCGCCGCGACGGTGGACGCGGCCGCGACCGCCGTGGCCGCGGTGGCGGACGCCGCGAGGGCGAGACGTTCGAGGTCGAGGGCGGCGAGGCTGCCCCGGCCGCGGCCCCCGTGGCCGTGCGCGAGGGCGACCCGCGCGCCCAGTTCAAGGAGATCCTCGGCACGTTGTCGGGCTCCCTCAAGGCCGTCCTTCTCGACGACACGGGCAAGCCCGTCCAGGGCGACCTGGCGGTTCGCGAACTCGCGGACACGTTGAAGAGTGCCAAGGACAACGTGCACGCGGTCGTCTTCGACGGCGTCATCACGCAGCGCCTTCTGGACATCGCGGCCGAGAAGAAGATCGCGACCGTCGTCGGCGTCAAGATGGGCAACGTCACGAAGGTCCCGGACACGGTGGAGATCCTGACGCGCGACGACCTGCAGTGACGAAGTCACGCAGGCTCGGCCCGTCAGGAACTCCTTCCCGCTGGCCTGCCTGCAGGCCAGTGAGGTCGAGATCCTGACGCGCGACGACCTCCAGGAATCCTCGAGCTTCGTCAAGAACCGCCCCGGCTGGTTAGCGGCAGCGACGCCACCGTGCCTTTCCCGCCTAGCGCGAGCCCCGCAGGGTGCCCGGACGCCGGGCAGGGGCGACAAGGTCTGGCGCACGCCGTCGCAGTGGGCAAAACCCCCCCAAGCCGGGCCCTTTGTTTGTTATCAGACTAGGTCATCCGCGCAGCAAAAACATGACCTTCGTTTCCTGTGGAACCGCCGATTTGGGCGTCCGACGGAGCCGGTTTTTCCTCAAATTTTTCCAAGTGCTTCCCCTTATGGGCTTGACCCGGTTTATCCAACCAATTCGTGAGTAATCACCCGAAATTGACGGCCTTTCCTGGGTTTCGTTGGGTCAAGATATATATCCAACGGATTCGTTGGAAGGAATGGGATGCACAAAGACGAGCTGCTGCAGCTTCACAGCTTGCTCTGCCAGATGAAGCGGTACTTCGAAGACTGCGGGTTGCCGATGGTTGGCGAGTTCCGGGAATACGATTCCCTGGCCGTCTCCCCCCAGCACATCCACAAGTCCAAGACCGACCACAAGCGCGCCGTGTTCCTGCTCGGCAAAGGCCTCTCCGAGGTCGTCATGCAGGGGAACCCGGATCACCAAGCGCGCTTGCGGGAACGCTTCCTCCGGCTGGCGACCGCGGCGACAAGCGACGAGGACGACGAAGACAAGGAGAACCTGGCCCCGCGCGACCGGAACCTCCCGGCCTTCGCCCTCGCCGCCCTCCACAACGGCATCTAGCCGCCGTGAGGGTTGACCGCGACGCCCGGGCTGGGCCATCCAGACAGAAAACGTGCCTTACAGAGGCCGTGTCATCTTGACCGCGTCGCCGCCGTCGGAGTAGACGCGGCTTTGCAGGCCATCCGGCCAGAACCCGTGCCGCTGGTAGAAGGCCTGGGCACCCGGATCGTCGGCGCGCACCTCGAGACTCAAACGGAACGCGCCGGCCCGGGCCAGTTCGTCGCGCACGTTGGACAGGAGCGCCGAGCCAATCCCCTCACCGCGGCGTTGACGCTCGACTGCGATGGCCAGCAGATGTGCCTCGCATGCGTCCCGATTCGCGACGGCGAATCCCACGATGTGGTTCGTCGGGACGTCGCGGGCCACGAGGAACGTGCCACTCGATTGGGCCTGGGATGCCAGCCATTCGGGGTCGTATTGTTCCTGCAAGGCGCGCAAGGCCAACCGGGCAACGGGGTCGACGTCGCCGGCCCTCACAGGTTCAATGGCGAGCACAACCTGACATTGAGGTTCGACCCTACATACGCCTTTGCCCCTGGAACCCGAACCGGTTCAGGCTTGATATGGGGCAAGACGGCCCCTACCGCAACGGCCGCCGCTAGAATGCCACGGCCAGGCGCGTCAACTCGGTGCCGTCCTGCAGGATGCGCAACAGGTAGGTACCTCCGGGCGGCAACGTGCGCAGGTGGATGACGTCGCCGAGCGTCACGGTCCCATTCGGGGCCTGGAGGTAGATTCCGGCCTGGTCGACCCCTGCCGGATCCACCAACTGGACGCTCAGGTGGTCCCAATCCACGCCGCCCGCCACACTCGTCACCTGGAAGGCCGGCACACCGTGGTCGTCGACCTGCTGCAGGGCGAGCGCATCGTGGACCCCGCCGACAAGCGACATGACGACGAGGGCCGTGATTCCGCCCGCCACGAGCACGGCGACCAGGATCACCGTCAATGGCGAGGCGCCGACGTCGTCCCGGCCGAGCCTCAACACACGAGTGCAAGCCTGCCGCGTGATTTGGCCTTGCCGCAGCAGGCCGGCATGCTTACGGCGGACGCGCTGCTTGCGTATCCGTGGAAAGCCGGCGCCCATGGCTCGAGCCGGCGAAGGCCTGGCGGCCCGTCGCGACCTACACGCTGCTGGGAACCATGGCCGGCGTCTACGTCCTGCAGCTGCTCACCGTGGATGCAGCGGGCTCCAACACGTGGGGCCTCGGCCGCGCGTTTCTCTGGCACGGCTTGCCGCACCACGTGCCCGACTTTCTCTTCATCATCAACACGGACTGGATGTGGCGCCCATGGACGCTGGCGACGAGCACGTTGTCGCATGATTTTGCCGACGCCAACCACCTCCTGTTCAACGGTCTGTTCCTCTTCTTCTTCGGCCCCGCGGTGGAGCACATCCTCGGTCGGCTGCGGTACGTCGTCCTGTTCTTCGTGGCGGGCGCCGCCTCCGGCGTCGTCCAAGTCCACGCCGTCGCCTTCGACGCATCGCATGATCCGCTCCTGTTCATCCCGAACGGCGGCGCACTCGGCGCATCGGGCGCCCTCATGGCCCTGTTTGGCGTCCTCATGGTCGTGACCCCCATGCAGAAGGTGTCGCTGTTCTTCGTGCTGCCCGTACCACTGTGGGCGGCGGGCATCGGCTACGCGGCCCTGGACCTCCTGGGCGTCGTGTCCCCGCCCGCGGGTGGCAACATCGGCCACTTCGCGCACCTCTCTGGCATGGCCATCGGCCTCGGCTACGGCGCGTGGGTCAAGGCAGACTGGAAACGCCGCGGGCTGCGGCTCGTCTACCAGTAACGGCGACGGCCCAAGGCCGCACCGACGACGAGCACGGACAGGAGGGCCACGCCTGCGCCGGGGCTCTTCTTCTTGGTGGCGGCAGCCGGGGGAGCAACGGGCGGGGCGGGCGGCGACAACGTGAGCGAATCCGTCTTGTCGTTGTTGCTCTCGTTGGATTCCTTCACCGCATCGGGCGTCCCGAAGTCAGCCTTGGCCGTGAAGCGGTGCAGCGCCGGCGTGATGGCACCGATGGCCGTCACCGTCGTCGAGTTGCCGGGACCGAGGGCCGTGACGTTCACGTCGGCCAGGAAGATGTCGTCGACGAGGATGCGGACCTTGCTGGCCGGAGCCGACGCCGTGCCTTGGTTGGCCACGGTGACGGATACGGATGAGAGCGTTGGGGCAACGGCCGTGACGACGAGGTCGGGACGCGGCGGCACTTTGGGGCCGAACATGTAGAGCGTTCCGTCCTTGGCCGCGACGAACGCCTTGTCCCCGTCCAGCGCGGGGGACGTCTCGATGGCGCTTTGCGTCGAGAAGGACTTCTCGATGGCACCGGTGTCCGCGGCGAGCCAGTAGACGTTCTTGTTCTGCGACCCGACGACGACGTGGCCACCAGCGACCGCGGGGCTCGAACTCACGCCCCGGATGCTGTCGCCGGCCGTCTGGTTCCAGAGGTAGGCGCCGGTGCGGGCGTCGAGCGAGTAGACGTGGCCATTGTTGGCCCCAACATACACCTTGGTGCCGGCCACGGCCGGACTGGAATGGACTTTGCTGATCTGGGTCTCACCCGTCACCGAGTCCACGACGCTTGGCACCGAGTAGGACCAGGCCGGAGTGACCGTCGATCCGGCATAGAGGACGGGGTTCGTTGCGGAGCACTTGCCGGCGCCGGAATTCCCGTTGGGCGAATATGCGTACACCTTGCCGTCGTAGGATCCCACGACGACCCGGTTCGTGCTTGCGTCGATGATGTCCAGCGCCGGGGCGCCCACGACGACGTCGCCGGTCTTGTGCCACCAGATCAGGTTGGTGGTCTGGTCGCCGTTGCCGTTCTCGTTGACGGCGTAGACGTAGTGGTTGAACGAGCCGAAGAACACCATGCCGTTGAAGATCGAGGGCGCGCCGCGGATGGGCTGGCCTGACATGGGATCCGTGCAGGTGGTCGTGAGGTTCGGGCTTGTCCCCGTGACCGTCTTGGTTGTCGTGTACTTCGTCACGTCGAACGTCCACAGCGGCGTCAACGTGCTCGCCAGGAATGCGCGCATCTGACCGTTCTCGGTGCCGATGAAGAGCTTGCCTTCCGATTCGCGGACATCGCTTTGTGTGGCACCAAGTGCGGCGGGGATGACCTGCGGTTTCTCCTCGAGGCCGGTCTTGAGGTTGAGCGCCTTGAGGTTGCCTGCGGAGTCGACGACGTAGACGCGTTCGCCTGCAATCGCAGGCGTCCCGGCGACTGGTGCAGGCATGAGGAACCGCCAGAACTCGTGGCCCGACTCGGCGTCGAGGCCGCGCACCAGGCCCTTCAAGTCGGCGATGACGAGGATGTTGTCCTTCTCGACCGGACTGGCGGAGACCTGCGCGCCGCCGACGGTCGAGTTGCTCCACCACACGTCCTGGTAGACGGGATAGGCGACGCCGGGCAGGTAGCCGGTGTTCAAGGCATCGGCGTGGAACGATGCCCAATCGGCGCTTGCGGCAGGAATGACGAGGACGAGTGCGGCCAAGGCGACCACTAGGCCGGGACGGCTGACATGCATGTGTTTGCCAAGGGGTTCGCCCACATAAGGGTGGGCAGTGGCGACGCGCGGCGCGGACTACGGGAACTTGTAGTTGGCCACAAGTTCCGTCTGTGACGGGTCGCCGTAGCTGACGTTGACGGCGCGAACGCTCGAACCGCACGTGATGACTTGGCCGGACGTCACGGCCCCTGCCAGGTTCGTGCCCGCGGGCAACGTGCATTCCCCGGCGCCCGGCGTGCCGGCCGTCACTGCGACCGGGTCGGCGTCGTTGACCCCGACTAGGACGTGATCCCAAACGATGTCGGAATCGGCTTGGGTCACGGTGAGGGTCCCTCCTCCGGTGCTTCCGGTCTTCTTGAAAAACACGAGGTTGGGGACCTCCGTCGTATTCTTGTTCAGGCCCTGCACCAGCACGAAGACGACGGCGGCCAAGACGACGGTAATCGCAACCATCAGGATGACGCCGACGACGGGACTCACCGCATCATCGTGTGCCGTCCTGTGTCGCCGACTACACATCTAGCAGTGGAATTGCTCGAACACCGATATAAGGGGTTGCGGCGAGCCTTTTTGAAGGACCAGAACGGGACAAAGAAAAGGGAGGCATGCAGGAAGAAGGAAGGAGGGGATGAGGGGGATGTGGATGGCCCTACGGGAAGGTCGTCTGGTACAGCAGGCTCGACTGACCGGAGTTGTCGTAGGTGAGCGACAACGAGGTGACACCCGTGCCGCACTTGACGACTTGGCCGGCGCCGACGTTCGTCGGCAGCGCAGCGCCAGAGAACTCGCAGGCCGTAGCGGTCGACGGGGCCAACGCATTTGCGGTGGCCGCCACCGGGGCACCGCCGTTGACGCCGATCTTGATGTTGGCCCAGGCCGTGTTGGGGTCAGCCTGGTTCACGGTGACATAGCCGCCACCGCTGGGGTTCGTCGTCTTGTTGAAGCTGACCGTCGGGCCCTGCGTCGTGTTCTTGCCCAGGTTCTGGACCAGGACGAAGACGACGGCTGCCAGAACGACCGTGATGGCGACCATCAGGATCACACCGACGACCGGCGAGACTGCCTCTTCCTCTGCCTTGAAGGCTTGGTTGGCTTTCATGTGTGTTTCAGTTCCTGCCCCTTGCGGGGCAATCGCCACAATTCAAGGGGGGGTATTTAACCGCGGCTTTGCGGTTCCGCATTATCCATCAACATTCTTGTCCAGGCAACCTGCAATTCCCTCCATATGCGCCGGGGGCCGACGACGAAACGGGCATCGGCAGCCCGGAACCGGCACAGCCAAGACTTTCAACGCGGCGCGCCGTGGCTCGGTCCGTGCCCTCCGCCGGCGAGGTGGAACAATTCGCGTATTGCGCGCACAACTGGTTCCTCGCCCGGCACGGCCAGACCGGCGCGGGGGCCGGCAGCGAACGCGGCGTGCGGGAACATGGTCGCCTCGGCGCCGCCCAGAACGCCATCGAACGCCAGAAAGCCGAATACAAGAGCGGCCTCGCCTGGTCGTTCCGGGTCCTCGCCTTCGCTGGTTCGGTGTCGTTCCTCGGCCTCGAGCTCGTCTTCCTCGCGCAGACGCCGTTCCACTTGATGTTCCTCGTCACCGCGCTCTTCCTCGTCTCCATCAGCGCGGCCCTCCTCATCGTCGCCCTCGTCGCCCAGCGCAACTATGAATCCGGCGAACGCAGCGAGAACCTTGTGCCTGGGCTCGTCCTGGATTCCGACCTGGCGGGCGGCGGCCGCGTCCTCGAGGATCCGTCCTGGAACCTGAGCGGAAAACCCGATTACATCCTGAAGACCGAAGGCGGTCCCGTCCCCGTGGAAGTGAAGACCGGGCGCACGCCGCCGAAACCGTTCCCCAGCCACGCGCTGCAAGTCGGCTGCTACCTGCGCCTCATCGAAGTGACTTCGGGCAAGGCGCCGGCCTACGGGCTTCTCAACTATCCGGACGGCGTGTTCCGCATCGCCTGGGACGACAAGCTGCGCGCCGACCTCGAGCAGACGTTGGGCCGCATCGCCCAGGCCGAGCGCGCGGGGAAGGCCGACCGCGACCACGAACAGGCGGGGCGCTGCCGGGGCTGCTCCCGGCGCGAGGCGTGCGACCAACGCCTGGCGTGAGTCAGGGACGTCCCTGCAGCGATTCATGGTGCTCGGACAGGCCGGCATGTGGGCGAATTCTGCCACCGCTAGCGCCCCCTCAAGGAGGCTATCCGGGTCCTTGATTGGTGCAATTCCTCACCATGGATGACGTGCTGGGCCTCCACGAAGAGGTCATCACCCGGACTGGAGGAACCCCCGGAATCCTCAACCTAGGCGCCGTGGACTCCGCCCTATACCGATGCCAATGGGGGCCGTTCTTCGGTATCCCCTCCATGGCGGAACGAGCCAGCTTTCTCATGCGCGGGCTGTGCCAGGACCATCCGTTCGCGGACGGCAACAAGCGAACATCCTTCCTTGCCACCGACACGTTCCTTCGCCTGAATGGCAGCCGCATGGAGGTCCCTCCCGCCCAGGCCGTTGGCTTTGCGCTGGACGTCGCCCAGGACCGCTTGGACCTAGCAGCCGTCGGCGCGTGGATCGAAGACCGGCTGCGCAACATTCAACAGGAAGGTGAATGAATTGCCCATCGTGACGCAGAAGCCAAAGAAGGACACCAAGCCGCGGGCCCGCGGTGCCAACCGCATGTCCCCGCAAGCGCGCAAGGCCTTCGAAGCGTCGTGGAAGGATCAAGAGCCCGCGGTCCGCCGCCTTGCCAAACTCTGAAGGCTTTATCCACAAGGCCAGGGTGGCCGCGGCGTGGCCTGGGAGGGGATCCTGCGCGCACTGTGGATTTTTCTCCCGGCTTATCTGGCGAACATGGCGCCGGTCTTCGTCGCCAAACTTGTGCCGAGCTGGAGCGCGCCGATTGACGCGGGCCACGTTGGCAAAGACGGCAAGCGCATCCTGGGCGCCGGCAAGACGTGGCGTGGCCTGGCGGGCGGGGCGCTTCTTGGGGGCATCATGGCCCTTGCGATGGCGTGGCTCGCACCTCACTGGGGCCTCATCGAAGGCTGGGACTTCGGCTTCAACGGCTACGAGTACGGCGCACCGGTCGGCCGCCAGGCGCCGTGCGTGGGGGATCCAGCCGACTGCAGCAACTACGTCGTCACGGAGGCCTGGCGCGTGTTCCTTTTCGGCGCGGTCGTGGGCTTCATGGCCCTGGTCGGCGACGCCGTCAAGTCCTACTTCAAGCGCCGCACCGGCCGTGAAGGAGGAGCACCCTGGTTCCCCTTCGACCAGCTTGACTTCGTCATCTTCGGTCTGCTCGGCTTCGTGCTTGCGTCGGCCCTCCTACCGCGCGGGTGGGTGCGGCACGCCCTGACGGATGACTGGCTCGTCCTCACCACCATCGTCATCCTGACGCCAGCGCTCCACCTGCTCGTCAACCGGATTGGGTTCTGGCTCGGCTTGAAGAAAGTCCCCTGGTAATCAGGTCTTCTTCGACTTCTTGGCCGGCTTGGCCGCCTTGGCGGGCTTGGCGGGCTTGTCCGTGCTCGCGGCCTTCGCCGTCTTGGACGCCTTCGCCGGCTTCGCCTTGGCCACCTTTGCGACTTTGGGCTTCGTTGCGGCCTTGGCCTTCGTCGCCTTCGACTTCACGGCGGCCGGCGTCGCCGGCTCCGGCGCGGGAGACGCCTCGGCCGGGCGGGCGACTTGGACGGCAGCCTTCCCTGCGGCGTTCCGGGGGCGCACCGCGCGCGGCGACTCGTCGCGCATTGCCGAACCCTCGGGCGACGGCGGCGCACGCTTGCCCTGCGCGGGCTTGGATTGCGCCGACTCCGCTTGCGCCGACGGCGCGACGTCCACGGGCGCATCCTGGCCGGCGACGAACTTGCGCCTTTCTGGTCGCGGCGCCGCAAACGGATCGATGATCGGGATTTCCTTGACCTCGAACTGCTCGGGATCACCTCGGCCGCGTCGCCCACGCCGGCGGCCGCCGCTCAGGAAGATGTCGGGCATCCTGGGGCGAGGCTCGACGGGCGGCCGTGGGGCTTGGGGCTCGCGCGGCGGTGGCCGGTTGGGGTCCACGACGCCAGGGTGACGCAGCGGGGCTTGCGGCCGTGGCTGCGAGGGTGGCCCGCGCGCCGGCGGTCCGCGCCCGCGGTCGCTGCGGCCATGGCCACGGTCGCCCTCCCAGCCGCCGCGTCGGCCGTCGCGGCGCTCGAAGCCGCGCGGTTGCGGTCGCGGGTCCGGGTAGTGGAAACGCACTTTCTCCGTGACGGCGAGGAGCTCCGCGAAGGCGGGGTTGTCGTGCAACGTGCGTTCGTCGCCCACGAGAACGAAGTTGCGACGCGCCCGCGTGGCGGCGACGTTGAGGCGGCGCTCATCCTCGAGGAAGCCGAGGCGGTGCTGCGGATTAGAGCGCACGGTCGAATACAGGACGACATCCCACTCGCGGCCCTGCGCACCGTCGACCGTCGAGACCTCGATGTCCGGCAAGCGACGCCGCATCGCTTCGCGCTGCGCCTGGTATGGCGTCAGGACCGCGAGCGTCCAACCCTTTTCGCGGCATTCGGGACGGAAGCGTTCGACGAGGGCGGCGACCGCCTCGACCTCGTAGTCGTTGGAGATGGAGCCGTTGCGTTGCCGTTCGTTCTCGCGTCCGGTCACGTGCTGGAACGCCGACGCCGGCATGTCGGGCAAACCGTCCTGCGCGGCTGCGGCCGGGTCGGTCTGGATGAGGCCCTCGTAGTAGCGCTTGTTGCTGAACGCCACGATGGGCTCGCGCATGCGGAACTGCGTCTGCAGCATGACGGTCCGGTCCTTGCCGGTGAGCTCCTCGATGCGCTCGAACAGCGTGACGTCCAACCCCGCTTCCTTGGCGTCGATGGAGACGACTGTCGGAGGCAGCTGCTTCGGGTCGCCTGCCAGCACCAGGCGGCGGCCACGCAGCACGGCGCAGAGTGACGACGGCGCGGTGGCCTGCCCGGCTTCGTCATGGATGACGTAGTCGAAGATGAATGGCGTCATGCCGCCCTTGGGATCGATGTAGCGGAACGCGCCGTAGTTCGTGGTGACGACGATGATTCCCTGCTCCGCGGCCCAGCGGACGAAAAGCGGCGCCTCCATCGGGTCGATGCGGGCCGGCTCGGCGGCTTCGTCGCGCAGGTTCGGGGCATGGCCGATGCGCACGACGAGGAAGCCGTTGCGGCGTAGCCCGACCACCAAGTTGTCGACGGCAGCGTTCGAGTCCGCCGTGCACAGGACCGAATGGCCCGCCTTGGCAAGGGCCATGGCGAGGTGGACCAGTGTGTGCGTCTTCCCCGTCCCCGGCGGACCGTGGATGAGGCGCACCCGGCCACCGGACAGGACGGAATCGATGGCGGCGCGCTGGCTCGGCGTCAACTGCTCGTCCCCTTCGAGGCCCTGCTTGATGGCGGCCGGCGGGTCCGTCTCTCCAAGCAGCGCAGCGCGCAGCAGGCCGTCGGGCCCGTCATCGGCAGGTTGCGTGGCAGCGAGCGCCCGCACGGCGCCCAAGGCGGCGGAGTGGTACGCCTCGAACACCTTGGCATCGAAGACCAGGTTGACGGTGAGGCTGCGCGGCAGGTTGTGGCGCGGCGCGCCCCCGGCGAACTCGATCGTGACGCGGCGGGAACTGATGCGCGACACAAGACCGCGGGCCAGTTCATCGCGTTGTCCCGCTTCGACGATTGCGACCTCGGAACCAGGCGCGATGTTGGTGATGGGCAAGCGGCCTTCGTTGGCCTCCAGAGTCATGCTGTCAGCACCGCGCTCCGCGACAGACAGGTTGGGCAGCGCAACGCCCTCGCGGCGGCGCTCGCGCTCCGGCTGGCGGGCATGCATGTCCGCGAGGAAGTCGCGTTCGTGGCCTTCGGCAAGGCCAAGGGCCTGGTTCCACTCCGACAGGACGGCACTGGCGGCGACCCGATTGCCGGCCGCGATGCGCGTCTTGTCCGCAATCTTGCTGAGTTTTGCGTCGTCGAGCGGCCCCTTGAGTTTGTGCTTGGCGCAGTACGCAGTGGCTGCCTCGAGCAGGGCTGAACTTGGGAAGACGAAGCGCAACTCGGGGTAGCGGCCCCACGCCGTGACCAAGTCCGACTTGACTGCGTTTGCAAGGGCGGCAAAGGCACGGCCGCGCCACGCGTGACGGCGCGCGTCGTACAGGCTCGGATGCGGCAGGTCAGGCACGACGGGCGTAAAGCGCGGATGTGCGAGGCGCAGAAGGTGCAGCGGCCCCGATTCGGCGGCGACCAGAAGCGAGGCGGCAAGTCCGCCGACGGCGCGCGCAGCCTGGCGGACCCGAGCCGGCGGAATCGACTCGCCGCCATGGGCCATGTGGGCGGCCTCGGAGACGATCGGCGTCAACTTGTAAAGCTCGTCCGCCGGGATGCCGCGCAGGGCAAGGGCGACGCCGACGAGCGATTCGAGGTCCTCGGCGAGCATGGCCTTGCCCGGCTCCTCCGCAAGAAGCAGCCCGGCCACGACGCGGTCGATCTGTGTCGCGGCCAAGCGCCACTTGTCGCTCCACGGCGGCACGCGGCACAAGTCCACGGGGACCGGCAAGACCACCGCATCCTCGACGGCACCGGGCTTGCCGAGCGTCTTGAAGGCCACCGTGGCAAGGCGCAGAATCGCCTTCGCGTCGGCGTTCGGCGTCGCAAGGAGCCAACCGGAAGGCGCGTCACCGGCATGTTTGTCCTGCAGATCGGCCAGTCGCATCGTCGCAGCGGCCCCCGGCACGGGGACACCTTCCGACAGGACGACGAGGCCGGCCTGCTCCTTGGCGCGGCGGCTTGCGACGTCGCGGGCGCGGCTCCGGAAGAACGGACCTGCCTCGACGGTTGGCACGCGAGTCGGGATGTCCGTCGGCTCCCACGGGCCCTCGGCCCGGATGTCGCGACTGGCCACGGCGCCCGGCTCCGGCTTCAGCATCTCGACGTGCAGCCGGTACTGGATGCGAGGAAGGATGCCCCAGTCACGCGCCTGGTCCTCCGTGCTGCGGTACAGAAGGGGACCGAAGGCTCGCGCCCAGGGCCGCGTCGACAGAAGGTCGATGGCGGACGGCTGCCTCGACAACGAAAAACGGTGGCGAAACGGCGTGTTCAGAAGCAATTCCCCAAGCGCCTGGCCGACGCCGTCGGCATCGAGCAGCAGCAGCACGCCGTTGGAAGCAAAGCGGCCCCACGAGGACAAGTCAATCGTCTCGAGTTCCTGCAAGTCCGCGACGACCAAGGTCCCATCGTTTCGCGGCTCGAGGAAATGGTGGTCCATCAACGTCGCCGGCTTCTGCCCAAAGCGCGTCGCAAGTGTTGCCCGCACGTCGTCTGCTTCGCCGCGGCCGCACGCCACCAACACGTTGGCCGAGCCGTTCGAGTTCACGACCTCGCCAATCACGGCGTACGGAAGGTCCCCCAGCGGCAGCCCAAGCGACAACGCCACCAGGCCCGCACGACCGCCGGCCAGCCAGTTCTCGAAAGCGGAGCGCTGCCAGGGATACACGAGATCGGTACCGACGACGGGCGCCATCTGGCCCGACTCGCCGCGAGCCCGATTCGCGGCCGCCCGCGACTCGGCCTCCTGCACGGCGTCCACGCGGCACAGGGCGCAGGAAATGCGAAGATTGCCGTGAGGGCAGAAGCGCGCGACCGCCATGGTCATCTCCAGAATCTGGAGGAAGCGAAAGGCCGAAAGGGCCAGGAATCCAAGCGCGCGGACGCAGCCTGGAGCGAATCAAAGGGACGCCGCGCCGAAGCGTGACGCCCCAACCTCCCCCGCCTGCTTGCGCAGACAAGGAAGGGAAGTGGTGGACAGCGATGCGCTTTCCCGTCAGCTCGCGCATGACAGTACGAGGCGCAACGTGGAGCTGCTTAACTTCCGTGTTCGGAATGGGAACGGGTGATCCAGCTCGCTATGGCCGTCCAACCACAAGTGTGAACACACCGTCGCGAGCCTTACGGCCCTCGACAGCATGCGATGCATACGCAGCCTTTTGGAAGCAGAAAGCCGAAATCAAATACGCTTGCGCGTGAAATCGGCATTCAACAGTGTCAGAATGGACGTTTCGTAAGGGCGGGCTGAACACCTCGTTGCCTCGGTGCTTACACCCCCCTCCGATCAAACCCGTCTTCTACGGGAGTCCTAAGTCGCCTCGTCTCGACGCGGGTTTCACGCTTAGATGCTTTCAGCGTTTATCCCTTACAGCGTGGCTGCCCAGCGGTGCCCTGTCGGACAACTGGTAAACTAGTGGCTGCAAGGCCCTGTTCCTCTCGTACTAGGGGCCCTTTCGTCTCAGGCGACAACGAATCTAGAAGTTAGCAACAAACCTGTCTCACGACGGTCTGAACCCATCTCACGATCCCCTTTAATGGGCGAACAACCCCACCCTTGGCAGCTGCTGCACCACCAGGTTGGGGAGAGACGACATCGAAGTAGCAAGCCTCCAGGTCGATGTGGGCTCTTGCTGGAGACAACTCAGTTATCCCCGTGGTAACTTTTCTGATATCACTCTGTCTCATGAAGAAACAATGAGTGGTTCGCTAGGCCCTACTTTCGTAACGCGGATTGTTGTTGGGCTAATCCGTGTAAAGCTGACTTTTCCCCTTGCAGTCTGCGGGAGATTTCTGACCTCCCTGAGTCAACCATTGGGCGCGTTCGATACCTTTTCGAGCGCGTGGCGCCCCACCCAAACTGCCCACCTACCGGTGTCCTCGCACGCGAGTTAGACGCACGAAACGAGAAGGCTGGTGTTTCATCGTCCCCTATCCGTCAACTAGCGCCAACGGCTTCAAACGGGTCCCAGCTACCCTACACATCAAATTTCGTGCGACAACGACAGGCTGCAGTAAAGCTCAACGGGGTCTTCGCTTCCTTCTAGATTGTACTGGACTGTGCGCCAGTAAAGTCAATTTCACCGAGTTCACGGCAGGGACAGTAGAGCTCTCGTTTAGCCATTCATGCAAGTCGCCAATTAAGCGACAAGGTATTACGCTACCTTAAGAGGGTCATAGTTACCCCCGCCGTTTAACGGTCCTTCGTCCGGTTGGAACCGGGTTTCAGATACCGTCACTGGGCAGGACTCAATTACCATACACACGCTTTCGCGCTTGCGGTATTCTGTGTTTTTGTTAAACAGTCGGAGCTCCCTAGTCACTGCGACCAGCCCACTGCTGGGCTGGCACCCCTTATCCCGAAGTTACGGGGCTAATTTGCCGAGTTCCCTTGCCGTAATTCACTCGCTACGCCTTGGCCTTCTCAGCCTGAGGTACCTGTGTCAGTACTCGGTACGGACGATCCTGCGGTTTTCACGGGCACCTGGAATCATCCCGACCTCGGATAACCGAGGCCCATCACGCTTTGATCGGGTTCGAACCATTACGGTGTTTCCCCAACTTAGTACGCTTGGATACGGCGACGGCCGTATCGGGACCATCCGGATGCGTCCCTAATGCAGGTCGGTGCTGGAATATTGACCAGCTTCCCATTCGATGGATCCGGTTAAGGGCCACCTTAGGACCGACTAACCCTCGACTGACGAGCATCGTCGAGGAACCCTTACCTCAATCGGCGGTGGGGATTCTCACCCCACTTTGCTGCTACTCTTACCATGATTCTCGTCACAACGCGGTCCAGCGGACCTCACGGCCCGCCTTCGACCCACGCAGTGCGCCGTCCTACCCCATCACCTTGCGGTGGGGAACAGTATCGGTGATACGCTTGAGCCCCGTCCATTTTCGGGGCCCACGACCTTGACCAGTGATCTGTTACGAACTCTTTGAACGTTAGCTGCTTCTAAGCTCACATCCTGGTTGTCTCAGGCCGCGGACACCCTTTGTCTTTGACACTTAGCGTACACTTTGGGACCTTAACTGCTCGTGGGATTGTTCTCCTGATGACATACAAGATTACCCCAGTATGCCTCACTACCCGGCTTCTACGACGGTTGCAGATTCGGAGTTCAATACCAAGCCGATCCCTTTCGGAACCTAAGCCCAGAATTGGTGCTCTACCCCGCAACCCGTCTCGGCCGAGATCTACCTGCGAGTAGTTTCGGACGGAACCAGCTATTTCCAGTCTCGATTGGACTTTCACCCCTATACCCAGGTCACACCAAAGATTTGCACATCATTACGGCTTCGGGCCTCCACGCCAGTTTCCCGGCGCTTCGCCCTGCCCAGGCATAGATCGGCTGGTTTCGGGTATCCAGATGCTGACTCGTGGCGAGCTCACCATGTGCCTCGTAAACTGCGCACAATCGGTTTCCCTACGGCTCCGAGGGTGTACCTCTTAGCCTTGCCAACACCAAGAACTCCATGGATCAATTTTCGAATCGAACGCACAGATGCTGCTCCACGCTTTTGGCGCTTCGTCGCTTTCACACCTGTACAGTCTGTCACCAGATGGTTTCACGTCTTTGCACCTCCCGTCAGGGGTACTTTTCAGCTTTCACTCACGCTACTACTGCGCTATCGGTTTCTGGGAGTGTTTAGGGTTCGGGGTTCATGCCCCCGGTCTTCGGACGGAATTTCCAATCCGCCCTACTCTTTGCTCCGGCATCACCCTCGTCGTTCTCCTACGGGACTTTCACCCTCTGCGGTGCCCTGTTCCAAGGGACTTCGGACTCGGACGGTCGGGTGGACCCGGGCCCCACATCTCCATGCGGTCTCCCGCACGGATTCAGCTTGCCCTGTTCCCTCTTCGATCGCCTTTACTAAGGGAATCTCGATTGATTTCTTTTCCTCTGCCTACTAAGATGCTTCAATTCGGCAGGTTACCTCTCGCATGAAGCGAGTCGCCTTGCGGCGAGGAGGTCCCATTCGGCCATCTACGGTTCATTGGCTCCTTGCGCCTACCCGTAGTAATATCGCGGCTTGGCACGACCTTCTTCGGCTCCAGAACCGAGCGATCCCCCATCTGGTTTGTAGCAACACTACTGAAGTTTCATTCACACTCAGCGAATTTGACTTCGACTTTCTGCTTTGTCCAGGCTGCGTATGCACGTCAATGAAATGGAAGTCGCTCGAGGCTTGCGCCCCATGCGACCCTATCACTGACCGCCATCATCGGCACTCCTGCCACTGGGCAGGCCTTTCCCCGGGTTGTCGATTGTCGGGTAGCCTAGGCGTTCCCGCATCCGATCGTGTTCGATCGGTTGCAGATTTGTTGCGGACCTGTTTCGAGGTCCAGGTTCCCTCGCCCGAAGAGACCGATGGTCCCTTTGGACGAGAGTGGACTCGTCGGGATTTGAACCCGAGGCCTCCCGCTTGCAAAGCGGGCTCTCTACCAGCTGAGATACGAGCCCATGGGGGCGCGAGTCATGACGACTGCGTCCATGGACCCGCGTCGGCTGGATCCGCACGCACGAGACAGACTGGTGAACCAAGATCCGAGCGTTATGTGCCCGGGCGGCCCGCGGTCGATGCACCGAAATGCACCGACGTTGCCTAACGAATGATGAATGATATAGGAGGTGATCCATCCGCAGGTTCCCCTACGGATACCTTGTTACGACTTAACCCCGCTTGCAAAATCGAAGTTCAAACACGCCAAAAAACGTGCCTTCACTCCGACCCCACTCGCATGGTTTGACGGGCGGTGTGTGCAAGGAGCAGGGGCATATTCACCGCCGAATGTTGATCGGCGATTACTACGCGTTCCAGCTTCACGAGGGCGAGTTGCAGCCCTCGATCCGAACTACGGTTGGGTTTCGGGATTGCCGTCCCCTTTCGGGGTAGGAACCCATTGTCCCAATCTTTGTAGTGCGCGTGTAGCCCTGGAAATTCGGGGCATACGGACCTGTCGTTGCCTTCACCTTCCTCTGACTTCGCGCCAGCGGTCCCGCCATTGTGCCCCGGGGGCGGACCCCCGAGTTGCAAATGACGGCGAAGGTCTCGCTCGTTATCTGACTTAACAGAACGCCTTACGGTACGAGCTGACGACGGCCATGCACCACCTCTCTACCTGTATTCGACAACGTCCTTCAGACGGAGTCACATCCGGCAGTCTTCCCAGGTGAGTTTTCCGGCGTTGAATCCAATTAAACCGCACACTCCACGCGTTGCGGTGCTCCCCCGCCAATTCCTTTAAGTTTCAGTCTTGCGACCGTACTCCCCAGGCGGCAGACTCAACAACTTCTCTCCGGCACCGGCAACCCTCGTAGGATCACCGACACCAAGTCTGCAGCGTTTACACCCTGGACTACCCGGGTATCTAATCCGGTTTGCGCCCCAGGGCTTCGTCCCTCACTGTCAGAGCCGTTCTAGCGTGACGCCTTCGCCACTGGTCCTCCCCGAAGGATTACAGGATTTTACCCCTACCCCTCGAGTAGCTCACGCCTCTCCCGGTCTCGAGTTTGCCAGTCTACCCGGAAGTCGATACGTTGAGCGCATCGATTTACCCAGGCATTTAACAAACCAGCTACGGACGCTTTAGGCCCAATAATAATGACCACCACTTGTGCTGCGGGTATTACCGCGGCGGCTGGCACCCGTCTTACCCAGCACTTTCTTCCCCAGTTACGAACACTGGAGGACAGCCAACACATAGTGCTGGCACTTGGGTTTCCCGCATCGTGGTTTCCCACATTGTGCAGTTTTCGCGCCTGCTGCGCCCCGTAGGGCCTGGATTCGTGTCTCAGAATCCATCTCTGGGCGATGTCTCCCAACACCCATACCCGTCGTAGGCTAGCGAGGACGTTACCCTCGCTACAACCTGATAGGCCGCAGAGCTATCCTAGGCCGCCGGAGCTATTACCCACACACCTTTCCAGGACGCGTGGGCTACGGAGTATTATCCTCAGTTTCCCGAGATTATCCTCCAGCCTAGGGCAAGTTCTCCACGTGTTACTGAGCAGTCTGCCGAGGGCCGAACCCTCTCGACTCGCATGGCTTAAGCGAAACCCAATAGCGGTGGCCGCTGGCAGGATCAACCAGAATTGATCCACCAACACGGTCATGTTGATGGATGATGCACATGTTCTGCATCATCCGATAGGAATCAGCGGACCGACCGGGTATCACACGCCCGGATCGGTTCACCTAATGGACGAAGGCGCGTGTGCCTTCGTCCAACTTGCTGTCTCGTGCATCAGGCCGTTGAGGTCACGTCAGAGGTCGTCCGCCAAATGCTCGGCGGGGACTTGTCGGGTTTCAAGGCCCTCATGGAATTTGTGCCATGCCCTGGATGGCCGCACTCATCGACGGGCCATTTTCGGCCCACTTGTGCGCCCAACGAAAGGCGTGGTTTGTGGCCCCATGACGCGGCTTGCGTCGCGGGGCTGATCACCGGGAAACGCGATGCGTTTCCTGGCATGGGGCACCTTCGAGTGCCCCAGGGTAGACTCGGCCGAAGCCGGTCCCATATTTACGCATTGCCCTCTTCGAAGCGCCGAAGGCGCTCCTCAGGAAATTGCGCTATCCACCTGAGCGCCAGACCCCCTTTCGGGGCGACTCGGTGTCCCAGCCACCATATCGGCGTGCTGGGTAGGAGCCGGCGACACACGTCCCCTATTTGAGTGCTTCGGGGGGCCAGTTTCCAGGAGGCTTCCAGGAGAAGCTCGGCGCCTCGGCATCGCGATTGGGCCGGCCAATCCGGCCCCTCCTTGTTCGCTGCCCCCTTGATTGCGGGCTTCGCGCAAAGAAGCTTCCGACCCGGGGCTAGCGGGCCTGTCCTCGAAGGGCAGACAGTTCTGCCGGGACTTCCTCGAGGCATCGGGTCTGGCAGACGACCGCCAGCCGCCGCCGGCACAGGACATCCACGGCGACGCGCGCCTTCAGGTTGTCCTCTAGCCGCTTCAGCAGGCGACCCCCCGTGCGGTCCCAATCCACCAGGAGGACCACGGGGGCCGGACTTTGGGCCAAATCTTCCAGGATGGCATCGAAGGGCCGCCCTTGGTTGATGACGTAGTGCAAGCCGCCGACGCCCATCCACTCAAGGGCGGCGAGATCGCGGGCACCCTCCACGACGACCGTGCCGTATTCGGCGGCCTCGCGCAGTTGGTCGACGGCGGACTCAAGGCGTTCCAGGCGCGTGCCATCGACCCCGCCGCCGCCCGAACGGATCCAACCGCGCCGCCTCATTTTTCCACCATGAAGGATGAAAGTCCGGCCACGGCCTCTGCGCGGTCGATCCCCATCAGTCGGACGCTCTTGCGCGAATCGCTTTGCCCGGCCTCGATGTGGATGCGCGCCGTCGGGTGCCCGAAGAACGCGGCCAGCACGCGAATGACGTCCTCGTTGGCGCGGCCCTCCTGGGCGGGGGCACGCACCCGGATGCCGATGCGCCCGTCGCGCCACGGGTTGAAGCCGTCAGGGAAACGCATCTCCTTGGCGCCGGCGGTCACTTCGAGCAGCAGCCGCACGCCTCCTGGTGCCTCCTGGACCGCGTCCTTCCAGTCGGCCACACCGGCAGACGCCCACCCCGGGCAATAAAGGATAAGGAGGAGGGGTCCGTAGGAGAACTTGCCCGACCCGAAGGCACCCCTTAGTCCGCTTCGGCGGTCTGTGACGGGGTGCGCAAAGGTTGGGCAACAGGGCTTCGGCCCATCCCGGCTTCGGCCGGAAACCTGGTGCGATGCCCCTCTTTTGGGGCGGCCCTCCCCCGAGCCTCTGGCGCGTCGTCATGCCGTGAGGGGGAGACAACCTCGTTCCAGACAACGCCGCGAACACGCCACAAGGCCGCCGGCCCGTCGCCTCTGCTGCCTCTTCGGAGGACGGCTTCGGGACCCGGTTTGCCAGTTTCGGGTCAAGGGTCCGACTGTCCCGTCATCGGGATTGGATGAAGGGCCGCGTTACGAGACTGGGCAGCGGCGACCATTTCCCCTCCGTACCCTGATACGGGACCGAGCGGCAGCCCTGCAGGGGGGCCAGGGGGGCGGCAGCCCCCCGGCGGGGGGAAAAGGGCGGGGGGCAGAGCCCCCCGCCGGTCCGCGGGGTCGCAAGACCCCGCTGCCCAAATGATCGACCTGTTTGCAGGTCGGGATGAAGGGCCGCGTTACGAGACTGGGCAGCGGCGACCCTCATTCCTTTCCTGCCGGAGGCGAACCCCTCCTTTTTTCTGGGCTCCCTTCCTCCCGCATCCATGCGAATCTGGGTGGTCAACAACGGCAGCCAGTGGACCCACCGCGAGTGGCGCGTCCTTCGCTACCTCAAGCAGGACACCCAGATTGTCGAGAACACCACGCCCGTGACCGAGCTCGAAGCCGCCAACGTCGACGGCATCATGCTCTCCGGCGGCGCTGCGCGCATCGGACTCGACGGCAAGTTGGGCGAAGTCGGAACCTACCTCGACAAGCTCAAGGTCCCGTTCCTTGGCGTGTGCGCCGGCCACCAGTTCATGGCGCGGCACTTCGGCGGCGAGGCGGCGCCCGGCAAGGAAGGCGCTGAATTCGGCATGGTCGAGATGGAAGTCCTGGAAGAGGACGACATCCTGCGCAACGTGCCCAAGAAGACGGTCGTTTGGGCCAGCCACCACGACGAGGTGTCGCGCCTGCCGCCGGACTTCAAGATCCTGGCACGCTCCGAGAAATGCCCCGTCCAGGTGATGCGCCACAACTCGAAGCCGCTCTTTGGCATGTCCTTCCACCCCGAAGTGGAGCACACGCAAGCCGGCGTGCAGATGATCGGCAACTTCGTCCGGATCTGCGAAGAAGCGGCCAAGCGCTGAGCCAAGCCGCCCCCGAACGCTCCGCGAAGCCTTAGATTCTGGACCTCGTTGGCGCGCGTGATGGCACTGCCGCCGACCCAGGGCGACGCACGACCCGCCCGGCGCCGCATGCTGCCCAAGCAGAGCCAGGTGTTCTTCTTCCTCATCATGGGACTGTTCTTGTTCCTGACGTGGCTCATCTTCCGCAATTTCATCATCTACATCATGACGGGCGTCTTCGTCGCCGTCCTTGCCTTGCCCATCGACAAGTTCTGGGAGCGCTTTTTCCGCAACCGCGTCGCCGCCGGCTTCACCATGATGACGCTCCTGCTCATCCTGACGGTGCCGCTCATCCTCCTTGGCATCTCCATGGCCAACGACGTCACGAAGCTCGCCAACGCCGTGCAGCACGGCGAGATCGAGCAGATGATCAACGGCACCGTGCAGAAGCCTTGGGTGGACAAGCTCGTCGCCTGGTTCCACCCCGACGCCAACCTCACGGCGCGGCACGCCTACGTCGCAGAACAAGCGCACGCGGCGCAGAATTGGGTGGTGGACGAACTCCAGAATATAGGTTCAGGGCTGCTTGCCGCAATTCCCGACCTCTTCGTTGGCATTTCCGTGATTCTGGTGGTGGTCTACTATGTCCTCACGGACGGGGAAGCGTTCGTCGCGTACCTGCGGCGAGCGTTGCCGATCCCGGCCCGGCAGGTGGACTTCTTGTTGAAGGAAGCCCGTGGTGGGCTGCAGGCGGTGTTCTTCGGCCAGATTCTAGCCGGCCTCATGCAAGGCGTCCTCGGCGGCATCGGCTGGTACTTTGCCGGCCTGCCCAACGCCGTGCTGTGGGGCTTCGTCATGGCCATCATGGCGCTTCTGCCCGTCGTCGGCACGAACTTCATCTGGGGCCCTGGCGGCTTGTACCTCATCTTCGTCAAGAACGACTTGCCGCATGGGGTATTCTTGCTGGTGTACGGCTTCTTCATCGTCATGGTGATGATGGACAATCTCGTGAAGCCGAAACTCATCGGCAAGCGCGCCGACATCCACCCGATGTTCGTGCTCGTGGGCGTTCTCGGGGGAGCGACCGCCTTCGGCTTCATCGGCTTGTTCCTCGGCCCACTGCTCATGGGCGTCACCATCGCGGTCCTCAAGGTCTACGAGTCCGACTACCTCGACCCCGAAGTGAACCTCGTGGACGAGATGGAGTTCCAGGCCGCAGCCGGGGAAGCGGATCCGGATACGGCGCCGCCGGCGAGCCCCTAGCTACGGCTTCGACGCCGACGCCGCCTCGCGTTCGAGGAAAGCGGCGGCGCCCTCCATCATCTCCGCGTGGACGTGCCACATCCCGGCTGCGATGCCGATGCCCAACAGGGAAAACAAGCCCAGCACGTCCGTCATGGCGTCGTGCGCCGGCACGGTCCACGCCCGCCAGAGCTCGAACAGGGCACCGGCCGTGAGCAGGCCAGCAAGGCCGAGGGCAAGGAAGCGCGAGCGCCGCCAGAAGCCGGTGCCCTTGGCGGCTTGCTGGAGGAATTTCTCTTCGCGGGACTTGCCGGGCACGACGGGGCGAGGCCGTGGGCCGGGAAAAAAGGCTCGTGTCGTTGGAGCTCTATTGTTCGCCCGCAAAGTCCTCCGTGGTCGACCACGATGCTGTCGCCGTCTACAATCTTCCCAAATTCGTCCAGGTAGAGGTACGCTTCATCGGCGTGCTCGTCGTAGGTCATGCGCATGGCGGTGGCAGCGAGGCGCACAGAATGAAGCTGCGCAACGCCGGGCCTAACCACTGAACGCACTGAACCCACTGAAACGACGCCCGGCTCAGTGGTTTCAGTGAGTTCAGTGGTTCGTAACGGCGGCGCGCGGCGTCGTCGGTTGAAACCAAGAAAAGAAGTGGAAAGAGGGGAAAAGTGAGGACCTTGCCAACGAAGGCTTAGCCGAACAGAGCGCCGAGGCCTGCTGCGGCCTCTTCCTCGGAGACGCCCTTCTCTTCGGGCTTCTCTTCGGCCTTGGCGGCAGCGGGGCCGGCGGCGGGGCCGGCGGCGACTGCGACCGGCATGGCGGTGGCGTTCTTGATCGCGGCACCGATGTCGGCGCCATCGAGGGCGGCAACAAGGGCCTTGACCTTGCCGGAATCTGCGGTGACGCCGGCGGCCTTCAGGACGGCCGTGACGTGGGCTTCGTTGATCTCTTTCTTGGCGCTGTGCAGGAGCAGGGCGCTGTAGACGTATTCCATGTGTGTTCATTCCTCCTTGGTGTTTATCCGAACAGGTCGCCCAATCCGGCGGCTGCTTCATCTTCCGTGACTCCCTTCTCCTCGGGCTTCTCCTCGGCTTGCGCCTTGGAACCGCCGGCCGAGGCGGGAGCCGCCGCGGCCACTTGGCTCAGGATCTTCACTGCGTCGCCGAGGCGCTTCTTCAGTTCCTCGGACAGGTCGCTCTCCTTCTTCCCGATGGAGGCCAGGACCTTGGCATAGTCGGCCGTGACCGTCTGTTCGACGGCAGCGTCCACGCTGAGGTTCTTCTCCAGGATGAGGGCGATGGCCTGCTTGTAGGCGCGGCCCAGCAGGGCGTCGGCGGTGTCGGCCGTGATCCAGCCGGTCTGCAGGCTGACTTCGCGGGCCGTGCGCACGGCGACTCCGATCTGGCCGAAGATGACGTCCTCGTCGACGGCGAGCGCGTCGGGGAGGAACATCGTGTCCTTCTCGAAGGCGGCCTTGAGGTCGATCTTCAGGTCGATGGGCTTGATCTCCAGCTTCTGCAGCATCGCCGCGAGTTCCGCGGAGACGACTTGGCCGGCGCGCACGGGGGTCGCGTCCTTCTGGATGACGACCTTGCCCGCATCGATCTTCGCCGGGATGCCGACCTTCTGCAGCTCACCGACGATGGGGCCCGGGCCGAACGGCGTTCCGCCCTTGGGGACCACGATGTCGATGGGGCTGATCTGGCCGCCCTTGAGGGGGGCCTTGGAGGCGCCGGCCTTCAGCGACTTGAACAGCTTGAAGGGGTTCTGGTTCGTCGCCAGGATGACCGACTGGCCGTGCAGCTTGCCCGCGAGGGCTTCGAGGCCGGGGCGCGACTTGGACGCTTCCTTGATGGCGAGGGCCAGGAGGCGGTTCTTGGCGCCGACGACCGCGACGGTGCCGCGCAGGCTCTGGCGCATGGCCTGGATCTGGGGTCCCGGGATGCCGCCGACTTCTGCGACGGCGATGACGGAGCTGTCCGTGATAATCTTGGTGAGGCGCTTGACCTCGTCGTGCTTCCACGGAGCCACGTGTGCCTTGTGCGTCGTTGCCGCGGACATCAGACCAGCCTCACGGAGGGGCCCATGGTGGTCTTGACGTACACCGAGGCCACGTTCATCTTGCCGTGCTCGAGCTTCGATTCGACGCGCTTCATGATCGCCTCGATGTTGTCAGCGATGTCTTCGGCCTTCATCGTCTCCGAGCCCGCGACACAGTGGAA
Source organism: bacterium (assembly GCA_040390065.1). Lineage (GTDB taxonomy): Archaea > Thermoplasmatota > E2 > JACPAO01 > JAHFTW01 > JAHFTW01. The sequence goes on along the minus strand of JAZJZE010000001.1, from coordinate 17,898 downwards.
CACCATCTTGTCCTTGGAGCGGACCTTCACGGTGTTGCGCAGGTTGCTGATCGGACCGGCCGGGTCGGCGCCGGGCGGAATCGGGCGCGGCATCTTGCCGCGGGGACCCAACACGACACCGAGGGATTTGCCGATGTTGGCCATGAGCGGCGCTTCGGCGAGGAAGTACGTCATGTCGTTGACGACGCGCTTGAACTGGCGCTTGTCCTTCTGCAGCTTCTCGAACTCGTCGGGCTGGATGACGACGTCGGCGACCTTCTTGGCCTTCGACGCGCCGTCACCCTGGGCAAAAACGCCGACCTTGGCCGGCTTGCCGCGTCCTTTCGGGAGGATGATGTCCTCGTCGATGCGGTTCTTCGGGACCGAGAGGTCGACGTTCTTGAGCATGATCGCCAAGTCCACGGTCTGCGTGAACTTGATCTCTTTCGCCTTGGCCTCGGAAAGGGCTTTGGCGACAGCGTCTACGGTAGTTTTTTCGGCGATGGGAATCACCTTCCGAGCGGAGCCGCGAAGCGGCGACGCGGAGGGGCAAGGCGCAGTGCGCCGAGCCTTCCGTTTCGCACACCCCGACGGGGCGCGGTATCTCGGCCGACACAGGGGTGCTATTTAGGGGTTTTTGCAGCGGAAGCGGGGGTGGGCGACGCCGCGCCAATCCAGCATGCTGGCGCGGCGGGGAGCCCGGCGCCGAGGGCGGCCCCGACGGAACCCCTTATGCGAACCGTCCCCGATGGAAGGCCGGTGAGGGATGGGGGGCCAGCTGAGGGATGACACAAGCTCCGCGACCATTGGGACGAATGGACCGCACGTGAGCGACCCTGAACCGCGGGTCGCGTGGGGGATCCTGCGGCTCGTTGCGGCCGGCGCCTGCGCTGCGGCGATCCTGTTCGCGGCAATCGTTGTCCTCGTCAGCCTCCTTCAACCGAGTCTGGACCCCTACCACGACACCGTCAGCCTGCTTGTGCGTGGCCGAGACGGCGTCCTCGTGGCGGCCATGATGGTCGTCGCGGGCGTGGCCATCATGGCCATGGCGGCGGCACTGCACATCACCATGCAGCGCACGTTCTGGGCGCAGATTGCGACGTGGGCTCTCGGCCTGGGCGGCTTGCAAGTGCTGGTGATGGGTTTCTTCCCGACCGACCCGACCGTCATTCCCGACACCGTCATCGGCTCGATCCACGCCGTCCTTTCCGGAGTTGGCCTCGTGATGCTGCCCATCTCCTTCGTCATCCTCTCTTGGCGTTTCCACCGTGATCCGCGTTGGCGCGCCGTGCGCTGGCCGGCCCACGCGGTCGCGTGGCTGAGCGTCGCCACGTCGCTGGTGTACGGTGTCCTGTCGTTCATCGACGCCCACACCACGCTCCTTCGCCCTGTGTGGGATGGCCTTGCGGAACGCGTCCTCATCGGCACCATCATCGCGTGGCTGTTGACGGCAAGTTTGAGGCTGTGGCATCTTTCGCACCGGAGCATGCGCCTGAAGGCGCGGCCCATCGCGCTCCCCGTCGCCTGAGTGAGTCACCTGCCTGCCTACGCGGGCGCGCTTCCCACCACGGCACCTGCATCCGATGCCGCCAGGACGAACCAGAAGCTTGTCCCTTTGCCAGGCCCGGGAGATTCGACCCCGATGCGACCGCCGTGTGCCTCGACGATGCCTTTGCTGATGTAGAGACCAAGGCCCGTCCCCGGCCGGCTCTGCTGCGTCGTGTCGTGCACCTGCGAGAACGGCTGGAACAGGCGCGCGATGTCCTGCTCGCGGATTCCGGCCCCGGTGTCTTCCACGCGGAGCATGACGCCGCCGCTTGCCCGACGCACCTTCACGACGACGTGCCCGCCGGCCGGCGTGAACTTGATGGCGTTGCCGACGAGGTTGTCGATGACGAGGGCTAGCCGCTTGGCGTCACCGTCGACGGCCTGGCCCGGCGTCGCGTCCGCCTTGAGCTCCACGCCCGCCACCTTGGCGGTCGTGGCCAATGCCCCGACCGAATCGTGGGCAAGGGAAGCAAGGTCGATACGGGCCCGCTTCAGGCCGACGGCGGCCGACTGGAGGCGGGCACCCTCGAGCAGGTCGCGCACCAGGAGGCCAAGGCGGTCGATGTTGCGCTGCAGGACATCCAGCGAACGGTTGCCTGCCTCGGGGCCGTCTTGGGCCAATTGGTCGCGCAACAGGCGAAGCTCGAGGTTGATGGGCGTCAGCGGCGTCGACAATTCGTGCGCGGCCGTGTTCATGAATTGGGTTTTGAGGCGGTTGACGTCCTTGAGGCTCTCGAGCTCCTGCATCTGGAGCGCCGCCTTCTGCCGCGCCTCGTCGGCTTCGCGCGCCTCCGTGACGTCTTGCGCCGTCCCAAGCAACCGCGTCACGTGGCCGTTTGCGTTGCGTTCGCTACGAGCGTTGATCTGGGCACGCCGCAGCACGCCGTCGGCGCGCAGGAGGCGGACTTCGAAGTCGAGAGGGTGGCCCGTGGTCATCGTGGCGGTGAGGTCAGCCTGGACCCGCGGGCGGTCGTCGACATGGACGAAGGCAAGAAGGCCGTCGAGCCCACGCGGCTGGCTGCCGGCCGGGAGCGCGAACATGCGCCGCATCTCCTCCGACCATTCGCTGTGGCCCGTTGCCGGGTCGAAGGTCCAGGAGCCAAGGCGGGCGACTTGCTGCGCCTGCGCCAGGTCAGCCTGACGGGCCGAAAGTTGGGCGTTGCTGGTGGCCAATTCGTCGGCTTGCCGCGCGTTCGTCTGTTCGCTCTTCAGGACGGCGCGCTTGAACAGGAACATGCACAACAGAAAGATGCCCAGGGCGGCGAAGAAGTTCAGGAGCCCGACGTCGTCGTAGGGCGTGTGGATACGGCCACTCTTTCCCAGGATGACGATCGTGGCATCCACCACGACGAGCACGCTGACCCAGAGTTGCGCCACCGAGGTCGATGCCAGGAAGAAGGCGTACGGAAGGTACGCGAAGGTCCAGAGCCAACCCGAGCCAGCCCAACCCGACGTTCCGAAAAGGGATCCGACGACGAGCGTGCCGATGAACAGAATCACGTGCGTGGCCCAGGTGTAGTTGCGCGTGACTTGGAGGACGAGGAAATTCGCGGAGATGACCGTGAGGCTGAAGAGGTGGACCGCCCCGAGAAACGGGCTTCCCGCGACCGTGTAGAAGAGCCAACTCGAGACGCCGCAGTACACGACGGCGATGAAGGTGTAGACGTTGACGATGAGGATCTGCGAGCGGGCCAGGGCGCTCGTGCTTGCCGTGCCATTGGCCTCCTTCATCACGCCGGCAGCAGAGAGCGTGGCCATGAAGCCGCCGGTCGGCCGCGTCCGCGGATCCGCGTGGCTGCTAGACTTCCCACGTCTCCGACTTCTTCGGCTCGCCGATTGTATCGATGCGGCCTCCGCCGCCCTTCATGCGCCGAGGCCCATTCATGCCCGCCGGCTCCGCAGCAACCGCCGTCGGAGCGGACGCCGTGCCGTTGTCGACGAGTGTGAGTTCGCCCTTGGATTGGAAAGAAACGGATTCCTTGCACAGCCGGCCGAGGAACAATTCACAGGCTTGCACCACTTTGCGCATGTCCATCTTGCGCTGCTCTGCGGGCGCGTCGGTCGGGTAGCCGCCGAAGTAGATGGTCAGGAACGCCTTCTCGAGGCGGCGCACGAAGATGAGCGTCGACGTCGCGCGGCCCATCGTCAGGGCGACGCCCGCATTGTGCAGCACGAAGCCGGTCTCGCCGCCGTCCTGGACCTCCCAGCCGTCGAAGCCCATCTCACGCGCCTGCAGCGGGCCCCATAGGGTCATCTTCGCATGCCGCGGCACGCGGGCCTCCCACTTCGAGACGAAGACCCCGGCGTCGAGCACGTCCATGGCGAATCCTTCCACCGTTTCATGGCCGCGCCCGGACTTCAGGCTTGGCAATCGATTCGGGGCTCAGCCCAGGAGGCCGAGGATGCGCTCCACAGCCGCCGCCAAGTCCGGGACGTCGCCATGTGGCCCGACGCGGATGGCCGCGATGCCGAAGCGCCGCGCGGCCTCGACGTCGCGCGGCTTGTCGCCCACCATGATGGCGCGTGCCTTGTCGATGCCACCGAAGGCTGCGGCGCCGTCCTCGAGCATGCCGGGGCGCGGCTTGCGGCGGCGGCCCCACGGCCACGTCGCGGCTTCGATGCGGTCGATGCGGCCGCCAGCCGCCCGGGCCTCGTCCAGCATGCGCGCGTGGATGGCGGCCAAACGGCGCGTCGTGAGGATGCCCGTGTGCGCCCACGGCTGGTTGGTCGCGAGGCAGACCTGGACGTCGGGCCGGTTGAGCCGCGCGAGGGCTTCGCGGGCGCCGGGCAGCCAATTCCATTGGCGAGGCGTAAGAAGGCCGGGCCAGCGGTCCTTGTCGAGGACGCCGTCGCGGTCGAGGAAGACTGTAAAGCGTGTCTTGGGCGCCGTCATTGCGCGGCCCCGAGGGTCGTGCGCCTCTCGGCGTAGGCGTTGTGCTTGTGGATGGACTCCTCGGCTTCGGACGAGACGAAGATGCCCAAGTCGCCGCGCTTGCCGAACCGTTCTTGCGCCAAGTGCAGGGCTTCCCGCACGACGTCCTCGACGAAGCGCGGTTGGCCGTGCGCCTGCAGAACGAGATCGCCCTCGTCGCCCCGCTTGAGGAGCTCGAAGGTGGGCGCCGACAAGGCGTCCTCGCACACGTCCACGAGGTCTGCGGCTTCGATGTCGAGGTCGCCGGGCAGGTCGAGAAGGATCGTCACTTTGTTGCGCTGGTTGTGCGTGATGACGGGGACGTCCAGAGGCATGGCCTTTCCGGCCTCGGCCAGGGAGTGTCGCACCGTCTCCATTGCGCAGGGGCAGGCGGACATTCCGACGACTTGGACGCCGACGCGCCGCACCGACGTTGCCCGTTTGCCGTCGCGGCGGGCGTCGGCCTCGGCCATGAGCCGGTACGCCTCCACGCTCGGCTTGCCTCCGGGGTTCTTGCGGGTGAGGAAATAATCGGCCTCGGCGCGGACTTCAGCCTGCGTGGCGTAGTCGTGCCGTTCCAACAGGCGCAGCGCGAGGCGACGACACAGGTTCTCCAGGCTTGGGGCTTCGCCCTTGATCTCCTCGTCGAGGATGTCCGCCAAAGCCTCCAAGTTGCGGCTCATGTGCGTGCCTTTCTGCGTCTTGGGCAAGTCGACGAAGAGGTCGAAGACGGCGACGACGCCGTGCGGCTTCTGGTTGGGCCGGTGGACGGTGACGGGTTTCTTGACGCCGCGCACACCAACGCGCGTCAATGCAAACGGCCGCGGGCTGGCACGGGCTTGCACGTCGGGGGCGCCCGACGGTTTCGGCTTCGCGCGCGGCACAGTCGGCCGAGCCGGCACGGCGATTTAGAGGGCGCGCCGCTACTTGACCGCCTTCGGCGGGATGGCTCTTGGCGTGTAAGGGGCGAAGACCGGCATGCCGGGAGGCGGGGTGACGCGCGGGTTCAAGCCCGGGATGAGCGGTGGACCCTGCTTCGGCGCGGCCAGGTACGCCATGCCTTCGCGGTGGAACAGGAAGCCGTTCAGGCGTTTCTTGACCTCGGCCCATTCGGGGTCGATGATGGAGTAGACGAAGGCGTCCCGGATGAAGCCGTCCAGGAGGATGCGTTCGCTGCGCATGTGTCCTTCCCGCACGGCGCCGATGCGCTCCAAGGCCCGGATGCCAGCCTCGTTGCGGGTGTCGACCTTGAACTGCACGCGCACGGCCTTCATCGTCTCGAAGGCGTGCGTCAGCAACAGCAGCTTGGCTTCCGTGTTGGCCGGCGTCTTGCGGTGCGACTTGGAAAGCCACGTGTGGCCGATTTCGAGGCGGTGGTGCCGCTTCGACACGCCGAACATGGCCGTGCAGCCGAAGGCCTTCCGTGTTGCCGCGTCGCGCTGCAGGAACGGCAGGGCGGTACCGGCGGCCTGCTCCTCGAGGCGCCGGCCGATCCAGGCGGCAAGGTCCGCCTTGCTCGATTCCATGCCGGGCGCCAGGTGCTGGAAGAGACCCGGTTCGACGGCGTCGGGCCACAACTCGTTGGCGTGTGCCAGCCGGAGCGGCTCCAGCATGACGTAGGTGCCAGCGAGTGTCACCTCACGCAGTTCCATCTCGGGGGGAAAGTCGCCGGCCATGGATGCGGCGACGGGGGGGCGAAGATTAGCGTTTGGGCAGACACTACGAAACGACGGCGTCGGCGTTCTCCGGCAGGGCACCCATGAAGTAAGCGCCAAGGAACACGTAGGTCGCGGCCAGGAGGTCGTCCCAGGCGAGGTCCTGCGCGCGCGGCGTCCGCTTTGCCAACAGGCGCCGCATCTCGCCTTTCTCGTCCGCGGTCAATGGGACCCTCTGGGCCCTACCAGCCAGGATGCTCACGCGTTCGATGTCAGCCTTGTCCATCATGCTTTTCCTCGCGGTCAAGACCGGAAGTTTTTCGGCGCCCCGTTGCCCCGTAGACTTCCATCTCGGTCTCTACAATGGTCATTCGCAGGTCAAGCGTATGAAGTTTCTCCTGAAGCGCGCGGACGTCGTCGCTTCGCTGCTTGAACCGCTCGACCCGATGCTGGGCAAACCATGCAGACACGCCGCCGAGGATTGCCCCTGCCGCCGTCGCGGCAAGCGTCAGAAGCCAGGCATCCGCATCCATGTCCGTGCGAACGGCCGCGGCCACTTGCGGTTTGGCTAGAGGAGGCTGAAGTCGCACACCGATTGGCCTTGCGATTCCCCTTTCAAGGCCCTGCCCGTGGCGGATGCATGCTCGAACTGAAGATCGACGGCTGGCGCAAAGGGATCCGCTTCAGTTCCGCACACATCACGCCGGAGCACAAGAAATGCGGCCGCCTGCATGGCCACACGTACGCCATCCATTTGCGCATGGCGGGCAAACAGGACGAGTGGGGCATCGTCCTCGACTTCGGCATCATCACGGACACCTTGAAGCAGATCGGCGACGAAATGGACCATCTCGTGCTCGTCCCGACGGAGTCCAACCACTACTCCAATCTCAAGGTCACCAAGAAGGACGTGAAGTTCCGCGTCACCGACCCGTACACGGGCGAACCAAAGGAGTTCAGCTTCCCGCGCCAGGACTGTTTCATGGTGCCCATGCCGTCGACGACGGCGGAAGACCTGGCGAAGTACGTCTACCAGGAATTCATGAAGCGCACCAAATTCACGACCAAGACCGCCTTCGTCGAGGTGGGCATCGACGAGGGGTATGGGAAAGGGGCTTGGTATTGGGACGGCCGACCTGGGAAAGGGAAGCGAGCAGCGTAAGGGCCAGTTGCGTATCGCCAACCCGCGCCGCCAGCGGCCCGCTGCGCCCCATCGACAATCCCACACGAAGGATAGCAGACAACCTGGCCTGTCCACAATGTTTATCCCGATGTTTATCCCATGGTCCATCCGATGAGTGTCGAAGTCGACCGCAAGCTCCTGAAATGGGGCAACGGATATGGGATCCGGCTCACCTCCAGCGAAGTGGCCAAACTCGGCTTGCACGCGGGCGCCGCCGTCCACGCCAAGGTGGACCTGCCGGCCGCGATTCGGAACGATTTCTCCAAGGCCGTCCTGTTCCACACCCGGAAGCGATACAGCGTCCGACGCATCCTGGAGGAGGACTTCGGTGGCGATCGTTGACAGCAACGTCCTGGTTGCCATCCTGGACGACGGCCATGAACACCACGGCGCCGCCGTACGACAATTGCACGACCAGCCGGTGACGGTGACATGGGGCGTCCTTGCCGAGGTAGCCCACGTCGCCCGGCGCATCGCGAAGGCCAACGGGATGAACGGAGCGACGGCGTCGCGCCGCGCCCTGGCAAACGTCAGGGCCCTTGCAGGTTTCCGCGAGGCCCGGCAACCACCGCTGGACGAGGTTCTGGCCATGCATGCCGCCCAGCCCCGCCTCAGTTTCGTCGACGCCTGGAACCTTGTCGCCGCCTTGACGTCCGACGAAGCACTCATGACGTTCGACCGCGACCTGGCCGCCGCCTACAAGCGCCACCATCCCACCAAGTCGTGACAGGCCCGCGCAGAGGCGGCGACAGCGCCACCTACATCATCCGCTGGCCGCATCCCGTCTCGTGGGCTTCGCCGACGTCGCCTCCGTCCTCGGCTACCTCCTCCTCGCACTCGCAATCCTTGGCGCCTTCGTCGGCCTTGCCGGTTGGGCAATCGCGAAGGCGTGGAACGCCAACGAACGCAATGGCCGGTCCTCGGATTTCCGGGTTCCACGTTGGTTCCAGCAGCCGCCGGGAATCCTGCGCGTGTGGTGGATTGTGCTGCTTGCCGCGGCGGCCGGCGCCATCGCCATGCCGTACCTTCGTTCCTTCGGCCCCGATGCTCCGGCGTGGGCGGCCCCCGCCGGCGGCGCATTCCTTCCGATCCTGCTGTGGTGGCTGCTGCTGACGTTCGCTTCGGGCCTCGCCCTGGGGGGTCACGTCCCTCCAATCGCCGGTGCAGACCGGGCCCGCTAGGGGCCGCATCGACAGACCTCCGGATTATATCGAGAATCCTCCTCGCGACGACGTGGCCAAGAGCCGTGCAGTGGTTCTCCTGTCAGGGGGGCTCGACTCGTGCACGGCGGCCGCCTGGGCCATATCCCAAGGGTACGAACTGCACGCGTTGTCCTTCGACTACGGCCAGCGCCACAAGAAGGAACTCGTCTCGGCCGGCCAGGTCGCGGCCGCCCTCAAGGTCCGGTCGCACCGCATCCTCAAGCTCCCGATCGGCGCCCTCGGCGGTTCGGCGCTGACGGACAAGGCCATCCCTGTCCCTGACGCGCCGCGGCAAGCCAAGATTGGCGCGACGATTCCGGTCACGTACGTGCCGGCGCGCAACGCCATCTTCCTCAGCTTCGCCCTCGGCCATGCCGAAGTCGCCGGCGCGTCCGCCATCGTGATCGGCGCCAACCACCTCGACTCCTCGGGCTATCCCGACTGCAGGCCCGCATTCCTCGCGGCCTTCGAGGCGATGGCGAACCTTGCGACGAAGGCGGGCGTCGAAGGCCGGGGTCTTCGCATCCTCGCTCCGCTCATCGACAAGGACAAGGCCGACATCGTCCGACTCGCGGCCAAACTCAAGGCGCCCATCCAGCACACCTGGAGTTGCTACCGCGGCGGAGCCAAGGCTTGCGGCACGTGCGAATCCTGCGTGCTGCGCCTACGCGGCTTTGCCCAAGCCGGCCTCAAGGACCCCATTGCGTACGCGGGGCGATGAGATGGCAGGCGACCTGGGCACGAACCTACTCATCATCCTCACGCTCGTCATCCTCGAAGCAGTCCTGTCCTTCGACAACGCTGCCATCCTGGCCGTCATGTCGCGGCGGCTGCCGGCCGGCAAGACGCGCAGCAAGGCGCTCAACTATGGCCTTCTCATCGCGTACGGCCTGCGCATCATCGCCATCTTCTGCGCCGTGCTTCTCATCAGGAACCCGGTGTTCCTCACCGTCGGCGGCGCGTACCTCCTGTTCCTCTTCCTCCGCCACGCATGGCAACTCATCCGCCACCGTGAGCGCCTCTCCAAGCACCGCGACGCCCCCGTCAGGTCGCGCCTCGGCCTCTCGCCCTTGCAAGTCGTCATCATCCAGATCGGCTTCATCGATCTCGCCTTCGCGGTCGATCAGGTCGTCGCGGCGGTGGCCTTCACGAAGGAGAACGAATACCAGTTCATCCTGATCATCGCGGCCGCAACCATTGGCCTCATTTTCCTGCGCGTGCTGGCACCGCTTCTAAGCCGGCTCATGGATTGGCTGCCGACGCTCGAACACATGGCCTACGTGGCCGTCGGCTTCGTCGGCGCCCTCCTCGTCCTGGAAGACCTGCCCGTGCCCGTCTTCCGCGACGGCCAGATCTACGAGATGCACCACGTCTACCTGCACCCGGACGAGGCCGTGGCGAAGACCCTCAAGATCGGCATCACGCTGTCGCTGTTTCTCATCCCGGTCATCCTGAAACTGTTCTTCGGATACCCACGCCGGCGACCGGCGGATACGCAGGTCACGAAGGCCCTGGACGCCTCCGAGATGACGGGCTCACCCCCCAGCAAGAAGACTTAATCCGGCCGCCCCGTCGGCCTCGTCGTCGAGCCTTGCAGGTCACCGAAGTCTTCTATTCCATCCAGGGCGAAGGCCGCCGCATGGGCATCCCGACGACGTTCGTGCGCACGACGGGCTGCCACTTGCGCTGCGTGTGGTGCGACGCGGCGTACTCCTTCTACGGCGGCTCGAAGAAGTCCCTTGACGAACTCATGGCCGAGGTGCGCGCCCATCCGACACAGGAAGTCTGCTTCACCGGCGGCGAGCCTCTCCTGCAGAAGGACGCATGGGAATTCGTGCAGCGCCTCCTCGACGACGGCCGCTCGGTCCTCATCGAGACGTCCGGCAACCTGAGCTTCGCCCACGCCAACACACTGCCGCCGGCGCAGCGAGCACGCCTCTGCATCAGCATGGACGTCAAGTGCCCGGGCTCAGGCATGGCCGACAAGAACGACTTGACCCTCCTCGCGGATTTGCGCGAGCCGGACCAACTCAAGTTCGTCATCGCCGACAAGGCCGACTTCGATTTCGCGGTCGGTGTGGTTCGGACGCATGCGCCGTTTCCGTGCCCCGTCTACTTCAATCCAGTTGGCGGCCTGGACCCGAAGAACATCACCGAGTGGTTGTTGGCGGAGAAGGCGCCGCTCGCGGCGCACGTCGGCGTGCAGTTGCATAAGATGGTCTGGGGCGACGTGCCGGGGCGCTAGGCCGTGGCTTCCAGATTCAACCGCCAATAGTCCAACGTGAAAGCGGGCTCGTCGGCGCGCGCGAATTCCATGATGCGGTCCATGAACGCGGCACGCAGCGTCTCGTCCGGCAGGGCCCCAAGGTGGGTCCGCAGCACGATGCCGCCGACGAATTCGCGAAAATCCTGCCCGGTGGCGAAGGTGGTGGGCCTTTCCTCAAGCCAGGCCTGCACGCGATGGAACCCCGCGGCCTCGAGGCGCCGTCGCGCCGTCGCTTCGTCCTGGTATTCCCACGGCTCCTGCCAGGACCCGAAGAACCGGGAGAATGCGGGTTCGCGCATGGTGGCCTCGGCGTGGTCATGCAGCCGTTTGAGGTTCGCGCCGCCTCCGCATTGCGCGTGCAGTCGCCCTCCTGGCTTGAGGGCGCCATGCAATTCCCGCGCAAGCCGCGGCTGGTCCAGGACCCAGTGGAAGGCGGCGTTGCTGAAGACGACATCGAAGGCGTGGTGGAACGGAAGCGAGAGGAGATCGACGCGCACGACGTCGGCGGCGCGGCCGAGATGCCGCTGCGCCTGTTGGGCCATGCTGGCGGAAAGGTCCGCCGCAACGACGCGGCCGCGCGGCACCCGCTTCACGACCTCTGCCGTGAGCCTTCCCGAGCCGCAGCCCGCGTCGAGGACGCGTTCGTCGCCGGCCAGGACGAGCCGGTCGAGGACCTCGACGCCCCACTGGAATTGTGGATTGGCTACACGATGGTAGAGCGCGCCGTCCCAGTCCGACACGCACCGCCCATGTGGTGCGGGACTTATTCCTCTTTGGCCGCGTCGCGGCGGTGGCGGCGGGCGCGCACGACTTCGAACGTGATGTACGCCACGAGCAGGACGAGGAGACCGACGCCGACGACGTCGAGGTAGGGCTTGACCTTGTCCGCCGCCGCTTCGCCGTACTTGTAGCCGATCCAGAAGAGGAAGACGTTCCAGATGGTCGCGCCGACGAAGGTTGCAAGCAGGAAGGGGCGCAGGGGCATGCGGGCGGAACCTGCTGGGATGGAGATGACGTGGCGCACGCCGGGGATGAAGCGGCAGACGAAGATGGCCCACGCGCCGCGACGTTCGAGCCAGGCGTGCGCCGAATCGAGGTGGTGCTTCTGCACGAGGACGTACTTGCCATAGCGCTCGACGACGGGGGCAAATCCGTAGGCGCCGAGGAGGTAGCTGAGGTACGACCCGGCGATGGAGCCGAGGGACGCGGCAAGCAGCGCGGCCCAGATTGACATTGAACCCTGCGCCGCAAGGACACCTGCCAGCGGCATGACGGCTTCGCTGGGAATCGGGATGACCATGGACTCCATGGCCATGAGCAGGAAGACCCCGAGCGGGCCCATGCGCTGCATCGTCTCCTTGGCAAACGACGTGAGGCCTGAGAGGATGTCGCCGATTCCCACGGCCTGGCCACGGCGGCGCGGCCTAAAGTCCTGCGGCGGCGGCGCCGAGCTGCAGCGCGAAGGCGAACAGCAGGTCCGCGCTCACGATTTCCAAGAGGGGCGTGAACCAGCCCCACTTCTGGGCGCCGCGGGAGACGAGGAAGCTGAACGTGACGACCCATCCGAAGATGGCGCACAGGAAGCCCGCGATCCCCCACGCCCCCGTGGCAGCGAGGAACGTCACGCCGGCGGAGATCCACCAAGCATACTGGAACGGATTGGAAAGCGTGACCGCCCAGACGGCCCAAGGCCCAGGAAGTTCGCGCACGCCGTGACGGACGCGCACCGTGTCCCAGGCCAGGTACGCCATGAGGAACGCGCCGACCCCGGCCAGCCACGGGGCGATGGCCTGGAGGTCGACGAGGTGGGCGACGCCAAAGAGGACGAGGAGCATGTACGTCGTGTCCACGATGGGGGCGGGGATGCCGGCGCGGATGCCGGCCATGGTGCCGTGGCGCCCCGCTTCACGGGCGATGAGGGCGTTCACGGGGCCCGGCGGGATGGCCAGACTGGCGCCAAGCCCGAAGCCGACTGCGAGGTGGCCAAGGGCGTTGGCGGCGTCCACGCTGCAGCCTAGTAGTGATAGTCGCGCTCGTTCTCGGGCTCGAGGTCGACGCCGAGGCCGATCGCGAGCCGGTTTGCGAAGTTGAAGTAGCCGACGATCTGCGCCGCCTGCAGGATCTCTTCGTCCTTGAGGCCGGCCTTCTTCATGGCGTCGACTTCCGACTTGACGCCCTTGGCGGGATGCGCCGTGAGGGCGACGGCGTAGTCGACAAGGACGCGTTCGCGGGCGGGCAGCTTGACCTTGCCGGGCGCCTTTGCGACCTCCTCGACGAAGGCGTGGTCCTTCGAGTATCGGCCAAGGGCCTCCTTGTGGTGGGTCGTGCAGTAGGAGTCGCCGTTGGTGGCGCTCACGGCGACGGCCAGGATCTCGGATTCCTTCCGGGACAGGCCGCCCTTGCCGAAGACGGTCGTCATGTAGAGGTCCAGGTGGGCCCGCATCGATTTGGGTTCGAGGCTCGAAAGGCGCAGGATGTTGGACACGCGGCCGCGGTTGCGCTGGATCTCGTCGTAGATCTCGAACAGCTTGCCGTCCGCGTCATCTTCGGAGATGGTCCGGATGTAGGCCACGAGGTCAAGACTTGCCTCCCCCTCATAAGCGGTTGGGCCACGGCGCACGCGGCGGATGGGCAGTGGCCCGGGCGACGCGCTTCGCCGACTCAGCCATCGCACACGCGCCGCCACCGAGTTGTACGGCGACCATGCGGCCTTCTTCTCGAGCATGGGTGCAGCGGCGTCGTCTGGGTCCACGTCGCAGGCATCCGAAACGGCGAGCCGCAGACCCAAGTCCTCCGGTGCCAAGACGTCGGGCCGCCGCAGATGGAGGATGAGGAAGACGTGCCGGCCGGCACGCCACGTCCGGCCTCGGTTCGCCCCATGGCAAGACGCCAGCGGGTTTCGAGCGGGCTTCATCTCCCTCGGCGTTTGTCGCGCCGTTGCTTACTTGAGTCCCCTCGTGATCATTGAAGGCTTCTGGTTCACTTCAAAGTCAACCGAGGCGACGTTTTTCACAAACGGGCGGCTGACGACGGCCTTCACGAGATCGGACTGCATGAACGTCTGCATCGCAGCTTTGCTTTCCCACAGATAGAAGCCTCCAAAGGTGTTCTTGGCCTCATCCGCCAGCCAGGTCTTCGAAATGAGACCGGGGACGTTCGCCAAGATCGGCGCATCCGGTTCGACCATGCGCTTGCGGTACTCCGCCTGTGAGATATCTTTCAGCTGGTACGTGATGAGTTGTGCTTGCATGCTTCGGTCCTCCCCTGGTCGTTCATCGGTTCTTGGCCACAACGCCGAGTGCCGGGAACGACCCGACAATCCTCAGCGGAGGTTTAACGATTGTCCCACTTCTTCCCAGAATCTCGGCCGGACGAGAAGCTCATCACGGACTGAAGCGCGCGTTCAACGCCGGCTGAGCCACAGGACCCGCGCCGCCACGGAATTGTACGGTGACCAGGCCTCCCGCGCGCGTTCCATCACTGCCGCCGCCCTCTCCGGCTCGACTCCATAGGCCATGGAAACCGCCAACCGCAATCCGAGGTCTTCGGGGGCAAACACGTCGGGTCGCTCCAAATGAAAAATGAGGTACATCTTCGCAGTCCAAACGCCGATGCCCTTCACGGCCGTCAATTCCGCGATGATGGCGTCGTCGGGCATGGCGGGGAAGCGCGCGAACTCGACGTCGCCGCGTTGGGTCTTGTCGGCGAGGTCAAGGATGTAAGCCGATTTTCCGCGGGACAGGCCGGCGGCGCGCAACTGCTCCGGAGTGCGAGCCAACACGCGGCGCGGGGTGACCTTTCCGCCGAGCACTTTCACGAGGCGCCCGTGGATGGTCTGGCCGGCGGCCAGGGATACCTGTTGGTGGGTGATCGATTGCACGAGGGCGGCAAAGCCATCCGTCCCGAGGATGGGCGCTTCGGCGGGGATCGGGTTCTTCCGGCTGAGCTTGTGGAGGACGCGGTCGGTCTTGGCCCACGTCGCCTCGGCGGCCGGCTGCAGGAGGCGAAGCGGCGGTGCGTCGGCCACGAGTCAACGCGCCCGGGGCCGCGCCCACGTGGCCCAGAACGGGAAGCGCGCAACGAGCAGCAGCGCCAAGCCGAAAATCAGGAGCGCGTTGACGGGGTGGATGGCGCGCACCCAGTTCGTGGCCTTGATGAGCGGGTACTGCACTTCGATGAGGACTTGCATGGCAACACTGCCCCAGATGGCGAAATGTCCCAGCCGGCCGACCGCCGCGCAGGGGATCATGGCAAGGGGCAGCAACTCGAAGACGTGCACGAACGTCGTGTGCGCCGCCATCGTCTGCCCCGCCACGAGGAGGCCGCGGCCTGCCAGGTAGACCTGCACGAGGACGCAGGCCAGGAGGATGAAGGCGAGCCACGGGAAGACGTGGCCGAAGCCGCGGCGCCAAGCGGGAAGGGCGCGTTTGGCCACCACGGGAGTGGGTTCTCCTGGAAACGTCGTCGTCGGACCGTCTTCCACGACGGGGATGCCAAACGTGCGCTGCATGGGCGGCAGGGAGACGACGGTCTCGGGGCCGGTCACGACGGGTTTCGGCTCGTTCTTGCGGGCCTCGAGGTCGGCGTGAGCGATGCGGCGGGCCACGCTGGGTGCATGGCGTTACGAGCCTCTTCAGGCCTTCGCCGGGACGCCCGCTGGCTCACTTGGCCTTGGTGCGCATCTCGGCGAGCTGGCGCGCGAACGACTCCTCGGACGGCAGGAGGATGACGACCGTTTCGGCGCCGTTCTCGGCCGGCTTCGGGCGGGACTGCCACAACTGGACTTCAGCCATCGGGACGTGCAGGGCCATGATGCTCACCAGGCGGGGTGGTTCTTGAGGCCTTCGCCCGTCAGGGCTTGGCCGGCCGGAACTGCGTCTCGTAGTAGGATTCGAAGAGAGGCGCAAAGCGCAGGCGTTGGTCCTTCCCTGTCGCAGTCTTGGGGATTGCGTCGACGAACTTGACGACCTTTGGGGATTTCTCCCACGGCACGCCCTTCTGCTTGAACCAGGCGACGACGGCGGCCTCGTCGAGGACGGCGCCGGGTTTCTTCTCGATGACGGCACCAATCTCCTGGCCGAGTTTCTGCGACTTGAAGCCGTAGGCAAGCGCATTCTCGACGCCGGGGACGCTGCGCAGGAGTTGGTCGATCTCGAAGGTGCTGTACTTCTCGCCGCCGCGTTCGATGAGTTCCTTGATGCGGCCGACGATGAAGAAGAAGGTGCGCCCCTTTGCGTCCTTGGCGCAGAAGCCTTCGTCGCCCGTCTGCAGGACGCCGTAGGGGAACGTCTTGCGGTTGGCCTCGTGGTTGTGGAAATACTCCTTCATGACGTTGCGGCCCGACACGACGATTTCTCCCCAGCACTCGGGCGGGACCGGTTTGCCGAAGACGGCAACGGGCCGGGGCTTACCGGTGTCGGGGTCGATGATTCCCATCTGGTTGTGCACGATGGGAACGCCGATCGACGGGAACCCGTGCGTGGCGATTGCCTGCGTGTACTGCGCTTCCGTGAGGCCGGCGGGCAGGAAGCACGAGTAGCACGTCGTCTCCGACATGCCCCAACCGTGCGCGATGCGGATGCCGAACGTCGCCGTGAAGGCCTCCGCGACGTCGACATACAGTTGGCCGGCGCCACAGATGACGGTCTTGAAACGGTCCCGGAGCCCACCGAATTTCCCGAGATCCTCCCCGATGTCGGCCAGCGACTTCAGCATCGCGGGAACCACGGAGGTGGCACTGACGTTCTCCGCGTAGACTCGTTCCCAGAAGAGCTGCGGCTTCCACTTGCGGTTCAGCACGACGGTGGCGCCGCACCAGAGCGCCGTGAGGCACGTCGTCACGATGGCGTTGACGTGGAAGAGCGGCATCGCCGTCATGAACGTGTCCGACTCGCCAAATCCGTGGTGCAATGCGATGCCGTGCGCGTCGTACAGCATCTCGTGCGTGAGGACCACGCCCTTCGGGTTTCCCGTCGTGCCCGACGTGTAGACGATGAGTGCGTCGCTTGACAACTTCTGCGGCCCGAGATCGAACTCCCCGGTGACGCTGAACATCATCTCGCCCCATTCCGCGTCGTAGAACTGCCGCTCGCAGGACTCGCCGAAGGACGCCACGATGCTGGCGCCGGCCTTCCGCGCAATGGGCGCGACGCGCTTGGCGTACGCATCGCGGACGAAGAGCGCCTTCGCATGCGCGTGCGTGAGGATGAACTCCAGCCGTGCGTCGTCCTCCTTCAAATTCAGAGGTGCGACCACGATGCCTGACGCCCAAGCCGCATACAGGACGACGAGCGTATCCGCGTGGTTGAACTCGTCCGCCGTCGCGATGCAGTCCCCCGCGACGAGGCCCAAGTCCTCCATGACTTTCGCGGCCTTGCGGACCTCGACGACAAACTCCTGACGCGTCCACGACGAACGCGTGCGGGCATCGTCGTCATAGAATGCGAGGAAGGCCTTGTCGGGCTTCTCGCGGACCCTACGTTCGAGGAGATCGCCGATGCCGTCCACGCCGAGATCGAAGGACGGCCAGACGTCACCGTGCAGGACGGCGTGGTCGACCCGGTGGGCGCGAAGGATGAGGTCGCTGACCGGGTACATGGTGGGGGCCGCCGGCTTCACGCTTGCTGGGAGTTGGAGGCCGGGTTTCAAGGTGTTGGGGGTGGCTTTGCCCGTGTTGTCAACCGATGCAACAGAAGCAACCGATACGACGCCGACGGACGAACCATGAAGCGCATCGGGCCCCCAATGCAACGGTTGCCGGGAACTCCTGGGGGCGGCCGCCGTATCATTGGTATGCCCGTCGGCTCCACGACGAAGGTGGCGACGTCGCCGTCGCAGGGATCGGCGAAAGGAAAAGCACGGTGAAGGCTTCAGTCACCTCCGCGCCAACCGGGTCGTCACGCTCGTGGTGGAGCCAATGAGCATACGAGCACTGCGACCCGCGGTCCCGAATGGCCAACCTTGAAGTGGCCGCCCCCGCTGGCACGCGCGATGAACGGCTTGGGCAACGCCAGCATCTCATCAGCATAGGGCCACGCTCCCCGGAGTGTGACCCTTGCATTTGCCGACGTCGCCCTCAGCCGGCCCTTCACGGGACCGGCATCCAGCGCCATCGGCCCATTCCATTCGCCGACGTCGCCTAACCCGGCTGCGCT